>CAZUJF010000020.1:0-96655 GCA_964619955.1 uncultured Planctomycetales bacterium
GCCCGAAAAGCAGGACGTAGATGCCCGCGATGGAGGCCGGCCGGGGGACGCGCCGCTCCTCCAGCTTGTTGAGGAGCGGGTTGAGGATGTAGGCCAGGAGCAGGGCGACGAGCGGCGGCAGGAAGACGGCGCGCAGGTGATACACGAAGACGATGAGGGCGATGCCCAGGAGGCCTAGGATCCAGCCCTTCCACCCGCGGTTTAGCACGGTGATGAGCGTACCTCATGGAGGAGGGGGCTCCAAGGGAAACGGTGGGGCCTATTCGTCGCAGCGCGGCGTCGCGTCGATCCTGAAGACGTCCCGGAAATCGTAGACGTCGTCGAACTCCTCGCGGTTGTCCTGGTCGGAGCGGCTCATGAGGCCGGCTTCCACCAGGTTGAAGACGATGTCCCCGAAATCCCCCGTCTTGTGCAGCCCCCAGACGTCGAAGACCATCACCGCGAGCGCCCCGAACTCCTTCAGGGCGAGGTCCCGCACGCCCTCGAGGAGTTCGCGGCCGGAGATGTGGCGCCGCTTGTCGAGCCGGCGCACGGTGAAGTCGAGGGCTTCGTAGATGAAGCGGTACGCGTTGATGTGGTAGCGACCGTCCGCCTGGACCACACCCTTCAGGCGCGCTTCAAGGTTGCTCGGCATTCGGGTCGACCTTCTGGAACAACACCGCCCCTTTGTTAACGCGCGTGCCCTCCGGAATCCGCTCCCATTCCGTCGCGGCCGCGAAGGTCAGCGGCGTTTCGGGGATCCCCAGCTGCTCGAGGATGCGGCGCGAGGCCGGCGGGATGAACGGGGAGAGCAGGATCGCCAGGATGCGGAGGGCCTCCGCGGAGCGGTAGAGGACCCCGGCGACTTCGTCCTTCTTCCCCTGTTTGGCCAGCGTCCACGGGGCGCAGGCCTCGATGTGGCCGTTGGCGGCCGTCACCGCCTTGTAGATCTCGGCCAGCGCGGTGTGGAACTCCATGCGGTCGAGCAGCGGGGCGATGCGGACGCCCAGGCCGCCGACGGTCTCCTTCAACGCGGCATCCTGGGGCAGAGGGGCGCCCTTCCCGGCGAGGACCCCGCCCTGGTAGCGCTCCGTCATCGAGACCACCCGGTTCAGGAGGTTGCCCAGCTTGTCCGCCAGATCGCTGTTGTAGCGGTTGAAAAAGGCATCCCAGCTGAAGTCGCCATCCTTCCCGAAGGCCACCTCGGCCATCAGGAAGCTGCGCAGCGCGTCCGCCGAGAAGCGGTCGGCGATCATGACGGGGTCGATCACGGTGCCCAGCGTCTTGGACATCTTGAAGCGCTGGTCGCCCTGGCGGACGTAGACGAAGCCGTGGATGGCGAGGCGCCGGGGCGGCGGAAGCTCCGCCGACAGCAGCATCGCGGGCCAGATCACGGCGTGGAAGCGGGTGATGTCCTTGCCGATGACATGGAGGTCGGCGGGCCAGAGGCGCCGGAAGCGCTCCGGGTCGTCCGGGAAGCCCGCGGCCGTGATGTAGTTGACGAGGGCGTCGAACCAGACGTACATGACCTGTTCGGGGTCGTCGGGGATCGGGACGCCCCAGCGCGTCGAGCGCCGGGAGATCGAAATGTCCTCCAGCCCCTGTTCTATCAGCTGGAGCATCTCGTTGGCCCGGAAGGGGGGATCGATGAAGTCCCCCGCTGCGATGAGCTTTCGCACGGGCTCCGCGTACTTCGAGAGCCGGAAGAAGTAGTTCTCTTCGGCCACGGTTTTCAGCGGCGTGGTCGGGTGGTTGGGACATTTGCCGTCCTGCAGCTGGCTGCCGGTCTTGCGCTCCTCGCAGCCCACGCAGTAGAGCCCCTGATGGAGGGCCTTGTAGACGTCCCCCTTCGCGCGCAGACGCCGGAAGATCTCCTGGCAGGCGCGGTGATGGGCCGGTTGCGAGGTGCGGATGAACTGGTCGTAGGAGAGGTCGAGCTTCTTCCAGGTGGAGCGGAACTTCTCCTCCATCCGGTCGCACCAGGCGGCCGGGGTCAGGCCGTTCTCCTGGGCGCGGTCGGCGACCTGCTGGCTGTGCTCGTCGTTGCCCATGAGGAAGAAGACGTCGTCGCCCTTGAGCCGCCGCCAGCGCGCGGTGACGTCGGCGAGGATCTTCTCGTAGGACGTCCCGACGTGCGGGGCGCTGTTGACGTAGTCGATCGCCGTCGTGATGAAGAACTTGTTGCCCATGCTGCTTGGTCCGAATCGGGAAAGGGTCATTGTATCGAAGGCGGGGCCCTTCTACAAACGCAGGCAGGCGTCCTCGACCACGAGGGGGACGTTGGCGTTGAGGTCGATCAGGCGTTCGTGGTCGACCAGGGATTCCAGGCGGTCGGCCAGGTCGTCCTCGTCGAGCCCGGCCATCCGCTCGAGGAACTCCTTCGTGGCGAGGACGGGGCGGCGTCCGCCGCGGGCCAGCAGCACCTCCCGCAGCGCCTGGGCGATGAGCCGGAGCCCCTGGCGCGCGGAGGCGCGCTGCTCCTCCGTGTTCTTGATCTTGGTGAGGGCTTCGATGACGGCGTTGATCTCCCCGTTCAGGACGCGCGCCTGGAGGTCGCGGCCCCGTTCGCGGAGGGAGGCCAGCTCGGGAGCGAGGGTCCTCGAGGTGCCGGGCGAACCTTCGGAGAGGAGCGCCGCCAGGCGGGCGTCGTCCTCGGACAGGCCCAGCTCCTTGCGGGCCCAGGCGGCGACCTCGTCCTCCAGGAGCGGGGCGAAGTGGAGCGTCTGGCAGCGGGAGCGGATCGTGCCGAGCAGGCGTCCGGGCTGCGAGGTCACGAGGATCAGCAGCGTGCGCGCGGGCGGCTCCTCCAGCGTCTTGAGGAGGGCGTTCATCGCCTCCTCGGACATGCGGTGCGCGTCGTTGATGAGGATCGCGCGGCCCTCCTTCGAGGTCATGCCGAGTTCCCGGATCAATTCATGGATCTGGGCGATGAGGATCTCGTGCCGGTCCTCGGGCTTTTCGATGAGGATGAGCCGGCATCCCAGGGCGCGGATGAACTCCAGGGCGGCCGCGCGTTTGCCCACCCCTTCCGGCCCCGCAAACAGCCAGGCATGGGCCGGGCGGCCGCATTCGAGCACGCCGCGGAGGCGGGAGAAGGCCGTCACGTTCCCGAGCAGCGCCTCAAAGGGCACGCGACACCGCCTTCCATGCGGCGGCGAACACCTCGTCGGCCGGCCGGGCGGCGTCCAGCACGCAGAAGCGCCGCGGCTCGCGCCGGGCGAGCCTGAGAAAGCCCCGGCGCACGCGCTGCTGGTAGGTGAGGCCCTTGTTTTCGACGCGGTCGTTGCGGATGCCGTCCCGCCCGCGCGCCCGGTCCGGAGGCAGGTCCAGCAGCAGCACGAGATCGGGCTTGGGGAAGCGCGCCACGCGCTCGGCGACGTCCAGGACCACGGGGATGCCGATCCGGCCGGCGGCGCCCTGGTAGGCGGCCGTCGAGTAGTAGTAGCGGTCGAGCAGGACGACGGCGCCGCGCTTCAGGGCGGGGCGGATGGACTCGTCGACCAGCTGGGCGCGGCAGGCCATGAAGAGGAAGAGCTCGGTGAAGGGGACCATCGCCTTGTTTTCGGGGGCGAGCAGGAGCCCGCGGATGCGCTCGCCGAGGGGCGTCCCCCCCGGTTCGCGGGCGCGGACGACGCGGCGCTTCCGGGCGAGCAGGGCGGCCTCCAGGCGCTTCGCGAGGGTGGATTTGCCGGAGCCGTCGATGCCTTCGATGACGATGAATCGGCCGGACATGGGGAGCGAGTATGCCACAGGCGGCCCCGGCTTCGCTATAGTAGCCCGTATGAAAATCCTCCCTCTGGCGCTCCTGCTCGGCCTGGCCGCCGTCCCGCCCGAGCCGCAGTCCGCCCCGCCGAAACCCTGCCTGAGGGACTTCCTCGGCATCAACGGGCACTTCACGTTCCGTCCCAAGCTGTACAGCCCCGCGGTGAAACTGGTCCGCAACTACCACAGCATGATGTGGGACACGGGCAGCGACACCGATCATCAGACCCAGCTGCCCTTCGCGCGAAACAGGGTGAACTGGGAGACGACGTACGGATCGTGGAAGGCCGAGGGCTTCACGATCGACGCCTCCCTGATGTTCGCGGGCCTGGAGCAGAAGGCGTGGAAGGACCCCGCCGTCGACGCGCATCGCTACGGCAAGGCGGTCGCGGCCGCCCTGGGACCCTCGTCGCGGAATCTCGTCGCGTCGGCGGAGATCGGGAACGAACCCGGGCATTACGACGATCCCTTCTACCGGAAGATCTTCGAAAACATGGCGCGCGGCCTCCGGGAGGGGGATCCGAAGCTGCAGATCGCCACCTGCGCCGTGGTGGAGGGGAAGAGCCACAAGTACGCGAAGAGCCTGGACTGCGTGAAGGGGCTCGAGGCGCTCTACGACGTGATCAACGTGCACACCTACGCGGAGGCGGAGCCCTGGCCCACCTGGAGGCGCTCCTTCCCGGAGGATCCCTCGCTCGCGTACCTGAAGGACGTCGAGAAGGTGATCGCCTGGCGGAACGAACACGCCCGGGGCAAGCCGGTCTGGATCACGGAGTTCGGGTGGGACTGCACCACGAAGAAGCCGGAGCCCAAGGGGGATTTCGCGAAGTGGGTGGGCGTGACGGACCTCCAGCAGGCGCAGTACCTCGTGCGCTCGACCCTGGTCTTCATGACGCTCGACGTCGCGCGGGCCTACATCTTCTACTACGACGACAACGACGAGGCCAGCGTGCACGCCTCCTCGGGCATCACCCGGAAGTTCCAGCCGAAACCCTCGTACCATGCGCTCTCGCACCTGCAGCGGACGCTGGGGGACTTCCGGCTTTCCCGCGTGCGGGCCTCCAAGCCCGGGGAACTTTACGTGTACGAGTTCGAGCAGGCGTCGCAGCCTGCGAGGAAGATCCTGGCGGCCTGGTCGCCGACGGGCTCCGGCCGCACGGCGGACGTCTCGATCGAGGTCGGCGGCGCGCGGGTGTCGCGGGCCGAGCGGATGCCGCTGGAGGCGGGGGCCGTCCCGGCGGAAAGCGTCGAGGTGAAGGACGGTTCGGCGCGGGTGAAGCTGACGGAGTCCCCGATCTATCTATGGCTGGACTAGCACCCCCGGGCTACAATCGCGCGCCATGACGACGATCCTGGCGGTGCGGCGCGGGACGGCCGTGGCCCTCGGCGGCGACGGCCAGGTCACGCTGGGCGCCACCGTCGTCAAGCACAACGCGGTCAAGGTGCGCAAGCTGCATGACGGCAAGGTCCTCGCCGGGTTCGCCGGCGGCGCGGCCGACGGCATGTCCCTCCTCGAGCGCTTCGAAGGCATGCTCAAGAAGTGCCAGGGCAGCGCCGCCCGGGCGGCCGTGGATCTGGCGAAGGACTGGCGCAGCGACCGGATCCTGCGGCGCCTGGAATCCCTCCTGCTGGTGGCCGACCGGGAGCACACGCTCATGGTGTCGGGCACCGGCGACGTGATCGAGCCCGAGGACGGGGTGGCGGGGATCGGTTCCGGGGGCCCCTTCGCGGTGGCCGCGGCCCGGGCCCTCGTGAAGCACAGCACGCTCAAGCCGGCGGATCTCGTCCGGGAGTCGCTCGAGATCGCCGGCCGGATCTGCGTTTACACGAACGCCCAGTTCCAGATCGAGGAGCTGTAGGGCATGGCCGGCCTGGCGGCGGTCGCGAAGGCGGCGGTCCTGGCGGCGGTCATCGCGGCCCTGGGACGGCGGCTGGCCCGGCGCCTGCTCCCCGGCGCCTCGGCGGCGGAGCTCTCCTGCCTGGGGCTGCCGCTCGGTCTCGCCCTCGTGATGACCGGGGTGACGCTGCTCCTGGCGTTCCGGCTCCCCGTCGGGCCGATCCTGCTCCCGCTCCTGGCCGCCGGGCTGCTCTGGTCGCGGGCGGAACTTCCGGAACTGCCGGCGGCCCTGCGGTCGCTGCTCGCCGAAAGCCGCTGGGGAGCCTGCCTCGTGGCCGCGCAGACCCTGCTGGGGATCGTCGGGGCGCTGGCCCCGGCGACGGGATGGGACACGGGCGTCTACCACTTCGCGATGGCCCGGCTCCGGGCCGAGGATGGATCGCTGCTCCTGCGGGAGGACATCCCGCACGGATACCGGCCGATGATGATGGAGTCGCTCCACACGCTGGGCTTCATCCTCGACGGGGAGCGCCTCGCGTCGCTCATGAACACGCTGATGTATCTGGCGGGCTTCGGCGTCGCCCGCCTCTGGGGCCTGAGGCTCGCGGGGGAACCCGGCCGCCTGGTGGCGGGCCTCGCCTGGCTCTCGTCGGTCACGTACGTGCTGCGGATGGACGGCGGGGACGTCGAAGTCGGCCAGGCCGTGTATTTCGGAACGGCGGCGTACGCCCTCGACCGTCTGCGGGACTCGGGCGGGATCCGCTGGCGCGTGCTGGCCGGGCTGGGGCTCGGGGCGGTCCTGGGGATGAAATATGCCGGGGCCTGGGCGCTGCTGGCGATCGCGCTCGCGTGGGCGGCCGTCCGGCTCGGCGACCGGGCCCCCCTGCGGAGCTGGCTGGCGGACGGGGCCGCGATTCCGATCGTCGCGCTGGCGATCGGGTTTCCCTGGTACCTGCGCAATCATGTCCTCAAGGGTCAGCTGTTCTATCCGCTCGGCTCGGGTTCCGGGGCGCTCGGGGGCGGAGGCGTGGAGAGCGGGTGGGGACGGGCCCTGGGGGAGGGCCTGGGCCTGGACGCGCTGATCCTGGCGGCTTTCCCCGCGGCGGCCCTCGGCCTGGGGGGGAGGAGCCGCTGGATCGGCGCCGTCGCCGTGCTCTTTGCGGCATTTCTCTTCCGTCAGATGGGCCTCAGCGCCCCCGGGCTCGCCAATGCCCTGCGCTACGCCTCCCCCGGATGGATCCTGCTGCTCGCGCTCGCCTCGGCCGGGCTTGCGGCCGCCGTGGCGGGCGGGGGGCTGCTCCGCGGGGCGGCCCTCGCCGTCCTCGGGGCGGCGCTCGGTCTTTCGATCGGGATCAACGCCTGGAGGAACCTCCCGAAGGTTCCGGTCGTCCTCGGGGAAGAGGACCGCGAGACGTACCTCTCGTCGCGGATCAACAGCCTGGCGCAGATCCGCCAGGCGGAGCGCGGAGGCGGACGGATCCTGCTCGTCGAACAGCGGGTGTATTACTGCAACGCCCCGTTCCTGGCGGCGTCGGACATCCAGGCCCGGGTGGGGTTCGACGCCTTCACGAACGCGGAGGAGTTCCGGCGTTTTCTGGACCGGGAATCCATCCGCTGGATCGTGGTCAACAAGGGGCCCTCCGCCAAGACCTGGGGCTTCCAGCGGCTGGAGCGGCGTTTGGGCGGCGAATTCGCCTCGATCCGGATCTCGACCGCGGGAACCGGGAACGAGGCCGTCTTGTACCGAGTCGATTGAGCAGGGAATCCGATGGACACTCGAGATCTGACCCCGCGCCGCGTCGTCGAGGAGCTCGACAAGCACATCGTCGGCCAGTCGGCGGCGAAACGGGTGGTGGCGATCGCGGTGCGCAACCGCTGGCGGCGCATGAGCCTGCCGCCGGAGCTGCGGGCGGACGTCACGCCGAAGAACATCCTCCTGATCGGCCCCACCGGAGTGGGCAAGACGGAGATCGCGCGCCGGATGGCGACGCTGGTCCGCGCGCCCTTCGTGAAGGTGGAGGCGACGCGCTACACGGAGGTCGGCTACGTGGGGCGGGACGTGGAATCGATCGTGCGCGACCTGGTCGAGGTCTCGGTGGGCATGGTCAAGGCGGAGGAACTCGCCAAAGTCCAGGGGAAGGCCGAGGAGCTCGCGGAGGAGCGCCTCCTGGACCTGCTCCTGCCGCGGCGTCCCGCGGCGGCCGAGGCGGAGTCGGCGCGGCAGTCGGAGGAATCCCGCGACAAGATGAGGGAACGGCTCCGGGCCGGGCTGCTCGACGCCCGCGAGGTCGAGATCCAGGTGGAGGAGCGGCAGACGCCCTTCATGCAGGTGTTCTCGCCGAGCGGCACGGAGGAGGTGGGCATGGACCTGCCGGGCTCGCTGGGGAACATGTTCCCCTCGAAGCAGGTGACCCGGCGCATCGGGGTGGGGGAGGCGCGCCGCGTGCTGACGCAGCAGGAGGGGGAGAAGCTGATCGACCGCGACCGCGTGACGCGCGAAGGCCTGCGGCGCGCCCAGGAGTCGGGCATCATCTTCATCGACGAGATCGACAAGGTGGTCGGCGCCGAGAAGGGCGGCGGTCCGGACGTCTCCCGGGGCGGCGTCCAGCGGGACCTGCTGCCGATCGTGGAGGGGGCGACGCTGAACTGCCGCTACGGGGTGGTCAAGACGGACCACATCCTGTTCATCGCCGCGGGGGCCTTCAGCCTCTCGAAGCCCACGGACCTGATCCCCGAACTGCAGGGGCGCTTCCCGTTGCGCGCGGAGCTGACGAGCCTCGGACGCGAGGATTTCGTCCGCATCCTGACGGAGCCCCGCAGCGCGCTCCTGAAGCAGTACACGGCGCTGCTGGAGACGGACGGGGTGAAGATCGACTTCCGGAAGGACGCCGTCGAGGAGATGGCGTCGGTCGCCGCGCAGGCGAATCTCACGTCGCAGGACATCGGCGCCCGGCGCCTGCATACGGTGGTCGAGAAGGTTCTGGACGAGATCTCGTTCACCGCGCCGGACATTTCGCCCGCCCGGATCTCGATCGATGCGAAGTACGTGCGGGATCGCCTCAAGGACGTGCTGGCGAGCGAGGATGTGCGGAAATACATCCTCTAGGAAGTCCGGGGATTGAGCACCGGCGCGTCCGAGACCAGCACCGCGGAGCCCTCCCGGGCGTATTCCGGCAGCCATTCGGCGGCCCGGTGATGAAGCGCTGCGAAGAGGCCGCTGAGGACCATGAAGGACTCCATCGTCCGGATGGCGGTGAAGCTGGTGGATCCGACCGCGTGGACGAGGAAGGTCCAGAACGCGATCCAGTAGCCGGCGGCATACCCCTTTTCGATCGTGAGCGAGGGGAGGGTCTGGTGGAGGCGGTCCGCGGCGCGGCCCAGGCGGACGAGGATCCACAGGAAGACGGCGAAGCCCAGGAGCCCCGTGTCGATGAGCACGCGGACATATTCGTTGTCCAGTTCCCCGAGGGGAAGGGAGGCGATGCCGAAGCCCAGGAGGGGGCTTTCTCCGAGCATCTTGGGCAGATGCAGTTGCCAGGCGTGGAGGCGGGAGGCCCAGGACGAGGGCTCCGTGCCGTAGGCGACCCCGGAGATGGTGGTGATGCGGGTCCAGATGGATTCCGGGGCGAGCAGGGGGACGCAGACGGCCATGACGCCGAGGACGACGAACAGACGCCGTTCCCTCAGCAGGGCGAAGACGGCGCACGCGGCCACCAGGGCGCTGACCGACGTGCGGGAGTAGGTGTAGAGGAGGGGGATGGCCAGGCCCACCGCCGCCGCGGCGGATCCCAGCCGGGCGCCCCGACCCGGGGCCTGAAGAAAGACCCCGAGGGCGATGGCGACATGGATGGCGAGGTACCCGCCGAAGATATTGGCCGTTTCGCCGTGGGGGCCGCTCAAGCGGCCGGGGTCGTGATCGGCCCCCGCGGAGGAACTGGAGGCCGTGAAGGCGCTCACCAGGGCCGCGATAAGGGCGAACGAGGCCAGGGCGCGGAACTCGTGGCGCGTGCGGACGTTGTTCAGGAAGAGCAGGTAGATCAGGAGGTACTCCCCGTATTTTACCAGGTGGAGGGTGGCGGTCCGGATCGTGGTGCTTCCCATCGCCGCCCCCGCCAGGGTGGCGACGAGGCAGATCACGACCGCCAGGAGCGCGGGGCCGCCGATCAGGGTGGGGGCGAGGGGTTCGCGTTGCAGGAGGGAGCGCCCCGCCCAGCTCAGGGCCAGCGCGGGGACCAGAAAGTCCTCCAGGCGCAGGTCGTTGAAGCCTCCGATGGATATTTCGGGGGAGAGGGCCGTGCAGAGGATGAGGATCGCCAGCCCCAAGGTAATATCCAGGAAGATGGCGACATAAAAGAGGGCGGCCAGGGCCGCGCCTGCCTGGAGCATGACGACGAGGCTTTCCCCGCGCACCAGGAACCACGCGAGCAGTCCCAGGATGCCGAGCGGGAACAGCGTGACCATCAGGCGCTGGAAGACCCGCTCGTCGCGGAACCGGGATTCGGAGCTTTCCATCTGCAGGGCCGTCGTCTTCTCCAAGGAGCGGGCCGACGTTGATGCCCCCGGGCGCCCCGCCGAGGAGGGCGACCGGTGCATCCAACGCGTCGAACCATTAGTATATCGAGCCCGGGCGGTCCGGCGCCGCAGGGCATTCCGCGGAGGTGCTTCAATCGTGGGCGGGCGCGTGCTCATGGTGTCCTTTCATTACCCGCCCTCGGGGGGCGTGGCGGCTCATCGTCCCGCCCGTTTCGCCCAATACCTGCCCGACTTCGGCTGGGAGCCCGTCGTGGTGGCCCGGGAGCCCGATCCCCGCCAGCCGCGGGATGAAAGCTTCGCCCGCGTCCCGGCGCCCCTGCATCGCCTGGCCCCCTTCGAGCCCTCGCGGGCGCTGGGTCTGCTGCCGGCCTCCTGGGTCGATCCCCTCCGCCGCTTCCTCTGCATTCCCGACGAGGAGGGCGGCTGGCGGCGGTCCCTCCGGGGCCTGCTGCCGCGCCTGATCCGGGAGCAGAAGCCGGCGGTGGTCTGGGCCAACTCGGTGCCGCCGGGCACGCTGGTGGCCGCGGCGGAGGCCGCGCGCTCGGCGGGGATTCCCTTCGTGGCGGATTTCCACAACGAGTGGACCCGGAACATGTACCACCGGCCTTCCACGCGCTGGCATGACGCGCGGCACCGCTCGCTGGAGCGCTTCGTGGTGGAGTCGGCGCGGCGGGTGGTGACGCTGAATCCGCTGCACACGGAGGATCTGCAGGCGAGGTTCCCGTCGGTCCCCTGCGAGACGATCGAGAACGGCTTCGATCCCGCGGATTTCGGGGGGCCCGCGGCCGATCCGCTGCGCCGGCCCCTCGTGTTCACCTATGCGGGATCGGTCTACGGATACCAGAGCCCCCGCCCCTTCCTCGAGGCGCTTTCGGCCTCGGGTCTGAAGGACGTCGAGGTCCGCGTCGTCGGCGACCGCTTCGGCCAGTTCGAGGCGGGGACCTGGCCGTTTCCCGTCCGGGTCGAGCGGCATCTGCCTCACGGCGACCTGGGGGCGGTCCTGTCCGCCAGCGCCGCCTGTTTCCTCTGTCTGGAAGCCCCGGCGGCGCGCCAGCTTCCGGCGAAGCTCTACGAGTACCTCGGCGCCGGCCGGCCCGTCTTCGGGATCGTCCCCCGGGGCGGGGCGGCCGACCGCTGGATCCGGGGGGCCGGGGCGGGGACGTCGGTCCCCTCGGAGGAGCGGGAGGCCTGGCCCGCGGCGCTGAGGGACTTCATCGCCGCGCTCCCGGCCTGGAAGGCTCCGGCGTCGGCCTCGTTCCAGCGCCGGGCCCAGGCGGCTCAGCTGGCCCGCGTGCTCGACGAGGTGAGCCGGTGAGCGAAGCCGCCGACAAGGCCGGCGTCGTCCGGAACACCGCCTGGTCGATGCTGAGCGCCGTGTCGGGGATGCTGCTGCCCATCCTCCTGACGCCCTTCGTGGTCGGCAGGCTCGGACTGGAGCGCTACGGGATCTGGGTGGTGCTCAACGCCGTGGCGGTCTGGCTTTCCCACTACGATCTTGGGATCGCGACGGCGCTGACGCGCGAGGTGGCGCGGCGGAGGGCGCTGGAGGACGGAGACGGCCTGCGACGGCTCTGGGCCTCCTGGCTGGTCTACGACGGGATCTGCATCCTCCTCCTCTTTGGAGCGATCGTGCCGGCGAGCGGCCTGCTGTCTCCCGCGTTGCTGGGGGGGGAGAGGACGGCGTTCCTGCTGCTCGCGCTGCAGACCCTGCTGGTGCCGGTGTACCGGCATCTCCAGTCGACGCTGGCGGGTCTCCAGCGTCTGGATCGCGCCGCCCGGCTCAGCCTGCTCTTCCTGCCGTTGAGCGCGGCGGGGACGGTGGGGGTCCTGGTCGCCGGGGGAGGCCTGAGCGCCCTCGCCTCGAACGGGCTCTTCTGGGTGGCCGCGCAGACCGCGATTCTGGCCGTGCAGCTGAGGCGGGCGGGGCATCCGGGACCGCGTGGAGCGAGCCGGGAGGATTTGAGCATTCTCGTTTCATTCGGCGTCCGCTCCCATGCGGGGCAGCTGATCAACCAGCTGTTTCGGAGCGACCGTCTGCTGCTGGCGCTGAGCGGGCTGCCGGCCGCGGGCATTTCGCTCTATCAATTCGGAGCCGGATTGTCCGAGCGCATCGGCGCCCTCGTGACGGAGCTTTCCGCGGCGCTTCCCGCGGCAGTTTCGGATCTGGAGGCGCGGGGCGACGGGAGAAGGGTGAAGTCGGCGCTGCTGAGGGCGGCCCGCCTTCACGCCGTGGCGGGATTCCAGTCCCTGGGTTTCGCCGCCCTCTTCGCCCCGGAACTGCTGCAATTCTGGCTGGGGAACTGGAGCCCCCTGTCCGTGCAGGTGCTGCGCCTTCTGTCCGTCGGCGCCCTGGCGGGGGCCGTCGCGTCGCCGGGGCACGCGGTGGCGGCCGCCCTCGGGCTCCCCGGGCGCTCGGCCCTGGCCCAGGCCTTGGGCTTGGGAGTGGCCGTGTTGCTTTACACGGGGATCGGGCGCCGATATGATTGCGCAGGCTTGGCGGCGTCCTTGGCCTCGGGCTGGGTCGCCGCGCAGCTCATCCTGGTGGGCGGGTTGCGCCGGCGGGTGGAATTCACCTGGGGAGAGTTCGCGGGAAGCGCCCTCCTCAGACCGTCGGCGGTGCTGCTGCCGTTGATGGCCGTTTTCGGGGCCTGGCATCTGTGGGGCCCGGAACGGCTCCCGCCCGGCAGGTGGGCGGCAGGGGCGGTGGCCGCGCCGGCGTTCGGGATTACGGCCCTGCTGGCGTGGCCTCTGGCCCGCGCGGCCGGGGCGATCGAGAGGGACGACGTGGAACTGCTGCGGTCCTTGGGACGGCGCAAGACGGCATGAACATCCTGTACCTGTCGGACATCCTGAACGTCCATGACGAGCGCCTGCTCTCCCAGTTTCGGGCGGCGGGCCACACCGTCACGCTGCTGACGTTCTTCCACCGCTCGCCCGAACTTCCCAAGTTCGTCACGGACCTCGGCTGCAAGGTGATCCACGAGCGCTACGAGACCTATCCGGACGGGGCGGGGGCGAGCCGCTGGAGGCTCATCCGCGCCGTCGAATACCGGCGGGACGAGGCGCGCGCCTGCCTCAAGATCAAGGATGTGATGCGGCGCGACCGTTTCGACGTCGTCTTCGCCAACTGGGCCCTGACCTCCGGCTACGTCGCGGCCCATGCCGGCGCGATGCCGCTCTGCCTCTTTCCCTGGGGCTCGGACATCCTCGTCTGGCCGAAGCTGCATCGCGGGTTCGCGGAGCGCGCGGTGAAGGCCCTGCGCACGGCGAATCTCGTCGTGTGCAACTCCAAGACGGCGGCGGAAGAGGCCAAGAAGCTGGCGCGGCTCCGGCCGGAGGCGGTCGAGGTCCTGCCCATCGAGCTGGACGGTGGAAAATTCGAGCCGCGCCCGCGGAACCTGGCGCTGCGGCAGGAACTGGGCATCGACGACAAGTTCGTGATCATTTCGACCCGCCCGCTCAAGGAGATGTACGATCATCCGACCCTGATCTCCGCCCTGGCGAAGCCCGACATGGAGAAGTTCGCCGCCGTGCTGGTGGGCGACGGGAATATGCGCCAGGACCTGGAGAAGCGCGCGACCGAGCTCAAGGTCATCGACCGGATCAAGTTCGCCGGCATGGTGGACAACGACAAGATCCCGGATTATCTGGCGGCGGCGGACGCGTACGTCACCTGCTCCCGCAGCGACAGCGCCTCCCTCGGGCTTCTGGAGGCGATGGCCTCGGGCCTCGGGGTCATTGCGAGCGACATCGCCGCCAACAAGGAATGGATCGCGGACGGCCAGTCGGGCTGGATGTTCGCGCCGGGCAACCCCGAGGCGCTCGCCAAGGCGCTGCAGCGGGCGGCGGGGAACGAGCAGGACCGCCAGGAGGTGGCGCTGCGCGGACGCGCGATCGCCCTGGCCCGCGCGGATTCCCGGAAGAACTTCCCCCGGCTGCTGGCCCGCATCGAGGCCCTCGCGAAAGCGCCCCGTCCGCCCGCCTTTCCCTCCCGTTAGCCCGCCCGGGGATGAGAATCCTCTATCTCACGTTCGACGACCTGACGGTGCCCTTTGCCTGGAGCGTGCACGTGCGCTCCATCGTCAACGGCCTGGTCTCGCGGGGACACGAAGTGCGTCTCGTTTGTCCGGGAGGGGCCGCGCCCGGCGTGCAGGCTCGGACCGTGACGCTGCCCCCGGGGCGCTGGCAGCATTTCATCGGTTCCACGAAGACCTTCGTCCGCGCCGGCATCGACTTCGCCCCCGACGTGGTTTATGTCCGGGGCATCCACGCCTCCACGACGCCGTCCGCGGCGGCGGTGGAGCTCCGCCGTCCGCTGGTCGTGGAGGTGAACGGGCTTCTCGAGCACGAGGCACCCTCCTTCTGGCGGAAGGCCCTCGTCCGCCGGGCGCACCGGGTGACCCTGTCCCGCGCCGCCCGGGTGGTCGCCGTCTCGCCGCTGCTGGCGGAGGCTCTCTCGGGGGACTACGGGTTTCCCCGGGAGCGCATCGACGTCGTCCCCAACGGGGTGGATCCGGAGCGCTTCCGTCCCGCCGACCGGCTTGAAGCGCGGCGCCGGCTGGGGCTTCCCTCGGACCGTCCGGTCGTGGTGTGCGTCGCGAGCTTCTACGGGCACCATGGACGGGACCTCCTGGAGCGCGCCGCGCGCGAGGCGGGGGCCCTCCTGGTGCTCGTCGGCGCGGAGGGGACGGGCGGCGCCGATCTGCGCTGCGAGGGGCGCGTGGACCACGAGCGCGTTCCCGATTATCTGGCGGCCGCGGACCTCTGCGCGTATGTCCTCCAGGCGCCGCATCCCCGCTTCGGGTTTTCCCCGCTGAAGCTCTACGAATACATGGCGGCCGGGCGCGCCGTCGTCGCGGCGACCGATCTGGAGGAGATCCGGACGTTCATCGGATCGCGGGGCATCGGGGAGGCGGTCGGCCTTGAGTCCGGCGAACTCGCGGCCGCCCTGAAGCGGCTGATTCGGGATCCCGCCCGCCGCGAGGTCCTGGGACGGGCGGGCCGCGACATCGCGGTGGCTGAATTCACCTGGGAGCGCTCGGTGGAGCGGGTGGAGGCGGCGCTGCGGCGGGCCCTCGCTTCAGGCGGACCTTGAGCATCCGGAGCAGGCAGCCGATCCGGGTTCCCAGAGGCAGGGGAGCGGCCATCCAGCGCCGGGCCTCCCCGAAAAAGCGCAGGTCCGATTCTCCCGAGCGCGCGGAATAACGCCGGGCCAGCGTGCGGCAGGCTTCGCCCGCCTGAGCTTGGAAGTCCGGACGCAGCCGCGAGAAGTCCCGGAGCGCGTTCATGAGTCCCGAAGCGTGCAGGGCAGGGGAACCCAGCCGGGAGGTCAGGCTGAGGGGGTGGACCCGGCAGTCCGCCAGGGGCTCCGGAAGCAGTCGGACTCGGCCCTGAAGCGCCACTCGGAGGAAGAGGCTCCAGTCGAAGAAGGGGCCCGCTTCCGGACGCAGGCCCCCGGCGGTCTCAAGAGAGGAGCGGCGCCAAAGAGTGGCGGCCCAATGCGCCGGGTTGAGCGCCAAAGCGAGGCTCCAGGCGGCCAGGTCCTGTCCCGACATCGAGGGCGGAAGGCCCGGGCGGTCGATCTTGAGGGTTTCCCCCCGTTCGTCGATCTGGTTCACCCCCCCGACAAGCGCCGTGACGCCGTCCGAGGCGCCGTCCAGAAGCTGCTGCAGGGTGCGGGAATGAAGCCGGTCGTCGTGGGACAGGAAGAGGACCCATTCCGTTTCCGCCCCTTCCAGGCAGGCTTCGAGATTGCGCACGAGACCGATGTCCTCGGAACGGGTGAGCACGCGGATGCGGGGATCCCGCACGGTCCGCGCGATGCGCCGTGTGGCGTCGGTGGAGGCGTTGTCGGAGACGACCAGCTCCCAGCCCCCGTACGTCTGGGCCAGGACGCTCTCCATCGCCTCTCGCAGATAGCGCTCCCCCTGGCGGACGGGCAGGCAGACGCGGACTCGGGCCATCGCGAGGCCCATCCTCCGGATATACTGGTGACGGCGCAAGCCCCGGATGACGATAGAAGGATCTATGACCCGGATCTCGGTCGTCCTGCCCACGGTGGACCGGCCGGAGGCCGTTTACAACCTCCTCCGTCATCTCGAGCACCAGACGCTGCCGCCCCATGAGATCATCGTGGTCGACCAGTCGGCGGAGGCCAATGCCCGGGTCGCCGCGCTTTCCATTCGATATCACCGGATCGCCGAACGCGGGCTTCCAAACGCCCGCAACGTGGGTGTTTCCCTGGCCACCGGGGACGTGGTCCTCTTTCTCGACGACGACAGCATCCCCGATCCCGGGCTCGTCCGGGCTCATGCGGCACGCTACGACGATCCGGGCGTGGCGGGCGTGGGCGGGCGCGTGCTCGGCGGGTATGACCGGGATGCAGGCCCGCCCGGCCGCTTCCGGCCCGTCGACGGACGCGTGCTGCGCAACTTTTCCTCGCTCAAGCCGGGGGATGCGGACCATCTGCCCGGCGGGAACATGTCCTTCCGGCGCGAGGTGTTCGACCGGGTCGGCGGCTTCGACCGGCGCTACGGAGGGGCGGCGATCGGGGAGGAGACGGATTTCTGCCTCCGGGCCCGGAAGGCGGGATTCCGCCTGGTCTACGAGCCCGGCGCGTGCCTCGAGCATTTCCATCTTCCGACCGGCGGCTGTCGGATTCCGAGGTTTGAAGCCTGGCTGTACTGGCAGTCGCACAACAGCATGCTGTTCGCCCTGCGCCACGCCCGCCTCGCGGGGCTCCCGTTCTTCGTCATGAAACGAGCGCTGCGTCTCGGCCTCTTCACGCTGGAACGCGGCTCCCCGGCGCTGCTGCCCCTCGGCCTTCAGGGCCTGGCGCGCGGTGCGGCGACCTGGTGGGCGTCACGCTGATGCGCATCGGGATCTATGCGCCCAACCTGGCGGCGCCGGGGGCCAGCGGCGTCGAGCGGTATTCGGTGGAACTCATCCGGGCCCTCTCCGGGGTCGCCCGCGGCCACGAGTTCGTGATCTTCACGGATGCCGAGGACCTGCCGATCCCCGCGGGCGGCCGCCGGGTGCACGTTCCGACCATGGGGCGCTGGCGGCGGCTTTGCTTCGATCACGCCCGATTGGCGGAACTCGTGCGGCAGGAGGGCGTGGATCTGCTCCATTGCACGAAGACCTTCGTGCCTGCCGGATTGACGTGCCCCTCGGTCTCCTCCGTCTACGACGTGATCTTCCTCGAGCAACCGCGTCTCTACCCCTGGATCTGGCGTTTGTACTGGAACCGGGCCTTGAGGGACACGGTCCGTCGGGCGACGCTGCTGCTCTGCGTCTCCGAGGACAGCGCCGGCAGCCTGGTGCGGCATCTTCCCGAGGCCGGGAGCCGGACCCGGGTGGTGCCGGCAGGGGTGGACGCCGGACGGTTCGCGGCGCCCGTTCCGGACGGGAAGGAAGTGCTGCGGCGTCTGGGCGTGGCGGGACCCTACTTCCTTTGCGTGGGAAACATCACCGCGCGGAAAAACATTCCCGTGGTCCTCGAAGCGTACCGCCGCCTGCCGCCCGAAGGACGTCCCTTCCTGGTCGTGGCAGGACACAGGATCGACGGGGAGCTTCCCCGGGGACCGGGCGTGCTCCACGTAGAGGGGATCTCGGATTCGGACCTCGCGGCCCTGTACCAGGGGGCCCTGGCCTATGTCTGTGCGTCCGAGAGGGAGGGCTTCGGATTCCCCGTGCTTGAGGCGATGGCGGCCGGGACCCCGGTCGTCACGACCACACGGGGGGCGCTGGGGGAAGTGGCGGGCGACGCGGTCCTGCCGGTCCCTCCCGGTGATGCGAAGGCGCTGGGCGATGCCATGATCCGGGTCACGGGGAATCGGGAACTCCGCGCCCGCTTGTCGGCGCTCGGGAGGGCGCGCGCTTCCGGTTACCGATGGGCGCAGGTGGCGGAGCGGACGATGGATGTCTACGAGCAGGCGACCGCGGGGGCGGGGCGATGAGGCTGCTTCACGTCCATGACTTCTTTGCGCCCGGGAACAGCCGCTACGGGTTCGACATGAACCGGCTGCTGGTCCGCCGGGGCCACCAGGTCCATCTGATGGCGGCCGTCGGCCCGCAGGGGCCCGCGGACGGCGCCGAGATCGAAGGGGTCCGCTTCCACACGTGGCCGCAGCGCCCCGAACTCCCGCCGCTTCAGAAGCATGCGTACGCGATGCAGAGGAACGCGGAGGGATTCGCGGCCCTGCACGCCAGGCATCCCTTCGATGCGGTGATCCTGAATCAGCCCTTGTGCGCCGAAGGAGTCCTGCGTTGCGCGGCGGCGAAGGATCTCCCGAAAGTCTACTGGTTCATCTCGCCTTGGGCCGCCGAATGGAAGGCCTCGAACCCCGATGCCCACTTCGTCTCCCGGCTCTTCAACACGTCGCTGCGGAATCGCATGGAACAGGCCGCCGTCATGGAGGCGGACGCCGTCCTGGTGGAAAGCGAATTCATCCGGAGCCAGCTCCGCGAACATCATCGCAAGGTGAAGCCCGAAAAGGTGACGCTGATCCCCGGGGCGGTGGACCTGGAGCGCTTCCGTCCCCTCGGGACCCGGGCGGAGGCGCGGAAGCGCTTCGGGTTCGGCGGGGGACGGATCCTCCTCAGCGTGCGCCGGCTGGTGCCGCGCATGGGCATCGATCTGCTCCTCGAGGCG
Source organism: uncultured Planctomycetales bacterium (assembly GCA_964619955.1). Classification (GTDB taxonomy): domain Bacteria; phylum Planctomycetota; class MHYJ01; order MHYJ01; family JACPRB01; genus JACQFK01. The sequence continues at coordinate 18,765 of CAZUJF010000020.1, forward strand.
GCGAAGGAGCTGAAGGACGTGGAGCTGGTCATCGGAGGCGAAGGGCCGATGCGGGCGGAGCTCGAGGCGCAGGCGGCCGCGTCGGGGGTGAAGGCGCGCTTTCTCGGGTACGTCTCGGATGAGGAGCTTCCGTGGCTGTACCGCGCGGCGGACCTCTTCGTCCTGCCGACCCGGGAGCTCGAGGGCTTCGGGCTCGTGGCGATCGAGGCGATGGCGTGCGGAACCCCCGCGATGGGCACGCCCGTGGGGGCGATCCCCGAGGTGCTCGGCCCTCTGGGGCTGCTCTTCGAGGCGCCCACGGCCCGGGCGATCGCGGCCGGCGTGAGGCGCTTCTTCGCGGAGCCGGATGCCGGCCTGGAGGAGCGCTGCCGGCGGCATGTCCGGGAGCACTACGACTGGGCGACCGTGATCGGGAAGGTGGAGGCGGTCCTGACGGAGGTGACGCGTGCGGGTGCTGGTCACCGACGGGGCTAACCGCGTGGCCCTCGCGGTCGTCCGGGCGCTGGGACGCTCGGGGGCCCGGGTGTCCGTGGTCGAACAGGAGCGCTTCGCCGGGCGCCCGCCGGCCGCGTTCCGGTCGCGCTTCGCCGTGCGTTCCGACGTGCTTCCCACGCTCGACGCCTCCGGGGCCTTTCTCGAGGCGCTGGCGGAACGGTCGCGCGAAGCCGACCTCCTGATGCCGGTCTCCAGCAACGTGCTGATCGCCTGCGCGGAGGCGCGGGACCGTTTCGCCTGTCCGGTCGCGGCGCCGTCCCTCGCGCACATCCGCCGGGCGAACGACAAGTCCCGCGCGCTGGCGGCCGCGCGAAAGGCGGGGGTGCCGATTCCTCCGACCTGGACCCCGGAATCCCCTGAAGAGCTGGAGGAACTGCGGCCGTCGCTGCGCCTGCCCGCCGTCGTGAAACTGCGCGACGACGAGGGGACGGTGCTGGATCCCGGGCAGCGCTACCGCATCGTCCGGACGGAGGGGGAACTGCGCGCGGCCTGGACGGCGCTGCACCGGCTCCGGCCCTTCCCGCTGGTGCAGGAGCGCGTCGAGGGCCCGGGCTTCGGCGTGGGGGTGCTCGCGGACTCGGGGCGCGTGCTGGCGGCGGTCGCGCATCGCCGTCTGCGCGAATATCCGATCAGCGGCGGGCCGAGTTCCGCGGCGGTGACGGTGCGGGATCCGCGGCTGCTGGGCTATGCGGAGGCCGTGATCCGGGAGCTGGACTGGACCGGCGTCGCGATGGTGGAGTTCAAACGCGACACGGACTACCGGCTGATGGAGGTGAATCCGCGCTTCTGGGGAACGCTGCCGCTGGCGACGGCGGCCGGCGTGAACTTTCCGGACCTCCTCTGCCGGCTGAGCCTGGGGCGGCCCGTGGAGGCGGCGGACTACCGCGAGGGCGTCAAGCTGCGCTTTCTGGGACTGGAGGCGGCGGCGGCCCTGCAGTCCGCGCGGGCGGGGCGCTGGGATCTCTGGCCCGGCTTCCTGTCGGATTGTCTCGACCCCTCCGTGCGCGACGGCGTCCTGGACTGGGGCGACCTGGAGGCTTCGCTGGCCTACTTTGCCGCGAGGCTGCCCTCATGAGGCTTCGAGTCCTCCAGGTCCTCACGCGCTGCGTCCGCGGCGGCGCCCGGGTCGTCGTGGAGCAGCTGCTCCGGGGCCTGCCGCCCGACGAATTCGAGCAGGCGCTCGTGTGCGGCCCCGAGGAGGCGCCCGCGGGCGCGCTGGTCGTTCCCGAGCTGACGCGGGACATCCGGCCCTGGGCGGATGCGGCGGCCACGCTGAAGCTCGCGGCTCTTTTTGCGCGCCGCCGCCCCGATCTCGTCCATGCGCACACGTACAAGGCGGGCATCCTCGCCAGCGTGGCGGGGCGGCTCGCCGGGGTGCCGGCGATCGTCTTCACCCCGCACGGACACATCTTCGCCGGGGGCGCCCGCATCCCCGGGGTGCCGGCCGGGGGCGCGAAGCTGGAACTGCTCCGCTGGATCACGCGCGCGGGCCAGGCCTGCGCGCATCGCATCACGGCGCTGTCGGCGACGGATCTGCAGCAGCAGCTCGAGCTCGGGCTTGCGCCGGCGGAGAAGTATTCGGTGATCCCCAACGGCATCGACGTGGCGCGCTACCAGGCGGCGCCCCGCGCGCGGCTTTTCGAGGGCGCCCCGGTGCTGGGCTGCGTGGGCCGCTTCACCCCGGAGAAGGGGCACGCCGTGCTGATCGAGGCGTTCGCCCGCTTCCGCGCGGCGCATCCGCAGGCGCGTCTCGTGCTGGTCGGATTCGGCCCGCTGGAGCAGGAGCTTCGGGAGCGGGCGCGCGGGCTGGGGTCCTCGGCGGTCTTCACGGGCGAACGCGACAGCGCGGAGCTGCTGGGGGCGTTCGACCTCTACGTGCAGCCCTCGCTGTACGAAAGCCAGGGCCTGGCGATCCTCGAGGCCCAGGCGGCGGGCATCCCCGTCGTCGCGACGGAAGCCGGCGGTGTGCGCGACGTCGTGAAGCAGGGGGAGACCGGCCTGCTCGCGGTTCCCGGGGACGCCGGCGCGCTCGCCCGGGCCCTGCTCGAGATGGCGGCGGATCCCGCGCGCGCCGGGAGGATGGCGGCCGCGGCCCGGGCGTCCGTATCGGCGCGGCATTCGCTCGCGGCGATGCTCGGCGCCTATGCCCGCCTGTACAAGGGTTGCCGGGAGGGCTATAATCCCGCGCCGTGTACGACTACCTGAGCGGTCGCCTCGCGGCGAAGACACCGACGCACGCGGTGGTCGACGTCAACGGCGTCGGGTACCGCATCGACATCCCCCTCTCCACCTACGAGAAGCTGCCCCGCGAGGGCAACGTCAAGCTGCACGTCTGGCTGCGGGTCAGCGACGACGATCTCCGGCTCTTCGGGTTCGCCACGGAGCGCGAACGCGAGCTGTTCCTCCGGCTGGTGGACGGCGTCCAGCAGCTGGGCCCCGTGAAGGCGCTGCAGATCCTGTCGAGCACCACGATCGAGCAGCTGACGAAGGCCATCGAGGCGGGCGACGTCGCCACCCTCCGGGCGATCAAGGGCGTGGGGGAGAAGCTCGCGAACCGGCTGGTCGTCGAACTGCGGGGAAAACTCCCCGCGGCCGCCGGAAAGGAGCCCGAGGACGCGTCCATTACACGGGACGCGGTGGCGGCGCTCCAGACGCTCGGCTACGACCGGAAACAGGCCGAAGACGCGGTGCGCCGGACCCTGAAGGATCTCAAGGGCGCGCTCCCCGTGGAAGAAGTCATCAGGAGGAGTCTCGGGCATGTGTAAGGCCTTGTTCTGTCTCGCGGTCGCGCTTTTCGCCGCCGGCTGCCACAGCGGTCACGACGAGGCTGCCGCGGCGAATTCCTTCGAGCTGGCGGAGCTCAACTACGAGCATCGCAAATACGACCAGGCCAAGATCATGTACCTCCGGACCCTGGAAGCCTGCCCCGATCACGCGCAGGCCAAGGTCGGGCTGGGCCACGCGTGCCGGGAGTACGGGAATCTGCTGTACCGCACCGCCGCGGACCTGGTCGCGCAGAACCGCTCGAACGAGGCGCAGAAGACCTTCGCCGACGCCAACGAGAACCACATGCTCGCCTTCATGACGTTCAAGGGCCTTCAGGACGCGGACGACGAGACGGCCGCCCAGGCGCGCTACGGCGTGGGGCTGCTGCATTACCAGCGGGCCACGTCCTCCACGAACTTCCCGTTCCCGCAGGACGACCGCCTGAACCGGCAGCAGGAGCGGGACAAGGCGATCGCCGAGCTGAAATGGGTCGTGGACAACGTCCCGGGTATCTTCGTGGCGCACCGCTATCTGGGACTGGCCTATTTCGCGGCCGGGAGTTTCGCGGAGGGCCGCGTCCACCTGAAGACCTATCACGACAAGCAGCAGATGGTCTACGAGCAGGTGGCCCGGAGCCCGGGCTCGAGCGACCAGGAAAAGAAGAAGAAGGACGGCCGGCTGCGCATGGTCGAGCGCGAGATCCAGGACGTCCGGGAGATCCTCGGCGAGTATTTCATGAGCCTGCAGCGGCAGCGCGACAAGCTGGAGCTGAAGAAGGACCGCACGCCCGAGGAGCTCCAGACGCTGGCCCGGCTGGCGCGCGAATCGCTCGAGATGGAGAACTACCTCAAGAGCTTCAAGCTGGTGTCGATGGGCGAGGCGGAGCTGGAGCTCCGTCAGCGCTGCCAGAACTTTCTCGACGTCTTCAACAAGGGCCTGGTCCTGGAGATCCTGAGCTTCATGGCCTATTCGCCCGGCGAGGAGGCGCAGTTCCGCCGCGCGATCGAGGAACGCCTGGCCAAAGGGATCAAATACCGCAAGGTCCAGTACCGCACCCTCGTGATCGAGGGCTTGAACGCGACGGTGGGGATCACCTGCGACCAGGTCACGGAGAAGGGGACGCGCTCCGGGGTGGAGTTCAGCCTGCGCTGGCGCACGCTGGGCGGGCAGTGGAAGGTGGCGGAAGTCCCTTGATGGTGAGCCGGCTTTGATTCGCCGGAGTGCCCCGATCTGGAGCACTCCGGCGAATCAAGCGGGTCGAACCATTAACGGGCCTGGCGGGCCAGGGGCTGTCCGAGGCGGGCGCCCAGGGCGGCGCGGATCTCCTCGACGGGAAGGCCGCGTCCGGGGCAGATCGTCTCGGGGTCGACCTCGCGGTGCGAGCGGACCCGCTCCGGCGCGATCTTGCCGGCCTTGCAGAGCTGTTCCAGGAGATCCAGGAGGGCGCCCATCTGCTTGCGGGTGGGGGGGCCGGTCTGCAGGTCCCCCACCAGGCAGATGCCGATGGATTCCAGGTTCGCCGCCTGGTTCTTCGTGTGCGGCCCCGCGATCTGGTCCTTCCAGCGGTAGCCCGCCTCGACGACGCCGTCGCCCGTGCCGGACCCGTTCCCGACGATGAAGTGGTAGGCCAGTCCGCCCAGGCGGGAGCGGTGGTTGCGCTCGAACGCCGCGCCGCTGCCGCCGTGGGTGGCGCTGTGGTGGATCACGATCGACGTGAAGGCCGGGTTCCGGAGCGGGTGTTCGTCGAGGAGTTCCGCCAGCGCGCCGGCGGGGGCCGCGGCGGCGACGGGGGCGTCCTCCCCGGAGGGGGAGCCGCAGAACACGTAGGCGGTGAACGAGGTGAGGCCCAGGGTCACCGAGAGCAGGAGCAGATCCAGCGGTTTCATGGCGCGTCCCGTAGCAATGCCGTAAGGATCTATCGGCCGGACGCGCGTTGCGCTTGAATCCAGCGGCCCGCCCGTTCGGCGGCGCGTTCCAGGGCGGCGGCCGTGTGCGCTCCCGTCTCGAACGCGGGACGCTTCAAGGTGCAGCGGCCGCAGACGAGGACGACCGGGGCGGGGGAGAGCTTCAGGACCGTCCCCACCACCTTGCCGCCCAGCGACGTCTCGTCCACGCAGCCCTCGCCGGTCACCACGTAATCGCAGGGCTTCGGGAACCCGGCCTCCCGGAGGATGACTTCGGCCCCCGGAACGAGGCGCGCTCCGAAGGCCGCCAGGCCCGCGGAAAGGCCGCCGGAGGCCCCTCCGTGGCGGAGCCGGCGGACATCCCTCCCGGTGCGGCGCCGGAGCTCCCGGGCCAATTGGGTGAGGCGTTGTTCGAGGATCCGCACCTGGGCGGGGGTCGCGCCCTTTTGCGGACCGAAGACCGCGGCGGCGCCCCTGGGCCCGAGCAGGGGATTCTCCACGTCGCAGAGGACGGTGATGTGCCGGGCCATCTCCGGCGTGACGATTTCCAGCGCGCCGGCCCCGCCGTCCACGGTGGCGCTGCCGCCCACGCCGAGCAGGATGCGGCGCGCCCCGCGGGTCCAGGCGTGCGCGATCAGCTCCCCGGTGCCCCGGGTGCTGCTGAGCAGGGGATTGCGCTTATGGGGCGGGACGAGGCGGAGTCCGCTCGCGCGGGCCATCTCGATGACGGCGGTTGTTCCGGCGCGCAGGTAATACGCGTCGACGGGATCCCCGAGGGGGCCGCTGACGCGCACGCGGACCCTGCGCCCCCCGAGGGAGGCGCGCAGGGCGTCCAGCGTGCCGTCGCCGCCGTCGGCCAGCGGGATGAGCGTCAGCCGGGCCCGGGGCAGCGCGCGGCGCAGTCCCCTGGCGATGAGTCGCGCGGCCTCCTGGGGGAGGAAGGTCTCCTTGAACGCGTTCGGCGCGACGACGATGTGGACGGACCCCAAGCCCGGACGCGGCCGGGCTGTCGGGGGGAGCTTCACCTAGGGGTGAGCCAGGGTCGTTTTCAACGGTTGCCGCGGGGAACATCCCCGAGCGTCGGTGGACACGTCAACTCGCTGAATCATGGTCGTCGAACCCCTAGTTGTTTTTGACCCAGTTTTCCCACTCGGTCTTGATCTGGGTCTTGGTGGCCTCGGTGGGCATGGTGCCCTGGCGGTTGGTCAGCGTGTTGAGGACGGTGACCGCCGCCTTGGCGAGCGCCAGATCCTCGTGCTCGATGAATTTGATGAGGTAGGGATACGCGCGGGGCCCCATGTTCTTGACGCGGATGAAGGTCTGGCCCTCCGGGCGCTTGGGGTCGTCGAAGCCGCCGCCCGCGCGGAGCAGCTTCATGGCGTCGTCCCAGTTCATCTTCTCGGGGTCCTCGCCCGATCCCTTGGGGCTGGTCCGGATCTCCTCGAGATCCTTGGCGTTGCCCGCGCCGATGGCCACGCGGTTCTGGGGCTTGTCCCACCAGTCGCGCCAGAACGTGAATTCCTGGCCGCGGGCATAGGAGGAGTTGAAGAAGTCCATCTTGACGGGATTCGCGCCGGATTCGGTCTTGATGCCCTTCACGTTGCAGAATTCCTGCAGGGCCTGGTACGAGCCGCGGGCGACGGATTCCGTGTCGCTCACCATGCCCATGACCACGTAGGGCATCCATTTGGCGATGTCCTTGACGATGTCGGCGCTTCGGCCCGCCGCCGCCATGGCCTCGTACTCCTTGGTCAGCGAGGGGTCGGTCGGGATGTCGGCGAACCCGCCCTTGGCCTGCTTGCGGGCGCCGGGTTCGAACGTGGTGGGCACGTCGTAGCCGCCGCCGGCCTTCTTCTTGATGGCGGCTCCTCCGGCTTTCTGGGCCGCCTTGGCGGCGGCCTCCTCGCGCTTGGCCTCCTCCTCGTCGGCGAGGTCGCGTTCCCGGGCCAGTCGCATCGTCTCTTCGTTCTGCTTCCGGATTTTGGCGTTCTTTTCGGTGGCGCTGATGATCGCGGCTTCCTTGCTTTTCTTCTGGTTGCCGAGCTGAAGCGACAGCAGCACGCCCAGGACCACGACCCCCGCGATGCTGAGGCCCGCGATCAGGGGCGTGTTGTTGGATTTCGACCGGATGCGGGTGCCGCCGCGCATCTCGGCGTCGACGGACGAACGCGACGGGGCTTTGCTGCCGCCCGGCGAGCGGGCCCCGGCCATCTTCTTGAAGATATCGGTCTGGCGTCCGCCGCCCGCCGTGCGGGTGCGGGTGTCGCCTTTGGACGCCGCGGGGGCCGCCGTCGCGGCGCCGACCTTGGGGTAGACCCCGGTGGAGCCGGTGGGGACCCGGACGAGGGCGTCGCAGTCCGCGCAGCGCACGGTGGCGCCGCCGGGGACCGCGGTGACGTCGATCTGGGACTGGCACTTGGGACAACGGATCAGCTTCGCCATGGCTATACCCCTCCTGGCTGCCCCTCAGTGGTGAGAAGGCCAAATTATAGGGGCACCCCATTATGGGCCTCAAGCTAAATAGGAGGCGCCGGCGTTGCGTCGCGGACTCCGGACTCCCCGCCCGGGAGCGCCCCCTTGCTTCTCCCGGCGGTGAAAGATTATGAATAAAGTGAAAATAATACCCTTCTTCAGGCGTTTTTTGCAGCGGAGGGGGCCGGGACGACCGGCAGGCGATGAACTTCCTGTTGGCGAGGCACGCGGATGCCGCGTGCCGGGTGGCCCTCCGCCCGGTTTCCAGAGGGGAGATGCGTCGATGATTCATTCCAGCCTGGCCACGTTTGCCGTCCTGCTCCTGGCGCAGCAGACGGAGCCCGCCCCGGTCGGCGTGGTGAGTCACGTCAAGGTCGTGTCGGACAAGGTGCCGGACATGACGAATCTCGAGACCTGGAAGAAGGCGCACATCCGGGAGGGGATGAGCGACGAGGAGAAGGCCCTGGTCATCTGGAAGACGGTGCGGACCTTCCAGCACCAGGACGCCCCGCCGGTGGAGCATCTGCAGGGCGAGGACGTCGTCCAGGATCCGTTCAAGGTCTACAACGTGTATGGATACGCCTTCTGCAGCGTCGCCTCGTGCGGCGTGGAGGCCCTGTCGCGCCACGTGGGCCTGCAGGCCCGGGGGAGGATCATCAACTCGCACAGCGTGCCGGAGGTTTTCTACGACGGGGCCTGGCACCTGCTGGACGGCTCGCTGATGTGCTATTTCCCCAAGGCCGACGGCAAGGCCGCGAGCGTCGACGAGATCATGGCGGGGGTGAAGGAGTGGTACGAGAAGAATCCCGGCTACAAGGGCGACGGGACGAAGCTCGGCCAGTTCATGCGCCAGGGCGGCTGGAGGAAGGGCCCCGAGGTGCTCCGCCGCTGCCCGCAGTACGACGAGAACGGCTGGTTCGAGGCCGCCACGCACGGCTGGTATTCCACGATGCAGGAATACGACGGCAGCGCGAACGGGATCTATGAGTACGGGTATTCCCAGGGATACCAGGTCAACGTCCAGCTCCGCGCCGGCGAGCGGCTCACCCGCAACTGGTCGAACAAGGGCCTGCACGTGAACATGAAGGACGGCGGGGCCCCGGGTTGCCTGACGATGAAGACCGGGAGCGACTCGCTCCGCTACACGCCGAAGGACGGCGACCTCGCCCCGGGCCGCGTCGGGAACGGGACCCTCGAGTACGAAGTCCCGGTCGGCAGCCGCGCCTATCGCGGCGGCGCGCTCGCGGTCGAGAATCTCGAGGAAGGGCGCGTCCGCGTGAAGGACCCCGCCAAGCCGGGCGTCCTCATCCTCCGCATGCCCTCGAGCTACGTCTATCTGGGCGGCAAGGCGGCCTTCAAGTCGACGGGGAAGCTCGTCGTGTCGTTCTCGGACAACCACGGGCTGGATTGGAAGGAGCTCGCGAAGCTGCCGTCGGCGGGGGAGCAGACCCTGGATCTGAGTCCGCACGTGTTCCGGCGTTACGACTACCGCCTGAAGTTCGAGTTCACGGGCGGCGGGGCGGGCCTGGAGCGGCTGCGTCTGGAGCACGACCTCCAGCATTCCCAGCGGCCGCTGCCCGCGCTGGCGGAGGGCAAGAACACGCTCACGTTCAGCGCCGGGCCCGCCGAGGGCACGATCACGGTCGAAGGGGCCGTGGACGGCGCCCGCAAGGGGAAGCAGCTCGTCGTCGCGGACTTCCATCCCGAGATCAAGGGCTTCGACCCCTCGATGTTCATCGGTGAGTCCGGGAAGGGGGAGCTCACGTTCCCGCTGAGCACGCCGGGGGAGCTCACGCGGCTGCGCTTCGGCGCGCATTATCGCGCCCGCGATGCGAGGGACGGACTGGACTACGACGTCTCCTTCGACGGCGGGGCGACCTGGAAGAAGGCGGGGCGCGCCGCGGGGCCCACGCCGGGGCACTGCACCTACGTCACGTTCGGCGACGTGCCCGCCGGAACGCGCGAGGCGAAGGTCCGCTACTCGGGGACGAGCCGGAACGCCACGGGGATCCTGAACTTCCGCATCGATGCCGACTACAAGGAGCCGCAGGGCGGCTTCCGCCCGGTCAAGGTCACGTACCGCTGGGACGAGAACGGAAAGGCGAAGGAGCAGGTGTTCATCGCCGGGAAACCCTCTGAAACGTGGTCGATCAGCTGCGCGGCGAAGCCGCTGATGAAGTCGATCGTCCTGGAGTTGGCCGAATAGGGGCCCGTTCCGGGTACACTTCGGCGATGGCCTTCCTGGTCACGGATCCGCTCTTCCTCGCGCACCGGATCGAGCGGCACCCCGAATGCCCGGAGCGCATCCCCGCCATCCTGGACACGCTCCGGGAGCGCGGGCTGCTGGACCTGTTGAGGGAACTGCCCGCCCGGGACGCCACGCTGGACGAGATCGCGCTGGTCCATGAGCGGAGCTACATCGAGGAACTGCGCCTCACCTGCGAGCGGGGGGGCGGATGGCTGGACGCCGACACGTATCTCAACGAGCACTCGTACCGGGCCGCCGTGCGCGCCGCGGGGGCGGTGCTGGCGGCGGCGGAGCGGGTGAAGGCCGGAAAGAAGACCGAACGGGCCGCGTTCTGCGTGGTCCGGCCGCCCGGCCATCACGCCACGCCGGCGCGCGGGATGGGGTTCTGTCTTTTCAACAACGCGGCGATCGCGGCCCGTTGGCTCCGCCGACGCGTGCTGATCGTCGACTGGGACGTGCATCACGGCAACGGCACCCAGGACGTCTTCTTCAGAGACCCTTCCGTCGCCTACTTGTCCACGCACCGCTCCCCCTTCTACCCGGGGACGGGGCTGGCCGATGAACGGGGGGCGGGGAACATCCTCAACATCCCGCTGCCGGAAACCACGCCGCCCGGCGAATTTCATGCCCGCTTCGGGGAGGGCGTCGACCGGCTGGTCCGGGAATTCCGCCCCGAATTCGTGATCGTCTCCTGCGGGTTCGACGCGTACCGGCTGGACCCGCTGGGAGGCTTGAATCTGGAGGCCGTGGATTTCGGCCGGCTCACCCGGAGGCTGATGGACCTGGGCCTGCCGCTCGTCTCCGTCCTGGAGGGAGGCTACAACCTGGGCGGGCTGGGGGCCTGCGCGGCCGCCCATGTCGAGGCGCTTCTAGAGTAGGGTCGTGCGCCGGGCCTTCGCCATTTCCACGGCGAGGCGCAGGGCGGCGCGCATCGGCCCGGGATCGGCGATGCCTTTTCCCGCGATGTCGAACGCCGTGCCGTGATCCGGCGAGGTGCGCACGAAGGGAAGTCCCAGGGTCACGTTGACCGCGTCGGGGAACAGGGCCTTGATGGGGCCGAGCCCCTGGTCGTGGTACATGGCCACGATCGCGTCGCCGGGGCGCTTCCAGACGGTGTCGCCCGCGAAGGGGCCCTCCGCGCGGATGCCCTCCTTGCGGGCCAGTTCGATCGCGGGGGCGATGACGTCGATCTCCTCCGTGCCGAACGCGCCGCCTTCGCCGGCGTGCGGGTTGAGGCCGCAGACGACGAGCCGCGGCTCCAGGACGCCGAAGGAGTCGCGGAGTCCCCGCTGCGTCTCGCGCAGCACGGCGAAGATCCGGTCCGGCGTGAGCATCGCGGGGAGCTTGCGAAGGGAGACATGCGTCGTCACGAGGGCGACGCGAAGGGCTCCCGCGACGAAGAGCATGACCGGCTGTTTGACGCCGGCGCGGGCGGCCAGGTGTTCGGTGTGGCCGATGAAGGGGACCCCGAGGCGGGCGATGCGCTCCTTGGAGACGGGGGCGGTGACGACGGCGTCGACTTTCTTCGAGAGGGCGAGGTCGGCGGCTTCGTCGATGGCGGCGAGGGCCTCGCGCGCGCCGCCCGTCCGGGAGCCGAGCAGGACGACGTCGGCGTCCAGGGGCTCCTTCAGGGCCTTGTCGACCACCTCGGGGCCGATGCCCTCGGGATCGCCCAGGGTGACGGCGAGGCGCACCACCTATTTGGCGAGCGTTTCGGGGAGCTCGTAGTTGGAGTAGACCTTCTGGATGTCGTCGTTGTCGTCGAGCGTGTCCAGAAGCTGGAGGATCTTGGCGCCGACCTTCTCGTCCACCTTGACCGTGTCCTTGGGGAGCATGGTGAGCTCGGACGAGGTGAGGGCGTATTTCTTCGCGAGCAGGGCCTTGCGGACCTTCTCGAAGTCGGGGACGGCGGTGGTGATGATGTAGACGTCGCCGGCGGTCTCCATGTTCTCGGCGCCGGCGTCGAGCACGTCGGTCATCATCTGGTCCTCGCCGGCGGCGCTGACGGGGATGACGATGACGCCCTTGCGCTGGAAGGCAAAGCTGACGCAACCCGGGCCGCCCAGGTTCCCGCCGTGGAATTCGAGGATGCGGCGCACATCGGCGGCGGCGCGGTTCTTGTTGTCGGTGAGGGCCTCGATCATGAGGGCGACGCCGCCGGGGCCGTAGCCCTCGTACGTGACCTGCTCATAGATGACGCCGGGGATTTCGCCGGTGCCCTTCTTGATGGAGCGTTCGATGGTGTCGCGGGGCACGCTCATGGCGCGGGCGTCGTCGATGGCGGTGGCGAGGCGCAGGTTCATGTCGGGGTTGGAGCCGCCTTCCTTCGCGGCCACCTGGATCGCGCGGGCGAGCCGGGCGAAGGCCTTGGCGCGGCGGGCGTCCGCGACGCCCTTGGTGCGCTGGATGTTCGCCCAGTGGGAATGTCCTGCCATGGGGCGGATTATAGGGGCCGCTGAAAGGGGAGTCAATTCGGCCCGGGCGGTCTCCGGCATCGAGCTCCCGCGCTGAGCGGGTCGGAGCCCAAGGGGCGGCTCTTCACGCCCCGTCGAACGGCCGCGCCCGGTAACGGAACGCCCGCCGAAGCCACCCATCTCCGGATATGGCCCCCGACCCGGATTCCCGTTAGGATCAGCCGCCATGACCTTCCTTCCTCTGTTCATGCTCCTGTTCGCCGCGCCGCAGGAGCCGGCCGCGCCGAAGGATCAGCGGCCGCTCAGCCCGGAGGAGGGGGAGCAGGCCTGGCGGGTCCAGCCGGGCTTCCGGGTCGAACTGGTCGCCGCCGAACCCCACGTCGTGGATCCCGTCGCGATGGCCTTCGACGAGGACGGCCGGATCTACGCCGCCGAGATGCTCGACTTCCCCATCAACCGGGCCCCCGGCATGTTCGGCCCCTTTCCCGAAGGCCAGATCCGGCTGATCCAGCTCGACGAGCGCGGAAAGGCGAAGCGCAGCACGATCTTCGCCCGCGCGATCCCGGCCCCGACCAGCGTGCTCCCCTTCGACGGGGGCGTCCTCGTCAGCGCCGCCCCCGACATCCTCTTCTTCAAGGACACGGACGGTGACGGATACGCCGACGTGCGCAAGGTCGTCCTCACCGGGTTCGACACCGGCGACGACCTCTACAGGGTCAACAGCCTGCAGTGGGGCGTGGACGGCTGGATCTACGCCCGCGGGCGCGGCAACACCCCCGTCCGCTGGGGCGACGACCCGACGGGAGCGCCCCTCTCCACCCAGAACATGGACTTCCGCTTCAGGCCGCGCGAGAAAAGCTTCGAGGCGGTCTCGGGGCGCTCGGGCTGTTTCGGTCTTACGATGGACGATTTCGGACGGCGCTTCTACAGCGACTCCGCTCACCACGTCCATCACGTCGTCCTTCCCAACCGCTACCTCTCGCGGAACCCCTTCCTCGCCGCCCCGCCCCTCACGCGCGAGATCTCCGACCATGAGGGAATCTCCCGCATCCACAAGATCGCCGAGCCCCGCGCCTGGCGCCTCGAGCGCTCCGCCGAATGGAGCCGGCGCAAGGACCTCAAGGGCTCCTTCTGGAACATCGAGTTCCGGCAGGATTACATGACCGCGACCTGCGGCCCCAAGATCTACCGGGAGTCGGCCTTTCCCGCGGACTATCAGGGGACGTATTTCGTCTGCGACGCGGTCGGCAATGTCGTCCACCGGGACCTGCTCCGGGAAGAGGGCGCCAGCTACGTCGCCTCCCGCGCGCACGAAAAGACCGAGTTCATGGCCTCCACCGACCCCTGGTGCTCCCCCGTCTTCTGCGAGACGGGCCCCGACGGCGCCCTGTACGTCTGCGACATGTACCGGCTCATCATCGAGCATCCCGAATACCGCGCGCGCGACGGATGGTCGAACGTGCCGATCCCCATCCTCCAGAAGTACGGCATGCGCAGCGGCTCCACCAGCGGCCGGATCTATCGCGCGAAACCCGAAGGCTCGGCCTACCGGAAGCCGTCGCTCGGAACGGCCGGGGCCCCGGAGCTCGCCGCCGCGCTCGCCTCCCCCGACGCCTGGTGGCGGAACACGGCCCAGCGGCTGATCCTCGGGGATCCCGCCAGGGCCGACCGGGCCGCGATCGACGCGGCGGCGGACGCGCCTTCGCCCGGGGCGCGGGTCCAGGCGCTCTGGACCCTCGAGGCCCTGGGGGCGCTCGGCGACGCCCGGCTCCGCAAGGCCCTCGCGGACGCCCATCCGGGCGTCCGTGAGAATGCGCTCATGCTCGCCGAGAGCCGCCCCGCGCTCGCCGACGCGGTCCTCGCGCGCGTCGACGACCCCGCCGCCCGCGTGCGGTTCCAGCTCGCCCTTTCGATCGGCGAAGTCCCCTCGGCCCGGCGCCCGGCGGCCCTCGCCGCGCTGGCGCGCCGCGACGGGGGGAACGTCCATTTCCGCGCGGCCATCCTCTCGTCGGTCGTCGAGGAACCCGTCGCCTTCCTCCGCGAAGCCCTGGACGCGCCCCCGGCCTTCCTCGGGGACCTGGCCCGGATGATCGGGGCGCGGCTCGATCCCGCGGAGATCTCGCGGGCGGCGGCCCTCGGCGAAAAGCCCGAGGTGCTCGCCGGCCTGGCGGCCGGCATCCGGCAGCGCCGCCGGATCCCGCTCGACCTGCCCGGCGGCCGCGAGACGCTCGACCGCCTGCTCGCCCATCCCGACCCCGTCGTGAAAAAGGCGGCGGGCGACCTCGCGGGCGCGGTCCGGACCCTCACGGCCGCGGAGCTCGAGGCCGTCCTCGCCCGGGCCCGGGCCGCGGCGGCGGCCGAGGACGGAGACGAGAGCGCCCGGGCGGTCGCCGTGAGGACGCTCGCCTCCGCGCCCTTCGCGGAGGTTTCGGAACTCCTCTCCGGCCTGCTCCATCCGCGCCGCTCGGAAACCCTCCAGGGGGCCGCCCTCGAGACGCTCGACGCGATGTCCGACCCGGGCGTCGTCCGCATCGTCGCCGCACGCTGGCGGACGCTCACCCCCGCGCTCCGGGAGAAGGCGCTCCGCCTGGTCACCGGGCGGACGGAGCGCTTGCAGCCCTTGCTGGAGGCCGTGGGCGCGGGCGAGATACCGGCCTCGTCGCTCGACGCCTCGCGCCGCGCGCAGCTGCTGGCCTGGCCCGATCCGGCCGTCGCGGCCGCCGCACGCAAGGTCCTCGTCGAAGCGCAGCCCGATCCCGCGGTCTTCGACCGGCACAAGCCCGCCCTCGGCCTGGCCGGGGATCCCAAGCGGGGCGAAGTCCAGTTCCGGAAACTCTGCCTCTCCTGTCATCGCGCCGGAGGGGAGGGCACGGAGGTGGGGCCCGCGCTCACGAGCGTGCGCGAGCATCCGAAGGACCAGATCCTCAGGAACATCCTGTTTCCGAGCCTGTCGGTGCTGCCGGGCTACGCGCAATACCTGGTCGAGACCGCCGACGGGCAGATCGTCAACGGGATCCTGCTCTCCGCCGGCGCGGCCAGCGTGACCCTCCGAAGGCAGAACGCGCCCGACCTCACGATCCTCCGGAAGGACATCCGCAATCTCGTTTCCAGCCCCCTTTCCGTGATGCCCGAAGGGCTGCTGAAGGAGCTCGCGCCGCAGGAAGTGGCCGACCTTCTCGAGTTCGTGAAGCAGGTGAAGTAGCCGCCCTCAAAACCGGAAGCGCGTGAACTCCATCAGGACGGCGCCGAGGTTGTAGAGGCCGTGGATCGCGGCGGCGGCGAAGAGGTGGGGGAGCCCCAGCGCCAGGCGCGGACGGGCCTTCCGGGCGAAGACGTCCCTCCAGATGCGGAGGATCCCGAGCCCCGCGATCAGGGAGCAGCCGCCGTGCAGCGCCGTGCAGACCGTCCAGCGCCAGGCGGCCAGGCCCGCGGAGGCGTTCGGGATGTAGACGTTCAGGTAGAGCAGATTCTCGATCGCGGCGAACGCGATGCCGCTCGCCAGCAGGCAGATCGCGATCTGGAAGGGGGAGCGGAAGAGGTAGGGGCGCTTCTCGACGAGGAACGCGGCGGCGGCCGCCTTCATCGCCTCCTCCATCACCGGCCCGAAGAGCACCACGCCCAGGACGCTGCCGGGGGAGTCGCCCACGTTCCAGAACACGCCCAGGATCGCGAGCGGGCCCGAAGCCGCGGCCAGGAGGAAGGTCAGCATCCAGGTGCGGGAGAGCGGCGTCCGGTTCCGGCCCTCGTCCAGCCAGCGTTCATAGGTGAGATCGTGCGCCGGCCGGGCGGGCGCGAGTTCCGGGGAGAGGGAGGGCTCGTCCCAGACGGACTGGTCCAGGCGGTCCTCGTCCGTGGGCGCCCCCTGGTAGGCCAGGGTCTCCTCCGCCTTCGCCTCGCTCGGATCCGCCTTGAAGCCGCCCCCTCGGAGGTGGGGTTCGTGCTCGATGGACGGATCCGGGGAGGGTTCCGTCATGCCGGCGGAGGCTCCGGGATCTGGTAGGCGGTGGCGCTCGCGATCACTTCAAGCGTGACGGCGCCCTTCTTCTTCTTGTGAGGGGACGCCCCGACGTCCGTGACGTCGAAGCGCACGTTGCACACGGCGGTGTAGCCCTCCCGCCGGGCCTCCTCGAGCACCCGCAGCAGGGCTTCCCGCCGGGTCCGCTCCGCGAGCGTCCGATACGTGGACAATTCGCCGCCGAAGAGCTTCCGGATCCCCGCGATGAAGGAACGGAAGTGGTTGATGGAGAAGCAGACGCCCTGGACCAGGAGCTTGGGCGTCTTGGGTCCCGCCCCGCCCGGATAATTGGAGAGGTTGCTGACCCGGAATCCGGCGAGCGCCGCCTCCCGCCGAAGCATGTCGGCATGGTGGCGGCGCTCCAGAACGCGGCCGACCCCCCAGGCGAAGCCCAGCGGGAGGACGAAGAGCACGAGCCCGACGATCAGTTCGATCAGGTCTTCCACGGGGGGCTCCTAAACCGGCGCCGCCGCGGGTTCCGCGACGACGGCGGTCCCGTACGCGTAGAGTTCCGCCGCGCCCTGGGTCACCGCGCTCGTGCTGAAGCGCACATTGAGCACGGCGTTGGCGCCCAGCTGCGTGGCCTGGGCGAGCATGCGCTCCATGGCCTCCCGGCGCGACTCGGTGAGCAGTTCCGTGTAGCCCTTGAGTTCGCCGCCGACGATGTTCTTGAGGCCGGCCGCGATGTCGCGTCCGATGTGTTTGGCCCGGACCGTGTTGCCCATCACCATGCCGAGGATCTTGACGATGCGGTGACCGGGCAGGGTTTCCGTGTTGACCACGAGCATGCTGTTCCCCTCGAAACGAACCGGCGGCATCATCCCCCGAAGGGCACGCATAAGTCAAGGGGACGGTTGTTTGCAAGGGGGCCGTTCCGGCGGCTATAGTGGCCGCGATGGCCCCTTCTTCCGTCACGACTCGCGACCGGGCTGAATTGTCCCTGCTCCGGCGCGCGATCCACCGGCAGCCCGAGGCGGGCTTCAAGGAACGCCGGACCGCCGCCCTGATCCGCTCCCGCCTCAAGGCCTGGGGGGTGGAACACCGCCCTTGTGCGGGCACCGGCACCGTGGCGCTGGTGCGCGGCGCGAAGCCCGGGCCCGTGATCCTCTTCCGGGCGGACATGGACGCGCTTCCCCTCCAGGAACTCAACCGGGTCCCCTACGCGTCGCGAATACCCGGCATGATGCATGCCTGAGGGCATGACGCTCATGTGGCGATGAGTCTCATCGCCGCGCGGATC
Source organism: uncultured Planctomycetales bacterium (assembly GCA_964619955.1). Lineage (GTDB taxonomy): Bacteria > Planctomycetota > MHYJ01 > MHYJ01 > JACPRB01 > JACQFK01. The sequence goes on from CAZUJF010000020.1 coordinate 36,319, forward strand.
CTGCAGGGCCGGCGGAAGGACCTGGCCGGCACCGTCAAGTTCATGTTCCAGCCGGCGGAGGAGGGCCCCGGCGGCGCCGCCCCCATGATGGCCGACGGGCTGCTGAAGGGGCCGGTCGTGGACGCCGCGTTCGCGATCCACGTCTGGAACGACCTGAACACCGGGGACGCGGGCATCCGGAACGGCCCGGTCTTCGCCGCCGCCGACGAATTCACGATCCGCGTGACGGGCCGGGGCGGCCACGGGGCGGCTCCGCACCAGACGGCGGACCCGATCGTCGCCGCGGCCCAGATCGTGACGGCCGCGCAGACGCTCGTCAGCCGCCGGCTGCCGCCCTGGAAAAGCGCCGTGCTCACGTTCGGCCAGATCCACGGCGGCACGCGGCACAACATCATCCCGGGGGAAGTCGTCCTCAACGGCACGATCCGCACCTTCGAGGAGCCGGTCCGCCGCAGGATCCACCGGGAACTCGCCTCGCTCGCCTCGGGCGTCGCCCGCGGGCTGGGCGTCGCGGCGGACTGCCGCGTGCACCGGGGCTACCCGCCCACGGTGAACGATCCCGGGATGAGCGACCGCGTCCGGACCGTCGCCCGCGAGGCGGGCTTGCGGGTCGTGGCCCAGGACCCCTCGATGGGGGCCGAGGACATGTCGCTCGTCCTGCAGGAGGTCCCGGGCTGCTACCTCTTCCTGGGCACGCACGATCCGGCGAAGGGCGCGCGGCGGAACAACCATGCCGCGCGCTTCGACATCGACGAGCGGGCGCTGTCCCTGGGCGCCGACCTCTGGGTCCGCCTGGCCGCGCACTTTCTGGGGGCTTCGAGATGCTGAGCGGCCCGAATTACTTCGTGTACCTTCCCGGCGGCATCAAGCGCGACGATGCCAAGATCAAGGGCGTGGCGGCGGCGACGGGCCTGAGCGCCTACGAGGCGAAGGTCATGCTGGGCGCCCCGGGCCCGCGCAAAATCGGGGCCTTCGTCAAGGAGGAGGAGGCCCAGGGCCAGGCCGTGCTGCTGCGGCAGGCCGGCCTCACGGCGTTCGTGGTCGAGAAGGAGCGCTTTTCGAGGGCGCCGAAGATCTTCAAGGCCCGGAAGGCGGTGGAGGACGGCGACGGCCTGGTCTTCACGGTCGAAACGCCCCCGGCCCCCGGCGAGATCGAGGCCCGCGTGTTCGACCTGCCTCAGCCCAAGGGCTTCGTCCAGGCCGTGATCCTCGGGTACTACACGCAGACGACGACGCATGCGGAAGGGGGGAAGTCGAAGGTCTCGACCGTGGGGAAGTCCCAGGCTCGGGAGCCCTTCGTCCATCTCTACACGGAGGATCCCCACACGGTGCTGGACATCTCGGGGACGAAGGTGCAGCTGCCCTGGACCGCGAAGCTGGCGGGGATCTTCGGCGAAGCCCGCTGGATGAAGCTCGCGGAGCTGCTCGCGGAATTCTACAAGGCGAAGCTCGACACGACGCTGTTCCGCTTTCCCGACGAGGTGGGGGCGATCACGGCGGCGTTGAACGTGGACGTTTCCAGGGGCCAGTCCAGTCGCGGGGCGACGGGCGGCAGTTCCTCCGTCGACGACTCCCTGATGGCGCTGGCGGCCTCCCGGATAATCGTTTATTCCTTGGTCTTCGGCCTCTGATTCCTATGATAGCGTCCGTGCGGATTCCGAATAATCGATAGAGAGACAGCATGTCCGATACCTACCTGTGCCGCTTCCTGCGCTCGACGATCGGGCTGAAGGTGGTGATGGCGCTGACCGGCATCGTGCTCAGCGGCTTCGTGGCCGCGCACCTGGCCGGCAACCTCCTGCTCTTCGCGGGAGCCGAGAAATTCGACGCCTACGCCCACATGCTCAAGGCGAACCCCGCGGTGCTCTGGGGCGCCCGGCTGACGCTGCTGGCCTCGGTCGTCGCGCATGCCGTGGCGGCGGTGATCCTGACGCGCCGGAGCCGCGCCGACGCGCGTCCGGTGCCCTACGCGGTGAAGGGGAACCACGGTTCGACCTATGCGGCGCGGACCATGATGCTGGGCGGCCCCATCCTCGCCCTCTTCGTGATCTACCACCTGCTGCATTTCACGGTCGGCACGGCGCACCCGCAGTTCGACGCCGAGAAGGCCTATCAGAACGTGATCATCGGATTCAGGAAGGTCCCGGTGGTGCTGGTGTATCTGATCGCGATGGCCTCCCTCTGCCTGCATCTGGGCCACGGGGTCTGGAGCATGCTGCAGACGCTGGGGGTGAACCGTCCGAACTGGGAGCCGGTCCTGCGGCGCGCCTCGATCGGTTTCGGGGTCGTCATCGCGGCGGGCTTCTCCTCCATCCCGCTGGCCGTCCTCTTCCGCCTCATCAAGTGAGACCGTCATGGAACTGAAAGCGAACAGCCCGACCGGACCCATCGAGACCGCCTGGGAGCGCCACCGCTTCTCCATGAAGCTGGTCAACCCGGCGAACCGCCGGAAGAACACCGTCATCGTCGTCGGCACCGGCCTGGCGGGCGGCGCCTGCGCGGCCACGCTCGGCGAACTCGGCTACAACGTGAAGTCGTTCTGCTACCAGGATTCGCCCCGGCGCGCGCATTCGATCGCGGCGCAGGGCGGCATCAACGCGGCGAAGAACTACTCGAACGACGGCGACTCGGTCTACCGGCTCTTCTACGACACGGTCAAGGGCGGCGATTTCCGCGCCCGCGAACGGAACGTCTACCGCCTCGCCCAGGTGAGCGTCAACATCATCGACCAGTGCGTCGCGCAGGGCGTGCCCTTCGCGCGCGAATACTCGGGCTACCTCACGAACCGCTCCTTCGGCGGCACGCAGGTGGCGCGCACGTTCTACGCGCGCGGCCAGACGGGCCAGCAGCTCCTGATCGGCGCGTACTCGTCGCTCTCGCGGCAGATCGCCGCGGGACGCGTGGAGATGCATCCGCGGACGGAAATGCTCGACCTCGTCGTCATCGACGGCAAGGCCCGCGGGATCGTGACGCGCAACCTGGTCAGCGGGAAGGTCGAATGCCACGTGGGCGACGCGGTCGTGCTCGCGACCGGCGGCTACGGCAACGTCTTCTACCTGTCCACGAACGCCAAGGGCTGCAACACCTCGGCGATCTGGCGCGCGCACCGCCGGGGCGCGGCGATGGCCAACCCCTGCTACACGCAGATCCACCCGACCTGCATCCCCGTCTCGGGGGATTACCAGTCCAAGCTGACGCTCATGTCCGAGTCGCTGCGCAACGACGGCCGCATCAGGGTGCCCAAGGCGAAGGGCGACAAGCGGCCGGCGGAGCAGATCGGCGAGGAAGACCGCGATTACTACCTGGAGCGCCGCTATCCGGGCTTCGGGAACCTGGTGCCCCGCGACGTGGCGTCGCGCGCCGCGAAGGCGGCCTGCGACGAGGGCCGCGGCGTCGGCGAGACGGGCCTGGGCGTCTATCTCGATTTCGCGGACGCCATCAAGCGCCTCGGCCGCCAGGCCGTGGTGGAGAAGTACGGCAACCTCCTGGACATGTACCAGCGCATCACGGGCGAGAACCCCTATCAGGTCCCCATGCGCATCTACCCGGCCATCCACTACACGATGGGCGGCCTCTGGGTGGACTACAACCTGCAGAGCAGCATCCCCGGGCTCTTCGTGCTCGGCGAGGCCAACTTCTCCGATCACGGGGCCAACCGGCTGGGCGCCTCGGCGCTCATGCAGGGCCTGGCGGACGGGTACTTCATCGCGCCCTCCACGATCGCGAACTACCTGGCCTCGACGAAGATCGAGAAGGCCTCCACCGACCACGCCGAGTTCCGCAAGGTCGAGGAGGAGGTGGGCACCCGGGTGAAGCGGCTGCTTTCCGTCAAGGGGAAGCGCACGGTGGACAGCTTCCACCGCGAGCTCGGCAAGATCTGCTGGGACAAGTGCGGCATGGCCCGCAACGCGCCGGGCCTGAAGGAGGCGCTCCAGAAGATCCCGGCCCTGCGGGAGGAGTTCTGGACGAACGTCGCCGTGACCGGCGGCAACGAGGAATTCAACACGGCCCTCGAGAAGGCGGGCCGCGTGGCCGACTTCCTCGAGTTCGGCGAGCTCATGTGCCTCGACGCGCTGGAGCGCGACGAGTCCTGCGGCGGCCACTTCCGGGAGGACCACCAGACGCCGGAGGGCGAGGCGCAGCGCGACGACGAGAAGTTCGCTCACGTGGCCGCCTGGGAGTGGACGGGCGAGGGGAAGAAGCCCGTCCGCCATGCGGAGCCCCTGACGTTCGATTACGTGCACCCGACTCAGCGGAGCTACAAGTAATGAACCTCACGCTCAGAATCTGGCGGCAGAAGAACGCGCAGGACGCGGGCCGCTTCGAAACGTACGCGCTCAAGGGCATCAGCGAGCATATGTCGTTCCTCGAGATGCTCGACGTGCTCAACGAGCAGCTGATCCAGGACGGCCGCGACCCCGTGGCCTTCGACCACGACTGCCGCGAGGGCATCTGCGGCATGTGCGGACTGGTCATCAACGGCCGCCCCCACGGCCCCTGGAAGGCCACGACCACCTGCCAGCTGCACATGCGCGCGTTCAAGGACGGGGACTCGATCACGATCGAGCCGTTCCGCGCGAAGGCGTTCCCGGTCGTGCGCGACCTGGTGGTGGACCGCAGCGCGTTCGACCGCATCATCCAGTCGGGCGGTTACGTGAGCGTCAATTCCGGCAGCGCGCCCGAGGCGAACACCTTCCCGGTGCCCAAGACGACGGCCGACGAGGCCATGAACGCCGCCGCCTGCATCGGCTGCGGCGCCTGCGTCGCGGCCTGCCCCAACGCCGCCGCGATGCTCTTCACCGGCGCGAAAATCTCGCACCTCGGCATCCTGCCCCAGGGGCAGCCGGAGCGCTGGGAGCGCGGGCTGAAGATGGTGGAGACGATGGACGCCCAGGCGTTCGGCCACTGCACCAACATGGCCGAATGCACGGAGGCCTGCCCGAAGGAGATCCCGATCGAGATGATCGCCCGCATGAACCGCGATTACGTGCGGGCCACCTTGAAGGGGCCGGCCGCCAAGGTGACGGGCGGCGGGGGACCGTAGGAACGGTCGCTGGAAGCTGGCAGCCAGTAGCCGGGAGGAGCCGTCATGACTACGAGCTCCAGCTACAAGCCACCTCTTCTCACGCCCAGAGATCGGTGCTGAAGTATTTCATGCCGCTGTCCGGCAGCGTGACCACCACGTTCTTGCCCGCCAGGGGGCCCCGCAGCAGCTGCAGCGCGGCCGCCACGTTCGCCCCGGACGTGTAGCCCGCGAAGACGCCTTCCTCACGCGCGAGCCGGCGCGCCACCTGCGTCGCCTCCTCGTCGGTGACCGCCAGGTAGCCGTCGATCAGCTCCCGCGTCACCAGCTTGAGGTCCGCGCGCGCGTAGCCCGCGCCCTGGAGGACGTGGCCGCAGCAGGTGATGAGGTGCCCCGCGAGCGCCTCGGCCCCCGAAGGCTCGACCACATAGCAGCGGATGGCCGGGTCGTGCTCCTTCAGCGCCTGCGCGATCCCGCTGAACGAACCGCCGGTGCCCACCAGGTCGCAGAAGCCGTGGATCTCCCCCCCGGTCCCCCGGATGAAGTCCGGCCCCGTCTGTTCGTAGTGCGCCCGCGAGTTGGAGGCGCGGTTGAACTGGTCCGCGCGGAACGCCCCGCGCTCCGCGATCACGCGCTGCGCCATTTCCTCGACGAGCTTCAGGTCGTCCCCCGTCACATGTCCGGCGGTCGAGCCGGCGGCCTGGTCGACCAGGATCACCTCCGCGCCGAGGGCCCTCGAAATCCGGACGCGCTCGGCGGAGTTGCCCCGGCTCATGATCGCGATGAACGGGTAGCCTTTCACGGCGCAGACCATCGCGAGCCCGTTGCCGGTGTTGCCGCTGGTCACCTCGACGACGGTCTGCCCCGGCTTCAGGAGCCCCTGGGCCTCCGCGTCCCGGATGATGCTCAGGGCGACGAGGTCCTTCTTGGAACCCATCGGGTTCATGTATTCCAGCTTCGCGACGAGGCGGCCCTGCACGCCGGAGTTCCGGGTCAGGCGGGACAGTTCGACGAGCGGGGTCTGTCCCACGGCTTCCAGCACGGAGGGCAGCACGCCGGGGAAGGGCGGGGGGTTGCTCATGGGATGTTCCTCCGGGTGTCAAAGGGCGAGTTTCAGCGAAACGCGGTGGACCTTCAGGTTGCGGTCCTCCCCGGTCTTCTCGTCGTAGAGATCGTTGAGGAACTCGATGCCGAGGATCGTCCGCCCGGCCGGGCAGTCGGTCTTGAGGACGAAGTCGCGGGGGTCCTCCGCCTCGAGGGAGCGTTCGCCGCGCGGCTTTCCGTTGACGAGGAGGCGGAAGCGGGCGAACTCGTTCCTCGCCGGCCGGCAGGAGGCGGTCACGGTGATTTCATAGGGGCCGGTCTCGGGGATCTCCACCGCCGACTCGAAGAGGCAGGGGGTGCTGAAGAGGAGGCCGCTGGCCTCCAGGCGGTTGTGGGGGTTGGCGCCCTGCTGGTGGAAGCTTTCCAGGGGAACCGGGAGCGGGACCTGCAGGCCCGGACGCGGGGCGGGGCGGGCCGCCGCCTCGCGGATGCCCTGGACCTCCTTCAGGAGGGCCTCCCGCTCCCGTTCGGCGCGGTTGGTGCGGGCGTTGAACCAGAACAGGATGCCGGCGAGCCCCAGAAGCGCGATCGCGGCCCTCGCGCGCAGGAACCCCGTCTTCCCGCCCGCCGGGGCATCCCCCAGCCAGGCCCCCAGGTCGTTCGCGAAGGCGAGCGCGGTGGCGTGCCGGTCGTGGGCGTTCAGCGACATCGTCTTCATGCAGATGCGGTCCAGCACCGCGTCGGCGAGCGAGGAGGGCGCGGCCTTCGAGGGCGGCAGCTTGACCCCCTCGACGACCTTGCTCAGCGTCTCGACCGGATTCTTCCCCGTGAACGCGGGACAGCCCGCCGCGATTTCGTAGAGCATGACCCCCAGGGCGTAGACATCCGTGGTGCGGTCGATCTCCCGCTGGCCCCGGGCCTGTTCGGGGCTCATGTAGCCGGGCGAGCCGACCACCCATCCGGAGGGGGTCAGCGACGCGGCGCCCCCGCGGCGCTCGTACGTGGCGAGTCCGAAGTCCGTCACCACGGGGCGTCCGCCGGCCTCCACGATGACGTTGCCCGGCTTGAGGTCGCGGTGGATGATGCCGTGTTCATGGGCGTGGTGCATCGCGAGGGCCACGTCGCGGAGGATGCGGATCTGCTCCCGGACGGAGCGGCCCGCGCGCCAGCGCTGGAAGGGCTCCCCGCCTATGTGCTCCATGACGATGTAGCGGTGCCCCTCGTGGACGCCGGCGTCGAAGATCGTCACCAGGTTCGGATGTTTGGCGAGATTGGCGGTGAGGCGCGCCTCCTTGAGGAAGCGCTGCCAGTCGTGCATGGCCTCCTTGGGGTCCGGGGTGCGGCTCGCCCTGAGGATCTTGATGGCGACCCGCCGGTGAAGGGTGCTGTCCTGGGCCTCGTAGACGACGCCCATGCTCCCGCGTCCGAGTTCGCGCTGGAGCACGTATTTCCCGAACGGGGTTCCGGGGCTCAGCGGGGCGTCGGCGGCCGCCTCGGGCGCGACGGTGTGGAGCACCCAGGGGCCCCCGCAGGCGCCGCAGGCGGCGTTGCCGCCCGAGGGTGCCTCCGCGGCGCCGCATTTGGCGCAGACCCGTTCCGGCATCGCGTCAGTATCCTTGGCCGGACGTGGGGAAGTCAACCGGACTCAGCGGGCGCGCCTCCGGGCGGCCTCGAGCAGGCGTTTCGCCTCCGGGTCGTCCGGACGCTGCTGCAGGAGGACGCCGGCCTCGGCGGCGGCCTCCCCCCACATGGACAGCTCGAGATAGAGGGTTCCCCGGGCGAGCCGCAGCGCCGGATCCTTCGGGGCCCGGAGCAGGGCGGCGTCCAGCACCTCCAGCGCCTCGGGCAGTTGTTTCGACCGGCGCAGCGCCTCCGCCAGGGGGGCGGCCGCGGCGGTGAAGGCGGGGTCGCGGCGGAGCGTCTCGGCGAGCCATTCGGCGGCCCGCGTGTGCATGCCCTCGTGGAAGTAGATCAGCCCGGCGCGGTAGGGGGCCTCCGCGGATTCGCGGTCCAGGCCTGCGGCGCGTCCGAAAAGTTCCGCCGCCTTCGGCGCCTGCCCGGCCTTCTCGCAGGCGAGCCCCAGCGTCCAGACGTACGCGGGATCCTTCAGGTATTCGGGGTTGAGCCGCGCGGCCTCCTCGAACTCGGTCACGGCTTCGGCGGGACGGTTCTGCTCGAGGTAGTAGAGCCCGAGATTGCGATGCGCCGTCCGGAAGTCGCGATGTCCCGCCAGCGCGGCGGGCAGCGGAAGGTTGCTGACGAGCAGCACGGCGGCGAAGACCCCCGCGGCCGTCCTCGGAACGGCGCGCAGGCGCCATTCCAGGAGTTTCGGGAAACGCGCGACGGCGAACCCCGCGAAGGCGAGCAGCAAGGGGACCAGGGGCAGGCGGTAGCGGCCGAAGATGAAGAAGATCGCGATCGAGGCGGCGTAGGCGCCCGCCAGCACGTACAGCAGGTGCGGCCGGGGCCGCTCTTGCCAGGCGAGGTAGAAACCGGCGGCCGCGAGCGGCAGCGTGAAGAGGCCGAACGTGAAGAGCGGCAGCCTCAGGATCCACGAGAAGCGCGCCATGAAGTAGGGGTCGTGGTCGTCCGGGATCTCGTAGCTCGACAGCAGCATCAGCGCGCGTTTCAAGGTGACGGCGGCGAACTCCCCCGGATGTCCGGCGATGTGGGACAGCGCCTCGCCGCGCCAGTAACGGTCGACTTCGCCGGGTTTGAGCGGACGACGCAGCCGCCGCTCCGCCTCGAGCCGGAAATCCTCCTCCTCCGCCTCCGGCGTCGCGGCCCTCAGGAAGGAGGGCGGCCGGTAGCGTCCCGAGGCGTTCTCCGGATTGTTGCCGATGTAGAGATTCACGCCGGCGTGGGTGGTGACGGGGACGAATTCCCCGGCGACGACGGCGTTGCGGATCGTGGCCGGCAGGATCGCGAGCAGCGCGCCGGCGGCGAGCAGGAGCGCGGCGCGGCGCTCGCGCTGGATCAGCAGGCAGAGCGCCGCCGCGGGCACGAGGAGCAGGAGGTTGCCGCGGACCAGCGATCCGACCCCGAGGCAGAGTCCGAGGCCCGCCCACTTCCAGCGCGAGGACAGGGCATAACACAGGACCGCCCCCTCGAGGGCGATCACGCCCAGGAAATCCTTGAGCAGCATCGCGTCGAAGAAGATCAGCGTCTTGCTGAAGCCGCCGATGAGCAGCGCCGCCATGCCGGCCCGCCAGCCCCAGAGGCGGCGGACGCCCTCGAAGAGCATCCAGAGCCCGAAGGTGCCCAGGAGGGCCTGGAGGAGGCGGACGGCCAGCAGATCCCGCCCGAAGCACGTGTAGAACGCGGCGAGGAAATACGCGTAGAGCGGGTCCTGGAAGAAGGCCCGGTCGGCGGCGGGATCCCCGGCCGCGATCTGGACGGCCCGGCGGTCGAATGAGGCGCTGTCGACGACGGGCGTCTGGAAGTAGGGCTGGTCCCGCAGGGAGTAGACGAGGAGGACGCGGATCAGCAGCGCCCCGAGCAGGGCGCAGGCCAGACCGATGCGTTCGGCGCGGTTCACCGGTTTACAGATACAGGTTCTTGAACATGCACCAGAGGAAATGGGGCCACTCCCGCCAGATCTGGATGTGGGAGGCCCCGTGTTTGCGGGCGTATTCGTGGGCCGGGACGTTCTTGACCTTGTAGCCCATGCGGAGCGCCCGGATGACCATCTCCTGCTCGATGGTGTGCTTGTTCTCGATCAGCCGCAGCTTCTTGGCGACGTCCCGGCGGATGGCCCGGAATCCGTTCAGGGTGTCGGAGAGATACACGGTGAAGCGCTTGTTGATGGCGATGTTCATGGAAATGTTGCCGATGGAGCGGATGAGCTGGCCGATGTTGATGGACAGCTCCTCGCTGCCGCCGAGATAGCGGCTTCCCACGCAGAGGTCCACCTCGCCCGCGGCGACCGGCTTCCAGAGCTTGGGGATGTCGTTCGCGTCGTGGGAACCGTCGGCATCCATGAAGACGACGATGTCGCCCTTGGCGAGTTCGCAGGACGCCCGGATGGCGGAGCCCTTGCCGCGGCCGGGGTCGAGCTCCACGCGCGCGCCCTCGGCCCTGGCCACGTCGCGCGTGCGGTCGGTCGAATGGCCGTCCATGACCAGGACTTCGTCGCAGTGGGGCAGGGCGCCGCGGACCGCCTCGGCGATGTCGAGCTCCTCGTTCTTGGCGGAGATCACGACGGTGACCGTGGGGCGGTTTTCCATGATATGATCCGGGCCATCTTAGGGGGGTGCCGGGGATTGTCAAGCATGCCCTGCCCGCTGTGCGGCGCCGGAGGAGCGCGCCCGCTGCTGCGCCGCCCGCAGATGCTCGTGCTGCGCTGCTCCTGCGGCATGGCGTTCGCGGCGGAGGACACCCCGCCCGAGCCCTACGCCGCCGCCTACTTCGAGAAGTGGGGCGGGGGCGGGGACGCGCTCGCCGGCATGAAGAAGCGGACGTACCGGGCCATCCTTTCGAAAGTGGCCGGGCCGGGGGTCCGCCGCGTCGTCGACATCGGCTGCGCCCTCGGCTGGTCCCTGGATGCGGCCCGCGAGGCGGGCTTCGAGCCTTCGGGCGTGGAACTGAGCGAACATGCCGCGGCGGAGGCCGGACGGCGGCATCCGGTGAAGCGGTCCACCGCGGAGTTCGCCTCCGAAAGTTTCGACGCGCTCACGCTGGTGGACGTGGTCGAACACGTCTGGGACCCGGTCTCCCTCCTGCGCGAGGCGCGGCGGCTCCTGCGCCCGGGCGGGCGCCTGGTGCTGACGACGCCCGATCTGTCCAGCCTGTCCTTCCGCGTCCTGGGGGCGCGCTGGCCCTACGTGATTCCCGAGCATGTGGTTTATTTCGACCGGGCGACGATCCGCCGGGCGCTGCGGCAGGCGGGCCTCGAGGTGGGGAGCGTGGGTCCGGTGAAGAAGTCGCTTCGCGCGGACTACGTGGCGTCCATCCTGGCCTCGCGCGGCGACGCGCTGGGGCTCTGGGGATCGCGCATCGCGGGCCTTTTCGGCGGCCTGGAAATAGGTCTCGGCTCCGGCGACCTCTGTGCGGTCGCGTGGCGGCCGGGATGAAGGAGGGTCCCATGATCCTGGGTCTTCTGGCGCTGCTGTCATTTCAGGACGCCGCCGTGCCGCTGACGGAGTCGGGGCAGTTCACCGAAGGCATCGAAGGCCCCGCCTGCGACCGCGCCGGGAACGTCTATGCGGTGAACTTCGGGAAACAGCAGACGATCGGGCGCGTGACGCCGGACGGGAAGGGGGAGATCTTCGTCACGCTGCCCGGCGCCTCCACGGGGAACGGCATCCGCTTCGACCGCAAGGGGTTCATGTACGTGGCGGACTACGTCGGCCACAACGTCCTGCGCGTCGATCCGAAGACGCGCGAGGTGTCCGTCTTCGCCCATGAACCGGGGATGAACCAGCCGAACGATCTCGCGATCGCGGCCGACGGGACGCTGTACGCGAGCGATCCGAACTGGAAGGAGGGCACGGGCCGGCTCTGGCGGATCTCGACGGAGGGGAAGGTCCTGCAGCTCGCGTCGGGCCTGGGCACCACGAACGGGATCGATCTCAGTCCGGACGGGAAGACGCTCTACGTGAACGAATCGAAACAGCGCAAGATCTGGGCCTTCGACCTCGGTCCCGACGGGCTGGCGAACAAGCGGCTGCTGATCGAATTCCCGGACCACGGCTTCGACGGCATGCGCGTCGACGTCGACGGCAACCTCTACGTCACGCGCTACGGAAAGGGGACGGTGGCGGTGGTGTCGCCGGCGGGGAAGGTTCTGCGCGAAATCGGCGTGCTGGGGAAGCAGCCGAGCAATCTCTGCTTCGGGGGGCCCGACGGGCGAACGGTGTACGTCACCGAAGTGGAACACCGGCGCATCGTGACGTTCCGCGCGGAGCGTCCGGGTCTGGAGTGGGAGCGCCGCTGATCGCCCTCCTACGCCCCTGAGAAAGGGCTACGGAGGGCTCAGCGTTTCGGGATCCAGACCTTCACCGGGGTGGATTTCCGGTAGCCGCTGGCGGTGAACTCGGCGAGGACGGGATAGGCGGCGTCCAGCTTCTCCTGGAGCCCCTTCTCCGCATTCCGGAAGTCCGCCGTGTCGACGACGACCGCGTCCACCTTCCCGTCCGCCACGAGCTTCTGGACGTCGGCGAAGGTCGCGCCGGGCAGGAGTTCGACGTACTCGCCGCGGGCGTAGTACTCGACCTGCCGGGACGGCGAGAGGATCCTGCGGTTCTCCCCGAGCTGCTTGCGGATCTCCTGGCCGGCCAGCTTGAGCGGCAGCTTGTCGCCGCGCTTCACCCGGAAGTCCCGGACGGCCATGATCGCGCAGAGCGCGATGAGCGCGTATTTCAGGGCCTTGGGATGCTTCGCCCAGCCCGCCGCTTTCAAGAGACCCGTGGCGGCCAGCGGCAGCAGCAGGATCGCCGTGACGAGGATGTAGCGGTGGGAGAACGGCGTGCCGGCGAAGAAGGCGAGCACGGCCGGGAGGAAGTAGCCCCCCGCGCCCGCGAGGACGAAGAGGGCGGGGCGGAGTTTGAGGTCCTCCGATCTCCAGAAGGCCAGCCCGATGAGGATGAAGAGCGCGGGAACATAGTAGAGGTTCTTGAGCACGGCCCGGGTCACGGAGACGATCGGCCCGCCCACGCGGCCGTAGCGGGCGATGTCCTGGTATTCCCCGAACTCCGCGGCCGATTCGGCGTTCACCGCGTAGCCCGTCACCTCCGTCTTGCCGGTGAAGAGGCCGAGGATGCCGGCGGAGAAGGGGCTTGCGCTGACGCCGTAGCGGCCTGTTTGTTCCTTGATGAAGCCCTGGTAGGGCATCGCCAGGACCAGGGCGGGGGCCAGGGCGAGCGGGGCGGCCGCGAGGGCGAAGCGGGACGGCCGCAGGGCGCAGGCGAGCAGGATGAGCGGGACCAGGTAGGCGCCCTCGGGCCGGGTCAGCCAGGCCGCGGCGGCGCAGACGCCCGCGAGGATCGCGCGGGGCCAGGCTTTCGTTTCCACGGCCGACCACGCGAGGGCCATGGAGGAGAAGAAGAGGCAGAAGAAGGTGCCTTCGAGCATGGCGTCGCAGTGCAGTTCGACGACGGCGGGGAGGAAGGCGTAGAGCAGGCCGCTGATGAGGGCGACGCGCTCGTTCCAGCCGTTCTTCGCGAGGTGATACAGCGGGAGCACGGCGAGCCCGCCCAGGACGGCCGACAGCAGGCAGGCCCAGAGGAGGGGGGAGCCCGTGAGCGCCTCGCCGAGCGCGATCAGCATCGGATAGAAGGGGTGGGTCACGGGGTACAGCGTCAGGGCTTCGTGCCAGCGTCCGTTCAGGATCAGGTGGCCCATGCGCAGGTTGCGGGCGCCGTCCTGGGCGACGACCATCAGCGAGAGCGCCGAGATCAGGCGGACGCCGATCGCCGTGCCGACCAGGGTGAGGAGGGGCCGTTTCATGGGGCGACAGCCTAGCATTCGGGCGGGAGTCGGTACAATGCCGGCCTGATGTTCCGCCTGCTTCCGGTCCTGCTGGCGTTCGTCATCGCGGGTTGCACTGCGGTGGACGTGGATCCGCTCTCCCTGCCGCTGGACCGGATGAGTCCGGAGGGGCGCCGCCGGGCGGAGCATGTGCTCGCCGACGTCGCGGCCGCGGTCCCGCTGGAGGGCTCCGTCGTCCGCAGCCGCCTGGAGGTCTACGATTTCCTGCTGGACGAGATGCCCTTCACGGGGGCGGTGGTGAAGGCGCTCGGACGGGGATCGTGGGAGATCTTTCGCGATCCGGGCCGGCCGGCGTCCGGGGAATTCCAGGTGAACGATCCCGGAGGTTACGCCCTGCGTTTCGAACTGCTGCTGAAGGAGGCGCGCCGGCGCGTCTACGTCACGTCCGGGACTTTCGACATGGGATTGTTCCCGCTGCTCCGGGGCTCGACGCTGATCGTCATGAGCCACGAGCCGGTGCCGGCGGGGGTGGCGACGCGGGCGCTGGTGCACGTCCGGGTCGAGACCCCGTTCTACGCGGGCCTGGCGAAGGGGTTCCGGCCCCTGGTGGAGGACCGGGTCCGCGAGCGCGCAGGGGGCTTCATCCAGGCGGCCCGCTGGGTGGCCGAGGAGGCGGCGTTGCGGCCCGCGGAGCTGCTGGAGGCGGCCCGCACCGCGCCGGGGGTGGATCCCCGGGTCCTCGAAGCCTTCCGCCGGCGGCTGCTGCGTTAGGAGGGCGGGGTTCGTCCCAGCCATTTGAACGCGAGCAGGCGTGCCGCGAATTGAAGCCCGGAGGTGAAGGGCGACATCGCGAGATCCCTCCGTCGGATCATCCCGGGATGCTCGCGGGCGGAAAGCTTCACGAAACGACGGAAGTCGCGGTATTGGCCGAGTCCGATCCGGGAGGACCAGGAGGTCGGGGAGATCCGGAAGGAGGCCAGGGCCTCCTCGAGGACGAACAAGTCGCTGACGGCGAGCAGGCGCATCCAGTAGTCGACGTCGATGGCGTAGGGGTTGAGCGCCCGGAACGGGCCGATCTGGCGGGCCAGGTCCGCGCGGAAGAGGACCGCCGCGGGCTCGCCCAGGAGATTCGTCCCGCGGCGGACGATCCGGCGCATGGCATCCGCGCCGCGGATGCGCCCCCCGCGGCCGGGGTAGCGCCGCTTCATCAGACGGATTCCCCGGGAATCGATGATGTTTCGCGCACAGCAGACCACGCCGATGCCCTCGTTGCCGGGCGCCTCAAGCACGGCCACCTGCCGCTCGAGGCAGTCGGGTTCCAGGAGGTCGTCGGCACAGACCAGCTTGAAGTGGCGCCCCCGGGCCTCCTCGAGGCCCCGGTTCCAGTTGGCCTCGGCGCTCATCGTCCGCGGACACTGGAGTAACCGAAGCCTGGGGTCCGCAAAAGAGCCGGCTATGGCGGCGGACCGGTCGGTGGAGGCGTTGTCGAACACCAGCAGTTCGAAATCAGGGTAGGTCTGATTCAGAAGGGATCGAAGGGTCGCCGCGACAAAAGCCTCCGCATTGAAGAGCGGGACGGCGAGTGTGACCGCCGGGAGCGGCTTCATGCGAAGCAGGGTCGCCGGGCGGGGCGCCCCTCCTGGAGCCGGCGCAACTGGTGTTCGTAGACTTCGGCGATGCCGGCTTCAAGGGGCCGGGGGAGGGGCCAGTCGGGATCGCTCCAGACCCGGGACTGGAACAGCAGCCTTGGAGGCTGTCCGGCCGCCTCTGCACGCCGCGGCAGCGTCAGATAGGGACGGGTTCCCGTGATCTGTTCGAGCAGTCCCACGACGCGCGCCACCGAGGCCGGTTGACCGGAGCAGAGCAGCTTCGTGACGAGGGATCCCGGCGGCCCGGCTTCGAGCCGTTTCATGCAATGCAGGATCCGGCGGGCCGCGTCGTCGGCGTGCAGATAATCCCGGAGCGTGTCCAGCGGCACGTAAATCCCGGCAGGTTCCCGGAGCAGCAGGGATCTGCACAACTCGGAGATGAGGTTGCGCCGTGCCGATCCGATGGGGGAGGGCCCGTACAAGTTCGAGAGGCGTCCGATCAGGGCCGAGACCGTTCTGCGGGTGGAGATCCAGCGCTCCAGCTGCCGCTCCTGGTCCAGCTTGAGTCTTCCGTACGGGGTGAGCGGAGCGAGGGGGGAGGTTTCCGTGAGGGGGAAGACCCTCGAGCCGGCGAACACCCCTCCGGCCGAGCTCGCCAGGAAGAAGGATCCGGGGAGTTCCGGAGCCTCCGCGTCGAGGACGGCGAGCAGGCACCTGAACGCCTGCGCCTCGGATTCGAGCAGTTCCGGGGGGGAGCCCGGCGCCCCCACGCCGGCGCACCAGAGCAGGCTCCAGCAGCCCCGGGTCCGGCGGACCTCCTCGAAGAAGGCGGACGCCTCCCGGCGGAACTGGACGAGCAGGCGTTCCGGATTCCGCCAGTCGTAGGACGCCGAGGGCCAGGCTCCCGATCCCAGGAATCGCCGCAGCGACGAGCCCAGCAACCCGCCGCCGCCGAGGACCCAGGCCTTCGTCCCGCTCATGACGGGGGGGGGCTCCGCTGAGGCCGGGCCAGGATGAGATACGCCGGCTTCCCCATGGCCATGATCAGGGTCACGCCCAGGTATTCGGCCATGATTCCGATGCAGCACATGAGGATGCCCGTGAAGAGCGAGAGCATGGAGAAGAGCAGCAGAGGAAGTTCCACCGCCCGACCGTTCCCGAGGCTCCGCACGAGCGCGGCACCGCCCCCTGCCAGACCCAGTCCGCCGACCAGCAGGCCCAGGAGGAAGATGATCCGGAGCGGGCGGGTTCCCGCCGTCAGCGTGAGGCGGAAAAAATGGACGGCCAGGTGGGCCCACGAATATCCGGAACTTGCGCGACGTTCCTTGCGGAGCGTCACGGGGACGGCGCCGGCATGCGACGCGACCCAGGAGAGCGCGACATCCAGATACACCCCGTGCCCGCAGTAGGCTGCCAGGCTCCGCGCGAGGTCGCCCCGTACGAGCCGGAAACTGTGCGCGTTGCGGGGGAATTCGCGTCCCACGATGAGATGGGAGGCCCGTTTGGCCAGATGCGAGAGGATGTTTCTTGCGAATCCGTGCGGGGGCGGGTTGCTCGGGCTGGCGTAGACCAGCGGGGCATGGTGGGAGAGGGCGTGGTCCAGCATCCGTGCCACATCCGCAGGATCGTGCTGCCCGTCCTCGTCGAGGGTGGCGATCCACTCGGCGGACGAGGACGCCATCCCGGCCAGCGTGGCCGCGTGCTGGCCGAAATTCCGGGAGAGCCAGATGGGGCGGATGAAGGGGTGCTTCGTCGCCAGCCGCTGGATGACCTCGTCGGAGCGGTCCCGGGCGCCGTCGTGGACCAGGATCAACTCCGTGAGCACGAAGGCGGTGCCGCCGGGAGTCCGGCCGCGCGCCGCCAGGGCCACGATCTCCTCGACCAGCGCGTCCAGCGTCTGCTCGCCGAGAAAGACGGGAACCACGATCCCCAGTTCCAGGGGGGGCGGAGACGCCTCAGGTTGGCTTGTCATGACCCGTTCCATGCACTCAAGGGACGGATGGGATAGTACCCTCTCCGGGAACCTGGTGGTGAGTCAACTTTCAATCCGTGGGTGCCCGCCGATGCGGGCAACCTACGGATTGAAGTTAGTCGAACCACTAGCGCACCCAGAACTGGTAATCCCCCGACCTGCCTTCGAGTCGGTACTGCCCGTGTATGAAGGCCTTGAGGGAGGGGAGCTCGTTCAGAATCTGTGAGGCGCTTTCCGCCTGGAACAGGGGGCCCTGCTCCCCGAGCACGATGAGGCGGGGCGGTTCCCGTCGCAGTCGCTTCACCAGGGCCTCCACGCGTTCCGGCCCCTCCCAGTAGGGGAAGATCATGCCGATATGGGAGTAGGGGCCGGCGAGGGGGCGGTCGCAGAGGAATGCGGCGAGAGGATCGTTCGCCCAGAGGAAAATGCGCTCGTCCGGCGCGCAGCGGGCCTGGATGGCCCGGGCCAGGGTGAGCGATTTTCCGTAGGAGAAGAACGGGCGCTCGCATTCGGCGTGGGCTTGATCCGGCGCCGCCGGATCCAGCCATCGTCGGGTCGATTCGGATCCGCGGAGCAGCAGCGCGCCCAGCAGCGCTCCCCACGCCAGGAGCGCGTACGGTCTTCGGCCGCCCCCGGCCGGGACTGCGAGGCCCGCGCCCAAGGCCAGCCAGGCGGCCAGGGCCATCAGGTGCTGGTCGTAGTAACGTCCCTGGATGACGATGCCCAGCCAGGCGGCGGTGAAGAGAGCCCCGAGCCGCAGCCCCTCCCCCCGGGATCGCGCTCCGACGCGGATCAGCGCCAGCAGCGACAAAGCGCAGACGGGGATCGAGAAGAGGGCCGGCACTCCGGACAAGCCGCCGAGATGAAGCGCCCAGGTGGGGGGAGGGCTGAACTGGACGTAGGCCGGCGCGTACACGAACAGCGCGTAGCAGAGATCCGGGAGCGCGCCGCGGAGACCGTAATACAGGAACATGGCCGCGGGGAGGCTCACGATGCCTCCGGCCGTGGCCCACAGCGGCGGCTGCCGCCCCTCCTTCCCCAGCCGCCGGTCGAGGAGGAGGCGGTCCACGAGGAGCAGCAGCGGAAAGAAGATCGTCGGGGTCTTGAAGAGCACGGCCGCTCCGGAGAGGAATCCGCTGAGGTAGCAGCGCTTGAGGGATGGGGAGCGGTCGTCGGCAAGGGGCCACAGGGCCAGCGACCAGAGCAGGAGCGGCGCCTGGAAAGCCTCGCACTGGCTGGTGATCCAGTGGCCGCAGGGAACGTAGATCAACGGGTAGGACAACGCGGCGACGATGCCCGCCCGGGGGGCCGCAAAGCGGTCGCGGAGCAGGACGAAGAGCGCGGCGGAACTCGCTCCGACCCCGATGAGATCCAGGAGCCGGACGCTGAACTCGCTCCTGCCGAACAGGACGAAGGAAATGAAATTCGCCCAGAAGATCCCCGGGGGCCGGAATTCCCAGGCATCCCTGTAGGCGACCCCGCCCCGCCGCAGCGTGTCGCCGAGGACCGCATAGATGCCGTGATCGTAGGTCAGGTGGTACCCGAGCAGCGGCAGGCCCAGAACGGCCGCCAGCCCGCCCACGATCCAGGGATTGTGAAGGACGGCCTGAAGGCGTCTGCCGGGGGAGACCGGCGGGCTCTCGTTTTCTTTCGTGGCTGAAGTATAATGCCCCGCCTTGGGAAACTTGGAAAACATCGTCGTGCTGGGCGGGTGCGGCCATGTGGGGCTTCCGCTGGGCCTGGCCTTCGCGCGGGCGGGCAAATCGGTCGTCGCGTACGACATCAACCGGCAGGCGGTCGAGCAGGTCAGCGCGGGGCGGATGCCCTTTCACGACCGGGGCGCCGACCAGGTCCTGAAAAGCGTGCTCTCCCAGGGCCGCTTCCGCTGCACCCCCGACCCTTCCGTCCTCAGCACCGCCGACGTCGTCATCAGCGTCGTCGGCACGCCGGTGGACGAGTACCTGAATCCGCGGCTTTACCTGATGACGGACCTCCTCCAGGAGCACATGACCCGCTTCCGCAACGGGCAGCTCTTCGTGCTCCGCAGCACGCTGTATCCCGGGACGACGGAGCGTGCCGTGGCGCAGTTCAAGGAGAAGGGCCTGGAGCTGGACGTCGCCTTCTGCCCGGAACGGGTGGCCGAGGGGGTCGCGCTCGAGGAGATCACCGCGCTCCCGCAGATCGTCGCAGGGTGCGGCGAGCGCGCCCAGCGGCGCGCCGAGGAACTCTTCCGCTGCCTGACGCCCGAACTGATCCCGCTCGCGCCCCTGGCGGCGGAACTGGCCAAGCTCTTCAACAACGCGTGGCGTTATTCCCAGTTCGCGCTCGCGAACCAGTTCTTCATGATGGCCAACGATCACGGGGTGGATTTCTACGACGTGCACCAGGCCATGACCCGGCGCTATCCGAGGGCGGCCGGCTTCCCCCGCGCCGGACTGGCGGCGGGCCCCTGCCTTTTCAAGGACACGGTCCAGCTCGGCGCCTTCCACAACAACAACTTCTTCATGGGCCAGGCCGCGATCATGATCAACGAGGGGCTTCCGAACTATCTCGTCCGCGGCGCGGCCCGGCATTTCGACCTCCGCAAGATGACGGTGGGCATTCTGGGGCTGACGTTCAAGGCGGACAGCGACGATCCGCGCGATTCCCTCGCGTTCAAGCTGCGCAAGATCCTGCAGGTGGAGGCCCGGGAGGTCCTTTCGACCGACCCCCATCTGTCGCAGCCGGACCTGCTGCCGCTCGAGGACGTCCTGGCGCGTTCGGAACTGCTCTTCATCGGGGCGCCCCATGCCGCGTACCGGGACCTGGATTTCCGCGGCGTGCCCGTCGTCGACCCTTGGAACATGACCCCGCAGAGGTTGAAAGTCCTGTGAAGATCCTCGTCAGCGGCGCCGGCGGATTCCTCGGGGGCTACCTGGTCTCCGACCTGCTGGCGCAGGGACACACGGTGCTGGGGCTCGACAACCACAGCAAATACGGGCGCATCGCGAGGTCCTACGACGGGGACCCCCGCTACCGCCTCGTGGAGGGCGACGCCAAGGACGCGGCCCTCGTGGAGTCGCTGCTGGAGGGCTGCGAGCATTTCGTGGCGGCCGCCGCGATGATCGGCGGGATTTCGTACTTCCACAAATTCGCCTACGATCTGCTCGCCGAGAACGAACGCATCACCGCGGCGGCCTTCGATGCGGCCATCGCGGCGCGCCGCCGCGGGACGCTGAAGAAGATCACGGTGATTTCGTCGTCCATGGTCTTCGAATGTTCCGACGTCTTTCCGACGCCGGAAGGGGAGCAGGAGCGCTGCCCGCCGCCGCGCTCCACGTACGGCTTCCAGAAGCTGGCCTGCGAGTATTTCGCCCGGGGCGCGCACGAGCAGTACGCGCTGCCGTATACGATCCTGCGCCCCTTCAACTGCGTGGGGATCGGAGAAGGCCGCGCGAGGGCGGATTCGAAGATCCTCTCGGGAAACATCGAACTTGCCTTGAGCCACGTGGTTCCGGATCTCGTTCAGAAAGTCCTCAAGGGACAGGATCCGCTGCGCCTGCTCGGGGACGGCACGCAGCGCCGGCACTACACCTACGGCGGGGATCTGGCGCGGGGCATCCGGCTCTCCCTGGAGCATCCCGCCGCGTTGAACGAGGATTTCAACCTGTCCACGCCGGTGTCCACCGGCGTGAAGGAACTGGCGGAAGCCATCTGGCGGAAGATCCACGGCGCGCGGCCGCTGCGCTTCGTGCACGATCCGCCGTTCCCCTACGACGTGCGCCGGCGGGAACCCGCGACGGAAAAGGCGCGCCGAAGGCTCGGCTACGAGGCGACGACGACGCTCGAGACCATGCTGGATGAAGTCATCCCCTGGATCCGGACCCAGGTCGAGGGCGGGCGAATCTGAGCAGGAGCGTCAGGACGACGGCGCAGGATCCCGCCGCCAGGGCCGCCCGGGAGAGCGGGAGCTGCAAGGCGAGCAGGCAGGCCAGCAAGAGGGCCGAGACGGCCCAGGCGAGGAGGGGGCCGGCCATCGCCCGGAGGTACCAGCGCAGGTAGCGCGGCATCCACTTCCACAATCTGAAGCGGCTCTCGCCCGCCGTGCGGTCCTGCCAGGTGGAGGGGACCTCGTCCACCCGCCAGCCGCCCACATGCGCCTTCACCGTCAGTTCCAGCGCCACTTCGAACCCGTGCAGGCTTTGGACCTCCACGGCCCTCAGGAAATCCCGCCGGTACGCGCGGAAATTGTTGGTGGCGTCATGGGTCTGCATTCCCGCCAGGTAATGCAGCGACGCCCCGGCCAGCCGCGAGAGCAGTCCCTTGAACCGGGGGCCTCCGGTCTGCGATCCCCCGCGCATGTAGCGCGAACCGCTGACCACGTCGGCCCCTCCGCGGCGGATCTTCTCCACCATGGCCGGGATGACCCCGGGGGGATCCGAGAGGTCCGCCATGGTGACGACGACGACGTCCCCCTGCGCCGCCTTGAACCCGCTGCGAAGCGCGTGGGCGGCGCCGCGGCCGTATTCGTTGAGGACGCTGCGCACGCCGGCCGGCCGGTTCGGCATGGCCGCCAGGGCCGCCAGGGTGCGGTCCTCCGGCATGTCGTGGCAGATGAGGATTTCGTGGGGGAGGCCGGCCAGGGCGCGTGTCAGGCCTTCGATGCAGGCGACGATGCTGCGATCTTCGTTGTAGACGGGGACCACGATGCTGACCAGGTCCTCGGTGTCGGGCATTGGGTCGCTAGGATATAATCTGCGGGTGCTCCTCTCAATCCTGATCGCCGCGACCGTGCTCACGGCCGCGGCGGCGGGCTGGGGCTGGCGCCGTTCCTTCCCCCGCGGTTCCCGGGAACACCTGCTGCTCGCGCTGCTGGGCGGAGCGGCGCTCTTCCTCCTCCTGCTGCGGGCCGCGCACGGCGTCGGGATGATGCTCGGGGACTCCTGGAATTTCATCCGGCTCGCGCCCTCGGCCGCGCTCCTGCAGCAAGCCGGGCTTTATGCCGCCGAATCCGAAGGGGCCATCCTGGGCTGGATCTACGGTCCCGTGCTGCCCCTGCTGAATCTTCCCGCCGTCCTGCTTCCCGATCCCGTGAGCGCCCTCGTCGCCGCGGGCATCGTGAACGAGGCGCTGCTGCTCCTGCCGCTCCTGGGGCTGGCGTGGGGGGCGCTCCCGGGGGATCCGGCCGGCCGCATCAAGGGCGTCCTCCTGCTCGCGGCCCTGCAGGCGCTGATGCTCCAGGTGTCCGCGTCGCGCTCCTGGCTCCAGAACGTGCATGCGGACACGCCGGCGCTGGCTCTGGGGCTGCTGAGCCTGGTCGTGATCCTGGGAGGGGAGGCGTCGCGGCCCCTCTCGCGGCGCCGCGTGCTGCTCTCGGCCCTGCTGGCCGCCGCGTCGGTCTACGGCAAGCAGGTCGAGATCGGACTGCTCCCGGCTCCGCTGCTGTTCCTGTGGGCGCGGGACGGGCGCCGGCAGGCGCTCACCTACAGCCTGTGCGTGGCCGCCTTCGGAGCGCTGGGTCTCATCCTCAGCCTGGCCTGCTTCGGGGCCTCCGCGTTCCTGCTGAATTTTCTGCTCGTTCCCGCGCGTCACCCCTGGGACGGCTCCCTGCTCCTGTGGACGGGGGACCTTCTGGAGCAGAGCTCGGGCCTGCTGCTCCTCTTTCTGGGACTGGTCCTGCTCGATTCCCGGCTGCAGCCGAGATCGATGGGGCTGCGCGACTGGATCCTGAGCCGTCCCTGGTGCCTCCCGGCGGCCGCCGCGCTGTTCATGCTGCCGACCTCGCTGATGGGACGGGCCAAGGTGGGGGGCTTCGACCCGGCGTACCACGCGCTGTACTACCTGGCGGCGGCCGCCGGCCTGGCGGCGGCCCGACTGCTGGCGGAGGGGCGTCCGCCGCTCCTGCTCCGGGCCGCGCCCGTCGCGCTCTTGGCGGCGGCTCTGGCCGGGTTCGGCGCCGGCGGATCCGGAGCGGCCGCCGTCGAGGCCTCCTTCAGGAATTCGCGTCTGGAGCGGGAATACCGCTTTGCCTGCGCGCATCCCGGAGAGGTCTGGTTCCTGGCGAATCCGCTCGTGACCCTGTACAGCGACCGGCGGCTCTATCACCAGGGCTACGGCGTCTACGACCGCCTCCTCGCCGGGAGGCCGCCTTCGGAGGCGCAGCTGGCCGCCCACCGGCCGCCGCGGCTGCGCTGGGTGTCCGGTCCCGGCGCCCCGTTTTGGAGTCCCCCCGGGCTGGCTCCGACGGCGCCGCCGGACGGATTGTCCGAATCGGGCTGGAGCACGCCGCGTTGAGGGGGCGGAGTTGCATTGGCGGGGGATTTAGGGCATCGTAGGGACGGCGCAGGTTCTTTGACAAGGAAGGCGAGAGGCGGGGCGCGGGCGGTCGCCAGCCGTAAGGCTGGAGGCAAAGTCCGGGCTTCGCAGGGCAGGGTGGTCGCTAACGGCGACGGGGTCCGCAAGGGCCTACGGAAAGTGCCACAGAGACTCAGACCGCCGATGGCCCGCCGTCGTCCTCCGCAAGGGGGGCTCCGGCGTGGATCAGGCAAGGGTGAAAAGGCGGGGTAAGAGCCCACCGGCCGGACGGAGACGTTCCGGTGCATGGTAAACCCCACCCGGAGAAAGGCCGAATAGAAGCGCGCCGCCGCAAGGCCGAGGGCGGCCCGTCCGAGTTCCTCCGAAAGGGGGAGGCGCGCTGGGTAGGCCGTTCGAGCGCCGGGGCAACCCGGCGCCTAGACAGATGACCGCCGCCCCTCGAAAGGGGGGACCAGGACCCGGCTTATAGCGCCCCGCCTCGCGCCTTTCCTGGCCCGCGCCGTCCGTGTACCGGGAGGAACCGATGAAGACCCTGCTGTGGCTGCCCTTCCTGCTGGCGCTCCCCGCCGGGGCGCAGGCCCAGGACGACGAGCGTCTGGCGCGCATCCTGGAACGCATCGAGCGCGAAATCCGCGCCTCCCACACGCGGCTCCGGGAGGAGATCCGCGAACTCATCCGGGCCGAACTGGCGGCGAAGCCCGGGGAGAAACCCGCGCCGCGCCCGGCCCCGGCGCCCGTGAAACGGAAGGCCACCCTCGGCATCACCGCCGGCGATCTCAGCGAGCAGGAGCGCAAGGCCGCGGGCATCGGCGGCGGCCTGAAAGTGGAGGAGGTCCGCGGCCCCGCCGAGAAGGCGGGAATGAAGCCCGGGGACATCCTGGTCGAGCTCGACGGCGAGGCCGTGACCGAGGAGCGCATCGGCGAGATCCTCTCGCGGCACCGGCCCGGGGACACCGTCGCCGTCGTCGTCGTCCGCGGAAAGAAACGGGAGACGCTCCAGCTGACGCTGGGCGAGCGCCGAGATTAGTGGTGAGTCTGCTCTCATTCCGCAGGTGCCCGCCGGTGCGGGCAACCTGCGGGATGAAGCAAGTCGAACCATTAGTCTCTTCTCCCGCCCGGTTTGGCCGATATACTACCCATACGGGGTAGGACTATGACGACACAAAGCTTTTACACGCCGCCCAAGGCCGCCGAGATGCTCGCCTGCACGGAGGCCGAGATCATCGAGTACATCAAGAGCGGCCAGCTCAAGGCGGCGTTCATGGCGAACATCGCCAATTACGTGATCACCCATAACGACCTGATGGCCTTCGTCAAGGTCACCCGCAATT
This sequence comes from uncultured Planctomycetales bacterium, assembly GCA_964619955.1. GTDB lineage: Bacteria > Planctomycetota > MHYJ01 > MHYJ01 > JACPRB01 > JACQFK01. The sequence goes on from CAZUJF010000020.1 coordinate 61,000, forward strand.
TCAAGACGATGCAGAAGATGCTCACGCGGCGCATCGTCATCATCGACCGGGATCCCAAGGTGCACGACATCATGCGCATGGAGCTCGGGCGCCAGGGCTTCGAGGTGAAGGTGGCCACCACCGAACGCGAGGTGGCCTTCCTTTCCGACGAATACCAGCCCGACGTGATCTGCGTGCACCTGGGGGCCACGACCCGGGAGAAGGACCCCGTGAAGGGGAGCCTCGAAAAGGCCCGCGCCCAGTACAAGACCTTCATCGTGCTCTACCACAACTACGCGTCCCACATCGCCGCCGGCCCCGAGGTGTCGGCCCAGGTCAGGGCCGTCAACGCGGACGTCGTGGTGGTGCTGGACCGCGGGGTCACGCCGCTGGTGGATGCGGTGCGGTCCCGCTTCGGCCTGAAAACCACCGTCGCCCCGAGAAAACCGCTCGCATAGGCGCTCGCGCCCGCGTATAAACCGCAGTGTCAGCTGGAGGGGTTATGACGTCGCTCCGTTCGATGATCCTGGTGCTTCCGTTCCTCCTGGCGTCCGTGCCCGTCTGGGCCCAGGACGACAAGCTCAAGCGGGATCTGCTCCGCGAGGTCGAGAAGCGCCTCAAACAGGAAGAAGAGCGCCTGCTCCGCGACATCGAGAAGGCGATCGACGAGGAGCTCGGACGGCGCCCCGCCAGACCCGCGCCCGCGGAGACCCCGAAGGCTCCGGCCCGCAAACCCCGCGGCTTCCTCGGCGTGCGCAGCGGGGATCTGACCGACGAAGAGAAGAAGGACCTCGGCATCAAAGGCGGCATCCGGGTGATCGAGGTCGTGAAGGGCGGCCCCGCCGAGCAGGGGGGGCTGGAGGCCGACGACGTCATCACGGGCTTCGACGGCCGCCCCGTGGACTCCCCGCAGGAGATCCCCGCCCTCGTGCAGGGGGCCGGTCCGGGCGCGAAGGTGAAGGTCGACTACCTCCGCGAAGGCAAGAAGCGCACGGCGACGATCACGCTGGGGGTCCATCCCGCGGACGCCGAAGCCGCGCCGGCTCCGAAGAAGGAGCAGGGCAAGGCGGAGGAGGATCTGCGGGAGCGGCTCCGCAAATTCGCCGACAAGAAGGACAAGCCCGCGGAGCCGAAGCCGGAGGAGCCCCAGGCGAAGAAGCCCGCCAAGCCCAAGAAGGCCCCGGCGCCCGAGGGCGGCGAGGAGGATTTCTTCGCCTTCGACGAGGACACCTTCGAGCAGTTCAAGGGGCTCTTCGAACAGTTCGGCGTGGAGCCCGAGCAGTTCTTCGAGAAGGGCGACGACGGCCGCTACCGCTTCGGCGGCGACTTCAAGGAGCTCTTTAAGAACTTCAATTTCGAGCGCTTCAAGGAGCTGCTGCCCAAGATGGAACGCCCGGAGGAGGCGCCGGCGCCCCGCCGCCCGGCGGAACCGAAGAAGGCGGCCCCTCCCGCGGGACCGCGCCCCTGGCTGGGCCTGCAGCCCGACGAACTCTCCGAGGAACTCCGGGCCCAGCTGGACCTGCCCGGGGGCCTGCTGGTGGCCGAGGTGCTGCCCGGCAGCCCGGCGGAAAAGGCCGGCGTGAAGAAGAACGACATCCTCGCCAAGATCGACGGGAAGGCCGTCACCGGCGAGGAGAGCCTGGCGGCGTTCATGAAGTCCGCGAAGATCGGCCAGGAGGCCACCTTGACGCTCGTCCGCAAGTCCAAGGAGCTCACGCTCAAGGTCGTCGTCGGCGAACGCAAGGATTAGGGAATCCCGGCGGCCCGGACGGCGTCTCATGCTTTGGGCGAACCCTCCTTCGCACCTGCGGGGGTGTGCTACGGAGGGTTTCGCCCGCCGAAAAAATTCCGGCGAATTTTTCGGCGGGCTCAACCTTTTGGCATCCCATGATACTCATCCATCGGATTCCCCCGCCTGAAGCGGGGGGGAGGGGCGTTAGAATCATGCTGAGACTCGAAACGGAGCGCACGGGAGCACGGATGCCGGATGAGACCGAGGCGGACCTGATCCGCCGCTGCCAGCAGGGCCAGGAGGACGCGTTCAAGGTCCTCGTGGAGCGCTACCAGCGCCGCGTCTACTGGATCGCCCACAACATGCTGGGCAACTACGAATCCGCCAAGGAGATCGCCCAGGAGGCCTTCATCCGGGTCTTCAAGAACGTCGCGCGCTTCGACGTCAAAAAGAACTTCTACACCTGGCTCTACCAGATCTCCGTGAATCTGTGCATCGACCGGCTGCGCCGGAAGTCCAACGGCCGGACCGTGGGCCTGGACGGCCTCGGGACCATGGCCGACCCCGCCCCCCGCGATCCGGTGGAGGCCGGCGAGCGCACCGAGACCCGGCAGCGGGTGCATCGGGCGCTGGACCGGCTGCCGCCCAAATACAAGGCGGTGCTCACGCTGCGGGACATCCAGGGGTTCAGCTGCGAGGAGATCGCCGAGATCGTGGACTGCTCGAACGCCACGGTCCGCTGGCGCATCCACCGGGCCCGGCAGCTCTTCAAGGCGGTCTGGGAGGGGAAGCCCGTGGAAATCGTCGGGGACGGTGATGCGGAGCCCCACGAACCGGTCTGATCCAACGCTCCGGGAAACGACCCGTATCATTTGCATCGATGAATTGCGACGACGTCCATGACCTCCTCCCGCTCTTTGCGGGGGACGAGCTTCCGGCGGCGGAACGCGAGCACGTGGAGGGCCACGTAGCGGTCTGTGGCGCCTGCGCGCGGGAGCTCGACCAGTACCGGGAGGCCCGTTCCGCGCTGGCCTCCCTCCGCGAACCCTCCGTGCCGGCGGGCGGGTGGCGGACGGTGTGGGAGGGCGTCGAGGTGCAGGTCTTCCCCCGCCGGGACCCGCGGCGCGGCCGCTGGTTCGACGAGGTGCTGCGCTACGCCGCGCTCGCCCTGATCGGGGTCGCGATCGGCGTCGCGGCGCGGCACGCGGGCCGCCCCACCCGGCCCCCTGCGGAACGTCCGGGCGCCACGGCGGCGTTCGATGCCGGTCCGCTGCGGCCGGCCCACGAGGTCGGGACGGCGGTCCCCTACGAGCCGCTGCGGCCCGCCCCCCGCCTGCCTTCGCGGCCGGCGCTCCCTTCCGAATTCCATCTGCCCCGCGTGGAAGCCATCCCTGCGGGACTCGAGAAGGATTTCTAGATGCTGGTCCTGATCCTCTGGGCTCTTCAGGCCTCCGGCGAGAGCACGCTCCAGAAGCTTGAGCGGGAGATCGCGGAGGTCGTCGCGAAGGTCCGGCCCTGCGTGGTGCAGGTCCGGGCGGACGACGTGCATTTGTCCGGCATCTGCTGGGATCGCCAGGGCCATGTGGTGACCGCCGCCTCGGGGGTCGCCGGAGCCCGCGAGCTCTCGGTCTCGAATGCGGGAAAGCGCCTCGCGGCGAGGTTCCTCGCGAGCGACCGCCGCACGGGGGTCTCCGTCCTGCACGTCGAGGGCATCGAAGGCGCGGGGCCGCTGCTGGCGCCGGAGCTTCCGAAGGAGGGTCTGACCGCGCTCGTGATCGGAAACGCGTTCGGCCTGCGGGGCGGCGTCTCCCTGGGCACGCTCGCGGGGAAGGGCTGCTCCGTGCTCGTGGAGGGGCTCAAATTCGAGAATCTCCTGCAGTTCCACGTGACCGCCCAGCCGGGCGACGGGGGGGGCTTCGTGGCGGATTCCTCGGGACGGCTCCTGGGGATGCTGCATTCCGCGACGGCGGCCGCGGAGGGCCGGGTTTCGGATCTGCGCGAACTGCTGGTGCCGGGCGCGAGCCGCCGGGCGCCGGCGGTGGCGTATGCGGTGCCGGCGGCGTGGATCCGGTTTTCGGCGGACCGCATCATCCGCCATGGCCGCATGGTTCGCGGGTGGATCGGGGCCGGTCTGCTGCCGGCGGGCGACGCGGTCCGGACGTCCCTGGGTCTGGCGCCCGGCGAGGGCGCCGAAGTGGCGCGGGTGGAGCGCGATTCGCCCGCGAAGCGCGCCGGACTCGAGGCGAAGGACGTGCTGCTGTCCTTCGACGGCTCCCCGGTGGGGGATCTCGAGGCGCTGCAGTGGAGGGTGGCCGCCTGCGAGGAACCCGTCACGGTGAAGATCGAATATTTCCGGGATCGTGAGCGGAGGGTGTCGGACCTGCGGATCGAGATTGATCCCCAGAGGTGAGGCCGATGGACAGGACTTTCAGAATCATCGTGGGCCTGGGCGTGCTGGCGGGCGGCATCGTCGCGGGCCTCGGACTCGGGAAGGGCTTCGAACCCGCGCCCGTCCAGGCGCAGCCGGCGGCGGTGTCGGGGGATTTGTCGGCGTTCCAGGAGGCGCTGGCCTCGGTGGCGGAGGCCGTCAGCCCCTCGGTGGTCCATATCACGACGCTGGTGAACGTCGCCGGGGAGGGCGAGCAGGCCACGGGCGTGGGTTCGGGCGTCGTCGCGGGCGCCGAGGGCCACATCCTGACCAACCATCACGTGGTGGAGGGGGCGGGCGCGCGGGGGCTGTTGCGCGTGCGCTTCTCCGACGGCCGCGAAGTCCCGGCCAAGGTCCTCGGCACGGACTCCGAGACCGATCTGGCGGTCCTGAAAATCGATCCCCGCGGGCTGCGCCTGTCCCCGCTGCGCTTCGCCGACGCCGCGTCGGTGAAGGTGGGGCACCTCTGCCTGGCGGTGGGCAGCCCCTTCGGGCTGAGCAATTCCGTGACGATGGGCACGGTGAGCGCCAAACACCGCAGCGCCCAGCTGAACCTGCCGTACCAGGATTTCATCCAGACGGATGCGGCGATCAATCCGGGGAATTCCGGCGGCGCCCTCGTGAACATCCGCGGCGAGCTCATCGGGATCAACGCCGCGATCGTGGCGGAATCGAGGGGCTCGGACGGCGTCGGCTTCGCGATCCCCTCGAACGTCGTGCGCTGGGTCTACGACCAGCTCGTGGCGCAGGGGAAGGTCCGCCGCGGCTTCCTCGGGGTGAAGTCCCTCGACTTCGGCGAGGATTTGCTGGAGTTCTACCGCGAGCGGCACGGGGTGGGGGGCCGCGAGGAACTGCTCGCGTTTCTCGGCCTGAAGGAGCCGCGCGGCGTCGTGATCTTCGACATGGAGCGCAGCGGGCCGGCCGCGAAGGCGGGGATCCGGGACGGCGACGTCCTGCTCGAAATCGGCGGCAAGCCGGTCGCCAGCCAGAGCGACCTGCTCTTTAAGGTGGCGGAGTCCCTTCCGGGTTCGAAGGTCGCCGTGAAGGTGCTCCGGGACAAGAAGGAGCGCGAGTTCAGCGTCGAGCTGGGCGAGCGTCCGCCCGTGGATCTCCGGCGCCGGCGTCGATAAAAACATCCTCCCGGTCCGGTGCCACGGCGCTGCCCATTTGATAAGCTCCTCTCCCATGACGAACCCCGGGCTGCCGCTGCCCGCCCCCCGCCGGGCGCCGATCCTGGACCCCTTGTTCCGGCCCGCCGCGCTGGCCAACCGCGCCTTTCAGCGGGAGGTGGCGGCCTCCGGAGGCGCCGTCCCCGTGCGGCTCGCCCTTGAACAGGCGGACGGCTCGGTCTTCCACTTTTCGACGGCGGTGCTGCCGGCGGGGCATGCCCGTGAAGGGGCGAATCTGACGTACCTCGAACGCTATGTGAAGCTCCTGCTCTGGTCCCGGGGCGGTTTCCGCTTTCACTTTGACGGCCCCGCCGGACTGGCCGCCGCGCTCGCCGGACACTTTGCGGAGACGCCCACGGGCCGATTCGATTCGGAGATCATCGGCCGGCGCATCTACGACCATCCGATCGAAGTCGTCCGCACGAGTGCGCTCCCGGCGCCCCTCTCGCGCACCACGCCGCTGGGACGCCATCTCGACGGCTGCCGTATCGGCTTCGATCTCGGCGGCAGCGACCGAAAAGTCGCCGCCTTGATCGACGGCAAAGTCGTCTTCAGCGAGGAGACCGTCTGGGATCCCTATCCCCAGGCGGATCCGCAGTACCACCTCGACGGCATCCTGGATTCCCTCAAGAAAGCGGCCGCCCATCTGCCGCGCGTGGACGCCATCGGCGGCAGCGCGGCGGGCGTCTACGTCAACAACCGGGTCAAGGTGGCCTCCCTGTTCCGCGGGGTGCCGCCCGCGCTTTTCGACGCCCGCGTGAAGGACATGTTCCTCGACATCCGCAAGCTCTGGAACAACGTCCCGCTCGAGGTCGTGAACGACGGCGAGGTGACGGCGCTGGCCGGGGCCATGTCCCTCGGCAAGAACGGCGTGCTCGGCATCGCGCTGGGCACCAGCACCGCGGGGGGCTACGTGAACGCCGAGGGGAACATCACCTCCTGGCTGAACGAGTTCGCGTTCGTGCCCTTCGACTACCATCCCGGCGCGCCGAAGGACGAATGGTCGGGGGACCGGGGCTGCGGGGCCCAGTATTTTTCGCAACAGGCGGTCGGACGCTTGCTGGCACCGGCCGGGATCACCCTGGATGCCGCCCTGCCGCTGCCGGAAAAGCTGAAAGAGGTTCAGGTTCTCATGTCGAAGGGGGACGGGCGCGCGCGGAACATCTACCAGTCGCTCGGGATCTACCTGGGCTACGGGATGGCGCACCTCGCCGACTTCTACGACTTCCAGCATGTGCTGGTGCTGGGCCGCGTGACGTCGGGCCCCGGCGGCGACGTGATGTTGCAGGAGGCACGCGAGGTGCTGGCGCTGGAGTTCCCCGAACTGGCCGCGCGCATCCGCTTCCACATGCCCGACGAGAAGGACAAGCGTCACGGGCAGGCCATCGCCGCGGCGAGTCTTCCGGCCTTGCCGGCCGGAGTGCCGGCGTGAATCCGTACCAGGGCCTGGTGTCGCGCTTCGAGCGCCTGATCCGGGAGGGAAAGTCGCTGCCGCTCGGCGGGTTCCCGTCTACGCCCGGGCCGGCCCCGGATCCCGGACGTCCGCCCGTCATGATCTTCGCCCCTCACCCCGACGACGAGTGCATCGTCGGAGGCCTCCCGCTGCGCCTGTTGCGGGAGGCCCGGCGGCCGGTGTTGAGCGTGGCGGTGACGCAGGGTAGCCGCCCGGAGCGCCAGGCCCCGCGCCTCGCGGAACTCCGGGGAGCCTGCGAGCACCTGGGGTTCACGCTGGTTCCCACCCGGCCGGGGGGCCTTGAGCGCATCAACCCCGATACGCGCCGGAAGGATCCGGCCCACTGGCGCAGCTGCGTGGAGACGATCGCGGGCCTGCTTCGCGCGCGGCGGCCCGGCTTCGTGTTCCTGCCGCACGCGGCCGACTGGAACAGCACCCACATCGGCACGCACTTCCTGGTCATGGATGCGCTCGCGACGCTGCCGGCGGACTTCGACTGCGTCCTGCTGGAGACCGAGTACTGGGCCGCGCATCCGGCTCCGAACCTCATGGTGGAGTCCGGCACGAACGACGTGGCCGATCTCGTCGCCGCCACCTCCTTCCATGTCGAGGAGGTGAAACGGAATCCGTACCACCTTCTGCTCCCGGCGTGGATGCAGGACAACGTCCGCCGGGGCGGGGAACTGGTCGGCGGCCAGGGGGGCGCGGTGCCGGACTGCATCTTCAGCACGCTCTATCACCGGCGCCGCTGGTCTCGGGGCGCGCTGCAGCCCGCTCCGTCCGGCGGCCGCATGATCCTGCTCCAGGACGACCCGGTCGCCGTGCTCAGCGACTGAGGGGTGAGTCCGTCGAACCACTGAGCGTGGCGGCGCGGTAGGCCTCCTGGACGCGTCGCGTCAGGGGCCCCGGCGGCTTCAAAATCGGCAGGATCCCGGCGACGGAATTCGTCAGGAACGCCTCGTCCGCCTTCCAGAGCTCCTTCAGGAGGACCCGGCGTTCGCGGGTCTTCTGCAGCTCCATCACGACCTTGCGCGTGATGCCGGGGAGCAGGCCCTGTCCGGTCCGCGGGGTGACGAGGGCGCCGCCGATGACGAGAAACACGTTCGTCGTGGCGCCTTCGAGGATTTCGCCGCGCAGTCCGACGAAGAGCGCGTCCGCGCAGCCGCGTTCGGCCGCCTCGTCGTGTGCGAGCTGGTTTTCCCAGTAGCTGGCGGTCTTGTGGCCAAGGAGCGGGGCGCGCCCGTCGCGCCGCCAGGGGGCGATCATGACCTCCGCGCCCTTCTCGAACCAGGCGGCGGGAAGCGGGCGGAGCTCCTCGGCGGTCACGAGCAGGTGCCCGGCGGCGGAATACGTGATCCGGAGGCGGGCGTCGGGCCGCCGGTTCCGGACGCAGAGTTCGCGGACCACCGGATCCAGGTCGGGCAGCAGACAGGGGATCTTGAAGCGGGCCGCCGAGGCCCGGAGCCGGTCGAGATGGTCGGCAAGCCGGAACGGGGCGCCGGCGTGACTGCGCAGGGTTTCGAAGAGGCCCCGGCCGCGAAGGAAGGAGGGGTCCGTGGCGGGGATCCGCGCCTCGTCCTCCGGGAAGAACGCGCCGTCCAGCCAGACGAAGTTCATGACGCGGCTCCTTCGAGACCGAGCGCCCGCGCGAGCGCGAGCGCCTTCGTCAGCGTCTCCTCGTACTCGGCGGCGGGATCCGAGTCGGCGACGACGCCGCCGCCGGCCTGGAAGGTGTAGTCGGCGCCGTCCTGCAGGAGCGTGCGGATCGCGATCGACAGGTTCATCGAGCCGTCGAAGCCGATGCAGCCGATCGCGCCGGTGTAGAACGCCCGGCGCGTGGGCTCCAGTTCGTCGATGATCTGCATCGCCCGGATCTTCGGCGCGCCCGTGATGGAGCCGCCGGGGAACGCGGCCCGGAGCAGGTCGACGGGGCCGAGCCCCTCCCGCAGGCGCCCCTCGATCGCGGCGGACAGGTGAAAGACCGTGGGGTGGGTCTCCAGCGTCTTGGGCTCGAGGACCCTGACGGAGCCGAAATCGCAGACGCGGCCGAGGTCGTTGCGCTCGAGGTCGACGATCATGGCCAGCTCGGCGTCGTCCTTCGAGGAGGCGAGCAGCTCGGCCCGCAGACGGGCGTCGCTTTCCGGGTCGCCGCCGCGGCGCCGCGTGCCCTTGATCGGCCGGGTGAGCGCGCGGCGTCCCCGGAGTTCGAGGAACTGTTCGGGGGAGGCCGAGAGGACGGAGCGGCCGCCGAACTGGAGGAACGCGCCGAACGGCGCGGGGCTGGCGGCGCGCAGGGCGCGGTAGACCTCGAGCGGCGTCCGCCCGCTCCGCGCGTGGAAACGCTGGCTGAGATTCACCTGGTAGACGTCGCCGGCCGCGATGTACTCCTTCACCCGCCGGAGGGCGGCGAGATAGCGCTCGCGCGTGAAATTGGGGCCCGCCGGCGCTGCGGATGTCGCGGCGCCGAAGGTCCGGCGATAGTCCGCGTCCCGGATGGCCCGCGGTCCCGCGGACCCGGGCAGGCTCACGCTCCAGGCCTGGCCTCTCAGCCGGTCCTGGATCTCGAAGCGGTCGTAGATCCCGGCGACGAGATCGGGAAAGCCGAGGTCGTCCTTGGCCTGCCGCGGGAGCCGTTCAAGATGCCGCCCCAGATCGTAGCCGAAGGCGCCGATCGCCCCGCCGGGGAACGGGAGGCCGGGAACGGCGGGGAGGGGCCGCTCCGCCAGGAGGTCCCTCAGGGCTTCGAAGGGATCCCCCTGGGACGCGAGTTCCTGCCCTCCGCGCCAGAGCGACAGGTCCCGGTCGCGGGCGATGAGGACGGCGCAGGGGTCCGTCGCGAGCAGGCTCCAGCGGGCGTCTCCGCCGGAATCGAGCAGGACGGGGAAGGGGCGTTCGGCGGCGGCCGGCCAGCGGTCCAGCAGGTCGGAGACCGCCAGGGGCGTCACGAGGGTTTCGGCCGCCTGGGCGGAAGGGGGGGCCATGTCCCGGAGTATAGCGGGTCGATGCAGCGCGAAAAAGACTGCGGCCCTATAATCGGGCCGCGATGAACGTGCTGACCCGTCGGGGGAGGGATTGGCGGTGCGCCTGCGGCCGCACCCAGCTGCTCTTGCTGCCGGAGGTGGACTGCGGCAGCGAGTTTCTCTGGACGGCCCGCTGCGGAGGCTGCGGGGACTGGCGCTGGTTTCATTCGCGCCTGGATGCGGACTTCGTCCGCGCCATCGTCGAGACCGCGAAGGCGCGGGGCGAGCCCGGAGGCCTCTCGGAGGAGGGCACGCGGAAGGCGCATGCGCGCTACGAGGCGCTGCTGGATCCCTGCGCCTGCGGCGGCCGCTTCCACGTCGTCCGGACGCCCGACACGGAACCCTGCCTGGGCTGCGGCCGCCCGCCCGGCTCCGTCACGCCAGGTGAGCCGAGACCCGTGGTGCTGCCGCCTTTGAGGGGCTGATCTATTTCAGCCGTTCGCTCCACACCTTCGCCTCGAGGAACAACTTCAGGTAGTCCGGCCCGCCCGCCTTGGAGTTCGTGCCGCTCATGAAGAAGCCGCCGAAGGGATGCGCCCCGACGAGCGCGCCGGTGCATTTCCGGTTCAGGTAGAGGTTTCCCACCTGGAAGTCCGCCTTGGCGCGGTCGAGGCGGGCGCGGCCGTAGTACGCCCCCGTGAGGCCGTACTCCGAATCGTTGGCGAGCCGCAGGCCCTCGTCGAAGTCGCGGGCGGGAAACAGGGCGAGCACGGGCCCGAAGATCTCGTCCCGGGCGATGCGGGCGCGCGGCGGCACGTCCTTGAAGACCGTCGGGGCGACGAACCAGCCCTCCCGGTCGAGGCGGCGGCCGCCCGTCAGGAGCTTCGCCTCCTTCCGGCCGCGGCCGACGTACGAGAGGACCTTCTCCATCTGCCGCTCGTCCACCACGGCGGACATCTGCGTGGCGAACTCGCGCGCGGGGCCGATCTTCAACGTCTCGGTCTTCTCCTTCACGAGTTCCGCGACGCGCTCGTACAGCGGCTCGACGATGATGGCGCGGGAGCAGGCCGAGCATTTCTGGCCCTGGAAGCCGAACGCCGCGGCGACGATGCCCTCGGCGGCCGCCTCGGGATCCGCGTCGGCGTCGACCAGGATCGCGTCCTTGCCGCCCATCTCGATGATCGTGCGTTTCAGCCAGCGCTGTCCCGGGTGAACGCGGGCGGCGCGCTCGTGGATGCGGACGCCGACGTCGCGCGAGCCCGTGAACGAGACGAGGCGGGTGCGGGGGGAGTCCACGAGGAGGTCGCCGACCTCGCCGCCCGAGCACGGAAGGAAGTTGAGCACGCCCGGCGGAAGTCCCGCCTCCTCGAAGGCTTCCACGACGGCGAACCCGATGGCCGGGGCGAGGGAGGAGGGTTTGAGCACCACGGGGTTGCCGCTGACGATCGCGGCGGCCGTCATGCCGGTCAGGATGGCGCAGGGGAAGTTCCAGGGGGCGATGACGACGGCGACGCCCATGGGGACGTAGCTGAGGCGGTTCCGCTCGCCCTTGACGGGGGTGAGGGCGTGGTCGCCGCCGAGCCGCAGCATTTCGCGCGCGTAGTACTCGCAGAAGTCGACGGCTTCCGCGGTGTCGGCGTCGGCCTCGATCCAGGTCTTGCCCACCTCGAGGATCAGGAGCGCGTTGAGTTCGAGGCGCCGGCGCCTCAGGATCTCCGCGGTCTTGAGGAGGATTTCGGCGCGCTCCCCGGGGGCGCGGCGGGACCAGGCGGGGAAGGCCTGCTCGGCCGCCTGCAGGGCGCGTTCGGCCTGGGCCTTGGAGGCCTTCGCCGCGCGGCCGACGATGCGGCCGGGCTCGCAGGGATTGCGGGACACGATGGCCGGGCGGGTCTCGAGGCGCCGTCCCTCGATGATCAGGGGGCAGTCGCGGGGGGCGAAGCGGTCGACCGCCTCCTGCTGGGCGGCGCGCAGGGCGGCATCCTGGGCGAAGGGCAGCAGAGGCTCGTTTCGGAACTCGTCCATGAGGGGATTATAGGGGACCCGGCCGGATGGTACACTCCGCGCCATGTCGGTCGAGCCGCGCGGCGACACGGAGCTTCGGGAGGACATCCTTCAGGCCATCCGCACGCTGGAGGCGCTGGTCTCGGATCCCACGCTTTCCGCCGGCCTCGTGAGGGAGGATTTCGCCCGCCTCATGGCGGCGGCGGGACGGCTCTCCCGGCCCGCCAAGCTGGAGCGCCTGAAGATCTCCCGCAAGCTCCGCAAGGAACGGCAGCGGCGCGGGGTCCAGTCGGACCGCTCGCTCAAGGCCGCGACGGGGATCCGCGAGGCGCGGCAGGCTCCCGTCTTCAGCGCGCCGCTCCCGCTGCTGCCCGCGCCCGGGACGCCGGCCCCGGAGTTCCGCAAGGCCCGCGGCTGCTACACCTGCAAGGAGCCCTACACCCGGGTCCATCATTTCTACGACGGGATGTGCCCCGCCTGCGCCGAGTTCAACTACGCCAAACGCTTCCAGACGGCGGACCTGTCGGGCCGCACCGCCTACATCAGCGGGGCGCGGCTGAAGATCGGCTACCAGGCCGGGCTCAAGCTGCTGCGGGCCGGCGCCCGCGTCATCGTCTCCACCCGCTTCCCGCACGACGCGGCGAAGCGCTATGCGTCCGAGCCGGATGCGGCGGACTGGAGCGGCCGCCTGCGCATCCACGGCCTCGACCTGAGGCATTCCCCCTCGGTCGAGATCTTCGCGCGGTACCTGGTGCAGACGGAGTCGCGCCTCGACGCGCTCATCAGCAACGCCGCGCAGACCGTGCGGCGTCCGGTCGCCTTCTACGAACACCTGCTCGACCATGAGGCGCGCTCCTGGAAGGAGCTCGGGGCGGCCGAGCGGGCCCTGCTGGCGGGCCACTACGAATGCCGCGCCGCGCTCGGGCCGGACGGCACGGAGGCGGCGGCGGACACGCGGACGCTGACGTCGTGGGACGGCGGCCGGCTGGGGGCGGGGATCCGGGATTCCGCGCAGCTCTCCCAGATCCGCATGACCTACGACGACCGGACCTGCGGCCGCGAGATCTTTCCCGCCGGCCGGCTGGACGCCGATCTGCAGCAGATCGACCTGCGGACGCAGAACACCTGGCGCATGACGCTGGCCGAAGTCCCGACGCCGGAGCTGCTCGAGGTCCTGCTGATCAACGCGGTGGCGCCGTTCATCCTGGCGGCGCGGCTCAAGCCGCTGATGCTCAAGGCGGGGACGGGGGCGGTGCACGTCGTGAACGTGTCGGCCATGGAGGGCGTTTTTTCGCGCGGGACGAAGACGGACAAACATCCGCACACGAACATGGCGAAGGCGGCGCTGAACATGATGACGCGGACCTCCGCCCCGGACTACGCGCGCGACGGCATCTGGATGAACGCGGTGGACACGGGCTGGGTCACGGACGAGGATCCCGTCGCGCACGCCCTGCGCAAGCAGGTCGAGCAGGATTTCCAGCCGCCGCTGGACGTGGTGGACGGCGCCGCGCGCATCCTGGACCCGCTCTTCTCGGGCCTGCTCAGCGGACGCCACGCCTCGGGGGTCTTCTTCAAGGACTACCTGCCGTCCGCGTGGTGATTCAGCGGCCGAGGCGCGCGCGCGTCTCGGCGATGTGCTGCCGGGCCTGGGGGGCGAGGCGGGAGTTCATGGCCACGACGCGCTCCCAGTCCTGGAGGGCCTCCTCGAGTCGCCCCAGCCCGGCGCGGGCCTGCCCCCGGGCGTAGAGGCCCCGCTCGTCGTTGAGATTCGAGGCGAGGTGGCGGTCGAATTCCTCGGCGGCCTTGGCGTAGTCCTTCCGGGCGAGCTGGGCCGTGCCGACGCGGTAGTCCAGGTCGCGCAGGGAGGGCTGGATCGCGCGCGCCGCCAGGAGGTCCGCCAGGCCGGCGTCGGGGTCCCCGCCGCCGACGAGGGCGATCCCGCGCGAGGAGAGGGCGGAGGCGTTCTTCGGGGCGCTCTTGAGGATGAGGTCGTACTGTTCGCGGGCGCGGCCGTAATCGCGCTTCTGGTAGTAGATCTGGCCGAGGTTGGACAGGATCTGCGGATCCCCGGGCCTGAGTTTCAGGGCCTGTTCGTAGTCCGCCGCCGCCTCGTCCACGCGGCCGAACTCATGGAGGATGCTGCCGCGCTGGACGAGCCAGCGGGCGCCGCCGAACTTCAGGGAGGCGACGCGTTCGAGGTCCTTCGCGGCCTCCTCCCTCCGGCCGGCGTGGAGCTGGACGTGGCCGCGTTCGAGGAAGGCCTCGGGATGATTGGCGCGGCGCGTGATCGCATCGCTGTAGGCCTTGACGGCGCGGTCGTAGTATCCGGTCCGGCGGGCCGCATCCGGCGCGCGGTGGCCGAGCTCCGCGAGGGCGTCGCCCATGAGCTTGAAGACCTCCTCATGGGTGGTCTGCCGGGCGATGAGCCGCTCGGCGATCTCGACGACCTGCTCGTGTTTGAGCTCGGAGGCGGCGAGCAGCACCTCGGCGAATTCGAGCTGCTCCGGATCCGCCCCGCCCTTCTGGCGCCAGGCGCCCAAGTCGGCGCGGGCCTTGTCCCGCCACTCGGCGGCCTCGTCCTCGGCGGCCTTCTCCCGGAGCCGGACCTGGGACATCGCGCCGGCGGCGAGGTCCAGGTAGACGCGCGCGCGGTCGTACCAGGCCTGCGAATAGTCCTTCATGGCGGCGAGGGCGGCCGTGAAATCCTTCTCGGCGCCCTCGAGGTTCTGCCGCAGATACGCGATCTGTCCGCGCAGGTGGTGGGCCTCGGGGTTGCCCGGATTGATCTGGGCGGCTCTCGACGCGTGATCGTAGGCCTCCTGCAGGAGGCCGTCGGCGCGCGAGAGATCCACGCCGGCCTGGTAGAAAAGGGTCCGGGCGCGCCCCATCTTGTTGCGTCCCTGGTCCAGCTCGGGCTGCGATTTGGCGCGCATCGCCTCGACGCGGCGCCGTTCGGAGTCCTCGAAATCCGTGAGGATCTTGCGGGCGGTGGCCGCCTTCTTGGGGATCTCGGCGTCGCCGGGCGCGAGGGCGGCGGCGGCCTGGTATTGTCTCAGGGCCTCCGCGGCGTCGCCGCGCTGCAGGGCGGCGTCGCCCCTGGCGAGCATCGCCCCGAGCTGGGCGGGTTTCCCGCCGCCGCGGCCGGAGACCAGGACGAGCACGAGGACGAAGACGAGCAGGGACGCGCCGGCGGCCACGAGGGGCACCCATTGGCGCCGGATCTTCCGGGCGAGCTTGGTGGACGCCGGGGCCCGCTTGGCCACGATCGCGCGGCCTTCGACGAACTGCTCGAGGTCCTGGGCGAGGGCCTTGGCGCCGGGGTAGCGTTTGGAGCGCTCCTTCTCGAGGCATTTGAGGACGATCGTCTCGAGGTCACGGAGCACCGCGGGGTTCAGCTCCGAGGGCGGGACGGGGTCGTCGTTCATGACCATCTTGAGGGTATCGACCGCGTTGGCCCCCTTGAACGGGGCGTGGCCGGTGAGGACCTCGTAGAGCACGGCCCCGAGGGAATAGACGTCGCTCTGGCGGTCGACCTGCGAGGTGCGGCCGGCCGCCTGCTCGGGCGACATGTAGCCCGGCGTTCCCACCACGGTGCCGGTGACGGTGAGATGGGACGGGCCTTCGAGGGATTTCGCGAGGCCGAAGTCCATGAGGTACGGCGTGCCCTGGCCGTCGACCATGATGTTGTGCGGCTTGATGTCCCGGTGGATCACCCCCCGGGAATGCGCGTAGTCGAGCGCGCGGCTGATGCGCGCGATGAGGTCGGCGGCCTTGAGGGCGGGCAGCTTCTCGCCGGCCAGGCTGCGGCCCTCGATGTACTCCATCGCGATGAGGTGTTTGTCGTCCGAGTCCGTCACCTCGTAGATGCCGACGATGTTGGGGTGCTTGAGGGAGGCGGCGGTCTGGGCCTCGCGCCGGAAGCGCAGCACGTCCTCCTGGGCGCCGGTGGTGAGGAGGATCTTCAGGGCGGTCCAGCGGCGGAGCTGCGTGTCCCAGGCCTTGTAGACCGCGCCCATGCCTCCGCGTCCGATTTCCTGGACGACGACGTATTTGCCCAGCACGTTTTTCGGGTTGGCCTGGGCGCGGGTGACGTCGGGGGGGACTTCGTCCTGGGTCTGTCCGGGCGGCAGGAGCGTGCCGCTGCACTTCTTGCAGAGGTATTTCTTCCGCGGGTTGTAGTCGACCACGGAGTAGCGCGCCTTGCAGCCCGCGCAGCTCAGGGTGCTCTTCTGGTTCTGCTCCCCGAGGGCCCGCTCGATGGAGGAGAAGCTGGTGTAGCCCTTCTGGAGGAGGATCTCCCCGAGGCGGGGGACCGTGCCGCCCTTGGACGCGGCGTATTCCTGGATGGAGAGGGCCTCGATGAGGTGCTCCTTCTTGCAGGAGCCGGACTCGACGAGGATCTGGCCGAGGGAGTTGTCCTGCTTGTGGACGATCGTGAACGTGGAGTCGTTGGCGAGGATGC
Organism: uncultured Planctomycetales bacterium; assembly: GCA_964619955.1. Lineage (GTDB taxonomy): Bacteria > Planctomycetota > MHYJ01 > MHYJ01 > JACPRB01 > JACQFK01. Next base: position 77,187 of record CAZUJF010000020.1, read on the forward strand.
GCGAGACCTCCTCGCGGAGGGCGCTCATCTGGTCGGCGGCGACGAGGCCGCGGCTGACGAGCAGGTCGGTGAGGTGGGAGGCCCGGCCCCCGGCGGCCGCCGGATCGGCGGAGCTGCCGCAGAGTTTGAGGCATTCCACGATCTGCTCGCGCGTGATCCAACCGCGCTCCACGCAGACCTTGCCGACGATGGTTTCGAAGGCGTCGCTCACCGCTGATTTCGTCCCCCAAGGGATGCCGACCCATAGTCTATCAGACCCGCCGCCGTTTGGGGCCCGGACTTGGGAATCACCGGAATGAGACGCCTCCGGGGGCCCCCGTTACGGGAAAACCGGGCTCCGGAAGGAACACCGGCGGGAGGGGGCGGTCCCTCGTCCGAAGCCTAATGCTCGCCGAAGTAGAGCGACTCGTCGACGGAGGAGGAGGTGTTGCGGGCGGGGATGCGCAGCGCGGAGCCGCAGCGGTAGCACTGCAGGGAGGCCCCGGGGCGGAACATCACCACGTTGTACTGGGTGTCGCACTGGGTGCAGTAGACGATGAGGCCCTTCTGGGTGTCGGAGATCTTCTTCACCTGCTCGACGGTGAGGTAGCCCTTGATGACCATGATGTCGCCGAGGCGCATGAAGCGTTCCTTGGGCAGCTGCTCCTGGAGCGCCAGGCATTCCTGGAGGTGCTCCTCGGCGCAGAAGCCCAGCCGGATGGCGACCTTGCCGAAGAGGTTGTCCTCCTTGACCGCCTTCTGCCGGAGATTGGCCTCGTTGAGGATCTGGCGCTGGGCGTTGATGATCTTTTCGAGATCCGCCTCCTTGACGTATTTGAGCTCCATGAGGAGCACGCCGAGGGGTTTGTGGCTCTTGGCGAAGCGCTGAAGCTCGAGGACCTCCTGAAGCTGCGCCTTGGTCAGGATCCCCAGCCTCAGGGCGATCTGCCCGAAGAGCTGGTCGGCGCGCTTCTGGTTCTTATCGTCGCTGGCCATGGTAAAGCAGTATCCCCGCGATGGATTTCGCGTCCCGGATGCGTCCGCTGCGGATCAGCGAGAGGGCCTTCTCCAGGCTGAGACGCACGGGTTTGATGATCTCGTCGGCGTCCTTCTCCGCCTCGTCGGGCGAGAGCTGTTTCGCCACGTAGAGGTGCATGAGCTCGGTGCAGAAGCCCGGCGCCGTGTAGAACTCGGAGAGCTTCTTCCATTGCCGGGCCTTGAAGCCGGTCTCCTCGATGAGCTCGCGTTTCGCCGTCGCGAGCGGCGCTTCGCCCTTCTCCCGGGTCCCGGCGGGGATCTCGTACAGTTCGGCGCCCAGGGAGGGGCGGAACTGCTTGAGGAGCAGGAGGTCGCCGTTGTGGCAGACGGGGACGATGGCGACGGCGCCGGGATGCTCGACGACGCTGAAGGCGGTCCGGCGTCCGTTGGGGAGGCGCAGGTCGCGCACGACGACCCGGATGTTTCGGCCTTTGAAGACTTCCCGCTCGGCCTCCACCCTGAATTTCATCGCGGCCGGAATTGTAGCAAGGGCTCCGGCGGGGTGCCAGCAGTTAGCGGCCGCCGCCCAGCGGCTCCCGCGTGCGCAGCACCTCGTAGGCTTCCAGCGGGTATTCGGGATCGTAGACGCACTGGAGGTTCAGGGTGTCGAGCCAGTCGTAGACCTGCTCCAGCGAGACCAGGACGCCGAGGTGGGGGACCGGCGTCGCGACCGCGCCCTCGTAGGTGCAGACCATGACGGAGACGCCGATCAGCTCGCGGGTCTCCCGGTGGAAGATGCCGCCCCCGGAGTTCCCGAAGATCGTGGGGGCGTTCATCATCCAGAAGCGCCCGCCGCGGACCTCCTTGTGCAGCGTCGCGATCTCGCCGAGCGTGGGCAGCGGATCGTGCCCCAGGGGGCAGCCCACGGCGTAGATGGGGGTGAAGACGCGGATGGCCTGCAGGCTTTCGCGCGAGGCGAGTTTCGCCACGTGGGGGAAGTCCTGGAGGCTCCTCAGGCGGACGAGCGCGAGGTCCCGGAGTTCGTCCCAGGAGATGAGATCCCCGACGACCGTCTCCGAGGGCTCGCCTTTGACGTCGTAGAGCGTGACCTCGACGGGCTCGCGCGTCTCCTCGTCGCTGCCGGGCTTGACGACTTTCGAGACGACGTGGAAGGCGGTGACGACGAAGCTGAGGCCGCCGCGGCTGGCGAGCAGGGTGCCGCCGCCCACGCTGCCCTTGGCGTTCACCTGGACCGAAGGAGCCAGCACCTCGCGGGTGAGCTCCTCGAGCTGCGGATGTCCGTTGCCCGGCATCAGGAGTTCGACCGAGCGCCGGATCTGGTTCAGCTCGAGGGTCCGAAGTTTCGCGGCCTCCGCGCCGGAGGCGGCGACCTGCGTGCGCAGGCCGTCCACTTCGTCGCGCAGTTCCTGGACGCGGAAGCCCTGCGTGCCCAGGATGAGCAGGGCGCCCGCACAAGCGGCGAGAATGGATTTCATCCCTGATACCTCCGACCCCACGAGGCGGCACCCCGCCGCCTCAGGACTGCATCGTCCGGAGGGGCTCAAGAACTGAATGCTAATCGCAACGTGCTGGCGCCCAGCCGGATGTGCAATCTGACGGCCTGCTGAAAACTGGACGCAGGCGGTGGGGCTGGCTATCATACCGGCCCATGGCCCCTCCCAAAAAACCGAAGGCTTCCGACTCCGACAAGCCGCTGCCCGGTCCCGATGCGGGCATCGTGGTGCCCACGCTCGTTGAAGAGGAGATGAAGGACTCCTACCTCAACTACGCGATGAGCGTGATCGTGTCGCGCGCGCTGCCGGACGTGCGGGACGGGCTGAAACCTTCGCAGCGCCGTATCCTGGTGGCGATGAACGACCTGGGGCTGGGGCCGCGCGCCAAGCCCCGCAAGTGCGCCAAGATCTGCGGCGACACCTCCGGCAACTATCATCCGCACGGCGAGTCGGTCGTCTATCCCACGCTCGTGCGCCTGGCCCAGGATTTCGCGACGCGCTACCTCCTCGTGAACGGGCAGGGGAACTTCGGCTCCGTCGACGGCGACCCCCCGGCCGCGATGCGGTACACCGAGGCGCGGATGACGGAGCACTCGGTCCTCATGCTGGAGGACCTCGACAAGGCCACGGTGGACTTCGTCCCCAACTACGACGAGCGGCTCGAGGAGCCGGTGGTCCTCCCGTCGAAGTTTCCGAACCTGATCTGCAACGGCGGCGTGGGCATCGCGGTCGGCATGGCGACCTCGATCCCGCCGCACAACCTCGCCGAGGTCTGCGACGCCCTCGTCCATCTGATCGCGAATCCGGCCTGCACGGTGCCGGACCTGATGAAGTTCATCCCGGGCCCCGATTTCCCGACGGGCGGCATCATCTGCGGCACGGCGGGGATGCGCAGCGCCTACGAGACGGGCCGCGGGCAGATCACGCTGCGCGGCCGCGTGGAGATCGAGGAGGGGAAGAACGGCCGCAAGACCATCGCGATCGGCGAGATCCCCTACAACCTCAACAAGACGACCCTGATCGAGCGCATCGCGGACCTCGTCAAGAACGAGCAGATCACCGGCATCAGCGACGTCCGCGACCTGTCCAGCCGGGAGGGCATGCGGATCGAGATCGAGATCCGGAAGGGGGAGGACGCCGACGTCATCCTCAACCAGCTCTACGCCCTGACGCCGCTGCAGGAGACCTTCTCGATCATCATGATCGCGCTGGTCAACGCGCGCCCCCAGACGCTTTCCCTCAAGCAGATCCTCCAGCACTACCTCGACCACCGCAAGGAGGTCATCCGGCGCCGGACCCGCTTCCTGCTGGAGCAGGCGGAGAAGGAGGCCCACCTCCTCGAGGGCCTCGTGAAGGCGCTGGACATCATCGACGAGATCATCGCGCTGATCAAACGCTCGCCCTCGCCGGCCGTCGCCCAGACGGGCCTGGTCGCCGAGTTCGGGTTCAGCTCGCTGCAGGCGGACGCCATCCTGAAGATGACCCTCTCCAAGCTCACCAACCTGGAGAAGGAGAAGCTGATCAGGGATCTGCAGGAGCTGCGCGAGAAGATCGCGGAGTACAAGGCCATCCTCGCGGACGTGAACCTCGTGCACGACATCATCCGCGAGGACCTCTACGAGATGCGCAAGACGGCGGACGAGCGCCGCACGGAGATCTCGGGCGAGGAGATCCAGGCCTTCGACAAGGAGGCGCTCATCCAGGAGGAGGACGTCGTCGTCGTCCTCTCCCACCTCGGCTACATCAAGCGCGTCCCGATGGCGAGCTACCGCAAGCAGAAGCGCGGCGGCAAGGGGCTCATCGGGGCGGACGTGAAGGAGAAGGACTTCATCGAGACGATCTTCATCGCCTCGACGCACGATTACATCCTGTTCTTCACCGAGGACGGCAAGGTGCGCTGGCAGAAGGTCTACGACCTGCCCCAGCTGGAGCGCACGGCGCGCGGCAAGCCGCTCATCGCGATCCTGGGCCTCAAGGAGGGCGACCGGATCGCGGCGACGGTGCCGGTGAAGAGCTTCGAGAAGGGCTTCCTCGTGATGGCCACGGAACGCGGCCTGGTGAAGAAGACCGAGCTGGCCGAATACGGCAACCCGCGCCCCAGCGGCATCATCGCGATCAAGCTGGAGGAGGGCGACCGCCTCATCGGCGTCGCCACCACCTCGGGCGAGAACGAGATCGTGCTGGGGACCGCCGGCGGCAACGCCATCCGTTTCCACGAGAACGACATGCGGTCCATGGGCCGCGCCACGGTCGGCGTCTACGGCATCGACCTCGAGGAGGGCGACCGCGTGGTCGCCATGATCGTCCTCGTGCCCGGCGTCACGATCCTCACGGCCTGCGAGAACGGCTACGGCAAGCGGTCCCCCGTGGACGAGTACCGCCTCCAGTCGCGCGGCGGCAAGGGCGTCATCAACATCCGCACCACGGACCGCAACGGCAAGGTCGTGGGCATGCTGGCCGTCACGGACGACAACGACCTCATCATGATCTCGGAGAACGGGATCGTGGTGCGCATCGCGGTCGCCGACATGCGCTCGATGGGGCGCGCCACCCAGGGCGTGCGCTTCATCCGCCTCGACGAGAAGGACAAGCTGGTCTCCATCGCCCGCGTGGTGAAGGAGGAGGACGACGACAACGGCGGCGTTCCGCGCGCCGCAGTGCCTCCCCCCGAGGAGAACGGCGGCTCCGCGGCGCCCGCCCCCGAGGCGCCTCCCGAAGTTCCTCCGCAGGGATAGAGGCTGTGCGGCCGTCCCGATAAGTGAACCCTTGAGAAGGATGTTGCCATGGGCGAAGACAAGAAGAAAAAGGGCGGGCTCGGCAAGAAGCTGGTCCTCCTCCTGATCCTGGCCGCGGTCGTCGTGGGCGGGAGCAAGGTGGCCGCGTCGATGACGGGAAATCCGGACCTCGACCTCGTGGCCAAAATCCTCCGGCTCGCGGGAAAATAGTCCCGCGGACCGCTAGAATCGGGGCATGGCCCCCGCGCCGGAACTCGCCGGCAGACTCCGCTGGTTCATCCAGCTGCGCTGGCTGGCGGCGGGCGGCATCGTGCTGGCGGCCGGCGCGGCCGCGCTCTCGGGCGTGTCCGTGGCCTGGAAGCCGCTCGGCGGCCTGGCCGTGGTCCTGGCCCTCCTCAACGCGGTTTATCTCAGGCTCGCCCGGACGGGGCGGCAGCCGCTGTCGTTCGCGGCCGGGCAGATCGCCGGAGACCTGGTCGTCCTCACCCTCGCCCTCCATTATTCGGGCGGCATCGAGAATCCCTGCGCGTTCTTCTACGTCTTCCACGTCATCATCGCGGCCATCCTGTTCCCCGGGCGGGTCTCGTACTTCGTCGCGGGGCTGGCCTCAGTCTCCTTCCTGACGCTCGCCCTCTTCGAGCACCGCGGGTGGATCCCGCACGTCGAACTGGGGCTGGTCCGCTGGCGCGAGACGCGCGTGCTCGCCGGCGGCGCGGCGGTGATGTCCTCGACCCTCTTCCTCGCCGCGTACCTGGCGACGACGATCATGGAGGGGTTGAGGCGGAAGGAGGAGGAGGTCCGCCGCTTCAACGAGGGGATGCTGCAGACCGAGAAGATGGCGGCCGTCGGGCAGCTGGCGGCGGGGGTCGCGCACGAACTCAACACGCCGCTGGCCTCCATCGCGGGATATGCGGAGGAGCTTCAGGCGATCGTGAAGGGCGGCGGCGAACGGGTGGAGCACTACGCCGGCGTCATCCGCTCGCAGACCGAGCGCTGCAAGGGGATCACGCAGAGCCTCCTGAATTTCGCGCGGAAGGGCGAACTGCGGGTCCGCCCGCTCGACGTCAATGCGCTGCTCCTCGAAGCGGCCGAATACCTGCGCTTCAAGAAGAAGGAGCCGGGATACGCGGTCGAGACGGACTTCGGCGCGCTGCCGCCGGTGAACGCCGATCCGGGACAGCTGCTGCAGGTCTTCCTGTCCCTCCTGGTGAATGCGGCGGACGCGATGGAATCCGGCGGGAGCATCCGGGTCCGGACCCGGGCGGAGGACGGCCGGGTGCGGGTCGTCGTGAGCGACGGCGGCTGCGGCATCCCGGAGGAGAATCTGAAAAAGGTCTTCGAGCCGTTCTTCACGACGAAGGCGCCGGGGCAGGGCACCGGCCTCGGTCTGGCGCTCAGCTACGGCATCGTGACCCAGCTGGGCGGGACCATCGGCGTGGAGAGCGAAGTCGGAAAGGGGGCCACGGTGACGGTCTCGCTTCCGGCGGCGCAGGGATGTTAGACTCGGCCCAGCGCCCATGATCGAAAAGCCCCGGGTCCTGGTCGTCGACGACGACGACAACTTCCGCACGCTCGTGGCGGAGCGCCTGGAACGCACGGGGCACCGGGTGGCGTCCGCCGCCGGCGGGGCCGCGGCGCTGGAGCTGGCCGACGGCGTCGAGGTCGCGCTCATCGACCTGCTGATGCCCGGCATGGACGGCCTGACCCTCCTGCGGAAGCTGCGCGAGAAGCGGCCGGAGCTGGACGTGATCCTGCTCACGGGCCACGGGACGGTCGAGAGCGCGGTCGAGGCGATGAAGGCGGGCGCGGCGGACTATCTGCAGAAGCCCTGCAGCCTCACGGAGGTGGAACTCCGGATCGCGCAGGTCTGGGAGAAGGGGCGCCTGCGGCGCGAGAACCGCCAGCTGCGGGAGGCGCTGCAGCGGGAGAACCCCTACCAGGGCATCGTGGGGCGCAGTCCCCGGATGCTCGAGGTGATCGAACTCATCCAGAAGGTGAAGGACAGCCTCTCGCCGGTGCTGGTGGAGGGCGAGAGCGGCACGGGCAAGGAACTGGTCGCCCGGGCGCTGCACTTCGACAGCAGCCGCAAGGACCGTCCGTTCGTGGCGCTCAACTGCGCGACGCTGCAGGAGCAGCTCCTGGAGAGCGAGCTCTTCGGCCACAAGGCGGGTGCGTTCACGGGGGCGGCCCAGGACAAGCGGGGGCTGCTGGAGACCGCGGACGGCGGCACGCTCTTCGTGGACGAGATCGCGGAGACGCATCCCGCCGTGCAGTCGAAGCTGCTGCGCGTCCTGGAGACGGGCGAGTTCCGGGCGGTGGGGGAGGTCCGGGAGCGGCGCGTGTCCGTGCGCCTGGTCGCGGCGACGAACAAGGACCTGAGGCAGGAGATCGCGAAGGGCCGCTTCCGGGAGGACCTCTACTACCGGCTCAACGTCGTCTCGATCCGCCTGCCGGCGCTGCGGGACCGGGGCGACGACGCGGCCCTGCTGGCGCGGCAGTACCTGCTCCGGCGGGGGAGGACGCTGTCCGCGCCGGCCGCGGCCGCGCTGCTGGCCTGGCGCTGGCCGGGCAACGTGCGGGAGCTCTTCAACACGCTGGAGCGGGCGCTGCTCTTCGACGCCGCGCCCGAGCTCGCGCGCATCCCGATCCCCGGGGCGGAGGGGACGGCGTCGGCGAAGGACGGCACGCTGGAGGAGGTCGAACTCGCCCACATCCGGAAGGTGCTCGACAGCGTGGAGTGGAACATCTCGCGCGCGGCGGAGATCCTCGGAACCTCGCGGCGGAACCTGCACCGCAAGATCACGCAGCATCAGCTCAAGGCGTAGGCCCTACTTCGCCCGCGGGATCTTCAGCCACTGGGCCCAGGTCTCGAAGGATTTGCGCGGCTTGCCCTGCCCGTCCTGCAGGCCGGTGTCCCGGATGAACTTCAGGAACTCGTGCAGGATCGGCGGCACGCGGGCGAAGAGGTCGTCGATGTCGCGGGACGTCATCCAGACGACGAACTTCGCGTTGCTGCGCGCGGCCTCCTCGAGGCAGAAGCGGAGCCAGTCCTGCTGCCAGGCGGGTTTGCCGACGCGCTCGAAGCCGAGGATGTCGGAGTCCTCCGCGGGGAAGGCGGTTTCGGCGATCGCGAACGGCTTGCCCGGGGCGAGCTGGGCGATCTTCGAGAAGTAGTCCTTGGGGATCTTCGAGGGGTTGGTCTGGAAGATGTACGGGTGGGCGGCCACGGCGAGCAGGTCGGTGAAGGGGAGGATCTCCTTGATCGCCTTCTTCTGGGCGGAGGCCTGGCTCTCGTCGCTGAGCAGGTCCGCGCTGAACGTGACGCAGATCTGCAGCGCCGGGTTGTCCTTCTTGAGCGCGACGTAGATGTCTCGCGAGAACGCGAGGAACTTCTTCCAGCGGGCGGGGTTTTTCGAGGCGAGCTGGTTGACCTCCATCGCGTAGGCGACGTGGTCCGGCCGGAAGCGGCCGATGAGGTCGCGGCAGTAGGCGAGGTAGGCCTTGGCGACGTCGGGGTCGTCGAAGTCCTTGCGGGCCCAGGCGGCGGGCAGGGCCTCCTTCTCGCCCATGCCGCGGTAGCCGGCGAGGCCGTCCTTGTTGTCGTTGAGCGGGGTGAGGGAGAGGAAGACGCGCTTGTTTTCGGGGCGCTTCATCTTCCAGGCGAGGCTGTCCTCGAGGCTCTTGGAGTAGGGGCGTTTCTCGAGGGCTTCCATCCAGGGCACGCCTTCGTCCACCTTGGCGGCGAAGAGGTCGGTGTGGTCGAGGATGAAGAGGTAGAGGGCGTCGATCGCCTCGGGCGTCAGGTCGTGCGGGAGCGTGGAGACGCCCATGGAGAAGGGGCGGGACTTGCGCTCCTGCCCCGGTCCGGCCGGGTGGGCGGGCAGGGCGAGGGTGAGGGTCAGGGCCAGAGTGCTGAGTCGTAGCATCACTTCAGTCTACCGCTCCGGATTCGGCTTGGTTTCCAAGATGTCATCGCCGGGGACACGATTCGGGACGGGCGCATCGGGTCGCTTGCAGTGGGACAAATTGGCGCAGCCGGGGACGGCGCTGCTGGGGGAGTGTGTGGCATCGGGATTGCTCCGATGGCGGCGGGGAGCACCCTTGATTAGGCGGGACCCCCTCACTATAGTATGGCCGCCTTGACCGCTTCTGCGAGAGACCCCGTGACCGACGACCTCGAACTCCGGAAGAGGATCGCCGAGGAAGCCCAGCTTCCCTCCGCGACCGCGGCGAGTCCGCTCGTCCGCGCCTTCCAGTTCTTCCTCGTCCCCCTGATCATCGTCGCCATCTGCGTCGGGGTCTACGTCGTCCTCAACGTCTTCGTCGCGAGCCCCCGGAGCGCGGCCGACTGGGTCAAGGACCTCAAGGAGGGCGGCCGGGCGACCCGGCCCTACGCCGCCCTGCAGCTCACCCAGGCCCTGCGCCGCATGGAGCATCCGGACCGCAGCCTCACGCCGGACCTGATCCAGGCCTACCGGTCCACGTCGGACGCCGTCCCCGAGGACCGCGAACTGCGGCGCTATCTCTGCCAGGCCCTCGGCTTCCTCCGGGATCCGGCGGCGGTCGATCTCATGCTGGAAGTGCTCAAGAACGAGAAGAGTCTCGAGATCCGGGCGGCGGCGATGGACGCCCTGGGCACCATCAAGGATCCGCGGACGCTCCCGGAACTGGTCAAATTGCTTGACGATTCCGAAGACCTTGTTAGAAAATGTGCCGCCTTCAATGCCGGAGCGGTGGCCGAGCGGGCTTCCGCGGAGGCCCGGGCGGCGGCGGTCGGGGCCCTGAAGAAGGCCCTCGGCGACCCCCGCGCGGATGTGGGCTGGAATGCGGCGTTCGCCCTGGCGTTCTTCCTCGAGGACCGCTCGGGCGTGGAGATACTCAAGAAGATGCTGGACCGGGGTTATCTCGCGGAGAAGATCGGCCGTGGCGACCCCAACGTCCAGGAGCTCGAGGCGAGGGCCATCGTGACGGCCATCAACGCCGCGGTGCGGCTGAAGGACGAGAGTTTCATCCCGCTCCTGAAGGAGCGGACCGACGACCGCAAGGAGCGCAACGCGGAGATCCGCTTCGTGGCGCACCAGGCGATCCAGAAGATCCAGGAGAAGAAGTAGATGGCCGAAAAGCCCGCGGAAGGCGCCGTGAAGGGGCAGGAGCCCCAGAAGCGCGTGCCCCAGCAGTACGAGATGGTGGCGGATTATCCGCCCAAGCTGTCCCGCCGTTCCTTCGCCCTCTCCTGGGCGGGCATGGCCTGGGGGGCTTTCGGCGCCGCCACCGCCGTGGGCAGCCTCGGCGCGCTTCGCTTCATGCTGCCCAACGTCCTCTTCGAGCCCCCCCAGGTCTTCAAGGCCGGCAAGCTCGAAGACTACGAGATGGACAAGCCCGACGAGCGCTTCAAGCAGGACAAGAAGGCCTGGATCGTCAAGCTCAGCAAGGACCCCTACGACGGCAAGCGCAAGCTGATCGCGCTCGACATCACCTGCACGCACCTCGGCTGCACGCCCAACGTGCTGCTCTCCGACCTCAAGATCAAGTGCCCGTGCCACGGCTCGGGCTTCCGCTTCAACGGCGAGAACTTCGAGGGCCCCGCGCCGCGGCCCCTCGAGCGCTACGGCGTCTCGATCGACCCCGTGGACGGCCAGATCGTCGTCGACAAGACCAAGAAGTTCCAGGCTGAGAAGGGGCAGTGGGACAACAGGCAGTCGTACATCGAGATTTAGAAAATTATGGCGAAACAAGGTGACATCGGGCGGGTCTGGGATTACGTCGTCAACACCCAGGTCTGGCGCTCCGTCATGCGCCACGGCTATCCCGACACGCCCCGCAACCGCTCGCTGGCCATCATGGCCAACGTGTTCTTCCATCTGCACCCCATCCGCATCCGGAAGAGCGGCCTCCGCGTGCGCTACACCTGGTGCATGGGCGGCCTGACGTTCTTCCTCTTCCTGGTGGAGACGATCACGGGCCTGCTCCTCATGTTCTACTACCGCCCCACGGCGGAGTACGCCTACCACGACATCGTGTATCTCCGGGCCGACATGGCGCTCGGCACCATGCGCGAGATCCATCGCTGGGGCGCCCACGCGATGGTCATCACCATCTGGCTGCACATGATGCGCGTGTTTCTGACCGGCGCCTACAAGCCGCCCAGGGAGTTCAACTGGGGCGTCGGGGTCATCCTGCTCAAGATCACGCTGCTGCTGTCGTTCACGGGCTATCTGCTCCCCTGGGACCAGCTGGCCATGTGGGCGATCACGGTCGGCACCAACATGGCCCGGGCCACGCCCATGATCGGCTATGAGGGCCCCGGCGCGGCCTTCATCAAGGTGGGCGATCTGAGCGTGGTCCACATGGGCAGCGACATCCGGTTCGGCCTGCTGGCGAGCCGTTTCGTCGGCCCGCCGGCGATCCTGCGCTTCTACGTGCTGCATTGCGTGGGTTTCCCGCTCATTGCGGCGCTCCTCATCGCGGTCCACTTCTGGCGCGTGAGGAAGGACGGCGGAATTTCGGGTCCTCTCTAGCGGCTGAAAGCTATGTGGCCAACCGCATTCAAAGACGCGCTGAACGCCGCGTTCAACCCGGTGGTCTACACCCTGTTGAGCGTCGGCCTCTTCCTCGGCATGCTCTTCGGGTACCGCTTCTGGACGAAGCCGAAGATCGCGCTGAGCATCCTGTTCCTGATGGTGGCGTTCTTCGTCATCTCGTGGCCGGACAAGAACTTCCAGAAGATCGTGGCGAAGCCGGACAACGTCCCCATCGTGGCCCTGATCTTCGTCCTGGGCTTCTTCACCTGGTGGGCGCTCCGCCAGGCGGCGATCAACGACGAGCGGATCGAGAAGGGCCTGCCCCCCCGGGAGGCCGAGGAGACCAACGACCGCGTCCTGGTCTGGCCCGACCTGATATACAGCGAGCTGATCGCCGCCGTGATCTTCATGGCGATCCTGGTGATCTGGGGCGTGCTCCTGAACGCGCCCTTGGAGGAGCCGGCGAGCGCCGGCAAGACCCCCAATCCGTCGAAGGCCCCCTGGTACTTCCTCGGTTTGCAGGAGATGCTGGTCTACTTCGACCCCTGGATCGCCGGCGTCGTCCTGCCGGGCATGATCATTTCGGGTCTCATCTTCGTCCCGTACTGCGACAAGAACCCGAAGGGCGTGGGCTACTACACCCTCAAGGAGCGGCCGCTCGCGGTGGGCACGTTCATGTTCGGGTTCCTCGTGCTGTGGATCTCGCTCATCATCATGGGCACGTTCCTGCGCGGGCCGAACTGGAACTTCTTCGGGCCGTTCGAGGTCTGGGACGTGCACAAGCTGGAGACCCTCTCCAACGTCAACCTCTCCGAGTACTTCTGGGTGAAGATGCTGGGGGTCGCGCTGCCCAAGGAGTTCTACATCCGGGAGGCGCCGGGGCTGCTGCTGGTGGCGGGCTACCTGTTCGTGCTGCCGCCGCTGCTCTCCGTCACGCTCTGCAAGAAGATGTACAAGCAGATCGGGTTCATGCGCTACAACCTCGTGATGAGCCACCTGCTCGTCATGGTGGGCATGGTGATCAAGATGTCGCTGCGCTGGACGGTCAACCTCAAGTACGTGGTCTTCATCCCGGAATACTTCTTCAACATCTGATATGGCCGACGACCCGAAAGCCCTGAAGACCGAGCCCCCCAAGGAGCTCGAACAGCGCGCCCAGACGCAGAAGGTCCAGGGCCGCGCGAAGCGCTCCCCGCAGGACCAGGCGGAGTATTTCTACGCCTACCCGCTGATGCACGCGCTCTTCTTCTTCGCGTCGGTCGGCATGCTGATCGGCTTCGTGATGATGTTCGCGAAGGACCACGCGCGCCCCTGGAAGCCCTACCAGGAGGAGTTCGCCAAGGTCGAGTTCGAGCAGCTCTGGTTCAACATCCGCAAGGCGCAGGAGAAGTTCGCGGAGAACCGGGAGAAGGTCGCGGAACTGGACCGCCAGATCGAGGAACTGCTCGGCCTCTTCCGCGCGGCGGGCAAGGGGGGGCTGGAACTGGACGTGACCCTCTTCGGCGCCGCGCTCCCCGTCGTTCCGGGCCTGGACGCCGCCCCGTTCAAGGGGAAGCTTCACGCGAAGGTGGACGAGGACAAGAAGAAGATCCTCGTCGTCGAGAGGGAGACCGTCCGCGGGGAGCTCTATCACAAGACCCAGCTGTTCAACTTCGCGAAGGACGAACTGGGCGCCGTGCGCTACCGCTTCGAGGAGGCCAAGCACCATTACGAGGACGCCGTCAAGACGGGTTCTCCTCGGGTGGGCTTCTACGAGGGGCATTACGAACACGCGAAGAAGGACTGGGACCGCGTCAACGCCCATGTGGCGGAGCGCAAGAAGGACATCGACGAGGTTCAGAAGCGCAGCGACTTCTACGGCGAGTTCGCGGAAATGCTCGAGAAGCGCCCGATCCCGAGGCTCTGGGACAAGCCGGGCCGGCTTCCCCTGGAGGATCTCAAGCAGGAGAAGTCGAGGCTGGTCAAGCAGGTGGAGGACCTCGAGCTCCGCCTGGGCCAGGAGAAGCCCAGCCTTCCGAACGTGGTCCGCAACCTTCCGGGCGCCGACTTCTTCGCCCCGTCGCTGAAGGTCAAGCAGGTCGTCCTCTCCGAGGTCAAGGACCAGCTCAACTTCGTGAAGGTCGAGAAGGTCGATCGTTGCATGACCTGCCATGTCGGCATCGACAAGCCCGGCTACGCGGTCTGGACGAATCCCGAGGCGGAGGAGGAGGAGCAGCGCTACGTTTTCAAGAGCGAATTCCTCCAGAACTACATCGCCCACGCCCGCGGGAAGGCCGACCCCAAGACCTGCGTCGTCTGCGATGCCAAGGGACGCGCGGAAGGGGAGATCAAGCAGCCGGTGACGGCGCACGGTTCCTGGAGCGGAGACGAGGTCGTCAAGTTCACCAAGACCTTCATGGCGCATCCGCGCCTGGACCTCTTCGTCTCCGATTCGTCGCGTCATCCGCTCTCGAAGCTCGGCTGCACCGTCTGCCACGAGGGCGACGGGCGCGACACGGACTTCACGCGCGTGGTGCACACGCCCGACTCCCACAAGGAGGGGCAGAACTGGCGCCGCCGCCACGGGACGCCCTACGGCGACGAGCGCTACGACTGGAACTACCGCGAGCTCTGGGACCTGCCGATGCTGCCGTCGAAGTTCGTCCAGGCCTCCTGCCGGCGCTGTCACAGCGACGCGACGGAGCTGGACGGCGGCGAGAAGTACATCCAGGGCATGAAGCTGGTGGAGCGGGCGGGCTGCTACGGCTGCCACAGCATCGATTCCCACCTGATCCTGCCGAAGGACCACGAGAACAAGGACATCGAGCAGAACCGGAAGAACCGCCGTCCGGGCCCGCCCCTGGAGCGCATCGCGACGAAGGTGACGCCGGACTGGGCGGCGAAGTGGATCCTGGAGCCGCGCTCCTTCCGTCCCACGACGAAGATGCCGCATTTCTTCCAGCTGTCGAACGCGCGGCATGAAGTGAACAAGGTGTCGTATCCCCCGGCCGACGTGAACGGCGTGCGCCGCTCGCCGGTGGACGACACGATCGTCGCCGCGATCTCGAAGTACATCTTCCAGCTTTCCGACACGAAGGCCGATCCCGCCCCTCCGGCGAATCTGAAGGGCGACGTGAAGCGCGGCGAACTGCTCGTGAAGCAGGTGGGCTGCACCGCCTGCCACAAGGTGGACGAGACCCCGCTCGAGGTCTACACCGCGAAGGACTCCAAGCGGAGCCGTTTCCTGGAGGATTTCGCGCCCGCGCTCGCGGGGGTCGGCAGCAAGATGAACCGGCCCTGGCTCTATCACTGGGTCCGGGATCCGAAGAAACATTTCAAAGACAGCGCGATGCCGAATCTGCGGCTTTCGGAACAGGAAGCCGCGGACGTCGTGGAATACCTCATGACGCTGCGCAAGCCGGACTGGGAGAAGCATCCCGCGCCCCAGGCGGATCCCCGGGTGGTGGACGACCTGCTGAGGGAGATCCTCAAGAAGGGGCTTTCGGACGCGGACGCGGAACTGGCGGTCAAGGGCCAGTCGGCCCGTCGCGGCCTGGACGAGCTCAAGAGCGCCGAGGGGAAGATCCAGTACCTCGGCCGCTTCATGGTGAAGAACTACGGCTGTTACTCCTGCCACCAGCTCCGGGACGACGAGAAGACGGGCATGAAGTGGACGCGGGAGGAGGGCATCGGCGTGGCGCTGACGGGCAGCCAGCCCTTCGGCTCCAAGCACCATGACCGCCTGGACTTCGGCTTCACGGCCTTCGACGGCTTCAACCACAAGGGCGTGAGCTTCAAACACGGCTTCAAGGGCGTCGAGGTCGAGCACGGCTCCGACCGCACCAAGAACGTCCAGGTCGCGGAGACCCGGCACGAGTGGCTCGAGGCCAAGCTGCGCAATCCCCGCGTCTTCGACGGCGGCAAGATGGCGTCCAAGCCCTGGGACGAGCTGTTGAGGATGCCCTGGTTCGACTTCAACGACCACGAGATCGAGCTGATCTCGACGTTCGTGCTCTCGTTCACGGACCACAAGCAGGCGGGCCTGCTGGAGGGCGGCCAGAAGCGGCTTACGGAGGACGACAAGGCGCGCGCCCGCGGCGAGCGGATCGTCCGGGAGAACAACTGCAAGTCCTGCCATCGCTTCGAGCTCGACCGCTTCGAGGTGAAGCTGACGCCGCCCGTCGACGGGAAGGAATTCGAGACGGTGGAGGGCGCCCTCGTGAAGTCCTGGAACGACGAGGAGGCGCTCCCGTTCCTCCAGAAGTGGGGCCTGCTGGACGCCAAGGCGACGCCGGCCGACGTGAAGAAGCGCGGCATGTGGGTGCGCTCGTACAACTGGGCGGTGAACCACCGGACGCTCGCCCATTCGGGGGCCGTGAACCTCGGCAACAAGGCGGTGGCGTTCGACGGCAAGGAAGTCTGGTATCTCGACATGGATGCCAAGGGAGGCGCCGTCGCGCGGGTCGTGCGCCGGCATCTTCCCCAGGAGGGCGGCGAGATCAATCCGGCGGTCAAGAAGCTCAAGAAGGCGCTCAACGAGTCCGCGGACGAGGAATTCCTGGACCCCGCCAACGAGGTGGAGTTCGAGTCCCGCTACGCCCCGATGCTGCGCGGCCAGGGCGTGAAGACGCAGTCCGACTGGCTCTACCGCTTCCTGAAGGAGCCCTTCGCGATCCGTCCCACGCTGGCGCCGATCGTGCCGGGCGGCAAGGCGCTGCCCGACGTCAACCTGCGCATGCCGAGCTTCCAGTTCACGGACGAGGAGGCCACGGCGCTCGTGAAGTACTTCGCGGCCCGGGACCACCTGAAGGGCGTGGACGTCTATCCGCACACGGAGTTCCCGGAGCGCAATCCCGCGTATCTGGCCGGTCGGAAAACCGAGATGGACTGGGCGTCGACGACGCTCCGGGACGCGGAGAAGGGCTGCGCGGCCTGCCATTATGTGGGCGGCAAGGTGCCGCCGGGCCCGCCGATCAAACATGCCCCCGAGCTTTCCAAAGTGCAGGACCGCATCCGTCCGCGCTGGTACTACGACTGGATCCGGATCCCCGGCGAGATCTACCCGGGCACGGCGATGGCCCCGCTCTGGCAGGGCAAGCCGGAGGAGATCGAGAACGTCCGTCGCGTGAGCGAATACCTGATGAATTATGGATCGTTGAACATCCCGTCCGCGAAGGTCGGGAAAGTGGAAGATAAAAAGTAGGGTTTATGGAGGCTTTCATGCGGCAGTCCAAGAGGTCGGTGTTCCTGGCGTCGTTTGCCCTGGTCGCGATGGGCGGCGGGGCGTTCATCATGGCGTGCGGCGAGGAGAAGTCCGCGGCGAAGGCGGCGCCCGTGGCGGCGCTGAAGGCCGAGGCGGCCGCCCCTGCGCCCGCGGTCGCGCCGAAGGTCGAGCCCGCCGTCGTCCTGCCGAAGGACGCCGTGGCCGGCACGGTCAAGCTCAAGGGCGACGCCCCGAAGCGCCGCAAGATCAAGATGGACGCGGATCCGAAGTGCGCGGCCATGCACGCCGACGCGCCCCTGCAGGACGACATCGTCGTTTCCGCGGACGGCGGCGTCCAGTACGCCTTCGTCTACGTGAAGACCGGCCTCGAGGGCAAGAAGTTCGACGCCCCGAAGGAGCCCGCGAAGCTCGACCAGAAGGGCTGCCGTTACGACCCGCACGTGGTGGGCGTGATGATCGGCCAGGATCTGGAGATCTCCAACAGCGACGACCTGCTGCACAACATCCATGCGCTCCCGTTCGTGAACAAGGAGTTCAACTTCGGCCAGCCGACCAAGGGGCTGACGGAGAAGAAGCAGTTCTCGCAGAAGGAGATCATGGTCAAGGTGAAGTGCGACGTGCATCCCTGGATGAGCGCCTGGGTGGGCGTCTCCGAGCACCCGTTCTTCGCCGTGACGGATGCGAACGGCAAGTTCTCCATCAAGGGGATCCCGGACGGGAAGTACACGTTCGAGGTCTGGCAGGAGAAGTACAAGAGCGTGTCGGTCGAGGCCGAGGTGAAGGGCGGCGCCGCCGCGGTCAACTTCGAGCTGGCGGACAAGAAGGAATAGTCCGAACCTGAGTGTTCGCGGCCCCGGTCTGCAAGGACCGGGGCCGCTTGCTTTTAAAGCGGCTCCGCCGGACTTGGTCCCGACCTTGCGGAAGGAAGGGGCGGCCCTATAATGACGCGCCCGAGATGAAGGAAAAACTGCCCTGGCTGCTCTTCGGCGCGGTGGCCGTGTGCGCGATCGCGGCGCTGGCGGCGCTGCTGCTCGGCGACCGCGAGGCGGCCTACCTGTGGCGCGTCCCGGACTTCACCGTCGACGAGCGCGGGGGCGGGACGCTGTCGCGGCGGGACCTCCTGGGGGAGGTCTGGGTCGCGCAATTCATCTTCACGCGCTGCGCGGGGACCTGTCCAGTCATGGTCTCGCGGATGTACGCCCTCTCGAAGAAGCTGCCGCAGGCGAAGTACGTGTCGTTCTCGGTGGACCCGGAGCACGACACGCCGGAGGTGCTGGCGCGCTACGCGAAGAACAACAGCCTGCCGCCGGAGTGGCTGTTTGCGACGGGAACCCAGGCGCAGATGCAGTCGCTGGCGAAGGAGGGCTTCAAGCTCAGCATGGGTCCGGGAAGCAAGCCGGAGGAGCCGGTCATCCACAGCGACCGCTTCGTGCTCGTGGACCGCTACGGGCGGGTCCGCTCGACGCACTCCACGTCCGATGAGCGGGTGCTTCCGCAGATCGAAGCGGAACTGGCCCGCCTGCTCGCGGAACGGACGCTGCCGGTGAAGCATTTCGCGGCGCTGAACGCCTGCCTGAATGCGGCGTGCGGAGTCTGCCTGCTCCTGGGGCTGGGGCTGATCAAGGCGAAGCGTCCCGGGGCGCACCGGGCCTGCATGCTCGCGGCGCTGGCGATCTCCGCGCTCTTTCTGGCGTCGTATCTGACGGCGCATTACTACCTGGGCTCGACCCGCTATCGGGGGGAGGGGGCGCTGCGGATCGTCTATTTCGCGGTCCTGCTCTCGCATACGGTCCTGGCGACGCTGATCGTGCCGCTGGCCGGCGTGACGGTCTGGAAGGCCTTCCAGGAACGCTTCGACCGCCACAAGGCCTGGGCGCGCTGGACCTTTCCGATCTGGCTCTACGTCTCGGTCACAGGAGTCGTCATCTACTTCATGCTGTATTGATCGACAGGCTGCCAGCCTGACACCTCCCGGGACTGCCATCGCGGGATAGCCGCCGGAGCCCGGCAAAATGGTCTTGCAAATCGCTGTATTTCAGTGTTTTATACCCGCCCCTTTGCTGCATGGGTGGCACGGGGTTTGCGTTACTGGGGACCTCTGGACGGTTCCCTTACTTGATGGAGGTCTGAGTTATGGCGTCGCTGAAGCCTTTGCGGGACAAGGTCGTGGTCGAGCGCAGTGAGGCGGAAGAGCGTACTTCGGGCGGCATCCTTCTGCCCGATACCGCCAAGGACAAGCCCAAGCAGGGCACGGTCATCGCGGTGGGCGCCGGCCGCGTCCTCGAGAGCGGCGAGAGCAAGGCCCTGGAGGTCAAGAAGGGCGACAAGGTCCTCTTCTCCAGCTTCGCGGGCAGCGAAGTGAAGGTGGACGGCAAGGAATACCTCATCATGAGCGAGAGCGACATTCTCGCCGTTGTCGGCAAGTAAGTCCCCCATAGAAAAATAAGAGGAGAAATCATGGCCAGCAAGAGAATGGCATTCGATCAGGAGGCCCGCGAGGCCATCCGCCGCGGCGTCAAGCAGCTCGCCCGCGCGGTGA
>CAZUJF010000021.1:0-52586 GCA_964619955.1 uncultured Planctomycetales bacterium
CCGCGGCGTCGATCGTCAGGGTGAGGGTGTAGGCGACGTCCCCGTCGTCGACCGGAAAGGGGTCGTTCACGCCGGTGACCGTCACGATCTGGGGGGTGTTCCAGTCGCCGTTGCCGAAGGTCAGCGTGGCCGTGGATACGGTCCCTTCGGCGGTGTTGGAGGACGCCACGTTCAGGACGACGAGATTGCCCGGGGCCGGCTGCGTGTTGAGGACCACGCTGAAGGTGTCCGTGCCCGCGCCGGCTTCCGTGGTGACGAGGCCGGTGGTGGGGGTGACGGTCACGCCGGGCGTGTCGTTGTCGTTGTTGGTGAGGGAAACATCGGCGACGGGGAGGCCGCTGTAGTTGGGGTCGCCGCTGGAAGTGCCGCCCGTGAGGACGGTGTAGGCGTGCGGGCCGTCCGCCACCGCCCCGTCATCGACCCCCGTCACGGTGACGGTCTGGGCGGAGTTCCAGTTCAGGCTGGTGAAGGTCAGCAGGGCGGTGGACACGGTGCCCCGGGTGATGTCGCCGCTGGTGATCGAGAGGGTGACGTCCGCCAGGGGCTGGGAATCCAGCACGACCGTGAACTGGGCGGTGGTGAGGTTCTCGGAGGTGAAGAGTCCCGTCGTGGGGTCGACGGTGACGCCCGCGGTGTCGTCGTCCGTGTTGGTGGCGGCCACGTCCGCGGGATCCAGGCCGCTGAAGTGGTAATCGGCGCTGACGGCGGCGGAGAGGAGGATGCTGTAGGCGATCGTGCCGTCGTCGACGCTGTCGTCCGCCCCGGTGACCGTGACGGTCTGCGGGACGTTCCAGTCGGCGTTGGTGAACGTGAGGGCGGGCGTCGAGAGCGTGGCCTCCTGCACGTTGGAACTCGCCAGGGGGATGACCACGTCCGAGGAGGGCCGGCGGCCGAGGACCACGGTGAAGGTGGCGCTGCCGCCCGCCTCGGTCGTCACCAGGCCCGTCACGGGCGTGACGGTGAACGATCCCAGTTTCGCGATCGTGTCGTCTTCCAGCCCGTAACAGCCGTGGAGCAGGCCGCAGGCCGCCAGACAGACCCAGACACTGGCCTTCACTCGCTGTCCTACCATCACACCCTCCGCTGCGTTGCGCCGGACCGGGGCGCCCCCGGTCCCGGCGCCCCGCAAGCGCGGAATACTACCTACCCGGGAGTAGGCATGCAATTAATAACTCATGCAGCCGGGGGCTGAAGCGCTCCGGAGTTCTATTCCTTCCCGTATCGGGAGGCGAGGACGGCCCGGCGCCAGGCGGGCTCGAAGTCGGCGAGCTTCGGGGCGAAGAGCTTCTCGTAGGCAGGGAACTTCTCGTCGAGCTGCAGATCCACCGGACCCCGGACCGCGGGGGCGGGGGCTGTCTTCGGAGGTGGCGGCACCGGCGGGGTCCGGAACGCGAGCCCGGCTGCGGCGGCCAGCCCTGCGCCGAGCACGAGGGAAAGGACGAGCGGGAGCCGCCGTCGCTTGGGCGCCGGCGGCCCCCGTCGTTTCATCCTCGTAATACTACCTCAACATGCCGTCCGCGAGGCCTCCGTCGATGTGCAGGATCTGGCCGGTGGTCTTCGAGAAGCGCTGGGTGAAGAGCAGGGCCATCGCCTCCGCCTGGTCGGCGGGCTCGATCGGCGTCTGCAGCAGCGTGCGCTTGGCGTAGAACCCGGCCAGCTTGTCGCGGAGCTGGTCGTCGCTCTCGGAGTCCTTGAAGGCGATCTCGTACTTCGTCAGCGACGCGATCACGCGGTCGCGGGGGAACATGGTGCTGCCCTTGACGACCGTCGCGGGGGCCACGGCGTTGACCCGGGTGTGCGGCGCGCACTCGATGGCGAGCTCCCGCACCAGATGGTTCGCCGCCGCCTTGCTCGTGTCGTAGGGAATGCTGCCCTTCTTGGCGACCACGGCGTTCACGCTCGTCGTCAGGCCGATGGCGGCCTTCAGGCCCTGGCGCTTGAAGATCTTCTGGGCCTCGTCCGCCACGATGAACGAGCCCGTGACGTTGACCCCGAACGTGATGCCCCAGTGGGCGTCCTCGTTCCGGCCGTCCTTGCCGGGGGCCATGAAGATGCCCGCGGTGACGGCGACCCCGTCGAGGCCCCCGTACGCGAGCAGGGCTTGATTGAGCATCGCGGCCACGGTGTCGCGCTTCGTGATGTCGCAGGCAAGGCCGATGGCGGGCCCGCAGTTGGAGATGCCGCTGCCGGCGACGCCGATGCCCTCGCCGTAGAGCTTCACGATCTCCGCCGCGGTGGCCTTCGCGGCCGCCTCGTCGCGGTCGACGCAGACCACATGCGCGCCGTCCTTCATGAGGCGCAGCGCGACCTCCTTGCCGATGCCGTTGCCGGCGCCGATGACCGCGATGACCTGGCGGTCCAGTTCCTTCTCGGGCGGCATGCGCCGCAGCTTGGCCTCCTCGAGCGACCAGTATTCGATGTCGAAGGCCTCCTGCTCGGGCAGGCCCTCGTACTGGTCCATCGCCTCGGCGCCGCGCATGACCTCGACGGCGCAGTTGTAGAACTCCGCCGTGACGCGGGACTCGGACTTGCTCTTGCCCCAGGCGATCGATCCCAGGCCGGGGATGAGGATGACCGTGGGGTTCGGGTCGCGCATGGCGGGGCTGTCCGCCTTCTTGCAGCGCTTGTAGTACGCGGCGTAGTCCTCGCGGTACTTCACGAGGCCCTCGTCGAGCTTGCCGCGCAGTTCGCCGACGTCGCCCTTCACGGGGTCCCAGTCGACGAAGAGCGGCTTGATCTTCGTGCGGAGGAAGTGGTCGGGGCAGCTGGTGCCGAGGTTCGCGAGGCGGCCGGCATCCGCGCTGTTGACGAAGCGGAGCATTTTCGCGTCGTGCTGGACGGTGCCGACGAAGCGCTTCTGGACGCTGACCTTGCCGCGCAGCCAGGGCAAGAGGTCGGCGAGCAGTTCGTGGCGCCGGGCCTCGGGCAGGTCGGCGTGTTTCTGCCCGCCGAAGGTCTTGGCGCCCTTGTCGCGCTTCTCGATGGCCTCCGCGGCGCGGTTGATGATGGACAGCGTCGTCTCGTAGCACTGCTTGTCGTCGTCGTGCCACGCGCTCATGCCGTGGTGGCCGAGGACGATGCCCTTCGCCTTGGGGTTCTTGCGGATCATGTCCTCGATGATGAGGCCGATGTCGAAGCCCGGACGCTGCCAGGGGGTCCACATCACATCGGAGCCGTAGACCTCCTTGCAGATGCGTTCCTGGTTGACCGACGCGGCCAGGGCGATGACCGAGTTGGGATGCAGATGGTCGACGTGTTTGCAGGGGACGAGGGTGTGCAGCGGGGTGTCGATGGAGCAGGCCCGGGGATTCAGGTTGTAGACGCAGTGGTTGAAGAGGGCGACCATGTCGTCCTCGACCGGGGTCTTGGGCCCCTTCTTCGGGTTGTCGGCATAGAGCGGGGTGAGGGAGCGGACCTTGTCGAGATAGAGCGACGCGAAGCCGTCCATCTTGGCGGTGCGCAGGTCGCCGCCGGAGCCCTTGATCCAAAGCACCTCGACGGGCTTCCCGGTGAGCGGGTCCTTCTCCATGACCTTGGAGGAGGTGTTGCCGCCGCCGGTGTTGGTCAGCGTGAGGTCGTCGCCCAGGCGGTTAGAGCGGTAGAGGAGGCGCTGGGCGGGGGTCAGCTTGGCGACGTCTTCGTCCTTCCAGAGATGCTTCACATGGCTGAAGGGGTTGCTCATGGGGTCCTTTCGCCTTTCAATAAATTATCCAGAGGAATCCCGGCCTTTCGAAGGGCTGGCGTGGAAACGTCGCTGATGAGCTGGTCGACGGCCTCCGGCGGGCAGAGGAAGTCCGCGGCGCGGCGGCCGATCTTGGCGGCGTCGGCGCAGACGACCTTCCGGCGGGAGACCTTGAGGACGGCGCGCTGCAGGACGGCGACGTCCTCGAGGGAGTTCCAGCAGCCTTCCCGGGTGAGGCCTTCGAGACCGAGCAGGGCGAGATCGAAGCGCCAGCGCTTCGCCGCCGCCGGGGCGCCGCCGCCGAGGAGCAGGGAGGTGCGCCGGAAGTACTGGCCGCCGAGGAGGTGCACGGCGATCGCGTCGATGTCCGCCAGCAGCTCCGCGGCCGGGAGGTTGTTCGTGACGATGACGAGCCCCGCGGGGGGGCGCTGGGCGATGCGCTGCGCGACGGCATAGAGGGTGGTGCCGCCGTCGAGCCAGACCGTCATGCCCGGGCGCAGCAGTTTGAGCGCCGCGCCGGCGATGCGGGCCTTGGCCTCCGAGGCCAGCGCGAGGCGGTCCCGGAAGGAGGGGAACTTCTGGTTGTACTCCACCCGCGCGCCGCCATGGGTCCGGGTGATCGCGTGGCGGGCTTCGAGGACGGCGAGGTCGCGGCGCGCCGTGGGCTCGCTGACCTGGAGCCGTTCGCAGACCTCGGCGAGCGGCAGGTACTGGTGCTGCGTGAGCAGCCTCGCCAGCTCCTCGCGCCGGGCCCGGACGACGGCATCAGAAACGCGCATGCTTATATGAGCGATATCTAGCATATAATAATGAGTGATGTCAATCGTATAAAAGCGGTAGGCGGTAGGCGGTAGGCGGGAAGGCGACGTATACTGCGGGTGCGGAGGAGGTTTCGGATGCGGATGTTGTGCCTGCTGCTGCTGGCGGCGGGGCTGGGTTGCGGGAAGAGCGAGCCCCCGGTCCCGCCTGCGCCTGCCCCGAAGCCCGTCGCGCCGGCTCCTGCCAGGTCCGTGATGCAGGCTCCGGCTCCCGAGCCCAGGAAGGAGGCGGTGAAGTCGCCTCCCGCGGAGGCTCCCGTGGCCGCTGTTCCGGTCGCTCCTTCGCCGGCTCCCGCTCCGATCCGGCCGCCGCGAATCTTCCGGGCCCCGGCAAGGTCGGAGCCTGTTGATGCTGGACAACAGTGGCCGAGTTTCGTGTTTCGAACGATGGACCACCGGACGGCGGTCGTGATGCTGAACGGCGAGGATTACACCGAGACCACGGGGCTTTGGACGCTCCTGGCGACGACCGTCTTCGATCCGAAGATCCCGGTCCCGCTCTGGCCGCCGCCGGGGTCCCGGCCCTGCGGGTCCGTCGCTCGATTGGACGAGCCTGTGGAGACGCCGTCCACTCTCTTTCTCCAGCTGGCGCTACCCTCCCCGGAATTGGAGCGGCAGTACCCCCATCTGCAAACGGGAGATCACGTGCTTTTTGTGAAGGGTGGGAAGCGCCAGGGTGCGATGCGCCTGCGGGTCGAGGGGAGGGATCACCGGATCTACCGCTGGACGGAATATCTGCCGATCGGCGATGAGGGGAATCAGGAAGTCCTCCGGCGCACGCTTTGGTTCGAGGCGGCGGAGTAGGCCCGCCGTTCCTGGGTAGAATGAAGCCGCGTGAACGATAGAACCGCCGTTGCTCCTGTGCCCTCCCCGCGCGCCACCGCGTGGGCCACGACGGGCATCGCCCTGGCCACCGCGGCGATTCTGCTGGCCATGGGGCAGCCGCTCCTCGGACCCGACGGTCGCTTCGGAATCTGGGAGGGGAACATCTGGAGTCCCGCAAACTCCCAGCGCTTCGCGGACCCCTACTCCTTCTCGCATGTCTGCCACGGGATGGTCTTCTTCGCGATCCTCTGGGTCGCCGCCCGCAAACTCTCCCTTCGTGCCCGCTATCTCGTCGCCGCCCTGGCCGAGGCCGGATGGGAGATCCTCGAGAACTCCCCCTTCATCATCAACCGCTACCGGGAAGCCACCCTCGCTCAGGGTTACTCGGGCGACAGCGTGCTCAACTCGGAGAGCGACCTGCTCATGATGAGTTTGGGTTTCCTCCTCGCCGCCAAGGCCAAGCCCTGGCACAGCCTTGCCCTTTTTCTTGCGATGGAAATCGGCTGCCTCCTCTGGGTGCGCGACAACCTTACCCTCAACGTGATCATGCTGATCTCCCCGCTCCAGGGGATCAAGGCGTGGCAGCTCGCGGGGAGGCCGTAGCGCCGACGCGCTCCTTTCACGAGGGCGGTTTGAACTGACGCCGTTCAAGCGGGAGGTCGAGGCCGCGACGAAGCCCTTCAATGGGAGCCTGCACGGCCTCGAGAAGACGGTCGCGCGCTTCGCGGTCGTCCCGACGGGCGACCTCAAGGACAAAGGGGACCAGTTCCACTTCGGCACGCTTTCGGCGCGGACACTCGGGCTCCGCTATGCGGATGCCCTGCTGCGGCTGCGCTGATCGCCGCCTTTCTGGGAGCGTGGGGGTTGCCGTGGACGGGTGGCGTTCTGGAGCGTCGGCCTCAAACACACCCACAGCGTCGGCCTGCTCTCTCCGCGCACCGCGCGGCTTGCGCCCGGCCCGCACACGCTGCGTCTGCTGTGGCTGCGCGACGGCGCGGCGCGCTTTGTCAAGCTTTGCGTCAACGGACGCTGAGCGCGCCGAGTTCTTGGGTCTTCCAGGGCTCTTCCCTTCGCGGTCCCGCCACTCACCAAGTGCTCCCAGGGCACGGCCGCGCGCGACATCCAGAACTTGATCGGGCAGGGAATCCTCCTCAAGGCCCCTGCGGGCGGACGAAGCACGCGCTACTCCCTGATCCTGCATCCGTAAGATATGGCGGAGCGCGCCAAGTTCAGCTAAACGCTAAGCTTCGTGCCCCGCGATTCCTCGTCCCCCCTTCAGGCGAATTCCCCACGGCCGATCCACCTGCGCCCCTACAGGAGTTATGGCGGGACAAGATGCTGGCGGGTCATATAATATAGCGCAATGATTCGATGAGAGGAAACGAGACAGGCGAGCTTGGATCCGCCGCCGCTCACACTGGCGTTGGGCGTACAATAGGCAGCTCAATCGGTAGGAGAACTCAGAATGACAATGACAGCACAAAAGATTCCCGTCCTGGTTGAACAGCTCGTGGAAGAACGTCGGCGAGTCGACTTCGACTCCTACGACATTACTGTGCAGCAGCTGCTGTCTATGGTTAGTCAGGGGCAAATCAATATGGCCCCTGCTTATCAGCGTCAATTCCGTTGGGATCCCGCGCGACAATCGCAATTGATTGAATCAATTTTCCTTGGCATACCGATCCCCAACCTTTTCATGGCCACCAACCCCGATGGCAGCTGGGAAGTGGTGGATGGAGTGCAACGCCTTAGCACACTTGTGCATTTTGCGGGTGATGAAAAGAGTCGCGGGATTATTGGCGTGCGGGATCCACTGAGGATTGATGAGTTAGAGAAGCTCACTCAGCTTAATGGTATGTCCTTCGAAGAGTTACCGCCAAGTCTGCAGACCCAATTTGTGCTTAGACCCATCAAGGTCACGACGCTTAACGATAAGAGTGATCTTAAGGTCCGATTCGATCTGTTTGAGCGACTAAATACGGGAGGGGTTCGACTTACTGATCAAGAGATTCGTGGGTGCATCTATCGTGGTCAGTTTAATGACTTCCTCGAGAAGCTATCTCGCAATACCGACTACCGGAAAGTCGTCACGCTCAGGGAATCGATGGAAACAGATGGGACTCGAGAGGAATACGTTTTGCGCTTCTTTGCCTTTCTGCACGGATATAAGACTTTTGACCATTCAGTAGTTGGCTTCTTGAATGACTACATGCAAAAGGCTACGAAGCACTTCGACTACCCTTCGAGCGAAAAGCTCTTCGAGCGGACCTTTGCCGAACTGGCGCGTGTCTTTCCAAAGGGCATTAGCAGGCGAACAAAGCTAACGCCGGTAAATCTATTTGAAGCGATTGCGGTTGGGGCTGCACTTACCCTGAAGAAGAGGAAGAGCCTAACTGGGAATGTAAGTAAATGGGTTGATTCCAGTGAGTTCCACGCATTAACGACTGGTGCTACAAATAACAGGAGGATGGTTGTTGGGCGTATTGAGTTTGCGGCCTCTCATTTCGGCGGCTTGTGAGCCTCGCAATAATATCAGCTGAAGCGTTGGCTCGTTTAGCTGCGGCGCAATCATTGCTCCGCATTATCGAGAGTTATGAGCTTGCGCGTGGCGGTGGAGATGATGCGAGTCGCTCCGCTAAGGGCATGCTCTTTGTTCAAAATTATGCCGTTTTTGAGTTCGTTGTAGTGGGGGTAGTGCGCGCTTTGATTGCGGAAGTCAATATGCGCGGCATCCACTGTTCTGCCGCTCGTGCCGAGCTTCTGTCTTTAGCGCTCGATCCGGAATTAACGTCTGTATCTGATACGTCAAAAAGGAAGCAATGGGATCGCCGCTTCGCATTACTAAAGAAGGCGCGGTCCTGCCAGCCCATTGCAATCGGGCCGGATTTGTTCCCAAAAGACGGCTCGCATTTTCGTCCACAACAGCTGGAAACTATATGGTCGATCTTTGGGATTCCGCAGCCAGCATTCCCTGCTCCACGATATCGCGGCCATATACTCGAACTCGTGGAGACGCGAAACAGGATCGCGCATGGAGGTGATTCGCCAGATGCTGTTGGGAGTCGATTCTCGGTAGTCGATATGAGAAGTAGAATCATGGATACAGAGACTATCTGCACGTATGTAGTAACCGCTGTGTCGGCCTATCTGAAAACTAAAGCCGCATTTATTTAATGTCTGTTGCCGATCCTTTCGGAGTAACGGCTATGGTACCCGGCCCACGGGACGCAGGCCGGCGCCCGTGCGCTTCATGATCGCGTCGCCCAGATCCGCTCGCGCCGTCTCGAGCAGCGCTTCGAGTCGGCTCACGACCTCGGGGAAAGCGGCGGCCAGGTCTTTCCGTTCGCCCGGATCCTCCCGTAGGTTGTAGAGCGAGCGTTCGAGGCGCTCCACCCGGTAGCCGTGGCGGCTGGCGATGCCCTTGATCCCGGAAAGCCCCATGCCTTCGGGCTTGAGGTTTTCGAAGTTCGCGGGTTTGCCGTCCGAGCGCGGGCCGGCCGCCGGGGTCAGGTAGTCGTGGGAGACGTGCAGCTTCCAGTCCCCGTGACGGACGGCCTGCAGTTCCTCCCCCGCATAGGCGAAGAAGGTCTCCCGCGTTCCGCGGAAGTCGGGACCAAGATCGATCCCGTCGATGCGCCGCTCCGGAAGCGCCGCTCCCGCGATCCGCGCGAGCGTGGGCAGGAGATCCATCGTGGCGGCCGGGTTCCGCGAGACGCCGGCGGGCACGCCCGGACCGCGGATGAGGCAGGGGACCCGGACGCCGCCCTCGAACGCCGTCAGCTTGCCTTCACGGAGCGGTCCCGCCGAGCCGGCGTGGGTGCCGTAGGAGAGGAAGGGGCCGTTGTCGGAGAGGAAGATCACGATCGTGTTCCGTTCCAGGTTCTGGTCGCGGAGCGCCTTCATCAGGTCGCCGACCGAGGCGTCGAGCTCCTCGACCACGTCGCCGTACAAGCCGCGCGCGGAGCGTCCGCGGAAAGCCTCCGAGACGTGGATGGGAACGTGCGGCATCACATGGGGAAGGTAGAGGAAGAAGGGTCTTCCCGCGCGGCGGCGGATGAACTCGATCGCGCGATCCGTGAAACGGCGCGTGAACGTGCGCTGGTCGGGGTCGCGTTCGACGACGCGTTCGCCGTCGACGAGCGGCAGCGGGGGCAGGTTCCGCATGATCGGATGCAGGGGCCCGTTGTCGTTGGAGTAGGGGATGCCGAGGAACTCGTCGAAGCCGTGGCGGAGCGGGCTGAATTCGGGAAGATGGCCGAGGTGCCATTTTCCGAAGATCCCGGTGGCATAGCCCCGCGCCCGAAGCAGTTCGGGCAGCAGCGTTTCGTCCGGATGGATGCCTGTGCGGCTGTCGTGATTGAGCGCGCCCTGGAGTCCCACGCGGTTGGCGTAGCAGCCCGTCAGCAGGGCGGCGCGCGAGGCGGTGCAGACCGCCTGGGCTACGGTGAAATCGGTGAAGCGCAGGCCTTCCGCCGCCAGGCGGTCCAGGTGAGGGGTCTTGATGTCGCGGGCCCCGTAAGAGCCGAGGTCCCCGTAGCCGAGGTCGTCGGCGACGATGAGGACGATGTTGGGCGGACGGCCTCCGGCGGGGGCGGCGCAGGAGGCTGCGGCGAGGAGCAGCAGCGCGCCCAGGCGCCTCATCGGACCTTCAGCTTCGGCGGGATCAGCGTCTCGCGCGGGACCTTCTGCCCCTTCATGACCTTCAGCAGCGCGCGGAAGGATTCCCGTCCGATGGCCTCGACGTCCTGCACGATCGTGCTTACCGGCAGCGCGAAAAGATCGGCCATGGAGATGTCGTCGAAGCCGACCACCTCCATCCCGGAGGGCACCGGAATCCCCGAGGCCCGGATGGCGCGCAGCGCGCCCAGCGTCATCCAGATGTTGGTGGTGTAGATCCCGTCGGGCCGCTCTTTCGACGCGCAGAGGCTCCGGACGGCCTCCTCGGCCTCGGCGGCTTCGGGGGTGATGAGCTCGACGGCCGCCGGCTTCAGCCCGTGCCGGGCGAGGGCCTTGCGGAAACCCTCGAGGCGGATTTCAAACGTCTGCACGGTCAACGGTCCCGTCAGGATGGCGATCCTGCGGTGCCCGCGCTCCACGAGATGGTCGACCGCCAGCTGCGAGCCCGCCAGATGGTCCGTGCGGACGCAGGGGATGTCGGCGCCCTTCACCGAGCGGTCGATCTGGACGAAGGGCAGGCCCTCCTTGCGCAGCTGGAGCAGGGCGGGGTCGGCGATCGTGACGGGGGAGACGATGAGGCCGTCCACGCGGCGTTCCTGCAGCATCTGGACGCTGCGGCCCTCGCGCCCGGCGTTGCCGCCCGTGTTGGAGACGACGAGCACGTAACCGTGCGCCTCGGCCTCCTTCTCCGCGCCGATCGCGACGCCGGTCCAGAACGGGTTGGTCAGGTCCTCGACGGCGAGCGTCACCGAGTAGGAGCGGCGGTCCCGGAAGGCCCGCGCGAGCGCGCTGGAGCGGTAGCCGAGCGCCTCGGCCGTCTTCTTCACGCGCTCCACCGTCTTGGCGCTGATGCGGTACTGCTGGTGCTTGCCGGTGAGCACGTGGGAGACGGTGGTCTGGGAGAGGTCGAGTTTCGCCGCGATGTCTTTCATGCGGACCATGCGTGCGGGAGTATAGGCTAATCTGTATTAGCTCGTCAAGGAAGCGGTCCGCGGCTACAATGCCCTCCGTCGCCGACGCATGAGCCTGCTGCTGCACGTCCAGGGCATCACGAAATCCTTCGGGGGGGTCCGGGCCCTGGGAGGGGTCTCGTTCGAGCTTCGTCCGGGCGAGGTGCACGCCCTGATCGGCGAGAACGGGGCCGGCAAGTCGACCCTGATCAAGGTCGTCACGGGGGCGCACCGTCCGGACTCGGGGACCCTCGAGATCGGCGGCCGTCCGGTCCCGCACAACGACCCGATCCTGTCGCGGCGCCTGGGGGTGGCGGCCATCTACCAGCAGCCGGCGCTGCTCCCGGAGCTGAGCGTCGCCGAGAACATCGCGATGGCCTCGGAGCCGTCCGGGCTCTGGCGCCGCATCCGCTGGGCGGAGCGCGCCGCCCGCGCGAAGGCCCTGCTCGACCGCATCGGCGCCCGCATCGATCCGGAGGCGGCGGCGGGTTCGCTGACGATGCCCGAACAGCAGCTCGTGGAGATCGCGCGCGCGCTCGGCGCGGAGGCGAAGATCCTCATCATGGACGAGCCCACCGCGTCGCTGCCGGAGCACGAGGTGCGGACGCTCTTCCGCGTGGTGAAGGAGCTGCGCTCCCAGGGCGCGGGCGTCGTCTACATCTCGCACCGGCTCGAGGAGCTGGAGGAGCTGGCCGACCGGGTGACGGTGCTGCGCGACGGCCGCACGGTCGGGACGCGCGCCCGTTCGGAGCTGGACCGCGCCGAGCTGATCCGGCTCATGGTCGGCCGCGAGGTGACCCAGGTCTTTCCGAAGCGGGACGTGCCCGCCGGCGACGTGCTTCTGGAACTCCGGGGCCTGGGCTGCCGCGCCTCCGGCGTGTCGGGCGTGAGCCTGCAGCTCCGGCGTGGCGAGATCCTCGGGCTCGCGGGCCTGGTCGGGGCGGGGCGCACGGAGCTGGCGAAGATCCTCTTCGGACTGACGCCTGCGGACGAGGGCGGGATCCTGCTCGGGGGGCGCGAGGTGCGCATCGGGAGCCCGGCCGACGCGGTGGAGCTCGGCATCGCGTACGTGCCGGAGGACCGGCGCCGTCACGGCGTGATCCTCGAACTGCCGGTGGCGGCGAACGCGACGCTGGCGATCCTGCGCCGCCTGTGCCGGCTCGGCTTCCTGGACTTCGCCCGGGAGCGGCGGACGGCGGAGGAGTACGTCTCGCGCCTCTCCGTGAAGACGCCGGGGATCGACACGCCGGCGGGGCATCTGTCGGGCGGCAACCAGCAAAAAGTGGCCCTGGCGCGCTGGCTGGCGGCGGAGCCCCGGGTGCTCATCCTCGACGAGCCGACGCAGGGCATCGACGTCGGCGCCAAGAGCGAGATCCACGCCCTCATGGGGGACCTGGCGGCGCAAGGGATGGCGATCCTCATGATCTCGTCCGAACTGCCCGAGGTGCTCGGAATGAGCGACCGGGTGGGGGTCCTGCACCGGGGCCGCCTCGCGGGAATCCTGTCCCGGGCGGAGGCGACCCAGGAGCGCGTCCTCGCGCTGGCGCTCGGCCACGGCGGGGAGGCGGCATGATCTCCCGCCACAAGCGCGAGCTGTCCGTCGCGGCGGCTTTCGGGGCCCTGCTGCTGCTCCTGGCCTTCGTCAATCCCGCCTTCTTCGCCGGGGCGAACCTCCGGACGATCGCGGTGCGCGAATCCGCGACGCTGGTGGCGGCGATCGGCATGACCCTGGTGATCCTCATCCGCCAGGTCGACATCTCCGTGGGATCCCAGTTCTCCGTCTGCGGCGTCGTGGCGGCGCTGCTGGGGCAGGCCGGCCTGCCGCTGCCGCTGGTGCTGGGCGGCACGCTGCTCACGGGGGCGGCCCTGGGCGCGCTCAACGGCCTGCTCATCGCCTTCCTGGGGCTGCCCTCGATCGTGGTGACGCTGTCCACGATGGTGACGCTCGAGGCCTCGCTGAAATGGGCCCGGGGCGGCGAGGCGGTGCGCAACCTGCCCGCGACGTTCCACTTCGCCGGCCTGGGGCAGGGCGGCGGGCAGACGGCGATCGGGGTCTCGGCCCTCGTCCTCTTCGCCGCGTTCGTCTGGGGGTTGCGGCATCTCGCGGCCGGCCGCGCGGTCTACGCCACGGGGTCCTCGGCCGAGGCGGCCCGCCTGGCGGGCCTCCGCCCCCGGCGGGTGCTCTTCGCGGTCTTCACGGGCATGGGGCTGCTCGTCGCGCTGGCGGCCTTCATGACGGCGATCCAGTTCCGCACGGTGCAGCCGAACGAGGGCAGGGGCCTCGAGCTCAAGGTGATCGCCGCGGTCGTCGTGGGCGGCGTCGCGATCACCGGGGGCCGCGGGACCCTCTGGGGCGTGCTGGCCGGAGTCCTTTTCCTCGGCTCAATCGGTACAGCTTTGGTATTCTTGAGGGCCGAATCCCATTGGGAAAAGGCGATCCAGGGCGCGATCCTTCTGGTCGCGGTGGCCTCGGACGCCCTGAGTCTTCGTCGGACACCGAATGCAGGCGCACGTGCTGCCCCCGTCTGAAGCCGGCCCGTCCCGGCGCTTCATCCTCACGCACGAGCGGATCCTGGGGATCCTGCTGCTGCTGGAGCTCGCGTTCTTTTCGATGGCGGGGCGGAACTTCCTCTCGGGGTCCAACCTGATCCTGGTCCTGCGCCTGGGCTCCGAGCTCGGCCTGCTGGCGGTGCTGATGACGCCGGTGATCCTGACGGGCGGCATCGATCTTTCGGTGGGCTCCCTCATGGGGCTCAGCGCGGTGCTCTTCGGGAAGCTCTGGCGCGACGGGGGCCTGTCCGTCGCCCTGGCGGCCCCGCTGACGGTCCTGATCGGGGCCGCGGCGGGCGGGCTCAACGCGCTGCTGATCGCGCGCTTCCGGATCCCGCCGCTGATCGTGACGCTGGGGACCTTCTCGCTCTTCCGGGGCCTGGCGGAGGGCCTGACGCACGGCACCGACAACTTCACGAACTTCCCCCCGGGCTTCCTCTCGCTCGGGCAGGGGGAGCTCTTCGGGCTGCTGCCCTCCCAGTTCCCGCTCTTCGCGGCCGTCGCGGCGGGCGTCTGGCTGCTGGTCCACCGCACGGGGGTGGGGCGCAGCCTTTTCGCGATCGGATATTCGCCGGAGGGCGCGCGCTATGCGGGCATCCCGGTGGAGCGGCGCCTGGCCCTCGTGTACGTGCTGAGCGGGACGGCGGCGGCGCTGGCGTCCGTGGTCTACGTCGCGTTCGTCGGCCAGGCCAAGGCGGACGCGGCGCTGGGCTATGAACTGACGGCGATCACCGCGGTGGTGCTCGGCGGCACCTCCATCTTCGGGGGGCGCGGCTCGGTGCACGGGACGATCCTCGGGCTCTTCGCCCTCGTGCTGCTCAAGAACGGCCTGCAGCTGTCCGGCGTGGAATCGGAGGCGGCGGACATCCTGACGGGCGTGCTGCTGCTGCTGGCCATCGGGGCCCGCCAGGTCGTGGAGCGTCTGGATTCCCGGCGGCGTCCGGGTCTTGGAAAGGAACCCGCATGAGAACGATCCTCGCCCTGTCCGTCTCGGCCGCGCTGCTCGCGGGCTGCGATGCAAACGCCCCCGCGGAGGGGGCGATCACCGTGGCGATGATGCCCAAGAGCAAGGGCAACGCGTACTTCGTCGCCTGCCGCAAGGGCGCGGAGGAGGCGGCGAAGGAGCTCGGCGCGAAGCTGCTCTGGGACGGCCCCACGAGCCCGGACCCCGCGGAGCAGAACCGCATCGTCGACACCTGGATCACGCGGGGCGTGGACGTGATCGCGGTCGCCGTCGAGAACCGCGAGGGCATGGCGTCGGTCCTCAAGAAGGCCCGGGACAAGGGCATCAAGGTCGTGACCTGGGACGCCGACAGCACGCCGGAGGCCCGCGACGTCTTCGTGAACCAGGCGACGCCCGAGGGCATCGCGCGGACGCTCGTGGAGCACGCGGCGCGCCTGCTCGGCGGCAAGGGGGACTACGCGATCATCACGGCCTCGCTCACCGCGGGGAACATGATCGAGTGGCAGAAGGCGATCGAGGCCTACAACCTGGCGAAGTTCCCCGGCCTCAAGCGCGTGGCGCTGCGGCCCTGCGACGACCTGCAGAAGAAGGCCTTCGAGGAGGCGAACACCCTCATGAACGCCCACAAGGAGCTCAAGCTCCTGATGGCGATCTGCTCGCCCGCCGTGCCGGGGGCGGCGGAGGCCGTGGAGCAGTCCGGGCGCAAGGACGTCAAGGTGATCGGCCTCGGCCTCCCGAACGACAACAAGGTCTTCGTCCACAAGGACGTGACGCAGGCGGTGGTGCTCTGGAACACCGCGGACCTCGGCTACCTCGCGCTGCAGGCGGCGGTCGCGCTCAAGAAGGGGTCCCTCAAGGCCGGCGACAAGACCTTCAAGGCGGGCCGGCTCGGGGAGCTGAAGCTCGAGGGCGACCACCTGCTGCTCGGCGAGCCGTTCACGTTCGACAAGTCCAACATCGACCGATTCGACTTCTAATCGAGAGACCACCATGAGCTTGATGGGCATAGACCTGGGGACGACGGGCTGCAAGGCCGTCGTGTTCGACGAGGGCGGGCGGCTGCTGGCCTCCGCGTACCGCGAATATCCGCTGCAGTTCCCGAAGCCGGGCTGGATCGAGCTGGACTCGAAGCGCGTGATCGCCTCCGCGAAAGAAGTGATCCGCGAGGCCGCGGGGAAGGCCCGGAAGGACCCCGTCCGCGCGCTGGCGGTGGCCTCGCAGGGCGAGGCGGTCACGCCGGTCGACGCGAAGGGCCGCTACCTCCACAACGCCGTGGTGACCTTCGACGCCCGCACCGCGGGCCTGGTGCCCTGGTGGGAGCGGCGGATGCCGCGCCGGCGCCTCTTCGAGATCAGCGGCATGCCGCTGCACGGGATGTACAGCGCCTCGAAGATCCTCTGGTGGAAGCAGCACCGGAAGGACGTCTTTGGAAAGGCCCGCTGGTTCCTCTGCTTCGAAGACCTGCTCTTCCACGCGCTCGGCCTGGAGCCCGTGATCGATTTCTCGCTCGCGGCGCGGACCATGCTGCTGGACGTGGCGGGCGGCCGCTGGTCGCCGGAACTCTGCCGGACGGCGGGCATCGATCCCGGGACGCTGTCCCGTCCGCTGCCCTCGGGGACGGCGGTGGGCGTGCTGGGGGCGTCGACGGCGAAATCCCTCGGCCTGCCCCCGGGCGTCGTCGTCGCGACCGGCGGCCACGACCAGCCCTGCGGGGCGCTGGGGGCCGGGGTGGTGGAGGACCGCGTGGGCATGTACGCCACCGGGACGGTGGAATGCATCACGCCCGCCTTCCAGAAGCGGGTGACCGACCCGAAACTGCTCGAGGCGAACATCGCCTGTTATCCGCACGTGGTGCCGGGCCTCTTCGTGGCGCTGACGTTCAACTTCACGGGCGGCTCGCTGCTGAAGTGGTTCCGGGACACCTTTGCGCAGGCGGAGAAGGCGGCGGCCGCGAAGTCCGGCCGGGACGTCTACGAACTGCTGCTCAAGGACATCCCGAAGGATCCGACCTCGCTGTTCATCCTGCCGCATTTCACGTCCACCGGCACGCCCCATTTCGACACCGAGTCGAAGGGCGTGATCGCGGGGCTGCGCCTCTCCACGACGCGGGGCGAGATCGTGAAGGCGGTGCTCGAGGGCGTGACGTACGAGATGGCCCTCAACGCGCGGGTGCTCGCCGACTGCGGCGCGGAGATCGACTCGTTCCGCGCCATCGGCGGCGGGGCGAAGTCGCCGGTCTGGATGCAGATCAAGGCCGACCTGCTCGGCAAGCCGGTGCACGCGATGCGCGTCTCGGAGGCGGTCTGCCTCGGGGCGGCGATCCTCGCGGGCACGGCCACGGGCCGCTACCGTTCGGCGCGCGAGGCCGCGAAGACGCTGGCGAAGGTGGAGAAGACGTACCGGCCGGATCCGAGGCGCGCGAAAACCTACCGCGCGCGTTTCGACCGCTACCGGGAGCTTTATCCGAGCCTCAAGGACTGGCTGCACCGGATTTGATCCAAGGGGGCGAGACATGAGCGATCCCAAGGTCGAGGCGCGATTCCAGGTCCTCCGGGACGAATGGGCCCCGCGGGGTTTCGATCTCGACGCCCTCGCGGAGCGGGTCATGTCCCTCTCGATCGAGACGCCGAGCTGGGCCTACGCCAACTGCGGGACGCGCTTCGGGATCGTGAAGGATCCGGCGGCCCCCCGGGACGCCTACGAAAAGGTCTCCGACGCCGCCCAGGTCCACGAGGTCACCGGCATCACCCCCGCCGTCGCGGTGCACGCGCTCTGGGACGACGTCCCGGACTGGCGCAACCTGCAGCGCCACGCGAAGGCCCAGGGCATCCGCATCGGCGCGATCAACCCGAACCTTTTCACGGAGCCGCAGTACAAGTTCGGCTCGATCTGCGCCGCCGACCCCGGGGTGCGGCGGCAGGCCGTGGACAACATGAAGCGCTGCATCGCGATCGGGAAGACCGTCGGCTCCGGGGTCCTCTCGCTCTGGTTCGCGGACGGGACCAACTACCCCGGCCAGGGGGACTTCCGCCGCCGCCGCCGCTGGATGGAGGAGTCGCTCGCCGAGGTCTACGCGGCGCTCCCCAGGGACATGCGGATGCTGCTCGAATACAAGTTTTTCGAGCCGGCGTTCTATCACACGGACATCGCCGACTGGGGGCTCTCCTGCCTGGTGACGAAGGCGCTGGGGGAGCGCGCCCAGGTGCTGGTGGACCTGGGCCACCACGCCCACGGCACGAACATCCCGTGGATCGTGTCGACGCTCATCACGGAGGGGAAGCTCGGCGGCTTCCACTTCAACGACCGGAAGTACGCGGACGACGACCTCACGACCGGCTGCATGAACCCGTACGAGCTCTTCCTCATCTTCGCGGAGCTCGTGGCGGGCATGGAGGATCCGGCGCTCCGGAGCGACTTCGCGTTCATGATCGACGAGATGCCGGTGCTCAAGCCGCGCATCGAGTCGATGATCCAGTCGGCGGTGAACCTGCAGGAGGCCTACGCCAAGGCCCTGCTGATCGACCGGCGGCGGCTGGCGGAGGCCCAGGACGGGAACCGGATCATCGACGCGGAGGAGATCCTCCGGGCGGCCTGGACGGCGGACGTGAAGCCGCTGCTCGAAGTGGCGCGGATGCGCCAGGGGCTGGATCCCGATCCGCTCGGGGCCTTCCGCCGCAGCGGATACGCCGCCCGCATCCTCGCCGGGCGGGGGAAGACCGGCGTCCGGAAGCCGGTGACCCGTCGTACGGCGGGGTCCAAACCCTGAGGACTGCGCTATACTCCTGAAGGACATGTCCGCTGAATTCCCCGGCAAGGATCATGAGCTGCTCCAGAAGGCCCTGGACGCCGCGGGAGTGGGCGTCTGGCAATGGGACGTGATCCGGAACCGCATCCACTGGTCCGAGGCCGTGTACCGGCACTTCGGCGTCGCCCGGGGCTCGTTCGGGGGCACGCTGGAGGAGTACGTGGCCCTCATCCATCCGGAGGACCGCCCCAGGGTGGCCGCCCTGATCCAGGGGGCCCTGGAGCGGCGGGAGAAGGATTTCGGGCTCGAGCACCGGGTGCTCCGGCCCGACGGGAGCGTCGCGTGGCTGGAGGGACGCGGCGAAGTGGAGTGCGACGCGTCGGGCAAGCCCTGGAGCATGCGGGGCACGGTCGTGGAGATCACGGCGCGCAAGCGGGACGAGCATTTCCGGGACTCCATCATCCGCCGCGCGGCGGAAGGCCTCTGCGTCTGCCACGACATCCCCGAGGAACCCTTCGTCCGCTTCACGGTGTGGAACGACCGGATGGTCGAGATCACCGGCCATACGATGGAGGAGATCAACGCGAAGGGCTGGTATCAGTCGCTCTATCCGAACGCGGAGGTCCGCCAGCGCGCGATCGACCGCATGAACCAGATGCGGGAGGGGAAGGATCTCCGCGGGGAGGAGTGGGACATCGTCCGCGCGGACGGGCAGCCGCGGGTGATCCGGATCTCCACCAGCGTCCTGCACCACGAGAGCGGACAGACCCATGTGCTGGGCATCATGGAGGATGCGACGGAAAAACGGCGCCTCCAGGAGCAGCTCTTCCAGGTCCAGAAGGTCGAATCCATCGGCCGTCTGGCGGGGGGCGTGGCCCATGACTTCAACAACCTGCTGACGACGGTGCTGGGCTTCGCGGAGATCGCCCAGCAGAAGGTCCCGGCGGATTCCCCGGCCTTCGCGGCGCTCACGTACATCTCGGAGGCCGCGCAACGCGGAGCGGCGCTGACCCGGCAGCTGCTGCTCTTCGCGCGGCGCCAGAAGACGGACCCCGTCCCGGTGGATCTCGCGGAGCTCCTCCGGCGCCTGGAACCGCTGCTGCGCCGCCTCATCGGGGAGGACGTCGACCTGCTCTGCCTCCTGCCCGCGGAGCCCGTCGTGGTCCGGGCGGACCCCGGGCAGTTCGAACAGGTGATCGTCAACCTGGTGGTGAACGCCCGGGACGCGATGCCGCGCGGGGGGAAGCTCACGCTGGAGCTGCTGGCCGAGGACGTGGGGCTGGGGTCGCGTCTGGGCCGCGAGGGGCTGGCTCCGGGATCCTGGGCCGTGCTCGGGGTTTCGGACAACGGCTCGGGTATGCCCCCCGAGGTCAAGGCGAGGCTCTTCGAGCCGTTCTTCACCACCAAACCCGTGGGGCGCGGCACCGGGCTCGGCCTGGCGACCTGCTACGGCATCGTCGCCCAGGCGGGGGGCCGGATCCTCGTCGAAAGCGAGCCGGGCCGGGGCAGCCGCTTCCGCGTCTGTCTCCCGAGGATCACCGGAAAGGCGAAAGGGGACACGGCGGTGCTGCCGCGGATCGAGCGGGGGGACGAGACGCTGCTCTTCGTGGAGGACGACGCGCTGATCCGGACCATGGTCCGCGAACTGCTCGCCGGCCAGGGATACCGGGTCCTGGAGGCGCCCAGCGGGGAGGCGGCCCTTCAGGCCCTCGAGCGCCACACGGGGGAAATCGACCTGCTGGTGACCGACGTCGTCATGCCCGGCATGGGCGGGCGTGAGCTCTGGGAGCGGCTGAAGAAGCGGCGGCCCCGCCTGCAGGTGCTGTTCACGTCGGGGTACACCGAGGATCTGACGATCCAGGGTCCGGGGCGGGAGGAAGGCCGCTCCTTCCTGCCCAAACCCTACACCCCGCACGAGCTGCTGGCGCGGATCCGCAGCCTCCTCCCCGCCCGGAAGCGCTGACGTTTTACGGGATCGTCGCGAGCAGCTCCCGGGCCTCCTTCGTGAGCGCGTGTTTGGGGAAGTCCCTCAGGACGCCCTGGAGGATCTCCCGGGCCTTCTCCTTGCGCCCCGCCTCGAGATGGGTGCGCGCCACCTTCACCTTCGCCTTGATGAACCCGGCCTCGACTTCGTCGTCGGAAAGCGGGACCTCGGGTTCCGCGGCGGGCGGGGTGGGGGTTCCGGACTTGATGCCCGTCCGGCGGGCCCAGTCCTGCTTCGCCCCGGCGAGTTCGTTCTTCCAGTCCTCGATCTCGGCGGAGGAGAGGGAGACGTCGGTCCAGACGACGCGGGAGTTGCCCGCGTCCGCCACGGCCTGGAGCCGGCGCGCCTCGGGCCCGTCGGGGTTGGAGGCGGCGGCGATGAGCATGCCGCCCTCCATCAGGAAGGCGGCGCTGCGCCCCGAGCTTTCCATGAAGCCGGTGGATTCGCGGATGGGTCCGGGGACGGTGACGCGCAGCGTGACCTTGAAGTCCTGGAAGATCGGCTTCATCATCTCGACCATCGCCTTGGCCAGCTCCTCGCTGCCGGGCTGCCCGCCCTTCTTGCCCGACATCTCGTCGAACGAGCGCCGCACGTCGCTGGTGAGGGTGAGGGCGTTCGCCCCGTTCTTAAGCCGGGTCAGGCGCCAGGCCGCGGAAAGCTTGCGCTCCTCGTTCGGCGCCGCCTGGGAGGAGTAGATCCGGAGCTTGTTCACGTCGTCGAAGTACGCGGTGAACGAGGCCCGGATCCAGTCGCCGTCCTCGCGCCGGCGCCCGGACTTCCATCCCACGACCCCTTCCGTGTTCTTCCGGATCTTCTCGGGGGCCTCGAATTCGGCGAAGAAGTCGTCGACGCCGCCGCGGCCCGGCTGGAGCCCGTTCTGCTTCGCCATCTCCTCGGCGACCTTCATCATGGTCTTCTTGATGCCGACCTCCATGACGATCTTCCCGGACCCGTCGGGGAAGAGGGTCGTCTCCTGGTCGGCCTGGATGCAGCCGAAGGGGAGGACCAGCAGGGTGCAGGCCAGGGACAGGAGAAACGGGCGCATGAAGGCTCCTTTGCTCACAAAGGAGATTCTAGCGCGCTTTCGGAGCCGCGGCGCCGGAATCCTAGGACTCGGCCATCGGCGCCCGCTTGAGGCGCGTGCGGAGGATCCAGTCGGCGAGCGGGAAGACCACGTTGAGGTTCCGGTTCGGCTCGAGGTGGTGCAGGCGGTGGTGCTGGTCCACCCACTTGAAGAGGCCGGTCTTCTGGAACCAGCGCGGGCCGGGGACGTGCATGCAGTAATGGAAGTACTCGTAGATGCCGTAGTAGCAGGACATCGCCGCGAGGAAGGACGCCATGCCCCACCAGCTCTGGGTGAGGTACGCGCAGAGCAGGCCCACCGGGGAGTTGATGATGAGCAGCACCGGGAAGTTCCACCACGCCATCGTGACGATGGGCGCCGTCTTCATGTCCTCGATGTGGTAATTCTTGGCGGATCCGAAGACCGTGTGGTGGGTGATGCCGTGCGCCTTGTAGGGGTACGAAAACCCGAGGATGGGGCGGTGCATCACGAACTTGTGCAGGGTCCACTCGAAAAAGCTGGCGTAGATGATGCCGCCGAAATAGCAGGCGGCCATGAGCAGGGCAAAAGTCACGATGCAGTTCCTTCGCGTCGTCGATGGCAAGCGCGGCAAAGCAGGGGCACCCGCCTGAGGGCCGGGCGCGCCTGCCGGTACCCGATCCCCTTGATGGGTAAGTATAGCGTAAAAATGGGTCGAATGCGTGCGATTTTTGATGTCTTGCCGGGCGGAGGGGGCGGGCGCTACGATGCCTCCCATGCAGGCGCGCGCGGTCATCACCGACGGACGGGGGAACTACTCCGTGGAAACGCTGGAGGTCGGGGATCCGGGCCCCGGCGAGGTCCGGGTGGCGGTCCGGGCCGCCGGCGTCTGCCACACCGACCACAAGTTCCTCTTCCGGAACGTCGTCCAGATCCTCGGCCACGAGGGCGCGGGGGTCGTGGTGGACTCCGGACCGGGGGTGACGGGCCTCGCGCCGGGAGACCGCGTCCTGCTCAACTGGGCCATCCCCTGCCGCGACTGCTTCCAGTGCCGCCGCGGCGCCGAGAACCTC
Source organism: uncultured Planctomycetales bacterium (assembly GCA_964619955.1). Lineage (GTDB taxonomy): Bacteria > Planctomycetota > MHYJ01 > MHYJ01 > JACPRB01 > JACQFK01. Next base: position 22,311 of record CAZUJF010000021.1, read on the forward strand.
TGCGAGCGGCGCCCGAAGGTCCCCCTCGAACGCTTCCGCTGGAAGGGGGGCGCCGTCGACCTCGCCTTCACGCTGGGGGCCATGTCCACCGTGACGATCGTGCCCCGCGCGGCCGTCGTGAAGCTCGACGCCGGCATCCCCTTCGCCTCCGCGTGCATTCTCGGCTGCGGGGTCCAGACCGGCGTGGGCAGCGTGCTGAACGTCGCGAAGGTGGCCACGGGGGAGTCCGTGGCGGTGATCGGCACGGGCGGCGTGGGGCTCTCCGTGATCCAGGGCGCGCGCATCAGCCGCGCCGGGATCGTCGTGGGGGTGGACGTGAACCCGCAGCGCCTGGAGATGGCGCGGCGCTTCGGGGCCACGCACACCGTGCTCGCGGACCGCGCCGACGAAGGCCTCCGGCGCGCGGCGGCGCAGGTGCGCGGCCTGGCCGGCGGGCGCGGCGTCGATTACGCCTTCGAGTGCACCTCGGTGCCCGCGCTCTGCGCCGCGCCGCTCTCCTTCGTGCGCAACGGAGGCATGGCCGTCCAGCTCAGCGGGACCGAGCAGCCCGTGAGCGTCGACATGGAGCTCTTCGAGTGGGACAAGACCTACGTCAACCCGCTCTACGGGAAATGCCGTCCGGAGGTCGATCTCCCCCGGCTCATGGCCTTCTACCGCGAAGGCCGGCTGCAGCTCGACGAGATGATCACGCGGACCTATCCGCTCGACCGCGTCCACGAGGCCTTCGACGACATGCTCTCCGGCCGCAACGCCAAGGGCGTCCTGGTGATGGAGTGAGCGCCTGCTGGTGAGCCAGTCGAACCACTACTCCTTCGGCCGCTTCAGGTACTCCCGATAATACCGCTCGGGCTCCCTCAGGAACTCCTTCCGGCAGCCCTCCGCGCAGAAGTAGAAGGCCTGGCCGTTGAAGTCCGCCTTCGGGGTCGTCTCGTCGATGCGGACGATGACGCAGCCGAGGTCCCCCTTGCAGAGGCAGACGATGTCGCGGGCGAGCGGGCGCGGGTCCGGGGCGGCGCAGCCGGCCGCGAGGGACAGGGCCGCGATCCAGAGCAACTGCTTCATGGTCGACTCCGCAGCATCGGATCGGGGCGGCCCCCGAGCAGGGGCCGCCCCGTCCAGGATGCACCCTAGAACGTCAACGTGAACGCCGCCATGACCTTGAACAGGGTTTCCTGCTGCTCGTCATGCAGATGCTGGACGACGGGAATCTGCACGGCGAGCGAGAAGGAGGTGCTCTCCGTGAAGGCCACCCTCGCGCCCGGGGCGAGGAAGAGCGTCGTGCCGCCCGAGTTGTGGACCGTTTCGCCGTCCTCGCGGTTGCGCAGGAGGTGGCGGACGTTCATCTCGAGGAAGGCGCTGATGGAGGGGACGTCCCTGACGTTCTCCGAGAAGCGGTAGGCCAGGGCCGCGCCGTAGAGGATCAGGTCGCCGATCTTGTAGTCGTCCTCCTTGGTGCGGTAGGTGTAGGAGAGGCTGGTGTCGAAGCTGACCTGGGTGCCGAGGTAGCGGGAATAGGCCGCGCCCAGCATCAGGTCGAAGGTCCCGCTGCCCGGCTGCATCGAGGCTTCGAGAGGGGCGTTCCGGGTGCCGTCCTCGCCGATCTCGTCGTCGTCCCCGAACGGGAACTTGACGCCGCCCAGGACGGCCAGATGGCCGTTCTCGCCCTTCAGGACGCGCTTCTTCAGCGTCAACCAGTGGTCGGTCATGCCCGACACGTCGCCGTACTCGTGATAGCCGTAGCTGCCGTCCGCGTGCAGGTGGCCCTCCCTCAGGTCGTTCCCCTTGTAGTAGCCGAGGGAGTAGCCGAACTGCAGGTCCTCCGAGAGCCCGTACCCGAATTCGATCGTCTCGAGCAGGCTCCAGCGAAGGGCGTCGAAGTGCGCATGGTCCCCGTGCACCTTGTACGTGCGCTTCTGGATGTCGTCCGAGGACAGCCGTTCGTACTGGGTGTAGTCCTGGCGCCACGAGAGGGTCAGTTTTCCGGGCAGCAGCGTCTCGCCGCTCTGGGTCGAGAGGCCGCCGCCGGAGGTGCCGGGGCCGTGGTCGGGGACCGCGGCTGCAAGCAGAGATACGACAAGCGTCGAAAGCATCGTTCGATCCTTTAAGCGATCCGGGGCCCGGGGGCACCATGCCCGCGGGTTCGAGCCGGATCAGAGGATCGGGATTTTGTCGGGCGGGCTGCTCTCGACGGAGGGTTCGGGGAGCACGCAGACCAAGCGCAGCGTGCCCGCGGAGGGGACGAACCGCAGCCTGGGAAAGGTCTCGAGGGCGGGCTGGGTGAGCGCCTGCAGCATCGCGGCCTCGACGCCGCGGCAGCGCTGGGCTTCGAAGGCGCGGGAGCCGGCCGGGACCTGCGCTTCGGCGCCGGAGCTGCAGCAGCAGCCCTTGCGCAGGCGGACCTCCTCGGGGCAGCCGCAGGCGCGCGGGCAGCAGTCGGAGGGGGCCGAAACGGCGGCCGCCGCCGGGGCCAGCGCATCCACGCCCGCGTGCAGCAGCCAAGTGGCCTGCAAGGCGAAGACCAGCGTCAGGACGAGGGTCAGCGCGCGCCGATGCATCAATCCGCCCCGATCCCCGCGTAGGTCCGGAGCTTCTCCTCGTCGAACTTCGCCTGCGCTTCGAGGTCGGGCTTGAGATAGGAGGCGATGATGCCCGCGAGGAAGGCGGCGGGGATCGACACGATCGCGGGATTCTTGAGCGGGAAGACCGGCGCCGGGTGCTTGAAGACGTCCTTCCACACGTCGGGCCCGAGGACGATCAGCCCGATGGAGAGGATCAGGCCCGTGACGATGCTCGCGACCGCGCCGGAGGTCGAGTATTTCCTCCAGAGCACGGACAGCAGCAGCGCGGGGAAGTTCGCGCTGGCCGCGATGGCGAAGGCGAGGCCGACGACGTACGCGACGTTCTGATCCTTGAAGACGATGCCCAGCAGCACCGCGAGCACCCCCAGCACGATCGTGCCGATGCGCGCGACGACGACCTGCTCCCGCTCCGTGGCCTGGCCCTTCTTGATCACGCCGACGTAGAGGTCGTGCGAGAGGGCGGAGGCCCCCGCGAGGGCGAGCCCGGCGACGACGGCCAGGATGGTGGCGAAGGCGACCGCGCAGAGGAAGCCGAAAAAGGCGTCCCCGCCCAGATGATGCGCGAGCAGCGGGGCCGCCATGTTCTGCCCGCCGCCCCCGAGAATGGCCTCGCGGCCCACGAGCACGGTGGCGCCGAAGCCGATGAGGAAGGTCAGGATGTAGAAATAGCCGATCCAGCCCGTCGCGTAGAACACGGACTTCCGCGCCTCCTGGGCGTCGGGCACCGTGTAGAAGCGCATCAGGATGTGGGGCAGCCCCGCGGTGCCGAACATCAGCGCCAGCCCGAGCGAGATGCGGTCCATCGGGGTGGTCTTGGCGGTCGGCATCAGCAGGGCCGCATCCTTCGCCGCCACCTCCCGGAAGAGGGCGAGCGGATTGAAATTGAATTTCGCGAGGATCATGAAGACCAGGACGGACGCGCCGCCGATGAGCAGCACGGCCTTGATGATCTGCACCCACGTGGTCGCCTTCATGCCCCCGAAGAGCACGTAGCAGATCATGAGGGCGCCCACCGCCACGATGGCCCGGTTGTACGTGAGCTCCGGGTGGTTGAAGAGCAGCTTCACGAGCGTCCCCGCGCCCACCATCTGGGCGATGAGATAGACGAGCACCGTGAGGATCGAGCCCGCGGCGGCCGCCGTCCGGATGGGCCCGGGCCGGAGCCGGTACGCGACGACGTCGGCGAACGTGAACTTGCCCAGGTTCCGCAGCGGTTCCGCGATGAGGAAGAGGCAGATGGGCCAGCCCACCAGGAAGCCCACCGAGTAGATGAGGCCGTCGTACCCGCTCAGGGCCACCATGCCCGCGATGCCCAGGAACGAGGCGGCCGACATGTAGTCGCCCGCCAGCGCCAGGCCGTTCTGGAAGCCCGTGATGGAGCGGCCCGCCGCGTAGAACTCCTTCGCGGTCTTGGTCTTCTTCGCGGCCCAGTAGGTGAGGGCGAGCGTCGAGCCCACGAAGGCGATGAAGAACGACACGGAGACCCAGTTGAGCTTACTCTCCACGGTCCGCCTTTTCCCGGATGCGGTCCACCATGGCGTCGTAGTGCCGGTTGGCCCAGCGGACGTAGACCCCCGTGAGCGCCCAGCAGCCGAGGATGACCCCGATGCCGATCGGGATGCCGACGGGCACGTCGCCGAACGGCTTGTCGCCGAACACGGACGGCTTGAACGCCGCCAGGCCGATGAAGCCGTAGTAGAGGAGCAGCGTGCAGGCGGTGAGGATCAGCGAGATGCGGTCCTTGCGGGCGACCAGGTCCTTGAATTCGGGATCCTGCAGCAGCGAGGACACCTCCTTGCCCGCTTCGCTCATGTGGGGGGGGATTGTGCCAAACCCGGAGGAGTCGCCGCCACAAAAAATGCGGGGGGAGGGATAACGTGGCGGTCCGGGGCCCCCGTCGGGTAAACTGGCCCTTCTTGAAGACGCTGCGGTGGATGGCCTGCGGGGCGGCGGTCCTGCTCGGGACGGGATGCGTGCGGATGGTCCCGCCGGTCGTGGTGTCGGATTCGGGGATCATGGAGGGGAAAACGGTGCGCGTCTACACCCTCACGAACCGCAACGGCCTCGTCGCGAAGCTCACCAATTACGGGGCGATCCTGATGGAACTGCACGTTCCCGACCGGAACGGGCGCCTCGCCGACGTCGTCCTCGGCTTCGACAGCCCCGACATCTACGCCGCCGGCAACCCCTATTTCGGCGCCACCGCGGGGCGCTGCGCCAACCGCATCGCCCGCTCGCGCTTCACGCTCGACGGGAAGGAGCATCAGCTGACGGCGAACGACGGCGCCCACCACCTGCACGGCGGGAAGCGCGGCTTCGACAAGCAGCTCTGGGAGGGCCGCGCGGGCGAGAGCCCCGAGGGATCCTTCGTCGAGTTCAGCCGCACCAGCCCCGACGGCGAGGAGGGCTATCCCGGCGAGCTGAAGGTCGTCGTGACCTATCTGCTGACGGACAAGGACGAGCTGGAAGTGGAGATGTGCGCGCGCAGCGACCGCCCGACGCTCTGCAACCTCGCCCACCACACGTACTGGAATCTCGGCGGGCATGATTCGGGGGACGTGCTGAACCACGAGCTGCAGCTGGACTGCAGCCGCTACACGCCGGCGGATGAGACGCTGATCCCGACGGGCGTCCTCGCCCCGGTGGCGGGCACCCCCCTCGATTTCACCCGCCCGAAGAAGGTCGGCCGGGAGTACGTGAAGGCCGGCCTGCCCACCGCGGGCTACGACCACAACCTCGTCGTGGACCAGGCGGACGGCACGGTCCGCCGGATCGCCCGGCTCCGCGACCCCGATTCGGGCCGCGTGATGGAGCTGTATTCGGGGGAGCCCGGCGTCCAGCTCTACACCGGCAATTTCCTCGACGGCTCGATGAAGGGGAAGCGGGGGGTCTTCTACCCCCGCCACGCGGGGCTCTGTCTCGAGACGCAGAAGTTTCCCGACGCCGTCCACCATCCCGAGTGGCCGCAGCCGGTGCTCCGGCCGGGCGGGACCTACCGCCACCTCATGATCCACCGTTTCCGCTGCGAGTGACGAAGGGCTCTTTTTCTTGAACCGTGGCGAATCCCGGATACGCTGGCTCCGGGACGGGCCGGAAGGGAAGCATGGGGGATAGCGCACCCGAAGGCGTGGACGCCCAGGTTCTCGCGGATCTGCTGGCGGTCGAGCAGGGCTGCGTCCTGCTGGGCCAGGCCGGCGCCCGCGCCGAGTTCTGGGAGGCGTACACGCTGCTCAAGACGTCGCGGGAGGACGTCCGGGCCGAGCTGGACCGCCTGTCCCGGCTGCGGCTCGAGGGGCAGCCCGCGAAGGTGGATCCGTTGCTCGCGGAGAAACTGCGCGGCATCCGCTCCGAACTGGGCCCCATCGCCTACGCCCTGCGCCGTTATCTCACCCGCGCCGCCCCCGAGCTCGACAGCCTCCGGGCCGATCTGGCCCTCGTGCTCTTCATGGGCTCCGCGAAGGGCCGCGCGGCCGCGGATCGCTGGACCGCCGCCCCCGACGCCTCCCTCGCGGAGGCGACGCTGCGGATGAAGGTCATGGGACGGCTGGTCGACGCCTACCGCGGCGCGCTGCTCGAGGCGCGCCGGGCGGGCCCCGCGACGGCCGCGCCCGCCTCGACGGGGGAGTCCCGCCCCTCGGGGGCCACCGTCCGCCTGCGCCCGCAGCTGGTGAAGGATCTGCACCGCGCCGCCGAGGGCCGCCTCCTGCTCAAGGATCTGGAGCCCGGCGTGGGCTGGGAACTGCTGCTCCTGATGATCACGGATGCGGAGTCCACGCGGCGCTCGCTGACGGAACTGGAGCAGCTCCAGAAGAGCGGGAAGCCCGGGGAGTTCGCGGGGGCCGCGTACAACGTCCGGCAGCGCCTGCAGCACGTGCGGGCGCAGAACGGCGACCTCGTCCGCTCCCTGGGCACGTACCTGAAGACCCTCTACGGGACCTGGGCCGGGGAGTCGGACGATCTGGCGCTGGTGCTGCTGATCACGGAGGAGGAGGGCCGCCACCGCGCGCGCCAGTGGCTCGAGGACCCCGAGCTCTGCCGCGGGGAGGCGATGGCGGCGATGAACGGCATGCGCTCCCGGGCCCGCCTGCATCTCGAGGCGGCCGCCCAGCCCGCCGCCTGAACCCCGGACCCGGGGGACCGCCTTCGGCATGAAGATCTATCCGCGCCTGGATCTCGACCTCGCCGCGGCCGATCTGCGGTCGGCCCTGGCGCCGGGGCCCGATGCCGCCGTTTCCCGGCGGGACGTCGAGGCCCGCTGGCCCGGTCCGCGCCGCGCGCTCGCCGTCCTGTCCGTGCGCACCGCCCTCGATCTGCATCTGCAGGCGTTGAAGCTCCCCGAGGGCTCCGAAGTCCTCATGAGCGCCGTCACGATCGAGGGCATGACCGAAATCGTGCGCCGGCACGGGCTTCGGCCGGTCCCGCTGGACCTCGACCTCGCCACGCTCGCGCCGTCCCCCGACGCGTTCGAGGCGGCCGCGACGCCGCGCACCCGGATCCTCCTGCTGACGCATCTCTACGGGGCGCTCGCGCCGCTCGGGCCCGCCCTCGAGTGCTGCCGCCGGCGCGGCATCCTCCTCGTCGAAGACTGCGCGCAGGCCTACGCCGGCGATTTCTACCGCGGGCATCCGGAGGCGGATCTCTCGCTGTTCAGCTTCGGGCCGATCAAGCGGAAGACCGCGCTCGGCGGGGCCGTGGCGCTGGTCCGCGATCCCGGTCTCGCCGGCCGCATGGAGGCGGTCGAGCAGGCGTACCCGGAGAGCGGCGACGGGCGCTTCCTCCGGCGCGTGCTGAAAGTCGCGGCGCTCAAGGCCCTCTCCCGTCCGTGGATCTACGGGATCCTGCTGAAGCGGCTGGGGGATCCCGGCGCCGTCCTCCGCGGCTTCGGGAAGGGGGACCTCCTGCAGGAGATCCGGCGGCGACCCTCCGCCCGCTGCCTCCGCCTGCTCGCGCGGCGGCTGGGGGAGGACGGCGATCCCGGCCGGGCCGCCCGCGTGCGCGACTTCCTCGCGCGCCTGGATCCCCGCATCGAACGCCCCGGGCAGGCCGCCGCGAGCCATGCCCACTGGCTGGTTCCGGTCCTGGTTCGTGATCCGGACGCGCTCGTGGCGGCCCTCCGCGCGGAGGGCTTCGACGCCACCCGCGGCGCCACCAGCCTGCGGGTCGTGGAGGCGCCGGGCGCCGCGCTCCCCAACGCCCGCCGCCTGCTCGCGGAGGTCGTGTACCTGCCCGTCAGCGCCCTCGTCCCGGACGCGGACCTGGCCCGCCTCGCCGCGCTGATCCCCGGACCCGGGAGCTGAGCGGGAGCTTCCGATTCCGCCAATGGAACCGGCGTCTCCGGGTACTTAATTCCAGATGACCGACGAAGCCCTCCTGGCGGAGTTCCGCGCCTCGCGCTCCGAGCCGGCGTTCAACGAGATCGTCGCCCGTCATGGGGCGATGGTCTATCGGACCTGCCTCCGGGTGCTGCGCGAACTCCAGGACGCCGAGGACGCCGCGCAAGGGGTCTTTTTCGCCCTCGCCCGCCGGCCCGGGGCCGTCCTGGGGTCGCTCCCGGGCTGGCTCCACGAGGTCGCACGACGCAGTTCCCTGAATCTGCTTCGCACCCGGCGCCGGCGCCGGACTCATGAACGGGAGGCCACTTCCATGCGGACCCCGAAGGACAGCCCCTGGCGCGACGAGATCGACGCCGCCCTCGCGGCGCTCCCGGCAAAACTCCGCGAGGCGATCGTCCTGCGTTATCTGGAAGGCCGGAGCCAGGAGGAGGCCGCCCGGGAGGCCGGCTGCCCCGCGGGGACGATCGGGTGGCGCGCGTCGGAGGGGCTCCAGCGCCTCCGCGCCCTGCTGTCCCGGCGCGGCGTCGCGGTCGGCGGCGCGGCGCTGCTCGCCCTGCTGGCGGGGGAGGCGCAGGCGGCTCCGGCCGGGGTCCTGGCGACGTTCCAGCTCTCCGCCGTCACCGCGGGCGCCTGCAGCGCGGGGGCCGTCGCCCAGGGCGTCGTCAAAGGCCTCGCCTGGGTGAAGCTCAAGCTCGCCCTCGCGGCCGCCTCGGTCGTCGCCGCCGTCGCGCTCCCCGTCGCCCTGCTGGCCTCTGCCGGGACGCCTCCCCAGGCGGCGCCGCCGGCCCCCGCCGCCGCGCACGCCGTCACTCTCGTCACGGACCAGGCGCCCGATTTCACGGATCTCGACAGCTATCTCCACTCCGTCACGTCCCAGCACGCGAGCCCCCGGGACAAGGCGGTCAATCTCTGGCGCTGGTCGCAGCGGCTCCGGAAACAGACGGCCCCTCCCGTCGAGGGAGGGCACGAGGTCCTCGATCCCATCCGGATGTTCACGAGCTACGGCTACGCGCAGTGCGGGATCATCTCAGGGATCAACAACTCGCTCTGGCTCCGGCTCGGCTGGAAGGGCCGCTACGTGCAGCTGGGCGACCACACCGTCGGCGAGTGCTCCTGGGACGGCGGAAAGTCCTGGCACATGTTCGACAACTCGATGAGCGCGTTCTGCTTCAACGACCAGGGGGAGATCGCCGGCGTGCGCGAGATCGAGAAGACCCCGCGCTACTACCTCGAAAACCTCGCGCCCGGACTGGGCACCAATCCCGTCAAGGGGCTGAACGACCAGCAGGGCTGGCGCGTCGGGACCGAGCACCCCGTCGAGTTCCAGCGCTCGATCGCCAACGGCGTGGACTCGTTCCTCCCGCCGAACGAGCTGCACGAGGACCACCTCGCCGTGCGCTGGGGGCAGACCTACGCGATCAGCCTCCGGCCGAACGAGTCCTACACGCGCCATTTCCGGGCCCTGGACGGCGGGAAGCCCGACCCCCGCACCTACCGTCCGCTGCGCGGCAAGGATCCCGAGGGATCGTTCCACAGCTTCCGCGCCAACGGCGTGTGGAACTACGCCCCCGACCTGAAGGACGGCGCGCGCGTCTTCAAGGTCGACGCCGCGAACGTCGTGACTTCCGCCAAGTTCACGGTGCGCGGGAGCGGCGTCTCCCTCTCCACCTCCCGCGATGCGGGGATCACCTGGAGCAAGGTCGAGGGCGAGCCCGACGTCGCCGGGACGACCCAGTATTGGGTGAAGGCGGACGGCGGACGGCTCGAGGCGCTCGACCTCGAGACGATCACCCAGCTGAACCGGCCGTCGCTGCCGAAGCTGGTCCGCGGCGCCAACCGCGTCCAGCTCCGGCTCGGGAAACAGCGGGAGACGATCGAGTTCCAGCCTTCGATCGTGGACGGGAACCACTCGAAGACGGTCTTCGAGGAGAAGGCGGTCGAGGTGAACGACAAGCCCTACTTCAACGTCGCGACGCTCCGGCCGGCGGGCAGGGGCGTGGCGCAGGTCACCTGGAGGATCGAGGCGCCGACGCCGATCGTCGACGTCGTCTTCGGCGGCAACGTCACCGTCAAGGGCCCCGGCGACCGCGTCAGCCTGCTGCACTCGTGGGACGGGAGGACGTTCGCCGAGGACTGGAAGAAGACCGATGCCGCGCTTCCGTACGACCTCGTCGTCCACGCCCCCGTCGGCAAGGTCCCGGCCGGCGCGAAGCAGGTCTTCCTGCGCTACGAGTTCGAGGCGTCGCAGGACGGGGAGAAGTGGCGGGCGCCGGGGATCCAGACGGCGCTCATGACGGTCCATCACCAGCCGCGGAGCGGCGGGTCCGCCCCGATCGAGGTCACCTATGCCTGGGTGGAGCATCGCGCGGAGGGGGACGTCGAGCGGACCCACACGGAGATCGTCCGGGGGCCCGAGCATGAATACACGATCCACGTCGCCGGCTTCCGGGATCCCACGATGAAGTGGGTGCGGATGAACCTGGGGGGCGCGGCGAAGGCGGGCTATTCGGACGGCCAGGACGTCGGTCCCGGCGCCGGGCCGCGGCGGGCGATCTACGGCTGGGGAACGAACCTCGCGCTGGGGAAGGCCTACACCCTCGAAGGGCGGCAGAGCGGGAAGAACCCGGATGCCGGGCGGGATCTGACGGACGGCGTCATCGCCCCGCCGGAGGAGTACGTCTCGGTGAAGTACATGCCCACGAACGTGATGTTCGAGCCGGAGGTGTCGCCGGTCGCGACGCTGGATCTCGGCGCCGTCGGGACGGTCGCCGCGGTGCGGGTGCACGCGGGCCAGGAGGGCGGCTTCCACCTGACGTATCCGGAGCGGATCGCGGTGGAGACCTCGGTCGACGGAAAGACGTTCACGCGCGCCGGCACGGCCGGCTTCAACCAGGTCTTCGATCCTCCGGCCGACTTCGTAAGCTGGGAGCAGGAGGATGCCACGAAGTACGACGCCCTGCCCGCCGGCGGCCGGCTCGCCTACGCCTACCGGATACTGCTGGAGCAGGCGGTCCCGGCGCGCTACGTCCGGGTCGTCTGCGAGGCCCGGAAAGGCTGGGGCGTGCTGCTCTCCGAGATCCAGGTCTTCGACCGGGTGACGGTGGACACGAACGTCCCCCCGTCGGTGGTCCTGCGGCCGCTGAAGTCGCGATAGCTCAGCGGGGGTCCCCCTCCCCGCAGTCGTGCAGCGCCCGCAGCGCGAAGGCCGTGCCCGCGTTCCCTGCTTGCCAGGCCGGACTTCCGGAGTCGAACCCTTGCCGTCCCATGGAGAGCGCTCTATACTCAATCCATGAGTTCTCTTCGTGCAAGAGTCAAAGACGGGCATCTCATTCTGGACGAGCCCACGACGCTTCCGGAGGGGACGACGCTCAACCTGGTGCTCGATGACGAGGGCGATGACCTTAGCGCCCAGGAGCGGCAGGTCCTGGATGAGGCGATTGGCCGGGCGTGGGCCTCCGCCAAGGGCGGCAAGCTTCGCCCCGCGGATCAACTGATCGCTGAACTGCGCGCCCGTCGATGACGGCGCGCATCCTCATCGCTCCCGAGGCGGAGGAGCAGGCCCGGACGATCGACACCTGGTGGCGGAAAGAGCGCCCCGCCGCCCCGGGACTCTTCACCGAGGAACTGGCCGCCGCCTTTGCTCTGCTCGGCGACGCGCCCGAGGCCGGACGGCGGTATCCGCATCCGAGTGTGTCGGACGTCCGGCGGATCCTGCTGCGATCCAGCCGCTATCACGTCTACTATCGGCTGCGCGACAACGACGTTCTCGTCCTCGCGGTCTGGAGCGGTGTGCGCGGGGCCGGTCCTGAACTCAGATGACCTGTGGGAGCCGGCGTTTCCCCGGTGAAGAACTGCCGCCTTCAGGCTCGCTGGCAGGGAAAGCCTAGATCTCCGGTACCTACTTTGGAGGCTCTTCGGTCGGGAACATCCAAGGTCCTACGAGGCTTTGAACCGCGTGGGTGAAGGGCCCGGCGCTCTTTTCGTACTTCTCCACAGTCGTCGCAAAGTGGATTTCGTAGCACTCATCGGTCGGGGCACGCCTGATACCCCAAAGATGGTTCTGGCTCCTCGGAGTGACGGGTCTTGTCGCGTAGCGGAGATACAGCACCTTGTGCCCCTCGAATTCCAGCAACCCCTCCTTGTCCGGAGTGAGCCCCTCTGACGCCAGCATGGGACGCAGGTCGGGCAGCCTTTCCCGGAGATACTTCTCCTCGTTCAGATCCGGCAGCTTGAGCGGACCGATGACGCAGACGTGCATTTCGAGCAGCGGGGAAAACCCGGACAGGGGGAGGCGATGGGAGGACTTCAGCGTCCAATCCTCAGAGTAGGGAAGGGATAGCACGAAGGGGTGGCGGGTGGACTTGACGAGGACAACCGCTCGATCGTCGGAGGCCATGGCGACGAGTTGGTACCCATTGACCGTCGAGCCCGTGAACTGAATCGAGTCTGTGTACTTGCAGCCGACGAGGGCGAGCAGAAGCAGGAAGGGGAAGAGCGCCTTCAAACGAGACAAGCGAAACTCCGCCTGCCTGATCGTCCCTTCGTCGAACATCCAAGCCGGATTGTATCACGGTCCCCGGATGGACCGACTCTCGCCTTTAATTCCCCTCCCCGCAGTCGTGCAGCGCGCGCAGCGCGAAGGCCGTGCCCGCGTGGCTGAGGAAGTGCTTGCTGTCCGTGCTCAGCGAGCGCGTGAACCAGCGGCCGCTCTCGCGCTGATGCGTCTTGAGCCACACGACGCCCTTGCGCAGGCGCTCGTCCGAGGCGGGCACCCCCGCGAGCCGCGCGATCGTGAGGACGAAGCCCGTGCCGTACCCGTCGCTCGACTCCAAGTCCTGCTCCTTCCCGTCCGTGCGCTTCCACTGGCCCAGTGTCGACGTCGCCCAGCCGCCGTCCGGCCGCTGCAGCGCCAGCAGCTCCCCCAGCGTCTTCTCGCGCTCCGCCGGGCTCATGAGGTCCTCCGCGTACTTTGACACCCAGAGGATCATCGCCCGGTGGTGCAGCATCGTCGGCGGCACCGCCTTCAGGTACTCCCGGGCCTTCTTGAGGCCCTCCTGCGCGGCGGGCGTCGCCGCGTAGCCCTCGGGCGCGCGCAGCGCCGCCAGCATCGCCACCGTCACGCCGTAGTGGTCGTCCGACTCCAGCGGCGCCCAGTCGCACTTCTCCCAGTTCCAGCCGCCGTCCGGCCGCTGCAGCGTCCACATCCGGTCCAGCGCCCGCCGCGTCAGCGGGTGCAGCTTCCCGGTCGTCTCCGCGTCGCTGATCGCGAGCCCCTGCGCGGCGATGATGACGTCCGCGTGATAGCGCGGGCCCTTGGTCTGCTCCCAGCGCACGCTCACCGTCTCCTCGGTGAACTTGCGGACCTCCGCGAACGCGGGACGCCGCGACGCGTAGCCCGCCCCCGTCGAGAGATACGCGACGTTCGTGTGGCAGGTCAGGCACTTGCGCTCCTTCTGCCAGAGGACCGACGCCGTGTCGAGGAAGTCCCGGCCCTTTTCGAGCGAGAACTCCCTCGCCATCGGCTCCTTGGGACTGTTGGGCCCGGGCCCCTTGGCCTCCGGGACCTGGAGCAGCGCGAGCAATGCCGGCAGGATTCCGATCATGGCCGTCTCCTTCAGGGAATCGCTTCAATGAAATCGTTCAAGGGGTGCCAAGGCGTGAGGCGGTAGGTGGGCAGGTCCACGCCCCACGCCTCTCGCCTCTCGCCTGTAACAACCCCTGAACGGTTACGCTCTACTTTCCGTCCTTCTGGTGCACGCGGTGGCAGGCCTTGCAGTTGGCCGCCGTCTTGAGCCGCTCCAGCGCGCCCGCCTTCTTGTCGGCGACGTCCTTCGCCGCGGCCGCGAGCGCCGTGGACTTCTCCTTCCAGCTCTTCGCGTCCCCCTTGGCGGGCTTCAGGCCGGGCAGCGCCGCGTACAGCTCCGCGAGCTTCCGGGCCTCCTCGTCCGTCCCCTTGCCCCCGACCACCCGGTCGTACAGCGAGTTCTTGCCCTCGTTCGCCGTCTCCATGATGTCGTGCACGGACCCCGTCTGGGCCGCCCCCAGCAGGACCAGGGCCGCGAGCGCGGCCGCCGCCTTCCAGCGCCGATTCATGCGATCTCCTCTATTTGTCCGTCACCCGATTCAAAACCCGGAGCGCGCCTTCGAGCAGCTTCTGGCCGCCGTCGGGCGCGAGAAAACTCGTCGGCGCCGTCCGCGGCTCGTAGCCGCCCGCCGCGAACGCCTGCGCGGTGCAGACGTAGCCGATGTATTCGTTGGCGAGCTCCACGAACCACGTGAACTTGTGCGGGGACGCCTCCTTGATGCGAAGGCCGTACTCCACGAAGTACTCCGCGCCGTTGGTCGCGATGCCCAGCGGGCCGATGCGCAGGCCCTGGACCTCGCAGTCGACGACCGGCGTCAGCTCGCGCATCCGCGCGACCTGTTTCCGCTCGAGGGCGTAGAGGTCCTCCGGCCCGCTGCCCAGGCCGAACGCGGGACGCTCCGCCGCGACGTCGGGCTCGGGGCGGATCCTCACCGGGACCTTCTCGACGGCGCCGGCGTTCGTGAGCGTCTTCAGCCAGCTCATGCCGCCGATCGTCCGGACCGCCTCGGCCGCGAGCTTGGACCCCATCCGGTCGGAGACCCCGGGGCCGAAGTCGTTCGACGTCGCCTGGTTGTCCACCTGCGTGATGTCCCCGCAGGCGCCGTTGAGGAAGACCACCCCCGCCGCTTCGCCGTAGACCGCCTTCAGGTGCTTGCGGAGCGGGCCGATGAAGTCCGCCGAGAAAAGGTCGCCGCCCACGGCGGTGCCGTGGCAGGCGAAGTTGACGACCACGCCCCTGACCGCGCCGCCGGGACTGCGGACGGCGAGCACGCCGACGTCCGGGTCGATGGGCCCCGCCGGCCGCACGATCTTGGAATGGTGCGGCGTGCCGGGCTTGCCCGGATGCGTGATCTCCCGGCCGTCCTTCATGAGGAAGCGGCGGTTGAACGAGATCGTCGCTTCCTTGCCGAGCCCGATGCCGACCTCGCAGACCTGCAACGCCGCCCAGGCGTCCCCGACCGCCTTCGTGATCGCGGCGGCCACCCGCTCCTGGTAGGCCGGGTCCGCCTCGACGCCGTGGCAGAGGAGCAGGGGGCCGCCCGTGTGCGTGTGGCTCGCGGCGATGAGGACGTTCGTCCCCGGGATCTTCGTCTGCCGGGCGATGCGCTCGCGCGCCTGCGCCACGGTGACGCCCCCGATGAAGATGCTGTCCACCCCGACGAGCGCGACCGGCACGGTCCCGTCGCTGATCACGCAGGCCGTCACGAGCAGGGGGTCGAGCACGCCGCGGGCCGGGACCGCCTTCCAGCCGCCCGGGATGGGCGCCCCGATCTCCGGCGTGATGTCGACCGCGCCGAAACCCGCCCGGACCTCGCCCGGGGCCTGCAGGAGGAGACAGCAGAGCGCGAAGATCATCCGAACTCCTTCATGAGACCGTACGCGCATCCTCGCAGGTTCGGGGTCCGGGAGGGAGTTAATGATGTACTGTATGTTTTTGGGTTATGTGTAGTGTTATACTACAGCCATGTGCCCCCCCGACGCGGCCCCCCCGGCGTACAAGGACATCACGCTGCGCCAGCTCCGCAGTTTCTGCGAGACGGCGCGGCTGGGCAGCCTGACGGCGGCGGCGCGGGAGCTGCGCCTGGCGCACCCCACGGTCTGGAAGCAGGTGCACGCGCTGGAGGACCACTTCGGGGTGCGCCTCGTGGAGCCGCACGTGCGGGGCTGCCGGCTCACCGACGAGGGCCGCGTGCTCGCCGAGCTCGCGAGCCCGCTCGTCACGGACATCGACCGCCTGCGCGCCCAGTTCGGCACGGAGCGGACGCGCCTCGGCAGCAAGCTGGGCGTGGCGTCGTCCTCGCGCATCCTCATCGAGGCGCTGCCGGAGGTCGTCGGGGACTTCATGCGCGGGCATCCGGAGGTCCAGGTCTCGCTGCGGCAGATGGAGGATCCCATCGTGGCGGACGCGGTCGAGTCGGGCGAGGCGGACCTGGGGCTGACCGCGAGCAACATCGATCCCGAGACGCGGCCGCTGCTTGCGAGCGCGCTCTGCTGCCGCGTGGAGATGACCCTGATCGCCCCGCTGGGGCATCCGATCACGAAGCGGCGCAGCGTGGGGCCCTCGGACGTGGGCCGCTGGCCGCTCGTGAACTCGCGCGACAGCTTCCGCGACCCCGCGATCAACGCGCAGCTGGAGCGCCACGACGTCTTCCGCGGGCAGCCTCGCCGGGTGGAGGCCTTCGCGGGCAACACCATCCAGGAGTACGTGCGCCGCGGCTACGGGCTGGGCCTCATCGCGCTCTGGCGCTCCCCGAAGGCGCTGCCGGGCCTCTGGCAGCGTCCGATGGGCCGCTGGTTCGGCCGGGTCTCCGTCTACGTGATCACGAAGAAGCGCCCGAAGCGCGAGGCCCTCGTCCGCGCCTTCATGGACTGCTTCCAGAAGCGCCACGACGCCTGAGTCATTCGGGAAGCTCCGCCAGCCCTGCGTCGTCGAACGCGCAGCGGTCGCTTTCCGCCGGCTGGGCCGCCGCGGCGGGCATGAACTGGAGCCGGGCCGCGGACGGCGGGACTTCCACGAGGCCGAAGAGTTCCCGCCAGCCTTCGGCGTCGGCCGGGCCTCCGGCGACGAAGCGGCGGTTGCGGGCGTGGGCGGTCCATTGGCCGGAGGCCGTCTTCCAGCCGACGATCAGGGAGGCCAGGCCGCGGCCCTCGGACTTCACGCGCAGCCGGACGGCGTAGCTGCGGCCCGGCTGGACCTCGATGCTGCGGCCGATGACCCCTTCGAGCATGCCGCGGAGTTCGACGCGGCCCTCGGCGCTTTTGAAATTCCCCTTGGAGCCCTCGGCCTGCCAGGTGAACCAGCCGTCCGGCGCCGCCCCGGGGGTCGAGGCCCGGGCGAAGTCGCCGTTCTCGATCAGGTTCGCCGGGGCGGGGCGCCGCGCGAAGAGCTCCCGCGCGCAGGCGGCGGGATCCCGGGCGCGGCGGAGGGCGGCGAGGATGCCGGGGAAACGGTCCGGCCACATCGGCGTCTTCGATCCGCCGGCGGGCCACCAGCGGGCCTGCTCGCCGTAGAGCCAGACGAGTCCGTCGCTCGCCGCGAGGGCGGATCCGGTGTTGGCCGTGAGCCGCGCGGCGGCGCTGCTGCCCGTGTGATCGATGTGCCAGGGGTTGCCGGGCGGATTCACGTAGGCGTCCAGGTAGAGGCTCTGGCCGATCAGGAACTGCCGGTTCACCTTCTCTCGGTGTTCCGGGGCGAGGAATTCGGGCAGGCGGAGCCGCAGCCGGGTGAACGCCGCGTCGTATTCCGCCGGGGAGTTCGCCCGGTAGCCGATGTCCTCCGTCCCTTCGATGACGCGCAGCTCCGGGGGCAGGACGTCGAGCCAGCCGTTGACGAAGGCGGGCTGCAGGCCGTAGGTGTCGGTCGTCAGCGCCGTCTCGAGGTCGCCGCTGTCGAGGAGGCCCAGCATGTCCGAGAAGAGGCGGTAGCTGAAGATCCGGAGGGCCGGGAACTCCTGGCGGACGGCCTCCATGACCTCGCGGCCCCGCTTCCGGGCCTGGACGACGTACTCGGCGAACGTGTGGCGGTCCCGTTCCGCCTGCGCGCGGTAGAGGAACTGCGAATGGGGCTTCACGTAGGGCTCCGCGTCATAGAGCAGCCCGCGGAGGCCCCCCTGGCGCGCGAGCCGCGCGAGCAGGCGCCAGTGGTTGACGACCTCCTCCCAGGCGCGGTCGTCGAACCAGTCCACGTTGCCGGGATTGGCGTAGAGCATCAGGTAGTTCTCGCGGCAGGTCTTCGGCGCCGCGGCTTTCAGGTGGGCGAGCGCCGGGGCGAAGTCCTCCCAGCGCCAGGCCTCGCGCGAGAACGCGTTCCGGGCGTCCCGTTCCTCCGGCCCGCGCACCGGCCGGATCGTGGTGCCTTCAAAGATCCCCCAGCCTTCGAAGACGGCCAGGCCCTCGCGGAACTGCCGGGGGCCGGGGGAATCCCAGCCGGTGGCGACGAGCGGGATGCGGGCGGGCTCGGCCGTCTGGACGGCGAGGGTCAGCAGGAGTGAAAGCATCGGTCGTCCTCCGGGAGGATAGTTTATTGCAAAAGATCGAAATACGGCTACACTTTGTGCTTCGCAAAGGGGGGCCATGACGTATCTGCAGCTGTTCCTGGTCGTGTCGCTGCCCCTCATGGGGCTGGTCTACGCGCTGCTCGGCGGGCTGAAGCTGCCGCTGGCGGAGCGGCTGCAGCTCGACGAGGCCCGCGTCGGCAGACTGGTCGGCGCCTTCGGCATGATGGTGGGGCCCACGATCATGGCCTGCGGCTTCCTCACGGACGCCGTCGGCCGCAAGGGCGTCTTCGTCACGGGCATGGCGCTCATCGCGCTCGCCGTCTTCATGCTCGCGAAAGCCCGGACCTACAAGGCGGTCTTCGTCGCCGTCCTGCTGCTCGGCGCGGGCTGGTCGGGCACGGTGAACGTCGCCAACGTGCTCATGCGGATCTCCGTGCCCCAGGAGCGCCTGACGCAGGCGATGAATTTCTACGACTTCATCTTCGGCTTCGGCGCCTTCGCCGCGCCCTTCATCCTGGGGCTGCTCCTCAAACGCCGCGGCTTCGGCAACGGCCTCTCCCTGCTCGGGGGCCTCATGCTGGTGCCCGTCGTGATGGGCGTCGGGGCCCCCATGAACCCCGACGTCGCCGCCGGCCCTGCGACGGCGGCCGCCGGTCTCGGCAGTCTCTTCTCGAGCAAGCTCTTCTGGGTTGCCGGGCTCGCGTTCCTCTTCTACGTGCCCATCGAGAGCTCCGTCGCCGGCTGGGCGACCACGCTCGTCACCAAGCAGGGGCCCGGCGGGGAGCGGGCGGCCGCCCTGGCCCTTTCCGGCTTCTGGTTCGCGTTCATGGGCAGCCGCCTGCTCGTCGCGGGGGTCGGGCTTCACGGGTACGAACGTGCCTTCATTTTCTACCTCGCCATCGCCTGCGTCTTGCTGATGATCCTGCTCGTCACCGCGCGGGGCCGGCTGCCCGTCGTCGGCGCGGTGATCCTCTGCGGCTCCGCCTGCGGGCCCGTCTTCCCGACGCTGATCGGCGTGTACCTCACGGGGGTCGACGCCGGCCTCTTGGGCCGTGCCGTCGGCTTCTTCTTCGCGTTCGCGTCCATCGGCTGGACCCTGATCCCGGCGCTGATCGGGATGGCGGCGCGGAAGACGGACGACATCCAGCGCGGCTTCCGTGTGTCGGTCGCCTCCGCCGTCGTCTTTGCGGCCCTCTCGGGGCTGCTCTGGACGATGAAGGAAGTTCGAATATATTAATTCTCTGGGTTGTACCCTTCGGGCTCAACCCACAGGATTAAAGTAGATTCACCACCAGGCTCATTTCGCCGCGAGCCGCTGCAGCACCCGCAGCCCGCCCTCGAGCAGCTTCTGGCCGCCGTCGATCTCGAGTTTGCTGGTCGTCGAGGTCCGGGTCTCGAAGCCCCCGGTCAGCAGCGCCTGCGGGGTGGGCACGTAGCCGAGGTATTCGTTGGCCATGCCCGCGAACCAGGTGAACGCGTGCGGGGAGGCCTGCTTGAGGCGGAGGCCGTACTCCGCGAAGGCGGCCCCGCCGTGGGCGGCGATGCCGAGCGGGCCGATGCGGAGGCCCTGGACCTCGCAGTCCAGGACCGGCGTCGCCGCGCGCTCGCGGGCGATCCGCTGCCGCTCGGCGGCGAAGTGCTCCTCCATGCCGCTCCCGAGGCCGAAGGCGGGACGTTCGGCATCGACGTCGGGCTCGGGGCGGATCTTCACGGGGACCGTTTCCACGGCGACGCCGGTCGAAAGCGTCGTCATCCAGGTCAGGCCGCCGATCACGCGGACCGCCTCCGCCGCCAGCTTCGAGCCCATGCGGTCGGCGAGCGCGGGGCCGAAGTCGCCGGACTTGGCCAGGTTGTCCACCTGGGTGATGTCCCCGCAGGCGCCGTTGAGGAAGACCACCTGCACGGCATCGCCGTAGGCCGCCTTGAGGTGTTTGCGGAGGGCGCCCGGGTAGTCGGCCGAGAAGCGGTCGCCGCCCACCACGGTGCCGTGGCAGGAGAAGTTGACGACCACGCCGCTGACCGCGCCGCCGGGGCTGCGCACGGCGAGCAGGCCGAGGTCGGGGTCGACGGGCCCCGCGGGGCGCACGATCTTGGAATGATGTGGCGTGCCGGGTTTGCCCGGATGCGTGATCTCCCGGCCGTCCTTCATGAGGAAGCGGCGGTTGAACGAGATCGTCGCTTCCTTGCCGAGCCCGATGCCGACCTCGACGGGTTTGAGCGCGGCCCAGGCGTCCCCGACGGCCTTCGCGATCGCGTCCGCCACCCGGTCCTGGTAGGCGGGGTCGGGCTCGACGCCGTGGCAGAGGTGGAGGGGGCCGCCCGTGGTGATGTGGCTCGCGGCGACGAGCACGTGCGCGCCCGGGATCGGGGTGTTCTTCGCGATGCGTTCGCGGGCGCGCTTCACGACGGGTGCGCCGATGAAGAGCGTGTCGACGCCGACGATCGCCAGCGGCGTGCGGCCGTCGCTGATCACGCAGGCGGTCGCGAAAATCGGATCGAGCACGCCCTTGGACGCGAGGGGTTTCCAGTGGCCGGGGATGACCGCGCCGGGCTCCGGGGTGATGTCGGCCGCGCCGAAACCCGCCCGGACCTCGCCCTGGACGGCCAGCAGGCCGCAAAGAAGGGTGGTAAGCATCCTGGAGACGCTACGATTTCCGCGGCCGGGACGGGACTCTAAACTAATGCTAGATCTTGCGGCAAGCACCGTAGCTCAAGACTACAGCAGGGGCGGACCCGGACGACGAGGGTTCGATCCCGTTTCGGCCCCCCGCGCGGGCCGATTTGTGCTAGACTGCCGCGTTTCCGCGGAACTTTGCCCATGAGTCCAGGCGCCCTGACCGACCAGTACCGCAGCTGTTTCGAGCCCGGCGTCTCCGTCGAGGGACGCCGCCTGGCCGAGAACGGCCGCGTCATGGTCTTCCATCACACCCCGGTCTCGCTGAAAGCCACGGTCTCCGCGAAGACCACGCACATGATCTCCATCGCGCTCGACGGCGACCTCATCTCGGGATCCTGCGACTGCCCGGTCTTCAGCGCGCGCCGCTGCGCGCACCTCTGGGCGGGCATCGTGCACGCCGAGCGTCGCGGCCTGCTGCGCCGCCTCGCCGGCGGCTTCTTCCCGTGGAGCCATCCCGCCGATCCGCCCGAAAAACGCGGCGGCCCCAAGAAGACCGAGCGCCCCCGCGCCGCGGAATGGCGCAACGCGTTCAACCGGCTCTTCACGCCCCCGGCGGAAGAGCCCGACCGCAACCCCGGCGAACTCGTCTACACGTTCGATCCCGCGCCCGTCGGCTACGGCGCGCCCCCCATGCTCGAGGTCTCCGTGCGCCGCCGGCTCAAGTCCGGCGCCTGGGGCAAGCCCCGCCCGCGCTCGCTCAGCCTCCGCGTCATCGCGGACGTGAAGGACCCCGGCGAACGCCGCGCCCTCGAACTGCTGCTGGGCGCCCCCGACCCCTTCGAGGTCGACGAGGACCGCCGCAGCCGCTTCGTCATCGGTAGCGGCCACGCCCTCACCGTGCTGCCCGCGCTCGCGCGCACGGGTCGGCTCCATCTGGACAAGACCCCCTTCAGCGTCGACGAGGGCGGCCCCTGGGTCTTCCACCTCGCGATGAAGAAGGAGGAGAAGTTCCACAGCATCCGCGGGCACTTCGAGCGCGACGGCGTCCTCATGCCGGCCGGGCCGGGGCTCATCGTCCTCGGCGGCGGCCTGCTCCTGCGCGGCCCGCAGATCGCGCGCTACGACTTCGCCGGCGACTTCCGCTGGATCCACCTCGGCCTCGCGGACCCGCCCATCGAGGTGCCGGACCGCGACCTCGAATCCTTCTTCGCGGGGCTCTACGCGCTGCCGGTCCCGATCCCCTTCGAGTTCCCGCCGGAGCTCCGCGTCGAGCAGCAGCGGCCCGTGCCGCACCCCGTGCTCCGCCTCGACGTCCGGCAGGAGGACCTGCACGCGCAGCTGATCTTCGACTACGACGGCCAGCGGCTCGAGGCGGCGGACCTCCGCGCCCAGATCTACGACATCCACGCCCGACGGCTGCTGATCCGGGACCAGGACTTCGAACGCGCCGCGCGCGCGGAGCTGGAGGCGCTGGGCTTCGGTCCGGAGCTCCGCATCGCCGCGGAGCGCCTGCCGGCCGCCGTGCTCGCCCTCTCGCAGAAGGGCTGGCGGGTCGAGGGCGAGCAGGGCGTGTTCCGCGCGCCGGGCGAGTTCCACTTCTCCGTCTCCTCGGGCATCGACTGGTTCGACCTGGGCGGCGGGGTGGACTTCGCGGGCCAGATCGTCCCGTTCCCGGAGCTGCTCGCCGCGCTGCGCTCGGGCAAGCGCTTCGTGAAGCTCGGCGACGGCAGCCTCGGCCTGCTGCCGGAGGAATGGCTGCGCCGCCAGGGGCTCTTCCTCTCGGCGGGGGAGAGCGCGGGCGAGGCGCTGCGGTTCACGCGCAGCCAGGCGGCGCTGCTCGACGCGCTGCTCGCGGCGGAGGGGAAGGCCGACGTCGACGCGACGTTCGACCGTCTGCGCGCGGGGCTGCACCGCTTCGAGGGCATCGCGCCGGTGGAGCCGCCGCCCGGCTTCCAGGGGGAGCTGCGGCCGTACCAGAAGGAGGGCCTCGGCTGGCTGGGCTTCCTGCGGGAGACCGGCCTGGGGGGCTGTCTCGCGGACGACATGGGGCTCGGCAAGACGGTCGAGATCCTCGCGCATCTGGAGATGCGGCGCCAGGCGGGCGCGAAGGCGTCGCTCGTCGTCGTCCCGCGCTCGCTGCTCTTCAACTGGAAGGCGGAGGCCGCGCGCTTCGCGCCGCAGCTGCGGATCGCGGAGCACTGGGGGCAGGATCGGGCGCGCGCGGCGGCGAAGCTCGCCGACGCGGACGTCCTGCTCACCACGTACGGGACGCTGCGCCGGGACGCGGCGTTGCTGAAGGACGTGCGCTTCGACTGTCTCATCCTCGACGAGGCGCAGGCGGTGAAGAACGGGTCGAGCGACACGGCGAAGGCGGTGCGGCTGCTCAAGGGCGACCAGCGGCTGGCGCTGAGCGGGACGCCGATCGAGAACCACCTGGGCGAGCTCTGGAGCCTGATGGAGTTCCTCAATCCCGGGCTGCTGGGGCGCGCGTCGGCGTTCCGGGGGGCGCTGGATTCGGGGGCGGACGACGCGCCCACGCGGAAGCGGCTGGCGGCGGCGCTGCGGCCGTTCATCCTGCGGCGCACGAAGCAGCAGGTGGCGCCGGAGCTGCCGGAGCGGATGGAGCAGACGATCTCCGTCGAGCTGCTGCCGGACGACCGGAAGCGCTACGACGACCTGAAGCGGCATTATCAGGAGTCGCTGCTGGGCAAGGGTCCGAAGCTGCCGGCGGGCCGGCAGAAGTTCCAGGCGCTGGAGGCGCTGCTGCGGCTGCGTCAGGCGTCCTGCCATTCGGGCCTGCTCGACCCCGCGCGGCGGGACCAGCCGAGCGCGAAGCTGGAGATCCTGATGGACCGCCTGCGGGAGGTGGTCGCGGAGGGTCACAAGGCGCTGGTGTTCTCGCAGTTCACGAGCCTGCTGAAGATCGTGGACGAGGCGCTGCGGCGGGAGGGCATGCCGCGGGAGTACCTCGACGGCCAGACGCAGGACCGCGCGGAGCGGGTGCGGAGTTTCCAGGAGGACCCGGAGATCAAGGTCTTCCTGATCAGCCTGAAGGCGGGCGGGGTGGGTCTGAACCTCACCGCGGCGGAGTACGTCTTCCTGCTGGATCCCTGGTGGAATCCGGCGGCGGAGGCGCAGGCGATCGACCGGACGCACCGGATCGGGCAGTCGCAGAAGGTGATCGCCTGCCGCCTGGTGGCGAAGGACACGGTGGAGGAGAAGGTCCTCGAGCTGCAGGGCCGCAAGCGCGAGCTGGCGGACGCGATCCTGGGCGAGGACAGCCGCCTGGTCGCCAACCTGACGCGCGAGGACCTGGAGCGCCTCCTCTCCTGACCCCGGAAAAAAGCAGCCTGTCTGTTTTGTCGTGTCCCGGGACACGACAAAACAGACAGGCTGTTTTTTTACTTGAGGCCGGCCTTTTTCAGCTCGGCATAGCCCGCCTTGAGCGGACGCACGTCGTAGCCCAGCCCCTTCAGGATCGCCCCCGCCGTCAGCGCCCGCGCCCCCGAGCGGCAATGCACGTAGACCGGCTTGTCCTTCGGCACGCCTTCGAGCAGCTTCTCGCGCCCCGCCTCGTCCTTCAGCCCGCTCAGCGGAACGAAGCGCGCGCTCTCCAGATGCCCCGCGTCCCACTCCGACTGCTCCCGCACGTCCAGCAGGACCGCGCCGCCCTTCGCCAGCGCCGCCTTCACCGTCTCGACGGAGTCCGTCGTGTGCCGGATCTCCTGGGCGAGGGGGAGAATAAGGAATAAGGAATAGAGAATCCTGACGGCCCGCGATTCTCCCTTTGGGGGAAACGTCGTCCGCCAGGATTCCTTATTCTTCATTCCTTATTCTCCACTCTTGCATCATCAACACCGCCCACAGGAGATGCGGGGCCTCAATCCGACCGGCCAGGTGCGCCTCCCAGAGCGCCCGGATCGGGACCGCGTCCAGCAGGCCCCCCTTCGCGAGCGCCCCCGCCGACAGCAACGACTCCGCCCAGTCCCGCAAGGGCCCCCGCAGCCAGGCCCCCAGCGGGATCGAAAACCCCTGCTTGGGACGGTCCACCAGCGCCGCCGGCACGTGCCGGTGCAGGATCTGCCGCAACGCCCACTTGGTGACGCCCTTGCGGATCCGCATCGAGGGCGGCAAGCGCAGCGCGAATTCCACGACCCGCGGATCCAGGAACGGCACCCGCGCCTCCAGCGACGCCGCCATCGACGCCCGGTCCACCTTGACCAGGATGTCCTCCGGCAGGTACATCTCCAGGTCCAGCACCTGCAGGGCCAGGACCCCGTCGTGCGAAGGCAGCCCCTCCGGCCGCTCCGCCGGCGTGAGCGGCAGCGGACCCGCGTCCGGCAGCGGCGGCCGCTCCCACTGCGTCACCAGGCTCAGATACACCGACGCCGGGTCGCGCTGCGCGAACGCCCGCGCATAACGCCCCAGCCCCGGGACGAGCCCCGCCGCCGCCCCGCCCAGGCGCCGCAGCCAGGCGGGCATCCAGCCCAGGCGCCGCCACAGCAGGTCCGCCGCGAGATAACGCCGGTAGCCCCCGAAGAGCTCGTCCCCCGCGTCGCCGCTCAGCGCCACCGTCACGTGCCGCCGCGTCAGCTTCGACACCAGATGCGTCGGGATCGCCGACGAATCCGCGAACGGCTCGTCGTACATCGCCGCGAGCGACGGGATCAGATCCCGCGCCTCCTGCGCCGTCACCGTCAGCTCCGTGTGCTCCGTGCCGAGGTGCTTCGCCACCGCCGCCGCATCCGCCGCCTCGTCGAACGCCGCCTCCCGGAAGCCGATCGTGAACGTCCGCACCGGCCGGGAGGACTGCGCCTGCATCAGCGCGACGATCGTCGAGGAGTCGATCCCGCCCGAGAGGAACGCGCCCAGCGGGACGTCCGCCTCCATGCGGAGTTTGACCGCGTCCCGCAGCAGCCCGTCGAGCCGCTCGAGGGTCCCGGGCTCGTCCGCGGGGCTCAGGTCGAGGCCGCGCACGCGGTAGTAGGGCCGGGGCTCGTCGCCGACCCGCAGGAAGCAGCCGGGCGGCAGCTTGCGGACCGCCCGGTACGCGCTCCAGGGGGCGGGCAGGTAGCCGAGGCGCAGGTAGAGCGCGAGCGCGGCGCGGTCCGGGGCCGTCTCGAACGCCGGATGCGCCCGCAGCGCCTTGAGCTCCGAGCCGAACAGGAAGACGCCGCCGCAGGTCCCGTAATACAGCGGCTTCTCGCCGAAGCGGTCGCGGGCGAGCCAGAGCCGGCGCTCCTTCCGGTCCCATGCGGCGAACGCGAACATGCCGTTGAGGCGGGGGAGGGTCTTCTCGACGCCGTCGTCGTCGAGCAGCCCGAGCAGCACCTCGGTGTCGCTGCGTCCCCGGTACGCGCGGCCGCCGCGCAGGGCGGCATGGTTGTAGATCTCGCCGTTGAAGCCGAGGACCCAGCGCTCCGAGACCATGGGCTGGTGGCCGGCGGGGGAGAGGTCGAGGATGGAGAGCCGGCGCTGGCCGAGGGCGGCCCCTTCGCCGATCCAGGTCCCGCGGTCGTCGGGCCCCCGGTGGACGAGGGCGTCCGTCATGCGGTCGAGGACCGCGGGATCGGGGGCCGGCCCCAGAAACCCGGCGATCCCGCACATGAAGAGAGGATAGAGAATAAGGAATAAAGAATAAAGAATCCTGTCGGTCCGCGATCTCCCCGTTGGGGGAAACGCCGCCCGTCAGGATTCTTTATTCTCTATTCTTTATTCCTTTTTCCTGTCGATTCCCGGCTCCTTCCCCGCACTCCTCCGGTGCATGAAGGGAGGATGCGATGAACATCCGCAGCTTCGAGGATCTAGAGGCCTGGAAACTTGCCCACGCGCTGGCCCTGGAGGTCTACCGGGCGAGCGGGGGATTCCCTCCGGCGGAACGCTTCGGCTTGGTTCCGCAGATTCGCCGCGCGGCGGTCTCGGTGTCCGCCAACCTCGCGGAAGGCTTCGGCCGTGCCACCCCGGCCGACAAGGCCCGCTGCTATACCATCGCCTCCGGCTCCCTGGAGGAGGTGGGCTGCTTCCTGCTCCTCGCACGCGACCTGGGCTGGCTGCCCGCCGCTCATTCCCTGTTTGCAGCCCTGGCCAAGACCCGGGGCGTCCTTCGCGGGCTGTTGCAGGCGACCCGGAATGGAGCGTACTTGAAGAGGAATGAAGAATAGGGAATAAGGAATCCTGACGGCGCGCGATCCCCCTTCGGGAGCAACGCCGCCCGCCAGGATTCCCTATTCTTTATTCTCTATTCTTTGTTTGCTATCCTGCTTCAATGGACCCCGCATCCCCCGCCATCGTTGCTCCTGACGGCGCCTCCCTCGCCCAGGTCCTCATCATCCTCCGCCGCCGCTGGCGCCTCCTCGCCCTCGTCTGGCTCGCCACCCTCGTCGCCGTCGGCATCTACACCTTCACCACCAAACGCCTCTACCGCCCCCAGGCCTCCCTCGAAATCCGCCCCGAAACCCCCCTCGTCGGAGGCGACGCCGCCGACCCCGCCCTCATGGCCTCCCGCATGATGTGGGAGAACTACTACCGCACCCAGGAACAGATCCTCACGAGCCCCACCCTCCTCGAAACCGTCTTCAAGGCCCTCCCCGAGGCGGTGCGCCGCAAGTGGGACGACAAAAAAGACCCCCTCAAGGCCTTCGGCGAACAGCTCGACATCGAAAAAGTCCGCACCAGCTTCATCCTCAAGATCGGCTTCGTCGACGAGGACCCCGCCGCCGCCACCCAGGTCGTCAACACGCTCGTCTCCCTCTACCTCGACGACGCCAACCGCCGCCTCCGCGAATTGAAAAGCGGCGCCGCCGAGGTCCTCTCCAAGGAGGCCCTCCCCTCCATCCGCGCCCGGGTCGACGACGCCGACAAGGCCCTCCAGGCCTTCCAGACCCAGACCGGCTTCATCGACTTCGACGAACACTACAAATCCCTCGTCGAGGCCCGCCGCCGCTTCGACACCCGCTTCACCGAGATCCGCCTCCGCCGCATCAAGGTCCGCTCCGAACTCGACGCCCTCAGCTCCTACGGCGTCGAGGGCGTCAGCGGCCTCTTCAACCCCGCCTTCCACTCCACCCGCACCCTCGAACCCCTCGCCGACCAGCGCACCCGCACCGCCACCGAACTCGCGAAGGCCGAAAAACTCTACAAGGAACGCCACCCCGCCATCCTCGAACTCCGCCAGCAGCTCCTCCTCGTCGAGGAGAAGATCCGCGAGGCCATCCGCGGCACCCTCAAGTCCCTCGAAACCGACCTCGCCGCCGTCGAGGGCGAGGAGAAGGCCCTCAAGGCCGAGATCGAGTCCACCGACGCCGGCATGACCGCCGCCGCGCGCAACCTCAACCAGTTCAAGCGGCTCGACGGCGAACTGCTCTCCGCCAAGGAGCTCTACACCTC
This sequence comes from uncultured Planctomycetales bacterium, assembly GCA_964619955.1. Taxonomy (GTDB): domain Bacteria; phylum Planctomycetota; class MHYJ01; order MHYJ01; family JACPRB01; genus JACQFK01. Next base: position 50,309 of record CAZUJF010000021.1, read on the forward strand.
GTATCTGAAGAAGTACGGCGAGACGACGGCGACCAGCGGCTCGGCGCTCGGCTCCGTCCGCGTCGTCGACCACGCCACCCTCCCCCTCGCCCCCTTCAAACCCAAGATCCTCACCAACCTCGCCCTCGCCGCCGTCGTCGGCCTCCTGCTCGGCGTCGGCGCCATGTTCGTCGTGGAACAGCTCGACGACCGCATCCAGAGCCCCCGCGAAGTCGAGGCCTTCGTCGGCCTCGAGGTCGTCGCGATGATCCCGCGCCTCAGCACCGCCCTCGGCGATTCGCCCGTGCTGCTCGACGAACACGCGACGCTGCCGGAATTCGAGTCCTTCCGCGGCCTGCGCGCCGAGCTCGTGACGCGCCTCGAAAAGATCCAGGGCGGCAGGGTGGTCTGCATCCTGTCCGCGCTCCAGGGCGAGGGCAAGTCGACGGTGACCGCCAACCTCGCCAAGGTCCTCGCGATGGAGGGCCGGCGGGTGCTCGTGTTCGACGCGGACCTGAGGCGCCCCAGCCAGCGCAAGCTGATCGGCGCGGCGGCCGGCGCGGGCCTGGAGCAGTACCTGCAGGGGAAGGCGACGCTCGCCTCGGTCGTGCAGCAGAGCAAGGTCCCCGGCGTGGACGTGCTGGCGGCCGGCGAGGGCAGCTCGGGCGCGGCGGAGCTCGCGGGCACGACGCGCTTCGAGGAGGCGCTGGTCTGGGCGCGCGCGAACTACGACTTCGTCCTCATCGACTCGGCGCCGGTGAACCAGGTGAGCGAGAGCCCGCTGGTGGCGCGCCGGGCGGACCTCACGGTGCTCGTGGTGCGCGAGGGCCAGACGAGCCGCAGCGCCGCGGTGCTCGCGCGCCGGCGGCTCGAGAGCATGCAGGTGGCGCTGGGCGGCGCGGTCATGAACTGCGCCAACCCCCAGGGCCGCGGCTACGGCTACGGCTACTACTACTCCGCCTACTACGGCAAGACGTAGGCGGTCTACCCGCCCCTGGCTTCATCCAGCCCCAGCTCCACCGCATCCCCGATCCAGGTTCCCTGGACGAGGCGGCGCCCGCGCTGCGGGGTGACGATGTGCCGGGCGACGATCGCCTTCCGGCCGAGCAGGCCTTCGACGATCTTGAAGCCGCGCGGCTCCGGGTCCGGCGTTTCACCCCACTTCACCTCGATCAGCCGGAGGCGTCCGCCCTCCTCCCGGACGAAATCCACCTCCGCCCCCAGCGAGTCCCGGTAGAAGCAGATCCGGTCGGGTTCGCCGCGCCGGGCGTAGTGGCGGACGAGCTGGCCGAAGACGCAGGTCTCGAAGAAGGCCCCGAGCAGGCTGCTCGCGCGCAGCGTCTCCGGTCGGTCGAACCCGCAGAGAAACGCGGCGAGCCCCGTATCCAGGAAGTAAAGCTTGGGGGTTTTGACGAGGCGGCGCCCCAGGTTCCGGGACCAGGGCGGGACCAGGCGGATGAGGTCGGAGGTCTCCAGAACGCTGAGCCAGCTCTTGATCGTGTTGGGGCTGATGCCGATGTCGGCGGCGAGGCCGCTGAGAGAGAGGAGCTGCCCGGTTCTCAGGGCGCAGAGCCGGAGGAAGCGGTCGAAGTCGCGGAGATTCTGGACGCGAAGGACCTGCCGCACGTCGCGCTCGAGGTAGGTGGCGACGTAGTCGGCGTAGTACCGGGAGGGGGGGAGGTCCTGGGCGACGAGTTCCGGATAACCTCCTTTCCAGATCCAGGGGATGAGGGATTCTCCGGAGAGCGGGCGGCCGGCGACGGGCTCGATCTCGGCCAGGGAAAGCGAGTGGAGCTGGAGGACGGCGACGCGCCCGGCGAGGCTTTCGCCGACGCCCGCCATGAGGGGGAAGTTCTGGGAGCCGGTGAGGAGGTATTGGCCGGCCTCCCCGCGCCGCGCGTCGACGGCGGCTTTGATCGCCCGGAAGAGGCGGGGGGCGTACTGGATCTCGTCGATGATGAGCGGGGCGGGGTGGCGTTCGAGGAAGGCGGCGCCGGACTGCTCGGCCTCCTCGGCGACGGACGGCAGGTCGAGGCTGACGTAGCGGTGCCCGGGGAAGCGGGTTTCCAGGAGGCGGGTCTTGCCCACCTGGCGGGGTCCGGTGAGCAGGACGACGGGCCTCCGGGAAGCCTCGGCCTGAAGGAGGGGCAGGAGGAAGCGGTCGATCCACATGCCTTACAATTATGCAATATGATTGACGTTTTATCAACAATTGCAAAGGTGGGTCGCCCGCCCCCCGTCCCCCGCCTATCGCCTATCGCCTATCGCCTATCGCCTATCGCCTATCGCCTATCGCCTT
>CAZUJF010000021.1:52686-95300 GCA_964619955.1 uncultured Planctomycetales bacterium
CGCCTATCGCCTATCGCCTATCGCCTATCGCCTATCGCCTATCGCCTATCGCCTTCTCTTCCTCCAGCCCTCGGATTCCCGCTCCATCGAGCAGGGCGGCTCGCGTAAACGTCGTTTTCTCATACATCAACGCCAGCACCGGCGGAGGATCGTGTTCCGGCACCCTCGCCCGCAGCGCGTCCAGCTTCGCGCAGAGGAACGTGTTGCAGGTCACCGAGCGCAGCGCGCGGGGCAGCCCGCAGCCCGTGGCCGCGTGGAAGACGCAGGAGTCCCGGGTCGTCTCGGCGGGCAGGTGCGCCCGGTAGGCCTCGAGGAGGCGGGGGAGGCTCCAGTCCGGATGGGCTTCGAGGACCCGGACGACGGTCTCCTCGGTGACGTAGGCGTGGGTGCCGCCGGACTGGCAGCAGTTCCCGCGGCAGGCGCCGCAGGCCAGGCGGGCGAGGCGTTCGCGTCCGTTGGCCGGGGCCTCGGCGCCGGGGGGATCGGCTTCCAGCGACGCGCGATCGAGGACGGCGCCCTCCGCTTTTTCGGCGAGGTGTTCGAGGAAGCGGGCGGCGCGGACGGGATCCTGCGGGGCGAGGGGGCGGTCGTTGGTCGGGAGGATGACGCGGACGGCGTCCGCGGGGATCGCCGCGCCGAGCCGGGCGCGCAGCTCGGGTTCGAGGCGCCGCGCGTCCGCCTCCGCCTCCTCGCCGGAGCGCCGCCACGCCGCTTCGTCGAGGTCCACGAGCACTGTTGTAGCGGGGGCATGAAGAATAAGGAATGAAGATTCCAGGGGGCCGATCGCCGCGCGTCAGGATTCCCTCTTCCCGCGGCGCGACAATACTGGAATCAAATAGTTGACAATTAGTAAAGCCTTCCCTAGAGTTGGATCATGCCCCCGCCGTACAAGCCCTTCTTCGAGCGCTCGGCCCTCCTGGTGCGGCATCTGACGCAGGCCTCCGCGCTGGGGGCCTGGATCCAGGAGCAGGCTTTGGACGTCTCATGGATCGCCCCGACCCAGCGGGAGGCGCTGGTGCGGCTCGCCCATTACTCCACCCGCATCGAAGGCAACCCGCTCACGCTGCCGGAGGTGGAAGCCCTGGCGGCCGGGAAGGATCTGGGCGTGGAAGACCGGGCGAAGCGGGAGGTGCTCAATTATTTTGCCGCGCTCCGGTGGATCTGGCAGCGGAGTCCGCCGCGGGACATCGAAGAAGGCGACCTTCTTCGTCTGCACCGGCAGATCTCCCAGGGACTGCTGCCTCCTGGGGAGGGCGGCGCGTACAAGACCCGGCCCAACGCCGTCTATCAGGGCTCGCGGGTCATCTACCGGCCGCCCCCGCCCGAGGCGACGCCGGTGCTGACGCGGGCATTGCTGGACTGGCTGAATTCAAGCGATGCGCGGGCGGAGCATGCGGTGGTCGTCGCCTCGGTGGCGCATCACCGCTTGGTGTCCATCCACCCCTTCTCCGACGGAAATGGGAGAACCTCGAGGGCCCTGGCGTCCTGGCTCCTATTTCGCCGCGGGTTTGACACGCACCACATCTTTGCCGTGGACGAATTCTTTGATGCCGATCGGAAACGATATTACGAGATGATTCAGAGGGTTCGGGAGAGGCGGGACGATCTGACGTCCTGGGTGGAGTACGTGAGTGAGGGGGTTGTCGAGACGCTTCGAAGAACGCAGCGTCGGATCCAGATGCTCCGGGCGAAGTCCCCGCTGCGCAGGCTCCTGCTCAACCGGTCCCAGGAGCGGCTGCTGCAGATTCTGGGGGAGCATCCGGGGATGGGGGGAGGAGACCTGTCGCGGAGCCTGGGGGGCACCCGAAGCCACCTCAGCAAGCTGCTCAAGCCGCTCCTTGAGGCGGGACTGGTCGTGAAGGAAGGATCGACCAAGGCCTCGACCTACCGGCTCGGGTAGGCCCCGTCCGATCATCCGACCAAACTGCGGACATCCCGGAGTTTGGTCGAATCCAGGATCCAAGGAGCCCCCCGCAGTCCGCCCGGCTTCCTTCTTCCCGTCCTCCGTCTACGGTCTGCCGTCTTCGGTTTTTCGCCTTCCGTCTGCAATCCACCGTCTTCCTGAGTATATACCTTGTAAAGGGATACCCTATAGAGGTATTATTCCTGGGGAAATGGCGATACGATCATTTTCGGACAGCGGGACGGAGGAGTTTTTCCTTGCGGGGCGGGCCGCAGGAAAGGCGGGATGGCGCGGGGTGGCCTCGGTGGCCCGCCGGAAACTCGACCTGCTGCAGTACGCCGTCGATCTGCGCGACTTGAGGAGCCCGCCGGGCAACCGGCTGGAGGCCCTTCAGGGCGACATGAAGGGGCTCCATTCCATCCGGATAAATGATCAGTGGAGGGTCGTCTTCCGGTGGACGGCCGCCGGTGCGGAAGCCGTCAGGATCACGGACTACCATTGAAGGGAAGCTCATGAAGAAGATGCTCAGGCCGCCCACGACCCCGGGGGAGATCCTCCAGGAGGAGTTTCTGAAGCCGCTGGGGCTGACCCAGAAGCGGCTGGCGGACCATGTGGGCTGCGACGTGAAGGGGGTCAATCGCATCGTGAACGGGCGTTGTGCGGTGACGGCCGACATGGCCGTGCGCCTCGGCGCGGCGCTGGGCACGACGGCCGAGTTCTGGCTCAACGCCCAGCAGGCGGTCGATCTGCACCAGGCGTCCGGGCGGCTGAAGGTGCTGCCGCGCTCGATCCGCTCCGCCTGACCCAGCCGGGCCCTCCCCCGCCGCCCGCCCGTCTTCCGGGCCCGCCCCCCGCCTCCCGCCCGGATCCTCGCTTCCGGCTCCTCGTTCCTCGCCTACCGTCTCCGGTCTTCTCTTCCTAGTGGTGAGTCAACTTTCAATCCGTAGGTGCCCGCCGATGCGGGCAACCTACGGATTGAAGTTAGCCGAACCACTAGCTTCCAGCTACCAGCTTCCGGCTTCCGGCGTGAGCAGTCTGGACATCTAACCCGCCCGGAGGGGCTGGACGGATTCGCCTTCCATGACCCGGGCGGCATAGTCGACGGCAGCCAGGATGCTCTCGCGGGACAGATGGGGGTAGGCCCCCAGGATCGCCTCAACGGGCATGCCGGAGGCGAGGCATTGGAGGATGAAGGCGACCGAGATCCGGGTGCCGCGGATCACGGGTTTTCCGGCCAGCACGCCGGGCTGGCTGACGATCCAATCGCTCATGCGGATCGATGCTAGCAGGTGTTCTGCGGCAGGACAAGAGGCGCCGGCGGCCCGGATCATTCATTCCTCCCAAGGAGCCCCCCGCCGCCCGTTCGTCTTCCGGGCCCGCTCCCCGCTCTCGCCTCTCGCCTACCGCCTCTCGCCTCTCGCCTCTCGCCTCTCGCCTCTCGCCTACCGCCTCTCGCCTCTCGCCTACCGCCTCTCGCCTCTCGCCTACCGCCTCTCGCCTACGGTCTTCTCTTCCCAGCTACTCTCTTCTTTCTTCCCTCTCTCCCTTCGGGTATTATTCCCAGCCGGTGTTTGATTCACATAGACCGGGGAGATGATCCATGGCCAAGAAGAAACTGTCGGTGGAGCAGCGCGAGGAGCTGCGTCAGGAGCTGGCGGCGTCGATCAAGGCGGGCAAGTCGGTGGTGGAGTCGGTGACGGCGGTGGCGGGGAAGTACGGGCTGTCGACGGTGACGGTGCGCTGGTACCTGGCGAAGCTGGGGATCGTGCCCAAGGGCAAGCGGGGCCGTCCGGCGGGCAGCAAGACGGCGAAGCGCGGGCCGGGCCGTCCCAAGGGGAGCGGCCAGAAGCGGGGCCCCGGGCGCCCGAAGGGGAGCGGCCCGAACGGGACGCTGACGGCGGGCATGGTGGCGGCCGTGCAGTCGAAAGCGGCGGCGGCGATCAAGAACGGCCGGGCGGCGCAGAAGCTGATGCCGCGCTGGGAGAAGCTGGTGGCGCAGGAGCAGGAGCTCCGCCGCCAGGCGGCTGCGCTCGCGCGGCGTCTCGCCGGCGTCGCCGCCCAGGCCCGCGCGCTGGGCGCGAAGGTCCAGGCGCTGGTCGAGGTCTAAGCGCTCCCGGCCGGAATTCAGACAGACGGGATCCCGTCGTCGGATCGCCGGATCTTCACATCCGTCTTCTCTTACCGGAGGTCCCGCCGCCCCTTCGCGGGACTCGTGGAATCGATCGGATGAGATAGAGGGCCAAGGCAGGACATCCGCCGCCGCCGGGGTGGGAACTGCCCCTGCGGCCGGGACTACCGCGGTCTACCGACTCCGGATCTTCGCCTTTCCGCCGTCCACCGTGTCTCCCGGCTTCCATCCTCCCCCCGACTCCCGAGGGTTCGTCGGAAGAGCCTCCTCAGGCGGGACGTGGACGAGCCCGGAGACGTATGGTAGGCTTCTCCGAGGACCTTGCGGGAAACCCATGAGCGACCCAAAACCGAACGACACCGAGGCGGCTGCCCGCGAGGTGACTTATCTCCGGAGTGCCGAGCACAAGCGTTACCCGACGGAGGGCGGCCTGCCCAGGTCCACCGCCTCGAAGTGCCCCAAGACGGCCGACAAGGAAGCCACGGGAAAGGCGCTGCGGGAAGGAATCGGGAGGTCGATTCGAAAGGGCCTGCATTCAAGGGTCTGGGATGGCCGCTTCCCGCGCTACGTCTGGGGAAGCGTCACGGTTCCGGATGCCCAGGGGGCTCCTGAGGAAGTATACTTCGAGGCCCGGCTCACCAATCGCGTGAGCGGCGAATACAAGGCGTGGCCCATCAACGAAGCCCACGAGTGCGACGCCCTGACTCGAAACCTGAGAAAGCGGATATGGCCCCGAACATAGAGTTCAGCATCCGGTGGGACCCTGAGGCGGCGGGCATCACCGACCCGGCGCTCGCCCGAACCTGGTCCCAATTCCTGCTGACGTGCGACGGTCGTATCGTCACGGAGTACGCCGACCGCGAGGCGGCCAACGCCCTCCAGTCGCACCTCTTCATTTCCCCCCTCCCTCTGGCCGAATGGGCGCTTCATCGCTGGCACGACCTCCTGGATGCCCCTCGCGAGCCGGCGGAAGGGGACGCGGAGAGCCGCCGGGAGTGGAGACGTCGGCACGCCTGGAGGAGCGGACGCGAGGGCATGGGATTCCCGGACCTGACGACCTCCCGGCGGGGCGCCGACGTGGTCTTCGCCTGGCAGCCGGGGCCGCCCTTGGAGGGGGTTCCCGTCCGTTTCCTGGGGGAAGGCGAAGTCTGTGTGTCCAGGGACGCCGCGGAAGCGTCGTTGGCGGCGTTCATCGGCACGCTGGCCCACCGGCTTCAGGACGCCGGGGATCCCCGCTCGCTCGAGTTCTGCGGAGCGTGGGGGCGTTTCGGCAGGATGCCCGCCGAGGAGCGCCGTTTCCGATCCATGGTGGCCCGGCTCGGAATCGATGCGGAAGACCTGTCCGAGGCCCTGGGGCGATTGCTGAAAGCCTGGGCGGCCCTGGGAGAACTTCGGGACGTTCAACCCGTCTTCGGCGCCCTCCTGGATGCCGCGGATCCGGATCGTCTGGAAGCGGACAAGGCATGGGCGGAGTCGCTCTGGGCGCGCTGCGAGCGGTCCAAAGCCGCCCCCAAGCCCCTTCGGGATCTCAGGGAACGGCTGGCGGATCTGGACCCGGTCGCCCGGAGCCGGGATCCCAGGCCCTGGCGGACCGGATGGAGTCGGGCGATCGCCACGCGGGAGGCATCCTCTTCCCTGGGCCGCAAAGGGCGCATCCCCGCCGATACCCTGGCCGCGTTCCTGTATGGGGAGTGCGGGTTGGCGAGGGCCCAGGTGCGGACGGCGGAGTTGCCGGAGCCTTCTCTGGACGGCGCCGTGGCCTGGGCGTCGGGCAAGGCGCCCGTGTTCCATCTGTCGTCGCAAACCCGGGAGAACGCCAGGCGGTTCCGTCTCGCCCGCGATCTTCACGAGGTGCTCTTCGTGGGGGATCCGGAGCGCCCCTATGCCCGGGTGGCGTCCTCCTGTCTGGCGGGAAGCCTGTCCGAGGCGAACGCCTTCGCCGCGGAGCTGCTCGCTCCCGTAAAGACCGTGGAGGTGCTGCTGGAGGGCAGCCGGGTGGCGGACGAAAAGCGGGTGATCTCGATCGCCCGCGGGCTGAAGGTGGACGAACCGGTGGTCCGCCATCAGATCCGCAATCACGGACTTGCCACGCTCACGCCCGTTCTGTGAATCGGCTGCCGGAAGGGGATCACGTGCTCGGGGTAGCTTCGGGGGGTGGGGCTGCGGAGCGGGGATGATCAAAAAGGCCAAGGCAGGGCTTTCGCCGCCGCCAGGGCGAGCGGCCGACGACCGGGATTCCCGTGCTCCGCCGCTTCCGTTCCCCGTCTACCGCCTTCGGTCTGCCGTCTCCGCCTTTTCCCTTCCGTAGGGCGTTCGCCGGGTATAATCTGCGGGATATCCGATGGTCCAAAAGGAACTGTCCGTGGAGCAGCGCGAGGAGCTGCGTCAGGAGCTGGCGGCGGCGATCAAGTCGGGCAAGACGGTGGTGGAGTCGGTGACGGCGGTGGCGGGGAAGTACGGGCTGTCGACGGTGACGGTGCGCTGGTACCTGGCGAAGCTGGGGATCGTGCCCAAGGGCAAGCGGGGCCGTCCGGCGGGCAGCAAGACGGCGAAGCGGGGGCCGGGCCGTCCGAAGGGGAGCGGCAAGCGGGGTCCCGGGCGTCCGAAGGGGAGCGGCTCGAACGGGACGCTGACGGCGGGCATGGTTTCGGCGGTGCAGGCGAAGGCGGCGGCGGCGATCAAGAACGGCCGGGCGGCGCAGGAAGATCTGCGAATCTATCCCGCCGAAGCTCGCCGGGGCGAGCGAAGGCGGAAGCGGGTGGCGCAGGAGCAGGACCTGAAGCGCCAGGCGGCCGCGGTGGCAAAGGCGCTGAAGGCGGTTGCGGAGAAGGCAGGAAAAGTGGGAGACCGGATCCGGGCCTTGGTGGAGGTGTGAGACCTCAGCTCTGTCCCGAGTGCATGGCCGCTTGGGAGGGGTAGCCAAGGTGGGGTTGCTTGGGTCGGGGGGCGTGTCGGATCGTGGGACGGCGGAGAGTTCCTTCGTCAAGCCCTTGGTGTGTGTGCTGCTCTCCACCGCCATCCCTTCTCTAATCGCACTCCTCTCAATTCCATTCTTGTTGAGGGAACTCGGACCAGAGCGCTTCGGCCTGGTCGGCTTGGGCTGGATGGTCCTAGGGTATGCCTCAGGGGCCGATCTCGGAGTCTCTCGAATCCTAGGTCAGCGGCTTGCACGGACCTTGGGCGGAGATAGTTCGGAGAATCAGCGCACGCTTCTCTGGTCAGGCCTTGCACTGGTAGCCGGTTTTTCTGTGGTTGCAGCGGTGCTGATCGCTGGATTTTCTGGCGGGTGGGCTCGAAGGCTGAGTATCACTTCGGAGGCAACCTTTTCTGAAATTCAGAGAAGCCTGGTGGGTGCCTCCATCTCAGTCATTCCAGTTGTGCTTTCGGGCGCTCTAAGATCCGCTTTGGAGGCAAGGGGACGCTTCGGGATGACCAGCCTTGTGCGAGGGGGGGTGTCAAGTGCGAACCTCTTGCTCCCTGTCGTGTCGGCTCTTGGTTTCCTCCCATTTGCCTGGGTGTTTGTGGGGTGGGCGGTTGCGGGGGCAGTCGGTTGCATCGTGCTTTGGCGCGTGGCTGCCAACGTCTTTCCTGCATTGAGCCAGCAGCCAAAGCCCTCCTTTGCTTCGATGAGAGATCTCCTGGGCGAAGGCGCTTGGGTAACCCTGAGCTTCGTCATGGCGCCGGTGCTCGTGTACTTGGATCGCCTTGTCTTGGCGGAGGTTCTTTCGTTGGCGGCCTGTGCCCGGTACGTGGCCATCCAGGATGTGGTGCAGAGAGCCTTGGTGGTTCCCAAAGCCATAGCCCAGATCTGGTTGCCCCGGTTCGCCGCCTACAGCGGGAATGGGACCGACGAGCGGGCCTCGATGAGAAAGGCCTCCCTTTTCCTGACTTGGGGCTGGGGAACCGGACTCGTGGTGCTCGCCTTGACCGCTGGAGAATGGGTTAAATTGTGGTTGGGGAGAGGCTACTGGCCAGAGGCTGAGCAACTGGTAGGGATCCTGATCCTCGCAGTCTTTATCAACGGGCACGCACATCTGCCGTTTGTATACCTTCAAGCGACAGGCCGCTCGAGGATCCCGGCCATCCTCAATTGCTTGGAAGTTCCCTTGGCGGTCATCCTGATGGTCGTGCTCTCGAGATCCATCGGCCTGCAGGGGGCCGCTTGGGGTTGGGTGGTGATTGTGACGTTCGATCTATTCTGCCTGAGTTATGCTGCGTCGCGAATACCTAGGAAGCCCGGGTACGTTTGTGCCCAACTGGGGATGCTCTTGGTGATCCTGCTGCTCGGATGGAATGCGACTCAATAGGCGTGTCATGGTCAATTGTAGGCATCCCCGGGTCGTCATCACGATCCTTCATTACAACGACGCCGCATCGACGCTTGCTTGCCTCCGGAAGGTCCGGGAGGTAACTCCCGAAACCGTGTTGGTGGTGGTGGATAACGGATCGACCGATGGTTCTACGGCAGTAGTCCGCCAAGAGACGATTGGGTTTGGAGCGCGTGCAGGTTATTGGACCACGTCGGAGGGGCGGGTGATCGAAGGCGGAGACCCGGCGAGCCCTCTCGGGCTGGGAGATTGCGCCTTCCTGAGAGTGGAAGAAAACCGGGGGTTCACCGGGGGGGCAAACTGGGCGGTCAGAGCCGGGCTAGCAGCAGGTGCCGATTGGATCTTCCTCTTGAGCAACGATGTGGAACTGCCCAGTGGAACGCTCGAGCGCCTCGTGGAAGTGGCGCAGAGCTCGGGGGCCGACCTAGTGGGGCCGATTGTTAAAGACAGTACCGGAGAGCGAGTGCTGTTTTCGGGAAGCCGCTGGCCCTGGCTGCTGCTGGGTCTTGGAACTGTGCGTCCAAAACCAGGTTGCGAGCACTGGGACACCGCCTACGTCGAGGGGTGCGCCATCCTGATCTCAGCCAAGCTGGCAAGTTCTCGGATAAGCCAGGTGGGCTGGCTCTTTGATGAGTCGCTCTACATGTACTGCGAGGATGTAGAATTGGGGCTATATTCACAAAAGAGCGGCTTCCGAGTTGTTCTAGTAAATTCTGTGCATGCTTTGCACGGTTTGGCAGCAAGTCATGGGGGGGAGGGTAACCTATTTGGCCTATACTACATAACTCGCAATAAGATCCTCCTGGCTAGAAGATTCCTCCCGCATCTCCTATTCTTTGCATTCCTCCTCTTCTATCTATCATCAAGAGTCCTGCTCTTCGTGAAGCGGGTAGGGAAATCCCCATTCGGCACAAGAAGTGCGATGGTAGTCCTCGCACGTGCGCTAATGGCTGGAATGAAGGGTGAGGAAGGGCGCGCGGGCGACCTGTAGAGGTCATATGCAAAAGGCTTCCAGCACATCCATCAACCATCAAGTGGGTGTGACTCCGCAATGGATTCGCGTAATCCTTGCGGTTGTGCTAATCGGTGGATGTTTCTTTAACAACGTCGTGCGCTGGTATCCATTCCCGGTTGGCCGCTCAGCAAATGAGATGGTGGGGTTAGAGGACAATCTCAATGGCATCGTGTTCAACGTCTTCCTGTTTGCTGTGGCGTTAGTCGCTTCCGTCAGGGAGGGAGGGTTCGCAATCCCGCGCAGAGCGTCGGCCTTGGTCGGTTGCTATTGTTTTGTAATTGCGGTGCAATCATTCTTCAGAGAGGAGTTGCTTCTTGAGGCGGCCAGATCATTAGCCTGGATACTGCATTTTGGAAGCGCTTTGTATCTGGGGGCTTGTATTGGACGCCGACCGGAGCTTACGCGGCTGGCTTTGAAGTATCTTCTTTTTGGGCAATGCCTGAGTGTTATTATCGGGGCGGGGATCGCAATTCAAATTCCTGGGTCTGTTAACGTTGGTCTTGGGATGTCTTGGGAATTCAGTCAGTATTCCCGCGGTGAATTCTTCTTTCTTTGGGTGCCGCCAGTCATGACAGTCGCGTTGGGGGTGGCGTGGTTAAGGGAGGGTGTGGCTATTCGTGGTTGGCGATGGTGGCTCGTGTTGTCCGTAGTGTGTGTCGTAGTCCTGCTAAGCGTATTGACCATGACGCGGACGTATGTGTTTGGGATCATGCTGGTGTTGTGGGTAGTTGTGATGTCTGTAAAGCGGATTGCTCTGTTATCCATTGCATGTGGCGTGATTGGAGCGGTGCTGCTATCGGAACGTCTGCTAACGGAGGCTCTTCTGTTCCTTCGGGTCATTGCCGATGACCCACTTGTTGAGTTTACGGGTGGACGTCAGGAGCTGAACAAGGTGCTCTTGGAAACGTTTGCTGGTTCTCCGTGGGTAGGCGTTGGTGGGCAAGAGATGCGGAGGGTCATTCTTTCTAGCGCTCTAATCGCAAAGAGCGAGCATGGATATACAAGCCACCTTGCTTCCTTTGGCGTTGCAGCGTTCTTATACTTTGGGTTTATGGCGTATGCTGCAGTCTGTGTATGGAAGGATATCTTGGCGCAAATGGGTGGGCTAGTGAATAGAAGAGGGCCGTCATCTGCCTGGAGAGCGTGCCTTTGGGGGATGACGGCGTTCACGGTATCGTCAGGGGTGGTGGGGCTAATGGGTGCTGCATCTTCCTTTGGGGATTGGGCTGGGTTACTGTGCGTCCAGATATTTCTTATCACAAGAGCGCGGAAATGTCGGGAGGGGGCGGATTGCGCCGGTGACTGCTCAGAGTCTCAATGAAGGCAGCGTTCTGCGTCTTTGGCGTCGACCCCGCAGTGCTTGGTCGTGTGGAATTCTATCAGCAGGATCTTTCTCTCTTGCGATCGTTTATTCCTGTGGTTACCGAATGTCGTGATCCTAGGGCGTTTCTGGCTGTTCCCAGTGACATAGCGATTGTGTGGTGGTGGAATTACTTGTGGGCATGGGGTCCGGTGGCACGCCTGAGAGGGATTCCCATCTTGACCACGGGTGTATTCGACTTGGAAGCTTTCCGGGGTATGCCCTGGCACAAGCGTGCGCTAAAGCGGTGGGGAAGCGGCTTCAGCGATTTGAATGTTGTCGTCAGTCGGGATGAGGCTGATAAGCTTCCTCAGTTCATGGGGCCGGGATTCAAGCCGGTCAGGTACAGCCCTCTGGTCGTAGATTCCTCGATCTATGCCCCATCGGTATCCGCAAAGGCCGGGTCTTGTGAATTCAGCATATTGAACATCGCTTGGCAGCGCGCTACCAATATGCATCGAAAGATGGTTCCTGAGCTCTTGGAGGCATTCTCCGCATTTTCCAAGGAGGTACCGGAGGCAAGATTGACGCTGGCCGGCCCTCCGGAGGACGGAGGACCGCTGCTTCAGGCCCGAGCCAGAGAATTGGGTCTCTCGGAGAAGGTCGAGTTTCCAGGGGAAATCAGCCGAGAGGAGAAGATCCGGCGGATGCAATCCTGCGATTTGTATGCGCAGGTTTCGCGGTACGAGGGGTTTGGAGTCGCCACCGCAGAAGCCATGGCCTGCGGTGCTCCGGTGCTCGTTTCCCGGGTAGGCGCTGTCCCTGAAGTGGTCGGGGACTGTGGACGCTACGTGCGTGAAGTTTCAATCCAAGGGATTCTAGACGGGCTTCGCGAGGCCTATCTTGATCGGCACCATGCCCGGGATTTGGCCGAGCTCGGCGTCAAACGTGTCCGGCAGGAATTCTCCGTCGAACGCCGCCGGGAGGACCTCCGCCGCTTCATCAAGGAACTCGTTTAGGGGATCCGCGTCGAAATCTCCCCCGACTGTGTTATCCTGAAGGCTTCATGCAGCAGGTGGTTCAGTCCGTCAACTCCGGGCTTACCCAGATCCGGGACCTTCCGGATCCCGTGGCCCCTCCCGCAGGTCTGGTAGTCGGGATCCGGGCTTCCCTCATCTCGGCCGGCACGGAGCGGTACGTTGTCGAGTTGGCCCGGAAATCGCTGATTGGGAAGGCCTTGGATCGACCTGACCATGTGCGCCGCGTGCTGCAGAAGATCAAGCAGGAGGGGTTATTGGCCACCCTAGGTCAGGTTCGGGCCAAACTCGATGAGCCCATGCCGCTCGGGTATTCGGCCGCAGGTGTGGTTCTTGAGTGCGGGCGGGGAGTCCAGGAATTCAAACCTGGCGATCGAGTGGCCACGACCGGACCCCATGCCGAAATCGTCGCTGTGGGTCGGACCCAATGTGCACGTATTCCTGACGGCGTTTCATTTGAACAGGCTGCCTATACGTCGGTTGCGGCTATCGCTCTGGAAGGGGTGCGCCTTTCCCAGACCACTCTTGGAGAACGTGTGGTGGTCATCGGGCTTGGCCTCGTAGGCCTCTTATCCGTCGCCTTATTGAAGGCCCAGGGCTGCCGTGTCTACGGGATCGATCTCGATCCGGCCAAAGTCGGTCGGGCAAGGGAATTGGGGCTCGACGAGGGATCGACAATCTTTGACCTGGGTAGCCTTAAGCGCTTCACCGGGCCTGCCGGCGTGGATGCTGCACTGATCACCGCTTCTACCACAAGCAATGAACCTGTGGAATTTGCCGCCGAGGCCTGCCGCGTCCGGGGCCGAGTGGTCTTGGTGGGGGTCGCCGGCCTGAATCTCCCTCGCGCCCCCTTCTTCAAGAAAGAACTGCAATTCACCGTGTCTTCGTCCCTCGGCCCCGGACGGGGAGACCCTCAGTATGAGGAGAAGGGGGTCGATTACCCGGCGGGCTTTGTTCGCTGGACCGCCCAGCGGAACATGGAGGCTGTCCTAGACCTGATGTCCTCCGGAACACTGCCGGTGGAAAGACTGACCACGCATCGCTTTCCGATAGGACGGGGAGCCGAAGCCTATGAGCTTATCACCAAAGGGGAGGGCGGGGTGGTGGGCATCCTCTTGGATTATGGCGACACCCCGGTCACCCGCACCCGGAAGGTCCAACTGCCCCGCAGAGGGAGACCCTCCACCGGCTTAGGGCTCAGCGTGATCGGCAGCGGAAACTTCGCCCGCCTCGTCATGCTTCCCGCGTTGACCAAAATCCCCGGACTCAAGCTTCGGGGGCTTTGCAGCGCCAAGGGCATGACGGCGCAGCACTCGGGAACGGGGGCGGGCTTTGCCTTTGCCGCCACCGATGCCCGGGAGCTATTCGCGGACCCCGAAACCCGGGCGGTTATCATCGCCACCCGGCATGACCAACACGCCGAAATCGTCAAGGCGGCTTTGGAAGCCGGGAAACATGTCCTGGTCGAGAAACCCCTCTGCATTAAGCTTGAGGAATACCGCTCCTTGCTCGAGGTGGTCGCCCGTTTGGGCAAAGATTGTCCCCTCCTTGCGGCGGGGTTCAACCGACGCTTTGCTGCCGGAACGGCGCGGCTCAAGGAGTTCTTCAGCGGTATCCATCCGCTCAGCGTGGGATACCGTTTTGCTCCGGGGGCCGTGCCCGGCGACCATTGGACCCAGGACGAGGACGTCGGTGGAGGCCGTCTGATCGGGGAAGCTTCGCATGCCATCGACTTGGCCCTGGATCTGGCGGGAAGCCCGGCGGTGCGGGTGTTTGCAGAATCATCCGCAAAGGATGCGGATCTGGAAGTTGCCGATGATCGCGTCATGATCACGCTTCGGCATGCCAATGGGAGCGTATCCTCCGTGTCCTACCAGGCGGGAGGTGATCGCGCGGCCCCGGCCGAGCGTATCGAGATGTTCGGTGGTGGACGCACGGCGGTCTTGGAGGGATGGTCCAGCCTTGAACTCTGGTCCTCGAATCGCTGCCGCAAGACGTCTTTGGATCGTGACAGGGGGCATCGGAACCAATGGCAGGCATTTGTCGAGGCCTGCTCCGGACAGATGGACTGGCCCGTCTCTTGGCCCGATCTTGAAAATTCCACGCTAACGTCCTTACTTGCAGTGGAATCGCTTCGCGCCGGCGTTCCTCTGGAGATTCCCGGCGGAACGCTTTGATCCATGTGCGGCATCGCCGGGGTTTATCATTACGGGGAGCCCGGGCAGACTGCGGATCGTGAGGCCCTTCAGAGGATCACCCGGGCCCTCGCGCACCGGGGGCCGGATGGGGAGGGCTTCTTCGTCGAGGGACCCTTGGGGCTCGGTCATCGCCGCCTGGCCATCGTGGATCTGTCCGAGACCGGCCGCCAGCCCATGGCTTCCTCCGGGGGCAGCTGCTGGATCAGCTATAACGGCGAGTTCTACACTCACCGGGAGGCGCGCCGCCGTCTCGAGTCCAAAGGGGTCCGCTTCCGCGGTTCCTCCGACACCGAGACCCTCGTCAATCTTCTTCAGGAGGAGGGCCTCCGGGGTCTTCGGGATCCCTCCGCAATCTTTGCCTTTGCGTTCTGGGACGGCCGTCGCCGGGAACTCGCTCTCGCCCGCGACCCCCTCGGAGTGAAACAACTCTATTACCACGACGATGGGCGCCGTGTCGTCTTCGCCAGTGAAATAAAGGCGCTGCTTCAGTGGTCCGACGTGCCGCGCCGCCCCGATCTAGAGGCCATCAACCAGTATCTGCATTTTCATACGCCCCTTTTCGACCGGACATTTTTCGAGGGCATCCGCCAGGTCGAGCCCGGCCAGGCCGTGGTGTTTTCAGAAGGACGCCGACAGGTCCGCACCTGGTGGCGCCTCGACGTCACGGATCCCCTGCACCGCAGCGACGAGGAGGCGGTGGAGGAACTCAAATCCACCCTGGCCGACGTGGTTCGGGATCAGCTGCTCAGCGACGTCCCGGTCGGCGCCTTCTTCAGCGGGGGTATCGATTCCAGCGCCGTGGCCGCCTTTGCAGCCCGCGGCGGCTACCGCCCGAAACTCTTCGGCGTTCATTTTGTCAATCAGGGCGTCGTCGATGAGGGACCTTTCCAGGAGGCCGCGGCGAAGGCCATGGGTCTGGATCTGCAACTCATGACCGTGGATCCATCTTCCTTCCCGGAGGATCTGGCCCGGCTCCTCGAAATCCAGGACCAGCCCGTCATCGGACCCGCCCTGATTCCGATGTACCACGTCAGCAAACTGGCGTCCCAACAGGTGAAGGTCTGCCTCGGAGGACAGGCGGCCGACGAGATTTTCGGCGGCTACGCGCGCTATGCCCTCGCCCGTCCCTGGTCCGTCGTGCGATCGTGGTTTACCGGGCGCCGGTCCGCCGCCTTCGCAGGGAGGGGGCCCCGCGTGGGCGGCAACCTCGGCAAACAACTCTTCGAGGGGCGCACCCTACGCCGCCTGGCCGCCAATGCCGGGCTCTTCGGCAGCTGGCAGGAACGATATTTCGACAACTTCGCGTCCGTCCCGGAGACGGCCTGGGCCCGCCTGTTTCCGGGGGCCGGGGTATCCCGTCGTGCCTGTTGGGAGGTCTTTACGGACCGGATCCGTTCCAACAGCGTCCGGGATCCCGCTACCGCCGCGATGTTGTGGGACGTGCAGACGTACCTGCCCGGTCTCTTCCAGCAGGACGACCGGATGAGTATGGCGAACAGCCTGGAATCCCGGGTGCCTCTCGCGGATCCTCGCCTGGTCCGCCTGGCCTTCCGCACAGACTTCGGCCTCAAGTTTCGGGCCGGCGCCTCCAAGTGGATCCTTCGTCAGGCGGTGGCCGACGCCATCCCCGCAGAGGTGTTGAATCGCCGCAAGGTCGGCTTCGACACTCCGGCAGAGGCCTGGATGCGCGGACCTCACGCGGGTTTTGTTCGTGAGACCCTCCTCTCCAAGGCCGCCCGGGAGCGGGGTCTTTTGGATGCAAAAGGAGTCGAGGCCTTGCTGGCGAATCCTGAAGATCCACATGCCTTCACCCAGACTTGGAAGGCCCTCTGCATCGAGATTTGGGCTCAGCGCTTCCTGGGCCAGGCGCCGGAACACGACGCCTGGCGGCGGGAGCCGGCCCGGCGCGAGCCCAAGCCGGGGTGGCGGGACTACGTCCAGGAGATACGGGAACTCGGACCCGGAGAGACGTTCTTCCGGGCGAACTGGGAGTTCCAGCACCGCAGCGGCCTTAAGGCAGCCGTGCCCCGCAGCGTACCCCGACTGGCAAGTTCTGCCGCCGACTCGGCGCGGCGGAAGCTCCGCACCCTCGGCGTCTTCGGGATGGCGGAAGGTAATTCCATTCCCCCTGCGGCCCGGGAGAGGCTGGCACATCTTGCCCGCGAAGCGGGGCAGGGCCGCATCTTCTGCTTCAGCCGTTGGTGGGGAGATTTCGGCGATCCCCTGGATTGGCATCTCAATCCGGTGTCCCGGGCCCGCTGGCGGTCGAACGTGCATTGGTCGCTGGCGCTGCGGGATGAGGCACGGGTGGGTGATGTGAAGCTGACCTGGGAACTTGGTCGCTTCCCCCAAGCCTTCCATCTCGCCCGGGCCGGGGCTTTTCATCCCCGCCAGCGCGAGGATTGCGCCCGGATCTTCCGCGCCCATGTGGAAAGTTTTGTGAGTCAGAACCCTCCGGGGATGGGGGTGCATTGGGCCTCAGGTCAGGAGTTGGTGTTCCGACTCATTGCCTGGCTTTTTGCCCTCCAGGTCTTCCAAGGGACCGACGTCCTCGGTGATGATTTCCTGTCGGCGATCGTGGATCATTTCCATCAAGTCGGCCATCACCTGGAAGGCAACCTCGATTATGCCCGGAAGTCGGTCTACAACAACCATCTGCTGTCGGAGGCTCTGGGGCTTCTGATCCTGGGCGAGCTTCTGAGCGAGGCGCCCCGGGCGGAACGCTGGAGGGAGACCGGAATGCGTCTGCTCGATGAGCAGGCCGGGGTCCAGTTCGCCCCCGATGGCGGCTATATCCAGAATTCGCATACCTATCACCGCGTGGCCCTGCAAATCCTGCTCATGGCAGAGGTGTGGGGGCGGGCGCAGGGTCGGACCATGCTCCCCTCGATCCGGGAGGCACTGACGCACTCGGTTGACTTCCTGGTGGCCCACCAGAATCCCGCGGATGGCCGCCTGCCCAACTACGGCCCCAACGACGGATCGCTGCCGTTGGTCCTCAGCACCTGCGACTATGCGGACTTTCGTCCTATTCTCCAGGCGGCAAACCTGGCGGTGCGCGGGCAGCGGCTGTTTGGGGAAGGTCCTTGGGACGAGACGGCTGCCTGGCTCCTGGGGCCGGAGTCCCTCGCGGCGCCCCTGGCAGCTCCCGAGCGCAGGAGCGTTTCATTCATGCACTCCGGGTACCACGTGCTCCGGGGACGCAACCCCGGCAATTTTGGAGCTGTTCGGGCGGGCTCCTTGCGCCAGCGCTTTTCACAGATCGACATGCTGCATCTGGACGTTTGGTGGAAGGGGCTCAACGTCCTTGTCGACGGCGGGACCTTCCTCTACAACGGCCCGCCGCGCTGGCACGATTACTTCCTCCGGACGGGGTCGCATAACACCCTGCAGGTCGATGGTCGCGACCAGATGCTGCACCTGAGGCGTTTCAAATCCGTCTACCTCACGCAGGCCAATTCCATCGGAGTGAGGGAGGTCTCGGATCGGCGGGAGGTGGAGGGTGAACACTTTGGGTATCGCCGTCATCAGGGCGGGATTGTCCACCGCCGCCAGGTCTTCTTCCTGCCGGATGATCTCTGGGTGGTTGCCGACAGCCTGAGCGGCGAAGGAGAGCACCTCGTTCGGCTTCAGTGGCTCGGGGCGCCCTACCCCCACGCGTCTCAGGAGGGCGGCCTGCGCCTCGAAACTCCGGAGGGACCGTTTGTTGTCCGCAGCTACACCGTGGACGGCCGCTCCTTGAAGGCCTCGATAGTTTCCGGCGGGGAGGATCCGCCCCGCGGCTGGATCTCTAGGTACTACGGCGAAAAGCTACCGGCGCCCTCCTTGGCCTTCGAATTCAGGGCCCGCGTTCCGGTCACGGTGATCTCGGTGTTGAGCGGCGGGGAGGCGCGAGTGGAGGTCGTTGCAGGGGGCTGGACGGTCGAGCATCCCTGCGGCAAGATACGCTTCAGCTGCACTTCAGCTGGAATCGAGGTCCGGTAAACGGCACCGCGGTCATGAGAATTCTGGTCATTCATCAAAACTACCTCCTTCCGGACGGCCCGGGCGGTTCCCGTTTCAATGAAATGGCCCGCTTTTGGGCCCAGCGCGGCCACGAGGTGACCGTCATCGCCGGTACCGTGAATTACTCCACGGGTCGGAGCGCCACGCCCTACCGTGGGCGCTGGATCACTCGAGAGCAGGACGGCGCGGTAAACGTGCTCCGCTGCTACACGCCTGCGACTTATTCGAGGGGGTTCCTGGGGCGCATGTGGGCCTTCTTCGGGTTCATGGTGTCGGCCTGCTGGGCAGTGCTCCGGGTTCCGCGTCCGGATGTGGTCATCGCCAGCTCCCCCCCTTTGACGACGGCCTTGCCGGGCTGGGTGGCTTCACGCTGGCGGGGCGATCCGATCCCCTGGGTCTTCGAAGTCCGGGATCTTTGGCCTGAAAGCGCGATCACGACGGGGGTGCTCAAGGAACGCTCTTTCATGGCAAGGTTCCTCTATCGGCTGGAAGCCTGGGCCTATCGTGAGGCGGACCGGATCAACGTACTGACACCGGCGTTCCGTGAGGATTTGTTGAGGCGGGAATTGGTTCACCCGGGACGGATCGTTTTCGTCCCCAACGGGGCGGACGTGAGGCATTTCCAACCCGGGCCGAGGGACAATGAGGCTCGTCGTGCCTTGGGGTGGGGGGATCGCACCGTTGTGCTCTATGCCGGAGCCCATGGACGGGCCAATGCGTTGCATCAACTGGTCGAGGCGGCTGAACATCTGAAATCACGCACGGATCTTCTGATCGCCTGCGTCGGTGACGGCCCCGAGCGCGGCGTTCTGGAGGCTGAAGTCCGTCGGCGGGGCCTGACCAACCTGGTTTTTCACGGGCCCCAGCCGAAGGAACGCATGCCCGCCATCGTGCAGGCCTGCGACATCGGCCTGGCGGTTCTGCAAAACAACCCGACGTTTCGCACGGTGTATCCCAACAAAGTCTTTGACTACATGGCTTGCGCGCGGCCGACTATACTCGCGATCGACGGAGCGGCCCGCCAGCTGGTCTGCGAACAAGCGGGCGCCGGAGTTTTCGCGGCTCCGGAAGATTCTGTTTCGATCGCCCAGCGCATCGTGGATCTGGCGGGGGACGAAGATCGTCGTCGGAGGATGGGTGAGCGGGGCCGGGCCTGGGTGTTCGCCCACGCCACCCGCGAGGCACTGGCGGAGCGCTATGCGGTGATTCTCGAGACGATGGGTCCCGCCCGGCGGAAGCCCGGGACGGGGTACCTGCTGCTGAAGCGCGCATGTGATGTGCTGGGGGCTACGTTGCTGGGCCTTCTTTTGCTGCCCCTTCTCTTGGTGATTGGACTGGTCGTGAAGCTCAAGCTGGGAGGGCGTATCTTCTTCAGGCAGGTGCGCCTGGGACTGCATGGGAAGCGATTTTGGATTATTAAGTTCAGAACGATGAAGGACGGGCCGGGAACGGATGCCGAACGGCTGACACCGCTCGGCCGCTGGCTGCGCTCGAGCAGCTTGGATGAACTTCCTGAGTTGTGGAACGTCCTGAAAGGTGAAATGAGTCTGGTGGGACCTCGTCCGCTGCTTCCGCAATACCGAACCCGCTACAGCATGGATCAGTTTCGGCGGCATGATGTGCCCCCCGGCATTACCGGCTGGGCCCAGGTGAACGGGCGCAACGCGATTAGCTGGCCCGAGAAATTCACGCTGGATCTCTGGTATGTGGAGCGGGCATCCCTGGCGCTAGATCTCCGGATCCTTTTCAGGACGGCGACCGGCGTTCTGCTCAGACGGGGGATTTCTGCGCCCGGGCAGGCGACGATGCCGGAATTCATGGGAACGGACTCCAACACATGAGCGTGCTCGTGGATGTGGTGGCCGGGGCCAGGCCCAACTTCATGAAGGTGGCTCCCATCCTGCGCGAGCTTGCCTCCCGCACGGGGCCCCTTCGGGGTCGCCTGGTCCACACGGGCCAGCATTATGACGAGGGCATGTCGGAGGTGTTCTTTCGTCAATTCGGGATTCCATCGCCGGAGGTCCACCTTGGGACGGGGTCCGGGTCCCACGGCGATCAGACCGCCCGGATCCTCGCGGCCTATGAGAAACACCTGCTGAGCTCGCCGCCTCGCGGCGTCGTGGTGGTCGGCGACGTCAACTCCACGGTCGCCTGCAGTCTCGCGGCGGCCAAACTTCAGATCCCCGTCGCCCATGTGGAGGCAGGCCTTCGATCCTTTGACCGCCGCATGCCGGAGGAGGTCAACCGCGTCGTGACCGATGCGATCGCCGACCTGCTTCTCGTAAGCGACCCTGCCGGGATGGAGAATCTGGCCCGGGAGGGTGTTCCGGCCTCGCGCGTGCGATTCGTGGGGAACCTGATGATCGACACGCTGGTGCAGCAACGGGAGGCCGCCCGGGCGCTGGGCATGCCGGCGCGTTGCGGAGTTCCGCCGAAGGGGTACGCCCTGGTCACCCTTCATCGTCCCAGCAACGTCGACGCCCCCGGGCGCCTTGCGGCCTTGGTGGAGTGCCTGGGCCGCCTGGCCGCCCGGCTGCCGCTCCTTTTCCCGGTGCATCCCCGCACGCGCGAGCGTCTGGAGACGTTCGGCCTGCTCCAGCGTGCGCGGGAAACGGCGGGTCTGCAGCTCCTGGACACGCTCGGGTACCAGGAGAACCTCGGGCTCATGGCCGAAGCGCGCTTCGTCCTCACCGATTCCGGCGGCATCCAGGAAGAGACCAGTTTTCTCGATGTGCCCTGCCTGACACTCAGGCCCAACACCGAGCGCCCGGTCACGGTGACCCAGGGGACAAACATCGTCGTGGGGGAGGATCTGGCGGAGGCGGAGCGCCAAGCAGTCGTGATCCTCGAAGCTCGGGTCAAGAAGGGAGGTCCCATCGAGGGTTGGGACGGTCAGGCCGCCCGGCGGGTGGTGGGGGCGCTTGAGGAGGCGTGGGGGTAGGAGCGCCCGCCTCAGGCCTTATTCCGGCGGCGGGGTTGGAAGAGGCTGGGCATCCATTCCCGGACTTCCTGCTCCATCTTGGCCAGTTCGTCGGAAAGGCGGCCCTCGCGCTCCGCCTTGGCGATGCGCGTTCGCATCCGCCCGCGGACGTAGGCGTAGACTTCGTCCGCCGTCAGATTCTTAGTCCGAACCATTCGGCCACCTCGAACGGAGTTCCGATTCGCGGTACGGGCTGCCGCAGCTCTTTTCCCCATCGCTTCACCACCGTACGCACGTGCTCCTTGGCCAGCGTTTGCACCTCCCAAGTGACCAGCGCATCCGCGCGGCCCAAGACAACATAACCCACGTGAATGAGATCGGCAAGGCGGCGCTCCCCGAACCCTCCTCGATCCTTCAAGTCCTTCCCGATGGCTTCCGCCTGGGCTTTGTTCGGGACGAGTTCCGGGTTCTGGCGCTCTAATTGCCGTTCGAGTTTCAGGTGCAATTCCGGATTGGGAGCGTCGCGGATTTCCTTCCCCACCAGTGGGGACGTCAAAAGTTCATGCCGCAGACAGGATCGGTTGAGGAAGTGGTAGGGCGCCGCGCGCCGCTCGAAGTCCTGCTGCGCCGTCAGACGGATCCAGATGGAGGCATCCAGATAGAATCTAAGCCGGCGCATTCACCGGGGGAGTGGGCTCCAGGCCGCGAAACTCGACAGGGAAAATTCACGGCCCGCCTGCAGGAGGGGATTTCCCCCGGACCCCGTCCCGCGTAGAATGACGGCCCCGAACCCACGAGAGGACAGAGGCGTCGTGCAAGAGACCAAGGGCAGGCCGCGACCGTTCCGATCCCCCGCCGAATGGGCGGCCCGCATGGGCGCGGATGCGCTGATGGTGGGCACGTCTCTGGCGGCCGCGTTGACCCTGCGGTTCCTGGGCGTCTACGTGTTCGAACCCGAGGCCTTCGACAAGGGCCTCACCTATGCCGAGCACATGGGGCGCTACGGCTGGTCGTCCTTCCTGCTCGTGCTCCTGTGCCTTGCCGTCTTCAGCCTCTCGGGCTTCTACACGTACGGGCGTGCGTACCGGGGACGCTATAAGGCCCTCGTCATCCTTCAGGCGGTCTCCCTCTCTTATCTGCTGTTCGGATTCTTGGGATTCCTCTTCTACGGCCTGTCGTGGTTTTCAAGAAGCGCCCTCTTCCTGGGCTGGGCCCTCACCGTCGCCATGCTGGTCGCTTCAAGACTTTGGTCCAGACTCTGGAAGTGGATCGGAGCCCGCGAGCACGGCATCGTGCATGCGGCTCCCCCGGGGCAGGTGGGAAGCGTCCTGGTGGTGGGGGGCGCCGGATATATCGGATCCGCCCTCCTGCCCCTCCTCCTGGAAAAAGGCCTCCGGGTGCGGCTTCTGGACCTGTGTCTCTTCGGAAAGGAGCCTCTGCGGGGTGTCCTGGAGCATCCCCGCCTCGAAGTCGTCGAGGGGGATTTCCGCCATCTCGAGAAGGTCGCCGAAGCGGTCAAGGGAATGGACGCCGTGGTGCACCTCGGAGGGATCGTGGGCGACCCCGCCTGCGCCGTGGACGAGGAATTGACGATCGACGTCAACGTCGTGGCGACCAAGATGCTGGCGGAAATCGCCAAGGGAAGCGGCGTGGGACGGTTCATCTTCGCGAGCAGTTGCTCCGTCTACGGTGCGAGCGACGAGACGCTGGACGAACATTCGGCGCTCAGCCCGCTGTCCCTCTACGCGCGGAGCAAGATCGCCTCCGAGAAGGTGCTGCAGGAGATGCTGTCCCCGTCGTTTGCGGTCACGATCCTCCGATTCGCCACGATCTACGGGTTCTCGGGGAGGACCCGCTTCGACCTCGTGGTGAACCTGCTCACGGCAAAGGCCCTCACGGAGGGCAGGATCACGGTGTTCGGGGGCAGCCAGTGGCGCCCCTTCGTCCACGTGCAGGACGCGGCGCTGTCGGTGTCGGAGGCGCTGGAGGCGGCGCCGGGATCGGTGGCGGGGGAGATCTTCAACGTGGGGTCCGACGACCAGAACCGGACCATCCTGCAGGTGGGGCAGCTGATCCAGTCCCTGGTGCCCAAGGCGCAGCTGACCACGGAGGGGTCCGACACCGACGCCCGGAACTACCGCGTGAGTTTCGCAAAGGCGCGAAGGGTCCTGGGGTTCGAGCCGCGGTGGACGCTGGAGCGCGGGGTGAGGCAGGTGATCGAGGCGTTCGAGGCCGGCCGCATCGAGGATTACCGGAGCCCCCAGCACCACAACGTTAAGTTCCTCACGGAAGAAGGCGCGTCGAAGCTGGTGAAGACGCAGACCAATTGGGTGCAGGACGTCTTGAAGGCCAGCGAGGGCCCGGTCAGGCGCGCCTGACGGGGCGGGCGGGCACGCCGACCACCGTGGCCCGGTCCGGGACGTCCTCGATCACCACCGTCCCCGCCCCGACCTTGCACCCCGCACCGATGCGGATCCGGTTGATGATCTGGGCGCCCATGCCGATCATCGAGCCGCCGCCGATCTCGACGCCCCCGGCCAGGCGGGCCCCCGGATTGATCAGCGTGCACGCGCCCACGCGGGAGTCGTGGCTCACGGAGGCCCCCGTGTTCACTGTCACGTGGTCCCCCAGGACCGCCCCCGTGCTGACGAAGGCCAGCGGAAACACCAGGCAGCCCGCCCCGATCACGGCGCCCGGGGAGATCACCGCGGCGGGCGAGACCGCCCTGGGGGAGCCTATGCCCCACGCCTTCAGGCGCGCCGCCAGGTTCTGCATCACCTCCGGATTCCCGATGGCGATCAGCGCCTCGACGTCGCGGCGCTGCTCCAGCCAGGCCGTGGCCCCGAGCACCCGCAGCCCGTCGACGTCGCGCCCGTGCAGCGCGGGGTTGTCGTCCAGGAAGCCGAGGGGACGCCATCCGGCGGCGCGGACGATGTCGAGGGCCTCGCGGCCGTGCCCCCCGGCGCCGAGGATGACCAGGTCCTTCATCAGGCCTAGTGTATGCCGTATACTCGGGGCCGTCCAATGAACGCCCCCTGGCCGCAGTTTGACGAGGAGATGGCGGACTCCGCGGCGCGCGTCGTCCGTTCCGGCAAGGTCAACTATTGGACGGGCGGGGAAGGCCGCGCCTTCGAACGCGAATGCGCCGCGTTCCTCGGGGTCCCGGCCTCCGTCGCCGTCGCCAACGGCACGCTCGCCCTCGAACTGGCCCTGCAGGCCCTCGGGGTCGGCCCCGGAGACGAGGTCGTCGTCACGCCCCGCAGCTTCGTGGCGTCCGTCTCCTGCGTGGTGGCGCGCGGGGCGCGTCCGGTCTTCGCGGACGTCGAGCGCGAGGGCGGGAACCTGACGGCGGAGTCCATCCGGGCCGTGCTCACGCCGCGGACGCGCGCGGTCATCCCCGTCCACCTGGCGGGCCGGGCCTGCGAGATGGATCCGATCCTCGAGCTGGCGCGGGAGCGGGGGCTGAAGGTGATCGAGGACGTGGCGCAGGCGACCGGTGGGACCTACCGGGGGCGCGCGCTGGGGACGCTCGGGGACGTCGGCGCGTTCTCGTTCTGCCAGGACAAGATCCTGACGACGGCGGGGGAGGGCGGTCTGCTGGTCGCGCGGGACCCCGCGCTGCTGGAGCGGCTCTGGTCGCTGAAGGATCATGGGAAGAGTTACGACGCGGTGCATCGGCGGAAACATCCGCCGGGCTTCCGCTGGCTGCACGAGGACTTCGGCACGAACGCGCGGATGACGGAGGTCCAGGCGGCGGTGGGGCGGGTGGCGCTGCGGCGGCTGCCGGGCTGGCTGGAGGCGCGACGACGGAACGCGGCGCGGCTGACGGCGGCGCTGGAAGGCGTCCCGGGGCTGCGGATCCCGTCCGTGCCCGCTCATGTCGGCCACGCCTGGTACAAGTACTACGTCTACGTGGGGAGCGGGCGGGACCGGGTACTGGCGGCGCTCGAGAAGGCGGGGGTGCCGGCCTTCAGCGGGAGCTGCAGCGAGATCTATCTCGAGAAGGCGTTCGAGAAACCGGGGCTCCGTCCCGAGGGCCGGCTGGCGGTAGCGAAGGAGTTGGGGGAGACCTCGCTCATGTTCCTGATCGATCCGACGGTATCGCCGGAGGCGCTGGATCTTGCGGCGGCGGGCTTGAGGACGGCACTGGCCTCAACTTCCTGAAACGCCTCGCTCAGGCAGGTGCCCCCAGAGCAGCAGCGAGAGCACGCCGAAGATCACCCAGCCGCCCACCAGCGGGATCGGCGCGGCGTGGATCTTGCGCGCGCCCGGATGGTCCAGCACCCCCCAGCGCCGGCCCAGGCGGATCGCCAGCGGCGTCAGCGCCAGCGTCAGCAGCAGCGAGATCCCGAAGAGGTAGGCCGCAAGCATCGCCATGAGGGGGTGATTATACCCTCCTACGCCCCTTTTGTGGGTGGGCTACGGAGGGCAGGCCCTTGGACGCCCCTTTGGGGAGGGGCTTCCACCTTCGCTCATCTTCTGGAGTGGAGCTACGGCGGACAGGACGGAGGGCAGGCGCGGCGGGGGAGGCCCTCCTGCGCCCCTTTTGGGGTGGGCTACGGAGGGTTCAGGAATGAAGAATAGGGAATAAGGAATGACCCCGGGCGAATCCCTATTCCGGGTTCTTCTTCCGTTTCTTGGGGGAGGGGGTTCGGGTCCCGTTGCGGGGGCGCGACGTCACGATCCGGAGCGTCCCCGGGTAGGGGGGCGGCACGGGCTCGAACTCGAAGATGCCGCCGTATTTCTTGCGAAGCTCTGCGTTATAGAGCCGGCATTCTTCCTCCAGGCGACCTTCGCGCTCCGCCTTCTCGAAGCGGGCGTGGTGCTTCCGCCTGGCTTTCAGGGCCAGTTTCCAGAGGGAATTTGCAGTCCAAGCCATGCTGCCACCTCCAGCGGGGTTCCCATCAGGGGCGCCGGGCGTCCCAGGCGCCGACAGACCAGGGCGCAGGCTCTTCTGACCGGGTCGCAGGCTCTTCTGACCGGGTCGCAGGCGAGCGTGTTGACGTCCCACGTCAGCAGCGCGTCCACGCCTCCTCCCACAGCGTATCCCACATGCTTGAGGTCGTCAACGCGGGATGGATTGAAACCGCCCAGTTCCTGAAGGCTGCCTGAAAACCGTTCAGCCCAGGCGTCTCCTGAAAGGATCCTGGCCCGGACTCGCTTCATTTTTCGTCCGATCTTGTGACGGGCTTCCGCGGGCCACCCCTTGAGCTCGTCCAGGACCAGGCCGGACATGAGGAATTTGTGCCGGTCGGCGGATCGATTCAGGAAGTCATAGGTCCAGGCGCGTTTCAGGTGCTGCTTCCGGTCCACGAGCCGGAGCCAGAAGGAGGTGTCCGTGTAGAAGCGGAGCCGGCGCATCTACGGGAGGAGTGGGGCAAGGGTGCCTGGAGTCGACAGGGAAAATGCGCGAGGGCCCTCCTGCGCTCCTTTTAGGGCTGAGCTCCGGAGGGTTACGCCTTCTTCCGGCGGCGGGACGCTTCTATCCAGGGACGCCGGGCATCGGCTTTGCGCCGCTGCCGGTCCTGCGCGGCCTCCTCCCGGTGGAGTTCCTCGAGACGTCCTTCTTTCCTGGCTCGTTCCCACTTCTCGCCGTACTCCCGGCGAAACTTGAGCACGGCCTGCCATTCCGGGCTTTGCGTCCAGGAGCGGACGGGCGCTTGGGGATGTTCCCGGTGAAAGAGGATGCCTTCCACCTGGAGGCGGAGGCGGCGGACCCGGCCGGGGAGGACGACGTCGCCCTTGCCCAGGAACTTGCGGTATCGCCAAGCCTGGCGTTCGACGAATCGGATGCCCTGGGCGGCGATCCTGAGGAAACGGATATAGCGCCGGTTCCAGCGGCGGCGGCGCGCCTCGTCGATGAGCGTCGGGAGGGTGACGGCGGAGTCCATTTCGATGTCCAGGCTCGAAGCGTTCGCGACGAACTGCTCCAGAGTCAGGAAGAAGTGCTCGAAGGAGCAAAGCCGCTGCAGGCGCTCGTCGGCCGTGCAGCGGTACTCTTCCCGGAGGCAGGTCTGGAGGTAGCGGGTGTCGCGCTCGAGGATTCGTTCCAGGAGAGGCGGCATGGCGGGCCAACTTATAAAACAGGGTTTTACAAAAATGACGTGGAAAGAATAGCCCATGAAGTGTCGATCGGCAAGTCGCCCTCGCCGTTCAGCGCGGGCGCTTCTTGGGGGAGCTTGCGGCCGAAGCGCTCCGCTTGGGTTTGCGCGCGGGCGGGACGAGGCGGAGGGTTCCGGGATAGGGGGGCGGCATGGGGGCGAACTTGAAGATGCCTCCCCACTTCTTCCTGAGTTCCGCGTCATAGAGGCGGAATTCCTCCTCCAGACGCCCTTCACGCTCCGCCTTCTCGAAGCGTGCGTGGTACTGCCTTCTGGCCTTCAACGCCAGCTTCCAGAGATCTTCAGGCCGAGCCATGCCGCCACCTCCAAGGGGGTTCCCAAGAGGGGAACCTGACGTTCCAGGCGCCGACAAGCCAGGGTGCAGGCTTTTCGGACCGGGTCGCAAGCAAGCGTGTTGAGATCCCACGTCACCAGAGCATCCGCCGCGCCTCCCACAGCGTATCCCACGTGCGTGAGATCGTCAACGCGGGCTGAGCTGAAATCGCCCAGTGCCTGGAGGTTCTTTGCAAACCCCTTCGCCCAGGCGGCTCCGGGGAGCAGCTCGGCACGAACCCGTCTCATCTTCCGTTCGATCTTTCGACGCGTTTCGGCCGGCCACCCCTTGAGTTCATCCAGGACCAGCCCGGACATGAGGAACCTGTGCCGGTCGGCGCTCTGAGTCAGGAAGTCGTAGGTCCAGGCTCGCTTCAGGTGCTGCTTCCGGTCCACCAGGCGCAACCAGATCGACGTGTCGAGGTAGAGCCGCAGGCGCCGCATTCACCGGAGGAGTGAGCCGGGGGGCGGGGGAGTCGACAGGGAAAATGCGCGGGAGGGTCACGCCTTCTTCCGGCGGCGGAGCGGCCGGGGGGCTTTGATCTTCAGGACGGGTCCCTTCCAATCCGCCAGGGCGCGCCGGTCCATGTCCTCCAGCACGGCGCTGAGGCAGCCCTTCCGGGAGGCCCGGGCAAGCTTTGCGTTCATCGACTGCCGGATTCTCCGGAGTTCCCGGTCCAGATCATCCTCAGGTTCAGCCATTTCAACACCTCCGTCGGGGTTCCGATGAGGGGCACCTTATGGTTTTGCCGCCTTCCCCAGCGATCCAGCCTGTTTCGGATCGCCGGATGGGCAAACGTCCGGCAATCCCACGTTGCCAGCAGATCGGCTCCTGCCAGAACAGCATATCCCGCATGGGTCAGGTCGGCAAGACGGCGCTCGCCGTATCCTCCCAGGCTCTGAAAGCGGCGCGCCAGGTCTGCGGCTTCGCTCGTGGGAGCCAGCTGCAAGGGTGTCGCTTTCGCAATGCCTTATCCACCTGGGTCCGTCTCCTGGGGTCCTGGATCCTGGCGAGTTCGTTTCGGACCAGGGGGGAGGTTGGGAACTCATGCCGCCGACCTGCACGGTTCAGGAAGCGGATCGTCCATTTCTTGCGTTCCGAATCCGGAGGGTCCCCGAGCCGGCTCCAGACGGAGCTGTCCAGGTAGATCCGCAGGTGCCGCATTCATCGGAGGAGCCCTCCTACGCCCCCTTCGGGGAGGGGCTTCCACCTTCGCTCATCTTCTGGAGTGGAGCTACGGTGGACAGGACGGAGGGTTCAGGGCCGGGGGGCGGGGAAGTCGACAGGGAAAGAGGAATAAAGAATGAGAGAATGACGTCGGTTCCCTGTTCTCTATTCCGGATTCTTCTTCCGCCGGCGGGCCGGGGTCCTCGCGCCGTTGCGGGGGCGCGAAGGCACGATCCGGAGCGTCCCCGGATAGGGGGGCGGCAGGGGCTCGAACTCCAAGATGCCGCCCCACTTTTTGCGGGTCTCCTCGTCGTAGAGGCGGCATTCCTCCTCCAGGCGGCCTTCCCGTTTCGCCTTTTCGAAGCGGGCGTGTATTTTTCGGCGCACCTTCAGGACCCGCTCCCAGGCGGGATCTGCAGACCGAGCCATCGTGCCACCTCCAACGGCGTTCCCAAGAAGGGGGCCCGGCGCCCTGTTCGGCGGCAGGCCAGGGCGCAGGCCCTTCTGACCGGGTCACAGGCGAGCGTCTTGACGTCCCAAGTGACCAGGGCGTCGACCTTCCCTCCAACAGCGTACCCCACGTGTTTGAGATCGTCAACGCGGGACTGCCCGAAAGGCCCCAGACTCATGAGTTCCTCGGCAAAGCGTCCGGCCCAAGCCGCGCCGGGAAGGACCCTGGCACGGACACGCTCAATCTGGCGCCTGAGCTTCCGTCGTTCTCCCGCAGGCCCCTCAGCGATTTCGTCCAGGACCAGGCCGGACAGCAGGATTTCATGACGGTAGGAGGAGCTATTGAGGAAATCGTAGGACAAGGTCCTGCGCAGGTGATCGCGCTTGTCCTCGAGGCGCATCCAAAATGAGGACTCGAGGTAGAGTCGAAAGCGGCGCATCTACGGGAGGAGCGGGGCGGAGGGGCGGGGAGTCGACAGGGAAAGAGGAATAAAGAATGAGAGAATGACGGCGGGCGGTTCCCTATTCTCTATTCGGGATTCTTCTTCCGGCGGCGGGGTTGGAAGAGGCTGGGCATCCACGCCCGGACATCCTGCTCCATCTTGGCCAGTTCGTCGGAAAGGCGTCCCTCGCGCTCCGCCTTGGCGATGCGCGTTCGCATCCGGCCGTGGACGTAGGCGTAGCGCTCGTCGGCCGTCATATTCTTAGCCCGAACCATGCGGCCACCTCCAGCGGGGTCCCGATCCGGGGCACGGGGCGCTGCAGCTCTTTTCCCCATCGCTTCACCACTGTACGCACATGCTCCCTGGCCAGCGTTTTCACATCCCAGGTGACCAGCGCATCCGCGCGGCCCAAGACAGCATAACCCACGTGAATGAGATCGGCAAGGCGGCGTTCCCCGAAGCCTCCGCGATCCCGCAATTCCCTCCCGATGGCCTCCGCCTGGGCCTTGTGGGGGATCAGGTCCGGGTTCTGACGCCCGAACTGGCGCTCGACCGTCCGCAGTGCCTCCGGATCCGGATCGTCGCGGAGTTCCTTGGCCACCAGCGGGGACGTCAGCAGTTCCAGTCTCAGGCAGGATCGATTCAAGAAATGATAGGAGAGCCGCCGCCGGACATCCTCGGGCGGATCGGACAGCCTCATCCAGAAGGAGGCATCCAGGTAGAAACGGAGCCGGCGCATCTACGGGAGGAGCCCTCCTACGCCCCTTCGGGGAGGGGCTTCCCCCTTCGCTCATCTTCTGGGGTGGAGCTTCCACCTTCGCTCATCTTTTGGAGTGGAGCTACGGCGGACAAGGCGGCGGACAGGACGGAGGGTTCAGGGCCGGGGGGCGGGGGAGTCGACAGGGAAAATGCCCCAGGGCGATTCCCTATTCTTTATTCTCTATTCCTCTTCCGCAGGGTCGCCTCGCCTCGGGGGGTGGTCCGGTAGCGCTGATGTTTGCTGCGGGGTTTGTCCGGCAGCGTCCGCTCCAGAAGCCCCTGTTCGAGGAGGGGCTCCAGGCGGGCTTTCCGGAAATGCTCCCGATGGCGCAGGCCGGCCACGTCTTGCAACTCGCTGATGGATAGGGGTTTGAGTGCCGCCTCCAGGAGCCGGGCGACGAGGTCGCGATCATGCGCGGTATCATGCGCGGTATCATGCGCGGTATCATGCGCGGTATCATGCGCGGTCGCTTGGAGCGCGACCTTGAAAGTCACCCGGGCGGCTCCGTCCAGCTCCTCGAAGCGGGGGGCGGGAAGGCCGGCCTCGCGGCAGCGGGCGATCACCCGGTTCGTGCCGCGTCCCCACTTCTCGATCAATCCGATGCGATGGAACACCTCGGCGATGATCGGATTCCGCTGCACGGAGGGATGCTCGCGCACCAGGCTGTCGGGGGTGATGCCCTTGGGGAACTTCCCCGCGCTCCAGACCTCCACGCGGTCGTCGAAGAGGGCCAGGGAGACGGCGCCGCCGGGGACGGCGTAGTCGCGGTGGATGAACGCGTTGACCAGGATCTCCCGGAGGGCGTCCGGCGGGAGGAGGGGCTGCTCGACCCGGCGCAGGCGGCCGGATTCGATCTTCGCGGGCATGGGGAAGTGGCGGCGGCAGAAGAGCTCGGCCTCCTCCAGCAGCCGGAAGGCGGGCGCGCGGAGCTGCCGCTGATCCAGGAATTCGGACTTGTCCGTGCCGCGAAAGCGGGCGAGGCGGAGTTCGCACTGGGGGAAGTCGGGGAGAAACTCCTTCCCGAAGAGCACGAGGGCTCCCTGAAGGACCTGGCCCTCCTTGCGCAGTCCGAGGCGGTCGAGGATGTCCTCGATGCGTCCTTCCGGGGGGCCGCTGAGGCGTCCGAGGGAGCGGGCGATGTCCACGATGCGGCGGATTTCGTCCGGATCGAGGTCCCGGGGCCGGACCCCGGAGGCGGGTTCGTTTTCCCAGCGGCGGCGGCCGTGGGCGCGTTTGAGGAGGAGGTCCGCGTAACGCTCCTGGAACATTCTCCGCGTGCTGGATTCCACGCGTTCGTAGGGGCGGCCGTCGTAGACGAAGGGGGCGCCGTCGGAGGCCTCCACCCGGATCAGGATCAGCTCCCGGGGGCCGAGGAGGGGGAGTCGTTGAATCGGGGTGAGGAGCGGGGGTTCGAAGTGGGTGAACGCCTGGGTGAGGTCGCGCAGCGTCGCGTCGGAAACCTGCTGGCCGAGGGGGTGGCCTTGGGGATCGACCCCGAAGATCAGGAGGCCGCCCTGGCTGTTCAGGAAGGCGCATAGGGTTTGCATCCCCTCCTTGAGCTCGCCCGTGGAGCGTTTGAACTCCAGGCAGGGCCCCTCGGGTTGCCGGGTGAGCTGCAGGAGCTCTGCCCGCGAGCGGGGCAGGGGCGGAACCATGGATCACCTCTCGATCTGCCGAAGGAGTGGGGGCAAGGCGCCTGGAGTCGACAGGGAAAGTGGAAGGGTGAGGGAGGCGCCGGGCAACAAAGCAGACGGGCTGTTTTGTTGCCTGCTTTGTTGCCCGACGTCTGGTTTTTGGCCTTGTACTATATCCATGATCCCCCTCCTCCTCGCCGCCCTCGCCGCCCAGCAGTTCTCCCAGCCCGACCCCGCCGCCCACCCCGACCTCTACCTCTGGACCGATACCTGCAACGTCTACGTCCTCAAGGACGGCGATCGCGCCCTCCTCATCGACCTCGGCGACGGCTCCGTCCTCGACCGCCTCAAGGACATCGGCGTCGCCCAGGTCGAGCGCGTCCTCCTCACCCACCACCACCGCGAACAAATCCAGGGCGCCTCCAAACTCGGCGCCATCCCCGTCGCCGCCCCCGAAGCCGAACGCGAACTCCTCGAAAACCCCACGAAGTTCCGCCGCATGAACGTCCGCCTCGGCGACCCCTTCACCATCCACGGCTCCAGCTACGTCCGGCCCCCCGTCGACCCCGTCAAAGTCGACCTCGCCTTCAAACGCATGGACACCTTCACCTGGCGCGGCCGCGACTTCTGGTGCCTCGACACCCGCGGCAACAGCCCCGGCAGCATGTCCTACCTCCTCCGCCGCGGCCCCCGCTGGCTCGCGTTCACGGGCGACCTCGTCCACGACGGCGCCCGCCTCCACACCTGGTTCGACACGGAATGGGACTACGGCTTCGCCGCGGGCATCCACGCGATGTGCGCCTCCGCGGGCCTCGTCGCGAACTTCGACCCCGAACTCCTCCTGCCCTCGCACGGCCCCGTGCTCCGCGACGGCAAAAAACAGCTCGTCGAACTGCAGGTCAAACTGCGCGCCCTCGAGAAGCTCTACGTCCGCGGCTACGACGTGCACACGTTCTCGGGGTCGTGGCAGGACAAGGTCTCCGTCCCGACCGCCGTCCCGCACCTCTGGCGCACGCTGCCGCACCTCTACAAGTTCCGCGGGCCGAATTTCTACCCGAACTTCTGCATGGTGCTCGCGGACAGCGGCCGCGCGCTGCTCGTGGACTGCGGCCTCTTCGATGAGAAGTTCCTCGCCGAGTCGATCCGGCTCATGAAGGAGCGGCTGGGGCTGAAGTCCATCGACGTGATGATCCCGACCCACATGCACGGCGACCACTTCCTGCAGGGGCCCTGGCTGCGCAAGCATCACGGGACGAAGCTCTGGGCGCTCGACCGCATGGCGCCGATGTGCGAGCACCCGGAGTGGTTCGATTACGCGGCGCCGATCCAGGCCTACGGGCAGAAGCTCGACGGCGAGCCGGTCGACGGGGTCAAGTTCGACCGCCTCTTCAAGGACGGGGAGGCCTTCGAGTGGGAGGGCTTCACGTTCACGGTCGACTGGATGCCGGGGCAGACGGAGTTCGCGCTCGCGGTGCGGGGCATGATCGACGGGAAGAGCGTCGTGTTCACGGGGGACAACCTTTTCGCGGACCCCGACGACGCGCGGCACGACGGGCACGAGGCGGTGGTGGCGCACAACAGCTCGATCCTCGAGGAGGGCTACCTCTACGGCGCCGACTATCTCAAGCGGATCGCGCCGGATCTGATCATGGGCGGGCATTCGTACGTGATGGACAAGCCCGCGGGGCTGATCGAGCGCTACGGGACTTGGGCGCGGGCGATGCGGGAGGCGTTTCGGACGCTGTCGTCGGAGGAGGACTACCGGCTCTGGTACGACCCGTTCTGGGTGCGGGCGGAGCCATACCGGGTTCGCGTGAAGGTCGGCGCGGAGGGGGAGGTCCAGGTCAAGGTGCGGCTGTTCAAGGAGGGCTCGAAAGTCCGCATCGTGCCGCGGGCGGGGGCGGGTGTGACGGTGTCGCCGGCGGTCCACGAGGGGGGCTCGTTTCCGCTGACGGTGACGGGGCTGACGCCGGGGGTCCGCCTGGTCGCGTTCGACGTGACGCTGGACGGGCGGCGCCACGGGGAGCGTTTCGACATGATCGTTGAAGTGGTCAAGGAATAGGGGTAGGCTGAAGGTCGTGGGAATCCTGAACTGGCTGCGCACGCTGCTCGGCGGCCGGCGCGTCTGCTGCGACGTGTGCCGGACGGAGATTCCCGCGTCGGATTTCGCGAAGGGCCGCGCGGTGGTGCTCGCGCGCAAGAAGTTCTGCCGGCTCTGCGTCGAGTGGGTGATGCAGGGCCATCAGCGCGAGGAGTGGAAGCTGCGCGGGATCTGGCCGCCGCCGGCGCTGCACCTGTCCAGTTCCAGCACGCCGCTGCTGGGCTAAGGTTTATCCAAGATTCATGGGCTTCCGCGCCGATACTCTAGGTGGAGATAGGCGAGGGGGAAGAACATGTCGTTTTGGAATTCACTCCGGTCGGCGTCCTCATCGGACGGTCTGAAACCCATCGTTCAGCGGGTGCCGCTGCCGGCGGTCAAGCCGGCGGAGTCGTTCGGGGCGAAGCTGGCGTCGGTGTCGACGTCGGCGCCCACGGCGATGTCGGCGAAGCCGGCGCCGCCGGTCGTGGTCAAGACGCTGCCGCCGCCGGCGGCGGTCCCGGTGGCGCGTCCGGCTCCCGCGCCGGAGCTGCCGAAGGCGTCGGCGCTGGACTTTTCGAAGCTGAAGGCGGCGATGGCGCCTCCGGCGCCGCAGGATGCGCTCGCCGTGTTGAGGCGGGCGATCGTGGCGCAGGCGCGGGGGGACCACGCGGGGGCGTTGGCGGAGTTCGGGAAGGCGATCGAGCTGGACGCGAATTGCGTGGAGGCCTGGACGGGGCGGGGGATTTCGCGGGAGGCGTTGGGGGATGTGGAGGGCGCGCGCAAGGACTATGCGCGGGGCATCTCGATCGAGGTGAACGCCGAGCTGGACCGTCAGCGCCGCCTGGGCCCGGACCTGGTGGCCTGAGGGGTGCGAAGCCCAAACCCAACAAAACAGCCCGTCTGCTTTGTTGCCCGCCACAGGGCAACAAAGCAGACGGGCTGTTTTGTTGGGTTGCTCCTTTTGTTGGGTTGCTTGTTCGATCTAGGATAACTCCAGAGCCTTGCTGAGGGCGGGGTCTTTCTCCAGCCGCACTTTGAGATTATGACGACGATCCCGGATCTGAGCGGGGGATAGGGACAGCACCAGGGACATCACCCGAGGGGGGATCCCGGTGCGCATTCCCCAGATGATGGCGATGTCCTCGGGCGGCAGATCCGCGACGGGGCCCTCATCCTCGGCGTGGTCCCAGAGGCTTTCGAACTGGCGGCTGAGCACCTCCTCGCGGGACAGGACGGCCGGGGGACGGCGCTTGAGGAGGGCCTGCTCCCGCTCCATGATCCTCAGGAAGCCCTTGCGGGCCTCGGAGGGGTCCTTGGACAGCCGGTCCAGCGCGGGCGCGGAGGTGACCTGCATGGGCGAGCCCTTCAGGCCCATGAAGGACTGGTATCCCGACCAGCGGTAGGCTCCCGGATGGGGGACCATCCTGGCCGTGACGGGATTCAGGAAGATGTACGCGAGCTTGTACAGGATGTTGATCCAAGTCCCTTGCGGAAAGGCCTTGTAAGGCCCGTCGAAGGCGTGGCCGCTCAGGCCGTACTTCTTGTTGTGGTACTTGGAGTAGGCGTAGTCCACCCGTCGCATCAGCCGGGAAAGCTGGCCGGAGTCTGCCCGGACGGCCAGGTGGAAGTGATTGGTCATCAGCACGTAGGCCCAGAGCTCGCAGCCCGTGGCCCGGAGGGCGTCCGTCAGCAGGGTGAGGAAGACAAGGAAGTCCGCATCTTCGTGAAAGAGGTTCAGCCGCCGCGCCCCGCGGCAGAAGACGTGCCACACCAAGGTGTCCCTTTGGATCCGTCGCATGGGTCCTCCGCAATGATTCCCGCCCTGTAGTGGGTGTTTGCGGTCCCGAGTCGACAGGAAAAATGACAACCCAACAAAACAGCCCGTCTGCTTTGTTGCCCCGTCTTGGTGGAGGCCCTTTGTGCGAGGCTTGAAGTGTGACATAGTGGGGGACGATGAATCCGACCCGCTGGGTCTTGGTGGGCCTGGCCGTCTCCCTCGGCAGCCTCGCCCTCTCCGTCGCCCTCAGCGCCGCCGTCATCGCCCGGCTGCCGGTGGACTACTTCTCCGGCGCCGGACCCCGCCGCCCCCCCGGCACCCCCCTCGCCCCCCTCATCCTCAAAAACCTCGCCGGCTGGGCCCTCGTCGCCCTCGGCCTCGCCCTCTCCGTCCCCGGCATCCCCGGCCAGGGCCTCCTCACCCTCCTCGCCGGCCTCATCCTCGTCGACTTCCCCGGCAAGTACCGCCTCGAACGTGCCCTCGCCCGCCGCAAACTCCTCCGCTCCGCGATCGCCGCCCTCCGCGCCCGCTCCGGCCGCCCCCCCTTCACGTTTCCCGATTGAACGCCGCCAGCTCCTTCGCCACCCGCTCCGGCTCCTCCAGCATCGGCAGATGCCCCGACCCCTCCGCCCACACCAGCCGCGCCTGCCGGATCGCCGCCGCCATCCCCTCGCTCTCCGCCGCCGGCACGATCTGGTCGTGCCGCCCCGCAATCACCAGCGCCGGACACGAAATCGACCTCAACTGCAGCCTCGCCTCCGGCCGCGTCCCCATCGCCCGCGCCGCCGCCGCCACCCCCGCCGCGCTCTGCGACCCCATGATCCCCTGCACCCGCTTCAGCAGCGCCTCCCCGGGCGCCGGACCGAACATCCGCCCCGCCGCCGTCTCCGCCAGAAATCCCACCCCCTCCGCCTCCACCCGCCGCGCCACGACCTCCCGCGCCTTCCGCCCCTCCTCCGTGTCCGCCGTCGCCCGCGACGACACCAGCGCCAGCCCGCTCAGCCGCGCCGGCGCCAGCCGCTGCAACGCCAGCGCCACATACCCCCCCATCGAATGCCCCGCCACCGCAAAACGCCGCAGCCCCAGCCCGTCCATCAACGCCAGGATCTCCCGCGCGTACGCCTCCATCGAGGCCATCGGCGCCGGCGGCGTCCGCCCGAAGCCCGGCAGATCCGGCACCAGCACCCGCCCCGACTTCGCCAGCAGCTCCAGCTGACCCTCCCAGATCCGCCCGTCCAGCGGAAACCCGTGAATCAGCACCAGCGGATTGCCCTTGCCTCGGTCCAGAAATTCCATCCCGCCAGTATAACGGGACACCCCGCAGCCCCGTAAAAAGGTAAGAGGATCCTGATGAGACACTGCGCCCTCGCGTTCCTCCTCCTCGCCGCCGGCAACGACGCCCCGCTCCCCGACAAAGTCGAATTCAACCGCGACATCCGCCCCATCCTCTCCGACACCTGCTTCACCTGCCACGGCCCCGACGGCCGCACCCGCGAGGCCAAACTCCGCGTCGACACCCACAAGGGCGCCCTCCTCGGCGGCGAAGGCGGCGAACCCGCCCTCGTCCCCGGAAAAGCGGAGAAGAGCGGCATCTACCTCCGCCTCATCACCAAAGACCGCGACGAACGCATGCCCCCCGCCAAAACCGGCAAGAAACTCACCCCCCGCGACATCGCCCTCGTCAAGAAATGGATCGAGCAGGGCGGCGAGTACCAGGGCCACTGGGCCTTCGTCCCCCCCGTCAGAACCCCCGGCTCCATCGACCAGCTGCTGCGCGCCCGCCTCCAGAAGGAAGGACTCAAACCCGCCCCCGAGGCCGACCGCGTCACCCTCGCCCGCCGCCTCCACCTCGACCTCACGGGCCTGCCCCCCGAACCCGCCGACGTCGACCGCTTCGCCGCCGACCGCGACCCCAAGGCCTACGAGAACCTCGTCGACCGCCTCCTCGCCTCGCCCCACTACGGCGAACGCATGGCCCTCTACTGGCTCGACCTCGTCCGCTACGGCGACAGCCGCGGCTACCACAGCGACAACCCCCGCAACGTCGGACCCTACCGCGACTACGTCATCCAGGCCTTCAACGAGAACCTGCCCTTCGACCGCTTCACCCGCGAACAGATCGCCGGCGATCTGATCCCCGGCGCCACGCTCCGCCAGCGCGTCGCCAGCGGCTACAACAAGCTCAACCTCACCACCGAGGAGGGCGGCGCCCAGGCGAAGGAGTACGAAGCCAAGACCGCCGGCGACCGCGTCCGCAACATCGGCGCCGTCTGGATGGGCGCCACGCTCGGCTGCGCGGAATGCCACGACCACAAATTCGACCCCTACACGCAGCGCGACTTCTACAGCCTGGCCGCGTTCTTCGCGGACATCCAGGAGGGCGCGATCGGCGACGGCGACAAGGGCATCCTCGTCCCCAGGCCCGAGGAGTCGAAGAGGCTCGAGGAGTTCGATCTCGCCCTCGCCGCGCTGAAGCAGCGCCTGGAGACCCAGACGCCCGAACTGGACGCCGCGCAGATCGAGTGGGAGAAGACCGCGCTCGAGCCCGCCCCCTGGACCGTGCTGACGCTGGAGCAGCTCAAGTCCGCGGGCGGCGCGGAGCTGAAAGCCTCCGAGGACGGCTCCATCCTCGTGACGGGGAAGAGCCCCGCGAAGGACACCCACAGCGCGGTCGTCGCGGTCGATGCCGCGGGGATCACGGCCTTCCGCCTCGAGGCGCTCGCCTGGGGCGAGAAGAAGGGCCCCGGCCGCTCCGGCAACGGGAACTTCGTCCTCACCCAGTTCGGCGTGAAGCAGGGCGCGAAGGCGGTGACGCTGCACAAGGCGTCCGCGGACCACTCCCAGGACAATTTCCCGATCGCCTCGGCCCTCGACGCCAAGAAGCAGACCGGCTGGGCCGTGCTCCCGCAGACGGGCGTCGACCACGCCGCGGTCTTCGAGGTGAAGGAGTTTCCGGCGGGGGAGGCGGGCAAGCCGCTGACGTTCACGCTCGACTACCAGAGCCCGCACGCCGAGCACGTCATCGGACGCTTCCGGATCTCCGCGACGAAGTCCAAAAACCCCGGCTCCATCGTCCCCGCGAAGGTCCGCGCCGCGCTCGCGGCCGAGCCCCGCACGGACGCCCACAAGAAGGACCTCGCCGCGCACTACCGGACGCTCGCGCCGCTGCTCGACCCGGTCCGCGCGGAGCTCGCCGCGACGACGAAGAAGCGCGAGGAGTTCGAGAAGACGATCCGCCGCTCGCTCGTCTCGATGCAGGGCGCGCCGCGGACGCTGCGCATCCTCAACCGCGGGAACTGGATGGACGACAAGGGCGAGGTCGTCCTGCCCGCGACGCCGGAGTTCCTGGGGGTCCCGCCCAAGTCCGAGCGCCGCCTCACCCGGCTCGATCTCGCGAACTGGCTGGTCTCGAAGGAGAACCCGCTGACCGCGCGCACCTTCGCGAACCGGATGTGGATGCTCTTCTACGGGACGGGGATCTCCAGGCGCCTGGAGGACATCGGCGGCCAGGGGGAGTGGCCCGTGCATCCCGAGCTGCTCGACGTGCTCGCGCTCGAATTCGCGGAGACCTGGGACGTGAAGCGCTTCGTGAAACTGCTGGTGACGACGGAGACGTACCGGCAGTCCTCGGTGCAGTCCCGGGAGGCGCGCGAGAAGGACCCCTTCAACCGGCTGCTGGCGTTCCAGTCCCGCTGGCGCCTCGACGCGGAGGTGATCCGCGACAACGCGCTCGCGGTCAGCGGCCTGCTGGTGCGGAGGATCGGCGGCGACAGCGTCCGGCCCTACCAGCCCGCGGGCTACTGGACGCACCTGAACTTCCCGAAGCGCGAATGGACGGCCGACAGGGACGACAACGTCTGGCGCCGCGGGATCTACACCTGGTGGCAGCGTTCGTTCCTCCACCCCAGCCTGCAGGCCTTCGACGCGCCCAACCGCGAGGAGGGCTGCGCGGAGCGTCCGCGCTCGAACATTCCGCAGCAGGCGCTCGCGCTGCTGAACGATCCGACCTTCGTGGAGGCCGCGCGCGTGTTCGGCGCGCGGATCGTGAAGGAGGGCGGTTCGACCGCGCAGGACCGGATCGCGTGGGC
This sequence comes from uncultured Planctomycetales bacterium, assembly GCA_964619955.1. Lineage (GTDB taxonomy): Bacteria > Planctomycetota > MHYJ01 > MHYJ01 > JACPRB01 > JACQFK01. Next base: position 92,355 of record CAZUJF010000021.1, read on the forward strand.
GTTCCGCCGCGCGCTCTCGCGGGCGCCGAGGGCGGAGGAGCTCAGGATCCTGTCGGAGCTCCAGGCGGGCCAGCACGCGCTGGCGCTCAAGGACCCGAAAGCCGCGGAGCTGATCCTCAAGGTGGGGCAGTCCCCCGCGCCGCAGGGCGACGTGGCGGAGCTGGCCTCCTGGACCGCGGTGGCGCGGGCGATCCTGAACCTTCACGAAACGATCACCCGGTTTTAACGAGGCGACGATGAGCATTTTCGAAGACCTGCGGACGCAGATCTCGCGGCGGGCCTTCTTCGGCCGGTCCGGCCTGGGCATGGCGGCGCTGGCGGGGGACCTCATGGACCGCGGCCGCGGGGTCGCGTATCCGCTGCATCACGCCCCGCGCGCGAAGCGGGTGATCTGGCTCTTCCAGGCGGGCGGCCCCTCGCATCTGGAGACGCTCGACTACAAGCCGGCGCTGGCGAAGCTGCAGGGGCAGCCGATGCCGGAGTCGATCACGAAAGGCCAGCCCATCGCGCAGCTCCAGGGCGCGAAGCTGACCTGTCTCGCGCCGCAATGGGCGTTCAACAAGTGCGGCCGGTCGGGCAACGAGGTGTCCTCCGCGTTCCCGATGATCGGTTCGATCGCCGACGAGCTCTGCATCGTCCGCTCGGTCGTCACGGAGCAGATCAACCACGACCCCGCCTATTCGTTCATGAACTCGGGCTCGGGCATCCCCGGGCGTCCGAGCGCGGGCTCCTGGCTCTGGTACGGGCTGGGCAGCGAAAGCCAGTCGCTGCCCGGCTTCATCGTCCTCTGCTCCTCGGGCGGCGGGCAGGACCAGCCGATCGCGGCGCGGCAGTGGCAGAGCGGCTTCATCCCCAGCCAGTTCCAGGGGGTGCAGTTCCAGTCCAAGGGCGACCCGGTCCTCTACCTCGGGCGTCCGCCGGGCGTGACGAAGGAGGGGCAGCGGGACGTGATCGACGCGGTGGCGTCGCTCAACCGCGGGCTGGAGGCCTCGGTGGACGACCCGGAGATCGCGACGCGGATCCGGCAGTACGAGATGGCGTTCAAGATGCAGACGAGCGTGCCGGACCTGATCGACTTCTCGAACGAGCCGAAGGAAGTGCTGGAGATGTACGGCACGAAGGGTTCGGACGGTTCATACGCCTCGAACTGTCTGATGGCGCGGCGCCTGGCGGAGCGCGGCGTGCGCTTCATCCAGCTGTACCATCGCGGCTGGGACCATCACGGCGGGGTGAAGAACGCGGTGAAGGGCGTGGCCAACCTGGTGGACCGGCCGACCTGGGCGCTGATCACGGACCTGAAGCGCCGCGGCATGCTCGACGACACGCTGGTCATCTGGGGCGGCGAGTTCGGGCGCACGCCGATGGCGCAGGGGGACGGCCGCGACCATCACATCAAGGGCTTCTCGATCTTCATGTGCGGCGGCGGCATCAAGGGCGGCATCACGCACGGCGCGACGGACGAGTTCGGCTACAACGCCGTCGAGGACGTCTTCCACGTGCACGACCTGCACGCGACGATGCTGCACTGTCTCGGCCTGGACCACAAGCGGCTGACCTTCCGCTTCCAGAGCCGCGACTACCGCCTCACGGACGTGCACGGCAACGTCGTGCAGAAGATCCTGGTTTAGGGTGAGCCGGGGTCGAACCCCTAGGTCTTAAAGAACATCTCGGCGAGGTTCATGAAGGAGTCGGGGAGGAGTTTGTACTTCTTCTTCTCGTCCTGGGTCTCCCGGATGAGGCCCTTCATGCTGATCAGCTCCACTTCCTGGCCGTTGAGCCGGGCGATGTGGCCGAACTTGCCCTGGATGACGGCCTCGGCGGCCTTGACGCCGTACTGGGTGCCGAGGATGCGGTCGAAGGGGCTGGGGGAGCCGCCGCGCTGGAGGTGGCCGAGGGCGATGGCGCGGGCCTCGAAGCCGGTGCGTTTCTGGATCTCGGCGGCGATGGCCTCGGCGACCTGGCCGGGCTGGAGCATGATGTTGCCGAAGGCGTCGTGCTGGGCCTCGGTGGAGAGGGCCCATTTGCCGTCCTTGTCCTTGACGACGCGGGGGGCGGCCTCGATGCCGGTGACCTTGGCGCCCTCGGCGACGACGATGATGGCGTGGAGCTTGCCCGCGGCGCGTTCGTTGCGGATGACGTCGCAGATCGTCTGGATGTCGACGGAGCGTTCGGGGACGGCGATATAGTCGGCGGCGGTGGCCATGCCGGCGTAGGCGGTGATCCATCCGGCGTGGCGGCCCATGCATTCGACGACCATGACGCGGTGGTGGCTCATGGTGGTGACGCGGAGGTCGTCGATGGCGTCGGTGGCCTGCTGGACGGAGGACCAGAAGCCGAAGGTGAAGTCGGTGCCGTTGACGTCGTTGTCGATGGTCTTGGGCACGCCGACGATGTTGAGCTTGTGGTCGCGGTTGAGGTAGTAGCCGATTTCGAGGGTGTCGTCGCCGCCGATGGCGACGAGGGCGTCGAGGCCGTGTTTCTTGTAGGTGGCGATGGCCTTCTGGATGTATTCGGGCTTCTTGTAGAGGTTGGTGCGGGAGGTGCCGAGGATGGTGCCGCCCTCGTAGATGATTTCGCCGACGGACTTGGGGTTGAGGGGGACGGTCTTGTCGTCGCGGAGGCCGGCCCAGCCGTCGACGAAGCCGATGCACTGGTACTGTTCGTCCTTTTCATGGCCGAGGCGGGTGACGATGCCGCGGATGACGGCGTTCAAGCCGGGGGCGTCGCCGCCGCCGGTCAGCATTCCAACGCGTTTCATGGTGTCGAGCTCCCCATAGTAGAAAACGGCGCCGACGATACCAAAAAGGGGCCCCCTAAGCCAAGACAACCCAAAACCAAAAAAAGCAGCCTGTCTGTTTTGTCGTGTCCCGGGACACGACAAAACAGACAGGCACGCGATGTGCAACTTTAGGCAGCGACCAGCCCTTCCATGTGCAGAGGCGCTCG
>CAZUJF010000022.1:0-80869 GCA_964619955.1 uncultured Planctomycetales bacterium
GAAACAGGGCAATAATTTCCGGAATTGTCAGGGCAATAGTTTACGGAACCGGCACCCTAAGTTAAGGGCTTGGGGATTCAAAGCGGCTAAATAATAACAACTGGAAGAGGGGGGGCGGGTGTGAACTGCTATCGGCCTAACGGCGGGCCTTGGCGGGCGCGGCGGGCGCCGGGACGGGCGCCGGCGCCGCGGGACGGAGCCCCTCGCGGTCCAGCAGCTTGAGGATGCCCTGTTCGAGACGCTGGTATTTCTGCAGGTGCGGGGCGTCCCCCTCGCGGTTCTTGATCTCCTCCTGTTTCTTCCGGAGGCGCCCCGCCTCGCGGTAGAGGTCGATCAGGAGCCTGGCCTTGAGGTGGGTGCGCGCCAGCAGGGCGAGGTAGCAGAACACCGCGAGCCCCCCGACGAGGAGCGGCGCGAGGTATTCCGAAACGAGACGTTCGGCCTGTCGTTCTAAATCCACCCCAGCCGGCCGCCTTCGAGGGCGGCCCCCGATATCTCATCGGCCGGAAGGGGCCCCGGGCTTGCGCGATTACTTCCAGCCCGCCAGCACGTGGAGCTGGGGCAGGACCCAGACCTCCCGCCCCGCCGCGCGGCGGAGCCGGGCGATCTGCGCGCCGTCCGGCGGCTCCGTCGCGGGATTGACCGGCGTCGCCACCTGGAGGATGAGGGGGAATTCCGCCGGCACGATCGAGGCGGCGCGGGCGAGCTCGGCCTCGTCCGTGTCCTTCAGGACGACGATCTTCACGAAGGCCTCGCGCCCCCGGGCGAGTTCGAGGCAGCGGCGGCTGTCCTCCCAGTCCATGCGCACCCCGGGCACGGAGGGCAGCTTCAGGTCGAACGCGAAGACGTCGATCGCGTCCGCGCAGACGGCCAGGCGCCCGGCGAGCGTGCCGCTGGTGTCGAGGTAGGTCTGCATGCCCAGATCGCGGACTGCGAGGGCGGCCTCGCGCACGAATTCGGCCTGCAGCACGGGCTCGCCGCCCGTGAAGCTCACCGAGGGGTGCGGGCCGAGGGCGCGGACGGCGTCCAGCGCCTCCGCGACGCCCGCGGGGTTGGGCCGCGCCGTCCCCTGGAACGTCCACGACGGGCTGCGTTCCCACGAATGCGGCGTGTCGCAATAGCGGCAGCGGAGGTGGCAGCCCGAGAGGCGCACGAAGATCTGCCGCAGCCCTGCGTGCGGGCCCTCGCCCTGGAACGAGGAGAAGATTTCGAGCAGGTGGCCGCGGGTGTCGCTCATGTCAACGGGGCGGAGTGTACCACGGAGCCGCGTCTCCTTCGCGCGGAGGGTATGATGGTCGTGAGATGAATCCTCCGAGCCCTCCGGGCGGGGAGCGCCGCCGCCGGCGGCGGCTGGTCCTGGACAAGGTCCGCGTGCGCTGCGTCAGCGGGGATTTCGACGATCTCTCCGGCGACGTCAACTTCGCCCGGCGCCTGATCAACGTCGGGTTGGGCGGCGCCTGCATCGAGACCACGGGCCGGCTCCGGCCCGACGTGAAGCTCACCCTGGAGATCCGCTTCGACGACATCGGGAGCGCCCTGCGTTCCAAGGCCCAGATCATCTGGGTCGACACGCTGACGCAGGGGGCGGCCGAGGAGCACCGGGCGGGGCTGCGCTTCATCGGGCCCGAACTCACCCAGCCGGTGCGCGAACTGCTGGAGGGCGGGCAGGCGGCCGAGATCGCGGCCCGGCGCCGCGACGAGCACGCGGCGTTGAAGAAGCAGTCGGAATCGCGGAAGGAGGAAGCCGGACGGCGGGGGCTCGGCCGGCCGGCGAAGGCCGCGCTTTTTCTTCTGGTCCTCGCGCTCGGTTATTTCGGAAGCTTCTGGGGGCTGGTGCTGCAGGGGCGTATCGGCACGTCGAAGCCTATTTCGTTTAGCTATTCCGAAACCTATCTGGAGGATGCGTTTGCGAGGTTCTACGCCCCCGCCCTCTGGGTTTTTCGGAAGGCGGGGGTCGAGATCCTTTATCCCCCGCGTTGATCGTCCAGGGCGCGCAGCGAGCGCAGGCAGGATTCGCAGCGGCGGCACCAGGCGCGTCCGCCCTCGTAGCAGGGCCATATCTGCTCCAGCGGCGCGCCCAGGCGCCGTCCCAGACGCACGATGCCCTTCTTGTCCAGCGCCCCCGTGAAGTTGACGACGGACACGCCGTTGGCCGTGGAGTAGGCGAGCGCGCGGTTGACGGCGCGCACGTACGCGGGGGAGTTGTCGGGGAAGGTGGCGGCCTCCTCCCGGTTGAAGCCCGTGATGAGGCGCTTCGCCCCGAGCGCCTCCGCGTGGGCGGCGGCGATCTCGATGAAGGCCCCGTTGCGGTTGGGCACCCAGACGGCCTTCGCGGAGCGTTCCGACAGTTCGTGCAGCGGGAGCCGCGCGCGGCGGTTCACGAGGGCGCTGGAGGTGATCGCGGCCAGCCAGGGCAGCGGGATCACGCGGTGCGGGATCCGGTAATGCCGGGCGATGCGGGCCGAGGCGCGGCGTTCGGGTCCGGCGGCGCGCTGGCCGTAGTCGAACGTGAGGGCGAGGACCACGTCCAGCCGCCGCACGGCGGCGGCCAGGGACACGGTGGAGTCCAGCCCGCCGGAGAGGATGGCCACGGCTTTCATGGGGCGGGATTATACCTCGCGGGCGTCATCCGTGGATGAACGGCGCTGGATGTTTGAGCTGGGTGCGGAGGAAATTGTCGATGCCGATCTGGCGGTCGCGCGTGGCCCAGACCTCGGCGAAGGCGCGGGCTTCGATCTCGAGGCCGGCGTCGATGTCGACGGCGGCCCCCTCGAGGATCGCGCGGCGCAGGATCTCATCCACCTTCCGGGAGAGCCCCTGGAGATCCACCTCGGGGGGGGAGGCGGGCACGGCGGGCGGGGCCGGGAGGGCGGCGGGCGCCAGTTCCAGGGCGAGCCTCCGGGCGCGCTCGACGACGTCGCCGTCCACCTCCTCGCGCAGCAGCCCCAGGCGCAGCGCCTCGGGGCCGGAGAGGGAGCCGCCCGTGCGCAGCAGGCGCCAGGCGGCTTCGAACCCGATCAGGCGGGGCAGGCGCTGGGTGGCCCCGGCGCCGGGGATGAGCCCGAGCTTCATCTCGGGCTGTCCGAAGGCGATCAGCAGGCCCTTCTTCGCGATGCGGGCGGTGCAGGCGTAGGCGATCTCGCTGCCCGCCCCCAGCGACAGCCCGTTGAGCGCGGCGACGACGGGTTTGCCGAGCTGTTCGATGAGGCGGGTGACGCGCTGGCAGTCGCGGACGATCGCGGCGGCCTCCGCCGGCGTGCGGCCGGCGGCGAGCTGGGCGAGATCGGCCCCCGAGGAGAACGCCTTGACGCCGAAGCCCGTGATCACCGCGCCGCGGACCGCCGGATCCTTCGCGACGGCGGCGAGCTGCGCGCCGATCTGCCGGAAGGTCTCGGGGCCGAGCGCGTTGAGCGCGCGGGGCCGCCGGATCGTGAGCACGGCCACGCCGTCGCGGTCCTCCCGCAGCACGACCGGGATCTCCCAGGGCCCGAACGAGGCGGGCATCTTGAATCCGGGGTGGGCCCGGGCGTAGGTCTCCACCAAGCTGCGGACCTTGCGGGGCCCCAGTTCGTTCATGAGGGCGAAGGGCGGCGCGAGCGCGAGCCCGAGTTCGACGCCGAGCTCCAGGTCGGACAGGGTGGCGATGCCGCTCTCGAGGACCTCGCAGGCCAGCCCGAAGTAGGCCCCCAGCAGCATGCGGGAGACCTCCTCGAACATGCTGTTCGAATAGCTGACGGTCTCGCCCTTGTCGGTGGTGCGCCACGGGGTGCGCGTCGCGAGGCGCTCGTCGAGGGACGGGGGGACCTGGAACCAGGGCATGACCTTCTCGTGGTAGCCCTCGAAGCCGAGGCGGCAGGCGGAGTTCCCGCCCGTCAGATTCAGGAGCGTGAAGGGCCCCGCGGTGGTCTTCAGGGCCCGGCACGTGATGGCGTCGACGATGCCGGGGGCCAGGCCGTTCTGTTCGACGAGCATGGCGGCGAGCAGCAGGCCCTCGAAGACGGGGTTGATCGCATAGCCCCAGCGGCCGCGGGCGCGGATGGGGACCTTGCCCAGGGCCTCGTAGAAGGCGCGGCACCAGTCGGCGACCTGGGTCTTCGGCCCGGGCACGAGCTCCACAAGCGGATTGCGCTCGGCGGGGAAGAAGAAATGGTGGACCAGGGCGCGCTCGGGGCGGCGGAGCCGCTCGAAGAGGCGCTCCGGCTCCAGGTGCGACGAGGTGGAGGCCAGGATGCCGTGCGGCGGGGCGATGGCCTCCAGCTCCTCGAAGACCTCCTGTTTCGTCCGGAGGTTCTCGGGCACGGCCTCGACCACGAAGCAGCAGCCCACGAGCAGGGACTTGTCGAGGGTGAACGTGATGTTCTTCAGGATGGTCTCGGCCTCGGCGGGCCGGAACACGCCGCTTTCGCCCCCCTTGCGGAGCTTGCGCAGGACGCGGTCGCGGCCCGACTCCAGCGCCTGCGGGTCGATGTCGTGGACGACGACGGGCACGCCGTGCCGGGAGAGGGCGCGCGAGAAGAAGAGCGCGATGTCCGGCCCGACGTTCCCCGAGCCGATGACCCCGATGCGCTGGACGGTCCTCCCCGCGAGCGTGAAGGGCATGTCCGCCCCTGGTCTAGGAGATCTCGGCGGAACGGCCCAGGCTCATGAGGAACTCGGCGTTGGACTTGGTCTTCTTCAGGCGGTCGAGCAGGGTTTCCATCGCCTCGATGATCTTCATGTCGGCGAGGACCTTGCGCAGCATCCAGATGCGGGCGATCTCGTCCTTGTGGAGCAGCAGCTCTTCGCGGCGCGTGCCCGAGCGCGTGAGGTCGAAGGAGGGGAAGATGCGGCGGTCGGCCAGGTCGCGCACGAGGTGCAGCTCGCTGTTGCCGGTGCCCTTGAACTCCTCGAAGATCACCTCGTCCATGCGCGAGCCGGTGTCGACGAGGCAGCTTCCCACGATGGTGAGGGATCCGCCCTCCTCGACCTTGCGCGCGGCGCCGAAGAAGCGCTTGGGGCCCTGGAAGGCGGTCGAGTCCACGCCGCCCGAAAGGATGCGGCCCGAGTGGGGCGCCTCGGTGTTGTAGGCGCGGGTCATGCGCGTGATCGAGTCCACCAGGATGAGCACGTCCTTCTTGTTCTCGACGAGGCGCTTGGCCTTTTCCAGGACCATCTCGGTGACCTGGATGTGCCGGGAGGGCGGCTCGTCGAAACAGGAGGCGATGACCTCGGCCTCGCCCTTGAGGTTCTTCTTGAAGTCCGTGACCTCCTCGGGGCGCTCGTCGATGAGCAGGACGATGAGGGTGACCTCGGGGTGGTTCTTGAGCACGGAGTTCGCGATCTTCTGCAGCAGCACGGTCTTGCCGGTGCGGGGCGGCGCGACGATGAGGGCGCGCTGGCCCTTGCCGAGGGGCGCGATCATGTCGAGCACGCGCATGGAGAGGTCGGTGGCGTCGTTTTCGAGCCGGATGCGCTCGTTGGGATGCTGGGCGGTGAGGCTCTCGAAGGGGATGACGCTCTGCGCGGCGTCGGGGTTGTGGTGGTTGATGGCCTCGACCTTGAGGAGCGCGAAGTACTTTTCGCCCTCCTTGGGCGGGCGGATCTGCCCGCTGATCACGTTGCCCGTGCGCATGCCGAAGCGCCGGATCTGCGAAGGGCTGATGTAGATGTCGTCCGGGCAGGGCAGGTAGTTGTACTTGGGCGAGCGGAGGAAGCCGAAGCCCTCCGGAAGCACTTCGAGCACGCCCTCGCCGAAGAGCAGGCCGTTCTGCTTGGCCTTCTCCTGGATGATCTTGTAGATGAGGTCCTGCTTCTTGAGACCCATGACCTCCTTGATGCCCTCCTGGCGGGCGAATTTCAGGAGGTCCGCCATCGTGAATTCCTGGAGCTTCGAGAGGTAGATCTCCTCCCGCTTCACGCGGTCGTAGGCGTCGGGGCCGTCCATGCGGCGCGGGCCGCCGTCGCCGGGGGCGCCTTCCGCCGCGGGCGTCGAACCCGGCGCCGCCGGCGGGGGCGTTCCGGGCCGCTGCGCGCCGGCCGGAGGCGCTGCGGGCGCCGGGGACGGCGGCACGGCGGGACGGGGCGGCGGCGGGACGGGGACCGGAGGAGCGGGCGTTTCCGTCCGGACCGCCGGGCGCGGCGCTTCCGGGGGCCGGGCGGGGGCGGCCGGGGCGGGGGGCGCCACGGCGGCCGGGGCGGCCGGCGGCGCGGCCGGGCGCGCGGCCCGGGCCGGGGCTTCGGATTCGGGGGTTTCTTCGATTTCTTTCGCTTTGCGCGGGGGCATGAGACTCTCCTAATTCAGGCGTGAGCGCCGGTGTCCGGCGTCAACTGCGGAATTCCTTCATGAAGGCGCGAACCTCCCGCACAGTGCGGGACACCGGTCCGCTGTTGTCGATGACGACGTCCGATTTCCTCTTCTTCTCCGCCAGGGGGGCCTGCATGGCCTCCCGGCGTTTCAGTTCCCGTCCCGACCAGCCCCGCTTCCGGACCCTCTCGAGCCGGAGGCGGCGGGGCGCCTGAACGAAGGCGACCCGGTCGCACAGGCCCTCCAGCCGCGTTTCGAAGAGCAGGGCGGCGTCCAGGACCACCCATCCGCGCGCGCGGGAAAGCTCCTTCCGGATCCTCCGGAGTATTTCGGGGTGGACCCTGCGGTTCAGGCGCTCCACCGTGTTCCGGTTCCTGAAGGCCGCGCGCCCCAGCGCCGGCCGGTCGATGCGTCCTGCCGCGTCCAGGATGACGGGTCCGAATTCGCGGACCAGCGCCTTCCGGACGCGGGGGATTTCGAGGACGCGGTGCCCCAGGGCGTCGGCGTCGATCACGACGGCGCCCGATTTTCTAAAGATCCCCGCCACGGTGCTTTTGCCGCTGCCGATGCCTCCGGTGAGGCCCAGAACGAGGCGCAGCACGGTTCGTCGGGTTGAATCGCTGTGAGAGGTACGAATAACCAGGTGTCGGAGACTACAGGAAAAAGTCTATCCCCGGGGTGGGGGGGTGTCAAGAGAAGAAGAATGAGGAATCAGGGGAATAGGGAATGAGGAATCGAAGGGCGGAATTTTCGCGGAAGCCCGCAAGGATCGGAGACTCCCGCTGCGTCTGGATGGGAGCGGGTCCGACTATTGCTTGACTGGGGTGGGGGCGGCTTTAGAATAGGCCCCCATCCTGCCTGAAATCGGAGATCTCATGACGGTAGACCAACGGCGTCGCGACTCCGGCATCTCGATGATCCTCGTGGTCGTCCTGATGCTGCTGACGATGGTCCTCATCATCGCCGGGATCGTGATGTGGTCCAACTTCAAGGAAAAGGAGCGCAGCCTCGCCGCGCTCAAGGCCTACCGCGACCGCCTGGTCGCGCAGGAAGGCGACATCAAGGCCGCCGTGATCAAGTCGAACGAGGCCACCGGGCTGGTCCTGGGCGAGGACGGCCGGCTTCCGACGGCGAAGGCCACCGAGGCCATGAAGAAATGGCGCGAGGAGTATTTCAGCGTCTCCGCGCTGGACAAGTACCCGCTCACCGCGCCCCTGCAGGGCGAGCCCCAGCGCATCAAGAAAGAGGACATGGACAAGTTCAACCGCTCCAAGGAGGACTCCTCGTACATGAGGACCCTGCAGGAGCTGGTGGAGCCCGCCGCGGCCCGCGCCTTCCACTACAAGAACCGGATGGAGCAGCTCCAGGTCGAGCTGGGCATCGCGGCGGACCAGACGAAGAACCGCACGGCGATCCAGCCCGAGATCCCCAAGAAGAAGGAAGAGAAGCGCGAGGAGCTCCGCAAGGAGATCGCGAAGCTCAACGAGGAGATCGGCAAGGAGAACGAGCAGTACACCGCGCGGAAGACGCAGTACGCCGAGGCCCGCACGAAGGCGGAGGCCGAGATCGTCGCGGAGACCGAGAAGTTCGCCGCCGAGGAGATCAAGGTCCAGAACGAGATCCGCGAGCTGCGCCGCCAGATCGAGGAGCTGAAGGTCAAGGAGATCGTCAAGCAGGAGGTCAATTTCGTCCACGGCAGGATCCTCCGGCCGGACATCCCCAACCGGATCGCCTTCATCAACATCGGCTCGCGCGAGCGCGTCGTGCCCGGCCTCAAGTTCCTCGTGGGCCGCCGCGGCGTGCAGGGCAAGTTCGAGTACAAGGGCAAGATCGAGGTCAAGAAGGCCTGGATGACCCACGCCGAATGCTCGATCGTGGAGCTCTACGACCCCACGTTCAAGCCCGTGACCGAGGGGGACTACATCGTCAACCCCCTCTTCTCGAAGGAGCGCCCGCTGGTGGTGGCGTTCGTGGGCGAGGAGCGTCCGATCCGCCTGCGCTACTCGGTGGACGAGGCGGCGCGCCGCATCAAGGAGATCGGCAGCGAGGTCCGCAAGGACGTGTCGCTCGACGTGGATTACGTGATCTTCACCGAGGCGGGGGCCCAGAAGACGCCGGACAACTACGAGCCGTTCAAGAAGGCGGTCTTCCTGGAGATTCCCGTGGCGGAAGCCTCCGATATTTTCCGGTTCCTCGGCGATTAGGAGACGGCCATGGCCGAATTCGTCACCAAGAAAGAAAACATGCGCCGGCTGGGCATCATCATCGTCTGCGTGCTCGCGGACGCGGTGGCCCTGGCCGTGGGCATCTACGCGGTCCGCGAGACCACGTACCTCGAGGAGAAGCCCGAGAACCCCAGCAACATCAAGAAGGTCGTGGAGGAGGTCAAGGCGCAGCGCCAGATCAACAAGGACCTTCTCGAGAACTACTGGACCTACGCCAAGGACATCGGCTGGCGCGTGGAGCCCCTGGGCAGCACCGACCGCTTCACCCAGTCGCCCCTCCAGGTCGAGGCGATGAAGAGCTACCTCTCGGGCTGGGCGGTGGAGCTCCGGAAGCTGGGCATCACCAAGTACAAGCGCTACGACGAGGCGTCGGGTGGCGAGAACCTGCCCCTCCTGCGCGTCTTCGAGGAACTGCTCGCCAAGGAGAAGGAGTACATCGCCAAGATCGAGGAGCTCAAGGGCCAGATCGACAAGGAGCGCGCGAACGAGAAGGAGGTCCAGAAGACCACCGACGCCGCGAACGCGGCCGTGCTCCGGGAGATCGTCGGCGACGTCCAGGCCAACCAGCCCGCCCAGGGGCTCGTGGCCGACGTGGTCCGCCTCTCCCAGGACCTGAACAAGCTCCAGAAGGCCCACACCGAGGAGCTCGCCACGCTCGAGAAGGAGGCGGGCGATTCCCAGAACAAGGCCACCGAGACCAAGAACGACCTGAGCCGCAAGCGCGTCGCCTACGACGCGACCAAGCAGGACTTCAAGCGCCGCATCTACGCGATCCAGCACCACCGCGAGGAGGAGCGCGAACGGCGCGAGCCGGACGGCGAGATCCTGGCCATCGACGAGAAACGCCAGGTGGCGTTCATCAGCCTGCTCCGCAAGGACCGCCTCTTCAAGGGCACCCGCTTCAACTGCTACTCCCTCGAGAAGGGCGGCCAGAAGCTCGACAAGGGTACGATCGAGGTGATCGAGGTCCGCGACGACGTCTCGAGCCAGGCGGCCATCGTCTCGACGGTGGACCCGGCCTGGCCCCTCAAGCAGGGCGACAAGATCTACAACGACCTCTTCGAAGGCAACCGCGTGCGCAAGATCGCCATCGCGGGCCGCTTCACCGGGAAGCTGTCCAACGAGGAGGCCGCGGGCCTGATCCGCCGCTTCGGCGACGAGTTCCAGGACAAGGTCGTGGAGAGCACGAATTACGTCATCGTGGCCGACGGCTACGAGGAGCACCCGAACTACAAGGCCGCCCTCGAGTACGGGGTGAAGATCCTGCGGGAGAAGATCCTGTACGACTACCTCGGCGTGCGCGAGTAGGCCCTTCGAACGCCTTCTCAAAAGCCCCCGCGTGACAACGCGGGGGCTTTTTTGTTAAGGTGAATCGCACATGGCGATCGACCTGGAAAAGCGGATGGACGAGGCCTCCAAGAAGGCCGGGAAGGCGGACGAGCCCGAGGCTCGCATGACCTTCGGCGAGCACATCGAGGAGCTGCGCAAGCGGATCCTGAAGTCGCTCGTGGGCCTGATGATCGCCCTCTTCGCCGCCATGGCCTACTACGAGGAGCTGGTGACGTTCATCACCCAGCCCCACATCACCGCCATGACGCAGCTGGGCCAGAAGGCCGAGCTCATCCCCGGCTCCTACGGCGGGCCCATCATGTCCATCATGAAGCTGGCGTTCATCATGGCGTTCTTCGTGAGCTCCCCCTGGATCGGCTACCAGATCTGGGCGTTCGTGGGCGCGGGGCTCTATCCCCGCGAACGCCGCTGGGTCGTGACGTTCGCGCCCCTGTCCTTCGTGCTCTTCACGCTGGGCTGCCTCTTCGGGTACTTCCAGCTCATTCCCATCTGCCTGCTGGGTCTGGCGAAGGCCACCTCCTTCCAGCACAGCATCATCACGAACCAGTATCTGTTCACCGACTACCTCAACCTGGTGATGATGCTGACGATCATCCTGGGCGCGGTCTTCCAGATCCCGCTCATCATGGTCTTCCTCTCGCTGGTGGGCATGATCGCGCCCTCCAGCTGGAACCGCTGGCGGAAGCCGGCGATCATCGTGAACTGCATTTTTGCGGCGGTGGTCACCCCCGCCGATCCGACGACCATGATCATGGTGCTGGTGCCGATGCTCGCCTTGTACGAGGTCGGCGTTCTCTTTTCCTACCTCTTGGGGAAGCGGAAGAATACTCCGCAGACGAACTGATGGCCGAACGACCGATCGCCGGAAAAGTGGGGCTCGTGGGCGTCGCCTCCTCCGGGAAGACCTCCCTCTTCTGCGCCCTCACCGGCACCGAATACGCGAAGGCCGTGGCCGCCACCGGGAAGTCCCTCGCCGGCACCGTGCGCATCCTCGACCCCCGCCTGCTGAAGATCCACGAGATCGAGGGCGCCCACAAGAAGCTCATCATGCCCACGATCGAGGTGCTCGATTCGAGCTCCATCGCGATCGAGGGCGGGGAGAAGATCGACAACCCGGGCAAGCTCTCCTCGGTCCGGGAGTGCGACGGCTACCTGCTCGTGCTCAAGGGCTACGAGGGGGAGGACGTCCAGAAGCAGCTCGACGCCATCCGAAGCGAGTTCATCCTCGCCGACATCGACGTCATGCAGAAGCGCATCGACAAGCTCAAGGGCGACTCCAAGAAGAACAACGTGCTCAACAAGGAGGAACTGCTCAAGGAGCTCTCCGTGATGGAGCCGCTGCTGGAGTCGGTGTCCGGCGGCGACACCGCCGCGTTCTCCAAGCTGACCCCCGAGGACGAGAAGCGCCTCAAGGGCTTCGCGTTCTACTCGAAGAAGCCGCTCATCCCCCTGGCGAACATCGGCGAGACCCAGCTCGGGAAGGGCGGGAGCATCCCCGCCTGCGCCATCAAGCTCGAGATGGAGCTGATGGCCATGGAGCCCGCCGAACGCGAGTCGTTCATGAAGGATTACGGCCTGAGCTCCCTGGTGCTCGAGAAGCTCGCCGTCACGATCTACGAAAAGCTCCACCTGCAGACGTTCATCACGACGGGCGACAAGGACGTCACCGGCTGGCATCTGCGCAAGGGCGCCACGGCGCTCGACGCCGCCGGGCGCATCCACACGGACCTGGCCAAGGGCTTCATCAACGCCGAGATCGTCTCCCACGCCGAGTACGGCAAGTGGAAGAACTACAAGGAGGCCCACGCCCGCTCGAACAAGCGCGTGGAGGGGAAGGGCTACCTGATGCAGGACTTCGATTTCGTCGAGATCAAGTCCGGGGTCTGACGCCCCAATTGTGTTGAAGGCTCCCTCGGGGAGGAGGTAAACTCCCCGCATGCCCAAGGTCGCGCTTGCCTACTCGGGCAGCCTGGACACCACGCTCTGCGTCCATTACCTGCGCCACGTGAAGGGGATGAGGGTCTACACCTTCTCCGCGAACCTGGGGCAGCCGGAATACCTGACGCCGCTGGCCGAGCGGGCCGTCGAGCTCGGCGCCGCCGCCGCGCACCTGGCCGATCTGCGCGACAAGTTCGTCCGAGAGTACATCTTCCCCTGCATCCGCGCGAACGCCGTTTACGAGCAGGGGTACTTCCTCTTCAGCGCGCTCTCGCGGCCGCTCATCGTCCAGGAGCTGATCCAGATCGCCGAGGACGAGGGCTGCGAGTTCATCGCCCACGGGTCGCGCGGCATCGGCAACGACATGCTCCGCATCGAGAACTGCATCCGGGCCGTCTCCCCCGGGATGAAGGTCCTGACGCCGCTGGTCGACCTCGGCCTGCGCTCGCCCAAGGACGACATCGAATACGCCCGCCGCGTGGGGCTGCGCGTCGACGGCGAGACGCGGGCCGTCTACAACGTCGAGCAGAACCTCTGGGGCAACAACATCCAGCTGCGCGAGATGAAGGACACCTGGGAGCCGCCCCCCAAGGACACGTACATCCTCACCGTGCCCCCCGAGGAGGCCCCGTCCAAGCCCGCGAGCGTGGAGATCGAATTCAAGCAGGGCGATCCCGTGGCGGTGGACGGCGAGGAGCTGGCCCCCGTCAAGCTGATCGAAACGCTCAACCAGATCGGCGGCCGCTGCGCCGTGGGGCGCTTCGACGTCGTCGAGAACCGCATCAGCGGGCTCAAGACCCGCGAAATCTACGAGTCGCCCGCCGCCGCGATCCTGATGGCCGCCCACCGGGCGCTCTGCTCGATCACGCTGGAGCGCGAGGTCATGCATTTCAAGGAGGCCCTCTCCCAGAAGTACGCGGACCTGGTGTATGACGGCAAGTGGTTCCTGCCCGTCCGGCAGGGTCTGGAGGCCTTCTTCACCAAGATCAACGAGGAGGTCACCGGGTCCGTGAGGCTCTCCCTCTGCCGCGGGGCGATCCTGGTGACGGGACGCAAGGCGCCGCATTCGCTCTTCGTGCCGCCCCAGGACCGCAAGGACGGCGCGAACTTCAGGCTCGCCAAATGATCGTCGAGATCCTCTCCAGCGGCACGGAGCTGCTCCGCGGGAAAAACGTCGACACCAACGCCGCGTGGCTCGGGCGCGAGCTTGCCCGGGCGGGCCTCGAAGTCGTGCATCACCAGACGGTCGACGACGATTTCGGACGCCTGGTCGACGCTTTCAAGCTGGCGGCCTCCCGCTCCGACCTCATTCTGCTCACCGGAGGCCTGGGGCCCACCGAGGACGACTACACGCGCACGGCGGCGGAGGAGGCCTTCCACCGGCCCCTCGTCTTCCGTCCCGCCCTGTGGAAGGCCATCCAGGGCCGTTTCCGGAGGCATGCCACGCGCATGGCCCCCATCAACCGCCGCCAGGCCTACGTCCCCCGCGGCGCCGCGGTCCTCGCGAATCCGCACGGCACCGCTCCCGGCTTCCTGCTGCGCGAAGGCGGCGCCGTCTTCGCCGCGCTGCCGGGACCGCCCCGCGAGATGCAGCCGATGTTCCTCAAGGAAGTCCTGCCCCGGCTTTCGATCCGGACGGACTTCGACGTCTGGGAGGGCGCTTCGTACGGCCTTCCGGAAGGCACGGTGGACGAGATCCTCGTGAAGATCGTCGGGAAGCGCGCCACCTACGGCGTGACCGTGCGCGCGGGGCGGATCGCGTTCAGCCTGCGCGCGGCGGGCCCCGGCCGGAAGGCCGTGCTGGCGGGCCTGGCGAGGCGCGTGAAGGCGGAGCTCGGGGATCATTTTATGGACGGCGAGCTCAACGAGGTCGTGGTCCGGATGCTGCTCGCGACGAAGACCACGCTGGCGCTGGCCGAGTCCTGCACCGGCGGTCTCATCGCGCACAAACTGACCGAGGTGCCCGGCGTCAGCGCGTCGCTGCTGGAATCCGTGGTGACGTATTCCAATGCGTCGAAGTCCGCCCGGCTGGGCGTGCCGGAGGCGCTGATCCGCCGGCACGGCGCCGTCAGCGCCGAGGTCGCCCTCGCGATGGCGCAGGGCGTCGCGCGCACGAGCGGGGCGGACGTCGGCCTCGCGGTCACCGGGATCGCGGGCCCGGGCGGCGGCTCGAAGCAGAAACCGGTGGGCTTGTGTTATCTGGCGGTCGGCGACCGCGTGGAGTCGAAGGTGTTTTCCGGGGAGCGGGCCTACGTGAAGGAGCGCGCGGCGGGCCACGCGCTCAACATGCTGCGGCTGCGGCTGCTCGGAAAGGCGGGGGGGGATGCGGGAAAAGCGCTGGGTCTTCGCGCCGGCCGATAAGGCGGCGAGCGCCCGGCTCGCCTGCGCCGTCAACATCTCGGCGGTCACCGCGACGCTGCTCATCAACCGCGGCGTGCGCGACGCCGAGGAGGCGAAGCGCTTCCTCAAGCCGGAACTCGGCTCGCTGATCGACCCGCTGCTCTTCAACGACATGGGCCGCGCGGTGGACCGGCTGGAGCAGGCCGTCAAGAACCGGGAGGCCGTGGCGATCTTCGGCGACTACGACGTCGACGGCACCTCCGGCACCGCCATCCTCATCAAGCTCTTCCGGTTGCTCGAGGTCCCGGTCACGTACAAGGTGCCGCACCGCGTGACCGACGGCTATGGCCTGAACAGCGAGGCGGTGGAGGCCTTCGCCGCAGGAGGCGCCCGCCTGCTCGTCACCGTGGACTGCGGCACGAACGACCTCGAGGAACTCGCGCTCGCCCGTTCGAAGGGGATGGACGTCATCGTCCTGGACCACCACGAGGCCGGGCAGGTGCTGCCCGAGGCGACGGCGCTCATCAACCCCAAGCTGCCGGGCTCGACGTACGGTCACACGGGGATCTGCTCGGCGGGCATCGCGTTCAAGGTGGCCTGGGCGCTGGCGGACCGGGTGTCGGCAAGGCGCCGCCCCGGCTTCGACGGATTCATCCTGGATGCGATGGGGCTCGCCGCGCTGGGGACCATCGCGGACGTCTGCCCCCTGGTGGGCGAGAACCGCGTCTACGTGCGCTACGGACTGGACGCGCTGCGGGAATGCAAGGGACGGGGCCTCCAGGCCCTGCTGGAGCTCGCGCGGCTCGAGGGCAAGCCGCTGGAGCCCTTCGACGTCGCCTTCAAGCTGGCGCCCCGCCTGAACGCCCTGGGGCGCATCGGCAGCGCGATGGACTGCATCGAGCTGCTCGTGGGGGAGGACGAAGCCCGCATCCAGGAGATCCTCACGCTCATCGAGAAATCCAACCGGCACCGCAAGGGGATCGAGGACGACATCTGCGAGCAGGCCGTGAACCAGGTCGAAGCGGCGGGCGGGCCCGGGCCGGCCGTCGTGCTGGCGGACGCCCGCTGGCACCTGGGCGTCGTGGGCATCGTGGCGGCGCGCATGGTGGACCGCTACAACCGGCCCTCGTTCGTGATGGCCGTCGACGAGAGTGGCATCGCCCGCGGCTCCGCGCGTTCGGTCGACGGCTTCGCGCTGCACGAGGCGCTGCGGGCCTGTTCGGAGGACCTGATCACCCACGGCGGGCATGCGATGGCCGCGGGGCTCAGCCTGAAGGCCAGCGATGTGGATTCCTTCCGGCGCAAGATGGAGCGCTACGCCGCGAAAAACATCACCCCGGAGACGATGATCCCGAAGCTTTCGGTGGACGACGAAGTCTCGCTGGGGTCGATGACGCGGTCCGTGGTGCGCGAGCTGGAGCGCCTGGCGCCGCATGGGGCGGGCAATCCCGTGCCGATGCTGGTGGCCTCGCATGTCCGCATCGCGGGCGAGCCCCGCCTGATGGGGAAGAAGAACGATCATCTGTCGTTCTACGTCGCGCACGAGGGCGGCTCGATCCGCGCCGTGGGCTTCAAGATGGGGGCGCAGTTCGACTCCCTCAAGCACGCGCGCACCGTCTCGCTCGCCTTCACCCCGCAGATCAACGAGTGGCAGGGGCGGGAATCCGTCGAGCTGCTCATCAAGGACCTCCGGGTCGAGGAATAGCCATGAAACGCTGGTTCGCAGTCCCGTTGCTCCTGGCCGGCTGCTCGGGGGCCCCGAAGGAGACGGAGGATCCGCTGCGCGCGGGGGCCGCGGCGGTCGAGATCACGCCCGCGGTGGAGACGTTCGAGGATCAGGACGCCGACGGCCGCTACGACACGGGCGAGCCTTTCAAGGACCTCAACGGCAACGGCAAGTGGGACCCGGTCTGGCTGGCGGGCTTCGGCGCGGGACGCACGGCGCTCGGGGTCCACGATCCGCTCTGGGCCCGGGCGCTGGTCCTCGAGAAGGGATCGCGGTCGATCGCGCTCGTGTCCTGCGATCTCGTGGGCGTCCTGAACGCGCGGATCGAAGCGATCGTGCGGCCGCTCACGGAGGGGCCGGGGAAGGTCGTGGATCACGTCGTCGTCTCCTCGACGCACCAGCACAGCGGGCCGGACACGCTCGGGCTCTGGGGGGCCTTCTTCGGAGCCTCCGGCCTGAACCCCGCCTACCTGGAGAAGCTGGGGGAGGGGATCCGCGAGGCGGTGAGGAAGGCCTGGGCGGCGCGGCGTCCCGCGCGGCTCTTCGCGGCCGAGGCCGACGTCCCCGGGGTCTGCAAGGATGCCCGTCCGCCCGACGTGCGCAACGAGCGCGCGGCGGGCCTGCTGGCGCGGGATCTGGAGGGCCGCGCGATCGCCGTCTACTCGATCTTCGCGATGCATCCCGAGGCGATCGGCCGGAAGAACCGCCTGGTGTCGAGCGATTACGTCCACGAACTCCGCGAGACCCTGGAGAAGAAGTTTCCGGGGGCGGTGGCCGTCTTCGCGGCGTCGGACATCGGCGGGATGCAGACGCCGGACGTGCCCGAGGAGTCCTGGGACGAGGTGCGCCGCGTGGGCGAAGTCGTCGCCTCGCGCCTCGCAGCCGGATTGGAACGTGCCGCCGAACTTGCGGTGCCCGAACTCCGCTGGAGGACGCGGCGCTTCGAGTTCGCCCTGGACAACAAGCGCTTCCAGGCGGCGTTCAAGGCGGGGATCTTCGGCCGGGATCTCGACGGCGCCCTGCGCGAGGACGCGGGGCGCTTCTTCTACGGCTCCCGGGTGAGCGCGCTGCGGCTCGGCGACGCGCTGCTGGTGACCGTTCCCGGCGAGGCGCTGCCGGAAATCGGCCATGAAATCCGTTCACGAATGAAGTCGCGCTGGCGCCTCCTGATCGGCCTCGCGCACGACGAGGTCGGATATATCTTGCCCAAAAGCGATTTCGATCCTAAAAAGTATGAGGAGTCCATGTCGCTGGGGCCTGAAACGGCCCCCTTGCTGCTGGAAAACCTGAAACCGATTCTCGAAGGATTCTGATTACATGGCCAAGTACGACTATCGCGGCATCATCCATGTCCATTCCACCTACTCCGACGGGACGGGGGACATGGAGGAGATCGCCAAGGCCGCGAACGATGCGGGCGTGGATTTCGTCCTGATGACGGACCACGACCAGATGAAGCCCATGGAGGAAGGCCAGGAGAAGTGGGCCGGCAGCGCGCTGATCCTCTGCGGCACCGAGATCACCCCCGCGAAGAACCACTACCTCGCGTTCGGCGAGAAGAAGCTCAAGGACGCCGGCAAGCTCAAGGACAAGAGCCCGCAGGAAGTCATCGACGCCGTGAACGAGCAGGGCTGGTTCGGGTTCATCGCGCATCCCGACCATCTCGGGACTCAGAAGTACGGCGTGCCGAGCTACCGCTGGGAGGACTGGAACGTCAGGAACTATACCGGCATCGGGGTCTGGGACCTCATGACCGACTGGCAGGCGCAGCTCGACCGCGACGACGTCTCGATGGAGGTCTACACCGAATTCGAGGACTGGCTCACCGGCCCGCGCATCGAGACGCTCAAGCGCTGGGACGATCTCAACAAGGTGTCGAAGGTCGTCGGCATCGGCGAGGTCGACAACCACAAGTACAAGAAGGAGCACGAGGGGAAGACGCTCGAGATCTTCCCCTACGAGACCGCGTTCAAGACGATCACCAACCACATCCTGCTCGACAAGCCCCTCGAAAAGGATTTCAAGAAGGCGAAGAAGCAGGTCCTCGAGGCGGTCCGCCACGGCAGCCTCTACATCTCGTTCGACTGGTGGGACGACCCCGTCGACTTCTCGTTCGAGATCGACAACGGCACGAAGGTCGCCGGCATGGGCGACAGCATCGAGCTCGGGGAGAAGACGGAGCTGGTCGCGACGTTCCCGCAGGAGGGCCTGCTGAACGTCTACAAGAACGGCGAATCGATCCTCGAGACCGAGGGCGACGAAATCCTCATCGACATCACCGAGCCGGGCGCGTACCGGGTCGAGGCGATGCGGAACGACATCGTCTGGATCCTGTCGAACAACATCTACGTGACGGCGCCGAAGTAAGCGGGTTTGGGGGTGGCAGTTCGTGGCTGGTAGCCGGTAGTCTGGGAAACCCCGCCCCTATTCCGCCGACTTGAGCCCGTTCACCCAGGCGCGCCAGGATTCCTCCAGCGCCGCCAGGCTGCGGCCGGTGCTCCGCTCCAGGGCCGCGCGGCCCGTGGAATCCTCCGCGAAGGCCCCCTTGAAGCTCTTGTAGAAGGGGATCAGTTCGCCGCGCTCCTGGAGGTAGAGGCAAAGATAGCGCGCGGTGGCGTAGTTCACGCCGCGGTCGTCGCCGTAAAAGCGGTCGGAGGACTGGCGCAGGAGGTCCTCCAGGGACACGGCCCGCGCCGTCCCGAACGCCGCCTTCAGGCCGGAGAGGCGCCAGTTCACCAGACCCGTCATCGCGCCGTCCCGTTCGATCGACTGTTCGTAGAGCGAGGCGAAGCCCTCGTTGAACCAGCTCGGCGCGCCGGGCAGGTCCTCCCCGAGCAGCGGATGCACGAGTTCGTGGGCGAGCGTCCCCGTCCCCGTCGAGATGTTCATGACCATCTTGCGCTCGCGGGCCATGTAGAAGCCGTAGGGGGTCGCGGGCGGGCGCTCGTACGCCGCGCGGCAGTAGGCCTCGTAGCTTTCCTTGTCCTTGAAGAGGTAGACGCGCAGGGGCCGCTCCGGCCGCCGCGTGAAGAAGTGCGTGTAGAGGTGCCGCGTCATGCGGGAGACCGTGGCCCGGTAGGAGACGAGGCTGTCCGCCGTGTCGTTGGTGGCGATCCAGAAGGCGTCCTCGAGGCGTTCGATGAGGAAGCCCTCCCCGAGCTCGCGCCGGATCTCCCGCCGGATCGCGAGCTCCTCCTCCTCCGAGCGGGGCAGGGCCTCCATGCACTGGGGGAGCGGGGGGGTGCAGCCGGAAACGAACAGGAGTCCGAGGGCTGCGAGCATCCTCACGGAAGCAGTATACAGGGTATGATTCCGGGTCGATGATCCTCACCCTGACCCCGCATCCGGCGCTCGACTACACCCTCCGCCTCGACGCGGTCGAGATCGGACGGCGCGGCCGCTACCGCGATCCGAAGATCGACCCTTCCGGCAAGGGCGTCAATGCGTCCCGCCTGCTGCGGCGGATGGGCGCTCCGACGCTCGCGCTGGGGTTCAGCGCCGGGCACACCGGGGCGATCCTGGAGGCGGAACTCACGCGGGAGGGCGTCGCCCACGAATTCCTGCGCGTGGAGGGCCTCACCCGCATCAACGTGACGCTGCTGACGGGCGCCGAGGGGACGGCGACGCATCTGCACGGCCCCGGGAGCGCCGTGTCCGCCGCGGACGTGGCGGCGCTGCTGCACCTCGTGTCGTCGCGGCTCGCGGGGGCGAAGGCGCTGCTGCTCTCGGGGAGCCTGCCGCCGGGCATGCCCGACGCCGCCTGCGCGGACCTGGTCCGGCTCGCGCGCGAGGCGGGGGTGCCCTCGATCGTGGACATGGAGGGCGGCCCGCTGCTCGAGGCGCTGAAGGAGCGTCCCTCCATCGTCAAACCCAACCGCCTGGAGGCGGAGCGGTTTGCGGGGCGTCCGTTGACCACGGAGGCGGAGATCCTGGAAGCGGCGGATCGATTGATCGCCGCGGGCGCCGGCTCGGTGGTGATCACGAACGGCGCCGAGGGGGCGCTGGCGCTGAGCGGCGGCCGGGTCTGGAAGGTCTCCGCCCCGCGCGAAGCGGTCGTGCGCGCCGTGGGGGCGGGCGACTCGTTCGCGGCGGGACTGGCGCTGGGGATCTCGCGGGGCCTGGACTTCACGGAAGCCCTGCGCCTCGCGGCCGCGGCAGGGGCGGCCACGGCGCGGGCGCCGGGATCGGGACTCGGGAGTGCCGGGGACGTGGAGCGCCTGCGGGACCAGGTCCAGGTCAGACCGCTTCGTTGAGCGCCGCCTGGACGGCCTCCCACCAGCGGGGGAAGACGGCCGCCACCGAATAGACCGACTCCGCCCGCGCGCGGGAGGCCGCGCCGTCCATCGTCAGCGCGCGGGCGATGCCGCCCTCCCAGTCCTCCGTCGTCACGCCGCACCCGCCCACGATCTCCGCATTGACGCCGACCGGACTCGCGACGACCGGCAATCCGCACGCCAGGTACTGCAGCAGCTTGAAGCCGCATTTGCCGCGGTTCCACTCGTCGTCCGGCAGCGGCATGATCCCCACGGCGGCGTTGCGCAGCGCCTCCACCTCCGTCTCGCGGCTCCAGGGGACG
This sequence comes from uncultured Planctomycetales bacterium, assembly GCA_964619955.1. Lineage (GTDB taxonomy): Bacteria > Planctomycetota > MHYJ01 > MHYJ01 > JACPRB01 > JACQFK01. Next base: position 20,439 of record CAZUJF010000022.1, read on the forward strand.
TACTCGCATTCGAAATCCGGCCGGGCGTTGCAGACGACGCGCAACGGGGCGCGGATGCGGGCCCGGACGGCTTTCAACGCCGGCAGGTTTTCGCGGCTGCCGGTCCAGACCACCGTGCGGCCGTCGCGGACGCCGGGCGTCCAGCGGTCGGTGTCCACCGGCGTGGGCACCACGCTGACCCGGGACGTGTGCTGCCGCGCCCAGGCGGCGAGCGTTTCGTTGCCGGCAATCACGCGCGTCGCGCGACGGCAGATCTCCGCGATGGCTTCGGGCCGCCTGAGGTGGAGGGCGTCGTCGAAGTCGAAGATCGAGCGCGGCGCGAGCTTCATCGCCCAGCGCTCGAGGCGGGGCGTGAGGGACGTCAGGAGTTCGCGCTCGAGATAGACGAGGTCGTGCAGCGGGGCCCGCGCGATCGCGCCGAGCCGGCTGAAGAGTTTCGCGGCGAAGATCGCGGGGCCGAAGAGGCGGCCGGCGAAGGGGAGGTCGGTCGTGCTGAAGGACTTGGGCGGACGGCAGGGCGCGAGGCTCGCGCGGGCGGCGTCCTTCAGGCGGGGGAGATACTGCATCACGCGGAAGCGGGAGGAGGGGACGTCCCGGCCCGAGGTGAGGAAGAGGATCTTCGGACGGGCGCTCATCGCAGGTGGACCATGAGGAGTTGCAGGTCCGCGGGAGTCACGCCCGCGATGCGGGAGGCCTGTCCGAGCGAGCGCGGACGGATCTTGAGCAGCTTCTCGCGGGCCTCCCAGCGCAGGTGTTTCAGGCCGGCGTAGTCGAATTTGTCGGGGATGCTCTTGTCCTCGAGGCGGCGGAAGCGCTCGACCTGCGTGGCCTGGCGCCGGATGTAGCCCTCGTACTTGAGCTCGATGTCGACCTGTTCGGCGATCGCGGGGGCCAGGCCGGGGCGGATTTCGTGGATCAGCGATTCGGGACGACGCAGCAGACGGTCCTTGCCGCTCTTGCGGAGTTCGGCATGGGTTTCCGCGATGGCCGTCTCCTTGGCGTCATAGGCCGAGCGGTCCTTCAGGAGCCCGAGCTCGAAGGCCTTGGGCATGAGGCGCCGGTCCGCGTTGTCGCTGCGCAGCAGGAGCCGGTATTCGGCCCGCGACGTGAACATGCGGTAGGGTTCGCGGTGTTCGAGGCGGATGAGGTCGTCGATCATGACGCCGATGTAGGCTTCGTCGCGGCGCAGGATGAAGGGCGGGCGCCGCTGGAGGGCGAGGGCGGCGTTGATGCCGGCGACCAGTCCCTGTCCGCCCGCCTCCTCGTAGCCGCTCGTCCCGTTGAGCTGGCCCGCGAAGTAGAGCCCGGACACGAGTTTGGTTTCGAGCGTCGGATGCAGCTGGTGGGGCGGCGCATAGTCGTACTCGACCGCGTAGCCGTAGCGCAGGAACTCCGCGTGCTCCAGTCCCGGGATCGTATGGATGAAGGCCTCCTGGACGTCGGGCGGCGTGGAGGTCGAGGTGCCGTTGACGTAGATGGACTCGCCGTCGAGCGTTTCGGGTTCGAGGAAGATCTGGTGGCGGTCCTTCTCGGCGAAGCGGACGACCTTGTCCTCGATGGACGGGCAGTAGCGCGGGCCGACGGAGCTGATCTGGCCGGAGTACATGGGCGCGCGGTGCAGGTTGGCGCGGATGATCTCGTGGGTGAGTTCGCGGGTCCAGGTGATCCAGCAGGGCACCTGCCGCTGCGGAAGCGTGGTGGTGAAGTGGGAGAAGGGGACGGGCACGGGGTCGCCGTGCTGGAGCTTCGTCTTGGAGAAGTCGAGGCTGCTGCGGCGCAACCGGGCGGGCGTGCCGGTCTTGAGGCGGCCGATTTCGAAACCGAGGCGGCGGAGGCCGTCGCTCAGGGTTTCCGCGCTGGGTTCGCCGATGCGGCCTCCTGTGCGCTGCTCTTCGCCGCAGTGCTGGACGGCTTTGAGGAAGGTACCGGTGGTCAGGATGACGGCGTTGGCGCGGTAGGTGGCGAGACGGCCCCTGACGCCGACGCAGCGGCCGTCTTCGACGACGAGGTCCTCGGCGGCGTCCGCCGTGAGCGTGATCCGGGTTTCGCGGGCGAGCAGCGCGGACATGCGCTGTTCGTAAAGGTCCTTGTCGCACTGGGCGCGGGGGGAGCGGACGGCGGGGCCCTTGCCTGTGTTGAGCATGCGGAACTGGATGGCGGTGGCGTCGGTGGCGCGTCCCATCTCGCCGCCGAGCGCGTCGATCTCCCGGATCATCTGGCCCTTGGCGAGGCCGCCCATGGCGGGATTGCAGGAGAGGCGGCCGCAGGCGGCGGGGTCCAGCGTCAGGACGAGCGTCTCATGGCCCATGCGGGCGCAGGCGAGGGCGGCCTCGATCCCCGCGTGGCCGGCGCCGACCACGATGACGTCGTGCATGGGAGGATTATAGGGTTGCCGGCGATTAACGGGCCTTGAGGTGGTAGATCTTTCCGTCAAAGGAGGAGAAATAGACCTCGCCGTCCGCATCTTCGCCGAAGATCGCGATCTGTTTGCCGGGGAGCGTGAGGAGCAGTTTGGGCGCCGATGCCTGCTTGCCGTCCCAGCGCAGCCCCCAGAGATTGCCCGTGACGAAATCGCCGTAGAGGTAGACCCCGTCGAGCGCCGGCTGCTTCTTGCCCCGGTACACGCAGCCGCCGGTGATCGATTTCGCGACACCGTGGTCGTGTTCCACGAGCGGATCGGTGAAGGGGCCGGCTCCTTCGGGCGCCTTGCCCTGCGCGGGAGGCTTGTCGGCCTTGAATTCGTGGAAGGATTCGCGGACGTTCCAGCCGTAATTGCCGCCTTTGCGGACGATGTTCACTTCCTCCCACTTTTCCTGGCCGACGTCGCCGGACCAGAGTTCGCCGGTCTTGCGGTCGAAATGGAAGCCCCAGGGGTTGCGCCAGCCGAGGGACCAGATCTCGGGGCGGTAGCCGGCCTTGCCGACGAAGGGATTGTCCCGGGGGATGCCATAGGGCTGGTTCGCACGCGGATTCTGGTCGACGTCGATGCGCAGGAACTTGGCCAGCAGGGTGTCGGTCTTCTGGCCGTTGCCGTGGGGGTCGTTGCCCATGCCGCCGTCCCCCAGGCCGAGGTAGAGGAACCCGTCGGGCCCGAACTGGATCACGCCGCCGTTGTGGTTTTCGTAGGGTTGGGGGATCTCGAGGATCGGACGTTCCTCGCCGAGTTTTTCCCCGGAGGCGTCCGCTTTGAACTCGGCGAGCACGTTGCGGCGTCCGGAGGCATCCTTGGGATCCTTGGGTTTGTCCGAGGTGGAGTACTGGAGGAAGATGCGCCGGTTCTCCTTGTACTTCGGGTGGAAGGCGATGCCCAGGAGGCCTTCTTCGTTGCCGCGGGTGCGGATCTTCGGGCCGAGGTCGAGCGCGACGCGGGCCTCCTTGGAGCCGGCGCCGTCGGGGAGGACCTTGACGAGCCCCGAGTGCTGTTCGATGACGAAGAGGCGGCGGCTGCCGTCGGGCGGCGCGGCGATGCCGACGACGCGGTCGAACTTCATCCCCGGGAAGGCGTCGACCGCGTCGACATCGGGGATCGGGCCGTTCTGGAGCAGGAGCAGAAGGGCGATCAGCATGAAGGATCCTTTCGGGTTCAGAGCGTAGAGAAAGAGGCAGTTTGCCGCAACTGCTTTCTGGATGGGGAAATTCACATTCTTCTTTTCTTTAGGTCATGCATAGTCTATATAGAGCGCCGCCCCATCTCTTGTGAGGCGGGGGTGGCCGGGTTTCGGCACAAGCGCAAAGGGAGGCTTTGATGCAAGCGGTTCGTTTCGGATGGATGTGGCCGGGCACGAAAGTGCTGCTGGCTCTGGCGGCGGCGTTCGTCATTCCCGCATGCGGGACCGGCGACGACGGCCTTGCGGGCACGGACGGCACGAACGGGACGGACGGCCTGACGGCCAATCCCCCGGCGGCCTGGTCGGCCCCGGCCAACCTGTCGAACCAGGTGATCCCCTATAACTCTTATGCCTACGGTCAGCAGGCGGTTTTCTCGTCCGACGGCCGGATGCACGTCGTGTACTACGGCTACAATCCCGACAACGACTCGGATCAGCTCTTCTACACGAACGCCGCGCCTCCTTATGAGACGTGGTCGTCGCCGGTCCTGGTGAGCCAGACCGACGACACGCCGGACGTCTTCGACCTGACGGCGGGTGAGGACGGGACGGCGCAGATCGCGTTTGCCCGCTATTTCTACACGGGGATGTCGGATGCGACCGAGTTGGTGCATGTCGCGAACACCCCGGGTGCGCTGCTGACGTTCACGGAGACGCAGGTCTTCGTGGAGCCGCTCTATACCAGCGCCATCAATTCCACCCGGATTCTCATGCGTGGCTCCGTGGCGCATGTGGTCTGGGGGCTGTACACCGGTGAGTACGACGACTACTACTACAGCAACAGTGCCGTGTCGGGCGGCTGGCCCACGCTGGCGCCCACGCTGGTGGAGGCTCCAAGCCGCGACATCTATTCCAAGCACTACACCTTCGCGAAAGACGCCTCCGGGAAGCTCCACCTCGCGTACTATTACGACAATTCGTCGCGCGAGGTCCGCTACCGCTCGATCGCTTCGGGCGCGGGCTCGTTCAGTCTGCCCCAGTCCGTGAGCGACTCCTCCGAGAGCACCATCACGATCGAGGACGGCGCCCCCATCGTGCAGTTCGACGGGAGCAACAACGTGTTCGTGTTCTACAAGCGCTGGGACGCGGCGTCCTACCCCTGGCGCGCCATCCTGATGAACAGCAAGTCGGCCGCCGGCAGCTTCGCGGCCGCCAGCGAGACGGTCGTGACGGAGTCGCCGAACGGAGACGAGATTCCGTCTTTCGGCAGCGGCAACGATTGGGCGGGCATCGTGGACGTCCAGGTGACGTCCGCGGGCGCCGTCCACGCGGCCTGGAGGAGTGACGACGACGGTACCACGAACTTCGGCTACCCGGTCTACTACCGATACAAGGCCCCCGGGGTGAATCCTGCGAGCGGCTGGGACGAGGCCCAGGTGGCTGCTTATAGCACCTCTGCGGACGGCGCGAGCGCTTCTTCCGGTGCGTTCCGCTCGGTCCTCGTTCGTCCTGCAACCGGTGGAGACGTCAATATCTTCTACTCGGAGTCGGTGGGATTCTTCGGCCCCACCCTGTACTCCCTGATGCACGCGTTCAAGCCGGTGGGCGAAGCTGCTTTCCGCAATGGGGGGAATGTCAGCGGGCCGACAAACGTCGCTGGCGGGACCGGCGCGTTTGGATCGGCAGCTACGAACTACTTCGTGGACGCCGGAGTGGACGAGAACGGGCTCCCCTATGTGCTCATGGAGACGTTCTACATGAGCGGTTTCAACAGCATAAGCCTCTCGTACACGCATCGCTGGGCCAACCAGTGGATCGCAGGGGTGGACGTGAACGGGGTGAACGTTATCGGAACGGATGACGGATATGACGTCTGGTCCGGCCATGATCCGGACGGGCGTCTGCATGTGCTGTGGCGCCAGGTGACGGACCCGTTCAATTCCTACGCCGAAGATGTGATGCATTCGAACACGCTGGTGGAATCTCAGACGTTCTGGGGCCGTATCGGGTTCTCGAACTATTCCCCGTTTGGCGGCGGCCCGTAAGCGGTTGTCCGCATCCCTGTAATCAAGGGGGAGGAGGTCCCGGGGGGACCTCCTCCCCCGCGCAATTCCCGGAGGTCTGCGATGGCAACTCAGAGTGGGCTTCGCTGGCCGCTGGTGGTGGCGGCGGCGGGGGCCCTTGCCCTGGGGGCGGCCGTCTGGCGGCGCAAGTCCCCGGAGCCCCCGCAGCCGCTTCCAGCGCGGCAGGCGCAGTCGGTGGATGTCCGTCGAATCCAGGATGAGGGCAGTTCCACCCGGCCTGCCCCCGAGGAGGCATTCCTGGAGAAGCTGGCCTCGGAAGCGGTGAAAGCTCCGGACGCCGTCGACGCCTCGAAAATCCGAGAGGAGTCCCGCCGCGTTTTCGGAGAACTCCGCGAAGCGTTCCGGAAAATGAAGGCGCTGGCGGAGGCCCTGAAGAAGACCCATCCCGACCGTTACGCGGCCGAGATGGAAGCCCTTCGCAAGGAGTTGCTCCCCTTGTTCCAGTCCGCCGGCGGCCTGCTCAAGGACTCGGACGTCGCCGTCGGCGAACTGCTCAAGATCCTCAAGGCGGAGGGGGATCCCCTCGTGAAGGAGCGGCTTTCCCTGGTGCTCCGCTTCGCTCCGCCGGCGAAGGCCACCGATGCCTTGGCCGAACTGTCCCGCTCCCAGGATACGGGCGACCGCCGTGCGGCCATCGCGTCGCTCTCGGAACTCCCTTCGGACCAGGGCATCCGGGTCCTGGTCGAGCGCGCCAAGGAGGACGTCGATCCGGGAAACCGGGAGCGCGCGATCGTGGGCCTGGGGAAATCTCTCGCGAAGCCCAGTCCGATGGTGGGGGAGGCCCGGGACACGGCCATGGAAACGATCCGCGCGTTCACCCATCCCGACCACCCGCTGGAACTCCGGGCGGCCGCCTGGGACGCCTTCGGCTATCCTCCGAGATTGTCGGAGTCGGACATGAAGCTGGTGAGGGAGGCGATCCACGCGGAGAAGGACACGCACGTCAAGAAGGCCGTCCAGGGGGCCCTGAGACGGCAGCTGGCGAGGATGCAGGCGAAATAGGCGCCCTCCGGTCCCCCCTTGCCAAGCCCGCCCGTCAGATGCTAGCTTCTCCCCCCTATGGTTGAACTCGACACCATCGTCTCCCTCTGCAAGCGCCGCGGCTTCGTCTTCCAGTCCTCCGAGATCTACGGCGGCCTCGGCTCGGCCTGGGATTACGGTCCGCTCGGCGTCGAGTACAAGAACAACATCAAGCGGCTCTGGTGGCGCGACATGGTCACCCGCCGCGACGACATGGTCGGCGTCGACTGCGCCATCACCATGCATCCCACCGTCTGGAAGGCCTCCGGCCACGCCGACAACTTCGCCGACCCCTTCACGGGCTGCACGGACTGTAACAAGTACTACCGCGCGGATCATCTGAAGGAGGCCCAGGTCAAGGCCAAGTGGGTCCTCGCCATCCAGAAGGTCCTTCAGGGGCCCGCCGCCGCCAAAGACCGCGAAAAGGCCCTCAAGAACTGGGCCGCCAGCGACGGCAAGAAGGGCGCCCCCGGCCTGCCCTGGGTGAAGGATGCCACCGTGTCCCCCGTGGACGGCCTCGAAGCCCTGCTCGACGGCAGCCGCGTCGCCTGCCCGAACTGCGGCGGACGCATGTCCGACCCCGTCCCCGCCAACCTCATGCTCAAGACCACGCTGGGTCCCGTCGAGGCCACCGGCACCGTCACGTTCCTGCGCCCCGAAACCGCGCAGGGCATCTTCGTGAACTTCGACAACGTCCTGCAGTCCTCCCGCAAGAAGCTGCCCTTCGGCGTCGCGCAGTCGGGCAAGAGCTTCCGGAACGAGATCACCCCGGGCAACTTCACGTTCCGCACCCGCGAGTTCGAGCAGATGGAGATCGAGTTCTTCTGCAAGCCGGGCACCGACGAGGACTGGCACCAGAAGTGGATCGACACCCGCTTCGGCTGGTATCTCAAGTACGGCATCCACAAGGACCGCATCAAGATCCGCGAACACGCCAAGGACGAGCTCGCCCACTACGCCAAGCGCTGCGTCGACATCGAGTATCTCTTCCCGATGGGCTGGAGCGAGCTCGAGGGCATCGCGAACCGCACCGACTACGACTTGAAACAGCACACGAAGTTCAGCGGCAAGTCGCTGGAGTACTTCGACGAGGAGACGAAGTCCAAGTTCGTCCCCTACGTCATCGAGCCCTCCGCGGGCGCGGACCGCTCCGCCCTCGCGTTCCTCATCGACGCGTACCGCGAAGAGGAGGTCAAGGGCGAGAAGCGCGTCGTGCTCGGCTTCCATCCCGAGGTTGCGCCCATCAAGGTCGCCGTCCTGCCGCTGCTCAAGAAGAACGACAAGATCGTCGGCACCGCCAAGGGGCTCGTCGCCCAGCTGCGCGAGCGCTGGAACTCCGTCTACGACGACACCGCCGCGATCGGCAAGCTCTACCGCCGCCAGGACGAGGTGGGCACGCCGTTCTGCGTCACCGTCGACGTCCAGACCGTCGGCGACGAGCAGGCCCTGCCCGACAACAAGGTCACGATCCGCGAGCGCGACAGCATGCAGCAGATGCGCGTCCCGGTCGCCGAGATCGAGACCGTGATGAGCCAGCTCATGTCGGGGAAGTGGTCGGAGCTGGCGCCGAAGTATCCGACGGCGGCGGCGCCGGCTATTTAAGCCGCTCGAGGGCCTTCTTCGCCTCGGCGTGTTTGGGGTCCGCGCTCAGCGCCTGTTTGTACTCCGCCACCGCGTCCCGCTTCCGGTCCAGCCGCTCGTAGGTCACGCCGAGGTTGTAGTGGGCGGAGGCGCTTTCCGGGTCCAGCGCGACCGCCTCCCGCAGCACCTCGCGGGCGAGATCCGGCAGATCCTTCGAGAGATAGGCCGCGCCGAGGTTCGTGCGGGCGGGTTCGGAATGGGGGTCCAGCTCGCAGGCCTTCTTCAGCTCCGGGATCGCCGCCTCGGGTTTGCGCGCCTTGAGCAGGCAGAGGCCGAGGTTGTAGCGCGCATCGACGTCCTGCGGGTCGATCTCCACGCCCTTGCGGTACGCGGCCTCCGCCTCTCCCAGCCGGTTCTGGCGCAGGAAGATCGTGCCGATGGCGACGTGCACGTCGGGGAAGCCCGGCAGGACGACTGCGGCGGCCTCGAAGTCGGCGCGCGCCTCGTCGAGGCGGCCCTCCCGGTACGCGCGTTCGCCGGACTGGTACTTGAGCAGGAAGGCCTGGCGTTCCTCGGGTCCGAGGGGCGGCGGCGGATGGATGCGCAGGGTGCCCATGGAGGCCTCGACGGACTCGCGATAACGCCCGTACCAGGCCGCGGAGCAGTTGAAGCCGAGGACGTATTTCCGGTTGCCGTCGGAGAGGAACGTGAAGACGGCCTGCTGGCGGACGGGGAAGTCCGCCTCCTCGAACGTGACGACGAACTGGTAGCCCTGGCGGTCCCGCACGGCGACCGCCTTCTCGCGCTCGAACTCGACGTTCTTCGTTCCGCTGCGGAAGGCGTCCTTGTACGCGGCGACGAACTCCGCGAGCTCCTTGGACGAGGTCTGGATGAAGAGGTCCATGCGCGGCTGGTAGAGCTCGTCCTTGGGGCCGTAGAAGCTCACGGACGCCTTGCCCTGCTCCTTTCCCCTGCTCCACTGGCGGGGCAGCTGGAGCTTGATGCCGAGGAAGGGGTGGCTGAACGCGGTGCCGAGGCGGGCGGGTTTGGACGCCGCCGCGGCGGAGGGCGCGGGTTTTGCAGGAGGCGTGTAATCCTTCTTCTCGACGCGCTCGACCTGGTCCTTGGGGAGCGTGACGACGCCCGTGGCGGTTTCGATTTCGAGCTTGTCGCCGAGGTCCCTGACGCGTCCCTCGACCTTGCCGCCGTTGCGGAGGTGGACGACGTCGGCCCGGGCCGAGGAGGCCAGGCAGAGGCAGGCGACGAGGATCCCAACGCGCCGCATCTGCGCATGATAGAACTTGCGGCCCCGGCAGGTGTAGTCTTTATGAATGCTCCGCATCGAGGGTCCCGGCGGCGGCCGCTATTGCGACGGCCTGTCCCGGCGGAGCTTCCTGCGGATCGGCGGACTCGGGCTGGGCGGTCTCGGCCTGCCGCAGCTCCTGCGGGCGCAGGCGGAAGCGCCGAGGCCTGCGAAGAGCGGCGGCCTGGGCCACAAGGCCGTGATCATGGTCTACATGCCGGGCGGTCCGCCGCACCAGGACATGTACGACCTCAAGATGGACGCGCCCTCGGAGGTCCGCGGGGAGTTCCGGCCCATCCGCACGAACGTCGACGGCATCCAGATCTGCGAGCTGCTGCCGAAGCTCGCCGGGATGATGGACAAGCTCGTGCCCATCCGCTCCATCGTGGGCGCCAAGGACCGCCATGAATCCTTCCAGTGCCTCACGGGACGCCTTAACGACAACCTGCCGCGGGGAGGCTGGCCCGAACTGGGCGCGGTGGTGTCCCGCCTGCAGGGCGGCGTCCTGAGCGGCGTGCCGCCGTTTCTCGCGCTCTCGCCCCGCATGCAGCATCGTCCGTACAACAACGGGACGCCGGGCTTCCTCGGGCCCGCGCATGCGCCGTTCAAGCCCGAGGATGAGGGCCGCAACGACCTCGTCCTCAACGGCATCACGCCGGAGCGCCTCGAGGACCGGCGCAAGCTGCTCAGCAGCCTGGACCAGTTCCGGCGCGACACCGACCAGCAGCGCATGATGGAAGGGCTGGATGTCTATGCGCAGCAGGCCTTCGGCATGCTGACGTCCAGCCAGCTCGCGAAGGCGCTCGATCTGAAGCTGGAGGCGTCCGCCGTGCGCGAGCGCTACGGTCTGGGGACCGCGACGCATCAGGGGGACGGCGCCCCGCGCCTGAACCAGCAGTTCCTGCTCGCCCGCCGCCTCGTCGAGGCGGGGGTGCGCTGCGTGACGTTCAGCTACAGCTTCTGGGATTTCCACGGGAAGAACTTCGACAACGCCCGCAAGAACCTGCCCGACTTCGACCAGGCGATGAGCGCGCTCGTGAGCGACCTGCACGAGCGCGGGCTCGACAAGGACGTGACGGTGATCGCATGGGGCGAGTTCGGGCGCACGCCGCGCATCAACAAGGACGGCGGCCGCGACCACTGGCCGGGCGTCTCCTGCGCGCTGCTGGCCGGCGGCGGCCTGCGCACGGGGCAGGTCATCGGGTCGACGTCGCGGGACGGCGGCGAGGCGGCCGATCGTCCTGTGCATTTCCAGGACGTCTTCGCGACCCTCTATCACGCGCTTGGTATCGATGTCGCCTCGGCGCAGGTCGTCGATCTGACGGGGCGTCCGCACTTCCTGATCGATCCAGAGTACAAACCCCTTCGCGAACTTATCTGAGGCGCCACGCGACCGTGACGAGGCGGGGGCCGTTTGCCGTGTCGATCCGCTGCACGAGCCAGGTGAGCACGCGGGGCACTTTCAGCCCGGCAATGTCCACCGGCTCTGCCGCGGTGGGCTCGGGGCCCACTTCCAGGGCATAGTCCAGCGAGAGTTCCTCCGTCTTCAAGCCGCAGGGCTTCGGGGCAGCCCGCGCCCGGATCGTCCAGCGTCCCTGGGCGGCCCCCGAGGTGCGCTTGTTCATCGCCGCCACGAGGAAGACCGGGTCGTCGAAGTGGTATTCGTCGTCGCCCGCCCAGAAGAGGCGGTACCAGCCGTCGTGATCCGTCAGGCTCATGACCCGGCGGCTTTCCACGAGTTCCATCGGATGGCGGCAGTCCTTGCCGTCGGGAGCGGGGTGGATCAGGGCTTCGGGCAGCACCCTCCAGAGCAGGCCGTCGTCCTTGTCGATGTTGGGTCCGGACGGCGGGGGCGTGAAGTTCTCGTAGGTGTCCGGCTCAAAGTAATTGAAGGCGAGCAGGATCGCGGCGGCGGTCAAAGCGGCCAGCAGGACCTTCATCGGCCGGCCTGGAAGCGCTTGAAGCGGGCGACGTCCTCGGCGCTGACGGAGGGGCGCAGCGTGGCGAGCACGCGCTCGAAATCCTCGCTCGCGAGAGGGCGGTCGTCCGCCTTGCCGACCGCCTCGAGGAAGATCTGTTCCGCCGTCTTGCGGCAGAGATACGCCACGTCGGCGCCGCTGTAGCCCTCGAGGCGCCGCGCGAGGCTGCCGAGTTCGACATCGTCCGCCAGGGGGAGGTCCTTGAGGTTCAGTTCCAGCATGCGGCGACGCGCGGCGAGTTCCGGGAGTCCGACGAGGACCTTCTCATCCAGACGGCCGGGACGCAGCATGGCGGAATCGATGTTCCAGGGCTCGTTGGTCGCGCCCATGAAGAGGACGGTCTTGCCCTCGCCGGCGTCGAAGCCGTCGAGTTCCGCGAGGATCTGCGGGACGACGCGCGCCATGACGGAGCCCTGCTCGGTGTCGCGGCGGCGGGGGACGAGGGATTCGACCTCGTCGATGAAGACCACGGCGCGGCCGGCCTCGCGGGCCGCCTCGAAGAGTTTGCGGATGTTCTTTTCGCTCTCGCCCACCCACTTGTTCATGATCTCCGAGGGCGCGATCGCGAAGAACTCCGCCTCGATCTCGCCGGCGACGGCCTTCGCGATCATGGTCTTCCCGGTCCCGGGCGGGCCGTAGAGCAGGATGCCGCCGCCCGTGCGGACCTTGTACTTCTTCGCCTTCTCGGGATGGGAGAAGGGGAGGATCATCTTGAGTCGGATCTGTTCCTTGACGTCGTCGAGGCCCGCGATGTCGTCGAAGCGGACCTTGGGGCGTTCGGACAGCGTCCATTCCTTGGGGACCTCCTCCGCGGGGGCCCCCGCCTTTCGTCCCGCCGCCTTCTTCGAGGCGGCCTCGCGCCGCGTGCGGACGTTTTTGGCGAGGTCCACCAGCTCTTTCGCCTTCTGCATCCGCACTTCGCGGAGCGGCCCCTCGGTCTCCTTGGCGAGCCGAAGCAGGTATTCGGCGGCCTTGAGGAAGTGGTACTTGGCCTCCTCGAGCTCGCCCATCCGGAAGCGGGCGACGCCCTTGGCCTTGTGTTTCTCGAAGGACTCCAGGAGGAACGTGGCGGGCATTGGATCTGGGGTCAGTGTAGCACGCGGGAAAGCGGGGTCCTGCAGAATTGGGCGCCTGAGAGATCCTTGAATATCATGTGCCTATAACGGTATATTCAAGGACATGGCGGAGCTGTCCCGTTCCGGTCTGATCGACGTCCTCCGGCGCTTGATCGCCCGAAATCCCGTCACGCTCCTGCTGGGTCCGCGTCAATGCGGGAAGACCACCCTTTCCCGGCAGGTGAGCCGGGGGGAGCGGGGCGCGTACTTCGACCTTGAGGATCCGGAGACCGCCCTTCGGCCGGAAACGGCGAAGCAGGTGCTGGCCCCCCTTCGGGGTCTGGTGGTCATCGATGAGTTTCAGAGGCAGCCCGGACTCTTCGGGCTCCTGAGGGTGCTCGCGGATCGAAAACCCCTGCCCGCGCGCTTCCTGATCCTGGGGAGCGCCTCCCCGGAGCTGGTGCGGGGTTCCTCCGAGACGCTGGCCGGACGCGTCGCGCATTGCGAAATGGCGGGCCTGGACTTGGTTGAAGTCGGACGGAAACGGGAGTCCGCCCTCTGGTTGCGAGGGGGCTTCCCGCCCTCCCTGCTCGCGTCTTCGGACAAGGACAGCTTCCGCTGGCGGCAGGACTTCGTGCAGACCTTCCTGGAACGCGACATCCCGCAGCTGGGGATCCGGGTGCCGGCTCCCGCGCTCCGGCGCTTCTGGACCATGCTGGCTCACTACCACGGTCAGATCTGGAACGCGGCCGAGCTGGCCCGGGCCATGGGAACGGGGGAGACCGCCGTGCGCCATCATCTCGACATCCTCTCGGGCGCGTTCATGGTACGGCAGCTGCAGCCCTGGTTCGAGAACGTCGGCAAACGCCTGGTGAAGTCCCCCAAGATCTACCTGAGAGACACGGGCCTGCTTCACACGCTGCTCGGGTTGCGCAGCCGTCTGGAGCTGCAGGCCCATCCGAAACTGGGGGCCTCCTGGGAGGGGTTCGCCCTGGATCAGGTCATCCGCCTGCTCGGTGCGGAACGGGATGCGTTCTTCTACCGGACCCAGGCGGGAGCCGAACTCGACCTTTTCGTCATCCGCGGGGGCCGGCGCTACGGGTTCGAGTTCAAGCACGAGGACGCGCCGCGTCCGAGCAAGTCGATGCACGTGGCCTCTGGAGATCTCCGGCTGGAGGAGATCTTCGTGGTGCATCCCGGGGAGCGAAGCTACGGGATGGCGGAGGGCATGTCCGCGGTCGCGATACGGGATGTCCCGGGCCTGATCCGGAAGAAGCGCCTGCGTTAGCGGTCCCGGTCCAGCTCGTCGTGGATGTCCTTGAGGCCCTTGTCGATCTCCTTGTCGACGGAGCCGCCCTCCTCGCGGACGACCTCGTCGGAGAGCATGCGGTCGATCTCGGCATCGCTGACGAGCTCGTTCTCGCCCTCGACCTCGCCGGACATGACGTGCTCCTGGGTCATCTCGAGGAAGATCTCCATCTGCTGCTGCAGGGTCTCCGCCTGCATCATGGCCTTCTCGAAGTTTTTCTGGGTCTTGACGATGTCGACGGATCCGTAGACCTCGCTGACGGCCTTGGCGACGCTGCCCATCGATTTCGCGAAGTCGGCGTCCGACTCAGCCTGGTTCTTGATCTGGACGGCGGTCTCGATCGAGAGCAGCTGGCGTTCGCGCACGCGCTTCTGCGCCGCCGACTTCTTGAGCTGGCGTTTGAGGAACTCGTACTGCTCCTTGTCGCCGATCTTGCGGGCGCGTTTGGCCTTCTCGACGTAGGAGAGTTCGTGTTTGGCGAGCTCCTTGATGTTGCGGCGCAGGGAGGCGACGCCCTTGCGGACCTCGATGTCGCGCTCGATCCGCTTCTCGGCCTTCGACTTGAACATGCCCACGGGGGTTCTCCTAATCGACGATACGGGCAGTGTAACACGGGGGTGCGCGGGGAGGATGCAGAAGGCGGTTCGTGAAGATGATGCATATTGTATACTTCAGCGGAGATGGCCCCTTGGGAAGCATGAATCCATCCAACGGCCCCCTGGATCCCGCTCCGTCGCAGCCCGCGGCGGGGGAGGCGGAGCCCTTCAATCCCCTGGAAACGCTGTTCCCCCTCCGGCGCGCCGTGGATTTGAATCTGCTGAGCACGGCGCAGATCGAGGAGTGCCGCCGCGAACAGGAGGAGGCCAACCGTCTGGGGCGCGGCTTCTCGCTGACACAGTCCCTGATCCGGCGCGGCTGGCTGCGGCTCGAGGACGTGGAGCGTCTGCGGGTCGATCAGGCGCACCCCCCCGGCCAGCTGCCGCGGCTGTCCCGCTACGAAATCCGGAACTGGCTCGGGGAGGGCGCGACGGGGACGGTCTACCATGCCTGGGACCGGCACCTCAACCGCCGGGTGGCCGTCAAGATCCTGCGGGATTTCGGCGATTCGAATGAAAACATGCGGCGGCGCTTCCGCGAGGAGGCGAAGGCGTCGGCCGGCCTGATCCACCCCAACCTGGTGGCCGTCCACGACGTGGGGGAGGAGGACGGCGCGCTCTTCCTGGTCATGGAACTGGTGGAAGGCTCGCTTCTGGGTTCCATCCTGGTCCGCCACGGCCTCAGCGCGCGGGAGATCGCCCGGCTCCTGGAGAAGATTTCCCGGGGGGTCGCCGCGGCGCACGAACGGGGCATCGTGCACCGGGACCTCAAGCCGGCGAATGTCCTGGTGACGCATGGCGGGGATCCGAAGGTCTTCGACTTCGGCCTGGCCCTCGTGCAGGGGAAGGCGGCGGCCACGCAGACTTCGTCCATGGCCGGCACTCCGCTGTACATGGCGCCCGAGCAGATCACCCGGCAGCCCGCGGACCTCACGCCCGCGACCGATGTGTACGCGCTCGGAGCGATCCTCTATGAGGCGCTCACCGGCCATCCTCCGCATGTCGGGCCGAGCGTCGCGCAGGTCTACGCGGGGATTCTCGAGCAGGCGCCCCGGCCGCCCCGGCACGCGAACCCCTCCGTGCCCCGCGACCTGGAAACGATCTGCCTGAAGGCGCTCGAGAAGGAACCGGAGCGGAGGTACCCGCACGCGGGGGCGCTGGCGGACGATCTGCACCGGATGCTCGAGGGCGAGCCCATCCAGGCGCGGCCGGCCGGACCGCTCTACCGGACCCTTCGCCGGGTCCGCCGGCATCCGTGGGGATCGTTGACGGCGGCGCTCGGGATGCTCGCGCTGACCTTCGCCCTCGTCATGACGGCCCGGAGCCAGATCCAGAGGAGCCGCGCTTCCGGCTGGGTGGCGGAAGGGGACCGCGCCAACCGCGAGGGACGCTGGATGCAGGCCCTGGTGGCCTACGAACGGGCCCACGCTCTCGAACCCTCGGAGGGCGCGCTCCTGAAGGCCCGGGACGACATGGCGCGCCGGCTCCGGGAGGAGGAGGCGGGGCTGCGCCGGCAGAAGGATGCGGCGGAAGCGGCGCTGCGCTACCGCGAAGCGGGACGGGAACTCGACAACCTCCGGCTCAGGTCCTACCAACCCCAGTGGCGTTTGTCCGAAGGGGAGTTCGCCGTCTATGCGGCCTTTGCCGAGGAGTGCCAGGCGCTCATGGAGCGCAGCGGTCCCACCGGCGAAGGCTGGTGGGTCGTGGGCCGGGTCCGTCACGTCCTGGGGGACACCGATGCCGCGCTGGCCGCCTATGAACGTGGGCTGGCGGCCGAGCCGGATCACGGGCGCTGCCTGCTCTACAAGGCGCGATTGCTGATCGAACGCGCCATCCTGTTCCGCGCGGCGGCCATGGGATACCAGCAGGGCATGGCGCAGGTCGACCCCCTGGTCGAGGAGGCGGTCCGGCTCCTGGAGCGTTGTGATCGCGCGGGGCAGATTCCCGAATTCGAGCGGGACCTGGCCAGCGCCTACCGCCGGCTGCTGCGCCGCGAGCCGCTCGGGGAATTCTGCGCGGACATGGTGCGCAAGTGGTCCGGGAAGGATTTCTGCGAGGAGTTCCACCTGATGCGCGGCCTCGGCGAGGCCTATGAGCTGCTGCGGGGGAGCAACCTGGTCGCGCAGTTCCTCATGGTCGTTTCGAAGGGCCCCTCCCTGGCCCAGGCGGCGAACGACGCCCTGAAGGCGCGCCCGCGTTTCTATGAAGCCCTGCTCTGCCGGGGCATCGCCAAGTCCCTGGCCTCCGATCAGCGGGGCGCGATCGAGGACTTCGGCCTGGCGATCGAAATCCATCCGCGGTTCGTCGAGGCCTACGTCGCCCGTGGGTATCTTCGCGTGAACGGATCCGATGTGCCCGGCGGCGTCCAGGATTTCACCCGCGCGATCGAGATCAATCCCCGGATGGCGATGTCCTTCCTGTGGCGGGCCCGCGGGAGGGAGCTTCTCTCCGAACTGCGGGGAGCGCGCGAAGATTACGACCGCGCCCTCGAACTGGAGCCGCGGGACCACCTGGCGCTCGCATTTCGGGCCGTGCTCCGAAACCGCCAGGGGGACCTGTCGGGAGCGCTGGAGGATCTGGACCGGGTCGTGCGCGAAGCCCCCCGATTCGGGAAGGCCTACAACGAACGGGCGTCCCTGCGGCATCACCATCTGGGCGATCTCAAGGGGGCGGTCGAGGACTACACCCACGCGATCGACCTGCTTCCCAGGGACTCCGGGGCCCGCTGCCGGCGCGGCGACCTGTATCGAGCCCTGGGAAACCCGGACTCGGCGCTCAAGGACTACGACGCGGCGCTCAGGCTCAATCCGCAGAGCGCCGATGCCCTCCTGGGGCGCGCGTTGGCCCGGCGTGCGATGTCCGAGCGCCAGGCGGGGCGTGAGCCGCTCGAACTGGCCGCGGAGGATCTTGGCAAGGCTCTCGCGGTCTCGGATTCCGCCTGGCCGGGCCGGGAAAGTGCGGAGGCCGCGCTGCGCGAGATCCGGCGGCTTCTGGCCTCCTCCCCCGACTGAACTCCGGCGATGCAGCTCAGCTGCGGGCGCTTTCGCGCCACTCGTAGTACTTCTTCATCTCTTCCGGGGTGGTCTGGGGGTGCACGAGGCGGGCGGCCGCCTCGAAGTCTTTCCGGGTCAGCGGGCGCACCTTGAGGCGGTGTTTGCGGACGGCGTCCAGCCCCTTGTCCACCAGCAGCGGGATCTCCCGGTTGGACTCCTCGACCATGCCGGTCGTGACTTCCTTGCAGAAGCGCTCGATTTCCCGTCCGCTGAAGCCCTCGGTGAGCCTGGCGAGCTCCTCGCCGCCGAGCTCGCTCTCGTAGCCCTTCTTCTCGAGATGGATGCGCAGGATGTGCCGCCGCGTGGTTTCGTCGGGCAGCGGAATCAGGATCTTCTTCTCGAAGCGCGAGAGCACCGCGCTGTCGAGCTCCCAGGGCCGGTTGGTCGCGGCGATCGTGAGGACATAGAGATCGGGCCGGCCCTTGGAGTCCATCCCGTCGAGCTCGGACAGCAGCGTGGACAGGATGCGCCGCTCGGCGCCGGAATCCCCCTGGTCGCGCTGGCCGGCCAGCGATTCGAATTCGTCGAGGAAGACGACCGCGGGGGAGGTGTCCCGCGCGGTGCCGTAGAGCTCGCTGAGGATCTTCGAGCTCTCGCCGAAGTACTTCGAGAGGATGCTCGAGACTTTGACGTTGTAGAAGACGCTCGGCACGTCCTCCGAGGAGCGCACGGCGTTCGAGGTGGCCGCGGCGAGCAGCGTCTTGCCGGTCCCCGGGGGCCCGTAGAAGAGGATGCGCGTCCAGGCGGCGATGCGCATGCCGGCGGGCTGCTGGGCGAGCGTCATGCCCAGGGCGAACTTGATCTCGTTCTTCGTCTCGTCGAGGCCGCCGATGTCGTCCCAGGAGACGGTCGAGGTGTGGAGCAGGTTGGTCACGATGGAGCGGAGCTCTCCGCCCGGCGCGGGCTCGGCAAGCGGCTTGGCGGATTTCGCGGGCGCCTCGTTCTCCCCGGCGCGCAGGCGCTGGGCCAGGCCGCGGTATTCGAGTGCTTTCTGTTTGCGCCGCTCCTCGGCCTCCCGGCCCATGGCCTGGTTGGCCCAGAGGGACATGAGGTTCGCCGCCTTCTCGTAGAGCCCGGCGGCCTTGGGGGAGTCGCCGTCCTCGAGCGCGGCCTTGGCCTTGGCCAGGGCCTGCTTCAGCGGCTGGTGGATGTCGACGTCCATGAGCGGCGGCGGAGCAGGCCTCAGGCCTCCTCCATCTCGCCCTCCCGTTTCTCCTTCGCCCGCACCGCGCGATCCGCGAGCTTGAGGCCGTCCTCGAACTTCTCGATCTCGCCCTCGTCCATGCGCTGCCAGACGTCCATGACCTCGCGGCCCTCGCCGCTGAGATCGCGCGTGATCTGGCCGGCGTCGTCGGTCACCGTGGAGAGCACCGTGTTGAGCTTCTCGAGGTACATCTCCTGGCTGATCTTGTCGTCCTCGAGGTAGGTCATCAGCTTCGCCTCGTCGACTTTCGCGAGCAGGCGGGAGACCCCGTCCTTGGAGGCGTCGCGGCGCTCGAGGGCGAGCTTGAGGGCGCTCATGGTCGTGAGCTCCTTGGAGATCATCGCGAGCTCGCGCTCCATCATCTTCACGCCGGAGGACTTCATCTCGTAGATGCGGGCCAGCTGGCGGCGCCGGGGCGCGGATTTGAGCTTGGAGCCGCGCGCGAAGATCTCCTCGCGCTCCTTCTCCAGCTTCTCCAGCTTGCCGAGCGTCTGGGTCTCCTTGATGCCGAGGCGGATCTCCTCGCGCCGGACCTGGTCCAGCGAGAGATCCTTCTTCTTCAGTCCGATCAGTTCTAGAAATCCCATACGTGCGCTCCGCTCAGGCCGGCTCGGCCTCCCCAGACTCCTCCTCCGGGCGCTCCTTGCCGCCCTTCGCCTTCTCGCGGCTCGTGGCCTCCTTGAGGCCCTCGCCGAATTCCAGCTCGCCCTCGTCCATCTGCTCCCAAGTCTTGAGGATCTCGAGGCCCTCGGTGCCGATCTCGCCGCTCTCGTACGCGGGGTCGTTCACGACGCCGAGGACGGTGTCGAGCTTCTGGACGTAGACCTCCTCGCTGATCTTGTCGTCCTCGAGCATGAGGGAAAGCTTGCCGAGGTCGGCGTCGCTGAGCTTCTCGAGGATGTTCTTCACGGGGATCTGGCGCTTGCGCTCGAGGATGCCCCGCACGCGGGTGAGCGTCATGAGCTCCTTCACCACGCGGGTGAGCTCCCGCTCGATGAGGCCGATGCGCTGGGAGTAGTCCCCGAAGCGGCGGGCGTAGATGCGACGGCGCGAGGGCGACTTGGTCTTCGCGCCCTGGTGGAAGACCTCCTCGCGCTCCTTGTCGAACTTGTCCATCTGGCGGAGGTGCTGGTTCTC
This sequence comes from uncultured Planctomycetales bacterium, assembly GCA_964619955.1. GTDB lineage: Bacteria > Planctomycetota > MHYJ01 > MHYJ01 > JACPRB01 > JACQFK01. The sequence continues at coordinate 40,308 of CAZUJF010000022.1, forward strand.
GCGGATCTCGAGGCGCTTCTCCTCGACGCGGATCTCCTCGAGGGAGAGGTCCAGCAGCCCGCGGCGGCTCTTGAAGAACTTGCCCAGGATCGTCATCTCATTCCTCGAACATCACGTCGGGCTTCTCCGCGCGCTTCTCGCGGCGGGGGGGCTCCGCGGCGGGCCGTTCTTTGCTCTTCGTCTTTTCCTTCTCCGCGGGCTCCGTGCGCGCCGCCTCGGCCTCGGCGGCCGCGGACTGCAGCTCGCGCAGGATGTCCTTCTCCTCGTCGTCGGGCCGGGCTGCCTCGGGGGAGAGGGAGATGCCCTCGGCGAGCTCGCGGGACTTGTCGAGGTCCTCGAGAAGCTGCTTCGCCTTGATCGCCATCTCTTCCATGGTGCGGCGGTCGGGCAGGGCCTCCGCCTTGAGTTCGAGGATGGTCTCCAGCGAGGCGACGTGTTCGTTGAGCACGCGGAGCCGCTTGTTGTAGATGTTCTCGATGCGGTTGTTCAGCTCCTGCATCTTCCAGCGGATCTCCTTGACCCGCCGGGCGATCATCAGGCGCCGGTTGTCCGTCATGTCCTCCCGGCCCTCGACCAGGAGCTCCTCCTCCATGCGGTCGAGTTCCTCGAGGTCCGAGAGGGCGCGCCGGCGGCGGGCTTCGTCGCGGCGGCGGGCCTCCTTGAGCAGCACGAGCGCCTCGCGTTCGTCGCGGGCGTCGCGGTAGAGGGGCGCGACCTCCTCGGGGAGGTTCTTCACGCCGAGCAGTTTCCGGATCTTGTCGAGCATGGCTTACCCGTAGGTCCTCACGAGCCGGTGGGGCTTCCCGGAGGCATCATACCGCACGAAGGCGTCTTCGCGGGCGATCGCGGCGAAGGCCCGCCGGATGAGGGGGACCGCGTAGCCGAGGGCCTCGAAGACGGCGTCCTCCGTGAGCTCGTCCATGAGCAGGTCGACCGTGTGGGCCTTCACCCAGCGGCGGATGGCGTCGATCTTCTCGTCCTCGCTGCTGAGATCGAAGAGGCGGGCGGAGGCGCTCCAGCGGGGGTCGGGCGCGTAGCGGGTCCGCCAGGCGCCGTCGCGCTGGTCGGAAAGGGCGACGAGCCAGTTCGGGCCCGCGAGTTCCGCGCGGACCGCGTCCGTCCAGCCGGTGGTGGAGAAGGCTCCCATGTAATAGAAGACGGAGTCGTGCCTCACGATCAGGTCGCGAACCCGCGCGAGATCGGGCGCGTCGGCGGGGCGGCGGGAGGACCCGGAACGGACGAGATCCTCCGAGGGGCTGAACGCCGCGCCCGCGACCACCACGCGGACCTGCGGACGGCCGAGCAGCTCCTTGTGGACGATCTCGTGCAGGACGACCCCGTTCTTCGGCATGTCCTCGTAGATCTTCATCAGGTCCCGTTCCGCCAGGCGTTTCACGACGGCCTTCAATGCGGTAGACGGTTCCTCGAGGGTCTTTGTGACGCGGTTTCGGGGGGAGGCGTCCCAGGTGCGCCGGCTCAGGGGATCGAAGATGCCGGCGGTCGAGCCCAGCTGCGCCGCGAGGCGCTCGAAGTACTGTTCCTCGGCGGCGCGGGCGGCCGCGCGGTCGATTTCGGGCGCGGGTTTCCGCCGCGAACGGGGAGTTCCCATGCTGCTCACGCGGGCCGGGCCGCGGCCTTTCGGATGCAGAGATCGAGGACGGGTTTCCCCCCCTCGCGCCATAAATCGATGGAGCGGGAGGGGCGGGCCGGTTCGGACGCCTTCCACAGATGCACCCGGCGGCCGTCCGCATCGACCGCGCAAAGCAGGTCGCTGGCGGCGTCGAGCACCCCCACGGGGCTGCCGTCGCTCTCGTAGGACGTCTCGAGATTCTGGCCGATGACGCGGGCGCGGAGGGAGAGGTCCCGGGCGCTGTAGACGAGGTGGGGGATCCCGCTGAGCCGGGCGAGGCCGAGCGTGACGATGGGCTCGCGTTTGCGGACGAGGACGACGGGCTGGTCCGGGGCGTCGGCCTTCCAGCAGACGATGGAGCCGCTTTCGGTGCCCGCGAAGATCGTGCGCGCGGCCGCGGCGATGCAGCTGACGGGACTTTCGACGCTGGAGACGTATTTGACGGGCGCGCCGTCGCCCGCGGCGGGCACGGCGTACACGTGCTGGCCCGTGGCGAAGAGCAGGCGGCCGTCCGCGACCTGCACGGCGCGCGTGGTCTTCTGGCCGCGCGTGAGTTCGGGATGCAGGCGCTCGCCGGGGAGCCCCGGCTTCGCCGTCTCCCAGCGGGTCAGACCGTATTCGGAGTGGGTGGCCCAGATCCAGCGCGGGTCCATGGCGATGGCGTTGATGCCGCCCTTCACGGAGCGCGTGTCGGAGAGCGGGTAGAGCCGGGGCGCGGCTTCCCGGTCGGGAGACAAGAGGGCGACGCCGATCTTGGATCCGCCGAGGAGGAGGGGCCCCTGCGGGGTTTCGTGGACGCGGATGGAGCGCAGCGCGTCCGGGAAGTTCAGGACGCGCGGGCGGCCGCTCTCGCCGGGGCGGATCTCGAAGACCTTCGCGCCGGCGGCGGCGTAGATGCGGTCGGCGCGGGCGCCGTCGACCTCGTCCGGAGCCACGCTCGCGCCGTTGGACAGCAGGCCTTCGAGGGCCCGGTAGATGGACTGGACGACCTCCTCGCCGCAGTCGCCCGCCTTGCTGAGCAGGTCCTCCGCGGAGATCTGGACGGAGTCGTCCTCCATGAGCTTCGCGTAGAGGAGTCCGCGGAGTTTCGGGTCGGGCACGCCGGCGAGCGCGCCCTGAAGCTGCTGGTCCTTGAGCAGGCCCGCGACGCGCCGGACGCGTTTCTCGCGACGTTCGGCGGAGACGTGGCTGCGCTGCTCGTCCTCCTGATTCCGCCGCTCCTGGCCCCGGCGCCGCTCGTACTCCTCGGAGACGAGCGACACTTCGAGCAGGCGGACGAAGCGGATGCCGGCGTCGAAGAGGCTGCGTTCGAGGGCGTCCTGGAGCGGGCCGCCGACGAGGCCCGCGGCGTCGCAGCGGTGCAGGGCGGCGACGGGCGCGGCGGCGGCGCGGGCGGCGAGCACGCGGCGCACCTCGGGGGCGACGTAGGCCTCCAGGTCGGCCAGCGTGTACACGCCGGGGAAATTGAAACAGCAGCGCAGGAAGTCCCGGAAGAGTTCGGCGCGGTCGACGGCCAGCTCGAGGGAGAACGCGGCCGTGGCGCTGAGGAAAGCGCCGTCGGAGCTGGGGAGCGCGGGGTGGACGAAGCGCAGCGTCGAGGCGCCGCGTTTCGCGAGGACGAGGTCGAAGTCGCCGCTCAGTTCCTGGCCTTCGCGGACGTGGCGGACGTCGCCGTCGGGAAACGTGGCCAGGCCCGCGGTGTTGGGAGGGAGGGTGAAGGAACGGCGGAGCAAGCCCCCGAGCTCCTTCCCGGAGAGCCGGAGCGCCAGCCGCGAACGGTCCTGCAGGAAGTCGCCGATCGACCCCTTCGCCATCTCCAGAAATGGTAACAGAGAACGGGGAACTTCGAAGGGGGAATCAGGGGGCGGCGCAGAGGTCGCAGCCGTTGCGGTCCTCCCAGTGGAGCAGGTCGTCCTCGATGCGGGCCAGGTCCCAGAGGCCGGGCGGGTAGCTGGCGATGAGGCGGCCCCAGCGGTCGACGAGGTGGTTGCCGGGTTCGAGCCCGGGAGGCGCTTCGGCGGGCCGGACCAGGACGGTCTGCAGCCAGGTCCAGGTTTGGGACTGCTGGTCGTGCAGCGTGCGCTGGGCCTTGCGGCGTTCGGGTCCGTCCTCCGGATCCACGATCAGCAGCACGTGCGAGCGGCGCCGGTACTGATGCAGGCGCTTCGTTTCGCCCCGGAGGGTTTCGACTTCAAAATCCAGCGGAGGATTCATTCAAGGGCACCCGTCCTCTGGGCCCGTTCGGTGCAGAGATCGACTCGGTGGCCTGCTCAAATGCTGCCACCGGGAGGCATCTTGATCGCCCGGATGAGTCTTGGAACACCTGGGTCGCGGTACTTAGCGTAGGGAGAATACATAGGCCGCACCCGCTGCGAGCATGCTGTCGTCCTGCTGCGTACCCTTCCCCCCATGGCGAGGTGCATTGACTCCCCTTGCACAACTGCCTTCGTTTATAGCCCCTACCACAACCCTTGCTCCGGAGATCGCAACACTTGCGCCAAACATATCATCCGACCCCGGGTTCGACGCTTTCAGGTGAGCACGGAACGACCATGCGCCTGCTGCCTTCGAGAACAGATACGCGGCCCCGGAATTTGCCGCTTGGGGAGCCGTTATGTTCCCGTTCAACCCGATGGCACCGCTATCCTCACTGAACACGCCAACAACCAACTCTTCAGCACTTAGTGAGATGCTGTACCCGAATCCTGCGACATCGGAATGGGGCGCCTGGAGCCGGGCCTTTAGCCGCCATTCCTGCCCCTCGCGTTCATAGACATAAGCCGCCCCAGGCGATGCTACCCCTCTGCGACGTGCCCCTTTAAGCTGCTTCTGAGGTGCCCCTTCCTCCGGGCTTCCGATGACCAACGTTCCTCCATGCAGTGCCGTCGAAGCCCCGAAGCGTGCGTCGGCCTGCTTCACAGGCGTCCTAATCCTGTCAGCTTCCACCCACGCCCCCTCCCGACGAAAGAGGAATACCTCCCCTCCCTCCGGACCTCCCGGTTCTCCGATCACAGCAAAAGGTCCATCGATCGATACGCTGAAGCCAAAGGCTCCGTACCGTACGATTGTTCCCTTCAGGTAGGCTTCCTCGCTCCATTGCCCTCGATCTCTCCGAAAGACATACGCCGCGCCCGCGCCCTCCATCACCAGACTTTCTGTCTTCTCTCCGGAGGACAGACTTCCTCGAACACCCCCGGATTCCCTCGGTGCCCCTACAACGACAAGATCACCCGAAATTGAGACACTCTTCCCGAATTCATGCCCGCTGGATGCATTGGATGCTTTGAAGGTTGCCTCAGGAACCCACTTTCCCTCTATGCGTCTGTACACATGGGCGGCACCGCTTTGGTCGGCACGTTGATCGGGCTTCCTCTTGGCATCATCGATGCTTAGCAAAGGCTGATTGATCCCCCTACACGGGCTCCACTCCGCGGGCGAACCGACCACGATCGCATCGCCGGAGATGGCCACGCTCCAGCCGAAGCCGCCTCCGGCACCCGTGGAGTTGAGACATGCCTCCTGGCGCCAGCGCCCCTCCACACATCGAAATACATAGGCCGCGCCCGGGCGAGAGAATGGATCGGAATCATCCTGAGCCCTCGCTCCCCTTGGACCGGCGGCAGGGCCGCTTGCGAATGGAGCTCCCACGACCAGGGTGTCCCCTGAGGTGGCGACGCTGAACCCAAAGCCGCTATTTGAAGCCGTGTTGGATGCCTTCAGGTAGTCCGGCATCGTGTTCAGGTCGGGTTCGCGAGGGTCTCGCGGAAGAGCCGTACAAGAAGAGAACAGCAGCAGGGTCATCAACAATCCGACCCCGTGACAGTGTGCCGCCATGATGAACTCCCGGCTCATGTGGGACCAAGAGGTGACCGGCTTGCGTCAATTGTATCCGTCGCCCACCGCGGCTGTTTCTCTATTTGCTGAGATTGCAGACGCGGAGCGGGCGCTTTGGTTCACCGCCCAGCCCTCCCGGCGTGTTCTTTTGGGATGCAGACAAGAAGCTTCGGCATCCTCCGAGCGTCGATCCTCCTTCTCCTCGCAGGCTGCGCCTCGGCGGCCCCGCCGGTCACCGACTCGATCTTCGGCCGCGGCACTCCGGAGTCCCAGGGCGCGGCCTCGGGGGCGATCCTCGCGTTCGTGGAGGCCGCGGACAAGATCGACTCGCTGCACAGCCTCATGATCGTGCGCCACGGCCGCGTGATCGCCGAGGGCTGGTGGGCGCCCTACGAGGCGGACGCCAACCACGAACTCTACTCGCTCAGCAAGAGCTTCACGTCCACGGCGGTGGGCCTGGCGGCCGCCGAGGGGAAGTTGTCCATCGACGACGAGGTCCTCAAGTTCTTCCCGGGGGACGCCCCCGCCGAGATTCCGGCGAACTTGAAGGCGATGCGGGTGCGCGATCTGCTGACGATGTCGGCGGGCCATCAGGACGAGACGTCCTCCGCCGCGGACAAGATCACGCCGAAGTCGTTCCTGGCCCATCCGGTGCCGCACAAGCCGGGCACGCATTTCAAGTACAACACGCCGGCGACGTTCATGCTGTCCGCCATCGTGCAGAAGGTGGCGGGGCAGAATCTTGTCGATTACCTCAAGCCGAGGTTGTTCGAGCCGCTCGGCATCGCGAAGCCGGTCTGGAACGCGAACGCGCAGGGTGTTTCGCTGGGCGGATACGGCCTGCGGGTGCGGACGGAGGACATCGCCCGCTTCGGGCAGCTCTACCTCCAGCGGGGAGTGTGGGCGGGACGGCAGCTGCTGCCGTCTGCGTGGGTCGACCTGGCGACGTCCCGGCAGGTCTCGAACGGGAGCAATCCCAAGAGCGACTGGGAGCAGGGCTACGGCTTCCAGTTCTGGCGTTGCCGCCGGGGCGCCTACCGCGGGGACGGCGCCTTCGGACAGTACTGCCTCGTGCTGCCGGAACAGGACACGGTCATTGCGATCACAAGCGGCCTGAAGGACATGCAGGCGGTGCTGAATCTGGTCTGGGACAAGCTGCTCCCCGGCTTCCAGCCCGGCGCGCTCCCCGAGGATCCCTCGGCCCGGGCGGCGTTGACGTCCCGCCTGGCCGGATTGAAGCTGCGCCTGCCCGAAGGGTCGGTCTCTTCGCCGGAGGCCGCGAAGGCGGCGGGGCGGACCTACACGTTTCCGGCGAACGAAACGGGACTGGAGTCCCTGGTCTGGCGTCCGGATCCTGCGGGGAAGGGGTCGTCGCTCGTGTTGCGCCGGAACGGGGTCGAGCGGGTGATCCGTTGCGGACACGGCGTCTGGGAGAAGGGCCGGGGGTCGTGGGGTTCGTACGCGGACGAGCCGGCGGCGGCCGCCGCGGCGTGGATCAGGGACGACACGCTCGTGGTGAAACAGGTGTTCAGCGAAACACCCTATGCCGTGACGTGGACGCTGCGCTTTTCCGGCGCGGAGCTGACCTGTGCGACGGAGACGAACGTCGGGTTCGGCGCGGCGAAGAAACCCGTCCTGACGGGCAAGGCCGAGTAGGCGGGATCTACTTGACCTCGAAGGTCTTCTCAAGAACCTTCGCTTCGATTCCCTGCTTGTTCTCGCAGAAAACCATCAGGGTGGCCGGACCCGCGGCGGTGCGGGCGCGGATCGTTTCCGGGGATCCGGTGGCTCCCTTGTGGCGCAGCGGGTTGGAGCTTCCCGCGGTCCAGGTGATGGCATAGCGGTATTTGACGCTCTTGGGCGTGCCGTCCTGTCCGGTGGCGAGCACCGTCATCCGGAAATCGACGCCTCTTTCGACGGTGGCGGGGACTTCGATGGACCAGGTGTAGTCCTCGGCATAGCCGCGGCCGGCGCAGCCGCCGACGACAAGCAGGGAAATCAGCGCGAGGGCTCGCTTCATGGGATCCTCCTGAAAACCTCAATGAACCCGGGACGAACTAACCCGCCACGCCCCAGAGGCCGGCGATGCTGTCGTAGTAGAGGAGCACCTTTTCGCCGCTGAGCAGGACCTCGTGGTCGCCCTTGGCCGCGGCGCCCCAGGGGGTGCGGCCCATGTGCAGGTAGATGTCCAGCGAGCGGCCCTTGTCCACGATGTCGCGCGCAACGGCGGAGAAGCCCAGGCCGTCGCAAAGGCGCGCGAGCTGGTCGCAGACCTTGTGGCTGAGGCGGCCGATGTGCACCCCGAGCGCGCCGTTGAGGAAGCCCCGGAGCAGCGCCTCGATCGCCCGGTAGAGATGCGTGCGCTCGGCGAAATAGATGCGCGTGAGACCGTCTCCCTGCGCGAGGAAGACGAACAGCGTCCCGAAAAAGGAGATCCGCCCCTGCGTGAGGCCGGAATGGATCTTGGCCAGCACGTCGCTGGAGACGGCGCCGGCGGGCAGCCCCCTGACGCCCGCCCATTCGAAGCGGTCCCGGCCGTCCCAGGCGGCGGCGAGCTGCAGCAGCCCTTCGCCCGTCGTCCGGAAGACGTAGCCCTGGAGGAGCTCCATCGGGACGTCTTCGAGGCCGTCCCGGAGAAGGCGTCCCTTGGGGATGCGGTCCGCGCGCCACAGGTGGGTGCGTTCGCCGTCGTTCCGGGTCACGATGCCCTGGAGCTTTTCGCGCACCGCCGTTTCGCCGTCCTTGCTGATCGGCTCCCAGTAGTTCGGGTTGAGCAGGCTCGCGGGCATGCGGTAGATGAGCACGTCCAGGCCCCGGAGTTCCGCGCCGTAGAGGCCGCCGAATTCCGCCAGGGAGATCCCCTGCGCGTGGAAGTGGCTTTCGTCCGGCAGGAGGCGGACGTACATCTCGAGGGGGCGCGGTCCGCGGCCCGCTTCGGGGCGCAAAAACAGCTCGGAGGCGGGAAGGGCGGCCTGCACCAGCGACATGGGCGGCATTATAATCGTGCTTCCCTGAGGCGCAACGTTTTCGTTGACTTGCAGGGGGGCGTGCCTAGAATACGCCCTTCGTCCCCCGGCAAATCGCTCTGAAGGAGAACTATTCCATGGCCATCAAAGTCGCGATCAACGGTTTCGGCCGCATCGGCCGGCTGGTGTTCCGGGCGCTTCACGAGCAGGGTCTGCTCTCCAAGGAGCTCGAGGTCGTGGCCGTGGGCGACATCGTCCCCGCGGACAACCTCGCGTACCTCCTCAAATACGACTCCACCCAGGGCGCGTTCAAGGGCCAGGTCGGCTCGAAGAAGTCCGCGGCCGACAAGGCCGAGGACGACGTCCTGCTGGTCGACGGCAAGGAGATCAAGGTCGTCTCCGCCAAGACGCCCGCCGAGCTCCCCTGGAAGGCGCTGGGCGTCCAGCTCGTGATCGAGTCCACCGGCCTCTTCACCGAGGCCGAGAAGGCGAAGGGCCATCTCGCCGCCGGCGCGCAGAAGGTGATCATCTCCGCGCCCGCCAAGGGCGAGGACATCACCGTCGTCATCGGCGTCAATGACGGCAAGTACGACGCCGCCGCCCACCACATCGTCTCCAACGCGTCCTGCACGACGAACTGCCTGGCGCCCGTGGTCCACGTGCTGCTCAAGGAGGGCTTCGGGCTCTCCGAGGGCATCATGACCACGGTGCACTCGTACACCGCCACCCAGAAGACGGTGGACGGCCCCTCCAAGAAGGACTGGAAGGGCGGCCGCAGCGCGGCCCTGAACATCATCCCCTCGACCACGGGCGCGGCGAAGGCGGTGGCCCTCGTCCTCCCCGAGATCAAGGGCAAGCTGACGGGCATGGCGTTCCGCGTGCCCACGCCTACCGTGTCCGTCGTCGATCTGACCTTCAAGACCGCGAAGGACACCTCGCTCGACGAGATCAAGAAGGCGATGAAGAAGGCCTCCGAGTCCTACCTCAAGGGCATCATGGGCTACACGGAGGACGAGGTCGTCTCCTCCGACTTCATCCACGACTCCCGCTCGTCCATCTTCGATGCGGGCAGCTGCATCGAGCTCAACAAGAACTTCTTCAAGCTCATCAGCTGGTACGACAACGAGTGGGGCTACTCCTGCCGCGTCTCCGAGCTGACGCGCATGATGGCCTCGAAGATGCGGTAAGGGGCGCCCATGGCCAAGCTCAGCGTCCGCGATCTGGACCTCAAGGGGAAGCGCGTCCTCGTCCGCGTGGACTTCAACGTCCCGGTCAAGGACGGCAAGGTGGGCGACGACACGCGCATCAAGGCCGCGCTGCCGACGATCCTGCACATCCTCAAGCAGGGCGGCAAGGCGGTGCTGGTGTCCCATCTCGGGCGGCCGGACGGCAAGCCGGACAAGAAATACACCCTGGAGCCCGTCGCGAAGCGCCTCGCCGAGCTCATCGGCCGGGGGGTCGACTTCGGCGAGCCCAAGGGCGGCGAGCTGACGCTGCTGGAGAACGTCCGCTACGACGCGGGCGAGGAAAAGAACGACGAGGCGCTGGCGAGGAAGCTGGCCGCGTACGGCGACGTCTACGTCAACGACGCGTTCGGGACGGCCCATCGCGCCCATGCCTCCACGGCGGGCGTGACGAAGTTCTTCAAGCAGTCCGCGGCGGGCTTCCTGATCGACAAGGAAATCGAGTACCTCGGCAAGGTGCTCTTCAATCCCGACAAGCCCTTCGTCGCCATCATGGGCGGCTCGAAGGTGTCGGACAAGATCCTCATCCTCGAGCAGCTGGCGAAGAAGGTCGATGCGATCATCGTCGGCGGCGGCATGGCGTACACCCTGCTGAAGGCGCAGGGGAAGAACGTCGGCAACTCCAAGGTCGAGGGCGACAAGCTCGACGTGGCCCGCAAGATCCTCGACACCGCGCGGGTGATCCTGCCGGTGGACCACGTCGCGGCCGACAAGTTCGACGCCGCGGCGAAGACGCAGGTCGTCGCCGACGTGCCCGAGGGCTGGATGGGCCTGGACATCGGCCCGAAGACGGTCGAACTCTTCAAGAAGGAGCTGGCGCCCGCGAAGACCGTGCTCTGGAACGGTCCGCTCGGCGTCTTCGAGATGGCGCCGTTCGCGAACGGGACGAAGGCCGTCGCGGAGTTCCTGGCCGCCTCCAAGGCCGTGACGGTCGTGGGCGGCGGCGACACCGCGGCGGCGGTGGAGAAGTTCGGCGTGGCCTCGAAGCTCTCCCACGTCTCGACCGGCGGCGGCGCGAGCCTCGAGTTCCTCGAAGGCCGGGAGCTGCCCGGCATCGCCGCGCTGAGCAACAAGTAGACCCCCCGGGCCTCCGCTTCGCTACAATGAGGGTCCGGTGAAATCGATCCGCATCGCCCCTTCCATCCTGGCCGCAGATCCCGGACGCCTCAAGGAGGAGGTCCAGCGGGTCGAGGCGGCGGGCGCGGACATGATCCACGTCGACGTGATGGACGCCCATTTCGTGCCGAACCTCGCGTTCGGCACGGACACCGTGACGGCCCTCCGCAAGATCACGAGGCTGCCGCTCGACCTGCATCTCATGATCATGGAGCCCGAGCGCTACGCGGGGCGTTTCTGCGACTGCGGCGCCGACTCGGTCACCTTCCACGCGGAGGCCGTCGCGGCGGATTTCGCCCGCAAGCGCAAGGAGCGCGGCTGGGCGATGCAGCTCGTCTGCAAGGACTTCTACGACCGCCCGCGGCTGGAGCAGACCATCGAGGCCATCCGCGCGAAGGGGAAGAAGGTCTGCGTCGCGATCAACCCGGACACGGAAGCGGAAGTCGTGGAGTTCGCCGACCGGGTGGACATGATCCTGGCGATGACGGTCTGGCCCGGCTACGGCGGGCAGAAATTCATTGAATCGACCGTCGCCAAGGTCGCAAGATTGAGGAAACTGGCCCCGAAGGCCGACATCGAAGTCGACGGCGGCGTGGATCTTTCCAATGTGGAGAGCTGCGCCGCCGCGGGGGCGAACGTCCTGGTCGCGGGGACCTCGGTGTTCTGCTCCCCCGACGCGGGCCTGTCCATCCGCGGATTGCGCGAGAAAGCCGAGCGAGCCTATGGCCTTCGAAAAGATTAAGAAGTTCATGTCCCGGAAGAAGGGGATCCCCGGGGATCTCTGGATCAAATGCCCCGATTGCGGCGGCATGGTCTTCAAGAAGGAGGTCGAGGAGCGCAAGAAGGTCTGCGCGGAGTGCGGACACCACTTCACGATCACCCCGCAGGAGCGCATCGACCTGATGCTGGATCCGGGGAGCTTCAGCGAGCTCTGGCCGGGGCTCGCCTCGGTGGACGTCCTGAAATTCGAAGGCGACGTCTCCTACAAGAAGAAACTCGAGAACGCCAGGCGCGAGACCGGCCGCGAGGACGCGTGTCTCGCGGGCACCGGGAAGATCGACGGCCGGGAGATCGTGTTCGGCATGACCGATTCCCGTTTCCTCATGGGCTCGATGGGCTCGGTGGTGGGGGAGATGGTGACGCGCTGCTTCGAGCACGCGACCGAACGAAAACTGCCGGTGGTCTTCGTGTCGGGCTCGGGCGGCGGCGCGCGCATGTTCGAGGGCGCGCTCTCGCTGATGCAGATGGCCAAGACCTCGGCGGCCATCGCCCGCCACAGCGATGCCGGCGGGCTCTTCATCTCGGTCCTGACCAATCCCACCATGGGCGGCGTGATGGCGAGTTTCGCCGCGCTGGGCGACGTTCTCGTCGCCGAACCCAAGGCGCTCATCGGCTTCGCGGGGCCCCGCGTCATCGAGCAGACCATCAAACAGGCGCTGCCGAAGGGGTTCCAGACGTCGGAGTTCCATCTCCAGCACGGGTTCATCGACCTCATCGCCGACCGGCGGAAACTCAAGGAGGAGGTCTCGCGCCTCCTCGTCTACCTGGCGCCGTGATCCGGGTCGCCTTCGTCATCGGCCGCCTCAACGTGGGCGGGGCGGAGGCGGAGCTCGTCCGGCTCGCCAACGGGCTCGATCGCTCGCGCTTCGAGCCGTTCGTCGTCACGCTGCAGGACGCGGGCCCGCTGGCGGACCGGCTGCGCGACGTCGAATGCGTCGCCCTGGGGCGCCGTCGCAAATGGTCCTGGGGAACCTACGCGGCCCTGCGGGGCCTGCTGCGGGAGCGCCGGCCCGACATCGTCCAGACCTTCCTCTTCACCGAGAACCTCTTCTGCCGCGAGATCGGCGTGGGCCGCGTGGTCTCGGGCCTGCAAGGGTCGCTTTCGGACGAGCGGGAGACCGGGCCGTCGCTGCGCTTCTGGCTGGAGCGGCGCTCCCTCGGCCGGGCGGCGGCGCTCGTGTCCAATTCCGAATACTACCGCTCGCGTTATGCCGCCCTGGGGGTGAATCCCGCGAAGATCCGGGTGATCCGGAGCGCGGTGGAGGCGGGGCCGCCGGGGGACGGGGACCGCGTGCGCCGCGAATTCGGCATCCGGGATCACGAGGTGCTCTTCACGGTGGTCGCGAGGCTCGTCGAGCGGAAGGGCCATGAGGACCTGCTCCGGGCGGGGGCGGGGTTCCGGCTGCTTTTCGTGGGCGACGGCCCGTTCCGCCGCCGGCTGGAGGGGCGGGGGGCCCTGCTCGCGGGCTGGCGCCGGGACATCCCGGACGTGATGGCGGCGAGCGACGTCGTCGTGCTGCCCTCGCGCTTCGGGGAGGGCTGTCCCAACGCCCTGCTCGAGGCGATGGCGGCGGGACGCGCGGTCGTGGCGGCCCGCGCGGGGGGAACCCCGGAGGTGGTGGAGGACGGGGTCACCGGCCTGCTGACGCCGCCGGGGGACGTGCCGGCGCTGCGGGGGGCGCTGCAGGCGCTCGCCGGGGATGCGGGACTGCGGGGGCGCCTGGGGGCCGCCGGGCGCGATCGGGCGCGGCGTCAATTTTCCATGGAACGACTGATCTCGGAATACGAAGCCCTCTACTTCCTTTTGACGCGTCCTCCCGTGTCCGTATAATGGCCCGCACATGTCGGCCATGCCGCTGATGCGCCAGGAATCCGGAGTCGAGCAGTACCTCAAGGAAATCCAGGACGTCGCCCTGCTCACGTCCGCGCAGGAGATGGAACTTGCGCGGCGGATGAAGAAGATGGCGTCCAAGGAGCCCTCCGAGGCCGAGGACGCACGCGCGGCCCGCGAACAGTTCATCAAGGCGAACCTGCGGCTGGTCGTCAGCGTCGCGAAGAACTACATCAACAAGGGGCTGGCCTTCCTCGACCTGATCGAGGAGGGGAACCTGGGCCTGCTCAAGGCGGTCCAGCGTTTCGACCCCGCCCGGAAGTGCCGCTTCTCCACCTACGGGACCTGGTGGATCCGGCAGGCGATCCGGCGCGCCCTGGTGAACACGTCCAAGACGGTGCGGGTGCCCTCGTACATGGTCGAGATCATCGCCCGCTGGAAATCCACCGTCAACGAGTTCACCCAGAAGAACGACCGCAAGCCGGAACTGCACGAAATCGCGGAGGCGATGGATCTGGGGCCCGAGGGGATCCAGATCCTGAAACGGGCGATCAGCGCCTCCACCAACTTCGCCCGTCCCGTGAGCCTGGACGTCATGTGGCCCACGAACGAGGTGGCGGATCTCAAGGACAGCGTCGCGCCCGACAAGTCGGTGCTCTCCCAGCTCGACAACGAGCGGATCGACACGCTGCTCAAGTCGATCAGCGCGCGCGAGGCCGAGGTCCTGCGCTTCCGCTACGGCCTCTACGACGGCCAGCCCATGACCCTGGGCGACATCGGCAAGAAACTGCGCATCACGCGCGAGCGGGTGCGGCAGATCGAGAAGGTCGCGCTGAAGAAACTCCACAAGCAGATGGCGGCGAACGACGAGCTGGATTAGGCCCCCGCCGCCGATTCAAGGAATCCCCATGAGCGAACTTTCAAAACGCGTGAAGGCCCTGGTCCGGGACGTCGCCGACTTCCCCAAGAAGGGCATCGTCTTCAAGGACATCACGCCCGTGCTCGCGGATGCGGCGACCTTCGACCGCGTCATCGCCGCCATCGGCGCCTACGGGCGTTCGCGCGGGGCCGAGGTCGTGGCCGGCATCGAGTCGCGCGGCTTCATCTTCGGGGCCGCCGCGGCGCAGAACCTGGGCGTCGGCTTCGTCCCCATCCGGAAACACGGGAAGCTCCCCTGGAAGACCGTGAGCCAGGGCTACGATCTCGAATACGGCAAGGACGTCGTCGAGATCCACAAGGACGCCGTCCACAAGGGGCAGCGGGTGCTCATCGTGGACGACCTTCTGGCGACGGGCGGCACGCTGGCGGGCTCCTGCAAGCTCGTGGAGAAGGTCGGCGGCAGGGTCGCCGGCTGCATCTGCGTGGTCGAGCTTTCGTTCCTGGGCGGGCTCAAGAAGATCGGGAAGCGGCACTTCGCCTCGGTCGTGAAGTATTAGGGGCGCCATGAAGTCGTCGTCGCTGCTGCTCTGTCTGGCGTTCGCAGGCTGCTCCGCGGGTCCCGGCACGGCCGAGGACGAGGCCGGGGTGGCGGCCTCCGTGATGGGGATGTACGGGGCCTTCCAGCAGCGCGATCTCGCGAAGGTCGGGACCTTCATGACGGCCGACTCGACCTGTTACGACGCCACGAGAAGCGTGCTGCTCAAGGGCCGGCAGGCGGTGCTCGACCACTTCGGAGCGATCCTCGGGGAGCACAAGCCCGGGGAGGTCTGGCAGTCCTCCCTCGAAGGCATGACCGTGCACGTCCGCGGCGACGAGGCCTATGCCACGTACCAGGTGAAGACCTCCGCGGGCGGCCGGCACGCGATGGCCGCGGTGACGCATCTGTTCCGCCGGGAGGGCGGCCGCTGGCTGGCGATCCACCTTCACCGCAGCTGGAACTTCAAACCGGACTGAGCCCTCTTGGGGCGTGGAATTCCTTGCCCCCGGCCCCCCGGCCCGCTAAATTCTTCCGGATCATATTAGCTCCCTAAACACAGGAGAAGGCATGTACGACCAGATCGTGAAGCATCTCGGCGACAAGGCGGATTCCGTGCTGGGCTTCAAGAACCCGAAGATCTCGAAGGAGCGCCTGCACGTCCCGGGCGGGGACTGGGTGGACCGCATCTTCTCGCACAGCGACCGCAACAACCGGGTGCTCGGCAACCTCAACCGCATGCTCAACAGCGGCCGCCTGGCCGGCACGGGCTACCTCTCGATCCTCCCGGTCGACCAGGGCATCGAGCATTCCGCGGGCGCGAGCTTCGCGAAGAACCCGGACTATTTCGACCCCGAGAACATCGTCAAGCTCGCCATCGAGGGCGGTTGCAACGCGGTGGCGTCCACCTTCGGCGTGCTGGGCATGGTCGCGCGCAAATACGCGCACAAGATCCCGTTCATGGTGAAGGTCAACCACAACGAGCTGCTGACGTATCCGAACAAGGCGAGCCAGATCCTCTTCGGGACGATCAAGGAGGCCGCGGACATGGGCTGCGCCTCGGTCGGCGCGACGATCTATTTCGGATCCGACGACTCCAGCCGGCAGATCATCGAGGTCGCCCAGGCCTTCGCGCTCGCGCACGAGCTGGGCATGGCGACGGTGCTCTGGTGCTACACGCGCAACAGCGCGTTCAAGAAGGACAAGGACTACCACGTCTCCGCCGACCTCACGGGCCAGGCGAACCACCTGGGCGCGACGATCGAGGCGGACATCATCAAGCAGAAGCTGCCGGAGAACAACGGCGGCTTCAAGGCGCTCAATTCGGGCAGCTCCAGCTACGGCAAGCTCGACGAGCGCATGTACACGGACCTCTGCAGCGACCATCCGATCGACCTCTGCCGCTACCAGGTGGCGAACTGCTACATGGGCCGCGCGGGGCTGATCAACTCGGGCGGCGCCTCCGGCCAGAACGACCTCGCCGAGGCGACGTACACCGCGGTGGTGAACAAGCGCGCCGGCGGCATGGGCCTGATCTCCGGCCGCAAGGCCTTCCAGCGCCCGATCAAGGAGGGCGCCGCGCTCCTGCAGGCCATCCAGAACGTGTATCTCTGCAAGGAGATCACGGTCGCGTAACCCAGCGCTGAAAACAGAAAGCCGCCGGGACCCGCGGGGTTCCGGCGGCTTTTTTTATCCGCGCAGCAGGACCGTGTGGAGGGTGCGGATGCAGCGGTCCTGGACGACGTAGAGCCCGGCGTCGCTCGTCTTCTTCGCGGCGGCGTCGTGGACGATGCCGCTCTGCAGCCAGAGGGCTTCGGCCTTTGCCTTGACCGCGTCCTCGGCGATGGCCGGGATGTGCTCCGGCGCCCGGAAGACGTTCACCAGATCGACCTTCCTGGGGATGGAACTCACGTCCGGGTAGCACTTCCGGCCCAGGATCTCCGGGGCTGCCGGGTTGACCGGGATCACGTCATAGCCCTTCGAGATCAGGAATTCCGCGATCTGGTGGCTGTCGCGGTCCGCCTTGGGCGAGCAGCCCACGACGGCCACGGTCTTCACGCCGAGCAGGAGACGGCGGATCGCCTCGGGGTCGTCGGTGATGATCATGGGGTGGCGGACCTAATCGCCGTCCTCGCGCTTCTTCTTCTTCTTCCGGTCGTCGAGGCTGACCATGCGGTCCTCGAGGCGCGCGAGCAGGGGGGGGAACGGCGTGTTCGCCATCTGTTCGTGCGGCACGCGGTGGGGCTCGAAGGGGCCGTGGCGGCGCATGTACTCGACGACCTCCATCGCCCGGCGGCGCACCGGCTCGAACGAGGGGTCGTCGAAGAGGTCCATGGGCCCGAGGAATTCGCCGTTCGCGAGCTGAAATCCGGAGGCGACGACGCGCGGCGGCCCGTCGAAACGCCCCGAGCGGGAGTCCTTCAGCGCGACGGGCATCAGGGGCCCCTGGTGCGTGGACCGCATCCAGCCGCTGACGAGGTGCGGGAACGCGAACGCCTCGAGCGCCTCGCCCACCTCGGGCAGGCCGTTCTGGCAGCGCACGATGAGGACGGGGTCGTCGGTCCCGGCGCTCTGGCCGAGCGCGATGGGCCGCGGTCCGCTCGCGAACGCGCAGACGACGCCGTCCACGCGGCGGATGACTTTGTTGACCACGAAGCGCCCGCGCGAGCCGAGGAACATGATGAGGTCGTAGAGGTCGCCCGGGCACTGGAGCGTCAGGGTCTTCTGCTCGATGAGGTCCAGGATCTCGAAGGCGAACCCTTCGTGCATCGAGGGGTCGATCACGAGGCCCGCGGTGTTGAAGGGGTCGGCGAAGATCTTGTAGAGGGGCAGGTTCCACGCGCCCAGGTCGCACTTGTCGGCCATGAAGACGATGAACGTCTCGCAGGGACGTTCGCGGAAGACGGTTTCGGCGACGCCGGGGCCCATGCCGCGCAGCGAGCCGCTGAACGTGCTGGAGAGCAGATCCTGCCCGGGGTTGTAGAGGTGGAGCTTCTCCGCGACCTCCGTGCAGGCGACGAAGGTGTCGAAGGCCAGGCGGTGCACGTCCTTGGACTCCGCGCCGTTTTGGTGGGTCATCATGAGGACGAGGTCGTCCCCGACGTGCGAGGTCCAGGAGTCGATGAGCAGGCCCTTGGACACCGATTTCGAGAGGTGTTCCCGGGCCTTCTCGAGGATGTCGTCGTGGATGGAGGTGCGGCCCACGTAGCCGCCCACGTTCGCCTTGATGACGGACAGGGTGATTTTTTCCACGCCGGAGATTCCCCCCTTTTCGGCGCGAACGGTCGCCGCGCGTAAAAACGAGCGTACCGCGCCGCCTCCGGACAAGTCAATTCAAAATATGGCCGGGCGGCGGGACCGCCGCTAAGATGTCGCTCCTCATGGACTTCGACCTGCTGGTCTTCGACCTCGACGGCACGCTCTGCGACAGCGCCGCGGACATTTCCGCCTCGCTCCGCCGGGTGCTCATCCGGCTGGGGCGCCCCGAGATCTCCCATGCGGACGTGGTCCAGGCCATCGGGGCCGGCGTGCGCAAGCTGGTGGAGCGGACCACGCCGCCTCCGCTGGAGCCGGTGATCGACGCCTTCATGGCCGAATACGCCGCGCATCTGCTGGACGAGACCCGGCTCTTCCCCGGGGTGGGGGAGACTCTGGCGCGCCTGCCGGGACGCAAGATCGTGCTCTCCAACAAACCCGAGGCGCTTTCAAAGCGGGTGGTGGAGGGGCTGGGGCTCGCGCGCCACTTCGAGGCGGTGTACGGGGGGGACTCGTTTCCCGAGCGCAAGCCGGACCCCGCCTGCTTCAGGCGCGCGGTGGGGTCGGCCCGGAAGCCCCTGATGATCGGCGACAGCGGCACCGACGTGCTCACCGGCCGCAACGCGGGCGCGGCGGTCTGCGCGGTGACCTACGGCTACTTCAAGCCCGGGGATCTGGACGGGGCCGATTTCAAGATCGACCGCTTCGATCAGCTCCTGGACCTTCTGCGGTAGAGGACTTCCTCCAGCGCGATCGTGACCGCGATGAGCCCCGCCGCCAGCAGGAAGGGGGCCCGCGGTTCCTGGAGCGTGTCCGCCAGCCAGCCTCCGAGCAGCGGGACCAGCGCCGTGCCCGAGGCCAGCACGGCTTCATGGCGGCCGGCGTACTTGCCGTGATCCGCGGGGCCGTGCAGGCTGTAGTGGATGCTCGAGGCGTACGCGAAGCCCAGCGAGGCGCCGAGCAGCGGCGCGAGCGCGAGCAGCAGGACGTCGTTCCGGACCAGGCAAAGGAGGGTCGCGCCCGCGACGCCGAGGGCCTGGAGCGTGTACAGCAATCCTCGCCGGTAGGCCCAGCCGGTCCAGCGTTGAAGCACCCAGAAGCTGAGCGTCTGCGCCCCGAAGACCATCGCGAGGAAGACCCCAAGAAAGGTTTCCCGCTTCCATAAGAGGCCGCTTTCGGTCAGGGTCAGGTACCTGAAGAAATGCGCCTGGAACGCGGCGCCCATCCCGAACGCCGCGAAGTTGGCCGCGTAGCCCATGGACCGGAACACCGCCGGATGGAGGTCGGCCTCCGCCTCCGGGGAACGGGGCTGCGCCGCCGCATCCTTCGGCAGCAGGAAGAGGATCGGGACCGCCGCCAGCGCCGCCACGAGCAGGGTCAGGGGATGTCCGGCCTGGCCCAGCATCCAGCCCGCCGACAGGAAGCCCAGCGTCTTGCCCAGGGACCACATGAAGTTGAAGCGTCCCAGGGTCCGCTCCAGGCCTCCCGGAGGGCTCTCCGCACCGAGCGCGCCCTGGATCGTCGGCCAGAAAAGGCTCGCCGAAAGATCCAGGAGGGGCGTGACGAGGAAGAGGACCGGGAGGGTCGCGACCCCGCCGCCCAGCAGGCAGGCCGCCACCGCCCCGAGGCAGCCGATGCGGGCCAGCAGCGACTTGGAGACCCGGTCCGAGAGCTTGCCCATCCAGAGGCTGTTCAACACGTAGAGCGTGGACGAAATGCCTTGGAGGCAGCCCACCTGCGTGGCGGAGGCGCCGAGATTCTGGGCATGGACGGGCACCGCCGTCCAGAAGACGAACGCCAGCCAGTCGTAGATCAGGCCCGCAAAGCAGTAGAGCCAGAGTCGCATGAAGCGAGAATGATAGGGCCCACCCCGGATCCCGACAAGCGCCGCGACCGGATTGATCCCACGGGGGGCCGCGCCCCTCCGGCGGCGGCAAGCCTCCGGGACGCTCCACGGGAATGATCATGGGCGGCCTCACAGCTGGTTCGAGGGCCGGGCCACGGACTCGAAGACGTAGTCGAAGAGCTTGTGCAGGGAGTCGATCAGCGCCCGGTCGTCCAGGCAGAGGCCGAGTTCCAGGTTGTAGTGCAGGCTGGTGTCCGTGAAGTTGGCGCTGCCGATGTACGCCCGTTCGCGGTCGCAGAGGATCATCTTGGCGTGCATCTGGAACATCTGCGTCCGCCCCTTGGATTCGTGCAGATAGCGCACCGCCAGCGCCCGCTCGGCGGCGAGGCGCTCCAGGACCGGGCTCGCCCGCATCTTCGAGTCCCGCAGCGTGGTCACGATCTGCGCGGGCACCCGGCATTCCTGGATGCAGCCGGTGAAGGAGGGGTCCACATACGGGGAGAAGATCTTCACCGAGCCCCGGGCCCCGGAGAGCAGGTCGTGGAAGAGCTGCGAGGTCGGGATCAGGTCCGGGATGCGGTTCTCCACCGCCGTCCTCAGGGGCGCGGGCAGCGAGAGCACCAGGCCCGTCGACGTCCGGATCCCGCCGACGCCGTTGCCGTCCCCGTTCCCGCCGAACACGCGTCCGATCAGCTTGTCGAGCATCGAGGCACCTCCAATTGAGTTCGGAGGGTGCAGTGCAATCCCCATGCCAAGGCGCCCTGCTGGGGAGGCGCGCGCGGCGGACGCGTCCGCGTTACGTGGCGTAACGTCGCGTTTCAAATCGTAACGCGGACATCCGCAGACCTCCTCACGCGCCCGGGGGGAGGCTTTGGCATGTCTGTTGCATGCCCCGCTTTCATGAATCCTCCTTCCGAACTCGAATCCAAGATCCTCCTGATCCGGGGACGCCGCGTCCTGCTGGACAGCGACCTGGCCGTGGTCTATGGGACCGACACGCGGCGCCTGAACGAACAGGTGCGCCGGAACCTGGACCGCTTCCCGGAGGATTTCGGGTTCATCCTGGGCGCCGAGGAGCACCGAGCTTTGATGTCGCAGATTGCGACATCAAAGCGCGGGGGACGGCGGAAACGGCCCTGGGTCTTCACCGAGCACGGCGCTGTCATGCTCGCCAGCGTATTGCGCAGCCCCGTGGCGGTCCGGTTGCAACACGGCATGTTACGAATTGAAACGTGGAGGGGCGCCTATCGGACCCGGTAGAGCCGCACGCCGTAGCCGGGGAACTCGTCCTCGAAGGCGCCGTCCCGCAGCGGGATCGAGCGGCCCTCGTCCAGCAGCTCCGCCGCGCCCGCGACGCCCTTCAGCGTGAAACGCGCCTTCGTGGCGACGTCCCGCAGCCCGCAGGCGAAGAGGTAGGTCGCCCCGCCGTGCCGCCGCACCGTGAACGCGACGGGCGCCTCGGGGGAGGCGCTCGTGACCGTGGCGGCGTCGTCCAGCGCCGGGCTCTTCAGGACGGCCGCCAGTCCCTGGACCTGCGCGTTGATCCCCGTCACGGCCTTGAGGAGTTCGGGGTCGTGCAGCAGCGAGGCTTCGTCGAAGCGCGGCTTGAACTGGTGCACGAAATAGATCAGGCCCGAGGCCCCCCGGATGAGCGCCATCCACACCTCGCTGCGGATCTGCGCCGCCGTCGGCTTGAGCTTGACGTTGTCGATGCGCGAGGCCTCGATGCAGGTCCAGACCGGCTTCCGGCCTCCCGTCCAGCGCCGGAGCCGCTCCACCCCCTCCGCCACGAACCAAAGCTTGCCCGCGACCGCGGGGTGCTCGTGCACCGCCGGATAGATGTCGAACGAGGCGATGTCGCAGCCCTTGAGGTACTCGGGGTAGTCCTCGGGATGGTTCGTGCGGACGCCGCGGCCGATCCAGCCGTCCCAGGCGACGCCCTGGCCGAGATTCAGCAGCACCGGCCGGGACGGATCCGCCGCGCGGAGCTTCGCGTAGTCCTCCACGATCTTCGCGGGGAGTATCGGCGGCCCGTAGCCGCCCCCGGGCGCGGCCTGGGCGTTGTCCGGCTCGTCGCCGTGCATCCACGCGAGGATGCTCCGGTCGTCCTTGCGGGCGAGGCCGACGGCGTTCTGGGCGCAGACGACGCGCAGCCCGGCCGCTTTGAGCGCGTCGAGCTGCTCCGTCGTCGGGCCGTTCCAGAGTCCGACGTACGTGTTGATGCCGGCGGCCTTGTAGGCTCCGGCGTTGCGCGGGCTCTGCAGCCAGACGCCGATCGGGAAGGGATCGCCCTCCTGCAGCGCAAGTGCCAGAAGGAGCACGAGCTGTATCACAGCTACCTTTACACCCCGCGCCCCGGGACGTGTACCATAGCCGATGATGATGATGCGACTCGCCGCGCTCGCGGCCCTCCTCGGCTCCCCCCAGGCCGCCCCGGAACCCGTCCTGCACCACACGTTCGATCTCTCCCTCGGGGAAACGCAGGAGGCGGCGGGGATTCGCGTCAAACTCGTGGAGCTGCGAGAAACCCTCGACGACGTCAACGGCTCCGTGCGCCGCGCCGAGGTCGGGGTCGAGGTGAACGGGGTCGCGGCGACCCTGACGGCGTACGCGTACACGCTGCCGCAAAGCTGCGGAGGCTTCCAGGCGGACTGCCCCGTCACGAAGGGCCTCCAGAACAAGGCGAAGAAGAACGTCTGGGGGCTGCTCAAGGACGCCCGCATCCGCGTCTGGCCGGGCCAGTCCCCCTGGCTGCCCCCCGGGACCTTCGGCTATCCCGCGAAACAGCGCTGGTTCGCGACCTTCACGCAGATGTGCAACGAGCCGACCTATGTGGACGGCGGCGACGAGCCCGGACGTAAGGAAACCTACTACCACTACGGCTCCGACATCGGCGGCGCGGAGGGCCTGGTCGACGTCGTCGCCGCGACGGACGGGGTCGTCGTCTCCTCCGGGAAAGAGGTCCTGGCCGGGCACGAGAAGGACACGCCGGTCGCCAAGCGCTACGACGTGGTCTACGTCCTCGACAAGCGCGGCTGGTACTACCGCTACAGCCATCTCAAGTTCATCGAGGACTGGGTGCGTCCGGGCGCGGCCGTGTCCCTCGGACGCAAGCTCGGCGTGCTGGGCAAGGAGGGCGGCAGCGGCGGCTGGTCCCACCTCCATTTCGACATCACCCGGCGCCAGCCCTCGGGGCTCTGGGGCATCGAGGACGCGTACCCCTTCCTCTGGGAGGCCTATCAGCGCGAGCGGCTCACGAGCCTGGTCGCGGTCGCGCGGCCGCACCATCTGATCTGGACGGGCCAGACGGCGGCGCTCGACGGATCCCGCTCCCACGGGAAGAACCTGACCCTGGACTGGACCTTCAGCGAGGGCGGGACCGCCGCCGGCGCGCGGGTGGAGCGCCGCTACGAGAAGCCGGGGGTCTTCACCGAGATCCTGAAGGTCCGCGACGGGGAGGGCCGCGTGGACTACGACTTCGCCGTCGTGCAGGTCATGGACAAGGCGGCCCCCGCGAAACTGCCGCCCACGATCCACGCGGCGTACGCGCCGACGTTCGGGATCCGTCCCGACGACCCGGTGACGTTCAAAGTCCGCACGTTCCGCACGAAGGAGCCCGGCGAGGTCTGGGACTTCGGGGACGGCACGCCGCCGGTCGCGGTGAGGTCGGACGGGAACGCCGTCCAGCACGCGCCGAACGGCTACGCCGAGGTCCTCCACAAGTTCGCGAAGCCCGGCCACTATCTCGTGAAGGTGGAGCACGTGACGGCGGAGGGGGTGCGCTGCATCGCGCGCCTCCAGGTGAGGGTCGGAGATTAGGCCGGGACGACGTTTGGGGCCGCTCCAAGAAACCCTGATTTTCGGCCGCCTCCCGCCCTGCCTTTCGTAAAGTAGCGGAGCTTCATTAAGGATCGAATCCATGAACCCGCTGCGTTTCGCGCTTCCCTTCGCGGCCCTGCTGCTCGCGGCCGGCGCCCCCGACGACTATCCGCTCGGCCCCGACTCGCAGGAGCAGGCGGGCGTCCCGAAGGGCGCGGTGAAGGAGTTCACCTGGAAGGAGAGCAAGGTCTATCCGGGCACCGTCCGGCAGTGCTGGATCTACCTGCCGCCGGGGCTCGACGCCGCGAAGGAGTATCCGCTGATCGTCTTCCAGGACGGCGGCGGCTCGGTCAATCCCAAGGGCGGCACGCGGGCGACGATCGTGCTCGACAACCTGATCCACAAGGGCGAGATCCCCGCGATGGCGGGCCTCTTCATCAATCCCGGCACCGTGCCCGCCGTCACGCCCGTCGGCCGCGGCCGCAGCACGCGCAGCTACGAGTACGACACGCCGGACGGCGTCTATGCGCGCTTCCTCATTGACGAAATGCTGCCCGAAGTCGCGAAGCACGTGAAGATCAGTCCCGACCCCGCGCAGCGCGCGCTCGTCGGGGTCTCCAGCGGCGGCATCTGCGCGTTCAGCGCCGCGTGGTTCCGCCCGGACGCCTTCCGCAAGGTGATCAGCGGCATCGGCAGCTTCACGAACATCCGCGCGGGCATCTGGTTCCCGTCGGCGATCCGGAAATCCGAGCGCAAGCCGCTGCGGGTGTTCCTGCAGGAGGGGGAGAAGGACCTCGACAACGTGCACGGCAACTGGCCCCTCAGCAACCACGAGATGGCGGCGGCGCTCGCGTTCGCGGGGTACGACCACAAGGCGGTCTTCGGGACGGAGGGCCACAGCGGCAAACACCTTTCCTCCATCCTCCCGGACGCGCTGCGCTGGCTCTGGCGCAAGGACGAGCCGCTGCCCGCGCCCGCGCCCGAGGCGAAGGGGGATCTCGCCCTCTCCGGCGTGCTGATCCCCGGCAAGGACTGGGAGCCCGTCGTCGAGGATCTGAAGTTCGTGGACGCGCCCTGCACGGATGCGGAGGGCTCGTTCTACTTCAGCGACCTGGGAGGCGGGACGGGCGTCCACAAGATCGCGGCGGACGGCACGCGCAGCGTCTTCAACGCGAAGGCGGTCGGCCTCAGCGGGATGAAGTTCGGGCCGGACGGCCGCCTCTACGCCTGCCACAACCGTGAGAAGCGCGTGATCGCGATCAACGCGGCGGGGGACGTGGAGGTGCTGCTGACGGACATCGGCTGCAACGATCTGGTGGTCACGCACAAGGGCCACGTCTACGTCACGGAGACCGGCAAGAAACAGGTGGTGCTGATCGAAGCGGCCGGGAAGAGCCGGGTGGTCGACACGGGCATCCCGGCGCCGAACGGGATCGCTCTTTCTCCGGACCAGGAGACGCTGGCGGTCTCGGACTACTCCGGCAGCGCGGCGTGGGCGTTCCGGGTGGAGGCCAACGGCGACCTCGGCGCGCGGATGCCGGTCTTTCCGTACCGGGACTTCGGGCCGACGGTGGAGTCGCGCGGGGACGGCATGACGTGCGACACGGTCGGCCGCTGGTACGTGAGCACGCAGGCGGGGGTGCAGGTCTACGATCCCAACGGCCGGCCGGTGGGTCTGATCCATGCGCCGACGTCGGCGGCGGTGACGAGCGTGGCGCTGTCGGGTCCCGGCCTGAACTGGCTCTTCGCGCTGACCCAGGGGAAGATCTACCGCCGCCAGGTGTCGGCGACGGGCTTCGTCACCACGTCGGCTCCGACGAAGAAGTGAGGTTCCTGGGGGCGCTCGTCTTCTGCGGCGTCGTTCTGGCCTCCTGCCGGACGGCGCCTCCCGAGGGCTTCCGGCCGGGGCACGGCTTCGTGGTGGAGCCCGCGGCCGCTCCGGGGCCGCTTCCCGCCACGGGCTGGGACCTCCACGGGCGCTTCGCCAAGGGCTTCGGGGTGGAGTTCTGCGTCGGTCCTGCGAAGGCGCTCGCGTTGACGACCGAAGGCGAGTTGCTGGCGCTCACGGAGCAGGGGATCCAGCTCGCGCTGGACCTGGGGCGTTGCGAGAGCGGGGACCGCTGCCTCGCGCACGAGCTGCCGCCGATCCTGGATCTGTCCGGGGCCACGGCGCTGGTCGTGGTCCACAGCGGATCGTTGGGGAAGGATTTCCGTTCCGACCTGCTGACGCTGCATCCGCGCGAGGGGAAGATCCTGCGCCACGTGCTCGCGCGGGAGGGGGCGGCGTACCGCGCGGAGAGCGAGGAGTTCCTGCAGTGGAGCGGTCCCGAACTGGATTCGATGCAGGAGGATCCCGTCCAGGGACTCGTGCTGGGCGGCCCTTCGGGATACTGGCGGGTGCGGCACCGGAATTGGTCCGGCGACAAGGTTTCGGCGCCGCCGCTCGTGGATCTGTCGGCCCGGGACGCCGAGGTCCGCCTGCGGAGTCTGCGGGCGCTGGTGGCCGAGACGGATCCCGCGTTGGGGGCCGAGCTGCTCGGGATGCTGCGGGGGGACGTCCCCTGGGTGGCCCGGGAGGCGGCGCTCGCGCTGGCGCAGCGGAAGGTGCCGGAAGCGTCCGCGGCGGCGCTGCTGCGGCTGCGGGAGGGGGTGGATCCGGTGCTCGAGGCGGCGCTGGTGCACGTCCTGGAGCGTTGCGGTCTGCCCGCGGGCTTGCTGGAGGATCCGAGCCCGCTGATCCGGCGGGCGGCGCTGCGGGCGGGGGCGGACCGGGTGACGGTGCCGGAGCTGGTGACGCTGCTGGATCCCGCGCAGCCGGCGCTGGAGGCGCTGGCGCGGCGGACGCTGCAGCGGCGGGGTCTGCTCGCGGCGGCGGTGTCGAAGGTCCTGGAGGGGCGGTCCGAGGCGGCGTGGGTGGCCTTGTCGGATCAGGCCGAGGTCCGGGCGGCGCTCGGGCGCCTGCTGCAGGTGGAGCCGGCGTTTGCGCTGGGCGTGCTGGACCGGATCCCCGACGGCGTCTGGGAGCCGGGGTGGACGGCCGGGGCGAGGGCGCTGCTGGACAGTCCGGACGATCTGCTGCTGCGGCGGGCGCTGGCGGCCCTGAAGGGGCGGGTGGAGGACCGGGCGGGGAGGATTGCCGCGGACGCGTCCCGGTCGGAGGCGTTGCGGGTGGAGGCCCTGGCGGCGGCGCCGCAGAACTTCGAGCTGCCGGCGGGGGCCTTTGAGCTGCTGCAGCGGTCGTTGAAGGAGGGGGCTTCCGCGTTCCTCCGGCTCTCGGCGGCGCAGGCGCTGGGCCGGGTGCGGCTGTCGCCGGCCGAGGAGGCGGAGCTGGTGCCGCTGCTGTCCCGCCTGAGCGGGATGGAGCTGGAGCGGATCCTGCCGCAGTTCGAGCGGTCGGAGCAGGTGCTGCCGAAGGTCGCGGCGAATCCCGCGGCGGCGGGGATCAGTGCGGAGCTGGTGTTGAAGTACGGGACGGAGGAGCAGCGGGCGGAGCTGGCGCGGTCGATGTCGGAGCGGAAGGCCCGGCTGGAGGAACTGGGGGCGCAGGTGCTGGAGGGCGGGGATCCCCGGCGGGGCCGGGAGCTGCTCTTCGGGGCGCGGGCGGAATGCACGGCGTGCCACACGGTGCGGGGGCAGGGGGGGCGGGTGGGGCCGGATTTGAGCCGGATCGGGTCGCTGAAGACGCGTTCGCAACTCCTCGAAGCGGTGCTGTTCCCGAGCGCGACGTTTGCGGCGGGCTTCGAGTCCTACCGGGTGAGGGTGCGGGACGGCGAGGTCTACGACGGGTTCCTGCAGCGGGAGTCGCCGGATGCGATCGTGCTGGTGCAGGGGGACCGGACGGAGCGCCGGATTCCGAAGGAGTCGGTGGAGCGGATCGAGCGGGGCCGGATCTCGGTGATGCCGCAGGGTTTCGGGGAGCGGCTGCGGGCCGACGATTTGCGCGACCTCCTGGCCTTCCTCAGCTCCCTCCGCTGACACAACAAAACAGCCCGTCTGCTTTGTTGCCCACATAGGGCAACAAAGCAGACGGGCTGTTTTGTTGTTTGCTTGAGCCCGCGGATATCCGTTTTTTCTTTGAAAATAGAATATAATATGGGTGATAAGGACGCTTTCGGGTGTAAGGGAAGAGGGTCCGGGGGACAACGGATCCAGAGCGGGACCGGGTACCGGGTGAGGGTTCCAAAATGCGTTCGATTAGGTCAATGCTGCCAGGCATCTTTGGCGTGCTGCTGGTTTCGGTGGCTGCGGGGGTGCCGTTCCAGGCCGCCACCAGCCAGGTACTGTACTACCCCTTCGATGAGGCGGCCGGACCCACGGCCTTTGACGCCTCGGGCAACGGCCTCAATGGCACCTACAACGGGACTGTCGTGGTCTCCGGCACGGCGGCGACGGATCATGCGCCCGTCCCCGGCACCAACCAGCGAAGCCTGAACTTCACTCCCGGCCCCCCTGAACCCGGCGCCTTCGTCAGCACGCCGGACGCTGCCTCCCTGAGGTTCACCGGTCCCTTCACGGCGGCCGCCTGGATCCGGCCCACCGCGTACGCAGTCTCCCCTGCAAACAATTGGAGCGTCATCGTCGGGAAGTGGGATTGGGTGGCCACGCCCGGGGTTATCAACGGCTGGGGCATGCAGCTGGCGAATGACGGCAAGATCTTCATGTTCAACGGGACGACCCTGGCCTACACCACGCCCTGGTCGAACGGGATCGTGCCGCTGAACCAGTGGACCCATGTCGCGGTCGTCTTCGATGGCGCATTCAACCGAATCTACATCAATGGTGCCCCGGATATGTCGGTCGCCTCCACGGCCGCTCCGGGCCCGAGCAATTCGCCCACTCTGGTCGGAGGGGATGGCTGGATCCGGGACTTCACCGGCAATATCGACGAGGTCCGCCTTTTCAGCACCGCGCTCAGCGCCGCGGAAATCGCCATCCTGCATTCCGGCCTGCCCGCCCCTGCGGGAGTGACGGCCACCCCCGGACCCGAACTCGTCACCCTCACGTGGAATCCGGTGGCGAACGCGACCTCCTACACCGTCTACATGGGCACCGTCAACGGCGGCCCGTATCCCACGAATGCGGGCACGACGACCGGGACCACGATGACCGTCACGAACATCTACTACCCGACGCCGTATTACTTCGTGGTCGTGGCGAACGGCCTCATCAACAGCGGGTATTCCGCCCAAGTGACGGCCGTGCCCGACAACGTCCAGCCCCGCTACAACGACCATGCGGAGGGGACCAGGGACGGGAACTGCACCTGCGGCACGGCGAGCCGGCCCGCCCCGCTCTGGGCGCTCGGGCTGGGCGTCCTGCTGATGGCCGCGTTCCTGATCCGCCGCTGAGCGCGGAGGACAGGGTCCGGGATCTCGACACGGGGAAGCGGCACCGCTAAAATCGTCCCCCATGTTGATGCTGCTGGCGCTGCTCCTGCAGGACGATCCGCTGCTGGCGGAGGCGGTCCAGGGGTACAAGAACCCCTGGGCGGACTTCCGCGAAGGCGCGCGCGTCACCTACCGGGAGACGGTGCGGCGGCCCGGCATCGATGCGGGGGGCAACCTCGTCTACACGCCGCTGACCTCGGACACGACCTGGACGGTGGCGACGGTGGAGGCGACGAAGATCCACCTCAAGATCGAGGGCGGCGGCCAGGAGTCGGTGATCCCGATCGCGCTCGCCCCGCCCAACTGGGCGCGCGGCAAGCCGGAGAAGAAGGGGGAGGAGGAGCTCGAGGTCTCCGGCCGGAAGGTGTCGGGCCGGGTCTACGAACTGGGCCTGGACCTCGACAAGGACGCCGGCCAGCTCACGACGATCGTCCGCTCGGACGCGATCCCTTACTGGGCGCTGCGCCGCAAGGTGGAGACGCGGGTGCGGGGGAAGGCGAACACGAGCGAGGAGGAGCGGGTCGTGGGCGTCGAGGAGAAGCTGCGGGCGGCCGCCCAGGATTTCGTCTGCACGATCGTCGAGGTGACGACGGAAGCGGCGGGGGCGGGGAAGACGGTGAAGAAGGAATGGCGGACGGACGCCGTCCCGGGCCGGGTGCTGCGCCGGGAAGTTCGCCAGTTCCTCAACGGCAAGGAACTGCCTTCGGGCGCGAGCGAAATGGAAGTTGTCAGCTTCGATCTGAAAAGGTAGTATCTCCGCCCATCGGGCCGTAGCGCAGTCTGGCTTAGCGCGCCTGCTTGGGGTGCAGGAGGTCGCGAGTTCAAATCTCGCCGGCCCGACCATCTGTGACCCGCCCGCGAACTGGGGACCCGCCGGGTCCCCAGTCCACAGGAGGTCGGAAGTACTCGCCACCGGCTCCGGGAAGAGGGCGACTTCGATACGCCCCTCTCCCCTCCCGTCAGCATGCCAGACCACGTAATCCACGAAGCGCGGAAGCAGGGCCTTCAGGCGATCCGGCTTCTCCGAGTTCGTCGACACGATTTCCTGAAAGTGAGCGAGCGTCTTAATCTGCTCCGCCGCCGCGACCTCCTCGGTCTTCTCGGCCGCGAACTCGTTCTTGAGCCGGGACTCCGTCTCCTCCAGCTCCGTGCGCTCGACCTCGAGCGCCTGCATGCGGTCGCGCACGGACGCCAAGGAGTCCTTGCCACCCTCGCTCAGTACATCCACGAGGCGAGACAGCTTCGAGCGCACCGCCGCGAGCTGAGCCCGGACACGCTCCAGCTCCCCCACGATCTTGGTCAAGGTCCCCGACGTGAATTCGTTCGCCTGCTGCGCGATGGCGCGAATCCGTTCGGGCTGGAGGTGAAGCTGCTTCAGAAACTCAAGGATGGCGCCGTCGAGGGTCTTGGCCGGAACGTAGACCCTGGGGCAGGCGCCGCCGACTGTCTTCTCGGCTTCGCCGCAGTGGTAGTAGGGGTAGTACTCGCCGCTCTGGCCGCGACCGGGCCGGGGCGACATCTTGTGGCCGCAGAGCCCGCAGCGGAGGAGCCCCTGGAGGAGATAGACGTACTCCTGCGACTGGCGCTTGCCGCTGCGGTGCCGCCTGTCGTTCTTGTCCATCATCCGCTGGATTTGTTCGTGGGTCTCCAGCGATCGGATCGGCTTCCACTGGGCATCGTGGAGCTTGCCGTGGTGGCCCTGCTTGGCGATGTAGACCTCGTTCCGGAGCATCCTGCAGAGGACTTGCTTGGAGTAGAACGAGCCCCGAGGGGTCCGGTAGCCGCGCTTCCGAAACTCGACCACGAGCTTGTCAACGCTCTCTCCCTCGAGATAGAGCGTCTCCGCCGCTCGGACGTGGGAGGCATACGGTTCGTAGATGCCGAAGATCTTCCCGTCCATCCGGAAGCCGATCGGCGGGGGACCGATGGGAAGCCCGCGCTCGACTCGCCAAAGGACTTTGTCTTTGACGCGCACCGACGTGAGCTCCCGCTCCTGCTGCGCCAAGGCGATCATGATGACCGTCTGGAAGCGCCCTGCGGGGGTCGTGAGGTCAATCTGCTCGCGGAGCGAGACCACCTTCACTCCGTGACGGTCGAGTTCCTCGACCAACTGGAGAAAGTCGACGACGCTGCGCGAGATGCGGTCGATTTTCGTGATGACAACCACGTCGATCAACTGCGCCCGGGCGAGTTCGAGAAGCTTCTGGAGAGCGGGGCGGTTGGTGTTCTTGGCGCTCTTCCCGTGGCGCTTCCCGTCCTTCTCCCCCTCGACCAGCTTCTCGGTCACGTTCCACGCGAGGCCGGTCGACCGCTTGTACTCGATGAAGGCGGTCAGTTGGTCGAGTTGGGTGTCGAGTGAGCCGTCTTCCTTCTTGGCCTGTTTGTCAGTCGAGACCCGCACGTAGAGCGCGACGTTGGCGGGCCCGGCCCGCGCGGGTTCCTTGGTGTTCCTGGCCAGCATCATCTGGGGTCTCCTCCTCTCCTGGGTCTACGAGGGCACGCCAAGACATTATGCCGCGGCTTGGTGGAATTCGCCGACCGGACTGGCCATCTCCTTCTTGGTCCTCGCCCACAGCCGGGCGCAGAAGGAGTCGATCTCACGGATTCGCGCTTCAGCGGCCATGAGGGCGAAGGGGTGTTCGGGATCGCGAAGGAAGACCGGGTACTTCTGGGAGTCGATGTGGACAACCCGGACCTGCCACCGAGCCTTGAGTCTCCCACGCTGGCGTGCGGGCCGCACGTCGAGGCAGGTGTCTTTCTTCGCCATTATC
Source organism: uncultured Planctomycetales bacterium (assembly GCA_964619955.1). Classification (GTDB taxonomy): domain Bacteria; phylum Planctomycetota; class MHYJ01; order MHYJ01; family JACPRB01; genus JACQFK01. The sequence goes on from CAZUJF010000022.1 coordinate 72,201, forward strand.
CGGTGCTCACCTCCGGGAGCATAGTCAGGCGGCGTGTCAGGTTCGGACACATCGGCTGAACAATTCTGTTTCCGATTCGGGCACTCACGCGACATCCATCACCTCCTCCGAGTTGGCGATGTACCAATCCAGGATCTCAAGTCGGCTGTGGCCGGCCTCGCGGGCGACCAGGGCGGCGGCCTGGAGCGGGACGGCCTGCTTGACGGTAACCAGGTGCTTCATGCGCTCGACCAGGTAGGTGCGTCGGAGGTCGTGGAAGGTGGCGTCGGTCGCACGGCCGACGCCCGCCGCGCGGAGAGTCCGGTAGACGTACTGCCGCCACTCCTCGTAGGTGCGGTACTCGGGCGGGATGAGGCCCGCATCGCCCCGGGCGAGTGTCCTTGCCCATTCGAGGGTCTCGGCCTGCCGGGGATTGTGCAGCCAGAGGTAGCGGGGGCGCCCGCCCTTGGTGCCGCGCTTCACCCAGAGGCGGTCTCCCTGCCAGTCGCGGTCCGGTCGGAAGAGGGCCGCCTCCTTGAAGCGCAGGCCGAGTTCTCGGGCCAGGAGCATCATGGCCCGCACCCTCTCGTCGGGGACGGCGCCGAGCATTGCAGCGAAATGGTCGTCAGCGATGACCTTGCCGGCGCGGGTGCAGCGGGGCCCCGCCTCCACACCCAGCTCGGCGTTGGTGCGCGGAACCAGGTTGGCCTTCCCGATCTTGCGCACGAGCCAGCGGAGATGGGAGAGCTTCTCCTCGATGCCTCGGCGGCCCCGGTCGTCGGTCTTCCAGGCGTCCACGACGGCCGCTATGTGCTTCTCCTTGAGGTTTGCCCACTTCTCGAGGCCGAAGCGCTCGCGTAGCGTGCGGGAGGCTTGGGAGAGGATATGGCCGCGCTTTCGCTGGGTCGCGTAGGAGTCCTCCCGATTCGAGGCCAGGATGGAGATCAACTGCCGCTCAAGTGGTGAAGTTGGCGGTCCATTCATGCAGATTCTCCGAAGAAGCGGACTGAACTATTCTGATCCCGGCGGGAGCCGGGCGATTGAGTCCCATCCCCCCAGCGGCCACGAAGGGCCGCCGGGAAGGACGTCGAGCCTATGCCGCCGAGCGAGGGTGCTCATCTTCGGGGTCCTGCGCCAAGAGGCTTCGGACGGCCCGGACGAGCTGGGCCCGGTAAGGCTCCTGGGGCCCGTGGAGCTCGATCTGGCGGAGGGTGTCCCTCACGCGGCGGATCGGGTCCCGGGTGGTCCTCGAAGAGCGCCTCCAGGGCCTCTCCCACGGCATACCGGCGAGTGCGGTGATCATGCGGCCTCCGAGAAAATGGACTCACGAAGGAGTCCCCGACCTACACCGGCCGGGGCACCTTGGCCCGGGAGCTCTCGGCTCCCGGTTCAGGGTGCCCCGAACCGGCATAGGACGGTCCGGGAGGGTGCGCAGGACCTCGCGGGGCGACATTCCGCTCCGCGCTCGCGGTGCAGGGGAAAAATCGAGAGAAGGCCTTGATTCGCAGGGTCGGGGACGCTCTCCCCCTCGACGGGGTCTGGAATGCCGTCGAGGGGGAGGGTCCACCGGAGGCGCGAGTGCGCGGCCCCAAGCCGGAGGCGATCAGCGCCGCCCCAGCAAGTGGAGCAGCCTGACCGTCTTCGACTCATCCTGGGTTCCCAGGATGCGGGAGAATTCCTCCACGAAAGCACCAAAGCCCGGGTCGGAGAAGACCTCGGGCCGGAGCTTGGGCAGGACCCGCCGGGACGCCTCGCGCTTCCGCACTGCTTTCCGTCCGCGTTCCATGAACCGCCCCCCCCTTTTCCGGTCGGACATTCGATCCGTCCGGCCCGCACGGGCCAGGACACCCGAAGCCGGAAGCCCTTGGAAGGCTCCCAGGTTGGGGTGTCCTGCGCCCGCCGGCGAGGAGGCGGCCCAAGTACCAGCGGCCGGGGGCTACGCCGTGCCGCACGAAGGCGGCACGGTGCAAAGAAGGGAAATGCGAAATTCTAAGGGTAAAGGGCGCTTGGGGAAGGATGGCGGAGCGGCCGATGCCCGATAGGGCTGGGATCGGGTGGGCGTCGCGCCATCCGCGCGGCGTCCGGTCCTGGCGGCAACGCCGTCTCTTCCCTCATAGCGGTAGACTTTCGATGATCGGGAAAGTAATCTTCGAAGCCTGATGGACTCGTTGGAAGCGCGCGAGATCGCCCTGGAACTCGGGAGTTTCGCCGAGGGGATGAACCGAAAGAAGGGCGAGGAGGCGGGGGCGTCGATCGCGAATTCCCGGGCGGGGAGGACGGTGATCGAGCGGTCGTTCGCGCCGCTCGTCAAGGCGATCCTGGAAGAGCAGGAAAAGGTCGAGCGAGGGCTGCGGAGCAGGTATGGGGCCGCCTTGGTGGCGCTGAACGCTGGGCAGCTCGCGCTCATCACGATGAAAACCGTGCTCCGAGGGGTGGCTGGGACCGACGCCGAACGCCCTGCCCTGACACAAACGAAGCTCGCCCGGGAAATCGGAAGGGGTTGCGAGGACCAGTACGCCTTCGACTCCATGGAGGGCAAGGAGCGCGATGTAACGGCGCTGTGGCTCAAGAGGGTCAAGAAGCGCTGGAATGCGCTGCGGGCGATCCGAGAAAAGGCAAAGCTGCTTCGGATCCGGGGCAACTGGCCGACGTTCTACCTGGGAGCGGCGCTCTTGACGCTCGCGCTCCGGCATTCGGGCTGGATCGAGCGGCGTCGACGCCACAAGAAGCCCACCACGATCCACCTGACCAAGAAGGCCAGGAAGAGCCTCGACCGCCTCCGCGAGGTAGACGCGGCCCTCGTCTGGCCGAACCTCAAGCCCATGATCCTGCCCCCCACTCCCTGGAAAGGGGTCATGGGCGGCGGCTACCGGCAGGTGATCTTCCCCCTGGTGAAGCACCAGGAGCGGCCGGAGGTCGTCGAGGCCCTTGAAAAGGCGGATCTCACAACGACCTGCGCGGCGGTCAATGCGCTGCAGGAGACGCCCTGGCGCGTGAACGAGCGGATCCTTGTTCTCATGGAAATGGATGCAGCGCGAGGCCGGATCCTGGCAAGGGGGAGAGACGCGCGGCTCCTCGACGCCTCTGGGGCTGAGGCAGATCTGGGGGAAGACGAGGAGGAGTCGGAGGAGCCGGGGAAGGCCGACGGGAGCGCCGACCGGGAGAGCGCGGGGAAGATCCAAGAGGCCATGCGGCTCGTCGTCGCGCGGAACTTCCTGGCGGAGAAGGAGATCTACTTCCCCTACCAGCTCGACTGGAGAGGCCGAGCGTACGCCCTCCCGGCCCTGCTTCATCCCCAAGCCGACGACGGGAGTCGGGCGCTGCTCTCCTTCGCGCGTGGGAAGCCGCTCGGGGAGCGCGGGGTGTACTGGCTGGGGGTTCACCTGGCCAACCTCTACGGGAACGGCAAGGATAAGCTGCCGTTCTCAGGGAGACTCAAGTGGGTCCAGGAGAGCCGGGAAGAGATCCTCCGAGCCGTGGAGCGGCCCTTCGAAAGCAAGCTCCTGAAGGAAGCGGAGAAGCCCTGGCGTTTCCTGGCGGCGGCGCTGGAGTGGATAGGCTTCCTCCGAAAAGGGCCCGCCTTCGTTTCGCACATCCCCGTGGCGATGGACGGCACCTGCAACGGATTGCAGCACCTCTCGGCGCTAGGGCGTGACCCGGAAGGGGGACGTTGGACCAACCTGACGCCGGGAGCTTCGCCTCAGGATCTCTACCAGGAAGTCGCAGATCGCACGAATGCGACCGTCGGGAAGCAGTTCGGAGCTGAAGGAGTCCACCCAGGAAGCGGGTTCGACCATCGTTCCCTCTTCTGGAAAGGCGTCCTCGACCGCAAGTACGTCAAGGGGCCAACCATGACCACGCCCTACGGCGTGCGAGGATCTGGAATTCGCAAGCAGCTCATGGCGACGATGCTCGAACAGAATCCGGAGCGATTCCGGGAGTCGCGAGACCGATGGATCGCGGCTGACTACTTGGCGCCGATTCTCGAGAAAGCCATCGCCGGGGTGGTCGTCAAGGCGGCCGAGATCATGGGGTGGCTGCGAGAGGTCGTGCAGGTCCTTGGGCGGCGAGGTCTTGTGGCCTCCTGGACCACTCCGACCGGGTTTCCCGTGATCAACAGGTACGCGAAGCTCGTCATCAAGCGCATCGACACCATCGCGGCGACCATGACCCTCCGCGTACCGGACCCCAAGGGGAAACTCGACGGGCCCAAGCAGATGGATTCCATAGTTCCCAACCTCGTCCACTCGCTCGACGCGGCGCACATGATGCTTACCGTGCGGGAGCTTCGGGAGCAGGGTCTCGGCGATTTCGCCATGGTCCACGACAGCTACGCCGTCCACGCGGCGGACGTCGACCTCGTGAGCCGGGTTCTGCGGGAGCAGTTCATCCGTGTCCACGAGGAGTTCACGCTCGAGGGCTTTGCCGAGGGGTTGCGGAAGATCGCCCCCGATACGCAGATCAAGGCGTCACCAGCTCCCGGGACCCTGGACTTGCGAGATGTTGCTCGATCCGAGTACTTCTTCTCGTAACGGGCATCGTCTATCGCCGAGAGTTCGGATATGCCGCCCGCTGCGCGGGCACTTTCTTGTGTTTCCCCCTCCCCCAGGGCCAGGCCGACCTTCAAGGGATCTCCCTCTCGCGGTGTCCGGCTCCAGATGGCCGAGGCGAGGCTATCCCCGCCGGAAATCGTCAAGGAGGTGCCCGTCACGCCGAGGCCTCCACGAAGTACTCTGAGTCGGTTCAAGTTGTCCTAGGCTCATTTCCCGCCAAGGTGAGGACCATGGCGCGGGGGCGCCCGCAGCAGCGGCTCCGGGAGGCCTCGCAGCAGCCGGGGCTGGCGGGGAAAGCGTCGAAGAAGGCGCCGTCGGCCTCGCTTCCACGAGGCAGCGCAGGGCTTCTCGCAAAACACGACAAGTTGGCGGGCCCGGCGATCAACCCGTCGATGGCAACGGTCGCAGCGGTAGGCGAAATCGCCAGTCGATAGCAGGAACTGCTGACACCCGGCCTTGGCTCGCGGCCTCGACGGTGCTCTGAAGAATGACGCGGTATCTCCGTCGACGTTGGGCCTGTCGGTTTTGACCCTTGCGAGCCTGGCCGCTGCAATCGGCCGAGCAGTAGCGTCGGTTGCCGTCAGGATCGAACGAGCGGTTGCAATCGGCCCAGGAGCATTTTAGACTCGCCAGTCTCCTCCGGTCATGTCAGGGGTTCGGAGGGCCTCGTGGCCTTGCGGGATCAAGCCCCTGATGTACCGGGGGGTTTTCTTTCTGTCGAGAGGTGTCATTTGCCGACAGCCTGGGGTTGCTTTGCCACGAGCGTGGGCAGCCGCAGGGGTACTCGCGATGTGCGCTCTTATCGCGGCGACGTGCCAAGAAGGAAAGAAAGTAGACAGAGCGCCACTCCTGGACTCGGCCTCAATCACACGGTTTCAGCGAGTGATGACGCAACCGATGGCATTGTCGGTAAGGCGTCTGGCCACTTCATCGGCTCCCCGTTCCTCAAAGGATGACGCCGTCTTCCCAAGCCGCAGGAGGAGGCGAGAGCAAAGGCACTCACATAGGATGCACTCAGCGGCCATTCCTGCCCGTCTTGACCCCGACGAAGATGAAGCCACCGAACGAAGGTAGCCGCCTAGCTGTTTCAAGGCCGGGAATGCCACGCTCTTGGCAAGCATCGTGAGCGCAGGCGTAGGATCCACGGACTCCCGCGCCAGAAGTCTCCAAGCGCAGGGGCCCGCATGCCCATCCCAGAGGCAACCCAAAATCCCCCGGACGACACGGCAGACTTTGCCGGCGGGGTCAGCTGTGGCCGTCGCCCACGCGGAGACGTTGGCGCATGGGGCCTCGAGGGCGAGCGACCGCATGACGGCTTCATAAAGTTCTCTCTTGCCGCCGAAGTGGTACGACGCGGCAGCGATATTCATCCTTGCCGCTTGGGCGATCTGCCGGATCGAGGCTCCGCGGAAGCCCTTTTGGGAGAACGCCTGCCCGGCGGCCCGCAGGAGCGCCTTGCGGGCCACGCGCCCCCTGCCGGTCCCTCGACGGTCCGGCCCCACGAAGGAGCGGAGGCCGTTTGCCACAGCCCCCGTGCTCTGTGCTTGGCCTGCCACGAGCCTACGTCCTCCGGCGTGACGAAGGAAGACCTTGCCGAGCCGTCTCCTTCCCTTGCGCCAGGATGCGATCAAGCGTTTCGAGGGCGACACGAGCGAGTTTCAGCGCTTTGGCATCCACACGAGCCAGGAGGCGACGCACCCGTTGTCGGTGTTCTTGTGCCAGTTTCGCTAGGAACCGCGCTCCGGGCGCAAGGAGCGTCAGGCGGCAAACCCTCCGGTTCACCGGGCCCTTGACCCTCCGGATGTAGCCGTGCGCTACGCCCCTCTCTACGAGTTCCGTCGCCGTAGAGTTCGACACCCCCAGCGCCTCCGCGACGTCCCTCAACGAGGCCCCTCGGTTTAGGCTTAGGAACCGCAGGACTCGTACTTGGGCGATCGTGACTCCCCCGGCCACCCTCATGCGGGTGGGCTCCAGCACGACCCGCGTCAGGATCCGCTCAAGGAGCCTGCCTATCTGGTCGATGCCGTTCATCGGGCTCTCTCAGACGACCTGCTCGCAGGGTAGGACGAAGGCACGGAGCGGAGCGGGTTTCCCAACTTCCTGTTCATGGGTCTTGGATAGCTCTCTGAACGCTTCGACCAGCGGAGTGATCTCGCCCTCCGGAAGGACCGCGAAGATGCAGGAGTTGTGGCCCGGCCACACGTGCGAATCCTGGACCTTCCCGGCCTCACCCACCCCGAGCAGTTTTGGTGCCTCGCTGAAGGACCGGACTCCAAGGCGCGCGAGCAGCGCTTGGACTCTATCCTCGAGGTAATACCGGTAGACGACCAGAAACATCCTCTTCACGCGGCGGCCTCCCCTGGTCCCGAGGGACCCTTCCTGCCTCGTAGCCAGCGCACCACCCTCCATCGGGAGGGGTGGACCAGATCGTCCATCAGGGTGTAGACCACCGGAACGACGACGAGCGTAAGGAGGGTCGAGGTGGCCAGGCCTCCCACGACCGCGACCGCCATGGGAGCGCGGGATTCCGAGCCCGCGCCGGTCCCCAGGGCGATCGGGAGCATGCCGAAGATCATCGCGAAGGTGGTCATGAGGATCGGCCGCAGCCGGACGGGGCCTGCCTTGAGCAGGGCTTGGTCTCGGTCGAGGGAGTCGCGCTCCCTCAGCGTGTTGGCGAAGTCGACGAGAAGGATCGCGTTCTTTGTCACGAGACCCATGAGCATGATGATCCCGATCATCGTGAAGATGCTCATCGTCATCTGGATGGCGACCAAGGCCCCGAGCGCCCCGACGACCGAGAGCGGCAGAGAGAGCATGATCGTGAAGGGGTGAACGAAGCTCTCGAACTGAGAGGCGAGGACCATGTAGACGATCACGACCGCCAGCCCGAGAGCGAAGAGGAGCGAGCCGAAGGATTCCTGCATGTTCTCGGCCTGGCCGGCGAAGCCGAAGCTGTAGCCCGGCGGGAGACCCGCTTCGCGCAGGAAGCCGCCCAGTTCCTGAACGGCTTCCCCCAGGACCTTCTTGTCCCGCTGGAGGTTCGCGAGTATCGTGATCACGCGCGCGCGGTTGTAGCGGTCGATCTGGACGGGACCGCGACTTTCCTCGACTCGCGCGACGTTCCGCAGGCTGACAAGTTCACCTTTGTCGTTCCGAATCGTGAGAAACCCGATTTCCTCCGGACGGCGCCGGAAGTTCTCCTCGAGCCGCACGGCAATGTCGTAGCGGTCACCCTCGGCCTTGAACTTGGAGACGTCATTCCCCCCGATCAGAGCCTTCACGGTCGAGGCAACCGCCAGGGAACTCACTCCAAGATCGGCCGCCCGGTCTCGCTTGACGAAGACATTGAGCTCCGGTTTTCCCTTCTCGTAGGTCGTGTCGATATCGACGTAACCGCCGGCACCCTTCATTCGTTCGATGACGGCCCCGGTGAGTTCCTCCAGACGTCCCAGGTCGGTCCCTCTGACCTCAAGCTGGACGTCGGCCCAGCGACGGCCTCCACCCGAGACGCGCGGGACGATCTCAACGGAGACCTTCGCTTCGGTGATGTCGGAGATCCGATTCCGGGCCCACGCCATGGCCTCGAGTTGACCGATGGAGCGTTCAGCCTTCTCCTTCATCTTCACGTACATCGTGCCCTCGTTCACGCGCTGGAGGTCGTCGGCGCCGATCGTGACGAGCGTGTAGTTCATCCAGGGCAGCCCTTGGAAACGGGCGCGGATTCGTTCGAAGAGGTCGTCGGTCGTCGATAGGGAAGCCCCCAGAGGCGCCTTCACCTTCACGATGAACTCGCTCTGATCTTCGACCGGGATAAACTCGCTGCGAAGGTACTTGGCGACGTACCCTGCTCCTACGAACGAGGCAATCGCCAGGGCGACCACCACGAGGCGGCGGCGCAGGGACCACCCCAGGAGCCTCTCGTAAGCCCGCTCCAGAGCCAGGAAGAGCGCTTCCGAGAGCCGGAAGAGCCGCCCCTGCTTCTGCTTCTTCAGAAAGCGCGAGGAGAGCATGGGGTCGAGGGTGAAGGAGACGAACATCGAAATCATGACCGCGAAGGCGACCGTGAGGCCGAACTGGTAGAAGAATCGCCCCACGATTCCCTTCATGAAGGCCACCGGAACGAAAACGGCGACCACC
>CAZUJF010000023.1:0-78067 GCA_964619955.1 uncultured Planctomycetales bacterium
GGTCGCGGACGGCCTCGGCGCTGAAGCCGCCGAAGATGACGCTGTGCGGCGCACCGAGGCGGGCGCAGGCGAGCATCGCGATCGCGAGCTCCGGCACCATGGGCATGTAGAGCGTGACGCGGTCGCCCTTCTTCACGCCCAGGGATTTCAGGCCGTTGGAGAAGCGGCAGACCTCGCGGTGGAGCTGCTGGTAGGTCAGCGTGCGCTCCTCGCCGGGTTCGCCCTCCCAGAGGATGGCCGCCTTGTTCTTGCGGGCGCCCCCGAGGTGCCGGTCCAGGCAGTTGTAGGCCATGTTCGTCCGGCCGCCGACGAACCACTTCGCATCCGGGACCTTCCAGTCGAGGATCTTCTTCCACTTCTTGAACCAGTGGAGCTCCTTCGCGAAGCCCTCCCAGAACTTGAGGCGGTCCTTGGGCTTGTAGATCTTCGCGTCGTTCCAGAAGGCGTCCTTCGCGAACGCCTTGGAGGGCGCGAACAAGCGGTTCTCCTGGAGCAGCGCGCTGAGGGCTTTCTCCGCCATTCCGATCTCCTCTACCCGCCGGGCCCGTTCCCGGCAGGCTGTTTTATATCAGAAGCCCCCGCGGCCCCGCTATAATTCGGGCCCTATGGCCTTCACCGTCAGCCCCGCGGGGGTCCTCCAGCGGCTGGAGGACTTCGTGGGCGCGCGGCTCGAGGACAACTGGGCCGCGGAACCGCCGGCCGCGAGGGCCGCCCTCCTGGTCCGCGAGGCGCTCGGGCGCTGGACTTCCGAGCAGTATCCGGGTTCGAGCACCCAGGGCGCCGCCCTCGATCCGGACTCCCGGCGCCGCCTCTCCCTGCTCATCCACTCCGCGCCGGCGACGCACCGCGTGGAGGTCTGGGGCCTGGCGGAGGGCGACGAGGCCGCCCGCGCGCCCTCGGCGCACACGGCGCACTCGTGGGTCGTGGTCGTCCGCGCCGGCGGGGCCGCGCCCTCGCTCGAGGCCTCCGGGGCGACGCTCGCCGCGGCGGGGCTTAGGAAAGTCGCCGAGCGCAGCGGGGCCCGGGTCGCCCTCACCCTCTGGCAGGGGTCCGGCGCGCCCGACGGCTGCCCCGACTGCCTGCCCTCATGAAGTTCGTCCGGAACTGGCTCTTGAACCGAGACCTGAACCGCGCCCGGGCCCTGGAAGGCGAAGGCTACGGCGAGCCCGCGGCGAAAGCCTACGAGCGGACGCTCGAACGCGCGACGGGGGAGATCCGGCTCAAGGCCCTGATGGGGCTGGCGCGCTGCTCGCTGCGCAGCGGGCAGCTCGCCCGCGCCCGGAAGAGCGCGGCCGAGGCGGCGGCGCTCGCGCCGTCGGACGCCGACGCCTGGCACCTTTTCGGGATCATCAACCTCGAGCTCCGGGACACGATCGGGGCGGACGAAGCCTTCCACACCGCCCTGAAGCACGCGCCCGGCCGCCTCGACATCCTGCACTCGCAGGCCGAATATTACGCGATCAAGTTCCCGCAGGGCGCGTTCGCGGCGGGCAAACGCGTCGTCGCCCTGATGCTGGAAAAGCCCGGCGAGGCGGAGCGCCTCGCCTTTCCCCGCGAACTGCCCCTGGTCTTCCTCAGGAACCTGGCCGCCGAGCAGCGCTTCGGCGACGAGACGGCGGCCTACTTCGACGGACTCGCGGCGCTGAAGGAGCCGTCCTCCGCCTGGATCCGCCCCGTGGCGCTCACGCACAAGGGGATCCTCTTCGCCAACACCGGGAAACTGGACGAGGCCGTGGCGGCGCATCAGGCGGTGCTCGCCCTGGACGCGGATTTCGACGCCGCGCATTTCAACCTGGGGATGGCGCTCGCGCGGAAGCGGGACTTCGACGCGGCCCGCACCTCGTTCGCCGTCTACGCCAAGAAACACCCCACGGGGCCGCTCGCGACCTACGGCTTCGGCTTCATCGCGGAGACGAAGCCCGACGTGCCGGAGCTGTTGCGGCTCTACAAGTTCTTCCTCGAGCGCATGGCCTCGAACCCCCCGCTGCCGCCGACGCTGGGGCGGCTGGACCTGGCGCGCGGCTGGGTGGACCACGTCCGCACCGTGGTGGAGCACGCGGAGAAACACCAGACCGAGCAGCATGAGTAGGCGCGGACCGCCTACTTCAGATGCTTGTCCGCGAACGTGAGGAAGATCTCCCAGTCCTCCGGCGTCATGGAGTGCTTGCCCGCGCGGATCCAATAGCCCAGGCGGCCCGCTGAGAGGCGGCCCTGCGCGGGCGCCTCCGGGCTCTCCAGACCCGGGGCCCCCAGCAGCTTCCAGACGGGCTCCGCCGCCTTCAGCATCTCGAACTGGCCGCCCGGATCCGCCCACTGGTCGTCCTCGGCGTTCGTGAAGAGGACCGCGCGGGGCGCGCAGAGCGCCGCGAGCGCATGCTGGTCGAAGGGCAGTTTGTCCTCCGCATCGTTGAAGGACTTGTAGTGGCCGTCGAACCAGTGCGGGAACGCGGTGTTGATGCGCTTCACCGGCTCGCCCTTCGGGTTCTTGCGCCGGCTGGGCGCGCTGCCGCCGCAGCCCGCCTGGTGCGGGATGCTCAGCGCGATGCGCTCGTCGAAGGCGCCGGCCACCAGCGCCGCCTTGCCGTTCCGGGAGTGCCCGACCGCGGCGATGCGCCTGGGGTCGATGTCGGCGTCCGACACGAGATAATCCACCGCCCGGTGCACGGTCCAGGCCCAGAAGGCCACGGCGCCGCAGTCCGTCGCTCCGCCCGTGCGCTTCACGATGTGCGGGTAGATGCCGTCGTTGAAGTCGTTCTTATCGGGCAGCCCGTCGCCGTAGTAGAACGTCGCCGTCGCGTAGCCGCGATCGATCGTCTTCTCGATGGACCAGGTGTCGACCGCCGTGCCGCGGCCCTCCTCGGTGGCGCGGTTGTTCCGGGTGTTCTTGCCGTCCCGGATCCATCCCTTCGGGAGCGCGACCGCGGGGTCCTTCACGAACGTGTGATTCCCGGAGAAGTTGAGGCCCACGAACGCGGGCGCCCGGCCCGTCCGCTTGTTGGGCACCACGAGCAGCAGCTCGATCGTCGGGCAGGGCTCGGGGGCGACCCGGATGGAGACCTCCTTGAGCGTCCCCTTCCCGCCGAAGGCCTGCGGGTCCGTCCGCCGGACCGTCCAGCTCACCTTCGCCGGCACCGGCGGCAGCAGGCCGTACATGTAGTGCTGAAAGAGCGCCTTGAGCTCGGGTCTGCGCCCGCCCTCCCAGGCTTCGCGCGAGGTGACGCGCGTGCCGTCCGACATGAGCAGCGGGTCCGGCAGCGCGGCCTGCGGCGGCAGCGCCGCGGGCTCCGGGAAGTCCAGGCGGGGCCGGGGGACCGCCGCGGAACAGCCGCTCATCACGATCAGCACGGTAGCGCGAAGCAGGGTCTTCATGAAAGTATTTCCTATCGGGGTGGGAATAAAGAATGAGGAATAAGGAATCCAGGGGCCCCGAGGCGTCCCTTTGGATTCTTCATTCCTTATTCTTTATTCCTTCCTCCTTGAAGGGACTACGCTCGGGAGCCTCCGCGTGGGGGATCGCCCCCGCAAATCCTTTGACGATCAGATTCATCCAGGGCTGCCGGTGCCGCACCCAGGCGTGCAGCGGCACGGGGCGCGCGCCGAGGCGCGACTTGGGATCCAGGGCCGTGCGGCCGAGCGAGAGCGAACGGCAGCCCAGCGAGATCGCGTCCTCGACCGTGGCGTGCAGAAGGCGCAGGTAGAGCGGCATCTGCTCCGCCGCCGCCCGGTCGAAGCCCAGGAAATAACCCACCGCGGTGTCGCCGTCCTTGAGCGTCGTCACGAACCCCAGCAGCTCCTCCCCCCGGCGGATCAACGCCAGACGGAAGCGGCCGGGGAGCGCGCGCGCCAGCGCCGGCAGATACGCGGGCGTCAGCGTGACGGGCCGGACGGCCGCGTTCGCGTGCACCTGGAGGTACAGCGCGTGCAGGCGCTCCGCGAGCGGGGCGGGATCCTCGAGGCGTTCCACGACGGCGCCCGCCGCGTCGATCTCCTTGAAAATCTTCTTGGCGGACTGCCGGTAGCTCGAGGTCAGGCTCGCGAGGTAGTCCTTGTACCCCGTCCACTTCGAGGGCAGGTCGAGCACCATGTCGGGTTCGGTCTCGACGGGCCGGTACGAAAAGGGGCGGAGCTGTTCGCCGGCCCCGCCCGGCAGGTCCTTGACGAGGATGAGGTCCGTCTCGCCGGACAGTTTCTCCGCCCGGCGGATCCGGTAGAGGGCCTCCGCCACCGCGGGCCAGAGCGTCGCAGGATCCTCGCCGGGCGCGAAGGCCGCCCCGTGCTGCCCCCAGGAAAGCAGATTGCCGCAGACCAGGAATTTCGCCCGGAGTTTTCCGATCGCGATCCGCTTCATGGCGGGGGCGCCTTCATGGACGAGATTCGCCCCCTCGACCTCGACCGCCTGCGCGGCGACGGCGGCGACCGGGTCCGCGTTTCGGAAGATCAGCGCGACCCTCGGGTTCAGGTTGGCGGGAGCCGACCGCTCGAGCGCCTCCAGGTAGGCCCGGCTCATGAAGAGCGACGCGCCGGAAGTCGCCCGGTCCCAGGCGGCGGCGTCGAGGAAGCCCACCCGGTCGGCCAGCGCGAATCCGAAACCGCTGGGCGTACGGCGCAGCTTGTGGGCGGCGCCCGCTTCAGAGATCCTGCGGATCAGCTTTCTTAAAACCATCCGGGGAGGATACCACGGGCGGGGTGACCGCAAGCCCCTTCTCTGCTATCCTCCTCCTTCCATGCTTTCGACGTTTTTCGGCCCGGGAGGCCCGCTCGCGAAGGGCTCCCGCGACTACGAACTGCGCCCCGGCCAGCTCCAGATGGCCGAGGCGGTCGAGCGCGCGATCCGGGACAAGCGCCACCTCGCCATCGAGGCGCCCTGCGGCATCGGCAAGACCTACGCCTACCTGATCCCGGCGATCCGGCATGCGCTCGAGACCGATTCGCGCGTCATCGTCGCCACCGCGAACATCGCCCTGCAGGAGCAGATCGTCGAGAAGGACCTGCCCGCGCTCGCGAAGATCCTCCCCCGCCCCTTCGGCTTCGCGCTGATCAAGGGCATCAACAACTACCTCTGCCGCGACCGCTTCGAGGACGTGCTGGGGGAATTCGCCCCCGTCACGTTCGACCGCAAGGAGCTGCGCCAGTGGGAGAAGCTCGTGGCGTGGGCGGACGAGACGAAGGTCGGCGACGTGTCGGAGCTGGACTTCGAGCCCGACAGCCCCGTGTGGCAGAAGGTCAACGGCGTCCGGGAGCTCTGCAACGGCCCCGACTGCCGCCACTTCGAGGGCTGCCACGCGATGGAGGCGCGGCGCCGGACCCGTTCCGCGCAGGTGATCGTCACCAACTACCACCTCTTCTGCGCCCACCTCGCCGTGAAGGCTTCGGGGGGGGGCGACGTCATCCTGCCCGCCGCCTCGACCGTGATCTGCGACGAGGCGCACGAGCTGGCGGACATCGCCCGCGACTTCTTCGGAGCCCGGCTGTCCCCCTTCTCCATCACCCATCTCGTGCGCGGCGCCACGCAGCTGAAGCTGGGGTCCATGGCCGAGCGGCTGCGCCAGGCCTCGCGGAGCTTCTTCAGCCGGGTGCGCGACGCGGGGGGCGGGCGCCTGCTCAAGCCGCGCTGGATCGACGCGGGCGACGTCGAGCAGGCGATCGCCGACTACCGGGAGGCCCTCACCCTCGCGCGGCGCGCCACCGAGGACGAGGAGGAGCTGGACAAGATCGCCAAGCACGTCGGCGCGGCCGACCACTACCTGTCCACGCTGCACTCCTTCGTCGGCCTCGACGACCCCAACTGCGTCTACTGGTCGCAGCCGGACGAGCGCTCCTCGCGCCTCCAGGCGCGGCTCATCGACGTCAGCCCGGTGCTCGAGGAGCAGCTCTTCAAGGGCGGCCCGACGGTGATCCTGACCTCCGCCACGATGACGGCGGACGGGGATTTCGGGTTCGTGAAACGCGAGACGGGGGCGCACGCGGCGGACGAGCTGCGGGTGCCCTCGCCCTTCAATCACGAGGAGCAGCAGATGCTGGTGGTGCCGAGGATGAAATGCGCCCCGAACGATTCCGGGTTCGCGGCGGAGATGTCGGGCCACATCAACCGGATCATCACCCTGCTCGGCGGGCGGACGATGTGCCTCTTCACCTCCTACCGCAACCTGGACTTCTGCGCGCAGGCGGCGGAGTCGACGGGGATCAAGATCCTCCGGCAGGGGGACAGGCCGCGCTCCAAGCTGCTGAAGGAGTTCCGCAAGGACGAGGGCTCGGCGCTCTTCGCGACCTCGAGCTTCTGGCAGGGGGTCGACATCCCGGGCGAGGCGCTTTCCTGCCTCGTGATCGACAAGATCCCCTTCATGAGCCCCGGGGACCCGCTGCTGGAGGCGCTGACGGAGCGGGATCCGCAGAGTTTCCAGAACTACTCGCTGCCGAAGGCGATCCTCGAGCTCCGGCAGGGCTTCGGCCGCCTCATCCGGCGCCGCAGCGACCGCGGGGTGGTCGTCATCTTCGACACCCGGCTTTTCACGAAGAGCTACGGGGCGATGGTGCGGGCGAGCCTGCCCTCCTGCCCGGTGTCGCGGGAGGCGGACGCCGTCGAAAAGTTCTTCAAATGCTCCGGGGCACCGCTAGAATAAGCCGCCATGAAGATCCTTGAGGAACTGCCCCTCATCGCGAGGGCCCGCCAGCTGCGTCACACCCATGTGACGGGGGCGGACGAGCTCCACTACAAGATCCTCACGTTCAAGCTCTACGACTTCGCGGCGTCGCGGGAGTTCGCGACGCACGAGGTGAACGTCGAGCAGACGAACGACAACGGCGGCCGCACGACCCTGGTCCAGCCGCTCATCAAGCGCTTCTTCCGCGAGGACGAGGCGCTCGCCTTCCACCAGGAGCTGCTGGAGACCTTCGACAAGACGCTGAACCTGAAGGCGCCGGAGAAGAAGCACTAAGACGGTAGCCGGCAGCCGGGTGCAGAAGAGATCAGCGGCGGCGGGGTTTCGGCTTGTAGCGGCGCAGCAGCTCGGGGTAATGGGGCGCGACGCCCGACTTGCGGATCTGCTCCGCCTTCCAGGCCAGGTGCTTCTCCAGGCGATCCACGATCTCCACGGGATCGTCCGAGACGCTGAGCAGGTCCAGGTCTCCGGGCGCAATCGCGCCCTCGGGAACCAGCACGTCCTTCATCCATTGGAGCAGCCCGCTCCAGTAGCGCTTCGAGTAGAGGATGACGGGGAACGGATACGCCTTCTCCGTCTGGATCAGCGTGAGGGCCTCGAAGAGCTCGTCGATGGTCCCGAATCCCCCCGGCATCACCACGTAGCCGAGGGAGTACTTGAGAAACATCACCTTGCGCACGAAGAAGTAGCGGAAGTCGAGGCTCAGCGTCTGGAACGCGTTCGGCTTCTGCTCGTGCGGCAGCTCGATGTTGAGGCCCACCGAGGGCCCGCGCGACTCCATCGCCCCCCGGTTGCCCGCCTCCATGATGCCGGGACCGCCGCCGGTGATCACCCCGAAGCCCCGTTTCACCAGGAGCTTCGCCACCGCGCGCGCCGGCTCGTAGTAGGCGCTGCCGGGGCCGAAGCGCGCGCCGCCGAAGATCGACACCGCCGGCCCGACGCGGCTCATCTCGTCGAAGCCCTCGACGAACTCCCCCATGATGCGCAGCACGCGCCAGGGGTCGCCGTCGCGGAAATCGTCCACCGGCCGCCGCGCATCCTTGCCTTTCGCCATGGGAAACCCTCTCCCCTCTTCATCGGCCCGACGGGGCGTTCTCTGCATCCGCTTGAATCCACCCCGGTCACCAGCCCCTGTCATCCCCTCCGCCAAGTCCACGCCGCCGGATTCCAGCGTCCCGCACCCCCTCCAAGGACAGGGTCAAGAAAGTCCGCCACCGCTTTCGCCAGATCCGCAAGGGAGGTCCATTCAAGCCGGTCGCTCCGCGCCATCGCCTCATAGACACCCGCCCAGCTGGGCGGAGGCGGGGGCATCGAGAACGGCAGGCCGTGGGTCTTCCGGTGTCTGAAGGTCGCCTGCAAGGCCTCCCTCAGCAAACTTCCCTCCAGGGATCGGACAGACGCCAGCAGCGCGATGTCGGGCAGATCCTTCACCCGCGAGTTCGGCCTGGACCGGGGAAGGGTGTACGCGTGGACTTTCTCCGCGATGTGGGTCTCGATCGGATAGAGGCGCACGCGGGTGCGGGGAAAACCGGCAAACGCCAGCCAGGGAGGCCCCTCCCCCACGTCGACTTTCCCGGCAAGCGGCTCCGCAAAAGCCACGTCGAGCCCGAAGGCGGCCCCGTAAATCTTGCCGGCGAGGCCGGCCTCGACCCGGAATCGCCGGCCTTGATAGATCATGCCTTCGGCGTCGATCGTGGGATGGCGGCGATCCGCCCGCACTTCATAACGAAGGAAGTCCCCCAAGTCGAGCCGTCCGGCCTCCTGAAGTTCCCCCAGGGCGCTTCCCGGGTCGCCCTCAAGACGAAGATCGATGTCCTTCGTCGTGCGCGCGCGCCGGACTCGAAGCTCGACGACGAGACCGCCTTTGAGAACCATCCGCTCGCCGAAGCGATCCGAAAGGCGCGCCAGCATACGCTCGAACACGAAGAGTTGACGCAGACGGGCGAGGGCCGTCGCCGTCAGGGCTGACTGGGCGCGAAGGCGATGTTCGAGAGCCTGCTTGAATGCGGCGGGGGAGCCATATCGCGCCGGACTCAAGGCGACCTGCCGTTCGTGGACGCGGCCCTGGCAGAACGCCTTTGCGCCGCACGCACCCGCGGTATCACCGAACGATCCACCAGCCCCCGGTCAAGCGCGTCCCGGACGGCGCCCTCCACGAGGTCCGGCGCCACCCCTCCCCCGGCGCAATCCAGGAGGGTCCGGAAAACACCCGTGACGGGAAGCGGCCCCACCCATTCCCTCTCCCCGGCGCTCAGATCGACGAAGTGGAGGTGGAGCGGCGGCGGGACCCGCAGCCGTCGCGCCCCCCAGGCCTCCGGAAGCGTCAGATCGATTCCGGCGGGCAGGGCGTCGGAGAGCCCGTGAAGACCGAGGGCCGTCTCGTGACTGAAGACCCCCTTCTGTCCGCTCCAAAGCCAGTGGGCCACCAGGTCCTCATGCTCTCCCGCGGGATAGTGAATCAGGCGATAGACTCCGCGGCGCACATGCCGGATCCGCCCCGCGTTCAGGTGTTTCTGGAGCAGTTGGGGGGAATATCCGGCTTGCGCGGCCTGCCAGCTGGCGAAGTGCCCTTCCTGGGCGACCGCGAACTCGAACAGCCGGTCCCAATCCGGCCGAAGCGAAGCGGGCCGACTCATACAAGTACATTAACCTACAGTTTATCTTTGTGCAACCGTAAAACCACCCCCGCGGCGGCCGTCTTCTTAAGCCGCACGAACCTCGCACCTGGCGGTGTCCAAGTCCGCAATGACACGCAACGGGATCCTGGCGGCCCTCCTCCTCGTCGCGGCCGGGGGCCCCGGGGGCGCGCAGAACGCGCCCGCCGCGGCGCACGACCCCGACCTGCGCAAATGCAGACCCTGCCAGGTGGCGCTCGGCAAATCCATGGCCTACCTTAAGACGAACTTCGACAACCCGAAGACCAAGCGCGTGATCGGCTCCATGCTCGGCGGCTACGTCCACGCCGGCTTCGCCTTCCTCATGGCGGGCGAGGGCTACACGAAGGAGCTCGAGGCCTGCGTGCGCTGGACCCGGGAGGCCGTCAAGGACACGGGCTTCAACCGGAACTGGTACCTCGGACCCGGACTCTACTTCCTCGCCGAGTACAGCTCGCGCTTCGGACTCACCCCCCAGACGCGCAAGGCCGTCTTCGACGCCTACAAGATGGCCCAGGAGCAGCAGGAGGAGTCCGGCGGCTGGTGCCATCACAAGGAGATGTGGAAGGAGGACGGCTACAACACCAAGGGCGGCGGCCGCGACCTCGGCATGATCAACGTGATGATGTACGCCGCCCTGCTCGAGTTCAAGGCGCTCGGCATCGAGCCGCCCCCCGGCATGCTCGACCGCGTCCGGAAGAACCTCGAGACGATCAGCGACGGCCCCCAGGGCGGCGTCTGCTACGGCACGGACAACCGCGTGGGCGATCCCGCCTTCGGCCGCGCCGCCTACGCGCTTCTGGGACTGCAGTCCACCGGCGCCGACGGCGACCCCCTCACCGCCCGCTACGCCAAAGGCGTCGAGACGAACTTCAAGCGCATCAAGGAGGGCGAACACGGATTCGCGCCGTTCCACTATTTCGGGGTGCCCGCGGCGATGCACCGCCTGGGCCCCGCCGTCTACCGCACCTTCTGCGATCACTGGCTCGAGCCGCTCATCGCCACCCAGAAGCCCGACGGCGTCGTGCCCCTGCACGGGGAGGACGACGTCGCCTCCACGGGCGTCTTCGCGTGCATCCTGTGGATGCAGAAGGACGGGGTCTTCAGGGTCCCGCCGCGCAAGGCCAAGGCAAAACCCTGAGCGTCCTCCCCGCCCCCGGACTATACTGTCGGCGCACCGACACGAAGCACCGTTCTCAGGTGTTTCACAGGGGTCGGCGATTCATCGATCGGGTGAGGAACTCTCCATGATCAAGCAGCTTTCCCTTCTGGCCGCGATGTGCCTCCTGGCGGGCCCCGCCCCGGCGCAGTCGGACGCCCCGCTCAAGCTCGAAAAAAACGCCCGCGTCGTGCTCATGGGCGGCGGGCTGGCCTCGCGCCTCGTGCACTTCGACCACTTCGAGACCACGCTGCAGCTTCGATACCCGGAGCAGCAGCTCGTGGTCCGCAACATCGGGGACGAGGGCGCCACGCCCAGCTTCCGTCCCCATTCCGCCCGCAAGTACCAGCTCGGCTTCCCGGGCGCCGAGAAGTTCCACCAGCCTTACTCCGACGGACGCAGCGCCGACGGCGAGGGGCATTTCGAGACGGACGAACAGTGGCTCACCCGGCTCAAGCCCGACGTGCTCATCGCCTGCTTCGGCTTCACGGAGTCCTTCCAGGGCCTCGCGGGCCTGGAACATTTCCGCGCCGAACTCGACGCGTTCGTCAAACACACCCTCAAGCAGTCCTACAACGGCAGCGCGCCGCCCAAGCTGGTCCTCGTCTCGCCCACCGCGATCCAGGACCGCTCCGCCACGATGGACGTGCCGGACGGGAAGCTGCAGAACCCCCTGCTCGCCGCCTACAGTTCCGCCATGGAGGCCGTCGCGGGCCAGAACGGCGCGCTCTTCGTCGACGCCTTCCGCGCCTCGCAGGCGTGGTACCGCGAATCGAAGGAGCCCCTGACGTCCGACGGCGCCCTGCTCAACGACGCGGGCTACCGGAAGTTCTCCACGCTGCTCGCCGACCGCGTCTTCGGCAGGACGCCCGAGAAGGCCGCCGCGCATCGCGCCCGCGTCCATGCCGCGGTCGCCGAGAAGAACTGGTTCTGGACCAACGACTTCAAGATCCCCAACGGCGTGCACGTCTCCGGCCGGCGCTACAACCCCTTCGGCCCCGCCAACTATCCGCACGAGATCAAGAAGATCCGCGAGATGACGGCGATCCGCGACCAGGCGATCTGGGCGGCGCTCGAGGGCAAGAGCACGGATCTCGCGGCGCTCGACGCGCAGACGTCCGTGCTCCCGCCCGTCCCCACGAACTACAAGCCCAGCGGCAAGAACGGCGCCCTCACCTATCTCCAGGGGAAGGACGCCCTCGACTCCCTCCTCGTGCCCCAGGGCTACAAGATCGAGCAGTGGGCCACGGAGAAGGAATTCCCCTTCCTCGCCAACCCCGTCCAGATGTCCTTCGACAACAAGGGCCGCCTCTGGGTCGCCGTGATGCCCAGCTACCCGCATTACCGTCCGGGCGACCCCAAGCCCGACGACAAGCTGCTCATCCTGGAGGACACCAACGGCGACGGCAAGGCCGACAAGCAGACCGTCTTCGCCGACAAGCTGCATCTTCCGATCGGCTTCGAATTCGCGCCTGAAGGCGTCTACCTTTCCCAAAGCGCCAACCTGGTCCTGCTCAAGGACCTCAACGGCGACGACAAGGCCGACGAACAGGAGATCGTCTTCAGCGGCTTCGACGACCACGACACGCACCACGCGATCAGCGCCTTCACCGCCGACGAGTCGGGCGCGATCATCATGGAGGAGGGCACCTTCCTCCGGACCAGCGTTGAAACCCCCTACGGCCCCGTCCGCGGCACCGACGGCGGGTTCTACCGCTTCGCCCCGCAGCGGCGCCACCTGGAACGCCACGCCCAGCTCTCGATCCCCAACCCCTGGGGCGTCGCGTTCGACGACTGGGGCCAGCACTTCTTCCTCCACACGTCCGGCCCGGACATGGAATGGATGCTGCCCGGCTCCGTCAAGCCGCGCTACGGCGTGGCCACGCCCAAGAGCGTCAATCTGGTCGAGCCCGCGCACCGCGTCCGCCCGACCTCCGGCATCGAATTCGTCAGCAGCCGCCACTTCCCCGAGGAGGTCCAGGGCGACGTCCTCATCAACAACAACATCGGGTTCCTCGGGACCAAGCAGCACCAGATGAGCGAGGACGGGACCGGCTACCGCACGCGCTGGCGCCAGGACCTGACCGTCTCGAAGGACGGCAACTTCCGCCCGGTGGATCTGGAGTTCGCCCCCGACGGCTCGCTGTATCTCGTCGACTGGCACAACCCGCTGATCGGCCACATGCAGCACAACGCGCGCGACCCGCACCGCGACCACGAACACGGCCGCATCTACCGGATCACGTATCCCGGACGGCCCCTCGTGGAGCCCGCGAAGATCGCCGGGGCCTCGATCGCGCAGCTGCTCGAAAACCTCAAGCTGCCCGAGTACCGCTCGCGCTACCGCACGCGCCGCGAGCTGCGCGGCCGCAAGCCCGAGGAGGTCCTCGCCGCGCTGGCCAAATGGACGGCCGGACTCGACCGCAGCGATCCCAAACATGAACACCAGCTCCTGGAAGCCCTCTGGGTCACCTGGGGCCTCAATCGCGTCGACGCGCCCTTGCTGCGGCGGCTCCTGGAGGCGAAGGATCATCGGGCCCGCGCCGCGGCCGTCCGCGTGCTCCGCTACAGCGGCCACCGCATCCCCGAGCAGGCGGAACTGCTCGCGAAGGCCGCCGCCGACCCGCACGGGCGCGTCAAGCTCGAGGCCATCGTCGCGGCGTCGTGGATCGGCAAGGAAGCCGGCCTGGCCGTGATCGCCGAGGCCGAGAAACATGCGGCGGCCGGCGCCCCCGCCCCGGAAGCCAAGGCCGTCGTGATCGAGGACAAGGGGCGCCTGATCAGGCTCCACCCCCCCGCGGGGGCTCGCGTCAGCGCCTTCACGATGACCGTCCCCGGAAACCCGGCCGTCATCAACCTGGCCGAACTGGAAATCAGCAGCGGCGGCAAGAACGTCGCGGCCGAGGCGAAGCTGTCCCAGTCCTCGGAATACACAGGCGGCCAGTATCCCGTAAAAAACCTGGTCGACGGCAACAAGGGCAACTTCTCGCACACCGCCGAGCAGAAGAACCCCTGGATCAAGGTCGAGTTCACCACGCCGCTGGTGATCGAGGAGATCCGCCTCTGGAACCGGCCGGACTTCGAAGGCCGCTTCGACGGCGCCCAGATCGTCTTCCTCGAGGGGACGAAGAAGGTGGCCACCCTGGAGGTGCGTCTCAGCGGCGCCGGCGCGGGCGGACTCACGTCGGACCTCTGGATCAAGGACGCCTACCGGACGGCGAAGGCGCACCTCAACAACTCGACCCTCGAGGAGGTCAGCGTCGTCAAGGTCCCGGGCCATCTGAAAGGCGAGGCGCGGGCCATCTTCACGAAGGGCGCGGAGATCTATTCGCGCGAGGGCCACTGCGCGACCTGCCATCAGCCCGACGGCGAGGGCCTGGCGCTCTCCGGCTTCCCGCCGCTCACCAAGAGCGAGTGGGTGACGAAGGACGAGGACCGCCTCATCAAGCTGACGCTCAACGGCATGATGGGCCCCCTGGAATTCCAGGGCAAGACCTATCCCGGCCTGGTCCCCATGACCCCGTTCGGCGGCATGCTGAGCGACGACGACCTCGCCGCCGTGCTGACCTACGTCCGCAATTCCTACGGCAACCAGGCGCCGCCGGTGACGGCCGCCAAGGTCAAACAGGTCCGGACCGCCACGAAGGACAAGGTCGGCTTCTACACGCCGGAGGAGCTGCTGAATCCGGGCGCCGCCCCCGCCGCGGGAGGGCGGACCTTCGTCAAGATGTGGGCGATGGAGGACTTCAAGGGCGCCTTCGACGCGCCGCTCAAGGGCCGGAGCTTCGAGCGGGGCAGGGAGATGTTCACGCTCGCCGGCTGCATCCGCTGCCACAACATCGAGGGCACGGGCGGCAGCGTGGGGGCGGATCTCTCCAAGGTCGCGGAGGATTATCCGGGTGCGGAACTCCTGCACCAGATCCTCGATCCGTCCGCACGGATCAAGGACGAATACCGCGTCGTCGCCGTCTTCCTGAAGAACGAGAACCGCTACAAGGGCATGATCGTCAAGCGGGAGGGCGACGTGCTGCACCTGGCGGAGAACCTGCAGGAGCCCGGCAAGACGGTCGCGATCCAGAAGGCGGACATCGTGAAGATGGTCCCCTCGGACATCTCGCCGATGCCGACGGGCCTGCTGGTGATGATGCAGCGCGACGAGGTCCTCGACCTGCTGGCGTACCTCGTCTCCAAGGGGGACAAGGCCCACAAGGCTTTTGGGAAGTAGGCGGGCGGGCCGTCAGCGGGTGGACTTTTCCGGGGCCGCGGGGACCCGGTCGTGGATGAGCACGTCCGGGCAAATATCGGCGCCGTTGGGCCAGACGATTGTCCCGAGTTCGGGGTCCACCCGAACCTGCCGGAACTTCTCCGGATCCTTCCGCAGGGTCTCGAATATAGGCCCCACGAGATAGGGCGTCAGATCGACGACTTTCTCAGCCCCGTTGGTCAATCCCAGACGAACCCGGTATCCCTCCAGGACCTGCACCGACTTCACGCGAATCATGATTGAATACTACCCCAGCGGCGTGATCGCCTGCAAGGGCAGCGCCTGCCGGGAGAACTCCCAATCCTGGACCAGTTCCTCGCGATGCTGCGAGGCCCATTCCAGCACCAGACCCGTGGCCCTCTGCGGAAACGTCCCTTCGAGCACAGCCAAGGTGTCAATGGAGAACGTCGCTTCGTGTTCCCCATAGCGGGCATGAAAATGCGGGGGCGCATGATCGTTGTAGTACATGGAAATCACGATGCCAAAGAACCGGCTGATCTGGGGCATGGATCCTCCTCGGGCGAATGCTAATAGATCCCCAGCTTGGCTTTGAGGACCTTGCCGCCGAAGTGGAGCAGGCCGGCGTTCGCGCTCACGGAGAGGCGGCGGCGCGTGAACACGCCCGCGTCGCCCCCCTTGGTCGCCCAGGCCGCTCCGTAGCCCGCCTGTTTCACCGTCTCCACGTCCGCGGGCGCGTACTCCCCGCGCGGATACGCGAAGTGGCGGACGACCAGGCCCAACTTCTCCTCGAGCAGGCGCTTCGAATCGCCGACCTCCCCGGGGCTCAGCGTCGTGTGCGTCATCGTGTGGGATCCGATCGTCATGCCCGCGTCGCGCAGGCGCTTCAGGTCGTCCCAGTCCATGAGGCGCTCCTCCGGCATCGAGGTGACGCGCATCCAGGTGTCGCTGCCGCCCACCCGTCCGGCCACGATGAAGAACGTGGCCGTCAGCTTCAATTCGAGGAGCACGGGCAGGGCGAAGTCCATGCAGTCCTTGAAGCCGTCGTCGAACGTGACGGCCGCGCCCTTGCGGCCCTCGAGGACCTGGTCCAGCGTGAGCACGCCCGCGGACCAGGAGCGGAGGAATTCCATCTGCCGGCGGAAGTTCTCCGGCGTGACCGTCATCTTCCGCGGCGCCCCCTCCCGGAACGGGCCCACGCGGTGGTAATAGAACACCGGGGTCACGGCTTCACCAGGCCGTTCTCGCAGCGCACCGGAATGTCCTTCCGGTAGTAGTAGTGCGAGGCGTCCTTGCGCGGGATGCGGCGGCGGCGGATCTTGGGGTCGATGACGTCGTCGACGTGGTAGACCCAGGCCTTCCCCCAGAGCGAGACCGGCTTCGCGCCGTAGCGGCGGAAGCGGTTGCGCAGGTCGCTGTCCTCCTTGCCGAAGCCGTCGAAGTTCTCGTCGTAGCCGTTCACCGCGGCATAGACGTCCTTCCCCGCGGAGATGTTGCAGCCGTAGACCTTGGGGCGCGTGACGCGGCCCCAGAGGACCCCCCAGAGGCCCTTCCAGTGGGTGATCTTGAAGCGGCGCCGGTCGGCCGCCGTCATCTGCGCCTCGTATTCGCCGGCGCGGACGTTCTCCTTCGTCATCGTCGAACAGTATTCCGGCGAGAGCCGGATGTAGCCGCCGACGCAGAACTTCCCCGCGCCCGAATGTTCGGCGTGGACCTTCACGAAATCCCGGTGCGGGATGCAGTCGCCGTCCGAGAGCAGGATGACGTCCCCCTCCGACTTCCGCACCGCCTCGTTGGCGATCTTCGCCCGGCGATAGCCCCGGTTCTCCTGCCAGACGTGTTTGACGGGGAAGTCGCTCGTGCGGCGGCATTCGTCGACGATCGCCTTCGTCTCCTCGTCCGAGCCGTCGTCCGCGATGATGAGCTCGAAATCGCGGAAGCTCTGGCGCTGGTAGCCGATGAGGGCGTACGTGAAGGCGACGGGCTGGTCGAAGATCGACAGGATCACGCTGACGCGGGGCATCGGGGCGCGATTATACCCTCCGCCGGGTTTTTGGCCCCTCTCTGTGCTACACTTACCCCGCAGATGGCGAGCCAGTCCGGCGACGGCCTCGTGTGCCGCTGTTACGAGGTCCCGGAGGACGTCATCCGCCAGGCGGCCCGGGACCACCAGCTGCGGCAGGTCGAGGAAGTGACCGCCGTGACCCGGGCCGGCGGCGGGTGCGGGTCCTGCTGGGACGACATCCGTCGGATCCTGGACGACGTCTGGGGGCGCCCGCCCGCCCGGGACGTCGTGGACGCCTCGGGGCTGTCCGCCGCCCAGAAGCGCGGCCGGGTCCTGGCCCTGCTCGACGAGGACGTGGCGCCCCTGCTGGAACGGAACGGCCTGCACATGCAAGTCATGGACGTCACGAGCGACCGGGTCCTCGCGCGCTTCAGCGGCGACGGGGCGGACACCCAGAACGCCTCCTACCTGACCCTGAAGCGCTACCTGGTGCGCCGGATGAGCGAGGTCTGCGCCTCCCCGATGCAGTTGGTGGAGCTCAACGTGCTGGAGCGGCTCCGGCGCCCGAAGAACCCGACATGAAACGCACCGCGATCGTCTCGGACATCCATTCCAACCTCGAGGCCATGGAGGCCGTCCTGGACGACATCCACGAGCAGGAATGCGAGGAGATCGTCTGCCTCGGCGACCTGATCGGCTACGGCCCCAATCCGCGCCAGGTGATGAAGATCGCCCTGGAGCTCTTCGAATTCACGCTCCTGGGCAACCACGAGGAGGGCGTGCTCTACCAGCCCGTCGGCTTCAACTGGAAGGCCGAGGCCTCGGCGTGGTGGACGAAGGACCAGCTCAAGTCGACGCGCTACCCCGGCGACGACAACAAGCACTACTGGGCCTACCTCGAGCAGATGCCGCGCTACGCGACCCACGGGGACGTGCTCTACGTGCACGCCTCGCCGCTGGACCCGACGCGCGAATACGTGATGCCCGAGGCCTGCTACAACCCCGAGTTCATGAAGCAGATCTTCGGCAAGATCAAGCGCATCGCCTTCGGCGGCCACACCCACCTGCCCGGGATCTTCTTCGAGAACAAGCCCTTCATCCAGCAGAACCGCATCGAGGGGCCCTTCCCCGTCATGAAGGGGAAGTTCTTCGTCAACGTGGGATCGGTGGGGCAGCCCCGGGACGGCGACACGCGCGCCAGCTACGTGATCTTCGACGGCAAGTACGTCACGTTCCGCCGCATCGCCTACAACTACAAGAAGACCGCGCAGAAGATCAAGCGCATCAAGCGCCTTCCCAACGCGCTCGGCGCCCGGCTGTCGCTGGGCCTCTGAGTTCCCGCCCCCAGGAGACGCCCCATGGATGTGAAAAGCGCGATGGACTCCCGCCGCTTCTCCCCCGAGAAGCTCGCCAAGACAACGCTCTTCGAGAGCGAGCGCATGTTCTGCGACGTCTACGGCGTCTCCCCCGGGCAGGAGCAGAAGCCCCACGTCCACGAGGACGGCGACAAGCTCTACTACGTCATCGAGGGCTGCGGGGTCTTCAAGGTCGGCCCCGATGTCCGCGAAGTGGGCGAACGGAACGTCGTCTGCGTCCCCGCCGGCGTCGAACACTCCGTCAAGAACGACAGCGGCGCCGCGCTGACGCTGCTCGTGTTCATGGCCCCCCACCCCAACTACGTCTCGAAAAAAGCGTAAGATCCGCCCCGCCCGGGTGTAGTTCTTAAGGCACCCGGGAATCGAATTGGAGCGGATCGACATGAGCCTGACACGCCTGTCCCTCGCCTGTCTTCTCGTCCTCGGCCTGCTGCCCTCCGGCGCGGACGCCCAGGAGAAAAAGAAGAAGGCCCCGCCCGATCCCAAGGTCTGGATGTGCAAGCGGGGCGAGCTGCTCTGGGAGGAGTCGTTCGAAGGCGGCGCCTGGGCCAAGGACTGGAACAAGTACAAGGGCGACTACAAGATCGAGGGCGACGCCGTCAAGGTGGCCGAGATCGCGTCGGACGGCCACCATCCCGCGATGTCCCGCAAGCTCGGCGCCGACAACGTCATCATCCAGTTCCGCTTCAAGATCGAGGGCAGCCCCTGGATGGGCTTCGCCATCGACGACAAGGAGCACGTCGGCCGCCTCATGATCAGCAACGACCAGTTCAAGATCGTGAAGATGTCGGGCATCGGCGGCACCACGAAGGGCGTGGATATCGACTCCGGTCGCGTCAAGCTCAACGACGGCCTCTGGCACACGGTGGTCTGGGAGATCTACGGCGACGAGATGATCGCGACGGTGGACGATAAGGAGATGGCCCTGGGCAAGGCGCCCGGCCTCACGCCGACCCGCGGACGCTGCGAGCTCATCTCCGGCGGCCAGTTCGCCCACTACGACGACATCAAGGTCTGGAAGGCCGAGCCGGACGAGAAGTGGCCGCAGAAAAGGGCCCAGCTCATGCAGCTGCTGAAGAAGAAGGCGCCGAAGACGGCCCCGAACTAAAGAGTAAGTTCCCCGGCCTCCGCGGGGACCCCGAGCAGCTGCAGCTGGGTGTGCGTCAGCGGGGCCATCGGACGCAGCAGGCGGCGGCGCAGGGCCTGCAGGTCTTCGTAGGTCTCCACCTTCCGGCGCGGCGGGAAGAAGCCGTAGTCCAGATGGGCGCGCTCCAGGTTGCGGACCAGCTGCGGCAGCTCCTGCCCTCCCCCCCAGCGGATGCCGCGGAAGACGTCCCGCGGCTGGCGCATGCCAAGAAGGTAGAGTCCGCCCCGGTCCGTCGGACCGACGACCACGTCGCGGCGCTCCAGCATCTGGAACGCGGAGCGCAGCAGGCGGGGATGCAGGTCCGGGATGCCGCTGCCGACGATCACCGCATACGCATGATCGGCGAGCAGCTCCTCGAAACAGGCGTGGAGGCGGCGTCCCTGGTTGCGTCCCGCCTGCTCGCGGACCTCGACCCCGGGGAACTTCTCGCGGAAGGCCTCCGCCTGGTCCGCGGCGTAGAGATAGCCGTCGACGCCCGTGACGGGGAATCCGGCGGCAAGGTCGCCGATGAAGGCTTCGTAGAGTTCGGCGGAGGCTTCGGCGCCGATGCGGCGAATGAGGGACGGGAATACGCGGCCCGGTTCGGGCCAGCATACGAAAACGGAAACTGCCCCCTCTCTACCCTGCATGACCTATGAGCAGTGTAGCGGCGGCCCGCGGCGACGCAAGGAAAAAAGGAACTCCGCGAAGCGTACAATCCCCGGGATGAGCGACGCCGCCGCCCACCTGTCCCGGGTCGACAAGATCCTCGGCCGCCTGATCCGGAAAGCCGGCCCCTTCACGCTGACGCCGAAGAAGCGGCCTCCCTTCCAGGCCCTCGTCGAAGCCGTGACCCACCAGCAGCTCAACGGGACCGCCGCGAAGACCATCCTGGGCCGCGTCCTCGCCCTCTATCCCGGGAAGAAGTTCCCCGCCCCCGCCGACCTGCTCGGCACGCCGGACCGCAAGCTCCGCGCGGCGGGGCTGTCCCGCGCCAAGACCCTGTCCCTGAAGGACATCGCCGCTAAAACGGTGGAGGGGCTCATCCCGGCTTCACGGGGACTTTCCAGACTGACGGACGCCGAGATCGTCGAGCGACTGACGGCGGTCCGCGGCGTGGGCCCCTGGACGGTCGAGATGCTGCTGATGTTCACGCTCGGGCGGCCGGACGTGCTGCCGGCGACGGACTTCGGCGTGCGCAAGGGCTTCGCGCTCGCCTACGGGCTGAAGGACCTGCCGGCGCCGAAGGCGCTGCTCGCCCATGGCGAACGCTGGAGGCCCCACCGCTCCGCCGCGGCCTGGTATCTCTGGCGGGCTGTCGATCTCGCGGGGCAGCGGGTAGAATAGGGCGCTCGAATGATCTCCCCCCGCCTGCTGCGCCTGACCCTGCACCTTTTCGAGGGGCTGCTCACCTGCGCGACGGTCTTCCCGTTCTCCGGCGCCCCGCGCCGCGAGCGGCTGGTGCGGAACTGGTCCCGCCGCCTGCTCGTCATCTGCGGCGTGACCTGCACCACCCACGACCGGAGAGACCCCGCCGCGCCGCCGCGGGCGCTCATCGTCTCGAACCACACGTCCTGGCTCGACATCTTCGTCATCAACGCCCAGCAGCCCTGCCGCTTCGTCGCCCGCGCCGACATCCGCGGCTGGCCGCTGGTGGGCTGGCTGGCGTACAAGGCCGGCACGCTGTTCATCTCCCGCGGGAAGAAAAGCGAGGTGCGGCAGGTCTACGAGGGGCTCGTCGAACGCATCCAGGCCGGCGAGCGCGTGGCGTTCTTCCCGGAGGGCGGGACGGCCGAGCAGGGCACGCTGCGGCCCTTCCACGCCAATCTGTTCGAGGCGGCCATCGCCGCCGGCGTGCCGGTCCAGCCCTACGCGGTGCGCTATCTCGACGAGGAGGGCCGCCTGCATCCGGCCACCCGCTACACGGGCGACACGAGCTTCGGCCAGAGCGTGAAGTCCATCGTGAAGGCGGGAGGCTTGCGCGCCGAATTGTACCTCTTGCCCGCGATCAACCCGAACGGGGCGCATCGGCGCGAGCTGGCCGCCCTGACCCGGCAGTCCATCGCGCAATCGCTGGGGGCCGCGCTGGGCCCGCCCGAACCCGCCGACCGGCGGGGAACGGACTAGACCCCTCAGCTCTTGCCGCCGAAGCCGATCTCGACCTTCGTCCCGTCCACGATCACCGGCACGTTGCGCTTCCCCTTCGAGTGCTTGAGCATCTCGGGGAGCTTCGCGGGATCGGCGACCACGTTGATGTACGTGAACGCCACGCCCCGCTTCTGGTGGTCCTCTCGCGCGGCCGTGGTATAGGGGCAGCTGTCCTTGCCGTAGATCAGCACCATGCTCGTCTCCTTCTAGCCTCCGATGGCGTGCATCGTCCGGCCCGGCTTCACGAATTCCGCGTTATTGATCCCGTGCCCGGCTTCCTTCTTCGCCACGGCGCCTCGAAAGAGCGCGCCGAGTTCCTCGTCCGAAACCCCTGCTCTCATCGGCCCCTTCAGGTCCGTCTCCCGCGTCGAGAAAAGGCAGGTGCGCAGCTTCCCGTCGGGAGTGATGCGGATCCGGTCGCAGGCGGCGCAGAACGGCTCCGTGACGCTCGCGATGACGCCGATGTCGCCCTGCCCGTCCTGGAAGCGGAAGGTCCGCGCGGGATCCGAAAGCGGTCCTTCCGAAACCGGCACGAGCGGCCAGCGGGCGTGGATGCGGTCCAGGATCTCCTTCGCCGGCAGCACCTGGTCCCGGCTCCAGCGGTCGTCGCCGTCCAGCGGCATGAACTCGATGAAGCGGATGTTCCAGGGGCGCGTGCGGGCCATCTCCGCGAAGTCCACGACTTCGTCGTCGTTCACGCCCTTCATCACGACCATGTTGATCTTGAGGGGGCGGAAGCCCGCGCGATCCGCCTCGAGCAGGCCCTCCCAGGTCTCCCGGAAGCCGTCGCGGCGCGCGATGTGGACGAAGCGTTCGCCGCGCAGGGTGTCGAGGCTGACGTTCAGGCGGTGGAGACCGGCCTCCTTGAGCGGACGCGCGAGTTTCCGGAGCAGGACGCCGTTGGTCGTGAGGGCCAGGTCCCGGACGCCGGGCAGCGCGGCCAGGCGGCGGATCAGCCCGGTCAGGTCCTGGCGCGCGGTGGGCTCGCCCCCCGTCACGCGGAAATCCGTGACCCCCAGCGTGGCCGCCACGCGGACCAGGCGCTCGATCTCCTCGAAGCGCAGGATGTCCGGCTTCGGCATCCAGACCGGCTCCGCCGGCATGCAGTAGACGCAGCGCAGGTTGCAGCGGTCGGTGACGGAGATGCGGAGGTTCGTGACGATCCGGCCGAAGGCGTCCACCAGCATTGGCGCCAGTATAACGTTCCGGGGGATTCCGGCTTCCCCGGACCCGTGGTATAGTCTGCCTTCCCGTGACCGACCTTTCGATCATCCTTCCCGCCATCAACGAGGCGGAAAACCTCTCCGTGCTCCTGCCCCGTCTGCACGAAGTCGCCCGGGCCATCGGCGACTACGAGATCCTCGTCATCGACGGGGGCTCGACGGACGACACCGTGGCGCGGGCGGAGAAGGCGGGCGCCCGCGTGCACCGCCAGCAGGCCCGGGGCTACGGCAGCGCCCTGAAGGAGGCCTTCGCGCTGGCCCGCGGGCGCCACATCGTCACGATGGACGCGGACTATTCGCACGATCCCGGCTTCATCCGCGATCTTTATGCGGCCCGGGACCGGGGGGCGGTCGTGGTCGCAAGCCGTTACTGCCCCGGGGGATCGAGCGACGTGCCCGGGCTCCGCTCCGTCCTGTCCCGCATCCTCAACACCGTCTTCCGGAGGGTGCTGTCGATCGACATCCGCGACCTCTCGAGCGGCTTCCGGCTCTACCGCGCCGACGCCCTCCGGGAGGTCGAGATCACGCGCCCCAATTTCGACGCCCTCGAGGAGGTCCTCATCAAGATCGTGGGGATGGGGCACGCCGTGGTCGAGGTCCCCTTCACGTACAAGGCGCGGGAGGCGGGCGTCTCCAAGGCGCGCGTCATCAAGTTCGGGATCCAGCTGGCCAGGACCCTGCACACGCTCTGGCGGCTGCGCAACGGGTGCGACTGGTGCGATTACGACCACCGCGCGCACGACAGCACGCATCCCCTCCAGCGCTGGTGGCAGCGCAAGCGCCACGACCTGATCATGGCCTGGCATCTGCCGGGGGCGAAGACGCTGGACATCGGCTGCGGCTCCAGCCGCATCCTCGAGAGCGTCCCGGGCATGATCGGCCTCGACGTCTCCCTGCAGAAGCTGCGCTTCATGAAGCGCCGCGGCTGCCTCACGCTGCGCGGCAGCGTCTACACGCTCCCCTTCCCCGACGCGTCCTTCGACGAGGTCATCTTCTCCCAGGTGATCGAGCACATCCCGCAGAAACCCCAGATCATGGGGGAGATCCGCCGCGTGCTCCGGAAGGGCGGCAGGCTCATCATCGGCACGCCGGACTACGACCGCATGTTCTGGACCGTGCTCGAACACTTCTACAACGCGATCAGCCCCCAGGCCTACGCGCACGAACACATCACGCACTACACGCTGGGATCCATGCGCCGGCTCCTGGCGGACAACGGCTTCGAACACCTGGGTTCGCGGTACGTGGCCGGCGGCGAGCTCGTCCAGCTGGCGGTGAAGCGGTGAACCCCGACCGCGCGCGCTGGAACGAAAAACACCGGGGGCGGGACCACGACCTGCCGTGCATTTCCCTGCTCCGCTACCAGGGCCGCCTGAAGCCCGGCCGCGCGCTGGATGTCGCCGGCGGCCTCGGCGAAAACGCCGCGGTGCTCGCCCTCGCGGGCTGGTCGGTCTGCAGCTTCGACCTCTCCGACACGGCCGTCGCCCGCTGCCGGGCGCGCGCGAACGCACTCAAGGCGGGCGTCCATGTCGTCCAGGCCGACGCGCGGCAGCTCCCTTTTCGGGGGCCCTTCGACACGATCGTGGTGGCGCGCTTCCTCGATCGTGCGCTGCTGCCCGAACTCGCGCGCCTGCTCGCCCCCGGCGGGACGCTCTTCTGCGAGCAGCCCGTCGCGGGACTGCGTCCGGAGTACTGCATCCGGCCCGGCGAGTTCAGGCGTCTCCTCCCCGGCCTGGAAGTCCTGGTCGACGAGGCCGATGCCGGGCGCGCGGTCTTCCTCGGCCGACGCCGTCCCTGACCCAGCCTCTTCAACTATTGCAGAATGTACATCACATTGATATAGTACCATCATGCGCACAGAGACGCCTTCACAAAGCTCCCGCGAACGCGAACTCACCAGATTGGAAGGCCGGGTGAAGGCGCAGCTCGTCTGCCGGGAACACAGCAGCGCCTCCCTGGCGGCCGCCTGCGAGGTCTCGGCCGCCACGATGTCGCGGGTCCTGCTGCGGCTCCGCAAGAAACTGGCGAAGGAAGGCCTGGAGCTGAGATCCGTCCGGGGACCGGGCGGCTGGCACTATGAGATTAAAGGGGAAAGCGAACGCCGCCATCAGGCATGGCAGAAGCTGCTGACGGAAATAGAATCCTGGCCCCGAGGAAAGGCCGACGCCCTGCGGGAAGTGGATCACGATACCGTCATCTACGAGCGCTGAGATGATCCGGGCCGTCTTCGTCGATTCCAGCGCCTGGGCGGGCCTATTCCTCCCCAACGACCAGCATCACAAGGAGGCCGTCGCCTTGTTCGAACGCCTGAACGAGGAGCGGCGCCCCCTGGTCACCTCCACCGACGTGCTTTCCGAATCGGTCACGCTGATCCGCCGCAGGGGATCCCATGCCGCGGCGCTCCGGCTTTGGGAACTGCTGGAGCGGGGAGTCGAGGCCGAACTCATCCCCGTGGACCAGGGCCTCCGGACCCAGGCCCGCGCGCGCTTCCATAAATATCCCGACCACGTCCTCTCGTTCACCGACTGCACGTCGTTCGCGATCATGGACGACCTGAAGATCCTGGAGGCGCTGACCTTCGATGCGGACTTCCGGAAGGCGGGTTTCCGGACTCTTCCCGGGCCTCGCTACCCGGGCCCGCTCCTCAGGCCGGACGGACGACCGATGCCCCGCCCTCGCGGCAAGCGTTGAGCACCGGCCATTGTCTGAACCGCTTCACCTAGCTTTCAGCACCGGCACTTCAAGCACAAGGTCCGGACCAATCCCGAGGTCCCCAATCGTACTCACGGGACTCAGGGAGCCCGTGCCACCGTTGTCCAGGCGGTCCCATCCCACGCTCCACACCTTCAACCCCTTGGAGCTGCTCTGAACCCTCAAGCGGCCGCCGAAGGGGTCCTCAAGGTCGAGCAGGTTCCCCTCTGCCTGCCAGGTCGCTGCGACTCGAAGCATTCGCAGACGTGCGATGAGTTCAGCGGCATTCCTCTGCATCCAGCGTACACCCCCCAGACAAAGGTCCTGGACGGTTCGACTGGAATGGATATTCGGAAGACAGCCGGTACTTTCTGGCGGATCAAGATACACGTCAGATCCCGATTGAATCTCCTCGTCAATCGCTTTGTAGGCGTCCGCCACCATCAGTCTCCAGGAAAAGGCGTAGCGCCAGACCAGGGGCCGAACCGGGAACTGGTAATAGTCCTTGGGAGTCGCCATTGACCCAAGCCCAATTCGACTCATCGACAAGCCCCTCGCCAGGATCCCGGGAATACGGGTTTCAAGCTTCAGCAGATCGGCAGACAGCAAGCGAAGGTCCGCCGGTGTTGCTTGCCCCGACTTGAGCCATTCCTTGACTTCGGCAGCGCCCTTCCGGAGACCGTTCAGCCCATTGCTTTCACACCCACCAAGACACGTCTCGGCAATATCGAGGAAGAATTGGCTCAACGTTCTCAGGTGCCCGCGGGCTCCCTCCCCATCTCCGGACTCCCAGGCGGCGCGCAAGCCGCCGCTGCACATCACGCCAAGGTCATGGGTACGGGCGCATGCGGGTACCAATCCATGACGCAAGGGGGAATTGGAGTGGAGTGGAACCTCCGATTGCCGCCCTCCACGTTTTAACAGATCCAAAATAGCCGAGGCTTTGAGCAGGGCTGTGGCCACCTTGGCAGAATCCGCCCTGGCCGATCTGTCCAACCAGAGTTGCAGGGCTTCGAGGAGGTCTCGAGGCAAAGCCGAGGCAAGGGTGCCGGCGGCATTGTAATCTTGCCAAGCCGAGCCGGGTTCGGCTGCTCCCCAGAGCGGCTCACGAGCGGAGGGCCGGCTCCGGACCTCGGCCTCGAGCACGTCCACTTTGGCACGCATCGCCTCCCAGGCGCGAGTCGCGGCAGCCTCCACCCCCCAGACCAGCAGACCCAGCGAGGCCCCCAAGATCAGCGCCGTGCCTGCCACCCACTTCCAGCCCCGGCTCAACGCGGCCTCCTCTCGTGGATCAGCTATCCAGATCCTATCACGCCAGAGCCGCCTCAATCTCCTCGCGCACCGCGGGGTCGGACTCGAGGGGCAGCCGCGCCCGCAACGCCGCCGCCGCGCCCAGACGGCCCAAGGCCCAGGCGGCGTGCAGGCGGACCAGCGGCTCCTCGTGGGCGAGCGCACGCTCCAGAGGGCCGACCGCGCGGGCGTCGCCCGAATTGCCCAGCGCCACCGCCACGTTCCGGAGGAAGCCCGCATACTTCGCCCGCTTCACCGGACTGTCCTTGAAGCGCTGCTGGAACCCCTCCCGCGTCAGCGCCAGCAGCTCGATCAGCTGCGGCGTCACGTGGCCCTCCCGCGCCTGGAACTGGGGATCGGAC
The DNA here is from genome assembly GCA_964619955.1 of uncultured Planctomycetales bacterium. Lineage (GTDB taxonomy): Bacteria > Planctomycetota > MHYJ01 > MHYJ01 > JACPRB01 > JACQFK01. The sequence continues at coordinate 26,916 of CAZUJF010000023.1, forward strand.
GTCGGCGTCGCGAACCTGTTCCAGGGGCAGACGTCCTGGCAGAGGTCGCAGCCGAAGATCAGATTCCCGATCCCCGCCCGCAGCTCCCGCGGGATCGGCCCCCGCAGTTCGATCGTCAGGTACGAGATGCAGCGCCGCGCATCCACCACGTACGGCGCCACGATCGCCCGCGTCGGACAGACCTCGATGCAGCGCGTGCAGCTGCCGCAGTAATCCCGCTCGTGCGGCGCATCCGGCTCCAGCTCGAGATCCGTCAGCAGCTCGCCCAGAAACAGCCACGATCCCCGGTCGCGCGAAATCAGGTTGGAATGCTTCCCCTGCCACCCGAGCCCCGCCGCCTGCGCCCAGGGCTTCTCGAGCACCGCGCTCGTGTCCACGCAGACCTTCGCCCGCCCCCCCAGCCCCTCGATGAAACGCTGCAGCTCGCGCAGCCGCTCCGCGAGCACGTCGTGGTAATCGTCCCCCCAGGCATAGCGCGAGATGCGCCCCGTCAGCGGATCCTCCGAGTGCTCCCCCGGGCTCTGGTAGTTCTTCGCCACGCAGACGACGGAGCGCGCGCCGGGCAGCAGCAGGCCGGGATCCGTGCGGCGGGCGGGGTCCCGGGCCATGTAGCCCATCGCCCCCTCATGCCCCTCCCCCAGCCAGCGCGCCAGGAAGTCCGCGCGCGGGGCGGCGCCGGCCCGGGCGATGCCGGCCTTCTCGAAGCCGAGCCCGAGCGCCTTACTTCTGATGGCGTCCGCGCTGCTCATCGTAGTCGTCCGCATAACGCCCCGCGATGCCGAGTTCGTAGCGCCCGTGCTCCGGGTTCGGCGCGGTCGCGCGGTAGCGCGCCACGCAGCGGTAGCACACGGTGCGCTCCTTGCAGAGCCGGTGGAAGACGAGGTCGACCAGCGCCGCGAGCCCGAGCACCCCCACCGACAGATAGACGTGCCGCGACCAGAGCAGGCCCGAGACGACGATCGCCGCCAGGATGACGGCGAAGCCGACGTAGCCGTTGAAGTCCTTCTCGAGGTACAGGTGCCCGCAGCCGCACATCGCGCAGCGATCCACAACATTTCGCTCCCGCATCGCCTCGCTGACGGAGACCCCGGCGCGTTTCCCGCAGCCCGCGCAGGCCGCGACGTCCGGGGCTCCGGGGATGCCGAAGCCGTTCCCGCGCAGGCAGTCCGGACAATACCACGTCACGCGCATCAGATCGGCAGCCAGAGCCCCTTCGCCGGCTTCAGGGTCAGGTACAGCGAGATGACCTCGCCCATCAGCACGAACACCACGCCGACGTAGAGGATCCCCGTGGCGGACTGGTTCGCCTTCCGCTTCGCGCAGGACAGGCTCATCAGCGCGAGCGTCATCGCCAGCACCAGGCCCGCGATCACCCGCACCCCGACCACCAACTGGTCGAAGGCCTCCAGGGCGAAGATGTCCTCGTACCGCTGGGCGAAATAGATCCCGCTCACGACGGCCTTCAGCGCCAGCGAAACCGCCATCAGGCGGCAGAGCCGGATCAGGATGTCGAAGGACAGCGCCGCGTTCGACAGATACCAATGGCCGGTCGACATCGCCACGAGCGTGGTCCCCAGCACCGCCGCGCTCGTCAGGAGATGGAACGTGAGCAGGAGCGCCTGCCCCGTCCCGTACTCGATCCGCTGGAAGGACCACATCGACGCAAAGACGATCCCCGTCGTCACGGGCAGGAGGATGGCGTCCGTCCTCAAGTCCTTCTCCGCCATGCGGGCGATGAAGTTGAAGACGAGCACCAGCACGCCGAAGACCAGCGCGATGCCCGCCACCGTCTTCTGCATGGGGTTGCCCCGGGCGAAGTCCGCCCAGGGCGCGCCGATCGTGGTCCCCAGCGCCGCCATGACGAGCGCGACGAGGGCGTGGAACTTGTAGTAATAGGAGCCGATCTGGCGGAACGGGACCGCGACGAGCGCCGCCAGCGTGCCCAGCGCGAAGAGATCCAGGAAGAGCGGGAACCAGGTCATTCCGTCACCACCAGGCGCCTCGGAACCCAGTCGGCCAGGGCCCCCGGCGCGCGCCGCCGCCGCACGGGTTCCCGGATGATCCAGTCGGCGGCGAGCGCATACTCCGCCGTGGCGTGGCCGTAGCCGTCGAGGAAGTCCGGGTAGGAGCGCAGGATCTTTTCGGCGCAGCGGCGCTGCCGGTCCTCGCCCCGCAGGCGCCAGAGGCGCCCGAAGACGTCCGCCGCCAGACCGCTCTCCGGAAGCTTGCGCCGCCGCTTCGCGAGATCCCCGCGGCCCGGGGCGTCCACGGCGCGGTCCACGAGCCCGCCGTCCGCCTCCGACCAGAAGCGCCGCAGCACATCCTCCATCATGCGGTCCGCCGCGTCGAACCAGCGGGCCTCGCCCGTGTGCTCGTGCGCATCCAGCAGCGCGCCGGCGAGGGCGATGGGATCCCGCGCCAGCACGAACAGCCTGGGCGCTCCGTCGTGGTAATGCGCGACCGCGCCGTCGCGGACGCACTCCCGGAGCAGCCAGTCCAGCCCGCGGAGCGCGGGTTCGGCCCAGGCCTCGTCGCCGCTCACCTGCGCCGCGCGCAGGAACGCGCCCGCCATGGCCGCCGACGCCGTCGTGAACACGGTCCGGTCGACGGCGGGCGCCGGCTTCCCCGTCCGCTTCCGGGGCTCGAGGGCGTAGTACTCGTCGTCGCCCGCCTGGCTGCCCGCAAAGACGCCGCGTGCGGGATCCAGCAGCACGTCCCGCGCCCAGCCCAGCGCGTGCAGGGCCTTCGCCCGGTACTTGGGCTGGCCGAGAATCCCCGCCGCATCGAGGTAGAGCCTGGCCAGCTGGGCGTTGTCCTCGCAGAGCTTCTCGGTGCGCGCGACGGACCAAAGATTGTTCGTGGCATAGTGGAAGAAGCCGCCGTTCACGGCGTCGTACATGCCGCGCTCAGACATCGCGTCGAGGGTCTTCAGCAGCACCGTCGCGAAATCCGGCCCCTGCGTCTCGAACCAGGCCTGGAGCACCACCCGCAGCGAGGCCGGCAGGGGCTGCTTGGGGGCCTCGCCGAAGCCGCCGTGCAGGGAGTCGTGCGTCGCCGCGATCCCGCGCACCGTCTTCCGGAAGATCTCGATCGTGAGGTCCGCCACGCCGCTCAGGGGGGACTCCAGGACCTCCTCGACCTTCGCGTCGCGCCGCGCGATCTCCTCCGCGAGCCGGGATTTGTTCAGGAGGTACCCGGACTTGAGCTGGACCAGCAGCTGCTTCATCTGGTCGCGGGTGACGATCGTCGTCCCGCCCATGAGCAGGCCCGAGGGCGTCAGGAACCCCGTCGTCGGCCAGCCCCCGAGGTTGTAACGGTCGTTCAGATCCGGACGGCGCTCGGAGTCCACCCGCACCGCGACGTAATCCCGGGCGAGCAGTTCGGCGACCTCGGGATCCCGGTAGACGGTCTCGTCCATGACCCGGCAGCCGTAGGACCAGGGGGCCATGAGGTCGAGCACGATGGGCTTGTCCTCGGCCTCGGCCTTGAGGAAGGCCTCCTCGGACCACTCGAACCAGCGGACGGGGGTGTCGGCCATCAGACCTTCGCGCTGCAGATGGCGCAGCCGCCCGCGCCGCAGCTGCAGAGGGGGCCCGAAAGACCCCGCTCCTCCGCGGCTCCCAGATTGAGACCGAACACCGAATACTTCCGGACGACCTTCTTCGAACCGCACTTCGAACAGGCGATCTTCTGCCTGTCCTGGCGGACCAGCACCTCGAAGGCGGCCTTGCACTTCCCGCAGTGGTACTCGTAGACGGGCATAAACTCGATTCTATGGGGCCGGGAGGCGACTTTCCAGAAGCCTAAATCTGGCGGAGGACCGGCTGGCCCTCCATCCGGTCGGGTCCGAGGTAGGTCGGGCGAGTCTGCACCCCGAGGTGGTCGGCGTAGGAGCCGTCCGGCCAGAGGATGACGACCGCGTCCTTCTGGACGCAGACCTCCTCGCAGAGCTTGCAGCCGATGCAGTCCTTGGCCTTGGTGTTGCGCGCGACGGCGAAGAACTCGGAGGGGTTCTGGGGCACGACCATTTCGAGGCAGTCGAAGGGGCAGACGTCGACGCACCATTCGCAGCCGGTGCAGTTCTCCTCGCGGACCACGGCGACGGGGCGCTTCTTGGCCTCGATCTTCGCCTCGATGAGGCCGTCCTCGTTCTGGATGCAGTCCACGGGGCAGTAGCTCGCGCAGACGCCGCACTCGATGCACGAGGGCGGGGCGATGATGTGCAGATCCTTGGTCTTGGCGACGGTGCCGGCCTCGCCGCCCCAGATGCAGGGCACGGGGCACTTCTTCGCGCAGATGGTGCAGCCGATGCACTCGTTGTTGATGTAGTACGGCATGGCTACTTCTTGATCTCGTACTTGATCACGTTGACGGGGCAGCCGGAGGCGGCCTCGATGATCTTCTCGGACATCGTCGGCCACTGGGCCTGGCTGGCGAGCTGGACGACGCTCGTGGTCTCGCCGACGTTGAAGACCTCGCCGGCGGTGTCCTCGCAGAGATCGCAGACGATGCAGCCGGGGATGATCCAGACCTTCTCGACGCTGCCGGTCTTGCCGTTGTCGGCCTTGCCGCCGATGCCGCTCTCGACGGCGTTGCCGTCGCCGTCGGTCCCGCCGCCCGCGGGGGCGGAGGCGGGGGCCGCCGCCGGAGCCGTCGCCGTCGCCGCGGCGGCCGCCGGCTTGGGGGCGGGTTTGGCGGCGGGCTTCTCCTGCTTGGGCTTGGCGTTGGGGTTGGTGACCTTGTTCTCGGAATGGGTCCAGTCGATGACCTGCCCCACGCGGTTGTACGTGGAGTTCTCGTATTCGGCGGTGTGCCAGATGGCGATCGTGGGGCAGGGCTCGGAGCAGAGCCCGCAATACATGCACTTCTGGTAGTCGATCTCGAAGCGGGAGGCGACCTTGCCGCTCTTGCCCGCCTCGCGATGCCACTCGATCGTGATGCAGTCCACCGGACAGGCCTTGGCGCAGAGCTCGCAGACGATGCAGGCGTCCATGTCGACCTTGAGCAGGCCGCGGAACGAAGCCGGCATCACCCACTTCTCATCGGGGTAATGCATGGTCACCGGGGCCTCGAACATGTGACGCATGGTGATCCGCATGCCGGTCACCACCGTCAGGAGGCCCTTGACCATCCCGGACGCCCAGTTGATCACGCCCATCTGCCCCACTTTATAGCATCAGCCCCGGGGCGAGGCAAGCAGTCCGCGGGGTCGTTCCCGGGCCGGTCAGCGCAAGGTGGCGAGGTAGGCCACCAGGTCCCTCAATTCCCTGCGCCCGAGCGCCTTGGCGGCCTCCTCGGGCATCGCGGAGAGCCCCTGCCTCCGGGCCTGGATCCCCGCGAGGGGGATCCGCTTCCGGGTTCCGTCCGCGAGCAGCAGGCGCAGCTCGCCGCCGGCCTCCTGCTCGACCCGTCCGGTCTCGACCTCGCCGCTGCGCAGCTGCACGACCGTCTGGGCGAAACCGTCCGCGATCTGCCGGTTGGGCAGGACGATCGCCTCCAGCAGATATTCCGGCGTCTTCTTCGAGGCGATTCCCGCCAGCGGCGGCCCCACCTCCCCGCCGCGATCCCCGACCTTGTGGCACTTGATGCACCCCGCCTCGACCTTCTCGCTGAAGATCCTCCGGCCCGCCTCGGGATCGCCCCCCTCCAGCGAGGGCCTCCAGACCGCCAGCGGATCGTCCTTCGGCAGGGCCGCCTCCCGGCGCGCGAGCAGCCCGCGGAGCCCGCTCTTGCGGGACGCCGCCTCGAGCAGGTCGAGCTCCAACGCCGCCGGCCAGCGGCCGCCCAGCAGGGCCTCCAGGAATTCCCCCAGGATCCGCTCCGGCTCCGGCCCTTCCCGGCGGCCCAGCGCGGCGAGCGCGGCCTGGCGCAGGCGCAGGGAGGCGTCTCCCGCGGCCGCCCGGGCCAGGACCGCCGCATCCGTCGTCCGTCCCAGGACCTCCCGCCTCACCCCCTCGTCGGGATCCGACAGCGCCCCGGCCAGCAGGTCCCGCAGCCTCGGATCCCCGAGCGCGTCCAGGGCCGCCAGGGCCGCCGCGCGGACGCGCGGCGAGGCGGCCGCCCAGTGGCCCGCCCCGAGGGCCGCACGGGCCTCGCCCGGGTCACGCCCCGGGATCGGACGCCAGAGCCCCAGGACCCGGTCGCGGCCGGAGGGATTCCTCCAGGCGCCCAGCGCGGCCAAGGCCTCCTTGCGCAGCGCCTCGGGAGCGTCGACCCTTGCGGCGAAGGCGCCCAGGGCCGCCGCCCGGCCCGTCCGGGCCGCCGCGTTCAGCGCCCGGAGCAGCGCCCGTTCCGGCGCCGAAGGCCGCTCGAGCAGCCCCGCCAGCGCGGGCATCGCCGCTTCGATCGGCACGTCGTGGATCGCCCGGGCCGCCTCCAGGACCAGCGCCGGCTCCGGATCCTCCAGAAGTTCCGCCGCCTCGGGCCGCCCCAGCCGCCGCAGCGCCAGCAGCGCCGCCAGCCGGACCGGCACCGCGGGATCCCGCAGCGCGCGCTTCAGGTCCTCCGGGTCGGCGGCGCCCGCGAGCCCCATCACCCCGGCGTGCCGCAGGAAGGCGTCCCGGTCCGCGTTCTCCCGGAGCATGTCCAGGAGCGGCCCCGTCGCGCCCCGCGCCCGGAGGCGCCCCAGGGCGATCGCCGCGAAGTAGCGGACCCGCGGACTCGCGTCGCCCAGGAGCGGAAGGAGCGGATCCGGGGGGGCCCCGAGCTCCCCGGCGACCTTGGCCGCCTGGGCGCGGACCTCGGCATCCCCGTCGGCGAGAAGCGCCGCGACGGGACGCAGCGCCCCCAGCTGACCCAGTCCCCAGATCGCCTGCAGCCGGGCCGGCAGCGGCCCGCCGGCCGCCGCCCTGGATTCCAGAACTCCGGCCTCCTTCCGCCGCACCAGTTCGAACTGGGCCTCAAGCCGGATGCGACGGTCCGCATGGCCCAGCCACGCCGCGAGTTCCGCGGGGGCCTTGCCGTCCATGCCTTCCGCCAGGAGCCGCTTCACCTCGAGCAGCGCCGGATCGGCCAGGCGGGCGGGATCGAAAACGCGGTGGAGGCGGCCTTTCTGGTGGCGCTTCCAGCCCTCGCCCCATTCGGAGACGTACAGCGCCCCCTCGGGCCCGAACTCCACGTCGGTCGGCCAGAGGTTGCCGAGGAGTTCCTTCACATCGACGACCTCGAAGCCGGCCCCGCGCGGGCGGGTTTTCCAGGTCAGCACGTTGCCCGGGAAGTTCGCGAGGAAGAACGCGTCCTCGTAGCCGGCGGGAAGCGCGGCGACGCCGGGATGGACGGTGAACCCCGAAGGACCGTGCCCGACATGCGCGACGGGCGGCACCTGCGACGGGGCGCTGCGGGACGCCTCCAGCGTCCACAGCCCCTCGGCCATCCAGGGACCCGCCGCGGGCATGAACTGGTAGCCGATCCGCCATCCCGTGTCGCCGCCCTCGGCGACATAGACGAGGCGGGCGCGGTCCCCGGCGTCGCAGTTGTTGTCGCCGGTCCAGAGATTTCCGAAGGCGTCGAAGACGAGTTCCTGCGGGTTCCGCAATCCGGTCGCGTAGATCTCGAGGTCCGAGCCGTCGGGCTGGCAGCGCAAGACCGCGCCCGTGTCCGGGAGGTCCAGCACCCGGCCCCCCGTCTCGACGTGCAGGCCGCGGTCCCCCACGCTGAAATACAGGCGGCCGTCGGGGCCGAGGACGAGCCCGTGAAGGTCGTGACCCACGTACCCCTGATGCACGCCGTAGCCGGTGTGCAGGACGCGACGTCCGTCCTCCCGGCCGTCGCGCTTCCCGTCCCGGAGCAGCCAGAGGTTGGGGATGTCGGCGAACCAGATCTCCCCCCGCCGGGCCAGGATGCCGGAGGCCAGCCCGTCGGTCGGGTGGTTGAAGCCCTCGGCGAAGACGACGGAGCGCTCGGCCCGGCCGTCCCCGTCGGCGTCCTCCAGAAAGCGGATCCGCTCCGATTCGACGAGCGTTTCCGCCTTGGGCCCGAGCCACTTCCGGTACATGGCCAGGCGGTCGGCCACGCTGCGGGCGGCGAGGTCGTCGTCGACCCAGGCGGGATAACCCCGGATGTCGTACGAGGAGCTCTGCCAGCGGTGCGTCTCGGCCACGTAGACGCGGCCGCGCTCGTCGAGGGTGAACGCGACGGGGTTCATGAGCTGCGGCTCGCCGGCGAATAGGGCGGCCTTGAGCCCCGGGGCGAGGCGGAGCCTCCGGACGGAGGCCTCCGCCTCGGGGCCGGGCGCCTCCTGGGCGCCGGCGGCGGGCGGCGGCAGGAGGAGGGCGGCGGCCGCCAGGATCCGCGACATCCACGCAACCCGGTTATTCATAGGATGCACCGAAGCAGGAGCGGAAAGCTCCGCTTCTTCAACGCCCGCTGGGCGCCCGTCGTCTCAATCCCGCCGACGCCGCCATTTGCTTTACCGTGTTACTTATAGGGGGCCTCCGGTGTTAGATCTCCGGGGGACCGCCCCCGGATCGCCGGATGCCCGTTGGAGGACGCCGCATGTCCCATCGCCTCTCCTGGTCGCGCCGCCGCTTCCTCAAGACCGCGGCCGCCGCGCCGCTGTTCATCCCCGGACCCGCGCTGGGGCTCTGCGGGGCGGTGGCCCCCAGCGAACGGATCACGTACGGATTCGTGGGCTGCGGGTCGCACGCGCGGGACTGGAACCTGAAACAGGTCTTCCGGTGCAAGGACGCCCAGGTGGTGGCGCTCTGCGACGTGGACTCCCAGCACCTCGCCAAGGCGCGGGAGCAGGTCGAGAAGCACTACGGGGAGGCTCTCGGCGCCTCCTTCAAGGGCGTCCACACCACCGGCGATTTCAGGGAGCTCGTCCAGCGCCCGGACGTGGACGTGGTCTACAACGGAACCCCCGACCACTGGCACGTCCTCCCCTCGATCCTCGCGATGAAGGCGGGCAAGGACGTGATCTGCGAGAAGCCCCTCACCCTCTTCGTGGAGGAAGGCCGGGCCCTGGTGGCGGCGGCGAAGCAGACCGGGCGGGTGACGCAGACCGCCTCGGAGAACCGGTCCATCGACACCTACATCCAGCTCGTCGAGCTCGTGCGGAACGGGCGCATGGGCCGCCTGCAGCACATCCGGGTCTCGCTGCCCTCCGGGCGGGGCACGCGCGACGTCAAGAAGCACCGCCTCGAGCCGGAGCCGGTTCCCCCGCATCTCGACTACGAGATGTGGCTGGGCCAGGCCCCCGCGGCCCCCTACTGCCCCGGGCGCGTCCACTGGAACTACCGCTGGAACCGAGACACCTCCGGCGGGATGCTGGCCGACTGGGGGGCGCACCTCATCGACGTGGCCCAATGGGGCAACGACACGGAGCGCGGCGGCGTCGTGGAGATCGAAGGCAAGGGCGAGTTCCCCCCGCAGACCGACGTCTGGAACACCGCCGTCTCCTTCGCCCTGCACGCCCGCTACGCCAACGGCGTCACGCTGGAGATCGTGAGCGAGGGGCCCGGCGTCCGTTTCGAAGGCAGCGAGGGATGGATCGAGTGCGGCACCTGGCGCGCGCCGCTCCGGGCCAGCCGTCCGGAACTCCTGGCGCCGCTGGGCCCCGACGCGCGGCCGGTCTTCCGCCCCAGCGAGGTCGTCCTGGCCGGCGACGGAGGCAAGGGGGGCGAGCACCGGAACTTCATCGACAGCGTCAAGGCCCGGACGCCCGCCTACGCCCCCTTCGAGGTGGGCCACCGCACCATCACGATCGCGCACATCGGCACCATCGCCATGCTGCTCGGAAGGAAGCTCGCGTGGGATCCCGCGGCGGAACGCTTCACCGGGGACGACGAGGCCAACCGCATGCTCGGCCGGCCCCAGCGCGAACCCTGGAGCCTCGCCCGGGTGGATTCCTGGCTGAAGAAGTGACGCCTCAGCGGATCTCCCAGTCGTCCGTGGGGAAGCGGGTCAGGTTCCGGCAGCCGGTCTTTGTCACGAGGACCATGTCCTCGATGCGGACGCCGCCCGTGCCGAAATAGTAGAGGCCGGGCTCCACCGTCACCACCGTGCCGGCCTCCAGCCTCGTCCCGCGCGCGCCGATCGAGGGCGCCTCGTGGATGTCCAGGCCGACCCCGTGGCCCGTGCCGTGGAAGTAGCCCTCCATCTTGCCGTTGCGCGGGCCCGTCTTGTAGCCGCGCGACTCCAGCACCGCCTTCACCCCGTCGTGCAGCGCCTTGCCGTCCGCCCCGTGGCGGATCCCCCGGATGCAGCCCAGCTGGGACTCCAGCACCGCCGCATACTGCCGGCGGATCTTCTCCGAGGCCTTCCCCTTCACGACGGTGCGGGTCATGTCCGCGAAGTAGTGCGTGATCCCGGAGCGCGGAAAGACGTCCATGATCAGCGTCTGGTCGGGCCTCACGGGCCCCGTGCCGCGGTTGTGCGGATCGCAGCCCTGGTCCCCCGGGGCGACGATGGTGTTCTTCGCGACGCAGCCGCGCTCCATCAGCTTCACGTTGATGATCTTCTTGAGCAGCTCGCTGGTCACCGGCTCCCCGCCGGACACGATCTTGTGCCCCCGGATCTTCGCCCGGCGCAGCAGGTCCACGGCGGCGTGCACGGCCTCCTCCACCGCCCGCTGGGCGGCCTCGATCGCCCGGATCTCCGCCGGGGTCTTGATCAGCCGCCCGGGATAGAAGGGTTCGGGTTTCGCCTCGATCCGGATCCCGAGCTTCCGCAGCGCGTCCGCAAGCCCGACGGGAAAGTTCATCGGGACCGTGCAGGCGTTGCAGCCGTGGTCCTTCAGGGCCCGGGCGATGATCTTCGACATCGTCCAGCCCTCCCCGACGGCCTTCGCCAGCGCGGAGAGGGACAGGATCTCCTCGACGCCGGCCTCGTCGCGGCCGCGGCCGATCTCGAGGTCCGACAGGATGAGCATGCGGCGCTTCCCGATCTGGATGAAGGGGACGGGATCGCCGACGAGGAACTTCGTCGCGTAGAAGAGATTCGCGTCCGTCTCGCTCGCCGCGTACATGAGGATGGCTTGTTTCATGCGGCCCACTTCAGCAAAAACCGGCGGACGCGGCAAGAAGGACCCATCCTGCGGCGGGCCTAGTTTTGGCGGGCTCGCATCTTCACGAGTTCGCGCCGCGCCGCCTCGTAGCGGGGCTCGAGCGCGACGGCCTCCTCGAGATGATGGATCGCCTTGGCGTCCTCGTAGCGGCGCACGTAGACGCGGGCCAGGTTGAAGTGCGGGAAGTGCCGCGGATCGTAGCGCGGCGCCGAAATCGCCTGCTCGAGCCAGGGGATGGCCTCGCCCTCCCGCCCCAGCTCGATCAGATACGCGCCGATGTCGTTGTAGGGGTTGCCGAAGTCCGGGTCGACCTCGATGGCGCGCCGGCACTCCTCGATGGCCAGATCGAGCCGCTTCTGGAAGCTGTAGACCCAGCCGAGAAAGGTGTGGGCCTCGGCCGAGGGCTCGATCTCGATCGACTTTCGATACAGCAGCGCCGCGCGGTCCAGGTCCCCCTTGCGCTGGGCCTCGTAGGCCGCCTCGAAGAGGTGCCGCGCATCATCCTTCATAGGATGAAGAATGGAGAATAAAGAATAGGGAATGAAGAAACGGGCCGCCGTCCTTCATTCTTCATTCCCTATTCTCTATTCCCCACCCCCCTACCCCTCATGATAGAGGCCGGGGGCGATCTCCCGCTTGATCTTGTCGTCCACCTCGCGGAGCAGTTCGAGGTTCATCAGCAGGCAGCGGTACTCGATGGGCAGGGCCCAGAGGTTCATGAGCATGCCCCCGAGCGCGAGCGCCCAGTGGATCCAGGCCCAGTCCCCGAGCGCCTTCGTGTGCGCCCCGCCGCCCAGGATGACCGCGGCGCCGACGAGGACGGGCGCGAACGTCGCGGGGGGCATCACCAGCATCTTCAGGCGCCGCAGCTTCTTCACGGTCTCGGAGTCGCCGCCGAGGATCTGGATCGCCTCCTTCATCTCCTTGCCGCTGCCGATGAAGTGGAACATCACCATGATGTGGAGGATGCAGATGTAGATCCCCACGAAGACGCCGAAGGCCATGTGCAGCCCCACCCACTTCGGGTCCAGGCGCTTCGTCATGATCCCGATGACGTTCTGGGCGACCATGAAGATCACGGCCCAGACGGCCATGCCGGCGAAAATTCGATGCATGCGGATTCAAGACAAAGGACGACGCAAGATGTACCGGAGCGGGAGGACAAATGCAAGGGGAGTTGGGCCGTCCGGCCCGGACTCCATTCCAATTGAATTGAACCCGCGCATTGTCATATCCTGTCCGGCTTCGTGAGGTCGTCCCCATGGAAGAAAACGCTTCCCCCCGGATCGGCATCGTGGACCGGGGCACCCATCTCGAGGCCAGGCTCCGGGCCACCGATTCGCTGGAATCGATCAAGGCCCAGTTCTCATCGATCGCGCAAACCTGCGTCGAGCTGAAGCACCGGCTCCTGCTGCTCGACATGAGCGAGGTCCGGGGCACGTTCTCCACCGTGGACCGCTACGAACTCGGGGTGCTGGGAGGAACGTTCGCCCCCCGCCTGACCCGGGTGTCCATCGTCGCCCCGCGCGAGTTGATCGACCCCCAGAAGTTGGGCGTCCGGGTCGCCCGCAACCGGGGCCTCACGACGGACGTCTTCCCGGACCGGGACGAGGCGCTCCGCTGGCTGCTGGACCCGCCCGAGGGGGCGCCCCTCCCCTAATCGTGCCGGTGCGCCCAGGTTTCGAAGATCAGCTCGAGGTCGCTCCCGCTGAGCGGCGGGGCCGCGGGCGCGGCGAGGATCTCCTCGAGATGCGCCCGGCTCGAGACCCGGATCCGGACGGCGCTCACCGACTCGTTCGCCAGCACGAACTGGACCGCCGCCTGCGCCAGCGTCCGGCCCGGCTTCAGCAGCCCCTGCAGCAGCGCCGCCTTCTTCAGGAGCCCGCCGCCGCCGAGCACGTGCACCGCCACCACGCCCCCGCCCGCGGCGCGGATCTTCGGGATGGCCGCGTTGGCGGTCAGCTGGTCGAGCAGGTGATAGCGGACCTCCACCGCGCCGGCCGGGAGGGGGCCGTCGAGAATCGTGCAACCGGCCTCGCGGGCCCGGCGTTCCAGCGCCTCGCGGTCCGGCCCCGCCGGACAGATGCCGATCACCCCGACCTCGGGCCCGTCCCGCCCCAGCCGCCGGGTTTCCATGTCAGGTGGCCTTGGGAAACTGGGGCGTGTTGGGACGATGAACGAAACCGGTCTCGTCGCTGAAGAGCGTGTAGAGCCGCTTCTCGAGGAAGAGGTTCCAGAGCCCCGCGTTGAGCGCGCCCCGGTTGACGTCCTCCTGCACGATCTGGATCGCCCGGTCGATGGGGATCGCCGGTTTGTACGGCCGGTCCTTCGCCGTCAGCGCCTCGAAGATGTCCACGATCGCCAGGATCTGCCCGCCCAGCGGGATCTCGTCGCCCTGGAGCTTCCAGGGATAGCCCGAGCCGTTGATCTTCTCGTGGTGGCAGGCGGCCAGGTTCGCCACCTTCCGGAAGTCCCGCGGCCAGGGGATGCGGCGCAGGATCTCCCAGGTGTCCACGATGTGCTGCTCGATCTGCTTCCGTTCGAAGCCCGTCAGGTTGCCGCGCTCGACCGCGAGGTTCTCGTACTCGTGCCCCGAGAGCAGCGGCTTCTCCTCGCCGTCCACGTCGGTGAAGCGCTCGGCCACGATCTCGGCGAGCACCTTCTTGTCCTCGGGCGTGAGCCCGCGCGGGATGTTGATTCGCTTCAGCGCCGCGATCCACGCGTCGATCTTCGCGGCCTCCTTGCCCTGGCTCTTCACCCAGTGCAGGCGGTACTCGATCGCCCGCATCTCGGCGTCGACGAGCTTGTTCTGCTTGTCGAGCACGGCCTCCGGGACCGCGATCTTGCCGATGTCGTGCAGCAGCGCCGCATAGCGCAGTTCGCGGATCTGGATCGCCGAGAACTTGAGGCCGCCGAACTGGTCCGGCGGCGCCGTGTTCACGGCCTCCGCGATCGCCACCGCATAACGGGCCACGCGCGTGCAGTGGCCGAAGGTCGTCCGGTTGCGCTTTTCCAGCGCCAGCGTGAACGAGTTCACGAGGCCCTCGAACATGCGCTCGATGTCCTCGTGCAGCTTCGCCTTCTCGATGCAGATGCCCGCCTGCGAGGCGAGCGAGAGGACCAGCTCCTCGTCGAAGCCGTCGAAGCCGGCCACCTGGGCCTCGATGTTCCGCTTCAGGTCCAGGCGCTCCCGCACGTCCTTCTTCTTGTTGATGAGCTGGATGACCCCGATGATGTCCCCCTCGCGGTTCTTCATGGGGACCACGAGCATCGACTTGCAGCGGTAGCCGGACTTCTCGTCGAAGGCCTTCGAGTAGCCGTAGGTCACGCCCGCGGGCAGCTGGTAGACGTCGTCGAGCGTCAGCACCTCGCCCGAACAGGCCACGTGGCCGGCGATCGTCTTCTGGTCGAAGGGGAGCCTCATCTCCCGGAAGGGCAGCGAGAGCGAGTCGTTCTGCGCCACCTTCATGGCCAGGTAGGGCGTGATCTTGTGGATGGGGTCCTTGCCCGTCGCCTCGTCGACGAACTGGATGTCGTCCCAGCGGACGAAGATGGTCCCCGCGTCGGCGGCGGTGAGCGAGCGGCTCTCGCGGAGGATCAGGTCGAGCAGCCGGGTGAGGTCGTGCTCCGCGGAGAGCTGCGCGCCGATCTCCTGGAGTTTCTGCAGCCGTTGAACCAGCGTGCGCGTGCGGATGTCGACGCTTTCCAGCAGCCGGGACGTGGTCGTGGCGGACATGGCGGCTCGTCCTCCTCGGGCCGATTGTAGTCCCGCCGAAACTCGACAACAAGAGAATCCATCGGATATGCTCCCGGCATGAGGGATCCGGCCGTCCGCGTCATCCTGCTGCCGCGCGACACCAACGCGCACGGCTCCATCTTCGGCGGCGTCATCCTCTCCCACCTCGACCTGGCGGGCGTCACCGAGGCGCGCAAACACGGCGATCAGCGCTTCGTCACCGTGGCCATGAAGGAGGTCGAGTTCCGCGAGCCCGTCTTCGTCGGCGACACCGTCTCGTTCTACACGCGGACGAAGCGCACGGGCACCACGTCGGTCACGGTCGAGGTGGAGGTCGAGGCCCAGCGCTGGAAGGAGCCGGCGGTCAAGGTCCTCGTCACCAAGGCCCTCATCACCTACGTCTCGGTGAACGAGCAGGGCCGGCCCGTCCCGGTCAAAAGCGCTCCTCGCGAATGAGCTCCCGGCTCCCGTCGGGAAGGATGCCGATCAGTCGGACGGGGTACGGCGGGGCGTAGTGCGGGAGATAGAAATTCCAGGGGCTTCCCAGCGACCCCTTCCTGTCGTAGCGGAGGGAGAGGGTGACGCCGTTCCGGGGCGGCCCCATTTCGCAGAGAAAGGAGGCGTAGCGCGCCCGCAACCTGGCCGCCTCCTCCTCGACCACCCGGACGCTCAGCAGCGGGAGCGGCGTGGAACGGTCCAGGGTGAAGACCACGGGCTGTTCAGGGCCGGGCTGTTCCGGACGGCGGGCCCCCTCCCCGTCCCCGCAGCCCGCGATGCCGGCGAGCAGGCAGGGAATGACGAAGCGTCGCATCAGGCGCGCATCATAGCAGGTTCAAGCGCCGCGCCCGGGACGGAGGCTCACTGGACCATGAACTCCTTCTTCACGCCCTCGACGAAGTTCCCGTTCGCGTCGAGGGTGTAGATCCGCAGGACCCCCTGCCCCGGGGGACCCTTGACCAGGATGCTTTCGGACCGGAACGAGACGCCCCGGTGCTTCATCCCCCGCACCCCGGGCCAGTCGACCGAGTACTCGTAGTGGACGTTGCCCAGCGGCAGCCCCTGCAGGTCCGCCGTCTTCACGCGGAAGACGAGGCTGCCGAAGCGGCTCACCTTCTCGGGGGCCTCGATCTCCACCGTCATCTCGCCCAGCTCCGCCCAGGTCTTGCAGCCCGAGGGAAGCGCGAGCAGCGCCAGGAGGGCCAGGGGTTTGAAGATCTTGCTCATGCCGGTAATTGTAACCCCAATTCCGCGGCGTTCAATCGCGTGCCGGAGCGGTCTCTCCGGCATCCGAAACCCGGGTATCATCCAGGTCGGATGAGCGACAGGACGGCGAGCAGCCGAGGGCACCCGGGCTTGTCCGCCCTGATCCTCCTGCTCGCCGGCTGCAGTCCCTCGCCCGAAGAGCAGGCCAAGGCCCTCGTCGAGAGCGCCCAGCGGGCGGATGCGCCGGCCGTCGCGCGGCTCCTCGACGCGGGCGCGGACGTGAACGGAACCTATGAGCGCCCCTGGCCCGTGAAAGGCCGGGCCGGACCCGCCCTCCGCGTCGCCGCGGCCGCCGGCGACCTCCCCCTCGCCCGCCTGCTCCTCGACCGGGGGGCGGACCCGCTCCAGGCCGATGCGCTCGCCACGGCCGCCGAGTACGGCCGCACGGAACTCGTGAAGCTGCTCCTCGATCGCAAGGCCGCCGCCGGGCCCCGGTCGCCCTTTCTCCTGGCGCTGCGGCACGCCCACATGGAGATCGCGGCGCTGCTCGCCGCAGGCCCCCTCGGCGACCTCGTCCTCGGGCGCGTCGAGGCCCCCCGCAACGGCGAGAGTCCCGACCTGCCGGGTCTCCCGTTCTTCCTCATCGCCGTCCGCGCCGGCCGCCTTGCGTTGGCGGCCAAATTGCTGGACCTGGGCGCGGACGTCGACGCGCCCGGGCCCAAGGACGGCGCCTGGGCCGGCACCGCCCTCTTCCAGGCCGCGCGCGACGGCCGCCTCGAGACCGCGACGTTCCTGCTGGACCGCAAGGCGGACCCGGCGCTCGGGGACGGACGTCGCTCTCCCCTGGTCATCGCCGCCGGGAACGGGCACGCGGATCTGATCCGGCTCCTGGCGAAGCGGGGCGTGCCGGTCGACGGCGGGCCGCAGCCCGCGCTCGTCGCCGCGGCCTACGAGGGGCGGCTCGAGACCGTCCGCGCCCTGCTCGATCTGGGAGCGGACGTGAACCGCGCGAACATCAACGGCATCACCCCGCTCAAGACGTCGGCGATCCAGGGCCATCCCGACGTCGTCCGCCTCCTGCTCGAGCGCGGGGCGGTGGTGGATCCGGGCCTGCCGTCCGCCGTGAAACACGACGCCATCCGCCGTCTGCTCGAGCGCCGTTGATGCCGTTTCGAAGAAACTCAGGGTCTACGGAAGCACCTCGATCATCACCGGATCCGAGCTCCATTTCCCCCTGGGCACGAGGGAAAGCAGTTCCCGGCAGCGGGCGTCGAGGTGCCAGGCTTGCCATCCAGCCCAATTTCCAATGAACGGTGAACTCGTGTCGTAGGTCATCTGGAGGGAATAGGCCCCCGGCCGAGCGGGTTTCCACCACCACAACAATTCCCCAAGGGGCTCCTGGAGACTCTGACCGGCCTCCAGCTGCGTGAAATCATCGCCCTTCAGAAGATTCATATTGGCGCACTCGCGAATTGGCATGAACTCCTGGAGCCGGCCCGCTTCATCCCGGATCTCGAGCAGGCAAACCGGGGATCGGCCCCACTCCGACCCGTCGAGAGGCCGGACGACCCAGACCGCCTCGGAACCCGCATTCTTCAATTGAAACATCACGGACGCTTTCTCGCCCATCCGGATCGGACCCGGCGCCCCACGGGACACAATCTCAAGCCTTGCCGGAGGAGTTTCCAAGATCCGGGCGGGGATGAGTTCACCTTCGAGGATGGCCCCAGGCCCGTCCGGAACAACAATCGATCGGGCCTGCACCGGCGATCCGGGCGCTCCTTCACGGCGATCACAGGCGAGCAAGACACCGACGGAGCCGAGGATGAGCCACGCTCGAAGGACGTTCATGGTCATGCGGAACATGAGACGCCCCGGGCGCCGCCCTGTCCTGGCAAAGCAACGGCAGCGCCTCAGACATCCGCTGCACGGATGAGCTGCAGGTAGGGAATCTGCTTCCGCAACTCCTCCAGCGTCGTCTGGCCCGACTTCAAGCGCGACAGCGCCTCGGCCGCCAGGGAGCGCGCCGGGACCGCCACCCCGCGCAGCAGCCCCTCGGACGCGGCCGCCGCGACCGCCGCCGCCAGGCGGTCGTCCGGACCCAGCCCCTCGTAGACGTCCAGGCTGCCCCGATACCCCGTGCCCCGGCAGTCCGGGCAGCCCGCGGCGCGCGGCAGCAGCTCCCCCGCCAGAGCGCGGTCGAGGCGCAGATCCTCGAGCAGCGCCGGGTCCGCCGGGACGCGTTTCAGACAGTCCGGGCAGACCCGCCGCAGGCGGCGCCGCTGAAGCCCGAAACGGAACGCGGAGGCCAGAAGGACGGGATCCGCATGAAGCTCGAGCAGCCGCGCGAGCGCCCCGGCGATGTCGTCGGCCTCGAGGCCCGCCACCACGAGGCGGCCCGTCGCCGCCGCGCGGACCGCGAGCACGGCCACGCCCGCCCCGCTCAGGTGCGGGATCGCCAGCGCCTCCGCCCCGCCGTCGAGCGCGGCCTCGAGCGCCCCCGCGCCCTTCGCCGCGTCCACCGTGGCCGGGACATGCCCCAGCGCCGCCAGTTCGGCGAGCAGCACGGCGACCGTGTCGCCGGCGTCGTCACCGGCCGGGACCGAGACGACGAAGAGACCCTCGCCCGCCTCCAAGGCGCCGCGGAGGGGATCGATCAGACCCGAAGGAAGTCCCAGGGAGGCCAGACCCGCGGGGGGAGGGCTCATGCCCCGGGATTGTAAGCCCCGCCGAAGCCGTCGTGAAGATTCCCTTGAACCGGATGCTACACTGGCGGCCCATGGATGAAGGCTGCCTCGTCGTTCTCGGCCTGCTGATCGGCACCCTGGTCGTCGTGGTCTGTCCCCTCTTGTGCCTCATCATGTGGTTCGGTCACAGGCGGCGCCTGTCCGACCTGGAACTCAAGGTCGCGCGCCTCGAGCGACACTCGACCACCGCCAGGATCGAGCGAAGCCCCGCCGCCGCGGCCCCCGCGCTCCCGCCGCCCGCGGTCGTGGCGGCGGACCCGCTCCCGAAGCCGCCGCCTCCCCCGCCCCGCCTGGAACCCTCGTTCCCGGCCCCCGCGGCGCTGCTGCCGCCGGCGCCCGATATCCCCGCCCCGCGCCCGGCGCTGCCGCCCCGGCCGCCGGAGGCGCCGCGCGTGCGCATCAACTGGGAGAACTTCCTCGGCGTGAAGCTCTTCGCCTGGGTCGGCGGCCTCGTCGCGTTCCTCGCGGCGGCATTCTTCATGAAGTACTCCTTCGACAACAACCTGATCAGCCCGAAGCTCCGCATCGCCCTCGGACTCCTCGCGGGCCTGGCGGCGCTCACCGCCGGACTCAAACTGCCCCGCGAGCGCTACCGCGTGCTGGGCCAGTCGCTTTGCGCCACGGGCATCCTCATCCTCTACGGCAGCCTTTTCGGCGCGAACGCCCTCTACAAGCTCATTCCTTCGCTGCCCACGTTCGGCCTCATGACCCTGGTGACCGCCGCCGCGTTCCTGCTCGCGATCCGCCTCGACGCGCCGGTCGTCGCCGTGCTCGGCCTGCTCGGCGGCTTCCTCACGCCGCCGCTGCTGTCCACCGGCGTGGACAACCCCTTCGGGCTCTTCAGCTACCTCGCGCTGCTGGACATCGGCCTCACGGCCACCGCGCTGTACAAGCGCTGGACCCCGCTGCTCCTGCTCGCCGCCCTCGGCACCGGGGTCATGCAGGCGGGCTGGGCGGAGAAGTTCTTCGCGACCGAAAAAGCCCTCACCGCATTCGTCGTCTTCGACGGCTTCGCGTTCCTCTTCTCCGGCGCCTTCCTGGTCGCGAAACGCCGGGACGCCGCCACTCCCTGGACCGTCGCCGCGACCCTGATCCCGGCCGTCGCAGCCCTGGTCTTCGCGCTCGCCCTGCTCCTGCACCCCTACCCGGAGATCCTCCGGCGCCCGGGTCTCTACTTCACGTTCATACTCCTCGCCGACCTGGCCCTGCTCGCCCCCGTCTGGATCCATCCGCCGCTGCGCCCCGCGCTTCCCGTCGCCGGGCTGCTCGTCTTCATCCTCCTCGGCGGCTGGACCCTGAACGTGCTCGACGAGTCGCTGCTCTACTGGGGTCTCGGGGTCAATCTGCTCTTCGCCGCGCTGCACGGCGTGCTCCCGGCGGTCCTGCAACGCCTCAAGCCCTCGGGTCCGGCCTCGGCCTGGCTGCATCTCTTCCCGCCCCTCGCCCTGCTGCTCCTGCTGCACCCGCTGACGCAGCTCCCCGGCGTGCCGCTCGCCCTCTGGGTCTGCGTCTTCCTCATCGACGCGTTCGCCTTCGTCCTGGCCCTGCTGACGGGCTCCCTCATCGGTCTGGCCGCCGTCCTCGTCCTCACCCTCTTCACGATCGGGACGTCCCTCTTCCACGTGCCCGCCGCCCTCGGCGGCACGCCCGTCGAACTCTGGCTCATCGGCGGCTTCGGCGCCCTCTTCTTCTTCGGCGGCAGCTGGGCCGCCCGCAGGCTCCTGGCCGGACGCCCCCCTCCGGCACAGCCGAAGCTCTGGACCGCGACCTTCCCCGCGCTCTCCGTGATCCTGCCGTTCCTGCTGCTGATCCTCGTCGTCGCCCGCCTGCCGCTCGCCGACCCCTCCCCCGTCTTCGGGATCGCCGCGTTCATGCTCGCGCTCGCCCTCTTCGCGATGGTCCGCTACGAGGTCGACGTCGTCGTCGCGGCCGCGGGCGCCGCCCTGCTGTGCCTCGAACTCACCTGGCACGAGCGCCTCTTCACGCCCGAACGCGCGGGCCTCGCGCTCGGCTGGTACGGCGGCTTCCTCGCGCTCCTCTCCGGCTTCCCCTTCGCGCTGCGGCGCCGGCTCGAAACCCGCACGCTGCCCTGGGCGGTCGCGGCGCTCGCGGGACCCGGCCAGTTCTATTTCATCCACCAGGCGGTCCGCGCCGCCTTCCCCAACGAGTTCATGGGGCTGCTCCCGGCGGCCCTCGCGCTGCCCTACCTCGCCGGCACCGCGTTCCTCGCGCGCGCGCTGGCTCCGGACGGCAGGGCCCGCCTGGGCATCCTCTCCTGCTTCGGCGGCGTCGCGCTCTTCTTCATCACGCTCATCTTCCCCATCCAGTTCAGCCGCCAGTGGATCACCGTCGGCTGGGCGCTCGAGGGCGCGGCCCTGCTCTGGCTCTGGCGCCGCCTGCCCCACGAGGGGCTGCGCATCGCGGGGGCCGGGCTGCTCGTCGCGTCCTTCGTGCGCCTGGTCCCGGGCCTGAACCCCTTCGTCATGACCTGGCACGAGCGCGGGGGGACGCCGATCCTGAACTGGATCCTCTACACGTACGGACTGACCGCCGCCGCGCTCTTCGCCGGCGCCGCGTTCGTCGACCCGGCGAAGCCGCGCATCCTCAACCTCCCCGCGAAGCCGGTCCTGCAGGGGCTCGGCACCGTGATGCTCTTCCTGCTCCTGAACCTGGAGATCGCGGACTTCTTCAGCGAGAGCGAGCGCTTCATCACGTTCCGCTTCTCGGGCAACCTCGCCCAGGACATGACCTACTCGATCGCGTGGGCGCTCTTCGCGTTCGCGCTGCTCGTCGCCGGCATCCGGGCGGCGCTGCCCGCCGCGCGCTGGGCGGGCCTCGGCCTGCTCATCGCGACACTCTGCAAACTCTTCCTCCACGACCTCTGGCGCCTCGGCGGCCTCTACCGCGTCGGCTCGCTCATCGGCCTCGCCGCGGTGCTGCTGACCGTCTCGTTCGTGTACCAGCGCTTCCTCGTCCCGCGCAAGGAGGACCCCGCCCCATGATGCGACTCTCGCTCGCGCTGCTTCTCCTGGCGGGACAGGACCTGCCCCCGGCCTGGCGGCAGGTCCAGGAGCTCAAGGTGCCCAAGGCGGGGCCGCTCAAGATCGACCTGTCCGTGGAGACGCTGGACGCGTTGCGCCCCGGACTGGAGGACCTGCGCCTCTTCGACGAGACGGGCCGCGAAATCCCCTGGACGGTCGAGCGGCCCCGGCAACAGGCGCGCGCCGCGGCCCGCGCCGCACGCTTCGAGACGGCGCTCGGCGCCAACAGCACGGTCGTCACGGTCGAGACCGGCCTCGCGGAGCCCGTGGCTCAGCTCTCGCTCGAGACGCCCGCCGGGGACTTCATCAAACCCGCCCGCCTCGAAGGCTCCGCCGACCGGAAGACCTGGACGCTGCTCAAGGACGCCGAGCCTCTCTTCGCGGGACCGGGGCGCCCGCGCAAGCTGCAGATCGAATTCTCCCCCGCGGTCTGGACCCAGCTCCGCCTGACGCTCGACGACCAGAAATCCGCGCCGCTGCCCGTCACGGGCATCAGCCTCCTGCCGGCCGCCCCTCCGGCCGCGCCCTCGGAGCCCTGGACGCTGGAGATCGCCGAACGCCTGGAGGAGCCCGGACGCACCCGGCTGCGGCTGCGCTTTCCGGGACGCCACGTCCCGCTCGCGGAGCTGTCCCTCGAAACCCCCGAGCCGCTCTTCACGCGCCGCGTCACGCTGACCTCGCGCACCTGGGCGGACGGAAAGGTCACGGAGCGGCTCTTCGCCGAGGGCGTGTTCTATCGCATGGCGCTCGAAGGACGTCCGCCCGTCTCGAGGCTCTCGCTCGCGCCGGACTTCCCGCTCCCGGAGCGGGAGCTGCTGCTCACGATCGAGAACGGCGACAGCCCGCCGCTGGAGGTCACCAAACTGCAGGCGCGGCGCCGTCCGGTCCGGCTCGCGTTCCCGTCTCCGAAAGCGGGCGCGCTGCGGCTGCTGAGCGGGAATCCGGACTGCCCCGCCCCGCGCTACGACGTGGCCGCGCTGCCCGGGCTCGGACGCGAGCTGCCCGTGGAAGGCGCGGTCAGCCTGACGGCGCTCGCCGAGAACCCCGCGTATCGCGCACCCGAGGCCCTGCCCGGACTCGGGGGTCCGGGCGCCCCGCTCGACACCGCCCCCTGGGGCTTCCGCAAGTCCGTCCGTCTCGGCGCCGGGCAGATCCATCAGCTGGAGCTGGACCTGGACGTGCTCTCGCGCGGCGCCCGCGACCTGGACGACCTCCGCCTGGCCCGCGACGGACGACAGGTGCCCTACGTCGTGGAGTCCACCAGCCTCACCCGCTCGACCCCGCTGACGCTGGTCGCCGAGCCGGACCCCAAACGCAGGAGCGTGAGCCGCTGGTCCCTTCAGCTCCCCCGGAGGCGGCTCCCCGTGGGCAGCCTCACGTTCGCCGTTCAGGAAAGCGTCTTCCAGCGTCTGACGCGACTGGTGGAGGACATCCCCGACGAACGGGGCGTGTCGCACCGTGCGACCCTGGCAGCTTCGGAATGGATCCGCCGACCCGGGGCCGCCGCCGGGCCGCTGCTGCTGACGTTGTCCCAGGAACCCCGGGGGGATCGCCTCTGGCTGGAAGTGGAGAACGGCGACAATCCGGCGCTGACGCTCACGGATGCGAAGGCCTGGCTGCCGGTGACGCGGCTGCTCTTCAAGGTCCCGCCCGGCCCGGAGCTCCATCTCTACTACGGGAACCGCGAGGCGCGGGCGCCGGAGTACGACCTCGCGCTCGCGGCCCCGCAACTGCTCGCCGCTACGAAGACCGAGGCGGCGCTGGGCGCCGAAGAGGCCCTGGCGGCGGCCCCGCGTCAGTCGGCGGGAGATCCGGGCTCCGGCAGCTGGATCTTCTGGGGCGTGCTGGGACTGGTGGTGGCGGCGCTGCTCTTCGTCATCGCCCGTCTGCTGCCGACAGTTCCGCCCGCGAAGTGAGCGGGGGTTGTCGTCGAAGCCCGCGCGCCGCTATGATGGGCGCCCTTCACTGGGCCGTGGTGTAAAGGTAGCACGAGGGACTTTGAATCCCTCTGTCCTGGTTCGAATCCAGGCGGCCCAACCAGCCTTCGCTCGCCGGAGCGCGGGAGCGAAGGCTGTCCCGCCGTAGCTCAAACCCATGATGGAGCGGAGGCGGACATCCGGCGAGCTTCGGCTGGGCAGGCCCTTCGGGCCCCAGCTACAAGCTTCCAGCTACCAACTACCGCCCTAGTTCACCACTTCGCGGGGGGTCTCGCCGGGGGCGAAGAGGCCGCTGGAGTCCGTGGGAAGCAGGCCTTCCTTGCGGAGCTTCTTGCGCTGCTCCTTCTTTTCCTGCATCTGGCGCTTCTTGGCTTCGCGGGTCCGCTTGGCGGGTGTGTCCGACATGGGAAACCTCCTTGATTCAGAGCGGGGCGTCCCGGCTCCCCTCGAACGGGGCGGCGTCGGGACCGCCTGCGCACCCATAATACAAAATTTCAGGGTCCGCGTCAGCTGCTTTTTGAGATCCGGGACCTCGCCCGGCCTCTGATATCATCGGCAGCCATGCGCTCTTTCTTGACCGGCGCCACGTATCCCTTCCGGGGGCTGGCCTTCCTCGGACGGCGCCGCGCGCTCTGGTCCTGGCTGGCCGCCCCGCTGCTCATCCACGCCCTGCTCCTGGCCCTCGCGCTCACCCTCTTCCTGATCTTCCGGAAGGACCTGGTCGACGCGCTGCTGCCCGCCGCGTGGAGCGGCTGGATCCGGGGCCTGGCCGGCTTCGCCCTCCAGACGGCCGCCGCGCTCCTCGCGCTGCTGGGCAGCGTCCTGTTCGGCAACGTGCTCGCCGCGCCGTTCCTGGACGCCCTCGCGGGCCGGGTTCTGATGGCGGCCGGCGAGGCCGCGCCGCCCCCGCAGACGACGGCCGCGTCCCTCGGCCGCGCCTCCGCCAATGAGGCGCTGCAGCTGCTCATCCTGGGCGGCGTCCAGTCCGGCCTCCTGGCGCTCTGGGTCACCCCGCTGGGCTTCCTGCATCCGCCCCTCTCCGCCGCGGCCTCCCTGCTCTTCATCGCCCAGGAGACCCTCGACCCCGCCCTTGACGCCCGCGGCCTCGGCCCCGTCGACCGCCTTCGCTGGATCGTGCGGCACGCCGGCTCCGTGGCCGGCTTCGGGGCCGCCCTCCTGCCCTTCCTCGCGGTCCCCTTCGCGGGACCGCTGCTGCTGCCCTGCGCCGTCGCCGGGGCGGCGCTCCTCGTGCACGACCTTGACTCCCCGGGTTCCAACAAGTAGTGTATTTTGCAGACTGGGGAGCTGAAGATGGCCAGGGATCCCAAAACCAACTGGTTCGACGAATTCAAGAAGGCCAACGCCGCCCCCGCGGCGCCGCTGTCCCCGCCCACCCCCTCCGGCTCCAGCAAGGGCAGCGAGCGGCGCGTCCACGAACGATTCGAGATCAGCGAGGCCCAGTCCGCCCTCTACAAGGAGGGCATCCTGTCCCTCTTCGGCATCAAGCGGGAGAACCAGGGGCGCGACGCGATCGACCTCTCCGAGGGCGGCGTCCGCTTCCTCACCCACGACCGCATCCCCGTGGGCACGAAGGTCAAGGTCGTGATCCACATGGACAAGTTCAAGGACACCCTCGAGGCCGCCGGCGAGGTGAAGTGGTGCTATCAGAGCGCCAAGAACTCGAAGGATTTCTACTCCGGCATCCAGTTCACCGACCTCGACGGCGCCCAGGCGCGCCGCATCGCCACCATGCGCGACTGGTTCTCCTCGCCGCAGTACCGCGCCGTCCGCGAAACCAAGATGCGCCAGAAGCGCACGGGCGGCGGCGACATCGTCATGCCCAAGTAGGCGGAAGCCGCCGCCGGATCGCCCGCGCCGCCGCCGCCGGATCCCTGGCCCCGATCACCGACGCGCAGACGGCCACCCGCCCGAAGTCCGGCGACACGTTCGCCGCCGTGATCCCGCCGATGCAGAACACGGGCTTCCCCAGCCGCCGCACCGCCTTGAGATAGGTCCGTCCCTTCGGGGCGAGCCCGGGCTTGAGCGGCGTGGCGAACATGGGCCCGCATGAGAGATAGTCCGCCCCCGCCGCGACCGCCCGCCGCGCCTCCGCCAGCGAGTGCGTCGTCGCGCCGACCAGTCCCGCGCCGAGCCGCCGCGCCTCCCGGATCGGCAGATCCTCGAGCCCCAGATGCACGCCGTCCGCGCCGACGGCGAGCGCCACGTCCACGCGGTCGTTCACGATGAAGAGCGCGTCCCGGCAGACGCCGCGCAGCTCGCGCGCCAGCCCCGCATCGACCGACGGCTTTTGCCGCAGCTGCAGCACGTCCGCCCCGCCCCGCAGCGCCGCCTCCGCCACGCGCGTCAGGGATCCCCGCGCCACCGCGGGATCGAGCAGCACGTAGAGCCGCGCGGCGCGCAGGCGCCGCCGCGGATCCTGCAGCGCCTTCTCCAGCGCGTAGACGGCGTAACGGAGCCTCAGCGCCGTGCGCGCGAGCCCCCGGAAGCGGCCCTTCGAGACCTCCTCGACCACCCGGAGCGCCTCGCCGGCGCGCTTGAGATTCGCCCGGGCCACGTCCTCGAGGGCCCGGGGCCCCTTGGGCGGCAGGTCGCTCCCGCGCCCCACGTCGTCCGCGGAATCGCGGGCCTCGACCAGGTTCCGCGCGAGCGGCCTCGCCTCCGCGTCCAGCGCGTGCCGGGCCTCCTTCAGCGCGCGGGCGGAGACCGCGTCGTCATGGTGGAAACGCGCCAGATCCTCGAGCACCCGGAAGGCCTCCCGGGCGCGGTTGAGGTTGGCGTCGAGGATGCGCAGGACGGATCTCATGCCCGGATCAGTCCGTCCACTTCGCCTTGAGCCCGGTGTTCACCCCGTTGCGGAGCACGACCACGTCGACCTCCGCGCCCGGCTTCACTTTTTCCGTCAGCACCGTGCGCAGGGCGTCGCGCGTGCCGCCGCGCTCCAGGACGACGCCCGCGACCGAGACGATGACGTCGCCCGGCTTCACCCCCGCCTTCTCGGCGACGCCGCCGGCCTGGAGCGCGTCCACCCGCAGTCCGCCCTGCGAGGCGGCCAGCTTGAGCGCGTCGCATTCGTCGTCGTCGAGCTCCTGCACCGTCACGCCCAGGCGCCGCGGCGGCGGGCCCTGCGGATTCAGCAGGTCCGGCAGGTTGAGCGGCGACCGGGGCTTCCCGCTGAAGGCCGGTTTCTCGGGCAGCGCGGCCATCTCGAGCAGCAGGTCGGTGGACGTGCGGACCACCTTGACCATGTTCTCGTAGGCCAGCTTCTCGGGATGGTCGCTGGGACGGTGATAGTCGGCATGGAAGCCGGAGAAGAAGAAGGCGTAGGGGACCTTCTTGTCGGCGAAGGAGGAGTGGTCGCTGTCGCCGCCCACGAGCTTGACCTCGTCGTTGATCTTCGCCTTGAGGCCCGAGGCTTCGACGGCGCGCTCGACGGCCCTGCGCAGCACGCCGCCCGCGGCGGAGCCCACGCCGTGGATCTCCATCGGGCGCGTCGGGTTGCGGCCGACCATGTCCAGGTTGAGCATGAACACGTGTCCGTCGATGGAACCGAGGGGATGCTGCGTGTACCAGCGCGAGCCCACGAGTCCGGCCTCCTCGCCGCTGAAGGCGATGAAGACGATCGAGCGGCGCGGCTCCAGGCGGCCCTCGCCGAAGACGCGGGCGAGCGCGAGCAGGCAGGTGGTCCCGGAGCCGTTGTCGTCCGCGCCGTTCCAGATCGTGTCCTCGCCCTTCTTCGAGCCCAGCCGGCCGAAGTCCTTCGTCTCGGCCGTGCCGACGTGGTCGTAATGGGCGCCCGCGACGACGTACTCCCCCTTGAACTCCGGATCCTTCGCCTCGAGCAGGCCGACGACGTTCCGGGTCTCCTTGCCGCCGACCTTGAATTTCTGGAACCAGGTGCCGCCCTCGCCGCCCGGCTTGAGGCCGGCGTTCTTGAAGACGTCCGCGATGTACTCGGCGGCCTTGTCGTTGCCCGGGTAGCCCGCGCAGCGGCCCTCGAGCTCGTCGCTGGCGAGGAAGCCCGCGTGCTTCTTCAGCAGCTCCACGGTGGCGAGCGACTTGGCTTCGGACGCGCCCGCCGCGGGGACGGGGTCCGCCGCCGGAGCCTTGCCCGCCAGTTCGCGGCGGACGAGCTCGATCGTCTCCCGCCGGGTGCGCTCCCCCTCCGACTTCAGCGTCTCCTCGATGCGGCGCAGGATCTCCGCCGAACGGTCGGGTTTTTCCTGTCCCGTCGCGGAAACGGGCAGCAGCAGGAGCAGCAGGGCGAAGAAACGCGGCATCAAACCTCCGGATGAAGGAACAGCCATTATACGAAGCAGCGGCGGCGCTTAGAGGCGGATTTGCTTCCAGCGGCCCCGGCGGTAGAGGTGCCGGAAGACGGCGGCGCGGACGGCCCAGTCGACGATCATCGTGATCCAGATGCCGTGCAGGCCGAGCCCCGCGGGAAAGGCGAGGAGCCAGGCCAGGGGCAGGCGGACGCCCCAGACGCCGAGCAGGCCGACGATCACGGGCGCGCGCGTGTCCCCCGCCCCGCGCAGACCGCCGCCCAGCGTCATGGCGAGGGCCATGAAGGGCTGCTCGACCGCGGCGATGCGCAGGCAGGACGCCGCCAGCGCCGCCACCTCCTCCGACCCGCCGGAGGGGACGAAGATGCGGACCAGCAGGCCGGCGGCGGCGAGGAAGACGACCCCGAGCGCGCTCATCGCGATCACGGACAGGCGCGCGCATTCGCGGAGCGCGAGGTCGGCGTGGTCCGGCCGGCCCGCCCCGAGCTGCTGCCCCACCATCGCGGAGCCGGCCATCACGAATCCGTAGCCCGCCATGAACGTGAGCGACTCCACCGCCAGCGCCGTGCGGTGCGCCGCGAGCGGGACCGCGCCGAGCCGCGTGATGATCTGCGTGTAGAAGAGGAATCCCGCCTGCATGATCGCGGGTTCGAGGGCCGCCGGGGCCGAGACGCGGATCAGACGCCGGAGCGCGGCGCCCGTCACGGCCCCGACCGAGGCGGCCGAGAGGCGGATCGGCGCGGCGGCGCTGAAGAGGAAGCCGAAGGCGAGCAGCGCCTCGACCCCCTGGGAGATCGCGGTCGCGAGGCCCGCCCCCGCCAGGCCCATCGCGGGCGCCCCCCAGTGTCCGTAGATGAAGACCCAGTTGAGCAGGATGTTCAGCAGGTTGGCCGCGACGGAACAGGCCAGCGGGAGGCGGGTCCTTCCCGCCGCGCGCCAGATGCCGGAGGCGCTGAGCCCCAGACAGAGGAACCCGAGCCCCGCCCCCTCCCAGCGCAGGAAGCCCTCCGCCAGCACCGTGACCTGCGGGGCGCCCTCGATCGGCAGCAGCGCCGCCAGCAGCGGCAGGCCGAACCAGCCCGCGATCCCCATCGGCACCCCGGCCAGGAGCCCCAGCGCCGCCGCGGCGGCGGCCTCGCCCTCCTGCAGGCGCCGGTCCCCCGAGCCCCAGGCCCGCGACACCACGGCGATCGCGCCGATCTGCAGCGCCCCGAGCACGGAGACCACAAGGTAGGACACCGGCCCCGCCACCCCCATGCCCGCCAGCGCGTCCGTGCCCAGACGGCCGACCATGATCGTGTCGACGAAGAACATCAGCGAACGCAGCAGGCTCTGGAGGACGAGCGGCCAGGCCTGGCGCGCCGCCTCGCGGCGGATCGAGCGGCGCAGCTCGGGGCTGGCGGAGGGAGGCATGGGGCCGCGAGTGTAGCGGCTGCGTCCGGACCTTGGCAAGGCGCCCTCCGATGCGCTACACTTAGTCGTGCTTCCCCGCCGCCGTTCGAGCGGCCGCGTCGACGTTCAGGGTGTTCCGGCGTTCCGCGCTGGACGGGACGGGGAGGGCGAAAAAAGATGGGAATCAGGGGCGACGTCCGATCCATCCCGCTGGCCAACGTCCTCCAGGACCTGGTCTCGAACGAGCAGACCGGCACGCTCGCGATCCGCCACAAGGACCGCCACCAGATCTACCTCTGGTTCGACAAGGGCGCGCTCAGGCTCGTCGGCCTCGGCGAGCGCCAGGGGCCCTCGCTGCTCAACGGGCTGCTCGCGCTCGAGAAGATCCGCCCCGACGAGACGCCGACCGTCACGGGCCGCCACACCCACGAGGGCGGCTTCATCCGCACGCTGCTCAAGAAGGGCCGCCTCACGCGGGAGGACCTCAAGGCCTCCCTCGAGCACCAGATGGGCGAGCATCTCTGCGACGCCTTCCTCTGGAACGAGGCGACGTTCGAATTCGACGAGGGCGACCCCGACGACCGCAACTTCGACGTCGACCAGCTGGACTACGAACCCCGCATCGCCGTCGAGGGCCAGATCATGGAGGCCCTGCGCCGGGCCGACGAGTGGGGCGAGACGCGCAAGGCCATCCTGTCCTGGAACGAGATCCTCGTGCCGGATCCGGGCCGTTTCCCGCAGGAGGCCGAGGCCACGCTGCGGCGGGTCTTCGCGCTGCTCGACGGGGAGCGCACGCTCAAGGACATCCAGATGCTCACGCGGCTCGGCCAGTTCATGCTGATGCGGGCGGCCGCGCTGCTCATCCGCTCCGGCGCCGCGCGCCCCGTCTCGGCCGCGGAGGCCTTCGAGCGCGCCCGCACGCGCGCCGGAAAGAAGGAATGGGACGCCGCGCTGCGCATGGCGCGCTACGGGCTCGAGCACGAACGCAAGAACCTGGGCCTGCTCGAGCTCGCCCTGCGCGCCGCGGAGGAGCTGCAGCAGCCCGAGACCGCGGCGAGCTACGCGCGGCAGCTCGCCAGCGCGCAGGCCGAGGGCGGCCAGCTCGAGCTGGCGATCCAGTCCTACCAGAAGGTGCTCGCCCACGCGCCCAGGGACCTGACCGCGCACGAGCGGCTCTTCGAGACGCTGCTCCAGCTCGACCTCAAGCTCGACGCGCTCGCGGCCGGCGAGGCGCTCGCCGCGGCCTACAAGAAGGCGGGGCTGCCCGACAAGGCGCTCGCCGTCTACACGCGCCTCATCGAGAAGGTGGGCGACCACTCCGAGCTGCTCGAATCGGTGGCGGAGATCCAGCGGCACCTCGGCGACCGCGGCGAGGCCGTGAAACTCTACGACCGCCTGCTCGAGCGCTCGATGGAGGCCCACGACGACGAGAGCTCCCTCGACTACTGCCGCACCATCCTCAAGCTCGACCCGCGCCACGAGGAGGCGGCCGCCCTCCGGGAGAAGCTGGAGAGCGGCCAGATCGAGAAGGCCCGCCAGCGACGCCGCCTCATCCGCACGCTCGGGGGCGCCGCGGTCCTCCTGGCCGCCGCCGTGGGGATCGTGGTCTACGAGCTGCGCGCCCGCGACCTCTGGGGCGAGCTGCGCCCGGCGGTGAACGACGCCGTCAGCGCCCAGGGCTACCGCGACGCGCTGCGGCTCTGCGACAGCGTCCTCGAGCGCTACCGCTGGAGCCTGAAGGCCCGGGAGCTGCGCGACGACCGGGACGACTACGAGCAGCGGCACCTCGACGCCGAGCAGGGCCGCTCCGCCGACCTCGAGAAGCGGGGCCAGCTTCCGGAGGCGATCGCGGTGCTGATCGAGGCCCACACGCTCCTGCGGTCGGAGAAGCGCCGGGGGCTCATCTCCGAGCGCCTGGCCGGGCTGCGGCGCAAGCAGAAGGCCGCCGAGGACGAGTGGCGCGCGAAGCTCGCGAAGATGGACCCGAAGGAGGTCGGGCTCATCCGGGATCCGCTCGCGGTGCCCGCCCTGGTCTGGCTGCTCGGAACCGACAAGGTGATCGGCCGCTTCGCCGCGGCGGCGGCCCTGGGGCAGATCGAGGGCGAGGGGGCCGTGGGCGGCCTGATCCGCGCGCTCGCGGACGCCGACCCCTCGATCCAGCAGGAGGCCGCCGGGCACCTCGTGCGCCGCGGCCGCACGCCCTTCTCCGCGGCGCTGCTCGGCCCCCGCGCGCCGGTGGCGAAGGGCGAGGCCCAGCCCGTCGAATGGCGCGTCACGAACCTCTCCCCCGCGGAGGTGGAACTGGTGCTCGAGGAGCCGCCCGCGAAGCGGCTCAAGGCCGCGGGGCCCGGCGGCGCGGTCGCGCTGCCCGCCGCGGAGGGCGGCGGCCGGCGCAAGGTGCGTCTCGGACCCGGGGAGTTCGTCGGAGGCGGCTTCGCGGACCTGACGCTCCGCTTCGGCGCGCCCGGACGCTACCAGGTCGTCTGGGCCGCGGCCCTGTCCTGGAACGACAAACCCTTCACGATCCCCGCCGCCGCGCTCGCCGTCGACCGGAAGTAGCCTTCATTACGCCGGGATCAACACGGCCAGCCCCTCCGCCCGCGCCGCAGCCGCCTGTTCGCGGTCCGCGGTGATGAAGCGCAGCCGCCCGCCTCCCATCCAGCGCCGCGTGTCCAGCGCCGCCGCCAGGTGCAGCGCATCGGCCGACCGCAGACGGTGGCGGAGGATCAGAGACTCCGCCCGCTCGAGGGCTCCGGAATCCAATGGAACGAGCGCGAACTGCTTCAGATGGCTCCGCACCAGCGTCAGCACGGCGTCCGCCTTCCGGCGGTCCCGCCCCAGGCGCCGGGAAACCGCGCTGCACATCTCCAGAAGGAGCAGCTGGGAGCCGTGCTGGGTGGATTTCCCGGTGAGGAGCCGCTGTGCCGCCCCGTGCCCCGCCTCGGCGCTGAAGTAGGCGGAAATCAGAGCGCTCGTGTCCCAGGCGATCATCGCCGGTCCGCCAGCACCTGCCGCACGAAGCCCGACCCCGCGAAAGGTTTGAAGCCGGCGATCGGACCCGTCCCCTCGCAGACGATCCTGCCGAGGGCCGCCAGACGCTGCAGCCTGCGCTGCACGGGCGTCAGCCGGCGGGCCGGCGCCGGGGCCGCGGACAGCACCACGTCGGGCTGGCCATGGGTGACGATCCGGACGCGCCCGCCCTTCCGGGCGGCCCGGAGGGCCTCGCCGAGCCGGGACTGGAACTCGCGGACGCTGTACTGGAGATCCTTCATGAGCGCATCAGCAGCTTATGCGGATTCGGCCGGCCATGTCAAGCCCCCGCCCTACAGCTGGGCGACCACCATGTCGCCGACCTTGTCGGTGGGCACGCCGCTGGAGGCGTCGATGCTCGGCAGCGCGTCGCCGACGAGCACCTTCTTCACGGCCTCCTCGATGCGCGCCGCCGCCTTCGGCTGGCCCACGTGCTCGAGCAGCATCCCGCCCGCGAGGATCGCGGCCAGGGGGCTGACCTTCTTCAGGCCCTTGTACTTCGGGGCCGAGCCGTGGATGGGCTCGAAGACGGAGACCTTGCCGGGGTGGATGTTGCCGCCCGCCGCGATGCCCATGCCGCCCTGGATCATCGCGCCCAGGTCCGTGATGATGTCGCCGAACATGTTGGTCGTGACGATGACGTCGAAGACCTCGGGGTTCTTCACGAACCACATGCAGGTGGCGTCGACGTAGGCGTTGTCCTTCTGGATGTCCGGGAAGTCCTTCGCGACCTCGTCGAAGACGCGGCGCCAGATCTCGTGGGCGCGCACGGCGTTGGCCTTGTCGACCAGCGTGACCTTCTTCTTGCCGTTGCGCTTCCGGGCCTGCTCGAACGCGAAGCGGATGATCCGCTCGCAGCCCCTCCAGGTATAGCGGGCCTCCTGGATGGCGACCTCGTCCTTCGTGCCCTTCTTCTCGAAACGGGCCTCGCCGGAGTACGCGTCCTCGGTGTTCTCCCGGCAGACGAGCATGTCGATGTCCTTGGGCCCCTTGTTCTTGACGGGGCAGAGCTTCTCGGTGTAGAGCTTGATGGGCCGCAGGTTCACGTAGAGGTCGAGGCCGAAGCGCAGGCGGAAGAGCACGCCCCGCTCGAGCACCCCGGGGGCGCAGCGCGGGTCGCCGAGCGCGCCCAGCAGGCAGGCGTCGAGCTTCTTGATCTCCTCGAACGGCTTGTCGGGCACGAGCTCGCCGGTCTTGAGGTAGTGGTCCGCCCCGAAGGGGTAGTCGGTGAATTCGAGCGCGAAGCCGTCCTGGACGCGCTTGAGGACCTTGACGGCCTCCGCGGCCACCTCGGGCCCGATGCCGTCCCCGCCGATGACGCCGATTCTGTAGGTTTTCATAGGGCGGACAGCTTATCGGAGGGACGGAACCCTGTCCAGTAGCCGGCGGGCTTGGTGACGGATAATTATAAGTTATGATTTGTACTTGACAAGTTGAGCCGAGGGCCTCATACTTCCCCGCGGAGAGAGCTAGTGGTTCGGCCCGTTGGATCCACCCGGCTGGGCATCGCCCGCGGGCGGGGGGATATCCCGGGGATCGACGGCCGGAATTGAGCCTGGCTCACCACGAGGAGAGGGGAAATCATGCTCGGAACGCCCAACGCCCGCGCTTCGAAATCAAAGCTGCCGTCCGTCCTGCTGGTGCTCGCCCTCGTCGCGGGCGGCTCCTATTTCCTCTTCTTCAGACCCAAGCCCGCGCCCGCGCAGGTCGCGGCCGCCCCCGCGGCGCCCGCCCCGGCGCCGGCGCCCAAAGCCCCGGACATCGCCGTCTACGAGAAAGCCTTCAGCGAATCCCTCGCGGCGGCCCCCGTCCTGGCCCCCGCCAAGCCGCAGCCCAAGGTGGAGCCGCGCAAGGCCGCGCCCGCCGCGGTGGCGCCGGTCAAGTTCGAGGCTCCCGCGCCCGCCCCGGCCCCCCGCCCGCGCGCGGAGGTCGACGGCCTCATCGCCGAGGGCAAATGGCGCGAGGCCCGCTCGAAGGTCTCCAGCCTCTTCGGGTCCGTCGCGTCGGACGCCGACCGCAGCGATCTGGGCACCGCCGGCATCCGCATCAACCAGGAACTGCTCCAGAACCGCGTCGACGAGAAGGAGACGGAGCTCTACGAGATCCAGCAGGGCGACACGCTCGAATCGATCGCCAAGAAGTTCAAGGCCCTCAACGGCGTGAAGGGCTCCATCATGTACGTGAACAACTACAAGGAGAACGCCCTGCTCCGCGCCGGCCGCAAGGTCCGCATCGCCAAGGGCACCTGGTCCATCCTCGTCGACAAGTCGCTCTTCCGGATGTGGGTGCTCTACGAGGGCTGCCCCTTCAAGACCTACGCGATCACGACGGGCGCCCCGCACAAGGAGACGCCCGCCACCAAGTTCGTCGTCGGCCTGAAGAACCCCAAGCCCGCCTGGTGGCCGCCCGCCGACACCAAGGTCAAGGGGCCTGTCCCCTACGGCGACCCCCAGAACCCGCTGGGCGAGTGGTGGGTCTCCCTCGAACACGACCTGCACCACGGCATCGGCATCCACGGCACGAACGACCCCGGCTCGATCGGCACCAAGGCCTCCAACGGCTGCGTGCGCATGCTGAACGAGGACGTGGTCGAGGTCGCCGCCCTCGCCTTCAAGGGCATGTCCGTCACGGTGGTGGAGTAGGGGGATCCGGCGCCCTACAGCGTCCTCCGGAATTCCTTCAGCAGCTCCGTGGGGATGGGCCGGCCCTTCCAGAGGCGGAACTGGTGGTCCGCCTGGCGCAGGAACATCTCCACCCCGTCGATCGTCGTCGCCCCCGCGGCCCGCGCGTCCTTGAGGAACTGCGTGTCCCGCGGCGTGTAGACCGTGTCCATCGCGACCATGTCCTTCTTGAAAAACGCGGCCTCCACCGGCGACTCCCCCGTCCTCGGCGTCATGCCCACCGAGGTCCCGTTCACCACGATCTGCGCGCGCGCCTCGATCAGGCGGTCCCAGCGGACGCAGTCCACCCCCAGCTCCTCCGCCAGCGCCTTGCCGCGCTCGAAGGTCCGGTTCGCCACGATCACCCGCGCGGCCTCCTGCTTGAGGCCCCACGCGATCGCCCGCGAGACCCCGCCCGCGCCGAGCACCAGCGCCCGCATCCCGTAGATCCCGTGCGACCACTTCGCGACCGCCGCCTCCTTCACCGCCTCCATCGCGGCCAGCACGTCCGTGTTCGCCCCGATGAGGCGCCCCTCCCGGACGGCCAGCGTGTTCGCCGCCCCGATCCCCTGCGCGATCTCGTCCGCCTCGTCGAAGGCCGCCATCACCGCCTGCTTGTGCGGGATCGTGACGGAGAGCCCCTTCAGCCCCGCGGCCTGGACCAGGTCCCGCACGAGGGCGGCGTCGTCCACGCGGATCCGCACGTAGCGCGCGTTCAGGCCGAGCTGCTTGAAGACCTCGTTGAAGATCAGCGGGCTCCGCGAGTGGGCCACGGGATTGCCGATCACGCCGTAGACCTCGGTCGCGGCGTCGATCGTGCCGGCCCGGTAGAAGCGCACCAGCTCCTCCACCGTCAGCTGACCCGGCGCCGTCTCCACGCCCGCCTGCAGCGAGCCGAACGTCAGCACGCCGCCGTAGCGCCGGTAGAGGATCCTCAGCAGCTCGCCGTGGTCCCCCATCGCGATGACCGCGGTGGGGACCTTCGCCGCCGTCTGCAGCTTGAGCAGGCGGACGAGGTCCGCCGTCCCGCGCGCCTGGCAGGCGATTTTCACGACCGCCGGCTTCCGCTCCGCCATCTGCGCCGCGAGCGCCTCGAGATCGGCGGGCACTCCCTCGAAGTCGTGGCAGGACAGCACCAGCTTCGCCTGGCGGCGGTCGAAATCGCGGAACGTGCGGTGCTCGACGTCGATGTAGTCCGCGCCGAAACGGCAGGCGTCCTCGAGCAGCCGGAAGCGCGCCGCCTCGTCGCCCGCGAAGACCCCGCCCTCCGCCTTCGAGCGCACGGTGACGAGCACCGGCAGCGGTTTCGCGCGGAGGAGCCGCTCCAGATCCGGATCCGGCAGATGGTCGATCCGGAGCTCGCAGAGCTCGGCCCCCAGACGCCGGGCCTCCGACATCTGCCGGAGCGCCTCGTCGTTCGTCGGAGGCTTGAGGGCGGCGCAGATCATCGGGGGATTCTATCGAAGATGGCGGGCCCGCAAAATTTATTCCCAGCCGGGCAGCGTGCGCCCCCAGGCCTGGATCTTCATCAGCGCCGGACGGTTCTCCTCCGCCCCGGCGAGCGGGTCGAACCCGAACGCGACGCCCGCCTTGTCCTCCAGCAGCCGCGCCGCCGCGTGCCGGAGATAGGGGTCCTCGGACTCGAGGCCGCGCGCCACCCCGCGCAGCGCCGGCCCCGTCCCCAGCGCCGCGAGCGCCGCCAGCGCGGAGCGCCGCAGGTGGATGTTCTTCTCGGCCTTGTCGTGGGCCAGCACCGTGAGCGGCCGGATCACCCCCGGGGCCCGCAGCCCCCCGAGCGCCCGCAGGAGCCGGGCCTTTTCGGGGGCCGCCGCGCAGCGGTCGAACACCGCCGCCGCCCGCTCCGCCGCCTCCTCCGCCTGCGCGGGCGTCATCCGGTCCCTCAGCCGGGCGAGCGCCTCGATCGCACGCACCCGCACGTCGAGCCGCTCCGTCGGGGCCCCGGTCCCCAGGATGCCCAGGAGATACGGCAGCCCCCGGGCGTCGCCCAGCCCCCCCAGCAGGTCGCAGAGCGCGGCGGCCGCCTGGTCCTCCCGCTTCGACTCCTCCCCTTCGCGCGCGCGGATCTCCTCCGCCGCGGCGCGCGCCCGCCACGCGAGGTCGGGATCCGGCGACGCCCCCAGCGGCTCGAGCCACGGCAGGGCGCGGCGCCCCAGATTCAGCAGATCCGCCTCCGCCCGCGCCCGTTCCTTCCACACCCGGGAGGAGAGCCGCGCCGCCGCGGCGCGGACCGCCGGCTCCACGGAGGCCTCCGCCTCCGACAGCCTTTTGAGGACCGGCTCCAGGATCTCCGCCCCCCGCAGCGCCAGCGCGTCCTGGGCGCGCCGGCGTTCCGCGGCGTCCGGCGCCTTGAGACGCTCGAGCTGGTCCGGGATCGCGTCCTGAAGCGGGCCCAGGAGGAGGAGCAGCGCCAGGCGGGACATCACGGCGGGACGGGCTACTTGAGCCCCTGGATGTGGCGGATGAAGCGGTCCTCGAGCTGGGGCAGGTCCTCCCCGAGCTCGTTGCGGAGCAGCTCCTCGAAGGCCCCCTTGGAGGCCGTGCCCTCGAGCTCCCGGCGGCAGTAGTCCTCGAAGACCTTGCGCAGCCGGGGTCCGGACTGCCGGAGGAAATGGACGAAGGCCCAGGACTCCGCATAGTAGATCTGGGCCTTGCGCGTGACCTCGGAGGCCTCGCTCAGCATGCCGCGCTCGAACCAGTCCCAGAATTCGTCGACCGTCATGCCGACCAGCATCGAGAGCGGGATGAAGTCCTTGCGGCCCTCCTGCTGCAGGGCCTGCTTCAGCGCGGGCAGCCGGAGGCTGTGGCCGCCGGCGTCCATCGCGACCTCGCCGTCCAGGCGCCGCCGGTACGATTCGAAGTAGGTCCCCACGCCCTCCTGGAACCAGTAGGAGGCGGGCACGCGGCGGCCCTCGGTGCGGAGCAGCGTGTAGTGATGGACCAGCTGGTGGGCGCCTTCATGCAACAGCAGTTCGTACGGCGCCATGAAGTCGTGGTACGTGATCACGCGGCGCCGCCCGTATTCGTAGAAGCCCTTGATCGCCGCCGCCATGCGCCGCTTCTCGCGCGCCTCGCAGTAGCGGTCGAAGCTCTCGCGGGAATTCAGGATCACGACCGGGAGCACCGCGTCCACGGCGGGCAGCCCGAGCGCCCGGGAGAACTCCTGCTCGAAGGCCTGCTTCAGCGTCTCCAGCCGCAGCGCGTACTCCTGGATCAGGTCCTTGCCGACGTAGCGCTCGGAGCGCTCCATCGCGACGAGGTACGGCTTCACCTGCTCCGTGAAGATGAACTGCGAGCCGAATTCGCGCAGGACCTCGTTCTTCGCGCGCCCCACGGGGTCGTCGAGGAAGGGGGTCTCGATGGGCAGCGCCCCCGGCGTCTCCGGGGGGACGGCGGGAAGACGCGGCAGCGCCTTCGCCAGCGGTGCGGGCTCGGGTGCCGGCGCGGGCAGGCTCCAGAGGAGGCCGGCGGCCAGGAGCGCCAGGGCCGCCGCCGCGGCCAGGCCGCCCAGCAGCGGCCGGCGGAGCCGTCCGGGCGCGTGCGCGGCGTCGGCTCCGGGGACCGTGAGGACGGCCGTGCAACCGCCGCAGCGGAGCCGCGTCCCCGACGCGATCCCGCTCACGTTGAAGCGCTTCGTGCAGAACGGACAGCGCACCAGCCGGAGCGTCATCGACCGCCACCCCCTAAAGCGACCCACCCAGTCTTGCGGCTCGATCCCCGAACCTTCAAGTCTAGGACGGGCGCCCGGGCGAAACAAGCACAAATCAACCCCGCCGCTTCAGGTGGCGCAGCGCGCCGAGGTAGCGTCGCAGCGTCGTCGCCCGCAGGCCCGCCTCCCGCCGCGCCGGGCCGGGGAGTTCGGGCGGGCGCCCTTCCGCCGCCGCCTTCCAGGCGGCCCCCCCGAGCAGCGGGAGGAACACGTTGAG
This sequence comes from uncultured Planctomycetales bacterium, assembly GCA_964619955.1. Taxonomy (GTDB): domain Bacteria; phylum Planctomycetota; class MHYJ01; order MHYJ01; family JACPRB01; genus JACQFK01. The sequence goes on from CAZUJF010000023.1 coordinate 65,915, forward strand.
GACGATCTCCCGCGCGCGCGCGGGACCGATGAGCCCGGCGCCCCCGGGATCCAGCCAGGCGGAGAGGGCGTCGATGCCCGGACGCGCCGCCAGCCCGCGGGCCAGCCCCTCGCCCCGCGCCGCCCCCAGGAACAGCGCCATCCCGCGCAGGCGCCGCCACGGATGATTCGCCGGCCGCACGCCCCGCAGCCGCCAGAACTCCCGCGGCATCCGCGACGCCTCCTCCAGGAGCACGGCCTCGATCTCCGCCGCGCCGCCGGGCAGCGTCGCGAGCGGACGCCGCCGCGCCAGCTCCGCCATCGCCGCCTGGTTGCGCTTGTAGCCGAGCGCCACCAGGATCTCCCGGTACAGCGTCTCCTCCAGGCCCGCGCGCTGCACCCCGCGCTCCAGCCGGCGCCGGCGCTCGGCGAAGGCCTCCTCGCCCAGACGGTCGAGCTCGGCCTCGTCCGGCTCCTGCGGCAGGGCCGCGGGCAGCGAAGCCCCGAGATAGGGCTCCAGCACCAGCAGCGGCAGGCCCCGCGGCGGCTCCTGGAAGGCGTCCCGCCGGAGCACGACATGCAGGACGACCCCCGCATAGGCCCCGTCGCGGTGGTGCCCGTGCGCGAACCAGCCGGAGGGGCTGAGGTGGATCTCGACGTCGCCGACGACCGGACGGCCCCCGAGGCGCAGCCGCGCCCCCCGGAAATCGGGGCCGCCCTCGAACGAACGATAGCCGGGGCTTTCGATCTCGAGGGGGACGGCGTCTTCCGTGAGCAGCCCCTCGCGGCGGAAGCGCTGGGCGGCCCAGAGCTCCTGGAGATCCGCTTCCCGATACAGCGACGTGAACGACATGGGGCCCACTTCCTACGGTCTACCGGCTACCCCTACCAGTTACAAGCTACCAGCTGCCGGTCTTCATATCCTCGCGGGATCCGGCTCATGCCGGTCCCCCGGATGCGCCTCGTCGTCCGGGAAACCCAGGTGGTCCATCAGGTCCTTCACGAGTTCCGCCACCGTGCGCCCGTCGGCGGGAATCGTCACATCCGACCCGTTGAGGTAATAGGGCTGGCGGAACGCGATCTGCTCCTTCACCTCGACGAAGGGGTCCTTCTCCGTCAGCGCCGGACGCCGCGAGCGGCTGTTCGCGTCCTCCTGGATGCGCCGGAACGCCGTCTCCGGCCCGACCTCCAGGAAGAACACCTTCGCCCCCGCGCGCTTGAAGGCCTGCAGGTTCTGGTACTTCAGCGCCGCCCCGCCGCCCGTCGCGATCACCTTTCCGTCCAGCGCCGCCAGCTCGATGATGATCTGGCTCTCCAGCGTGCGGAAATGCGACTCGCCCTGCTTCTCGAAGATCTCCTTGATCGTCGTGCCCTGGCGCTTCTCGATCACCTCGTCGCAATCGACGAACTCACGGCCGAGCTTCGCCGCAAGGGCGCGGCCCACCGTCGTCTTGCCCGAACCCCGGAAGCCGATCAGCACCACGTTCATCCGCGGAACCCCTCCTTCCCGAGCGCCGCCCGCAGCCGGCCCGCCGGCAACGGCCGCTTCCGGCGCGCCACCCGCAACGCGGCGCGTCCGAGCCCGGCATAGAGCCCCGACAGCTCCGGCGCGAAGCGTTTCAGCGCGGCCGTGTGACGAGCCACCGTGCCGGCATCGCCGCGCTCGATCGGGCCCGTCAGCGCCCCGGGCAGGCCCGCCGACTCGAGATTCTCCAGCGTGCCCCGCAGCAGCGGCAGCAGCGCCCGCAGACCCTCCCGGCGCTTCAGCCCCGCCTTCACCAGCAGCTGCAGCCCCGCGTCCACGGCGGCCACGACGTAGTTCGACGCGAAGACCGCCCCCGCATGATAGAGCGCCTTGCGCCCCGCCCGCACCCGCAGCGGAATCCCGCCGATCGTGCGGACCAGCCGCTCCAGCAGCCTCACGGCCGCCGGATCCCCGTCGATCGCGCAGGCCGTCCCCGGAAACGACGCGGCCGCCCGCGCGGGATCCGCGAAGCTCCTCAGGGGATGCAGCGCGCCGGCCGGCCGCCAGGGCCTCAGGACCTCCGCGCCCAGCGACGCGCACACATGCGCCACCACCGCCCCCCGCGGAAACGTCATCGCCCGGGCCACGGGGCCGACGGCCTCGTCGGGCACGCACAGCAGCGTCAGCGCCGCCCCCTCCGGGCGTTCCACCGGACGGCCCCCGCCGATGAACGCGACCGCCTCCCGCGCCCGCCTCATCGAGCGGCAGGACACCGCCCCCAGGCGCCATCCGGCCTCCCGGAGCAGCCGCCCCAGCGCCCGGCCCGTCCGGCCCGCGCCGACGATGGAAACGTCGATCTCTTTCATGATTTCAGGAAACAAAACCGCCCGGAAGCTCCGCGGGGTGCGCAGCCCGTACTGCAGAGGTACAACCCCATGATACCCCCCTCCCCCCCGCCTATCAAGCGCCGCCCCCGCCCTCCGAATTATTTCTTGACGCGTTGCAGGGTTCGACTACGATAAGCCGTCTTCAGTAGTGCGCAGAAAGCAGCCAAGAGTGCATCCAATCTGAGGAGAACGGCGATGGCCAAGAAGCTGGGGCTGGTGTTCATGATGGTGGTGGTGATGTTCTCATTCTCAGGCTGCGCCTCCGGCGGCGGCGACTTCTTCTACCGCGCCTGGAAGCACCTGGAGTGGCACATCCTCGGGGCCTACAAGGACCTCGTCAACCTGCACCGCGACATCGACCGCTACGTCTTCAACCTCGACGAACGGGATCCGAACCGCTACTAATCGCTGAATCACGAAAAAACGCCGGCCGCCCCGACAGGGACGGCCGGCGTTTTCGTTTTCCGCCGATTCAGCGCTTCAGGAAGCGCGCCACCGCGTCCCGCCGCTGCCGGCAGAGCCGCTCGTCCTCCCGCCGCGTCTCGTCCGGCGACACGTAGAGGCTCGAATAGCTGAACAGCGCGAAGCCCCGCCGGCAGAGCTCCAGCTGCTTCACGGTCTGCTCCGGCGTCTTGTGCCGGTACGCCCCCACGCCGGGGAAACAGACGACGTCCGCCGACGCCGGCTGCACGCGCCGCCCCCGGCGGAGCGGCGGGCTGAAGAGCTCGTACGACTCCTCCACGATCTCCCGGAAGCCGCCCTCGGAATCCTCGTACGTCATCGGGAAGACCCAGTCCACCAGCCCCTGCGACACCCAGCCCTCCGCGTCCTGCAGCACCCGCTCGCGGGACTTCACCGAGGGGAAGATCGCCGCCGACAGGATCGCCGACGGACGCGTCTCCGTCATCACCTGCCGGATCTGCTTCACGAGCTCCGTCACCGCGCCCTTCCGAAACGACTTCCAGGCCTCGGGGTTGCGCTCCGGCGTCCCGCCCGAGGCCGCCCGGAAGAGCTTCAGCGTCTTCGCGTCGAAGGACCAGTCCCCCTCGATGAAGCGGACGTAGTCCAGATGCAGGCCGTCCACCTCGTAGCGGGAGACGATGTCCCTCACCACGGACGCCGTGTAGTCCCGCACCTCGGGCAGACAGGGATTGAGCGCGACATAGTGGTCGTTGAAGGGCTGCCGGCGCCCGTCGCGGCCCGTCACGATCCAGTCCGGACGCCGATACACGATGTGCGTGCGGTCCTGGGGCGGAACCTTGCCGCGCCACGCGGGCATCGTGTTGATCCAGGCGTGCAGCTTGATCCCGTGCCGCTTGGATTCCCGGCAGGCGACCTCCAGGGGATCGAAGCCGGGATCGCGCCCCCCCAGGCGCTCCGCCCAGGGCTCGATCTCGGAGCGGTAGTACGCGTCCGCCTGCCCGCGCACCTGGAAGAGGATCGTGTTGAAGCCGAGCGCCGCGCTGTTGGCGACGATCGTGCGCACGTCCGCCGCCGTCTGGTACTCGAAGCGCGTCACCCAGAGCGCGCGCACCTCGTCCGTCGCGCCGCCCGCGGCTTCGCCGGGACGGCTGATGAGCAAGGACAGAAGGATCGCGGACGTGAATCCCCGCATGACACCTCCCCAGCTGAAGAACCCCGACCTCTGGAGGTGTATCGGCCGTTTAGCCGCCCGAATGCAGCGTCGCCCGCGCCGCCGCGGCGACGAAGACCTCGGAGGCCCCGGCTTCGAGCAGCGCCGAGGCGCAGGCCGACGCCGTCGCGCCCGTCGTGAGCACGTCGTCCACGAGCAGCACCCGGCCCTTCACCCGGCGCGAACGGTAGGCCCCGCGGGGGTTCTCGAGGCGCCGGGCCAGGTCGAGGCCGGCCTGCGTCCGGGTGCGCCGCACCTTGCGCAGGACCCGCGGGGCGCAGGGCAGGCCGGCATGATGCGCCAGGCGCCGGGCCAGCAGCTCCGCCGCGTTGTAGCCCCGCAGGAGCAGCTTCCAGGTCCCCATCGGCACCGGCACCACGAGATCCGGCCGCCGCTCGAGGCGGTCCGCCAGGCGCCGGCCGAGTTCGTCCGCGAGCACCCGGCCGCCCCGGAACTTCATCTTGAGGACCAGGTCCCGGTAGCGGCCCTCATAGCGGCCGAGCGCCAGCGCCCCGGCGAACGCGACGCTGCGCCCCGCGCACTCGCCGCACGCGCGCCCCGCCGGGCCCGCGCCGCAAAGGGGGCAGTACGGAGGCCGCACCCATTCCAGCCCGGGAGCGCAGGCCCCGCAGAGCGCCGCCCCCTCCGCCGGCGCCTCGCAGAGCGCGCAGACCCGCGGAAAGACCCAGTCCAGCGCCGCCGCCCAGTTCATCGCTTCCCAGTCTACCGGATGCCCTCTTCCTTGGTACACTCCCCTCCCGATGGACGACCCCGTCCGGCTCATCCTGGCCCTGGCCTCCCTCATCTTCAGCTGCGTCTTCCACGAGTGCGCGCACGTCTGGGTGGCGCTCAAGATGGGCGACACGACCGGCCGCGACCTCGGCCGCCTCACGCTCAATCCCGCGCCGCACATCGACCTCTTCTGGACCGTGCTGCTGCCGGTCTTCAGCTATTTCACGATGGGCTTCGCGTTCGGCGGACCCAAGCCCGCGCCCGTCAACACGCACAACATGCGCGACCCCGCCTTCGGCGGCGTGCTCTCCGCGCTCGCCGGCCCCGGCTCGAACATCCTCCTGGCCGCCATCGGCGTCGGGATCCATTGGTTGATCGTGACGATCAATCCCGCCTTGATCCCCCCCGACTCGGTCAACGGGTACTTCTTCCTGAACTTCCTCCTGATCAACGTCGTCCTCGCCGTCGCCAACCTCATCCCCATCCCGCCCCTGGACGGCTCCCGCTTCCTGCATTACATGATCGGGAGGCCCATGGACCCGATCATGAACTTCGTCGACCGCTCGGGCTGGATCACCGCCCTGCCCATCCTCTTCGCTTTCCGGGTGATCTTCCCCCACATCTTCCCCCCCTTTTTCGTGCTGATCTACCAGCTCCTTGCATCCCTCTTCCCCGGCGAGTACGTTAGCCAGCTCTTCGAGACCTATAACGGATGAGCAAAAAACGGATCCTCTCGGGCATGCGGCCCACCGGCAAGCTGCACCTCGGACACTACTGGGGCGTGCTCCAGAACTGGATCGCGCTCCAGGACGAGTTCGAGTGCTACTTCATGATCGCCGACTGGCACGCGCTCACGAGCGAGTGGAAGAACGCCTCCGGCATCCCCCGCAACGTCCGCGAAGTCGCCGCCGACTGGATCGCCGCCGGCGTCGACCCCGCGAAGTCCTGCATCTTCGTCCAGTCCGAGATCCCGGAGCACCTCGAGCTCAACATGGTGCTCTCCTGCATCACCCCGCTGGGCTGGCTGGAGCGCGTGCCCACGTACAAGGAGGCCCGCGAGCAGCTCGCCGACAAGGGCGTCGACAACTACGCCTTCCTCGGCTACCCCGTCCTCCAGACCGCCGACATCCTGCTCTACAAGGGCGACGTCGTCCCCGTCGGCGAGGACCAGTTGCCCCACCTCGAGCTCGCCCGGGAGATCGTGCGCCGCTTCCACTCCCAGTACAGACCCGGCGTCTTCCCCGAGCCCCAGGGCCGCCTCACGCCGACGCCCCGCCTCCAGGGCCTCGACGGGCGCCGCATGTCCAAGAGCTTCGGCAACACGATCGACCTCTCCGAGGAGCTCGCCTCGGTGGACAAGAAGGTCCGCGCCATGTTCACGGACCCCAACCGCAAGAAACGCACGGACCCGGGCAACCCGGACGTCTGCAACGTCTACGCCTTCCACGGCATGCTCAACACGAAGGAGCGCTGCGCGTCGATCGACGCCGACTGCCGCGTCGCCAAGATCGGCTGCGTCGACTGCAAGATCGAGCTGTCGGGAAAGATGACGTCCTGGCTCGGGCCCATCCAGGAGCGCCGCAAAGCCCTGCTCGCCGATCCCGGGAAACTCGACCGCATCCTCGCCGAGGGCAACGAACGCGCCCGGGCCATCGCGAAAAAGACCATGTCCGAGGTGCGCAGCGCCGTGTTCCAGACCGGGGGCGCGGGTGTATAATCAAGCCCGGAATAAAGAATGAGAATAAGGAATAGGGGACGCGCCGCCTTCCTCATTTCTTATTCCCTATTCCTTATTCCCTATTCCTTCTTTCCCCTCGTGAGGGCCTGATGCCGGAACTGCAGGACTGCAAGGTCCAGCTCGACAACTACTACGGTCCCCTCGACCTGCTCCTCCACCTCGTGAAGGAGACCGAGGTCGACATCACGGCCATCGCGCTCTCCCGGGCCTGCGAGCAGTACATCAAGTTCCTGACCACCATGGAGAAGCTCGACATCGAGCTCTCGGGCAACTTCCTCGCCCTCGCCTCCCAGCTGCTCCTGATCAAGACGCGGACCATCGCCCCGCCGGAGGTGGTCGCCGTCGAGGGGGAGCCCGACGAGGAGGAGGACGAGGCCGACGCCTCCCTCGAGCTGATCCGGAAGCTGCTCGACTACAAGCGCTTCAAGGACCGCGGCCGCGCCTTCGACCTGCTCATGATGGAGCGCGCCCAGAAGTTCGGGCGCCCGCGCATCAAACTCGAGGGCGAGACCGAGCAGGAGCCGCTGCGGAACCTGGAGCTCTGGGATCTCGTGCTGCTCTATTCGAAGGTGATGAAGGGCGTGCGCCTTGAGTCGGGCATGTCGATCCTCTACCACGACATCCCGCTCGAGGTCTTCATCGACCGGATCATCGAGACGCTGGCCGCGAAGCAGTCGACGACGTTCTTCGAGCTGATCGGCGACAAACCCGACCGCAGCCGCACGCTCGGGACCTTCATGGCCATGCTGCAGCTGGCGAAGATCCAGCGGATCAGCATCGAGCAGGACCAGGACCACGCCGACATCCGTATCGTCGGCCGCGAGCCCGGCCCCGAGGCCCCGCCGGACGACACGTCGCTGACGGCCCCCGCCTGATCGACCCGCCCGCGAAGGGGCGGCCCCATCCCCGGGGACGCTACCGCTTCAGATCTGCGGCCAGGGCGGCCCTACTTCGCAAACAGCTCGAGGGTGTCCCGGATGAACGGGGACTGCACGACGATCCCCACGCCCAACGGCATGTGCTGGGTCTTCTCCTCGAAAGGGCTCGAGGACTTGTCCGTGCGGCGGTGCATGCCCACTTGGATCCCGATCACGACGGGCATCTCCCCCCCGCACCAGGCCACGGGGGCTCCGCTCTCGCCCCCGAAGACGGGGATGTCCAGGAGGATGCTGCGGGCCTCCTTCAACGGCGCCAGCGGATGGGTCGCGATCGATCCCTTGCGGAGCAGCGGCCAGCCTGCGGCGTTTCCCTCCACGCCCGCGGGGAAACACGGCATGAACACCTCCTGACCGGCCTTGATCCTGCGCTCCTCGGCCCACGAGGCGTCCGCCAGCTGGCGGAACTCGAGGGGTTTCATGACGCTCCCGGCAGGCAGCGTGACGGGCAGGGCGGCGACATCCAGATCGGCATGGCGCCGGAAGAGGGCGGCGGCGTCGTCCTTAAAGGGGACCTTGACCTCCTTGCGGATCCACGACCGATCCTCCCCCCGGCCGCGAAGCACGAGCGTGCAGACGGTCTCGGTCTTTTCGTCGAAGACATGAGCCGCCGTGACAAGGAAAAGCGAGGGCTTGCCCTCCCCGCCCATGGAGACCAGAAATCCGGTGGAGGTCGATCCCTTGATCTTGATCCGGCAGGTCGACGCCATCAGATCCTCGATCGGATCCCCGGCCGCGCCTTGAAGCGGGAGCGCGGTCCCCAAGGACAGCAGCACCGCGCACAGGGTGGATGTCACCGCGAACCTCCTCTGCACCCGCTTCGACGGTCATGGGGGCCTGGAGCGAAGCCGTACGTCACGGGCCGGCCGAAAACCATCCAGACCTACGACCCCAGGTCCTTCAGCAGCTCGCGCGCCTCCTGGGCGGCGGGGCCCTGGGGGAACTCCTGGAGGAACTGGCGGACGTCCGTGAGCGCGCGGCCCCGGTCCTCCGCGCCCCGGAAGGCGTGCGCCCTCCAGAGCAGCGCCCGGCGCTGGCCCCCGTCGATCGCCGCCGTGAAATCCAGAGCGGCGTTCTCGTAATGGCGCTTGAGCTGGAAATACACGCCGCGCAGGAGCCGCGCGGACGCGTCCTGCGGCGCCGCCTGGATCTGGCGGCCCAGCTGCTGGATCTCCTGGTTCAGCTCCGACGCCTTCTTCCCGTGCAGCTGCTCGAGATCCTCCGTCGCCCGCTTCACGTCCGCCCTCAGCGCGTGCGTCTGCGCCCGCAGTTCCAGCGCGTCCCGGCTCTCGGGCGCCAGCTCCAGCGCCCGCGTCACCCGCCGCAGCGCCTGATCCAGTTCCCCCTGCGCGAGGTGCACGCTGGCCAGGTGGTAGTGCGACCACTCGCGGACCGAGCCCCGCGACGCCGCCTCCCCCGCCACCAGCAGGATGCGCGCGCGGTCGCCCCGCTCGATCGCCGAGAGGCAGGCCTTGTAGAGCGCTTCATCCTCGCCCGGTCCCAGCGGCGCCGGCGGGGGCGCGACCGGGACGGCCCGGGCCTCCGCCTTCGGCGCCGGCACAGGGGACGGCGTCTCCCGGGGAGGCGCCACCGGCGTTTTCACCACGGAAGCCGGAGGCGCCGGCTTCGATTCGCTCCGGGTCAGGAACCAGAGCGCCGCCCCGGCGAGCGGCAGCAGCGCCGCGGCCGCCCAGAGCAGCGGCGCCTGGCGCCGCGGGGACGCCCCCGCCGCCGCGGCCTTCACGGCCCGCCGGCCCGTCGGGGATTCCCCCTTGAGCGCGCGCCCCAGATCGTCCGCGAACGCGCCCATGTCCGCATAGCCGCCGCCCAGCGCGCACGCCGTCACCTGGTCCAGCGCCGGATCCACGTCCTTCACCCGCTCGCGGGGCGAGACTTCGTCCGCGGGGGGCACGCCGACCAGGACTTCGTAGAGCACGGCCCCCAGGGCGCGCACGTCGTCGCCGTCGGAATAGGTCCGCGTCCGCGCCGACAGCGGCAGCGCCTTCGCCCATGCGTACGCCACCACGGCGACCGAGTCGTCCTTCCGCAGCAGGATCCGCGCCGCGCTCAGCGCCCCGTGGGGCCTGCCGCGCAGCAGCTCGGCGGCCTTGCGGACCGCCTCCGCCCCGCGCTTCGCGGAGGGCCGCTTCGCCTCGAGCGACTCGCCCTCCTCGAACGGCGCCACGGCGTAGGAAAGCCCGTTCACCTTCGGCAGCCCCGCCGCCTCGCTGCGAAAGACCTTCAGGGCCACTTCCCGCCCCGAAGCGTCGACCGCCCGGTAGAGCACCCCGCGCTCGCGCCGCGCGAGCTCCCATTTCAGCGTGAGGCCGTCGAATTCCTGGGGCACCGGCAGCGCCGCATGACCCGCACGCTGGGACGGCCGCGTGAGGGAGGCGAGGAACTTCTCCCAGTCCCCGGGGGACTCCTCGCCGCTGTTCAGCAGCGCCGTCCGCAGCTGGTCCAGGAGCGCCCGGTCGGCCACCGGGTCCGGAACCGAGGCGTCCGCGCGGAGCGCCGTGGCCTGTTCCGAGGGCAGATGCAGGGCTTCGGCAAAGCTGATGGGGGATCGAGATTGGCGCTCGAGGGCTTTGTGTATCCCCCTCGCGTCCACCCATCCGCGCTTGAGGGCGCGGATCATCACCAGCACGTCTTCGCGCGCAAGACTCATGTTGCTTGTGGTGAGCAGCTTCGATTCGCCGGGGGGCCCCACTTCGGGGCCATCCGGCGAATCAAGCGTGTCGAACCATCAGTCATTATACGCGCGCCGGAGCTGGGTGAGGGATTATTAGAGCAGCGGGCCCGCCGCGCGTTCCGCCGCCTCGAGCACAGGGTCCCGCAGTCTCGAGGAGGTCACGAGCTCCAGCTCCGGACGCAGAAAGCGGTCGCGCCTCAAATGCGGGATGTCCCGGCGCAGGCGCGCGTGCGCCGCCGCGACCCCGCGGCCCGGCCGCAGGGGCTTCAGGAAGTCCAGACCCTGCGCGGCGCAAAGAAGCTCCAGTCCGACCACCTTCCGGACGTTGTCCAGGATCCGCCGGCACTTGCGCACCGCCGCGGGCGCCATCGGGACGTGATCCTCCTTCGAGGCCCCGGTCGGGATCGAATGCACGCTGGCGGGCGCGGCGTCGGCCCTGCATTCCGCGGCGAGCGCGGCGGCCGCCACCTGGACCATCATGTAGCCGCTGTGGAGCCCGCCGTCCTTCACGAGGAACGCCGGCAGCTCGCTCATCTCGGGGTTCGTCATGCGGTCGATGCGCCGCTCGGAGATGTTCGCCAGCGAGACCAGCGCGACCGACAGGAAATCCGCCGCCAGCGCGAGCGCCTGCCCGTGAAAGTTGCCGCCGGAGAGGATCTCGCCGTTCTCGAAGACCAGCGGATTGTCGGTGACGGAGTTCGCCTCGCGGACGACGAGGTCCCGCGCATAGGTCCACGCGTCCCGCGCCGCGCCGTGCACCACCGGGATGCAGCGCAGCGAATAGGCGTCCTGCACCTTCACGCAGTTCCGGTGCGAGCCCAGCACCTCGCTCCCCTGCAGCAGCGCCCGGAAGTTGTGCGCCACCGCCAGCTGGCCGGGATGCGGACGGTGCCGGTGGAAGCGCGCGTCGAAGGGCTTGAGGCTGCCCTTGAGCGCCTCGAGGCTCATCGCCCCCGCGATGTCGGCGGTCTTGAGCAGGTCCTCCGCGTCGGCGAGCACGCCCGCGAGCAGCGCCGCCGTGAACGGCGTGCCGTTGATCAGCGAGAGCGCCTCCTTGGGCCGGAAGCGGTAGGGCGCCAGCCCCGCCTTCCGCAGGGCCGTGCGCGCGGCATACGACCGCGTCCCCAGCGAGGCGCGCCCCCGCCCCAGCATGGCCGCGCCGAGCTGCGCCAGCGGCGCGAGATCGCCGCTCGCCCCCACCGAGCCCTGCTCGAGGATGAGCGGCCGCACGCCGCGGTTGTAGAGTTCCCCCAGATAGCGGACGAGCTCCGGCGTGACGCCGGAGTACCCCAGCAGCAGGGCGTTCGCCCGCAGCGCCACCAGCAGCCCCGTCTCCCGCATCGGAGCCCCCAGGCCCGCGGCATGCGAGAGGAGCAGGTTCTCCTGGAGGCGGTCGAGGTCGCCGGACGGGATGCGGACGTCGGACAGCCGCCCGAAGCCGGTGCTCACGCCGTAGATCACGGCGCCGTCCGCGAGCGCCCGGTCCACGTGGCGCCGGGATTTCCCGACCCGCGCCAGCGCCCGGGGGGCGAGGGTCAGCCGGATCCCGCGCGGGAACTCGTCCCGGGAAAGAGCCCGAAGCTCGGGCCAGCCGAGACTTTCCCCGTCGAGTCGGATCGTGCGCACGTCGGGGACCGCCCGCTACTTGGAGCCGCTCTTCTTGAAGGCGTCGGTCTCGTGGGCGGTAAGCTTCACGTAGAGCGCCCGGCCGTCCTTTTCGAAGTCGACCTTGTGCTCGCGCGCGAGCCAGCCGACCGCCTGCTGGACGAGGGCCGGATCCTGGTCGAGCAGCTTGGGAAGCGTCGTGAGGGCCACGCGGCCCTTCTCGCCGAGTTTGCGCCACACCGCGCCCGCGGCGTCGCCGATGGTCTTCTGATGCATGAAAATCCCCTCAAGAATTGCCCGGATCGTAGCTTGTAGCTGGCATCAGGTAGGGGTTCGCGCTACCAGCTACCAGCTACAGCCCAAAATCCATCCCAAAGCGGCCCCTATATAGGGGAATCGCCCGGGCGAATCAAGGGGAATCCGTCCGATAACAAGTGAACCACCACCGCCTGAAGGCGGTGGCTTCGATTTTCGGCTGAAGCCGACTA
>CAZUJF010000024.1:0-75091 GCA_964619955.1 uncultured Planctomycetales bacterium
AAACAGGGCAATAATTTCCGGAATTGTCAGGGCAATAGTTTACGGAACCGGCACATGTCGCCGGTTGCACCTGGGAAGAGGAGTAGACCGGAAGACGGTAGGCGGTAGACGACGGAAGACGGGAAGAACGAGCGCCCGCCGGGGGAGGACCCTCGGCGGGCTTCCTCATTCAGCGCGGGTCAAGCCCCACCGGCCTGGATCGCCGAGAGGCCTGCCCCTGTTTCCTTCTCAGGGAACCCCTTGAAAGAAGTGCAATTCCCTATACTTATCCAAGCGATCCCGCAATTCTTAGGCAGTCCAACTGGATTCCTCTTAGGATCTCAGGAAGGCGATCATTCAGGGAACAGGCGAGGTCATCAAGTGAGCCGTGGCGAGATGGACCGTCTGCTTTTTGGCCCCGAGGCCGCTCAGCGTCTCGGCGGCATCGGGAGCGTTCGCTTCTTCGTGCGCTGCCCCGGAAGTGCCGAGGAGGTCCTACGCAAGGGGAAGCAGGTGCTCCGGACCGTGCTCGAACACATCGGGGAACCTTGGCCCTCTGATGCTGAGTGGCGGAGAGTGCTACCCAAGTGGTTCGTCGAGGCCTGCGCCCTAGCGATGTCAAAAGAGGAGTCGGAGAAGTGGCTCGCCCGATGGCGGAAACTAGCTCCCGCCCAGCAGGCTAAAGAGGAAGCAGAGAAGGCGTGGTCTTTGGACAGCTGGCTCTACTGGTTCGAAGAGGGCAATCGCCAGTGGGAGTGGTGGGACGCCGCGGTCCAAGATACGGACACGATTCAAATCGCCGCGCAAGTGAAATGCTGGCCCTTTCCGTGGGGAGAACTGCGCTGGCTCTTCAAGGCGTGTGGAGCGACCCAGGTCGATGCCGAGGAGTAGCACTGGGGCCTACGCGCCGGGAGAGGCGGCGGTAGTGTAGATCTGGCGTCGCAATTGGCGAAAGCGGCGGGGAAATCCCTTGTCACCCTGCGGCCTCCACAATGGGTTCGAAGGGGCCCGAAGGAGGCGGTTGTGGCAGGTGCTGGCATGCCGATCCTCCTCGGATTTGGCTTTACCTAAGTCCGGAAGCCGCGTCAAAGAGTCGGAATGAACCGGGAAGGCGTATAATAGGCGTGAGCATGATGAAGTCGTTCGCCGCCGGGGTCCTGCTGCTGGGGCTGGCGCTGCCGACGTCCGCCCAGGACGAGCCCCAGGACGGCGATCCGCGCAAGGCGGAGATCCTCCGCAAACTCAACTCCATGCGCGTCTCCGTCGACTTCACGGCCTCGCCCCTCGACGAGGCGCTCGGCTTCCTCCGCGACTTCTCCGGCCTCAACATCGTCATCGACACCGAGGTCTCCCAGAAACTCTCCGAGGACCAGCTCAAGGTCACCCTGAAAGTGAAGGACCTGCTCCTCAAGTCCGTCCTCAAGCTCATGCTCAGCAACCGGGAGCTCACCGCCGTCTACAAGGAGGGCGTCCTGCTGGTCGTCCCCAAGGGGCGCATGGACAAGTCCGTCACGCTCCAGATCTACGACGTCCGCGATCTGCTCGTGAAGATCCAGGATTTCCCGGGCCCCAAGGTCGAGCTCGTGTCGCCCTCCGCGGGCGGCGGCGGTCCGCTCACGGGCGCCACGTTCTCCCTCGAGGAGCCCAAGAGCACCATCAGCGAGGAGTTCATCACCGAGATGGTGAAGCAGAACACCGGCGACAAGAGCTGGGACGAGAACCCGAACGCCTCCCTCACGCTCGCCAACGGCATGCTGCTCGTCTCCCAGTCCCGCCGCGTCCACGAGGAGGTCAAGCGCCTCATCGGCCTGCTCCGGCAGTTCAAATAGTCCGCGTTTTCCCCCCACCCGCCGGCCCTCGGACCGCGTCCAATTGTGGTAATCTTGACGTACGTGACGACGCGTCCCGTCCTGGGCATCCTGCTCCTGGCCGGCCTCTGCGGCCCCGCGTCCGTGTCGGCGCGGCAGGCCGCGCAGGAGGAGCGCCCCTACGTCGAGGAGGTCAAACGCGACTTCCTCGAGAAGCTCGAGAAATGCGCGGCGGACCGCGACTGGCGGCGCCTCTTCGAGCACTACAGCCAGGCCCTGCAGCGCTACGGCAACTTCCTGGTCCTGCTCGAGAAGGACCGCCTGGGCCAGGAGCGCTGGACCAGCGTCCGGGAATACCTGGTCGCGCGCTTCTCGAAGCTGCCCCCCGAGGCCTTCGCGGCGTACCGCTTCGAAAAGGACGGCCCCGCGCGGGCCGCGTTCGAGAAGGCCCGGGATTCCGGGAGCCGCATCCAGCTCGAGCGCGCCGCCGAGGAGTACTTCTTTTCGAGCGCGGCGGACGACGTCATCGACGCCTTGGCCCGCCAGGCCTTCGACGAGGGCCGCGCCTTCGAGGCCGCCCTCCACTGGGGCCGCCTGTTGCGCTACCATCCCGACACGGATTTCCCGAAGGCCGCCACCGCCGCGCGTCTGGCCGTCGCCCTTCGCGCCGCCGGCAGCGATTCGGGCCTGGCCGCCCTGAAGGCCTGGGTGATCGAGAAGGGCGTGCAGGGACGCGTCCTCCAGGGGGGCCGTGAAGTCGAGCTCTCCAGTCTGCTGGACGCGCCTCCGGGGCCGGCTCCCGGCACGGCCGCCCCCCTCGTCGCCCCGCGTCTGCCCGAAACCCCCGGTCCCGAGCTGCAGGGCCGGGCGCGGACGCGCGGCGTCACGAACGAAATCCGCCGCTGGTCGTACGAACTCGCCCGGGAACTGGTCTCGGAACCCGCTCAGCCCTCCGCTCCGGGCGTCCGGGTCGTGATCCAGCCGGGGCTCGAAGCGGCGCCGGTGCAGATGCCCGGGGATCATCCGGTCCTGCCCGCCGGCGCCCGGCTGCAGGGGAGGGACTACGTCCTCGTCTCCGACGGCTCCCGCGTGCTCGCCTTCGATCCGGGCCGGGTGAAGGGCTCGTCCGCGACGGCCGGCATGTACTGGAAGTATCCGCCGGATCGCGCGGTCTCGCGGACGCTGCCCTCCCCGCAGAATCCCAACCTGATGCCCATGCCGCGGGCCGCCGTGGGGCTGACGGTTTCCGGCGACCGCGTTTTTGCGCCGATGCGCTCCCGGCTCGAGGTCCGCCCCCGCGACGGCACCCCGCCGAACGACTCGTTCGACGGCCCCACGTCGATCAAATGCCTGCACATCCCCACGGGCCGCCTGATCTGGGACACGGACCTCAAGCCCCTGATCGACGAACTGCAGTCCGTCGGGGGGAAATTCGCCGAGCGCAACTTCGCGTATTGCGGCGCCCCGCTCGTCAGCGGCGACCGCGTCTTCATCCCCGTCTGCAGTTCCCCCGCGGGGGAGCAGGAAAGCTGGGTGCTCTGCCTGGACGCCCGCAGCGGGCGCCCCTTGTGGAGCACGCTGCTGGCGACCATCCCCTCCATGCAGGGGATGTGGGGCCAGGGCCGCCCGACCCTTTACCAGACGACGCTGGTGGCGGCCGAGGGGCTGCTCTTCGTCCAGAGCAACCTGGGCGTGACGGGGGCGCTGCATCCGACGACGGGGACCCTCCAATGGCTGTCGCGCTACCGGCGCGTGGGCCGGAAGCAGTCGAACATGGGGAACCTGGAGCCGTCCTTCTTCCGCGCGCCGGGCGCCCCGATCGTCTGGAACGGGACGCTGTACGTCCTGCCTCAGGACTGCGTCGAACTCCTGGCCTTCGAGGCCTCCTCCGGCCGGCGGGTGGAACTGCCCGCGCCGAAGGCCGCGCAGGGCGATTTCGACTGGCGGGGCGCGAACTATCTGCTGGGGCCCGTCGAGGATTCCCTGGTGGTGGCGGGATCCCCGACGTCGTACGTGCTCCGGCTCCGCACGTTCCGGGCGCTCAGTCTCAGCATTTCCAACACCCGCGGCATGGGCCGGGGCGTCCTCCAGGGCGGATTTCTCCACCTGCCGGTCCAACCCCCCGCGGACCGGGGGACGACGGGATCCCTGGTCATTTTCGACGAGCGCACGTGGAAGCTGGTGATGGACGCCCCGTGGCGCGACGCGGGGGACGGCGGCAACCTCTTGATCGCGGGGGACAGCCTGGTGTCGTCCGGACGGCGCCTGTGCGTGTACGGCTCGCTGGCGAACGTGCGCGAGCAGTACCGCCGGCGTCTCGAGCAGACGCCGCCGCAGGGGCCCGTCCTGCTGGAGTACGGCGACCTGATGCTGGAGAACGGGCGGCTGGACGAGGCCGCCGAGGCCTACGAGAAATTCATCGCGGCGGCGGCGGGCCATCCGGGGCTGGACGCCCGGGTCCGGCAGGTGAAATCCGACCTCTACGGGATCTTCCTCCGCCGGGGCCGGGAGGCCCTGGTCCGGAACGATCCCGCCCGGGCGGCGGAGGCCTACGCGTACGCCCGCAGTTTCGCCTGGGACGACCTCGGCGAGCTGGAGGCCATGGCGGAGCGCGCGAAGGCGCTGGAGAAGCTCGAACGCTGGGAGGAGGCGGCCGCGGCGCACCAGGAGATCCTCGAACACGGGGGGCCGCTCTTTGTCCGGGAGGCCGATCGGATCAGCCGCGCGGCGGAGCTGTCCCACCAGCGGCTGATCGAGATCAAGGCGGCGCATCCGGAGGCCTGCGCGGGCCTCGAGCGCCGCGCGGGGGAGGCCCTGGCCGCCGCGGACTCGGAGGAGCGTCTGAGGGCGCTGATGGACCGCTTCCCCCGCTCGCAGGCCGCGCGGGAGGCGTTCGGACGCCTGCGCGCGCAGCTCCAGGATCCGGGGGCGCTCGCGGTCCTCTGCTCCGAATTCAGCCTGCGCTTCGGTGAGGAGCCGGACCGCGCCCTGCTGCTCCAGGCGGCCGACGCCGCCGACCGCGCGGGGGAGCGCTCCGGTTTCGAGCGCAGCCTGGCGGAACTGGAGCGCCGCTTCGGCGCGGAGCAGACGGGCCCGGAGGGCCGCGAGGAGCCGATCTCGGAATTCGTCAAACGCCGCCGCGCGGAGCGGGTCTGGCCCGTGACGCCGGAAGCCCCGTCCGGAGGGAAGCTGCGCAAGGCCGCGAGTCTCGGGACGGGGACGGACCTGCCCCTGACGCCGCTGGCTCCCGAGGGCGCGCCGCCCGCCTCGCTCGCCGCCTCCCGCGAGCTGTTCAGCTCGGGATCGGCGCTGGAGCTGTGGGACCTCGAACAGTCCCGCCGGCTCGCCGCCTGGCCGAAACCGGGCGCCTCGCTCGGCTGCCAGGTCGAGGAGGTCGAGGGCGGCCTGCGCGTGGGACAGGTGCAGCCGGGCTCCCCGGCCGAGCGGGCGGGGATCCGCGCCGGCGACCTGCTCACGGGCGCGGAAGGGCGCCCGCTGAAGAAATCGCGCCTGGACGATCTGCTGGGCTCCCGGGCTCCGGGACGGAAGCTGTCGTTCAACGTCCTCCGGGACGGCGCCGAGATCCGGGTGGAGGCCGAACCGGGCGCCTGTCCCGCGGAGGAGGGCGATCCGGCGATCGATGCGGCCTACACGCCGTCGGGGGCGCTGGCGGTGGCCTGGAAGGATGCGGTGTCCGTCATCGACCTCCGAAGCTCGAAGGTCCGCTGGACGTTCCGCCCCGCGCGCGCCCGCTTCGAGATCCAATGGATGAAGTGCGCCGGCGACGTGCTGTATGTTTTTGAGGCGGCGCCGCCCGAGGCCCTCCGGAAGGGGGTCTGGACGCCGGAGGAGGCGCACCACCGGCTCTACTGCCTCTCCGCCGTCTCCGGCGCCGTAGTGTGGGGGAGGGCGCTCGACTTCGACCCGCAGCAGGCGACGCTGGAAGTGTCGCTGAAGTTCGCGGGGTCGGGCGGCGGGGATGCCGGCATTCTCGTCCTCCAGGTGTCGCGACCGGGGGGCAGTCCGACGTTCGAACTTTGGACCGCGTCGGGTGCCGGAGGCGTCCAGCGGCGCCCCCTTCAGGGGAACGTTCTGGACTTCGTCTGGGAGCCCGTGAAAGGCTTCCTCTACTACGTGGGCGACCAGCCCGAGCGGCGCGAGCGGACCCTGCACGGCGTGGCGCTCACCGGGGGCAAGGACGTCGCCAAGCCCCTGCAATCGGAGGCCCTCATGCCGTCGCGGTACACGACGGCGGCGCTCACGGCCACGGCGGACTGGGTGGCGCTGGCGCTGCCGCCGCCCCAGGCGGAGGAGAAGCCCCGCCTCCTGGCGTGGAGGCTGCCGGACTTCGAGGAACGCCGCCTGGCGCTTCCCGAGGGCCGGACGCTGGCCCCCAACTGGAAGGGCGGGGTGGTGGCGGGCTCCGGAGGCGAATGGCTCGTCTTCAATCAGAAGCGCGACCCGGGGCTCCAGGGGGGGGCGTCGTCCCACCTGAGCGCCTTCCGTCCGGGGGGTCCCGCCGCCGACGCGTTCGTCTGGGACGCCCCGGCGCCCTCCACCGCGATCTCTCCGCATGTCGCGGGATTCAGGCTTGAGGGCTCGTCCTCGGGGCATGCCGTGCTGACGATCAGCCGGGGAAGCATCCCCGGACTGGTGCGGGACGGCCCGGTCGTCGCGGTCTACGATCTGCCCGCCGAGGGCCTGATCCGCCTGCGGGGGCTGTCGCCGGCGCCGCAGGGCGGCGCGGACCTCCCGCCCGCCGGGGCCGTCCGGGGCCGGATCTGCGTGCGCACGCCCGCCGGGCTCGACGTCTACGTGCGCGAGTAGGATTATCGCGCCATGCCGATGAGGCTGATGATGGTGCGGATGTCCTCGTCGGCCCAGCGCATGCCGAGCCCCACGAAGAAATCTCCGTCGTTGCCGAGGCGGCTCGCGCCGGCCGTGAGCTCCACACGGCTCATCAGCGTCTCAAACCAGCCGGCGCGGCGGGCCCAGAGGGGGATGCGGACCTGGGCGCGGACCATGGGGCCCCGGATCTGTTCGTCCAGGTCCTCGTCCTCGACGCTGTTGTAGCCGTCGCGCGCCTCGACGGAGAACTCGACGGGATACGTGAACAGTCCCCACCGCTCCCACTTGAGGTCGGCGGCCCCGCCGAGCTTGCCGTCGATGAGCCCGGCGCGGATCGTGAGGTGCCGGTCGAGGAACCAGGGGATGCGGTAGCCCACCTGCAGATCCGCCTTGATGATGGTCTCGTCCTCGCCGGTGAGTTGCTTCTCGAAGCTCACGTCGCCTTCGTGGTTGAGGCTGAGCACCGACGCGCCGACGTAGAAGAACTTGTCCTCGCTCGGGCTGATGCTGATGCCGAGCCGGTAGATGTTCTCGCCGCTGTCGTTGTGGACGAGGCCTTCGCCCTTGATCTCGACGAGCGCGCGGGCGGCGCGGCCGAGGGTGCGGTCGAGGTCCTCGAGGGATTTCCGGGCCTGGTCGTAGAGCTCGTCCTCCTGGATGAGGCGGCCCACGGTGCCCTCGCCGGAGGCGATCTTGTCCGTGACCTTGCGCAGCGATTCGCTGGTCTTCTCCACGTTGTTCATGGTGGAGCTCAGCTTGTCGCCCATCGTCTTGTCGCCGACGATCTTCCCGAGCGCGCCGTCGCCCTTGCGCACGGCCTCCGTGATCTCCTTGAGGTTCTTGGAGGTCTCCTCGATGTTGTCCATCACCCGGTTGAGCTTCTCGGTCATCTTCTTGTCGTTGAGCAGGGCGCCGACGGGCCCCTCGGCCTTGTCGACCTTCTCGGTGAGCGTCGTCGTCAGCTTGTTGATGTTCGCGTTCAGGTTCTCGCTGACCTTCTTGACGTCGCCCTTCACGTCGGTGATCGCCTCCTTGAGGGTCTTGACGGTGTCGACGGTCTCCTTGTGGAGTTCGTCCGAATTCAGCAGCTTGCCGACCGTGCCCTTGCCGTCCTTGAGGGCCTGCGTGAGGTCCTTGAGGTTGCCGATGAGGCCGCGGATGTTCTCCCGGTTCTCGGAAGCCAGCTCGCCGACCTCGTCGAGGCCCGGCTTCATCTTGCCGGCGAGCACGTCGTTGAGCTCGCGGGGCGGGGCCTTCGAGCCCCGGCGGATCGCGACGTGGTTGCCTCCGAGCACGGACGTGGAGCCGACCTCGATCTCGGCGTCCTGGTAGAGCGTGACGCGCTCGTTCATCTTGAGCGACACGAGGACGCCGCTGTCGGGCCGGAGGCTGATCGCCTCCACCTTGCCCATGAGGACGCCGTCGACGCGGACGTCGTCGCCCTTGCGGAGCCCGAGCACGCGTTCGAAATGGACCTTGAGGAAGACGGGTTCGCCGATGAAGGAGATGTTCTGGACCAGGAGCGTCACGAAGCCCAGGACGACCAGGGCCACGAAGAACATGAATCCCACCCACATGCTTCGGTTCATGCGCGCTCCCTCGTCAGAGGCCCCTCGGACTCGCCGTAGATGAACTGCCGGATCATCGGATCCTCGCTGACCCTGAATTCCGCGGGGGTGCCCAGCTTGGCGATGCGGCCCTTCACGAGCATGGCGATGCGGTTGGAGACGCGGAAGGCGCTGGACATATCGTGGGTCACCAGGACGGAGCTGACGCCGAGCTTCTTCTGGAGGCTCAGGATCAGGTCGTTGATGGCCGTGCCCATGACGGGGTCGAGCCCCGCGGTGGGCTCGTCGTAGAGCAGGATCTCGGGGTCGCGGATGATCGCGCGGGCGAAGCCGACGCGCTTCTTCATGCCGCCGGAGATCTCCGCCGGGAGCTTCTGGGCCGCGTCCCCCAGGCCCACGAGGCCGAGTTTCTCCTCGACGCGGCGCCGGATCTCGGCCTCGTCCAGGCGCTCGTGCTCGCGGAGGGGGAGGGCGACGTTTTCGAAGACGCTGAGGGAGTTGAGCAGGGCCGAGCCCTGGAAGCAGAAGCCGATGCGCCGGCGCACGACTTCCAGCGCCTTCGGATCGGACAGCAGCACTTCCGTGCCGAGGACGCGGATGCTGCCGGAGTCCGGCTTCATGAGCCCGACGATGTGCTTGAGCGTGACGCTCTTGCCCGCGCCCGAGCCGCCGATCACGGAGAGCGTTTCGCCCTTGTGGACGGTCAGGTTGACGTGGTCGAGGACCCTGCGCCCGCCCAGGCTCCGGGTGACGTCGACGAGTTCGATCGCGGCGGCCGTTTCGACGGCGACGCCGGGGTGCGATGCGGCCGCGGCTCCTCCCACGGGGCCTACTATAACACGGGTGCCTACCATATCGCCCACGTGAGCAGGTAGTTGAAGATCAGGAGGGTGATGAAGCTGGTGACGACCGAGCGCAGGGTGGCGCTGCCGACGCCGGCGGGGCCGCCGGAGGCCTGCAGGCCCTGGGCGCAGGAGACCCCCGCGATGGTCGTGCCGAACACGAACGACTTGAGCAGTCCGCCGTAGATGTCCTTCATCTTCAGGGCGTCGCGGCCGTTCTCCAGGAAGATGCCGATGTCGACGTTGAAGATCGCCTGGGCCACCAGCGCGCCGCCCACGGTCCCGATCACGTTGGCGTAGATGGTGAGGACCACGGCGCCCAGCGAGAGCGCGATCAGGCGGGGCATCACGAGATAATAGACGGGGTCGATGGACATCACCTCGAGCGCGTCGACCTCCTCGGAGACCTTCATGGTGCCGATCTCGGCGGCGTAGGTGGAGCCCACCAGGCCGGCGAGCGAAAGGCAGGTGAAGACGGGGCCCATCTCGCGGCACATGCTCACGGTGACGATGTAACCCAGCAGGGATTCCTGGCCCCAGTCCTTCAGCGTGTTGCCGGTCTGGAGCGAGATGATCATGCCGGTGAAGAGCGCCGTGACGAACACGACGGGCATGCTGCCGATGGTGCAGAGGGCGAGCTGGCGGAGGATCTCCTGGCGCTTGCGGCGCGCCCTGGCGAGGGACAGCGTGCCGCGGAGGATGAGGTCGATGGTGTAGCCGGCGCCGATGCAGCTCTCCTCGAACCACCGCTGGGCGCGGACGATGGGGTTCGTCATGCGCGGTAGAGCCCCTTCCGGCGCAGGTGGGACTCGACCGCCTCGGGGACCCAGTAGCGGACCGACAGGCCGCGGCGCAGGCGGCTGCGGATCTCGGTGCTGGAGATCTCGATCTGCGGGACCCGGTCGAGGCGCAGCGCCTTCACGCCGGAGTGGCGCGGGGTGGCGCCGCCCGGGCGCGGGAGGACGATGAACGTGGCCAGGGCGCTGACGCGCTTCCAGTCCTTCCAGCGGGGCAGGAGGCGGAAGGCGTCCGCCCCGACGATCCAGTAGAGCCGGGCGGCGAAGCGGCGATGCAGTTCGTCCAGCGTGTCGACGGTGTAGGAGACGCCGCCGCGCCGGAGCTCCAGGTCGGAGGCTTCGAAGAGGGGGTTGCCCCGGATCGCGGCGCGGACCATGGCCAGGCGGTCCTTCGCGGGGGCGAGGGCGCCGCGCTCCTTGAGGGGGGAGACGGCGGCGGGCATGAGCAGGACGCGGTCCAGCCGGGCCGCCTCCGCCGCCCGGGTGGCGACGAGGAGGTGGCCGTGGTGGATCGGATTGAAGCTTCCGCCGAGTATTCCCAGCTTCATGAACCGGGAAGTATATCAGGAAATCGGGGCTATTTCTGGAAGAGGGGGCTGGCCGGATCGCCGGCGGCCTCCAGGTACGCGGCCAGGTCCAGGATCTGGTCCTTGTCCAGCGTGTTGAGCAGCCCCGCCGGCATCAGGGAGAGGGTTCCCGCCTTCTCCATCGCGATGTCCTTGATCAGGATCTTCTGGGGGACGGGGTTCTGGGGGTTCGTCACGACAGAGACGAACTCCTTCGTGCGTTCGAGTACGAGGCCGAAGACGTGTTCGTCGCGCACGGTCTTCAGGTGGATCGGGCGGTATTTCTCCTCGACGATCTTGGAGGGCTCCAGGATCTGGGTGAGCAACTCCTCCCGGTTGCGCTTCCAGCGCATGAAGGACTCGTTGAGGTCCGGACCCACGCTTCCGCCCTCGCCGCGGATCTTGTGGCACTGGGCGCAGCCGAGCTTCGTGAAGAGCTCCCGGCCTTTCTCGTGGGAGCGTCCCCGCAGGGAGGCCAGGCCGGTCGCAAGGTCCTGGATCTTCCATTCCTTCGCGGCGTCGAGGCCGGCGCCGCCGGCGTTCGCGGGCAGTTCGGCCGCCGTCTTCACGACCTTCATCACGCCGCGCATGAGCATCCAGTGGCCGGGGAAGGTGCAGACGTATTCGTAGTCGCCGGGTTTGGCGGGCGCGATGAAGTCGAGCTGCGCCGTCTCCATCGGGTTCACCATCGTCATGGCGAACAGGATGAGCGGGCTGTCCGGCTTGAACTGCTTCGAGAAGCCCTCCGGGCCCATCTTCTCGGCGAGCGGGCCCACGACGGAGGCGCCGCCCGGTTCCACGACGAGCAGGTTGTGCGGCATCATGTCCTTGTTTTCGAGCGTGATCCGGACGGGCTTGCCCGCGACGACGGCGAAGGAGACCTTGTCGTAGCGCATCTGCTCCGGCAGCGTGGCGATGCGGATCAGCTGGAGGTCGAGGTCCGTGAGGGAGGCGGTCAGCGCCTTCCCGGCGGCTTCGGGCAGGAGCTTCGCCGTGCGGTCGGCCAGCGAGCGGCAGTCGCGATAGTACGGGCCGCTGCGTTCGTTGAGCGGGATCGCCGGCACGAAGCGCTGCAGGGCGGACGCCAGCGCGGGCGCCTGCTCCTTCGACCAGGCGGCCGCGTCGATCTTGAGGAGGGCGGGAACGGCCGCCGTCAGGCGTTTCCCCTCCCGGATCAGGCCGGCGAGATGGAGGAAGCTCTCCTCCTCGTGGCCGGGGATGGCGACGAGCGCGGCGATCGCCGCGGACTGCACGCCTTCGGCGGGATCGCCCCCGAGTTCGAGGGTCTTGGAGACCTTGGGCGCCTGGGCTTCCGTGGCGGACCAGACCTCCGCGCGGGCGGCGTCCAGCAGGCTGATCTTGGCGCCGTTCAGACGGGCGCCGAGGGCGTCGTCGGTGCGGTTCCAGAGCGTGATCTTCTCGACCGGGACGACGGCGCCCAGGTCGACCTCCCACCAGGGGTTCTTCTGGTTCTCCTGGGTGTGGGTCGAGGTGCCCGCGCCGAACTCCCCGTTCGTCTTGCCGTCGACCGCGCGGGCGGCGTCGCCGCCGTTGGACGTGGAGGATTGCTTCGCCTTCCTGCCGCGGGCCACGTTGGCGCCGAGGCTCCAGACTTCGACCTCGGCGAGCGTGAGCGTGCCCTTGCCGGGGAGCTCCACGCGCACGTAGCGGCCGGATTTGGAGGGCCGGGCGGCCTGCGTGCCCGCCGGGATCTCCGTGGTGAGGCGCTTGACCGCGGGATAGGCGGCGTGCAGGAGCGAGACGTCCTTGATGAGGAGCAGGGCGCGCAGGAAGGTCTGGGTCTGGGCGAGGCCGGCCGCGGCGAGCTTCGAGGCCCGCTCGGTCGAGGCGTCGGCGCTGATGAGCGCCGCGGTGAGACCCTCCTCGCGCGAGGCGCCCGCGAGTCTGTGAAGGCGCTCTGCGTGCGGCTTCAGGTCCGCGGCGGGCAGTTCCGGCAGCAGCCGGGCAAGATCGCTCTCGACGGCGGCCTCGAGGAGCGTCAGCAGCTCCGCCGCCGGGGCGGAGTTCCGGAGCTTCGCCAGACTTTCGAGCGCCGAGCGCCGGTCGGCGGGCGGCACGCCGCTGCGCTGCAGCAGCGCGAGACAGACGGCTTCCGTCCGTTCCATCTTGGCGAGGGTCGCGACGCTCAGGTTGCGGAGCGCGAACGCCATGCCGGCCGCCGAGAGGGGACGGCCGTCCTTGAGGGACTGCTGGACGATCGCGTCCAGGTTGAGGGTCTTGCGGGCCCAGTCGAGGACGAACGTGAGCTGCGGATCCACCGGGCGCGAGATCACTTCGAAGATGGCCTCCGCCGCGTCGGGGCCGGTGAAGGAGGTCGCGGCCTTGGCGGCTTCCGCCCGGACCAGGGGAGATTCATCGCGGGCGGCGGCCAGCAGCAGCGGGGACCAATCCTTCACCTTGGGGCCCCAGTCCCGGAGGGTGCGGATGGCGGCGGCGCGGATGCGGGGCTCCGCGACTTTGGCGGTCCGGGCCAGGAGGACTTCGTTGACGATCCGGTGCTCCTCGAAGACCCAGAGGGCCTCCAGGAGAAGCTGACCGTCGGCCGCCGTGAGCTTCTCCGCCCAGGCGCCGGTCTTGGCGGCGACCTCGGCGCTGTCGCGTCCGCTCAGCTCGATGCGTGCGCGGTAGCGCGTCCCGGCTTCCTTCGCCCGGAAGTGCTCGAGGACCGCCTCGACCGGCTTGCCCTTCATCTTCGCGGGTTCGACGAGGGGGCGGCCCTTCGCGGTCACCCGGTAGATGCGCCCGTGGGTGTGGTCTCGGTTGGGGTCGCGCATGTTGTGCTGCATGTGCCCGATGATCGGGTTGTGCCAGTCGGAGAAGTAGAGGGCGCCGTCGCCGCCGACCTCCACGTCGCTGGGACGGAAATTGGGGTCCGAGGAGACGACGATGGGCTCGATCTCCTCGGCCCGGTAGTCGGCCCCCTGGATCGAGACCTTGTGCTGGAGGATGCCGAGGAATCCGATGACGTTGCAGATGAGGAAGTTGCCGTCGTTCTCGGGGGGAAAGTGGCTGCTGTTGAGGAACCCGATGGCGGGGACCGGGCGGACCCGCTGTTTGTACCAGGCGCCCGGGGCGCCCACGCCCTTGCCGATGGAGACGTAGTAGCCCGAGCCTCCGGTCCCGTCCGAGGCGAACTGGTTGCCGAAGGCGTCGAAGCAGTCGCCGTGCGGGTTGGGTCCGACGGGAAAGTGGAAGCCGATCTCGTAGGTGCGGGGATCGAAGCGGTAGACGCCGCTGCTGGTGGAGCGGAACGTCTTCGTGGGCGTCTCCATGTTGTCGAAGTGGAAGACCCCGCGCGAGAAGTAGATGCCGCCGTCGGGGCCGAGGACCATGGAGTTCGCGGTGTGATGGGAATCCGCGCTGGAGACGCCGTGCAGGATGCGGAGGCGGACGTCCGCCTTGTCGTCGCCGTCCGTGTCCTTGAGGAAGAGCAGTTCGGGCGCCGCGGCGACGATGACGCCGCCACCCCAGAATTCGAAGCCGGTGACGCTGTTGAGGTTGTCGGCGAAAACGGTGGCCTTGTCCGCCTTGCCGTCGCGGTCTTCGTCCGTCAGGATCAGGAGTTTGTCGCGCATGGGCTCGAGCGGGTTCCAATGCGGGTAGCTGGGCCAGGCGGAGACCCAGAGGCGGCTGTCGGTGTCGACGGCCATCTGGACGGGGTTGGCCAGGTCGGGGAATTTCTCCTCGGAGGCGAAGAGATTGACCTCCAGCCCCTGGGCGACCTTCATCTTGGCGATGGCTTCCTCGCCGCCGAGGAAGGTGTAGCCGCCGTCGGGGAGCGTGCCGGGTTTGTTCGTCTTGACGGGGACGGCGGCGGGCAGGTTGGAGTCGTCGACCTTGCCGTCGCCGCCCTTCGCGAGCGACCAGACGGCGCGGTCGCGGTTCTGGGTCATGACGTCGAAGATCTCCATCTCGCGTTTCATGACGTCCGCGTTGCTCTGGCCGTGCCAGGCGAGTTTGGAGCGGCCGCCGAAGACGTTGTACTCGTCGATCATGCGGTAACGGTTCCACCAGTGGAAGTTGCGGTCGACGACGGCGCTGCGGAGTTTCTCCAGGTTCGCGGGCGCGGGGCGCGGGCCGAAGAGGCTGCGGTCGATGACGTCCGCGACGAAGCGGTCGCCCGCGTCGTTGAGGTGCACGCCGTTGATCGTGAGCGGCTGCGCGGCGCGGGCGTACTCGGCCTGGGTGGGGGCGAAGAGGTTGACGAAGGCGACGCCCTTTTCGCGGGCCGTCTCCTCCATGGCCCTAGTGTAGGCAGCCAGGCGGGCGTTGGAGGCGCTGCCATCGGGCAGGTGGGGGCTTTTCAGGTTCTCGTGGGCGACGGGGGAGAAGAGGACGAGGCGGGGGGCGCTCCTGCCGTTGTACTTCTGGGCGAGGGTGTGGTCGATGAAGCCGGCGAGGGATTTCCGGAACTTCGAGAGACCGGATTCGCCGCTGAAGGCCTCGTTGTAGCCGAAGAAGGCGAAGACGACGTCCGCCTTCACGTGGCTGAGGTGCTGGTCGGGCGTGCCGAAGTTCTCGGAGCGCGGACGGCTGTCGAGTTCGTCCGCGGAGTAGCCCAGGTTTCGGAAGACGAGGTCGTGTTCGGGGAAGCGGCTGTTGAGCAGGGTCTCCATCCAGCCCGTGTGCTGCATCCGGTCGGCGAGGGTGTTGCCGATGATGCCGACGCGGTCGTTCTTGCGGAGTTCGAAGGCGTCCTGCGGGGCCGCGGCGGGGAGCAGGAGGGCGAGGAGGAGGAGTCGCGTCATGAGTGTCTCCAAGTCGGGATCAAGGACTCATCTATATAACCGGGCGGCGGGGGATTGGGGCAGGAATCCGAGGGGAATATGCGCCGCCGGGTTGTCGTTTTGCGACGGCGGATCCTAGAACCTGAAACCCAGGGACAGTCCCGCCGTGGGAAGGACGCCCCCTGCGCTCCGGTCCCCCTGGATGACGTCATCCTCGTACTCAAAGCCAAGATGGCGGACCTCCAGCCAGAGCCCGGCTTCCAGCGCCGACGTGATCTGCAACGAGACGGCGGCGCGGATCTGGAATCCAATGGCGGCTTCAAACTCACCGAATGCGGATTCGTCGGTTTCCAGCGTCCCGTAGAGGACTCCGGCGGAGAGGCTTCCGCGAAGGAAGGGGGGCTCCCGGTGAGGCTCGTCCCAAGGCCACTGCAAACCGGCATGCAGCCCGGATATGAACATGTCCAAGTCCGGGGAGCGTGCAAGGTCCACCGTCGCGAATACGAGGAATCCGCTCCAACTCATGCCGGCATCCAATCCCGCATCGAAGAGGACACCGGAGTCGATCGTCCGTCGCCCCTGGGCCGTCAGGGCGTCGAATTCGGGGAATCTGGAGCCTCCGGCACGCAAGGCGACGAAGGTCTCCATGCCTGCCGGCTCGGAGGTCAGATCGATCAGTTCGGGTTCTTGAGGGGGAGGTGCTTCCTGGGCGAGGGCGGCATTTCCGAGAAGGGCCATGAGGCACAGGACCAGGGGCATCCCAAGTCTGCGCAGTCGGGCACGCCTCAGCAAGGCCAAGGGAAGGAAGAGCAGGAGAAATTCCACGCCGATTGCCCCGCAGGCGCTGCTCTCAAGGGTGATGTCGGTACCGGGGGGTGAGGGAGGGGTGGCAGTCAGGACGATGGTTCTTTGGGCCGAAAGGGATCCGGCGGATCCCGGGACGGGCAGCGTGAGGGTGGCCGCATAACCCGTGGCGCTGCCGATGCTGCCTCCGTTGAGAGCGAGCGACGTCGTGGACGTGCAATCCAGTGCCGGCGTCAGGTGTCCGTTGGCGACGGTGTAGACGAAGGTCAGCGTGCGGGTTCCGCTGCCGCTGCTGAAGTCGACGACCGCGTCGGAGGCGCCGGTTTCCAGGGTGAGCCGGGGGGTTCCGGTGACGACGACGGGAGAGGAAAATCTGATCGTGATCGGAAGGATCGCTCCGGGGCCATAGCTGCCGGCTGCAGCCGTTGAATCGACCAGGGTCACCGTGAGAGTCGGGGGCTCCGGGATGGTCAGGATTTGTCCCGCCGCGACCGAGGTCTGCTCCACCTGATTCCCGGAGGGGAAGCGGACGCGCAGATCGAGGGTCGCGAGAGCGCTCAGTCCGAAGTGCTGTTCGGCAGGCGGACAGGAGGCCTGTCCGGAGCCTGCTGAAACCTCCCGGAACCCGCGCAGGTAGGCGGGATCTCCGAGATGACCGGCTTCATAGATCCAGATTTTCGTGCCGATGGCGGATCGGTTGCTCAGGGTGCCGGTGGCGCGGACTTTGAGCCAGGCCGTTCCGCCCGTTTCGTTCCGGTACATCCTGTCCTTGTTTCCGTCGGCGGGGGTCTTTCGGCCGATGAAGAGCTCCAGGTCTCCGTCGTTGTCGATGTCCAGGAAGATGCTTCCGCGATGTTCTGTCGCGATGTCCTGGACGCCCTCCGCAGCGGCGACTTCCGTGAAGACATTGCCGCCGTCGTTCCGGAACAGGAGGTTGACGAGGCTGCCTCCGCCGATCTCCCCGCCGGCCGCCACCAGGTCGAGATCTCCGTCGTTGTCGTAATCTCCGAAGGCGACTCCAAACTGGCCCCCACGGCCTCCGACGCCGGCGGCCGCGGAGATGTTCGTGAAGACGCCCGACCCGTCGTTCCGGAAGAGATAGGAATCGAACCAGCTGACGGTGAAGAGGTCCAGATCGCCGTCATTGTCGATGTCGCCGAAGACCGCCGAGCGGGCGCTTGTGGCGGCGAGCAGTCCGGCGCCGGAGGCGGCGTCGGTGAAGTACCCGGTTCCGTCGTTGAGGTAGAGACGCGGCGCGTTTCCAAGGTCGCGTCCGAGAAAGAGATCGACGTCTCCGTCCCCATCCACATCTCCGAAGGCGACGGCATGGCAGCCCACCGCGGCGTCCTGAACCCCCCGGGCCGCGGCCTGGTCGCTGAAGACGCCGGCGCCGTTGTTGATGAAGAGGCAGTTACCCCCGCCGCGCGCGAGAAAGAGATCGAGGTCTCCGTCCAGGTCGACATCGGCAAAGGCGTTTCCGGTCCAGGTGGAGGAGACCCCGGTCCCGGAGGCCGCAGTGACATCGGTGAAGGGGATGGCGGCGCCTGTCCCCCGAAAGAGCCGGCTTCCCCCGAAGTAGAGGCCATGATAGAGGTCCGTGAAGCCGTCATTGTCGACATCGCCGAAGAGGGCGGTCTGGGATTCTCCGCCCGTGCCCGAGTTGGCGACGTCGGCAAAGAGTCCCGTTCCATCGTTCCGATAGATGCGGGAACTGCCGCCGCCCACGGCGGTCGTGGCGAGGTCGAGGTCGCCGTCGTTGTCGATGTCCGCCGCCGCGACGCCGCAGGTCTCCCAGGAGCCGGCGGCGCCGCAGGAGTTGCTGATGTCAGTGAAAGTGGGGGCTGCCGGGGCGGCCGGCGCGAGGAGTAGGGGCAGTCCCAGGAGAGCGGTCACACGGAACAGCAACATGGTTCTATTCTCGACGAAAGCCCCGCACCGAGGCGTACATCATAGCCCCGGATGGCGTGGGGCGGGCAGGGAATCGGTGAAGATCGGTTCTGGACGGATTCTTCGGGAAACCCTATGTTCATGGTTTCTGAAGGCGCGAGGGGAATCCACCTCGCCATCACTGGGTTGATGAGGGGAATTGCCATGAATCCGAACCAGGCTTTGTGGGAGAAGGGCGATTTCACCGTGGTGGCCGCGTGCATGCGGGCGTCCGGGGAGGCGCTGGTGAAGTCCCTCGGGATCGCGCCGCCGCTGCGCGTGCTGGACCTGGGCTGCGGGGACGGCACGACGGCTCTGCCGCTGGCCCGGCTGGGAGCGGAGGTCCTGGGCGTCGACATCGCCCGGAACCTCGTCGCGGCGGGGAACAAGCGGGCGGCGGAGGCGGGGCTGACCCGCCTGAAATTCCAGGAGGGGGATGCCTGCAAGCTGGAGGGCATCCCGGATCACTCCTTCGATCTGAGTCTCTCCGTGTTCGGCGCCATGTTCGCCCCCAAGCCGTTCGATGTGGCTCGGGAACTGGTCCGGGTCACGAAGCCCGGCGGCCGCATCGTGATGGGCAACTGGATCCCCGGGGATCCGACGTTCGTCTCGCAGGTGCTGAAGATCAGCTCGGCCTTCACGCCGCCCCCTCCCGAAGGTTTCATCAGCCCGATGTTGTGGGGCGTGGAGGCGAACATTCTCGAGCGTTTCTGCCAGGCCGGCATCCCCAAGGAGAACGTCTCCATGGTCAGGGACACGTTCACCTTTGCGTCGCCCGAACTGAGCCCGGCGCAGTTCATCGACCGCTTCCGGCGTTTCTACGGTCCGACGATGAACGCCTTCGAGGCGGCCGGGAAGAACGGGAAGGAAGAAGACCTGCTCCAGCAGCTCGTGGCTCTCGCGACGGCTCAGAACAAGGCCGTGGACGGGGGCACGTCCATCCCGGCCACGTTCATGCGGGTGAGCGTCCGCCGTTGAGGTACCGAACATTGCAGCAGCCTACCTTTCCCGGCTTCCGATGGATGCACTTTGGGGTAGACTGGATCTGAGACAGGGTTCAGGATTTGCGCGAGTGCTTTCATGACGTTTTCGATCCGCAGGATGCTGACGCTCTGCGTCCTGTCGACGGCGACGACCCTGTTCGCCCAGGACGGGGGGGATGCCGCCGCGGAAGCCCGGGGCCGCGCCCTGGAGGCGAAAACCCGCTGCGTGAACCGTCTTGAAGGAACCGACGGGGTCGGCAGCGTGAACTTCGCGGGGGCCGGAACGGACTATCGTTTCTTGGTGATCGTCCGGGATCCCGTCGTCAAACAGGCCGCCCAGAAGCTGATCGGCGGGGACAAATGGGAAGGCTTCCCCATCCTCTGGCTCGTCACGCGGCCGGCGGCCCCGCCGCCTTCGGATCCGGCGGCGACGGAAACCGAGCAGGAAATCGTTCCGGAGGCGGTCCCCCAGGCGCCGGAGCCCGCCGCAGGGGAGACGGCTCCCCAGGCCCGGCCGCCGGGCCCGCCAATCCCCGACTGCGACATCGTCCGCGCGCAGCTCAGGCTGCCGGCCGTCCGTCACCCGGTCGGCAACGGCTCCATCAAATCATGGATTCCCTGCAAGGTCTGGCTGCGTGCCGTCCAGGGGCCCGGGGGAGGGCACTCCTATCTGCACACGAAGCATCGTCCCGACTGCCCGTTCCAGGACGGCCTGGTTTCCCAGGTCTACCGCGAGGGCTTCCTGTACCCCACGGATCTGCGCGCGAGCGACTCGCTCTGGGGTCATCAGGTGAAGCAGGATCTGCGCAACCGGCCCCTGACGCCTCCGCCCCCGCCGCCCAAGCCCGCCCCGGTGCGCAAGGACGTCCCCACGGGCGACCCGAAGTAGTCAGGCTCTACCCCCGGAAGTCTTGGAGCGACTCCCCTTGCTAGTGCGGGGGCAGTGTTGTATCTTGTTTATAGATACGATGCTTCTGGACTACCTGGTCCCCTCCCGCGCGCGCCGTTCGCTCCTGAAGACGATCCGGGCCCGCGGCATCGCTACGGTCCTCGATCTATCCCGGCAGGCGCGGGTGCCGTATTCGGCCGCGCACCGCGAACTGGAACTGATGACGCAGGCCGGGGTGGTTCGAAGGACGCTCACCGGGAAGGGCTGGGCCTGTTCGTGGGCGGCGGGCCGGCGCGGGACACGCCTGCTGGATGAACTTCTGGCCGGGTCCGGTCCGGCCGAAGACGGCCCCCGGGAACTCGTCGTGATCGGCAATCTGAAGCGGTGGGGCGCGCCGCTGGCCGAGGAGGCCAGGGCCCGGGAGCGGCTTTCCCTGGAGGAGACCCTGGCTTATGCGATCCGGATCTCCCGTCAACGTCCGGAAGTGCTGAGGGTCTGGCCGCTGGTTCTGGCGCGGCATGAATCCTCGGTGGATCTCCGCCGTCTGAAGGCCCTGGCAGGCAGGGTGGGGGAGAAGAAGGCCCTGGGATTCCTGCTGGCGCTGACGTCGCGGCTCCTGCGTCATCCTGGGTGGGCGGCGGAGGCGGAACGCCTGCGGGACGGGCGGTCCCGGCGGATGGAGAATTACTTTTTGCTGCCGGAAGGACCCCGGGCCGCCCGGCTCACGGAGCTGCGCACCCCGGCGCTCGCCCGCCGCTGGCTGTTCCGCATGAACATGCCGATGGAGGCGTTCGAAAGCCAGTTCCGGAAATTCTGGAGACCGGCATGAAGCGGTATGTCTCCAAGGAGTTTCGGGTAACCCCGCGGATGATTGATCGCTCCGGTGAGCGGAAGCCGATGAGTGATGAATGAGCAAAGCAGAAGCGGCGGGTCCCCGGGTTTTTCGCGCAGGAGCGACGGTTGTGCCGTTGTTCTTCTGGTCCCTCCTGACCGGCGGAATGGGCGTGCTTTTTCTGGAGGTCGCTCAAGATCCTGCCCAAACATCGGAGGCTCGCTGGATTGCTTCCGTATTGTTTGCCCTGTCCCTGCTCCTTGGGCCAGTGGCGTTCGGTGTCTGCATGTTCCGGCTTTGTTTCATTAAGGTTGTCGTGGACTCTCTGGAAGGGCTCATTCTCCCGGGGCGAAGGACCATCCCCTGGACTGATATTCACTCCGTTGCGTTCCACGAATCGCCGGTCCGGGGACTGATCAAGGGCAGTCCCGTTCTTCATTTCATCACTGTCGGCAGCATGGCTCTCCTCTACTATGTCGTTCTTCCGTCGCTCGCCTTCTGTGCTCTCTGGCCTCCGCGCGTGATCGTCGGGCTGCGCGATGGGCGGCAGGTCGTCCTGCGCGATCTCCGGCGGGCGGCCGAATTTGCCAAATTGGCAGCCAAGCACGTTGTGCCAGCGTCGGGAGTATCCTCAGGGAAGTAAAAGCTTTGAGGCCGCCCAAGCCCGCTCCGCTGCGCAAGGACGTCCTCACGGGCGACCCGAAGTAGCCGGGCTCTATCCCCAGAACCCCTGGAGCGCCTCGCCCTCGGGGACGCCCAGCGGGAACTGCTTGGCGAAGGCGTGGTCGGCGACGCCCGCGAGCTCGCGCAGCGCCTGGTGAAGGTGCTCGGGACGCACCCGGATGCCCTTGTCCTTGTCGGTCTCCAGGGACTTCGCGTTGAGCGGGACCAGGAACTGCTTCTCGTCGGTCGCGCCGAGGACGCGGTCGCCCTTGATGCCGCGGCCCAGGAACATGATCGAGCCCACCGACCAGTGGTCCTTGCCCTTGCCGTTGTTGTAGGTCGGCGTCCGGCCCATCTCGCTCTGGATCACCACCACCAGGCGCTCCCGGATCTTCAGCTCCTCCGCGCGGCGCAGGAAATAATCGATGCCCGCCAGGAACTCGGGGATCAGCTTCATCTGATCCTCGTCGTTGTTGTTGTGGCTGTCGAACTGGCCGATGGAGAAGTTCGCCGAGACGCAGACCCCCGCCTTGAACGAGGCCAGCGCGATGTCCGCCTGCTGCGAGAGCCGCTCCTTCGGCGCCGCCTTCGGCACCCAGGGCGTCACGCGCTGCAGCGCCTTGGAGTTCAGCTGCGCGGCGTAGAGCATGCTCTGCGCGCGCTCGACCCGGGGCAGCCGCGGCTCCGTCCCGCGCGCCTCCGCCTGCTCCCGCAGCGCCTGCTCGATGCGCTCGCTCACGAAGACGTCGTGGTAGGGGTGCGTCGCGGTGCCGCCGACGCCGTCCGCGTTCGCGATCAGGTTCAGCGACTGCAGGTAGGGGATGCGCGCCATCGGCACGAGGTTGCCCGTGTTGGAGTAGTTGCCGAACGTGAGAAACGCCAGCGGGTATTGCGTGCCCTTGCAGGCGGCGGCGAGCGCCGCGAACGTCGGATACGCGAGGCTGTCGAGCTTGCCCGTGGCCATGTAGCGCGAGCAGGGGTCGTGGTTGTTGACGGAGTAGTCCATCCCGTTCAGCACGAGCAGCTCGGAGCCGTATTTCTTGAAGAAATCCTCGTTGCTCAAACCCACCTTCACGTGGGCCGCGTTGGGCGCGAGTTTGTGCCGGCCCTGCGTGAGGATGTCGCCTTCCTTGTAGAGCCGGTTGATGCCGCCGGCGCCCTTGGGGTCCATCAGGTACGTCGTGTCCCAGCCCCCGGACGCGTTGAAGACCGCGTAGAACGGGCCTTCATACGGCGCGGGTTCGGCCTGGGCGCCGAAGGCCGGCAGCCCGAGCGGCGCGGCCAGCCCCAGCCCGGCCGATCCGCAGAGCTTCAGGAAGTCACGGCGTTCCATGTCGGCCCCTATTCGTAGAGAAACTCGTCCTGGCGGAGCAGATACGTGACGACGGCGCGCCAGGCGCGCAGGGTGTAGTGCGGATCGGGGGAGCGCTTCTCTTCCTTCCCGCTGCGGCAGAAGTAGCTCTCCTGTTTCTCCAGGCCCTTGCGCTCGTGCGCTTCGGCCACGATGCCCGCGAAGAGGCCGTAGCTGCGCTCGAGGTCCGGGTGCGAGGGTGCGAGCGTCCGGCCCAGCAGGCGCTCGTGGAGTCGGACCAGCGCCGCCCGGATCCGCGTCTCGGCTTCGGGTGTTCCCGGGACCACGTCCAGCTCGATGTCCGGGAAGAGCTTCCGCTTCGCCGGCTCCAGGCTGAAATCCAGCGGGACGTTCTTGCAGGCGACGTCGTTGGCCATGATGCGCTGGATGGCCCCCATGGCCCCGCTCGGATCGGCGAGCCGCTGGGTGACCTCCTTGGAGTCGATACCGCCGTAGAGGATCGCGAACTTCTGGTCCTGGTCGTCCAGGCGGCCCCAGCGCTGCCCGAAGACGGCGAGCACCTTGCGTTCCAGCTGCTCGGGGGTGAGGAGCCGGGTCAGGCCGATGTCGTCCAACTCGGCCCGGCGAGCCGGATTCTTAACGGCTTCGGTCAGCCCGTCCACGCGGTAGAAGGGGGAGGCGGCCAGGCCTTTGAAGACGACCTTGAGGTTGAAGTTTTCCTTCGCGAAGCGGACGGCGAGGTTCCGGATCTCTTTGCGCAGCTCCAAATAGGCGCGGCGCTTGGGCGTGAAGTTCGGGTCGTCGATGTCCTGCGGCGCCGGCATCACCTTGCGGCCCATCAGCAGGTAATAGACGTGCTCGACCATGGCGACGGCGAAGCGCGGGTCCTTCGCGGTCTCCTGGCCGAGCCACTGGAGCGAGCGCCAGCGTTCGGCCTCCGGCAGGTCGCCGCCCTCACGGCCCGGCCCGAACATGTCCGTGAACCAGCCCTCCTTGCGCGGCCCGTAGTGGCCCTCCTCGTTGAAGTAGTCCTGGAAGAGGCCGGCGACGGGGTCGATCGTCTTGTGGCAGACCACGCAGTCCGGGGCCTGCAGCGTGGGGTTGGAGAACTTCTTGCCGACGGCCGCGGCGTCGGTGACGCGCGGGGCGAGTTGCATGACGTCGACGCCGAGGAAGTGCTGGTAGTACATGCGGGCGCGGAGGCGGTTGCGGTTCGTGATCGTCGTCGGATAGCGACGCAGATACTGGAAGAGGCTCAGCATCCCCGCGTGCGGATAGATGCCGGCGCCGGTCTTCTGGACTTTGCCGTCGCGCCCCTTCAAGGCGGGCAGTTTGGCGGTGATGTATTCGAAGGGATCGTCGGGGTTCTTGAAACGGGGCTTGAGCCCTTCAAAGATCCCGTAGCCGCGGGCCGTGTAGGGGGAGACCATCAGGTAGTCCGCGGTGACCAGCCCCGTGAAGGGCAGGTCGTTCTGGACGAGGTATTTGACCAGCTCCAACGGCTCGCGGAGCAGCGCCTTACGGTAGGTGGCCGCGAGCGCCCATCGCGCCTTCTGGCGCTCTTTCTCGGGGACGGAGTCCAGATCGTACTTCTCGGTCCAATGGCGGGTCTTCTCGAAGTGGTCGTAGGAGAGGGCGTCGTCGGCGTTGCCGTCGTAGCCCAGCGTGAGGAAGATGTCGTTGAAACCCTCCTTGAGGCGGTCGTAGAAGGCCTCCTCCTGCATCACCCGATCGAGGATCGGATCCAGTCCCCGCCCGGCTTCCTCCAACTCCGTCGCACTCGGCAGGCGTCCTGCGAGCGAGAGCGTGAGGCGGCGCAGCAGCCTCCGGGGGGGCGCCATCGCGATCCCCTGGAAGAAGGGGGGCGGGACATAATCCGGGCCCGGCGCGGCGGGCGCCCCGTCCAGGCGGCGGACGAACTCCTCCAGAACGCGCAGCCCGGTGGATCCGGTTTTCAGTTGTGTGCCACCGCCATGGTCGAGGCCTCCGCCCACTTTGACGAGCAGGCGCGGTTTCCCGTCCTTGCGGATCGCCGCCATGCGCTTGAAGGCCTCGAGGTTTTGAGCGAGGGCCTCGGGGGCGAGTTCCGTGTTCCGGAGGATGAACTTGCTCTCCTCGGCATCGCCGCCCGCGCTGTGGCAGTTGAGGCAGGTGCGTTCGCCGACCTTGGCCCAGACCTCCTCCGCGAAGAAGGCGTCCACGGGACCCGGGACGGCGGCGGCCCCCGCGCCCGGGAGGAGGGGCAGCAGGAGGATCCAACTCAGTCTGTGCACTCTGGAAAGAACTACACGCGAATTAGGCTCAAATGGAGCAAAAAGCGCCGCCCCGGACCGGAGCTTAAGCTGGCGTTTCGCGGAGGATTCAGGTATTCCATGGGGCCTTCAGAGACCGCTTCAAGGGAGACGACGCGTGAGCAAAGCCGCCGCCGAGCACAAGCCGCCCGGACGCGACCTGCCGTGTCCTTGCGGGACCGGCAGGACCTTCGGGGCCTGCTGCGAACCGATCCTGAGCCAGAAGGAGAAGGCCCCGGACGCCGAACGGCTGATGCGCTCGCGCTTCAGCGCCCATGTGGCGCGGGACTTCGCCCACCTGCACCGCACCTACCTGCCCACCTCGAAGGAGCCCTACGTCCCGGACGGCGAGGCGGGCGGCACGGACTGGACCCGGCTCGTGATCCATTCGCACACGCTCGGGCCCAAGGACGGCTTCGCGTACGTCGACTTCACCGCGTACTTCAAGGAGGGCGACGCGGAGCGCGCCCTGCTCGAGAAGGCGGAGTTCCAGCTCATCGACGGGACCTGGTTCTACACGCGTCCCGTCCGCCAGGGTCCCGCGCCGATCAAGGCGGGGCAGGCCAAGGTGGGCCGCAACGACCCCTGTCCCTGCGGCAGCGGCAAGAAGCACAAGCAGTGCTGCCTCAAGGCGTAGTCGGCCGGCCCAAGGCAGGGTATAGTACGCGCGCGATGTCACTGGCCGAGGGTCTGCTCCGGGGCGAATTCCTGGCGATCAGCCGGGCGATCAGCCAGGTGGAATCCGGGTCCGCCGAAGGGCGGGCCCTGCTGGAGGCCGTCTATCCGCGCGTGGGCGGATCCCTGCGGGTCGGCATCACGGGACCTCCGGGCGTCGGCAAGTCCACCACCGTCGACCAGCTGGCCGCCCTCTACGGAGCGAGAGGCGAGAAAGTCGGCATCATCGCCGTCGACCCCACGAGCCCCTTCACCGGCGGCGCGCTGCTCGGCGACCGCGTGCGCATGGCGAAGATCGCGGAGAACGAAGCCGTCTTCATGCGCTCGATGGCCACGCGCGGGGTCAGCGGCGGCATCGCCCGCGCCACGCAGGACGCCGCCGACCTGCTCGACGCCTCCGGCCGCACGCTGCTGCTGCTGGAGACCGTCGGCGTCGGCCAGTCCGAAATCGAGATCTCGAAGGCCGCCGACTGCGTCGTCCTCATGCTCTCGCCGGAGTCCGGCGACGGCGTCCAGGCCATGAAGTCCGGCGTGCTGGAAGTGGCGGACATCGTCGTCATCAACAAGGCGGACCGCGGCGGCGCCGACCGCCTGGAGTACGACCTGCGCTCCGCGTTCGAACTCGGCCTCCGTTCGCGCAAGGACGTCCCGATCCTGCCCGCCGAGGCCGTGAACGGGAAGGGGATCCCCGAGCTGGCCGCGGCGCTGGACGCCTTCATCGCGGCCCGGAAGGCCGACGGAGGCTTCCGGGCGCGCCGCCTCAAGAGCATGGAAACCCGGCTGCGTCAGCTGGCGGAGTTTCTTCTCCAGAAGAACCTCTGGGAGGCGGAAGGCTCGGCCGCGCGCGTGGAAGCCGCCGCGACCCGCGTCCTGGAGGGTAGACTATCCCCGTATCAGGGCGCTCAGGCCCTGCTGGCGGAGGTGCGCTCATGATCGTCCCGGCGAGGGGGCGCTCCCGGTTTCCCGGCACGCAGCAGCCGGCGGACCCGGTCGTCTACGGTCCCGAAGACCTGAAGGGCTGGGATCCCGGCCGCCAGCTGGGTCAGCCGGGCGAATATCCGTTCACGCGCGGACCCTACGCGTCGATGTACCGCGGCAAGGTCTGGACGATGCGGATGTTCTCGGGCTTCGGCACGGCGGCGGACACGAACCGGCGCTTCCGCTATCTGCTGGACCACGGCCAGACGGGGCTCTCGACGGCCTTCGACATGCCGAGCCTGATGGGCTACGACTCCGACCACGCCCGTTCGAAGGGGGAGGTCGGCCGCGAGGGCGTCGCCCTCTGCACGATGGAGAACATGGAGGAGCTCTTCCGGGGCATCCCCCTGGGCGAGGTCTCCACCTCCATGACGATCAACTCCACGGCCGCGATCCTGCTGGCGATGTACGTCGTGGCGGCCCGCCGGCAGGGCGTGGCGCCCGAGAGGCTGCGGGGGACGATCCAGAACGACATCCTCAAGGAGTACATCGCCCAGAAGGAGTGGATCTACCCGCCGCTGCCGTCGATGCGGATCATCACGGACATGATGGCGTTCTGCGCCGACCACGTCCCGAAG
The DNA here is from genome assembly GCA_964619955.1 of uncultured Planctomycetales bacterium. Taxonomy (GTDB): domain Bacteria; phylum Planctomycetota; class MHYJ01; order MHYJ01; family JACPRB01; genus JACQFK01. The sequence continues at coordinate 27,088 of CAZUJF010000024.1, forward strand.
TGGAACTCCATCTCGATCTCCGGCTACCACATCCGCGAGGCGGGGAGCACCGCGGTGCAGGAGCTGGCGTACACGCTGATGGACGGCTTCACGTACGTCGAGTTCGGCATGAAGGCGGGCATCCCCGTCGACAAGTTCGCGCCGCGGCTTTCGTTCTTCTTCAACTCGCACATGAACTTCTTCGAGGAGATCGCGAAGTTCCGCGCGGCGCGCCGGATCTGGGCGCGGCATCTCCGGGAGAGATACGGGGCGAAGAATCCGGAGAGCTGGCGCCTGCGCTTCCACACGCAGACGGCCGGCTGCTCCCTGACCGCGCAGCAGCCCGAGAACAACATCGTGCGCACTGCGATCGAGGCGCTCGCCGCGGTGCTGGGCGGGACGCAGTCGCTGCACACGAACTCCATGGACGAGGCGCTGGCGCTGCCGACCGAGGAGGCGGTGAAGATCGCCCTGAGGACCCAGCAGATCCTGGCCCACGAGACCGGGCTGACGGAGCGCATCGATCCGCTGGGCGGCGCGCCGTTCATCGAGGCGCTCACCGACCGCATGGAGGCGGAGGCCGAGCGGATCTTCGCGGAGATCGAGCGCCGGGGCGGGATGATCCCCGCGATCGAGCAGGGATATCCGCAGCTGGAGATCGCCAAGGCCGCCTACCAGTTCCAGAAGGACCTGGAGGAGCGCCGCTACATCACCGTGGGCATGAACGAGTACGTCGAGCCGGGGGAGACGCCCATCCCCACCCTCAAGATCGACCCGAAGGTCGAGCGCGAGCAGATCGAAGGCGTGAAGCGCTTCAAGGCCGCCCGCGACGGCAACGCCGTGCGGGCGTCCCTGCTGGCGATCGAGACGTCGGCGAAGGACGGCAGCAACCTGATGCCGCATCTCATCCGGGCCGTGGAGGCCGGGGTGACGCTGGGGGAAATCGTGGACGCCCTCAAGAAACAGTTCGGGGAATGGCGCGAGCCGCCGATCTATTGGTGAACATGAGCCAGACCGCCGCACGCAAGTTCCGCATCATCGTCGGGAAACCCGGCCTGGACGGGCACGACCGCGGCGCCAAGGTCGTCGCCGCCGCGCTCCGGGACGCCGGCTTCGAGGTCATCTACACGGGGCTTCACCAGACCTGCGAGATGATCGTGAACGCCGCCCTGCAGGAGGACGCGGACGCCGTCTGCCTGTCCATCCTGTCGGGCGCGCACATGACGCTCTTCCCCGAGATCCTGGAGCTCATGAAGCAGAAGAAGATGGACGACGTGCTGCTCTGCGGCGGGGGCATCATCCCGTCGGACGACGCGGCGGAGCTCGCGAAGCTCGGCGTGGGACGCCTCTTCGGCCCCGGGACCGACACCCGGGACATCGTCAAATACCTGCAGGACGAGATCCCCCGGCGCCGTCCGCGTTAGTCTGCACCGGAACCGGATCTGGCGACGTATCTCACCCTGTGTCCGGTACGCACGCATAAGGGGGATGAGATGAAGTCCTTGAGAACCGCTTTCGGGTTCCTGCTGGTGTCCGCGGTGGCCTGGGCGGCGCAGGGCGCGCCGGTCAACACGACCTGTCCGGTGAAGACGGGAACGCCCGTGAAACCGAACATCACGGAAGTCTACAAGGGGAAGACGGTCGCGTTCTGCTGAGGGAACTGCAAGGGGCAGTTTGCCTCCGATCCCGCGAAGTTCGCCGGCAACATCCCCGGCCTGGGGGAGGGGCCCTCCCGCACGGCGCTGAACAGCATCGATGACGCGGTCAAGGCGGCCAAGGAAGGCGCCAAGGTCGCCCTGGTCCTCTTCTCCGACGGCGGCCCCAAGTGCAAGACGTTCGCCCAGGTGCTGGGCGACGCCTCCCTGGACGAGGCCTTCGGGAAGATCGCGTACGCGATGGTGGAGTTCAGCAAGGATTCCGCGGATGCGAAGAAGCTGAAGGTGACGGCGGCGCCGACGCTGCTGATCCTCGACGTCTCCAAGGAGGAGCCGAAGGAGCTGAAGAAGATGACCGCGGGCGCGCCGCCCACGGTGAAGAAGGAGATCGAGGCGGCCATCAAGAAGGTCGCCTCCTCGAAGTAGTCCTCGCGCAGGATCCCGGCCCCCGGGGCGCCTCCAGGCCCCCGGGGGCTTTTCCTTTTGACCGCAACCGGCCCGCGGCGCGCGGGTTGAACCGGGAAGAGGAGACTTCCCATGACGATTCGATTCTCGATCCTGACCCCGCTGCTGCTGGCCCTTCTGGCGTGTGCGGCGGAGACTCCGAAGCCCGAGCCCGCGGCGGTGCCCGCCCCCGAGGCCGTCAAGCCCGCGCCGCCCCCGCCCCCGGCCCCCGTGGCGGCGGCGCCGGCCGCCCCTGCGGCTCCGGCCGCGCCCGTGCCGCCACCCGCGGCTCCGGCGAAGAAGAAGGGCGGCCTCCCGCTCGGACTGCCCTCACTGAAAATCCTCAAGGAGGACGTGGGCTTCGACGGGAAGCAGGTCAAACAGGCGCGCGAGCTCTACGAGTCGTACCAGAAGCGCCTGGAAGAGGCCGCCGAGCAGGTGAAGACCGGGGCGGACAAAAAGGGCGCGAAGAAGAGCGCCGAAGCCCTGCGGACCGAGGTGCTCGCCAAGGCGCGCGAGATCTGCACGGACGTTCAGAAGGCGAAGTTCGACGAGGTCTCGGTGCCGAAGAAGAAGCCCAAGAAGCAGACCTAAGACTGCAGCGGCGACCAGTCGGCCCGCCAGGGGTGTCGGGGGTCGGCCTTGACCTCCTCGATCGTCCGCCGCATCCGGTCCAGGATGGGAAGTCGCGGAGATTCGTAGACCTCGCCCTGGAGGATCTTCAGGAGTTCGGCCCGGTCCTCTTCGCGGCCCAGGAGCTCCATGAAGAGCGGCGGCAGCTGGTAGTAGAGCAGGATGAACTCCCGCCAGAGATCCACGCCCGCGCGGAGGGATTGCTCGTACGCCGCGAAGGCGGGGGCGCCCACGCTGCCCGCCCGGAGCGCGCCGATGATGGCGGCCGCCGCGCGCTGCGCGGATTCCGCCGCCACGCTGACGCCCGAGGAGAAGATCGGGTCGACGAAGCGCGCGGCGTCGCCGACCAGGAGCCAGCCGTCGCCGGCGAAGCGGTCCATCACGTAGCTGTAATTCCCTTCGCGGACGTAGTCGTGCACCGGCTTCGCCGCAGCGAGGCGCCGGGCGAAATCGGGGTTCGCGGCGGCTTCCCGGGCGAGGAAATCCCCGGGCGCCTCGCCGCCCCGAAGATAGTCCTCCCGCCGGGTGACCACGCCGACCGAGGTGATCGCGGGGCTGATCGGGATCTGCCAGATCCAGGCGCGCGGCTTCGGCAGGATGTGGAGGTGGATGTAGTCCGCCGTTTCGGCGGGGCCGCGGTCGAGGTTCTCGAACCAGGTGTGGACGGTGAACTGGTCGAAGAGCGGGTCGTTCCGTTTGAGCTTGAGCTGGTACCCCAGGAGCGTGCCCCGGCCGGACGCATCGACGACGATCCGGCCGCGCAGGACGCGTTCCGGGGCGCCGTCGGCGCGGACGCGGACGCCCTCGGCGAATCCCTTCGCATCGAAGAGCACCTCCGTGACCTGGGTGCCCTCCAGGATCCGGGAGCCGTGGCCGCGGGCGTGGGTCAGAAGCAGGCTGTCGAAGCGGCTGCGGTCCACGTGGTAGGTGTAGTCCTGCCGGACCCCCAGGTGGGGGATGGGACGGAAGCGGAGGGTCCGCGCGGTTCCCTGCGGGCCGTGGGTCCACAGCGCGCCGTGTTTTCGGACGAAGCCCTCCCGTTCCATCACGGGGAGGAAGCCGATGTCCTGGAACACGCGCGTGGTCGAGCAGATCAGGGACTCCCCGACGTGCGGCCTCGGGTGCTCCGCCTTGTCCAGGATGAGGTGGCTGACGCCGGCCCGGCCCAGGTAGGAGCCGAGGATGCCGCCCGCGGGGCCTCCGCCGATGATGAGGACGTCCGCGTCGAGCGGTTCCCGGACGACCTCGGCGCGGGCGGGCGCCGCTTCGGGGGATCCCACCTTGAGGCTCATGCCCATCGAGGAGAAGATGCGGTCGCGGATGGCGAGGTAGCCGGAGGAGTCCAGGTCGCGCGGGCGCGGGAGGTCCACCGGAACGATCTCCTGGACGGTGGCGGGGCGCCGGCTCATGACGATCACGCGGTCGGCGATCTGGACGGCCTCCTCGATGTCGTGCGTGACGAAGAGGACGGTCTTGCGCTCCTCCTGCCAGATGCGGACGAGGTCCGCGCGCATCTTCATCCGGGTGAGGAAGTCGAGCGCGCCGAAGGGCTCGTCCATGTAGAGGATTTCCGATTTCGCGGCGAGGGCGCGGGCGATCTCGACCCGCTGGCGCATGCCGCCGGAGAGTTCGCGGGGGTAGGCGTTTTCGAAGCCCTTGAGGCCCACCAGGTCCACGTAGTGGGCGACGCTGGCGTCGCGCTCCGCGGCGCAGGAGCGCTGCAGCCCGAAGCCGATGTTCTGCCGGACGGTGAGCCAGGGAAAGACGCCGTTTTCCTGGAAGACGAAGACGCGCCGGGGGTCGGGGCCGCGGACGGCCTCGCCGTCCACTTCCACGCGGCCGCGGGTGGGCTGCACGAAGCCCGCGACGATGTTGAGCATCGTGGACTTGCCGCAGCCCGAGGGGCCGACGATGCAGACGAACTCGCCCCGGCGCACGTCGAGATCGAAGCGTTCAAGGACGTGGACCGGCTCGCCGGCCTTCTTGCCCGGGTAGCTCATCCAGAGGTCGCGGATCCGGACGGCCGGGCGGTCGGGGCTCATGAGCGGCTGTAGCCCCAGCGGACCTCGTCGAACTTCTCCACCTGCCTCACGAGCAGGTCGAGCCCGAGGCCGATCAGCCCGATCATGATCATGCCCGCCACGACGAGGTCGTAGCGTTTGCCGGCATTGCGGGCGTCGATGATCAGAAAGCCGAGTCCCGAGTTGACGGCGATCATCTCGGCCGCCACGACCACCAGCCACGCCACGCCGAGCGCGATGCGGATGCCGGTGATCACCTGCGGGAGCGTGGCGGGGAAGATCACCTGCCGGAAGAGTTCCAGGCGGGTCAGGCCGAAGTTCCGGGCGGCGCGCACGTACACGGGCTGGATGTTCTGGACGGCCGCCATCGCCGACACGGTGATCGGGAAGACGCTGGAGAGGAAGATGAGGAAGACCGGCGCGCGGTCGTCCACGCCGAACCAGAGAATGGCCACCGGGATCCAGGCGATCGGCGAAATCGGACGCAGCACCTGGATCAGGGGGTTGAAGGCGAAGAAGAGCCGCTGAAACCAGCCGAGGATCAGCCCCAGGGGGACGCCGACGAGCACGGCGAGCGTGAAGCCGACGGTCACGCGGAAGAGGGAGGCCACGATGTATTTGAGCAGGAGGCCCTTCTGGACGAGTTCGGCCATGCCGCTCGCGACCTCCAGCGGCTTCGGGAACAGATCGCTGCCGGAGAGGCGCACCAGGAGGTCCCAGCCGAGCAGGACGGCCGCGCCGACGAGCAGGGGCAGCCCCACGGCGAGCCCCTTGAAGCGGGGCCGGGCGATTTCCGGGGCGTCGCTCACTTGATCAGGCCTTTCTCCCGGGCCTTCGCCTTGGAGTCGGCGTCCTCGAACTGGTACTGGTCCACGGTGGCGCCTTCCCTGACGAAGGACGGGTCGGCGTAATCCTCGAAGCGGGCCTTGCCCGTGAGGATGCCCGCTTCGCGTCCCAGGACCTCGATTTCCTCGAAGTCCTTCCGCCGGACCGTCAGGTTGGTGTATTTGACCCGGTCCACGGGTTTGCTTAGGACGAATTCGAGGAGCTTGGGGTTCTGGTTGTAGTAGTCCCGGCTGACGAACTGCGCCGCCTGCATGCGGTTGTCCATCTTCTGGTCGAGCCAGAGCCCGCTGCGGGCGATGCCGTCCACCAGGGCCTGGACCCGGGGCCGGTCGTCCCGGATGACCTCCTCCCGCACGGCCAGCACGCAGGAGATGAATTCCGGCCAGACGTCCTTCGTGAGGTAGAGGATGCGGCCGTAGCCGTCCAATTCGGTCTGGCCCATGAAGGGCTCGCCGGAGCTGATGGCGTCCACGGATTTCGAATAGAGCGCCGTCGGCATGTCGGGGGGCGGCAACTCCATCAGTTCGATATCGCCGAAGGAGAGGTTCCGCTCCTTGAGCACCTTGTAGAGCAGCAGGCGCTGGTTGGAATAGCGGTTGGGGACGGCCACCTTCTTGCCGCGCAGATCCTCGATCCGATGGATCTGGGAGTCCTTGCGGACCATGAGCGCCGTGCCGTCGCGATGCCCCAGGTAGACGATTTTGATGGGGATGCCCTCTTCGCGAAGTTTCATGGCCATGGGCGCGAGGATGAAGGAGGCGTCCGTGTATTTCGAGAGAAACGCCTCTTTCAGCTCCGGCCACCCGTTGAACCGGACCGGTTCAAAGGATCCGCTCCCCTTCATGCTTTTCTGGATGAAGTGGTTGACGGGGCAGGTGAGGTGTCAGGTGACGGGAAGGAAGCCCACCTTCAGGGCCTTCCCCGAACCCTTGTCCCCGCTGAAGAGGCCGAGATTCATCCAGCCGTGCAGGAGGCTGATGCCGGCCACCCAGGGCAGCACGGTGAGCAGCAGGGCTTTCTTGAGGATCATGTCCGAGGGGCGGATTTTACCGGGATTCCTCGTTTGATGGCAAGGGCCGCCGCCAGCGCGCCAGCGCCACCAGCCCCCCGAGGGTCGCGCAGAGGACCGCGGCCGGCGCGGACTCGGTCCACTGCGGGGAGAACACCAGGATGAAGTCCCGCCCCTTGATGAGGGCGGCGAAGCTGGAGACGCAGAAGGGGATCAGGAAGAGGCGGAAGACCGGCCAGGGCTCCAGACGCACGCGGTTCATCCCCGAGGCGGTGGTGTTGACGTAGAGCGCCAGCCCGATGATGACGCTGAGGCCGAGCGAGTTCAGCCAGAGCCGCGGGCTGGGGTCGAAGTGGCGGACCAGGACGGCGCTCCACCAGATGAAATAGCACCACAAGATGTATCGTCCTGCCGAGAGACGGGCCAGGTAGTTCAAGGCTTCATCGACCTCCGGGGCGTCCGCGCCTTCAATATCTATCGGGCGGGCCGCCCGTCCGGCTACACTTGGGATATGGACGCCCTCCGGTCCCGGATCGATCCGAAGTCGGCCGAGTTCCTGGCCGCCGCCGCCCATCACCGGGCGCTCGCGGCGACGCTGCGCGAGCGGCTGGACCGCGTGCGCCGCGGCGGCAGCGAACAGGCGGTCGCCGTGCAGCGCAAACGCGGCAAGCTCCTGCCCCGCGAACGCATCGAGCGGCTCGTGGATCCCGGCGCGCCCTTCCTGGAACTCTCGCCTCTCGCGGCCTGGGGACGCCACGGCGACGAGGTCCCCTCCGCCGGGATCGTCACGGGCGTGGGCCGCGTCTCGGGACGCGAATGTCTCGTCGTCGCGAACGACTCCACCGTGAAGGGCGGCACGTATTTCCCCGAGACGATCAAGAAGCACCTCCGGGCCCAGCAGATCGCGCTCGAGAACCGCCTGCCCAGCATCTACCTGGTGGACTCGGGCGGCGTGTTCCTGCCGCTGCAGGCCGACGTCTTCCCGGACCGCGAGCATTTCGGCCGCATCTTCCGCAACCAGGCGCTGCTCTCCGCGGAGGGCCTGCCGCAGGTCGCGGTCGTGCTCGGCATGTGCACCGCCGGCGGCGCGTACGTCCCCGCCATGGCGGACGAGAACATCATCGTCCGCGGGGCGGGCACGATCTACCTGGCGGGGCCGCCGCTCGTGAAGGCGGCGATCGGCGAGGAGGTCAGCGCCGAGGAACTCGGGGGGGGCGAGATGCACGCCCGCGTGTCCGGCGTCTGCGATCACCTGGCGGACAACGAGGAGGACGCCCTGCGCCGCTGCCGGAACGTGGTGGCGGCCTTCGGGTCCGCGTCGCGCCCGGCGCTGGAGACCTTCGAGCCGGAGGAGCCCGCGTATGCCGCCGAGGAGCTCTACGGCATCGTCCCGCCGGACGGGCGTCGCCCCTACGACATCCGCGAGCTCATCGCCCGGCTCGTGGACGGCAGCCGCTTCCAGGAATTCAAGGCCGAATACGGCGCCACGCTGGTCACCGGGTTCGCGCGCTGGCACGGCATCCCCGTCGGGATCGTCGCGAACAACGGCGTGCTGTTCAGCGAGAGCGCCCTGAAGGGGGCGCACTTCATCGAACTCTGCGCGCAGCGCCGCTTCCCCCTGGTCTTCCTGCAGAACATCACGGGCTTCATGGTCGGCAAGCGCGTGGAGCAGGGCGGCATCACGCGCGACGGCGCCAAGCTGGTGCAGGCCGTGGCGGCCGCGGCCGTGCCGAAGATCACCGTCATCGTGGGCGCCTCGCACGGGGCGGGCAACTACGCGATGTGCGGCCGGGGCTACGATCCGCGCTTCCTGTTCACGTGGCCGAACGCCCGCGTCTCCGTCATGGGGGCGGAGCAGGCCGCGAGCGTGCTCGTGCAGGTCAAGCGCGAGCAGCTCGCCCGCGACGGGAAACAGCTGTCCCCCGAGGAGGAGCGCGCCATCGCCGGCCCCGTCCGCGAGAAGTACGAACGCGAGGGCGATCCCTACTTCGGGACCTCGCTCCTGTGGGACGACGGCATCCTCGACCCCGTCCAGACGCGCCCCGTCGTGGCGCTCGCCCTTTCCCTGGCGCTTCAGGCCCCGATTCCCGGGACCCGCTTTCCCGTATTCCGAATGTGACCGCATGAACTTCGTCCGCACTGAAGTCAAAGGGGCCGTCGCGTGGGTGACGCTGAACCGCCCCGCGACCCGGAACGCCTTCGATGAGGCGATGATCCTGGAGATCACGACCGCCTTCACGCTGCCGCCGGCCGAGGCCCGCGTCATCGTGCTCGCCGCCGAGGGGCCCGCGTTCTGCGCGGGCGGGGACGTCGACTGGATGAAGCGGAGCAAGGCGTTCACGCCGGAGGAGAACCGCAAGGATGCGCAGGCGCTGGCGCAGATGCTCCGCGCGGTGGAGGAGTGCCCGGTGCCGGTCGTCGCCCGGGTGCACGGCACCGCGATCGGCGGCGGGGCGGGCCTCATCGCCGCGTGCGACGTGGCGGTCTGCGCCGAGGACACGAAGTTCGGATTCCCGGAGGTCCGGCTGGGCCTGATCCCCGCCGTGATCTCGCTGGTCGTGATCCCCCGCATCGGCCTCTCCGAGGCGCGGCGCTACTTCCTCACCGGGGAGCGCTTCGGGGCCGTCAAGGCGCGCGCGATGGGGCTCGTGCACGATCTCGTCCCGCCCGCGCAACTCGATGCCCGGGTGGAGGCGGTCGTGGCGGAACTGCTCCGCGGGGCGCCGAAGGCGATGGCGGAGGCCAAGAAGCTGCTGCGGACGCTGCCCGGGCTGTCGCGCGAGGAGGCGCAAGCCTGGACCGTCGAGGCGATCTCGGCGATCCGCGTCGCGCCGGAGGCCCAGGAGGGGCTGGCCGCCTTCCTCGAGAAGCGGCCGCCGGTCTGGCCGTGAAGGTCCTGGTCGCCAACCGCGGGGAGATCGCCGTCCGGATCCTCCGGACGCTGCGCGAGATGGGAATCGCCTCCACGGCGGTCCATGCCGACTGCGATCGCGGCGCGCCGCATCTGGATCTTGCGGACGACGTCGTGGCGCTCGGCGCCCCGGACCGGTATCTGTCGGCGGACGCGTTGCTCGGCGCGGCGCGCAAGAGCGGCTGCACGGCGGTGCATCCCGGCTACGGATTCCTCTCGCAGAGCGCCGGCTTCGTGCGGGCCTGCGAGGCGGCGGGGTTGGTCTTCATCGGCCCCTCAGCTGAAGCCATGGAGCGCCTCGGCGACAAGCGCGCGTCGAGGGCGGCGGCCGAGGCGGCGGGGGTGCCGGTGATCCCGGGGGCGCAGCGGGCGGACTCGGCGGCGGAGGCGCGGGAGTCGGCCGCGCGGCTGGGGTATCCCGTGCTGTTGAAAGCCGCGGGGGGCGGCGGCGGCAAGGGCATGAGGCTCGTGGCTTCTCCGGAGGAACTGGACGAGGCGCACGCGGCGGCCCGGCGCGAGGCGGCGAAAGCGTTTGCGGACGAGCGGCTGCTCGTCGAGAAATACATCCACCCGGCGCGCCACATCGAGGTGCAGGTGCTCGGGGACGGGCGCGAGGCGGTCGCGGTCGGAGAGCGGGACTGCAGCCTCCAGCGCCGCTACCAGAAAGTGATCGAGGAGGGTCCGGCGCCGGGGCTCTCCGGGACGCTGCGCCGGGACCTGGCGGCGGCCGCGGTCCGCCTGGCGCGCGCGGCGGGGTACCGCAGCGCGGGGACCGTGGAGTTCCTCGTCGACGAGAGCGGCGGCTTCCATTTCCTCGAGGTGAACACGCGGCTCCAGGTGGAGCATCCGGTGACGGAGGCCGTGACGGGACTGGATCTGGTCCGCGCGCAGATCGAGATCGCGCAGGGGGCGGCGCTGCCCGCGGCGCCGGCGCCCCGGGGCCACGCCCTCGAGGCGCGCCTGAATGCGGAGGATCCGTACGCGGGCTTCCTTCCGCAGAGCGGCCGGGTGCTGCAACTGGACTGGCCGCAGCTGCCCGGGCTTCGCATCGACACGGGATTGCGCGAGGGGCTGGAGGTCACGCCGCATTTCGATCCGCTGCTGGCGAAGCTCGTCGCCTGGGGCGCGGACCGCGAGCAGGCCCGGCGCCGGCTGATCGAGGCCTTGCGCGGGATGACGCTGCTCGGGGTGACCACGAACCAGGCCTTCCTGATCCAGGTGCTCGAAAGCCCGCTGTTCCGGACGGCGGCTTCGCGGACGACCTCGCTGGAATCCCTGTCCTGGCCCGAGCCGCCGGTGCCGCCCGAGATCCTGGACTTCGCGGGGCGTGCGGCCGCCCCTTCGGCCTCCGCGCGGGGATCGTCGCCGGGCCCCTGGGAGCGGCTGGGCCCGTTCCGGGTGGGATCATGAGCTGGATCGAAGCCGAAGGCCGCCGCCTGGCGGTCGTGCGCACGCCCGAGGGGGTCTGGATCGGCTGGCCCGGGCGCGCGAAATTCTTTCCCCGGACCGCCGCTGAAGCCCCCGTCAGCGCCGCTGAAACCCGGGATGTCCGGGCCCCGATGACGGGCCGTCTCGTGAAGGCCCCGGCGGCCGCGGGGCGGGCCGTGGCGGAGGGCGACCTGCTCTTCGTGCTTGAGGCGATGAAGATGGAATACCGCATCCTGTCGCCGCGCGCGGGCGTCGTGCGGTCCGTGCAGGTCCGCGAGGGGGATCTCGTGGACCTGGGCCGCGTCCTGCTGGACTTCGAGCCATGATCCGCATCGTCGAGGTCGGGCCCCGCGACGGGCTGCAGAACGAGGCGGCCCTGATTCCGACGGAGGCGAAGGTCGCGTTCGTCGACCGGCTTTCGGAGTCCGGGCTCCGCGAGATCGAGGCGGGGGCCTTCGTCTCGCCGAAGTGGGTCCCCCAGCTGGCGGATTCCGACGCGGTCTTCGCGCGCATCCGCCGCGCCCCGGGGGTCGCGTACTCCGCGCTCGTTCCGAACCTGCAGGGGCTCGAACGCGCCGTGGCGGCCCGGGTGGACAAGGTCGCCGTCTTCACGGCGGCGAGCGAAACGTTCAACCGGAAGAACATCAACGCCTCCATCGACGAATCCTTCGAGCGGCTGCGGCCCGTGGTGGAGCGTGCGCGCGGCCTCCAACTGCCCGTGCGCGGCTACGTCTCGACGGCGTTCTGGTGCCCCTACGAGGGGAGGGTCGAGCCGGCGCGCGCCGTGGAGGTCTGCCGCCGCCTGGCGGACCTCGGCGTCGACGAGATCTCCGTCGGGGACACGATCGGGAAAGCCGCGACGGCGGAGGTCGCCGCGCTTCTGGAGGCGCTGCTTCCCGTGGTGCCGGCCGGACGGATCGCGCTGCATTTCCACGACACCTATCACCATGCCGTCGACAACGTTCTGGAGGGCTTGAGGCTCGGAATCCGCGCCTTCGATTCCAGCGTGGGCGGACTCGGGGGCTGCCCCTACGCCCCCGGAGCGAGGGGCAACGTGGCCACGGAGGCGCTGATCTCGGCCCTGCGCGGGGCGGGGGAGCGGGTGGACGTCGATCCCGCCGTGCTGGCGCAGGCCCGCCGCGACCTGGCGCCGCACCTCGGGCGCGGATAGGGGTATACTGGATTCACAGCCTGAGTGATTGCTCTGGGGAGGATCCATGGGACTCGGACGCTACTTCCTGCACAACGTGCTGGATTCGGCCAAGTTCGCCAAGCTCGACGCGGCGATGGACGACCGAAAGTCCTACGAGGATTTCAAGGGTCCCAAGGGCAAGGATCCGGTGCTGCAGCTGGAGTACGAGCTGGGGTGCGTGTCCCTGGTCTGCCGCACGCTCATCGAGGTGATGCTCGCCAAGAAGGTCTGCACGAAGGCGGAGCTCGAGGAGCTCCTGGACAAGATCGACCAGCAGGACGGCGCGCGCGCCGGCAACTTCGACCCGCGGAATTTCGGCGTGAGCTGATGGGGGCTTTTGTCGCCGTCCTGCTCGCGGCCCAGACGGCCCCCGCCCAGGATCCTCTCCGCGACGACTGGCTCCCGCTCGCCGCCGGGAACCAGTGGACCTACCGCAGCGACTACGACGACGTGACGGAATTCGTCCACGAGGTGGTCGGGACCGAGAAGGTCGGCGCGGTCGACTGCTTCGTGGTGGAGCACCGGTCGTTCAACCCGAGCTACGAAGGGCCCCGGATCCTGCGCAAGGAGTGGCTGGCGAAGGACGGGGAGGGCACGCTGATCCACCGCCTGCAGCGGGGCCGCAGCCTGATGGAGGTCGACAAGCCGTTCTTCAAGCTCAAGCGGGACCTCCGCAAGAACGACGCGTGGGAGGGCGAGGCGCGCATCGCGGAGAACCCGCCGCGCTTCCGCGCGTGGGTGGAGGACGAGGTCGACGTCGAGGTCCCGGCCGGGAAATTCCGCGCGCAGCGGCTGCGGACGCGGGTCGAGGCCGGATCGAAATTCACGGCCGAAGGGTTCGAGTGGTATGCGCGGGGCACGGGCCTGGTGAAAGCGGAGGTGACGCTCCGGATCGGGGGGGAGGGGACCTCGTTCACGAGCGAGCTGAAGAAGTTCCGGCCGGGGGGCAAGGAGAAGCCCCCGGAACGCCGATAATAGGATGATGAAGCGGGTCGGCAGGCTGCTGGCCCCGGGAGCGGCGCTCGCCGTCCTCCTCCTGGCCGGCGGCTCCCTTTCGGAGTCCGTGGAGTCCCCCCTCCACCGCGCCCTCCACCAGGTGCGGCGTCAGGATTACCGTCCCTTGTTCGACATCGCCGGCGGGCGCGTCTGCGCCGTCTTCCGTCCCGAACGCGAGAACGCCTTCGTCGAGGAGCTGATGTCGCTGTCGGGAAAATGGAAGGCGCTGACGCGGGGGCAGGCCTCGTATGAGAAGCTGGTCCGGAAGCTCTTTGAGCGGCATGTCTTCGGACCGGCGGACCTCGAGGGCCTTTATGCCCGGCTGCGCGAGGATCTGGCCTACGGCTTCGCGGCGATGGAGAACCGGCTGCTGGTGTCCATCGAGGCCGATCTGCGCGTCGCGCGTCCGGAGCTTTCCGTCCCCGAATTGCGGCAGGAATACCGGCGTCTGGCGGCCGAACTCGCCGGGCAGGCGGCGGGGGACCTGGGCATGAACCTGGTCTCCTTCGCGGGGAGCGAGGCGGTGTCGATCCTGGGGCTCTCGGCGCTGGCCTCCAGCGGCGTGCTCGGCCCCGCCCTCGCGGCGGGGGGGGCGTCGGGGGCCTGGAGCCTGGGGGCGGGCCTGATCCTCGGAATCGGGGCGGGCCTGGCGATCGACTGGGCGCTCGGGGACGCCTACGAGGCGTCCGCGAGGGCCGAGGTCCGCCGGGTGACGCAGGCGATCCGCACCCGGCTGATCGACGCCGTCCACGACACGCTCGCGGAGGCCGTGGTGCGGCACCGCGCCCTGCAGGAGGCCCGCGTGTCCGCGCTCTTCGAAAGGAGGCCCCATGGCGGCGTGGCTCGTCATCCTTAGCCTCGCGGCCCCCCAGTCGGCGGCGGCGAAGAAGCTGGCGAAGGAAGTGGTGGAGTCGTTCGGCCGGGAGGCGCTGGAACGCGCGGAGCCCCGCGTCGTCCGCCTGGTCGAATCGCTGGGCGACGACGCGGCCCGGGCGCTGCGCCGCACGGGTCCCGCGGGCGTGGCCCTGCTGGAGCGGCACGGGGCGGCGGGGCTGCGCGTCCTGCTGCGCTGGGGGGACGACGGGCTGCGGGTGCTGGCGCTCGAGGGGGACCAGGCGCTCGCCGCGCTCGCGCGTCATGGCGACGACGCGATGGAACTGATGATCCGGCATCCCGGGGTGGGGCGCGACCTCCTGGGGCGCTTCGGGAGGGATGTCGTCCGGTTGAAGATCTCCACCGACAGCGCGGTGAATCTCGCGCGGCTCGCGGAGCCGATCGCCTCCACCGGAAGGGCCGCGGAGATCCTGGCCGTGACGGAGCGTTTCGGGGACCGCGCCTGCGCGTTCCTGTGGAAGCACAAGGGGGTCGTTTTCGGGGCGGCGCTGCTGACCGCGTTCCTGAGGGATCCCGAACCCTATCTCAACGGCGTCAAGGAACTGGCGGCGGAGCCGCTGGGCGGGCTCGCGCGGGAGGCGGCCTCCCGCACGAACTGGACGCTGGTGATCCTGGCGGTGCTGGGCGCCGGGAGCCTCCTCCTCGGTCTGCGCTGGTCGCTGCGTCCGCGGCGCGCCGGAAGCGGGGCTTGACGGGCCGGTGCTGATCGCTATGATGGCGCGCGGGCGTCCCGGGCTGATGGGGCTGTAGCTCAGCTGGGAGAGCGCGTGAATGGCATTCACGAGGTCGAGGGTTCAACCCCCTTCAGCTCCACCACCCCGGGTCGCCCGAACCCCGAAGTGTTATTCCCTGCCGAACCCGGACTCCCCGGACGTCTAATACACAGGGAGGAACCGTGGTGCTGCTGACCCCCCTGCTGCTGGCCCTGGTCTGTTCCGTGCAATCCGAGGCGGATCTCGCACGCTTCATCGAACAGCTCGGCTCCGATTTCCTCGAGGACCGGGAGGCGGGCCGGAGGGAGCTGGACAAGGCCGGCCCCAAAGCGGAGGCGCTGCTGCTGCGGGCGCTGTCGTCCCCGGACCACCGGGTGCGCCGGAGCTCCCTCCAGGTGCTGGCCGGGTTCCGGAGCGCGAAGGCCCGGGTCCGCGCGGCGGAACTGTTCGCGGGCGACGAGGACGCCTCGGTGCAGGAGGCCGCCTTCCAGCTGCTGCGGGAGCTGGGGCGCGAGGCGGAAGCCGAGCTGATCCGGGCGCTCGCGCATGAATCGGTCGAGGTCCGCCGCGGGGCGGTGGAGACGCTGAAGACGCTGCAGAGCCCTAACACGGTGGAGCCGCTGGCGGAGCTCTTCAAGCGGGAGACGGACAGGGCCGTGAAGGAGGCCGTGTTCAGAAGCCTGCTCTCGATGGGGGCGGCGGCGCAGGGCTTCCTGCTGTCGTGCCTGGGGTCCGGGGAGGCGCGGGAGCGGCGGGAGGCCCTCGCGGCGCTGAGGGACGTCGAAACGCCGGTCGTGCTCGAACGCATCGGCCGGCTGTTCGCCGTGGAGACGGACGCCGACGCGCTGAGGTTCGCCGGGGATTATCTCGAGAAGGCGGGCCCGGCGGCGGAGCCGTTTCTGGCGGCCGGGCTCCGGGGCGCCCGGGAACTCGTCCGTCTCCGCGCCCTGCAGGGGCTGGCGGTCCTGCGCAGCCGCGCCGGCCTCGAGGGCGCCGCCGCGCTGCTGATCGCGGACCCCTCGGAACCCGTCCGGAGCGCCGCGGCGGAATACCTGGCGGAACTGGGCGGTCCGGAAGCGGAAGCGGCGTTTCTCAAAGGTCTGGCGGGGACGAATCCGGGGATCCGCCTGCTGTCGATCCAGAAACTCGGCGGACTGCGCTCCCCCAAGCCGCTCGGGACGGTGGCGCAGCTCTTCCGTTCCGAGAAGGATCCGGCGCTGCGGCGCGCCTGCTTCGATTACCTCCGCCGGCTGGGCCGGGCGGCGGAGCAGGAACTGCTGCTGGCGATGTCGGACGAGGACCGCACGTTCCGGATCGAGGCGGTGAGGGCCCTGGGCGAGGCGGGGGCCGAGGCCGCCATCCCCAGGCTGGTGCTGATCGTGGGCGAACTCGAGCCGGAGCTCCGCTCCGCCGCGGAGGAGGCGCTGGCGCGGCTGGGTCCCAAGGCCCTCCAGGCGGCGCGCGCCGAGGTCGAGGCGGGGCGACTGAAGGCGCGGTCCCTGGAGGCCGTTTTGTCGCTCCACCACCAGGAGGCGGTGGAGCAGGCGCTCGACCGGCTGGTGACCGAACAGGGGGGCACCGGATTCTTCGGGGGGCAGTTCAAGCCGCTGGCCGCGCTCGGACCGGAGGTGGCGGGACCGGTGCTGCTCCGCATGGTCCAGGATCCCCGCTTCGCCTACCGCAAGTCGCCGCGGCGGGACCGCATCCCGAATTACGACAACTGCCTGCGGGAACTCGCGGTCATGGCGCTGGGGGAGCTCGCGGTGCCCGGGGCCGCGGACGCGCTGGAGCGCCTGCTCCAGGAGACCCAGCCGGCGAGCCGACTCAACACGCTGCACGAGGAGGCCCTGCTCTCGCTGCACCGTCTGGGGCGTCCGGCCCCGCTTGAGGCGTATCTGGGCGCGGCGGAGGCCCGGGTGGAGGAACTCCTGGGCAAGGGGGAGCGGCTGGACGAGGCCTGCGACCTCCTGTTCAAGAAGGGCATGCTGCTGAACCGGGCGGGGCGGCGCGAGGCGTCGGCGGCGGCCTATCGACGTCTGCTCGCCGTGTCGGAGAAGCCTCCCCCGTGGAGGGACTTGCCCCTGGTGCTCTACAACCTCGCCTGCCTGGCGTCGATGGGCGGGGAGAAGGCGCGCGCCGTCGAATGGCTCGAGAGGGCGGTCCGGGCCGGCTATCAGGATCGCGCGTGGATCGAACTGGACCAGGAACTCGACGCGATCCGCGGCGAGGAGGGCTATCGGAAGCTGCTCGCCGACGAGAAGCTGCTGCCCAAGGCCGCCCCTCCCAAGTAACCAAGTAAAGTGTCGCCGGTCCGGATATAACCCGCCTCCGCGGACGTTCCATATCAAGACCATGTTGACGCCGCCCCAGAACCCGGAATTCGAGAAGCTGCTCCGCAAGCATCTCGACGCGTTCTATTTCACCGCGCTGGATCTGAGCGGAAACGCGAGCGATGCGGAGGACCTGGTCCAGGAGGCCGCGTTGAAGGGCCTGCGCCGCTTCGATTCCTTCGAGCAGGGGACGGATTTCAAGGCGTGGATGACGCGGATCCTGGCGAACACGTACATCGACCTCTACCGCCGCCGCCGGCGCGAAAAGCCGGTGGCGGCGGAAGAGGCCTTCCAGGCCCTGGCCGAGGCGGAATCCCCGCTGCGGCGCGCGGATCTGGAGTTTCTTCTTCCCGAGGACGTGGAGCGGGCGCTGGCCTCGCTGGCCGAGGAGCAGCGTGCGGCGATCGTGCTCGTGGACGTGAACGGGATGACGAACCAGGAGGCGGCGGAGGCCCTGGGCTGGCCGCTGGGCACGGTGAATTCCCGGGTCTACCGGGGCCGCCAGGAGCTTCGCGGCGTCCTCCGGAAGCTGGCGGACGAATTTCGCGGCATCGGAAAGGGAAGCACGAGATGAACGACGAAGAATTGCGACGGCTCCTTCAGGGGTCCCTCGCGGCGCGCCGCCTGCCCTCGGAGGCGCGGGAGCGGATCCTGCTGGTCCTGCGCCGGCGGCGCCGCTCCGGCTGGCTGGCGGCGGCCGCGGCCGTCCTGCTGGTGTCCCTGGTCTCCTCGGCGCTGCTGCTGCCCGGGAAGGCGGCGACGCCGTCCATGATCCGGGAGGCGGTGGAGCATCACCGCGAGGCGCGGACCTTCGGGCATTCGGGGTCCTCCTCGAGCGAAATTTCGGAGATGGTGAGCGAGGCGTGCGGGCGGGAGCTGGATCTTCCGGCGCTCCGCGACGGCGGCTTCGTGCAGTTGCAGGCCCACGGGTGCGCGGGCATGGGCGGGGTCCACGTGATCTATGCGAACTCGTGGCTGAAGGTCTCCTGTTTCGTGCTTTCCGCGTGCACGGCGGATCTCGCCGCGGGACGCCTGATCGAGCATTCGGACATCCGCGTGCGGGCCTTCGAGATCGGCGACCACAGCGTGGTGGCCGTCCCGGAGGGCGACCTGACGAAGGTCTGGGTGGCCGCGCTGCGCCCGGAGCAGCTGGCGGACATCGCGATGGATTCGGAGCTGAAGAAGCACCAGCTCAAGACCACGGTGTTCACCGTGTCGGACACGGCGCTGTCCGGCCCGCTCGGCGCCGCGCTCCGCAACACGCCCGGAGTGGAGGACGTGCGGGTGGAGGATTCTCGCCACGAGGCGTACATCCGCTACGACCGGCGCCGCGTCTCCCCCGACGAGCTGGCCGCGATGATGGTCCTGAACGGATTCCCCGCCGAGCCCCGGGAATGGGGGGGGCGCTAGATGCGGCGGCTCCTGATCCTCCCCGTCCTGGCTCTTGCGGTGCTGCTGGGGGGCGCGGCCGGACAGCAGTCCGCCCCCGAGTGGATGAAGCTGGACTACGCCAAGGCGCTCTCCACGCAGACGGGCAAGCTGATCCTCGCCTACATCGCCTGCGACCCGCAGACGGGCATGTCCAAGTCGTGCGGCAACGGCGGCACGGACCGGGCCTTCACGGACAGCGCGCTCTCCAAGCGTCTGGAGGCGTTCTACCCGGTCCGGGTCTGCGACAAGAAGACCGCGCTGGACCTCCGCGCGACGAAGGCGCTCGAAGTGCTTTTCCTGGACGGCGACGGCGACGAGGTGACCCGCGGCGCCTTCGGCGACGCGCGCTCCCTGGAGACGCTGCTGAAGGCGGCGGAGCAGCGCTACGTGTCGAAGGAGATCGCCTGGGCGGCGAAGGCGCCCGCGGCGGACTCCGAGCGGCGGCCGTCGCTGCTGGTCTTCGCCGACGAGCGGAAGGACTCCCTGGAGACGCTCAAGGCCCTCGAGGATCGGACGCTCGTGAAGTACCAGGAGCGCTTCCACTTCGTGAAGCTGGCGGGCAAGCGGGACGCCGAGGAGGCCAGACGCTGGGGGGTCGTCGCCCTGCCCACCGTGCTCATCCTCGATCCGCTCAAGCCGGAGGTGCTGGAACGCTCCTCCGGCCGCCGCAGCCCCCGGGAGCTGAAGGGGCTGATCACGAAGGCGCTGGGGAAGCTGGACGCGAAGAAGTAGCCCGGCTTATTTCAGGACGGCGCCCAGGAAGAGCAGGGCGTGGGCGGTCTTGGCCGCCGCGTTCTCCGTGCCGGCCTGCCAGGAGCCGTCGCCCGACTGCTCCCGCAGCAGCATGAGGGCCCCTTCCGTCCTCCAGTCCGAGCCCGCGATCTTCTCCAGGGTGTAGCGCGAGAAGAGCGGCCCGAGCTGGCCGAGGTGTTCCAGGCGTTGTCCGCTCCAGGACCCTTCGGCGGGCGGCACCGTGCGGAGCGTCCAGCGCCGCTGAAGCCCGAGCAGACCGCGGCGGCGGGCGGCGTCGAGGCCCTGGCGCGACTTCTCGTCGAGCGTGAGTTTCCCGGCGCAGACATCGATCGCCCGGAGGGCGCCGACCGTCGTGATCGCGGTGCCCCGGCCCCGTCCCCTGGGGCGGATGGCGTCCATCGGGTCATTGGAGGGGCCGAGCTGGGCCGGCCAGCCGGCGGCTTTCGCCTGCTTCGGATCCGGGAGGATGGGGGCATCCCCCGTGAACGCGAGGTCGAGCGTCAGCTCCTCGTCCTCGTCGAGCATCGAGGCGAGCAGGGTGTCGAGGGCGGTCTTCCAGACCTCCTCGGGGACCTTGAGGCCCGGACAGGCGGCGAGCGCCTCGAGGGCGAGCTGGGTCACGGAGAGGTTGGCCGCATCGTTCCGGCCCCCGGCGTTCCAGGCGCCCGTGCGGGGATCCCGGCGCTTGAGGAGCTCTTCACCGAGTTTGCGGGCGTGCTCCGCCTCATCCTTGTCGGGATCCTTCCCGGCGAGGGCGAGCACCTGCTGGGCGAGGCCGGCGGTCTCGGGGGGCGCCGGGCTCTTCAGGATCCTGGAGGCGGAGAGGAAGACGGAGTCGGACGCCGGCAGCCCCGCGGCGAGCAGGGCGCGCACGACCTGCGCGGTGGAGGCGACGGCCTCATTCCGGGGGACGGCGTTGCGTTCGGGGATCCAGCTGCCGTCGGGCTTTTGCATCGCCTTCAGGCGGGTGAGCGCGCGCGCGACGGCCGCCTCGGCGGCGGTGCGGACGGCGGCCGGATCGAGATCGCGATCCTCCTTGAGGGCGATCTGGACATGAACGTCGAATTTCCGGTCCACGACCCGGCCCCCCTCGCGCTCCTGGCCCTTGAGCTTGAGCTGCCATCCGGCCTTCAGCGGCAGGCCGCGGGAGGCGCTGAACTGCACGGACAGGGACAGGGTGCCCAGGTCGTTCTTCGTGAGCGCGAACTTGGCCTGGTTGTTGACCAGGGTCCGCCGGATCTCATAGAAGGTGAAGACGCCGTCCACGCTGAACAGCTCGTCCTCCGCCTTCTTGGGGAGGGGTTTGACGATGTATCGGCCGCGGATGTGCACGGGGCGGAGTCCGGCGCCGCCGAGGAAGGCCTCCCAGCCGCCCGCCGCATCCTGGGCCTCCGAGAAATAGTCCGCCGAGAACTCCCACCCGATGCCGCCCTTGAACGCCTCGGCGGGGAGCTGGAAGGCGAGGAGCAGCGGCAGTTCGTCGAAGCGGTCCACGACGAAACGGTTCGAGGACGGCGTCAGCTCGCTGCCGAAGACGAGGAGCGAGCGATCGCCGTCCGGCTTGCCGGCCCGGTCGAGGATCGAGTACTCGGCGACGCGTCCGGGGGGGAGCTTGAATTCGAGCTTCTTCAGGCCCTTGTCCTGGGGCGCGAGCAGCAGCAGCGGCAGGAGCAGGGCGGTGCGTATCATGAGAGATTGGACATCCGCCGGGGCGCCAAAGTTCAATGCGGACGCGATTCCCAGGCGACGATGCGGTCGATGATCTCGTCGATGCCGAGCGTGGGCCGGTACCCCACCGCGGCCTTGATCTTCCGGAGGTCGGGCACGCGGCGCGCCATGTCCTCGAAGCCCGCCTCGTAGGCCTTCTCGTAGGGAATGAAGTCGATCTTCGCCTCCGGGCGGATCCGGTCCCGGACCTTCCGGGCGAGGTCGCCGATGCTGATCTCCCGGTCGTTGCCGATGTTGAAGACCTGCCCGACCGCGCGGGGTTCCCGCATGAGGCGGACGAGCGCCTCGACCACGTCCCCCACCCAGCAGAAGCAGCGGGACTGGGTCCCGTCCCCGTAGACGCTGATCGGCCCGCCGTCGAGGGCCTGCCGGATGAAGCGGGGGAGGACCATCCCGTAGCGGCCGCTTTGCCGGGGACCCACGGTGTTGAAGAGGCGGACGACGACGGAGGGAAGCTTCCGCTCCTTGTGGTAGGAGAGCGCCAGGAATTCGTCGACGAGCTTGGAGGCCGCGTAGGACCAGCGTCCCTTGGAACTGGGGCCGAGGACGCAGTCGTCGTCCTCCGCGAAGGGGACCTTGGAGGCCTTCCCGTACACCTCGCTGGTCGAGGCCATGAGGACGGGCCGGCTCTTTTTCGCGGCGTGGGAGAGGACGATCTCCGTGCCGCGGATGTTGGTTTCGATCGTGCGGACGGGGCTCTCGACGATCTGGAAGACGCCGACCGAGGCGGCCAGGTGGAAGATGTAGTCCGCTCCGTCGATGAGTTCCGCCGTGCGGGGGACGTTGAAGAGGGACTCCGCCGTCAGCCGGAAGCGGGGGTGGTTCCGGAAGCCCTCGAGGTTCTCCGCGGCGCCCGTGGAGAGGTCGTCGAGGACGTGCACCTCGTGGCCGTCCGCCAGCAGTCGATCCGCCAGGTGGGAGCCGATGAAGCCCGCGCCGCCCGTGATGAGGACCTTCACGACTTCTTCGCCGTCGCCGCGGCGTAGCCGGGGTGGTAATCCTGCAGCGCGCGCACCTCGAGCTTGCGGCGGAGGGTCGCCTCGATGCCCTGGACGGCGGCCTGGGCGCCCTGGATCGACGTGACCACGTGGATGCCGTGCGTGACGGCGAAGGAGCGGATGCGGCCCTCGTCGGTCTTGCCCCCCTTGCCGGAGGGCGTGTTGATGATGAGGTCGATCTCCTTGTTGATGATGAGGTCGATCGCGTTGGGCCGGCCCTCGGCGATCTTGTGGATGGCCCGGCACTTGATGCCGTTGCGTTCGAGGAGCTTGGCGGTGCCCCCCGTGGCGATGAGGTTGAAGCCGAAATCCTCGAGCTGCTTGCAGACGAAGACGATGTCGCGCTTGTCGCTGTCCTTGACGCTCACGAAGATGTTGCCCTTCACGGGGAGGTGGTGCCCCGCGGCGACCTCGGCCTTCGCGTACGCGCGTCCGAAGTCGACGTCGATGCCCATGACCTCGCCGGTGGACTTCATCTCGGGCCCGAGCAGGATGTCGGTCCCCGGGAACTTCTTGAAGGGGAAGACGGACTCCTTGATCGAGAAATGTTTCGGCTCGAAGTCCTTCCGGAGGCCGAAGTCCTTGAGCTTCTGGCCCACCATGAGCTTGGCGGCGATCTTCGCCATGGGGACGCCGATGGCCTTGGACACGAAGGGCACGGTGCGGGAGGCGCGCGGGTTGACCTCGAGGACGTAGACCGTGGCCCCCTTGACCGCATACTGCACGTTCATGAGGCCGCAGACCTCGAGTTCGCGCGCCAGGGCGATGGTGTTCTTGCGGATCGTCTCGATCTGGGTGTCCGAGAGCGTGAAGGGGGGCAGCGACATCGCGCTGTCGCCCGAATGGACGCCGGCCATCTCGATGTGTTCGAGGATGCCGCCGATGAAGACGTCCTCGCCGTCGCAGAGGGCGTCGACGTCGACTTCGAGGGCGTCCTCGATGAACTTGTCCACGAGCACGGGGTGCTCGGGGTTCACCTCGGTGGCCTCCTTGATGTACTTCTCGAGCATCTCCTCGTCGTAGCAGATCGCCATGGCGCGTCCGCCGAGCACGAAGCTGGGCCGGACGAGCACGGGGTAGCCGAGCTTGTTGGCGACGAGCTTGGCGCCGGCGAAATCCCGCGCGATGCCGGAGGGCGGCTGGGTGAGCTTCAGCTTCTCGACGGCGGCGCTGAACTTCTCCCGGTCCTCGGCGCGCTCGATCTGGGCGACGCTGGTGCCGAGGATCTTCACGCCCGCGTTGAGGAGGGGGCGCGCCAGGTTGAGCGGCGTCTGGCCGCCGAGCTGGACGATGACGCCCTCGGGCTTCATGGTCTCCCAGATGTTGAGGACGTCCTCCTCGGTGAGCGGCTCGAAGAAGAGCTGGTCGCTGATGTCGTAGTCGGTCGAGACGGTTTCGGGGTTGGAGTTGACCATGATGACTTCGTAGCCCAGTTCGCGCAGGGCGAAGGAGGCGTGGACGCAGCAGTAGTCGAACTCGATGCCCTGCCCGATGCGGTTGGGCCCGCCGCCCAGGATCATGATCTTGCGCTTGTTCGTCAGCCGGTGCTCGCTCTCCGACTCGTAGGTGGAGTAGTAATACGGCGTGGCGGCCTCGAACTCGGCGGCGCAGGTGTCGACCAGCTTGTAGACGGGGACGATCCCCAGCTTCTTGCGCTGCTCGCGGATCTCCTGGGGGGTCTTCGAGAGCATCTTGGCGAGCTGGCGGTCGCTGAAGCCGAGGCGCTTGGCCTGGCGCAGCACGGCGGGGGTGCAGTCCTTGAGGATGACGTCCTCGAAGTCGACGATCTCCTTGATCTGGGAGAGGAACCAGGGGTCGATCTTCGAGTGCTGGAAGACCTCGTCGACGCTCATGCCGCCCTTGAGGGCGTGGCGCACGGCGTAGAGGCGTTCGGTGTTGGGGACGATGAGCTTCTCCCGGATCTGCTCCGGGGTCATCGGCTTGTCCTTGCGGTCCCATCCAAGGCCGGAGCGGTCCTGCTCGAGGGAGCGCACCGACTTCTGGAGCGCCTCCTTGAAGGTGCGGCCGATGGACATGGTCTCGCCGACGGACTTCATCTGGATGCCGAGCACGGGGTCGGCCTCCGGGAACTTCTCGAAGGCCCAGCGGGGCGTCTTGACCACGACGTAGTCGATCGTGGGCTCGAAGCAGGCGGGGGTCTTCTTGGTGATGTCGTTGTTGATCTCGTCGAGCGTGTAGCCCACGGCGAGCTTGGCGGAGATGCGCGCGATCGCGAATCCGGTGGCCTTGGAGGCCAGGGCGGAGCTGCGCGAGACGCGGGGGTTCATCTCGATGACGGTCTGGCGCCCGGTCTTCGGGTCGACGGCGAACTGGATGTTGCAGCCGCCGCATTCGATGCCGATCTCCCGGATGATGGCGAGGGAGTCGTCGCGCATCTTCTGGTATTCGCGGTCGGTGAGGGTCTGGGCGGGGGCGACGGTGATGGAGTCCCCCGTGTGCACGCCCATGGGGTCGAAGTTCTCGATGGAGCAGACGATGACGCAGTTGTCCTTGCGGTCGCGCATCACCTCGAGCTCGTACTCCTTCCAGCCGGCGATGGATTCCTCGATGAGGACCTCGCCGATCATGGACTGCTCGAGGCCGTACTGGACGACCTTCTCGTACTCCTCGACGTTGTAGGCCATGCCGCCGCCGGTGCCGCCGAGCGTGAAGCTGGGGCGGATGACGAGGGGCAGGCCGATGTCCTGAAGGATCTTCCGTGCGTCCTCCAGGCTGTACGCGTAGCCCGACTTGGGGAGATCGAGGCCGATCTTCTCCATGGCCTTCTTGAAGAGCTTCCGGTCCTCGGCCTTCTTGATGACGTCGGCGTTGGCGCCGATCATCTCGACCCCGTATTTCTGCAGCACGCCGCGTTCGTGGAGGGCGATGGCGTTGTTGAGGGCGGTCTGGCCGCCGAGGGTGGGGAGGACGGCGTCGGGGCGCTCGCGCTCGATGACTTTTTCGAGGTACTCCGGCGTGACGGGTTCGATGTAGACGCGCTCGGCCGTCTCGGGATCGGTCATGATGGTCGCGGGGTTGGAGTTCACGAGGACGACCTCGTAGCCTTCTTCGCGGAGCGATTTGCAGGCCTGGGTGCCCGAGTAGTCGAACTCGCAGGCCTGCCCGATGATGATCGGGCCGGAGCCGATGAGCATGATCTTCTTCAGGTCGCTGCGCTTAGGCATGGAATCTCCCCGGACCCAGAGTGGACGAAGAAAACATCCTGATTTGAGGCCGCATCCTATCGGCCCCGGGCGGGGGTGTCAAAGAGAATGGAGTGCGGCGGATCAGAGGTGGGAGACCTGGTGCTCGGGCGGGCGCGGGTCCTTCATGAAGCGCCATTTCTTCTGGGCCCCCATGAGAAAGTAGAAGAATTTCAGGCGCTGCCGGTCGAGCCATCCGAGTTCGACCTGGCCGGCGAGGAAGCGCGTGACGGCGTCCGACACCCCGAAGGGGTTCCGCTTGTTGAAGATGACCAGGGGGAATTCCGGGTCGTAGTAGGCGTCGATCATGCGGAAGTAGGTGCCCGCCCATTCGCGGAAGCGCGTCTCGTATCCGGCGAAGAGGTCCTCGTGGAGGGGGGCGCCGGATTTCAGGGCGGCGGCGAGCGTCAGCGCCGCGAGTTCGCCGGAGCGCATGGCGAGCAGGACGCCCGTCGACCAGATCGGATCCATGAACACCGCCGCATCCCCGATCAGGGTGAACCCGGGGCCGCGGAAGGACTTGCTGGTGTAGCTGTAGTTGCCGGCGGTCCAGACCTCGCTCACGCGGGAGGCGTTCGGAAGCCGCGCCGACACGAAGGGGGAGCGACGGATCCCCGCGTCCAGGAATTCGGCCGGGGACAGCCCGCTGTCCTTCCACCTGGCGACGTCCGCCACGAAGCCCAGGCTGGTGATCCCGTCCCTGAGGTGGATGAGCCAGAACCAGCCGCCGTTCCCCATGACGATCTCGATGTTGCCGCCCCGGTTGCCTTCGCGCCTGGGCATGCCCCGATAGCGCGTGTAGATGGCGATCTTCCGGTGGCTGGGGTGGGGGACGCGGAGGTCGTTCTGTTTCGAGAGCAGGGAGTTCTGCCCGGTGGCGTCGAGGACCCAGCGGGCGAGGACCTGGGACTCCGCGCCGGCGGAGTCCCGCAGACGGAGCCGGCAGGGTTCGGCGGAGGAGGTCGCCGCTTCGAGGACCGCGACCTGCTCCCGGACCTCCGCGCCGCGTTCCTTCGCGTGGTCCAGGAGGATCTGGTCGAAGCGTTCGCGCTCGACCTGCCAGGCCCGGACGTCGGGGTCGGGATCGGTGCTGAAATCGAAGGACACCTCGCAGGAGCCGTCGTTGCTGAGGATGTGGGCGCCGTATTTGGGCGTGAAGCCCTCGCCGGACAGCTTGTCGAAGAGGTCCAGACGGCGGTAGAGGCCGCTGGTCCGGGGCAGCAGCGATTCCCCGATGTGGTGGCGGGGGAACTTGTCCTTCTCGAGGACGACGACCTTCAGGCCTTCGCGGGCGAGGACGTAGGCGGCGGTCGACCCGGAGGGCCCCCCGCCGATGACCGCCGCGTCGTAGACCGGGCCGGAAGGGGGCGCTGACATGCCCGGAAGTGATAGCGGCTTCGGAGCGGGCGGTCAAGAGCGGCGCGCGGCACTTGACCGGCGACCCCCGATTCCCAATATAATCAGACCCGCATGGTCAAAGTCCCGGAAGCTGCACGCGCCCTGAAGGACTGCGAGCCCCGATACCGGGAGACCGTCCTGCAGATGATGCGTTCGCAGGCGTGGCGCGAGCTTTCGGCGGCGCATCTGTTCGGGGCGGGCCTTCCCCTGATCCCCGATCTGAAGACCCTGAAGTTCATCTCCTGGCACATCCAGGAGGAGACGGAGCACTACGCGGTCGTCGCCCGGCTCTACGAGGAGCACGCGGGGGAGTCGCTGGAGGCGTGGGTCAACGCGAAGATGGCGACGAAGCCGATCCCGATGGCGTCCAGCCTCCTGGAACTCGGGGTCGCGCAATGGCTCTACGACCGCGGCGGATTCTGGCAGCTGCGCGAGTACGAGCAGTCCAGCTGGCGTCCCTACGCCGAGGTGGTGGGGCGCATCGTCGAGCAGGAGCAGGGGCATCAGAACCACGGCGAGCGGATCGCCGTCCCCCTGCTCAAGGTGGAGCGGGACCGGGGGAAGGCGCAGGCCCTCTTCGACACCTGGCTGAGGCAGGGGATCATCTGCCTCGGCCGGCCCCACAGCGAAGGCAACCGCTACGCCGTCTCCGTCGGCCTGAAGAAGCGGGATTCGGCGGACTGCATCAAGGACTACGTGCGCGACATCCTGCCCGCCATGCGCGAGGCGGGGCTCAGGCTGCCGCCGAAGGAGCGCCTCGCGGGGGTCGAACTGCCCGCGGACCTCGAGTGGCCCCTGGATTGATCGACGCCGCCGCGTTGTCCCGCCGCTTCGCGGACGCCTTCTCCCTCCCGATCCGGATCTGCGCCGTTTCCGAGCCGATCTCCGAGCGCCTGCTCCACCCGCGTGAACGGGAGCAGATCGGCCGCTTCACGTCGCCCCGGCGCCGGGCCGCCTGGCTGCGCGGCCGCGCGGCGCTGCGCGGGCTCGGGTTCGAGGACAGCTCGGCGCTGGTCTTTCCCCGGGCCGACTGCTCCCTGGCGCACAGCGGAGACTGGGCGGTGGCGGTCTCCCTGCCTCCCGGGACGGTCGCAGGCCTCGGCATCGACCTCGAGCTGGGGCGCGCCCCCCGGGAGGAGGCGGCGCGCAAATTTCTCGATGAGGGGGAACGCGCCTGGCTCGCGGCGATCGAGGCGCGCGCGCGCGGCGCCGCGCTGATCCGCTTCTGGACGGTGAAGGAGGCGGCGTTCAAGGCGGATCCGGGGAACCGCGGCTGCGTCGTGGGGGACTACGTGCTCGAGGATCCCGGGGCGGAGCGGGGCAGGGTGCGACGGAAGGACCGCCGCTTCGAGTACGACTCCTGCCTCGTCGATGGGGGCCGGATCTCCCTCGCGGTGCTGCGCTCCGTTGCGCCTGGAACGCGCGCACAGTAAGATCCAGCCTTCTTCATGGCGATCGTGACGGCCCGTTCCCTCTTTTGCGAAGCCCTCGACCGGCAGGTCCGCGACTCGGGGGGCCGGCTGGCCGTCCGTTCGGAATCCGAGAAGACGGACGTCACGTTCGGCGGACTGGCGGGGCGCATCGGGGCCTGGACCTCGATCCTCCGGAAGCGGGGGCTGCAGCCGGGCCAGGCGGCCGCCCTGGCCGTCGGCAACACGCTGGCGTTCATCGAGCTCTTCTTCGCGCTGCGCTCGCTCGGCGTCTGCGTCCTGCCGATGGAGGAGGCGCTCGCCGGGGCGCCGGGGGCTTCGGTGGCCTCGCGCATGGGCGCCTCCTGGGTGCTCCAGCGGCGGGAGGGGGAGCCCCTGTCCGCCGCGCCGGACCCGGCGGTGCGGCTGCAGTCCGTGCTTCCGGGCGCCGCGATTCCGGAAGGCACGGAGATCCTGAAGCTGACCTCCGGGAGCACGCTGAGCCCCCGCGGCGCCTGCTTCAGCGAAGCGGCGCTCGTCGAAGGCGTCCGCCACATCCTCGAGGGGATGTCCCTGACGTCCGGGGACCGGGTCCTGCTGGCGATCCCCCTGAGCCACAGCTACGGATTCGACAACGGCGTGCTGTCGCTCGCCGCGGGCGGCACGCCGCTGGTGCTGCAGCCGGACGTGCTCCCGGGGGCCCTGCTGGGGTCGATGAAGGATCACGGAGCGACGATGTTCCCGGCCGTGCCGGCCCTGATCCGGGCGCTTTCCCAGGTCGCCTGGCCGAAGGGGCTCGCGTTGCGCCGCGTGATCAGCGCGAGCGCCCCGCTGTCGCCGGAGGTGGCGGAAGCCTTTTACGCCGCCTCGGGCCTCCGGGTGCATCAGTTCCTGGGGTCCACGGAAACGGGCGGGATCTCCTTCGAGACGCGTCCGGAGGAGGCCGCCGCGGCCGGAGCCGTCGGGTTTCCGCTTCCGGGGGTCCGCATCGATCTGGACGCGGCGGGGATCGTCCGCATCCACTCCAAGGCGAACCGTTTCGCGATGCTTCCCGCCGGGCGGGTGACCCCCGAAGTGGAGACGGGCGACCGGGGGGAGTGGACCCCCGAGGGGCGTCTGCGCCTGCTGGGACGGGCCACGCTGACGGCGAACCTCGGGGGCATCAAGATCGATCTGGGCTCGCTGGAGGCGTTTCTGCGCGGGCTTCCGGGGGTCGACGAGGCCGCGGCGCTCGCGGTGGAGGGTTCCGCGCGGGGACAGCGCATCCTCGCCTTCGTCGAGGGGCGGGGCTGCGGCGCGGAGGCGCTGCTGGAACTCTGCCGTCTGAGACTGTCGGCGCGTGAAGTGCCGTCGGAGATCCGTGTTCTGGAGCGGCTGCCGCGCACGGAGCGGGGCAAGCCGGACCGCGCCGCGCTGGCGGCGCTTCGTTGATCGGGGAGGGACCCATGGCATCCGAGACGACGGTGCTCAACTTCGAGGAGGTGCGCCGGCTGCTGCCGCAGGCGCACCCCTTCCTGATGCTCGACCGGGTGACGGAACTCGTCCCCGGGAAGCGCATCGTCGGCCGCAAGAACATCAGCGGCAACGAGACGTTCTTCCAGGGACACTTTCCCGGCATGGCGATCATGCCGGCCGCGCTGATCCTGGAGGCCCTGGCGCAGGCGACGATCGTGCTGGTCCGGAAGACGTTCGAGCTGCAGGCGCCGGCGGGCGGGGCGCCCGACGGCAGCGTGTATCTCTTCGGGGCCGTGCACGCGCGGATGCAGCGCCCGGTCTTCCCCGGCGACGTGATGAATCTCGAGGTCGACCTCGTGAAGCTCTTCGGGGAGGGCGGGGCGGCGGAGGGGCGCGCGGTGGTGGACGGGAAGGTCTGCACCTCGGCGGAGATGTTCTTCTCGCGCGTGAAGATCTCGGACCTTCAGAAGGGCCGATGAGCGCCGGGGCCGGCGCCGCCGTCCGGAGCCTGCTGCCGGCGCTGCTGGCCGCCGCGGCGGGCTGCTCGGGATTCCTCGAGCCCACGCCGGAGTTGCTGACGCAGCTGCGGCTCCCGCCGGCCCCGCCGGCGGGGGCGCTGCGGATCCGGGTCCGCATGGACGTGGACACGCCCTGGCTGGCGGGGCAGTTCGAGGGCGTGGTGCTGGCGCGGCGCGGGCCGTCGCCCAGGGTGCGGGCGCAGTTCTTCCCGGATCTCGGCCCGAAGGCGGTCGACCTGGCGGCCGCACCGGACCGCATCGCGGGGTATTTCCCGGTCCAGCACGAGGGCGTGGACTGCGCCCTGCCCGGGGAATCCGCCGTGCATCCGATCACGCTGATCGGCGCGACGCTGCTGGAACATTTCTCGGAGCTGACCCCGGGGCGCATCGAGGGGATGAAGGCGGACGGCGGGTCCTGGCTGCTCCGGGTGCCGTCACTCGTGCCCTCTTGCGATACGGTGCTCACGTACCTGCCCGGGACGGGCGTGACGCGACGGCAGTTTTCCTGGCACTACGGGATCGGCTGGGACCAGGTCTATCTTTCCGACCGCGAGTGCCTGGTCACGGCGCCCTCGGTGCGCGTGAAGATCTCCATCCTTGAGGAGAAGGACGCGGGCGTCCCGGCGCCCTCGCTCTTCGAGCTGACGCTTCCCGCCGACGTGTCCCTCAGCGCGGGGAGCCGCAAATGAGGGCTTGGCATGAGCAGGCGGTCCGCTTCCTGCTGGTCCATCGGAAAGCCGTTCTGCTCACGACCGCGCTGGTCTTCGCGCTCGGGATCGCGGGGTTGTTCCGACTCCGGATGGATTCGGACCTGGAGCATCTGCTGTCCAAGGACGATCCGACGCTGCAGCTGACGCGGCAGCTGCAGGGCGAACTGCGGACGAGCCGGACGCTGTTCCTCGTGCTCCGCGCGGGTTCCCCGGCGGATCTGGAGGCGGCCCTGCCGCCGCTGGTGGAGCGCCTGAGGGGATCCGCTCAGCTGGACCGGGTGACGGCCACGCGGATGGAATTCGCGGGACCGCGCTACGAGTGGCACCGGCAGGCGCCGCTGTATGCGCTGCCGGAGGAGACGCTGGAACGCCTGGAGGCCCGGCTGGCGGGGCCGGAGCGGCCGCGCGAGCTGGAGGCGGCCCGGCGCCGCGTGGCGGACGATCCGCTGGCCGGCAAGGAGATCGTGAAACGGGATCCGCTCGGGGTCCGCTGGATCTTCGACGAGGCGGGCGACCGGATGGCGCACCGTTTCCCGGCGCGGCTGAAAGCCGGCACGCCCTATCTGATCTTCCTGGATCCCGCCGTGGCCTTTCTTCGGATGATCGGGAAGGTGGACTCCTTCAATCTGGACTACACGAAGGATCTGCTGGTCGACATCCGGGGCCGGCTGAGGGACCTGCCCCCGGGCGTCTCGTTCGAGCTCATCGGCGGGTACGTCACGGCGGAGCACCAGGCGGGGAAGATGCGCGCGGACATGATCTTCCAGACGATCTCGTCGGCCGTCCTGGTCGCCCTCTTCCTGCACTGGTACACGCGCAGTCTCTGGATCCCCTTCTTCCTGCTCGTGCCGCTGGCGGTGGCGACCGTGGCGGGGCTTGCGCTCGGAGGCCTGGTCCTGGGGCCGATGACGCCGCTGGTGATCAGCGTCGCGGCCATCCTGATCGGGCAGGGGATCGATTTCCCGGTGCATTTTTTCGCACGGTTCCGGGCGGAGCGGCGCGACAAGGACCGGGACGCCGCCATCTGCGAGGCGCAGCTCTCGCTCGGCCGCCCCTTTCTCGGCGCGGCGGGCACCACCGTGGCGGCCTTCTTCGCCCTGGTGGCGAGCGAGTTTCCCGGATTCCGGCAGTTCGGCATGGTCCTCTTCATCGGCTTCACGGCCTGCCTGATCGCCGCGCTGACGGTCTTTCCCGTGCTGCTGATGACGGTGGATCGCTGGGTGGGCGGAGGCGCCGCCGCGGCCCGCGACTTCATGCCGCGCCTGGTGCGCTGGACGCACGGGCTGCAGTCCGGCCGGGGCCGATGGATCGCGACGGCCGTGATCGTCGCGGCCGGCCTGGCGTCCTGGGGAGGACTGCTCGCGGGGAAGGTGAAGGTGGATCTGGATCTGCGGCGGAGCATGCCCCCCGGGGACCCCAGCCTGGAGGGGTTCGCCCGGCTGGAGCGGCAGCTGGGGGTCTCGCTGATCCCCATCTTCGTGCTGGTGGACGAGTCCGACACCCTCGAGGAGGTCCGCGGGAAACTCACCCGCCTGAAAGCCGCCGGGTTGATCGGGGCCTCGGACGGCCCCCAGGACTATTTCGCCTCGCCGGCCGAGCAGGCCCGTGCGGACCTGTTCCATCGGCGGACGAAGGGCTGGGTGGAGGGGACGCTGAAGGACCTCGGGGCGCTGGGATTCCGGCCGGATCCGTTCCGGAAGGGGCTCGAGGAGTTGAAGGAGCTGCTGGAGAAGCCGGCGCCGCCCCCGGAGGCGCTGGAGCGCCCCGAATTCGGCCCCCTGAAGAATGCCGCCTATTATTCCGAAGGCGGCGTCCGGCGCAGGGTCCTGACGGTGTTTCCGAGACGCTCGCTCTGGTTTCCCGAGGATCGCCGCGACTTCGATGCGGCGGCGCGGAAGGAGCTCGGCGCCGGCGCCCGCTTCTTCAGCGCCTTCCATCTCCCGGACCACTATGCCCGGCTGCTGATGGCGGACCTGAGCCGCGTGGCGGGGCTGACGGCGGCGGGGGTGATCCTGATCATGCTGCTGGTGGTGGGGTCGCTGGCGGACGGCCTCCGGGCCCTCGTCCCGGTCTTCCTGACGACCGGGTTCGTCTTCGGGCTTTGCGCGCTGACGGGCGGCGCGGTGAACCTGATGAACGTGGTCGCCTTCCCCCTGATCGTGGGGATCGGCGTGGACGGCGGCATCCACCTGATCTGCCGCTACCGGCAGGACGGCCGCCGGGATCCCGCCGGGGCGATCCTCGAGACGGGGCCGGGCATCTGGGGTTCGATCGCGACGACGCTGATCGGATTCGGCTCGATCGCCACGTCGGGGGTCCCCGGACTGGCGTCCATGGGCCTGCTGGTGGGGGCGGGCTCGGTGGCGTCGCTGCTCTCCACGCTGATCGTGCTGCCGACGCTGCTCCCGCGGCGGCGGGATTGACGATTCCGGCGGAGGACTTCCGTCGTTATACTTCCGGCGTATGTTGCTCAGCCTCCTTTGCGGAGCCGTGCTGCTCCAGGACGCCCCGCCCGGGGACGAGGACGCCCGGGCGGCGCTGAAGAAGCTCGCGGAGCAGTTCCGCGAGGCCCGGACCCTCTCGGCCAAGGTCGGCCAGGAGCGCCGCACCGAGCTGCTGGACCAGCCGATCCGCTCCTCCGGCACGATGATCTACCGCCGCGAGCCCGCCCGCCTGGTTTTCAGGATGAGCGAGCCGAAGCGGACGGAGATCCATCTCGACCGGACGTCCTACCAGGTGCACCGCCCCGACGAGAAGCGGCTGGAGCGTTTCGAATTCGAGGACGAGGCCCTGTCGGGCCGCCTGCTGATGATCTTCGAGCCCAAGCCCGAGGAGCTCGGGAAGACCTTCCTGCCGACGACCGTCGCGAAGCGGGAGGGGGAGATCGACGTCCGCCTCGAGCCCCGGGACGAGAAGGTGCGGGGGCATCTGAAGAAACTCGTGCTGACCGTGGCGCTGCCCGGCGGGATGCTCCGCCGGATCGAATACGTGGACGGGGAGGGGGACGAGATCCGCTTCGACCTGGCCGAGGTCGCGGTGAATCCGGCCCTGGCGCCCGAATCGTTCGAGTTGAAGGTTCCCGAAGGGACCCGCGTGCTCCGGCACAAGGCGAAGGTGCCGAAGTAAACGGCGAGCGGATCGTTGCACGCCCGGGTCAAATTCGCTACTCTTGGAAGCACACCCATGGAAAATCAAGATTCCGCCCTCCGCGACCAGGTCAAGACGCTGATCGTCCAGTGCGCACGCTTGAAGATCAAGCCGTCCGAGATCAAGGACGACTGGCCCCTCTTCGACCGCGAGAACGGGATGGGGCTCGATTCGATCGACGTGCTGGAGCTCGTGGTGAACATCGAGAAGACCTTTGGCGTGCAGATCCCGGACCGGGAAACGGGGCAGAAGGTGCTGCAGTCGGTGAATACCATCGTCGCGTTCGTGAAGTCCCCGGGCCAGAAGTGAGGAACGAGGCGCTCTGGCAGCACTCCCGGCATTTCCTGAACATCCGGCCCGCGTATGCGCTCGGTCAGATGCTGCTCGAGAATTTCCCCCTGCAGGTGGGTTATCTGGCCGCCTGGCTGGTCGCGACGATCGCCCAGGCCTTCAGCCCGAGGGAGCGGGTGGGGCTTTCCGAAAACCTGAGGCAGGCGCTGGCGCATCTGGAGCCGGGGCTCGGCGTCGAGGCGCGGGAGGCCCGGGTCCGGAAATTGAGCCGGGAGGTGTTCCTGAACCGGGGGCGCTGGTTCCTGGATCTCAATCTTCTGGCGGGGCGGCGCAGCATCCGGGACCTCTTCCGGTACACGGTGCAGGGCGACTGGGACCGCCTGCGTGAACGCGTCAAATCCGGACGCGGCGCGATCCTGGCCTCCGCGCATCTGGGGAACTGGCACGGAGGCGGGGTCCTGGTGGCCCGGCACGGGGTTCCGGTGCGTGCGGTGATGTACCGGAATCATGCGGGCGATGCGATGGATCTCGGCGTGGCGCGGCGCGGAAACGTGAGCCAGGCCTGGATCGACGGCGATCCGTTCACGATGGTGGAACTGGTGCGCTCCCTTCGTCGAGGGGAGGTTCTGGCGATGCTGGCGGACAACCCCTGGGACAGCCGCTCGATCGAGCTTCCGTTCTTCGGACGACCGGCGCGTTTTCCGGTGGGGCCGGTGAAGCTGGCGCGGCTGGCGGGCGTTCCGATCTTTCCGGCCTTCTGCACCTGGGTGCGTCCCCGCGAGTATGAGGCGGCGATCTGCGATCCGATCGAGGTGGGGGGCGGCGACCCGGACGCGGCGGACCGGGAGGCCCTGGGCTCCCTGGTGAAGGTGATGCAGGAGTTCATCGGCCGCAACCTGCCCGTCTGGTTCAACTTCGAATCCGCCTGGGGGCACGCATGAGCGTCGGGCGGCGCCGGGTCGTGGTGACCGGCATGGCGTACGTGACGGCCCTGGGTTTCGGCCCGGAGGAGCACGAGGCGGCGCTCCGCGCGGGCCGTTCGGCGATGCGGGCGATCTCGCGTTTCGACACCGCGGGGTTCCGCACGGGGCAGGGCGCCGAGGTGGACGAGGGCCGGCTCGAGCGGGAACTCCGGCGGCTGGGGGCGGGCGCGCGCGCGCTCCGGCGGCTGGGCGTGGACACCCGGATGCTGGCCTGGGCGCTGGCCTCCTCGCTGCGCGAATCGGGGCTTGAGCCGGCGGGTCCGCTGCCGGCGGTGCTGGGCACCACGCTGGAGGGGTTCTGGCAGGGGGAGCAATGGTACGCGCAGGTGCTGAAGCGCGGCGGCGCGAAGGCGCGCCCCCACCGCCTGCTGACCTTCATCGCGGGGAGCCAGGTGTCGGCGGTGTCGGAACTGCTGGGCGTTTCCCTGGATCCCATGGTGGTCTCCAACGCCTGCGCGACGGGGGTGAGCGCGATCGGGCGGCTCTTCCGCCGGATCCGCTCGGGGGCCTGCGAGGCGGGCGTCGCCGGCGGCTACGACACGCTGACCCGTTTCATCCAGCTGGGCTTCGACTCGCTGGGCGCCCTGACGCCGCGCCGCTGCGCGCCTTTCGACAAGAACCGGAGCGGGTTCTTCATCGGCGACGCGGCGGCGATGCTCGTGATGGAGGATCTCGAGGCCGCGCGGCGCCGCGGGGCGCGGATCGTCGGGGAGATCCTGGGCTACGGAGAGTCGCTCGACGCGCACCATGCGACCCATCCGGAGCCCGAGGGCCGCGGGATCGCCCGCGCGATCCGGCAGGCGCTGGCCGAGGGGGGCGTGGCGCCGGAGGGCGTCGATTACATCAACGCGCACGGCACCGCCACGCCGGCCAACGATGCGGCGGAAGCGAAGGGCATCCTGGCGGCGCTGGGCGAGGCGGCGGGCCGCGCGGTCGCGGTGAGTTCCACGAAGGCGCTCGTGGGCCACACGCTCGGCGCGGCGGGGGCGCTCGAACAATGCTTCTGCCTGCTGGCCCTGCAGAAGGGATTCCTGCCGGTGCAGGCGCATCTGGAGACGCCCGATCCCGCGTGCCCGTTGAAGTTCGTGACCTCGCCCGAGGGGCGGCCCCGCACGGCGCTCAATAATTCCCTGGGCTTCGGCGGAGCGAACGGCTCCCTCCTGTGCAGGGGTTGGGAGGCGGGGGCATGAACGGACCGCGGGTGGGTCCCTTTCGGCTGCTCACGGTGGCCGGCGGGCTGCGCGAACTGCTGGACGGGACGACCGGGGCGCCGGGGGACTGGGATGAGCGCCTGCCGAAGCCGAACAGCCTCCGGCGCGCCTCCGAGGAATCGAAGATCGCCGTGCTTGCGACCCATGAGCTGTTGAAATCCGCGGGCGCGGCGGTCACGGAGCGGACGGGGATCTACGTGGGGCAGCAGCAGGTGTCGCTGGAGTACTGCCAGCAGTTCATCCTCCAGTCCTACAAGGACGGGCCCCGCGCGGCCAGCCCGATGCTCTTTGCGGATTCGGTGGCCAACAGCATCGCGACGCACCTGTCCCTCACGCTCGGCTTCCGCTGTTCGGCCCAGACGTTCGTCGGGACGCGGGTGGCGGGGATCCAGGCCGCCCTGGCGGCGCTGGAGGACCTCGAGTACGGCGCGATCGACCAGGCCCTGGTGGTGGTGATGGGCACCGGGACCCTGCTGACCCGGGACGGCTACCATGCGATCTATTCGCCGAGTTTGAGGGGCCGGAACCTGCCGGAACTCCCCCTGCTTCGGGGGGCCGCGGCATTCCTGCTTCGCCGGGAGGGGGAAGGTCTCCCGCGGCTGCTGGGGGGCGGCCTGCGCTGCGACGGATCGCGGGCGGCTTTGCAGGCGCTGTCGGGCTTGCGTGAGGCGGCGCTGCCGAAGCTGCCCCCGGGGGCCCGGACGCTGGAATCCGTATTCCGCCTCGTGGAGAAGCGGGATCGGTCGCTGCTGCGGTCGGTCGGGATCGTTCCGGTGGAAGAGGGGCCGGTGCTTCCGGAATCCTTCGCGCTGGATCCCTTCCTCCGGCTGTTGCTGGACTCCGCCCGGAATCCCGGGCCTGCCGCCCGAGTGGCCTGGTGTCTCGGCGAGGAGGGGACGGCGGCCTGGCTGGCCTTCGACGGCCCCCTGGTTTCGTCCGGTCTTTGACGTTGCAACGCCGGCCGTTTTGACCTATTTTAACCCCCAGTCCCTCCTTGGGACGCCATGGACGACAAGACCGTTCCCATCCCGAGCGCCGACACGCTGCAGCTGATGTGCCCCACGTGCGGGGCGCGATACAGCCTGCCCAAGTACGTCGAAGGGCAGAAGTACGGCTGCAAGCGGTGCAGCGCCTCCCTCATGTTCGGCAAGTTCGCGCTGCTGGCGGAACTCGGCCGGGGCGGCTTCGGCGTCGTGTACAAGGCCTGGCAGGCGGATCTCCAGCGGGTGGTCGCGCTGAAATTCCTGCACGCCGAGAACGACGAGTCGGGCGAACGCTTCCTCCGGGAGGCCCGGATCGCCGCGAACCTGAACCACCCCAACATCACCGCGATCTACGAGGTCGGCCACGCGGAGGGGAAGCTCTACATCGCGATGCAGTTCGTCGACGGCATGGGCGCGAACAAGGCCACGTTCTCCCTGCGCGACGCCGTCATGGTGATGCGCGACACCGCGCTGGCCGTGGACTACGCGCACGCCCGCGACATCATCCACCGGGACATCAAGCCCCACAACATCATGGTGACGCAGGAGCGGAGCGGGACGTCGCCCTCGGAGACGAGCCGCCGCACCTTCGTGATGGATTTCGGCCTCGCCCGGTCGGTGAGCAAGGGGTCGACGCTCACGGTCGAGGGGCAGGTCATGGGCACGCCGGCCTACATGTCGCCGGAACAGGCCGAGGGGAAGACCTGCGACGTCCGGAGCGACGTCTACTCCCTGGGGTCCACCCTGTACGCGCTCGTGGCGCGGCGCGCGCCGTTCGAGGCGCAGACGCCGGTCCAGGTCCTCATGCAGGTGACCCGGGGGCAGTTCACGCCGCCCTCGGAGGTCAACAAGGAAGTCGACCGCAACCTGGAGGCGATCATCCTCAAGGCGATGGCGCTCGATCCCGCGCAGCGTTATCCCACGGCGGCGCGCATGGCCGCGGATCTGACGAACTGGCTGGCGGGCGGGGTCACGGACGCCGGCCCGACGGTGCACCTCAACATTCCCGGCAAGAGCGCGCCGGCAGGGACGGGGTCGAAGCGAGGCCTGGCGGTGGCGCTGGGCGTGCTCCTGGTTCTGGCGGGCGCCGGCGGCCTGGCCTGGACGCTGCTGCCCCGGCCGAAAACCGAGACGGCGGGAACGGGCGGCAGGACCGATGCGAAGGACCCTTCCAAGACCGGCCCCCCGGTCGTGCCGCCGGGCGGGGCGCCGGATCCTGTCCCAAATAATCCGGTACTACCCGCGGCGCCTGCCGTACTGCTCTTCGTGAAAACGGATCCTTCGGGCGCGGTGGTGCGGATCGGCAACCGGGAGTGGAACACGCCCGTGGCGCTCACGGACCGCGATCTGCCGGCCGGCCCGCACGAACTGGAGTTGTCCCGGGAAGGGTACAAGATCCTCAAGGAGAAGGTGGTCTTGAAGCCCGGCCCTTCGCCCTTCCTGCTGGAACGCAAACTGGAACGCGAAGCCCGGGTGGTGGCGTTCGTCGTGGACTCCGAGCCGAGGGGCGCGAAGGTCTTCGTCAACGGGGGGGACACCGGCGGCCGGACTCCCCACAGCCTTTACCGGGACGAACTTACGGGCGGCTTCGTCCAGGTCGAACTGGAACTGGACGGGTTTTTCCCCGCGAAGCGGAGCGTCGATACGGCGGGCGGCCGACAGGACATCAAGATCCCCCTCGAGGCCAAGACGGGGGCGTTCACGCTGCGCGGGGCGGCCGCGCGCGCGACCGTCTACCTCTTCAGCCTGCCGGCGAGCGTGCGGAACCCCCGTTCGCTGACGGGCCTGTGGACGGAGAATCCCGATCTTCTGGAGCAGCATCTGACCCAGCTGGATCCGGCGGACGTGCCGATGGCGGTCTCGAGGCTCAAGGAGCTGTCGGGCCGCGGGGACGCGAAGCTTCGCGAGCGCGCGGCCCGCCTGGCGGGGACGGTGCCCGCGGCGGTCCAGGCTTCGCCGGAGCGCCAGCTGAGCGCGGACGGGACGGGTGCGGCCCGGATCGAGAAGGCGTGGATCGCCCGTCGCTACCGGGTTTTTGCGACGTCGGCGCGCACGCTGGACTTCCTTTCCGACGAGTTGGAGCCGCGCTTCCGGGACGAGGTCCCGATCCGCGCGGAGATGGTGTCGCTGGGGATCCTGAGCGCCCAGGCCGTGAGGCCGTCCACCGGGCAGTTCCGCGTGTTCCAGGCGGACGGCGCCGCGCTCGGGCAGATCGCGCCGGGAGGCGCGCCGCTGAAGGTCCCCTCGGGAACGGTCACGCTGAAGTATCAGGCGCCCGCCGGGGAGGCGCTGCTGCGGGAATTCGTCCTCTCGATCAAGCTGGACGAGCGCTTCGATCTCGGCGGGAACCTCCACCAGTATTCGGGCGAGGCCTTCGAGAAGGAGGGCCGCACGCTGGAAGCGGCGCGCTGCTTCGCGAAGGTGCTGGAGGAGGGGACGTTCCCGTCCTCGGAGCAGGCCGAACGCGGGCGGCTTCCGGACCGGATCCGGGCGCTGTACCGGCTCTGGGTGGACGCCCAGGTCAGGCAGGGGCGTCCGGCCGGCGGCGACCCCGCGGAGAAGCTGGAACAGCTCAGGGAAAGAGCTCCTGCGGAGGTCTCGACGGGGGCCATCGCGCTCTATGCGGGCGAGCCTTCGGTGAAGGGCGGCGCGGCGGTTCTGGCGGCGCTTGCGGAAGCGAAGTTGAAGCGGCCGTACGAGTCGATGGAATGGATCGAGCGCGCGCTGGAAGTCCGGGCGGATCCGGCCGAGGCGCTGTCGCAGCTGGCGTCGGTCCACGCCCGTCATCCCGGCCTCACCGCCCGTTATGAATCCGCCCTCCGTGCGGCGGAACTGCTTCGAACGAAACCTCTTGTGACGAAGCCTCCTGAACCGAAGCCCGTCGACCCGAAACCCGTCGAGCCGAAACCCGCGAAGGCGGGCTTTCTCGGATTGAAAGGGGAGGATGCCGGCGGCGCCGGAGCCAAGGTGGCGGCGCTGGCCAAGGATGCGCCGGCCCAGGCGTCGGGCCTGCAGTTCGGCGACGTGATCACGGACTTCGGGGCGGCGGCGGTGAAGTCGCCCTCGGATCTGGATGCGGCCCTGTCCGCCCACCAGGAGGGGGACGAGGTGTCCCTGAAGATCCTGCGGGCCGGCGCCCCTCAGACGGTGAAGGTCAAGCTGGGGGCGGCACCCGAGGGCGATCCGACGTGGCTGCGTCCCGAGACGGGCGGCCAGGTCGGTCTGGTCCAGTCCTACAACAAGACCCTGGGCTTGGTGTTCGTGAAGCTCGATGAGGGCGCCCAGGTGGCTTCGGGGCAGGCGCTCGAAGTCTTCATCGACGGCCAGGTGGTGGGGGAGCTCGCGGTCACCCAGGTCACGAAGTCCGCCAGCAAGCTCTACCCCTTCGGATCGGCGAGTTGCAAGCCGGTCCGGGGGCAGGTCGACAAGGGGCAGGTCAAAAAGAAGATGTGAGGCGGCCATGAATTTGAAGACGATGGCGTTGCTGCTCTTGCTCCTGCCCGCCGCGTGCAGGCGCGGCGAGGCCGCGCGCACGCGCAGCCCCGAGAGCGAAGCCCAGGTCGTGGCGCTGGCGGTCCGCACGGAACCCCCGGGCGCCACGGTCCGCGTGAACCAGCTGGCCCGCACCTGGAAGACCCCCTGCGACATCGCCGATTACGCGCTGCAACGCGGGCTCTTCAACGTGGAGCTCTCGCTTCCGGGCTATGAGACCGTGCGTCGCACGGTGAATTACACCGGCGAATCCCCGGCGATCCTGGAGGTCTCGCTGAAGCCCGAAGGGCTGGCGAAGGCTCCGGAACCGAAAGCGGAGGAGCGGCCGCCCGCGCCGCCGCCGGTCCAGGAGAAGGCCCCGGCCCCCGCTCCGGCGAAACCTGAAGCGCGCGAGCCCGCCGCGGAACCCGCGAAGGAGGCGCCCCAGGTGAATCCGCCCGCCGCGGGGCTGCCTCCCGGCACCCGGGTGCGCGTGGTGTCGAGCCAGCTCCCGGTCAGGGTCACGTCGGGCAAGGCCCTGGTGGCCGACGGAAGCCGTCCCGGGGAGGTGCTGCTCCCGGACGGCGAGAGAATCCTGGTGGAATTCCTGGATCCCAAGACGGGGGCCGCCCTGGGCGTGGTCGAGGTGCTGCCGCGGGAGGCCCGGCCGGCGGCCGCGCTGGTCCCCGCGCCGGTCCCGGTGCCCGCTCCCGCGGCGCCCGAGGCGGCTCCGGGCACGGATCTCGTCGGCAAGGTGCAGCTGGTCCACCGGGTGTACGGCGTCTTCGTGAAGCTGGAACCCGGCCTGCAGGTGGAGCCCGGCGAGGAGATCGTGATCATGCGCGAGGGTCGCGAGGTCGCGAGGACGAAGATTCTGAAGATGATCCGTCAGGACGAGACCTATCCCGACGGAGCGCTGATGCTGCCGAAGACCTCGTCCGTCAAGAAGGGCGACGAGGTCCTGCGCGGCGCGAAGCCCTAGAGACTCAAGGAGAACGAAGATGCAAGGCAAGCTGATCCTGGGAATCCTGTCGGCGCTGCTGCTTCTGCCCGCCTGCGCCCGGCGGCCGGTGGCGACGGACACCAGCCAGGCGGCGGACATCCCCAAGGAGATCGCCGTCCAGAAGCTCAAGGAGCTGCTCGTCGGCGTGGAGTACGTCTACTGCACGGAACCGAAGGACAGCCTGAAGCCCTCCGAGATCCGCTCGATGGCGGTGTCGCCGGTCAGTCTTGAAATCGCGCGGTCGAAGGGGACCTCGCTGGTCATGGCCTACCGCGAAATCCGGCTCGTGCAGGCCGCCTCGGTCGCCAACAAGGGCGAGGGCGCCTGCCGGGTCTTCACGACGCGCACGAGGTCCAGGGACCAGGACAAGCCGCACTTCGAGTTCCTGTTCAAGTCGGTGGCCGAAGCGCAGCAGATGACGGAGCTGCTGACCGCCCTGCGCAAGCAGGAGTAGCTCAGTCGACCTCGCGGAGCCAGCGCCAGATCTCCCGCAGGCCCGGGCGCTTGCCGTAGAGCAGCAGCCCCGCCCGGTAGAGCCGGGCGGAGGCGCGGACGGCGAAGAAGGTCGTCGCCGCCAGGATCAGGATCGAGGCGGCGATGTCGTACCCCGGCGTGCCCTTCGGATCGACCGCATAGCGGATCATCATCGTGCTCGGGGCGGTGAAGGGGACGTAGGAGAGGATCCTCGCCAGCGTGCCCTGGGGCGCCTCCAGCAGGGCGAAGACCACGACGACGGGCGAGGCTCCGATGAAAGACCAGATCGACGCCATCTGCTGGCTCTCCCTCAGGTTGGTCCCGAGGGCCCCGAAGCCCAGCATCAGCGAGCCGTAGAGGACGTACCCCAGCAGGAAGTAGAGCAGGCAGAAGAGGAACAGCTGGGGCAGCAGGACGAACTGCACGGCGAAGACCAGGATCGAGGTCACGCTCATCAGCATCCAGATCCCCATCTGGAGCAGGCCCGCCGCCCCCAGGCCCACCAGTTTTCCCAGCATCAGCTCGCGCGGCGAGATCGAGGAGAGCACCATTTCCATCACGCGGTGCTCCTTCTCCTCGGCCATGCCCTGGAGGAGATAGGCGCTGGACGTGAAGATCGACGTGAAGAGCAGCAGGAAGAACGCATAGGCGGTCACGGATCGCTGCTGCGCGGCCCCGGGATCCTCGCTGGAAGGCTGACCCTGGGCGTCGAGATGGACCAGTTTCGGGAGGAAGGGGTGCCGGGCGCGTTTGACGCGGGCCGGGTCGCCGCCGCGCAAGACGGCGTCGAGCAGCCAGTCGCGGACCCCCGGGGGCAGGGGGGGCTGCTCGGCGGTCAGGAGCGTGGGGCGCCGCAGGGTCATGACCCGGACGGCGCCGTCCTCGAGATAGCTGCGGGGGACGACGAGATAGGAGCCGATGCGTTTGTCGAGCAGGGCGCTGCGGGCGAGTTCCTCCGAGTCGAACTTCTCGAAGGCGGGGTGCGCGCCCAGTTCGCCCCAGAGGTCGACGTAGCCGAGCGGTTTTCCCCGGACCTGGGCCTGGGATTCCTCCACGGCCCGTTGCGTGGCCCAGAGCATCCCTCCTCCGATCCCTCCGAGCATCAGCGGGAGCACGAGCGAGGAGACGATGAACCAGGCCCGTTTGACGGTGACGGAGAACTCGTGACGGGCGACGATCCAGGCCTTCTTCACGGTTTCACCACGCGGACGAAGATCTCGTCGAGGGTGGGCAGGGCGCGTTCGAAACGCGCGATGCGGGCGCCGGCGGCGAGGAGGGAGGAGAGGAAGACCTCGGGGGACTCCCCGTCCTTCAGCCAGAGCTTGAGCGCGGCGCCGCGCGCTTCGGAGCGGGCGACCGCGGGGTGGGCGGCGGCGTCCCGGTCGCATTCGATCAGCACGGCGTTGTCGGCGAAGCGCTCCCGGATCTCCCGGACGGGGCCGGAGAGCACCTCGCGGCCGCGGTTGATGAGGAAGACGCGCCGGCAGAGGGATTCCACCTGGTCCATGCGGTGCGACGAGAGCATGACGGTGGCGCCGGCGGCGGCGGCCTCCTTGACGATGTCGGTGACCGCCACGCGGTTGACGGGGTCCAGCCCCTCGAAGGGCTCGTCGAGGA
Source organism: uncultured Planctomycetales bacterium (assembly GCA_964619955.1). Lineage (GTDB taxonomy): Bacteria > Planctomycetota > MHYJ01 > MHYJ01 > JACPRB01 > JACQFK01. The sequence goes on from CAZUJF010000024.1 coordinate 70,922, forward strand.
TCATGAGCTCGGGGCGGGTCATGAGGACGGCGGCGAGCTGGACCTTCTGCTGCATGCCCTTGGAGAGCTCGCGCATGCGTTTGTGGCGGGCGTCCAGGAGGCCGACGCGGTCGAGCCATTCCTCCGCGCGCCGTCCGGCGAGGTCGCGGGGAAGCCCCTTCAATTCGGCGAGGTAGCGGAGCACTTCGAGGACGCGCTGGCGCTGATAGAGGCCGCGCTCCTCGGGGAGGTATCCCACGCGGTCGCGCAGGGCGGGTCCGCGGGGCTGGTCGAGGACGCGGATCTCGCCCGAGTCGGGGCGGAGGATGTCCATGACCATGCGGATGAGGGTGCTCTTGCCCGCCCCGTTGGGGCCCAGGAGGCCGAAGATCTCGCCCCGCTCCACGGACAGCGAGAGGCCCTCGACGGCGACCTTGGCGGCGTAGGCCTTCGTGACCCCGCGGACGTCGAGGGCCGGCATGGACGGAGGAGCTGCTTAGCCCAGGTCCCCGATGGACTTGATGACCTTGCCCGCCAAGCCGTAGGTCTTCGCTTCCTCGGGGGAGAGCCAGAAATCGCGATCGGCGTCCTTGGTGACCTGCTCCATCGTCTTGCCGCATTCCTTGCCGACGATCTCGTTGTAGCGGACGCGGAGCTTGACGATTTCCTCGGCCGTGATCTGGATGTCGCTCGCGGAGCCCTGGCCCATGGTGGAGGGCTGGTGGAGCAGGAAGCGGGAGTTCGGGAGCGAGAAGCGGCGTTCCTTCGGGGCGGCGAGGTAGACCATGACGGCGGCGCTGGCGCAGAGCCCGTTGACGACGGTGCGGACGGGCGGTTTGAAGAAGCGCAGCGAGTCGTAGATGGCGAAGCCGCTGTCGGCCGATCCGCCGGGGGAGTTGATGTACACGGTGATGGGGGCCTTTTCGTCCTCCTGCTGCAGCAGGATGAGCTGGGTCTGCACCCGGCGGGCGAGCTTGTCGCTGATGGCCTCGAAGACGAGGATGGAGCGGGACTTGAGCAGCCGCTTCATCATGCCGCCGTCGGCGCCGTCCTTGTCTTCCTTGTCGTCGTCCGCGAGTCGGGGATCGTTGAATTCCATGGCAGTCTCCTCGTCTGGCCGGGCTGCGGGGGGAAAGATGGTGGGCGTGGACAGACTCGAACTGTCGACCTTTCGCTTATCAAGCGAATGCTCTAACCAACTGAGCTACACGCCCCCGATTTCAAAAAGAACTCCGGGACCTCGGTCCCGTTGCCGCCTCGAACTGCGCCCCGAAGTGGTGGACCCGACCGGGATCGAACCGGCAACCTCCTGCTTGCAAAGCAGGCGTTCTCCCAATTGAACTACGGGCCCCCGGCCGGCGACTTCAGGGGGGCGGTTCACCGGGAGGCAGGTGCCCCGGACCCGGGCCCGCCGAACCTCGAAACGCGGGTCAGTTATAATGACGCGGACGCCGAGGGTCAACGCTTTCTTCAACGCGCGGGGGAGGGGGCGGATTCCCGATGCGCGTCGCGCTCAGCGCGGGCGCAGCGGATCGACGTCCGGCAGGGCGCGGCCGTTGGTGCCGGCGACGCGCTGGAAGCGGTAGCGGCGCTGGGTGGCGCTGACGAGGTCCATCTTGACGAGCGTCCATTCCTCGGGCTTGAGGATGTAGAGGGCGAGCGGGCGCGAGGAGGAGGGGACGGCCAGGTCCACCTCCAAGTCGACGTACTCGAGTTTCTTCGTGGTGTCGACGGGCGGATTCAGGACGGTGCGGATCTGCTCGTCGACGACGCGGTCCGCCTGGATCGCGCCCGCCAGCTGGGTGGACTGGGGGTCGGCGGCGGACACGGGGGCGTCCTGGTCCTGGCTGCCGGAGCAGGCGGCGAGCCCGGCCAGGAGGAGCGCGGCCGTCAGGGTTCTCATGCGGGGGGACATTATACCAATGGAGACGGAGGGGAGGTCTGATTTTATGGCGGGAAGATTTTGGCATCCTGCATAATGAGCGGGTCGTAGAACCTGCACCTGTTGAAAGCGGAGGCCTCTGATGCGCGCGATCCCGTTCCTGTTCCTGCTGCTGCTCCCGCAGTCCGATCCCGCCGCGGACGCGCTCAAGACGATCGACGAGGCGGTGCTGCGCAAGCACGAGGACTTCCTGGCGAGCGACGAGCTCGAGGGGCGCGCCGCGGGCTTTCCCGGCAACGAGAAGGCGGTGGCCTATCTCGTGAACGAGGCGAAGTCCTACGGCCTGGAGCCCGCCGGCAGCGACGGCTACCTGCAGGAGTTCGAGTTTCCGGCGCGCGGGGCCACGCGCAAGGCGATGAACGTGGTGGCGGTGCTTCCGGGGACGGATCCGAAGCTCAAGGACGAGTTCGTGGCGATCGGCGGGCATCTCGACCACGTGGGGCGGAAGGGGCAGGAGGTCGGCGGGCAGGCGGACGGCCCCAAGGGGGGCGACGAGATCTGGAACGGGGCGGACGACAACGGCAGCGGCACCTCGGCGGTGCTCGCGGTGGCGCGGGCGTTCGCGCAGGGGAAGGCGCGTCCGAAGCGCTCGATCCTCTTCTGCTGGTGGAACGCGGAGGAGGCGGGGCTCTGGGGCTCGCGCCGCTGGGCGGAGAAGCCGACGCGGCCGCTCGCGAAGGTGGTCTACTACCTGAACCTGGACATGGTGGGCCGGAATCCCGAGCGTCCGATGGACGTGGAAGGCGTGAAGAACGCCGAGGGGGACATGCTCGAGAGGATCCTGACGGCGGCCTGCGAGGCGGAGCAGTTGAAGGTCACGAAGTACGACCACACCAACGAGGCGATGTTCCGCTCGGACGGGGTGTCGCTGCTGCAGGAGGGGATTCCCGCGACGATGTTCTTCACGTACTGGCACGCGGACTACCACCGCGTGGGCGACCATCCGGAGAAGATCGCCTACGAGAATCTCGGGAAGATCGCGCGGGTGGCGTTCCGCACGGTCCGCGAGGTGGGCAACCTGGATCAGGGCCTGCGCATCAACCCCGACACGCCGCTGCGCGGGCGCAAGCTGGGCATCCGCGGGGACGACGTGGCGGCGGGGGACGGCGCCGGCGGCGTCAAGGTGTCGACGGTTTTGGAGGCTTCGGCGCTGGGGCGGGCGGGGCTGCAGACGAACGACGTGATCCTTTCCGCGGGCGGGCGTCCTTTGGCGGCGGATCGCGCGATGGCGGACTTCTGGAAGCGGATGCAGTTCGGGGCCGCGGAGCAGGAGATCGAAGTGCAGCGCGGGGGGGAGAAGAAGCTGCTGAAGGTGTCGTGGGCGGCGAAGTAGGGCCCGACTTTTTTTATGATTTCAAGCGTGAAGGGCTTGACTTCGAGGGCGGCATTCGTATAATCCCTCCCTCAAGCGAACTCGGGTGCCGTTAAGGCAAAGCCCCCGCCGAAGTGAAGTCAGAACGCTGAGCCAAGGCCGGGGTGCTGTTGTCCCTGAGGACGCGGATCTTTGAAAATCGGGTCAGAGCCAACTGACCCATCCATATCCTAAGTCATTGAAAGATGGCAAGAGGTGACCGTTGCGCAAGCAGCGGGAGGGGATGGGGCCCTGAAGAGAGTGTTTCCGCAAGGAAGCGCAATCTGGGTTTTAACTAAGGCTCCGAATAACACATGGGGCTTCTTATCATTTATGCTAAGATCTCTCTCTTCATCAGAAATCTGATTGAAGAGTTTGATCCTGGCTCAGAACGAACGTTGGCGGCGTGCCTAATACATGCAAGTCGCGCGAGAAAACCGGGGCAACTCGGTGAGTACAGCGGCGGAAGGGTGCGTAACACATGGATAACGTACCCTCCAGTTGGGGATAACCCACCGAAAGGTGGGCTAATACCGAATAATGGCAGAGATCGGCATCGGTTTCTGCTTAATGACGCAAGTCGCTGGAGGAGCGGTTCATGGCCTATCAGCTAGTTGGCGGGGTAACGGCCCACCAAGGCATTGACGGGTAGCCGGACTGAGAGGTTGACCGGCCACACGGGAACTGAGACACGGTCCCGACATCTACGGATGGCAGCAGTAGGGAATCTTGCGCAATGGGCGAAAGCCTGACGCAGCGACGCCGCGTGGGGGATGAAGGCCTTCGGGTTGTAAACCCCTTTCATAAGGGAAAAACACTGATCTAACCTTAGGAAGAAGCACCGGCTAACTCCGTGCCAGCAGCTGCGGTAATACGGAGAGTGCAAACGTTGTTCGGA
>CAZUJF010000025.1:0-74942 GCA_964619955.1 uncultured Planctomycetales bacterium
TCCGGATAGGGCAATAATTTCCGGAAAAGCAGGGCAAGAATATCTGGAACCTGCACATGCTGATCCTGCAGGCGCTCGCCCTGGCACTCCTCCAAGAGCCCGCCCCCAAGGCGTTCGACGCGGGCTATGACGGGGGCTTCTACGTCCAGGGCCCGGACGGCCGGCTCACGATCGGCGGGCTGCTCCAGGTCAACGGCAGCTTCTTCGAGGCCGGCGGGCCGCATGAAAGCGAGTTCGAAGTCCGGCGCATGCGCCTGGAGTTCTCCGGCGAGTTCTACAAACGCTGGCTCTTCAACCTCGAACCCAAATTCGTGGCGGACGGCGTGGAACTCGAGGAGGCCTGGGCGGGATTCCAGATCGACTCCCACAGTTTCCGCTTCGGGCGCATGAAGGAGCCCTTCACCCAGGAGGAGATGGCCTCCCAGCGGCACATGGACCTGCTCAACTTCTCCATCATGAACCAGTTCGCCCCGGCCGAGGACCACGGCCTCACGGTGCTCGGCCGCTTCGACTTTCTCGAATACGGCGTCGGGCTCTACAACGGCACCGGCGGGAACGACACGACGAGCGACAAGGATGTCGCGCTGCGGCTGATCGGCCACGCCGGCGGCTTCCAGGCCGGCGGCGCCGCGACCTTCGGGCGGCAGGACAGCGACATCGGAGGCGAAGAGCTCAAGACGGAGGCGCGCGTCCCCTGGGGCGAATATGTTCCAGGGACGGAGCTGGACGGGAAACGCGTGCGGCTGGGCGCCGAGACCGCGTACCTGCAGGGCCCCTTCGCGATCAACGCCGAATGGATCCTGATCCGTGAATCCCTGAATGCCACGACCGTGCGCTTCAGGGGCGGCTACGTGCAGGCCTCGTGGGTGCTCACGGGGGAGACGAAAACCTGGAAGGGGGTCACCCCGGAACGCCCCTTCAAGCAGGATCCCGACATCGGCGCCTGGCAGCTCGTGGCGCGCTGGTCGCGCCTCCAGCTGGACGACGACGTGGCCCCCTTCCTCAGCACGTACCCCGGAAGAATCGATTCCTGGACGGCCGGCATCAACTGGTACGCGAACGCGCACGTGAAGTTCAAGATCAACTACCTGCGCACGAACTACCGCGAGGACATCGTCATCGCCGGCAGCCGCCACAGCAACGAGGACTCCCTCCTCTGCCAGATCCAGGTCATGTTCTGATGCCCGAGACCGCCTCCAAACCGTCCTTCGGCACGGCCTTCCGCTACTGGCTGCGCCTGGGCTTCGTCAACTTCGGCGGCCCGGCCGGGCAGATCGCGCTGATGCACGAGGACCTCGTCGAGCGCCGGCGCTGGATAGACCACGACCGCTTCATGCACGCGCTGAGCTACTGCAACCTGCTGCCCGGCCCCGAGGCGATGCAGCTGGCCACCTACATCGGCTGGCTGCTGCACGGCACGCGCGGGGGCGTGGCGGCGGGCCTGCTCTTCGTCCTGCCGGGGGCCCTCGTCATGACCGGGCTCTCGCTGCTGTATGTCCTCTACGGGAATCTCGGCGCGGTGCAGGGGCTCTTCCACGGCCTGGGCCCGGCCGTCATCGCGATCGTGGCGGCGGCGGTGCTCCGCATCGGGAAGAAGAGCCTGGGCCGGAGGGCGGCCTGGCTGATCGCTACGGGCGCGTTCCTCGCCATCTTCTTCTTCGGCGTGCCCTTCCCCGCGATCATCCTGGCCGCCGCGCTGCTGGGAACGGCCTGTCTGTGCGGCAAGGCGGAGGAGCCGCGTCCGGCATCGCCCGGCCCCGGCATCGGCCGTTCCCTGCGCGTCCTTTCCGTCCATCTCGCCCTCTGGGGCGGCCCGATCCTCGCGCTCGGGCTCACCCGCGGCTGGGACGATCTCTTCGTCCGCCTCGCGCTCTTCTTCTCGGGCGCCGCCGTCGTCACGTTCGGCGGGGCGTATGCGGTGCTCTCGTACGTCGCGCAGGCCGCGGTCCATCGCTACGGCTGGCTGAGCGCGGCGGACATGACCGCGGGGCTCGGGCTGGATGAGCCGACCCCGGGCCCGCTCATCCTCATCGTCCAGTGGGTGGGCTTCATGGCGGGCTACCACCAGCCGCCGGCAGGGTGCCCTCCCCTGCTTGCGGCACTGATCGGCACCGCCGTCACGCTTTGGGTGACGTTTCTGCCCTGCTTCCTCTGGATCTTCCTCGGCGCGCCCTATATCGAGCGCCTGCGGGGGCGTCCGGGACTCGACGCCGCTCTTGCCGGGATCAGCGCCGCCGTGGTGGGCGTGATCCTCAACCTCGCGCTCTGGCTGGGGCTCCGCATTCTCTTCCGGGAGGTCGACGTCCGCCACGCGGGCCCGCTCATCCTCAATGTGCCGGTCTTGCGGACCTTCGACGCGCCGGCCTGTTTCGCCGCGCTGATCGGCTTTGTGGGAATCGTCCGGTTCAAATGGAATATGATCGCGGTGGTCGCAGGGGGCGGGGCCCTCGGCCTGCTCTACGGACTATTTTGAGGAGACGATGCATGGCGACTCGACGTGAGTTCATGGGCCTCGCCGCCAGCACGGCGCTCCTGGGAGCGGCCCCGGCGCCCCGGCAGGACTCCGCCCTCGCCAGCGGCAAACCCAAGGCCCTCAAGTACGAGGAGATCAAGGGCTTCCTCTCCAAGGAACAACTTTCGCCACACCATGGTGCGCATTACGGCGGCGCCCTGAAGAGCCTCCTCCAGATCGAGGCCGAGCTTGAAACGGCGGACCGCTCGAAGGCGAGCGCCAACTACGCCTTGATCCGCGAGCTCAAGAAGGAGGAGGTGCACGCGATGAACAGCGTCCTCCTCCACGAGCTCTATTTCGACGGCATGGCCGCGGCGGGAGGCGACCCGGGCGAGGCCGCGCAGGACGTGCTCAAGAAACGCTTCGGCTCGATCGAGCGCTGGATCGAGGACTTCAAGGCGGCCGCCGTTTCGGCCCGCGGCTGGGCCATCCTTGCGCAGAACCCGGTCAGCGGCAAACTCTCCAACTTCGTGAGCGACGTGCACGACGTGGGCATCCCCGTCGGCGGCATCCCGCTGGTCGTCATCGACTGCTACGAACACGCCTTCTATGTGGACTACAAGAACAAGAAGGGCGACTACGTGTCCGGCTACCCGAAGTTCATCGACTGGACCGAGGTGGACCGGCGGATCAAGGGGTTGAAATAAGCTTCTCGCATGAAAACAGCCCGACTCGCGTTCGTGGTGCTCCTGGCGGCCTGCGATTCCCCTGCTCCCCGCTCGAACGCGGACGAATCGAGCGTCCAGGGGCCGTCCGCCCTCGCGGCGGAAGCGCTCCAACTCCGCAGGCTCGTCAACGCACTCATGATCGGGGATTACCCTGCGGTTAGAGCTCCCGTTTTCACCTATCCCCCCATGCAGATTCCCGGCGAAGCTCCCCCGAAAGTGGACCCCCGCGACCCCCGGATCGCAGCTCAGGATGCCGTGGACCGTCTCCAGGGGTTCGGGCAGAAGGCGTGGCCCTACCTCTTCGAACGCCTCGATGACCGGCGCCAGTCCATCGCCATGGCTTCCGAGATCCCCTGCACGGTCGGTCGCGCCTGCTTCCACCTGATCGCAGACCGTGTGAACCCCCGCGCACCCCGGGGCCATTTCGATGACTACAATCTCATCCTGGATGAGGACGCGCTCCGACTTTGGTGGGAGGAACGAAAGGGGCGGGACCTGCCCTCACTGCAGGTCGAGGCAGCCCGCTTCGCCTGGGCCCTCGCCGAATTCGACGGCCAATACGTGGATCATTACTCGGGCGTGCTGAGGCAACTCGGAGTCCCCTCGCCGGCTGAAGGGGCGGCGCCCTGGCGGGCACTCGTGGCCGGAGTGAAGACCCCTGAGAGCCCAGAAGAACTGCTCCCGCTCTTGGCGAACCCGAAGACAGGCGGCTTCATGGAGCGAAGGATCGCAACGGAGCGACGCAGCCGCGCGTGGTGGAAGTTCTACGAACGCGAACTCGCCTCCTTTCCGGTACTGGCGAACGGATTGAAAGAGGAGGCGATCGCGGAATCATGCACTCACCTGATGAGCGTGATCCTCCACCCCTACAGCTTGAACAGCCACCCGGACCTGATGATCTTCGTCAGCCCCTCCCAAGCGTCGGCTTGGTGGTCAACCAGGAAGGGCCGCTCGTTGCGGGAGCTTCGCCTGGAAGCGACGGCCCACGCCATCGCCGCCGCCGGAAAGAAACGCTTTGATTCCTTGGAGGAGAGGAACAATCTCCTCGAATTCCTGCGTGAGCAGCAGTCCAAGATCGAGCGCGACCCCTGAGCGAAGCTGAAAGGAGTATCCCCATGAAAACGGCCTGCTTCATACTCGCAGCGCTTCTCGCCGCCTGCGACTCCCCCGCGCCCGCCGCAGGAACCCCCGTCAGCGCGGTCCAGGCCCAGGACCGACTCAAGGACGACTTTGAAAAGGATAATCCGCGCTGGAACTTCGCAACCGGCACCTGGGTGCGGCGCGGAGGCGTGCTCGTCCAGACCGTCGAGACCCAGCCCTGGGCCGTGGCGCTTCTCGAGGAAAAGAAGTTCTCCGACGTGGACGTCTCGGTGCGCTGGAAGCCAGTGTCCGGCAAGGAGGACCAGACGGGCGGGATCGTCCTCCGCGCGAAGGACGCCAAGAACTACTATCTGGTCCGCGCGAACGGTCTCGAGGACAACTGCCGGCTCTACACGATGACGGACGGCGCGCGCAAGCAGCTCGCGTCGGCCAAGGTGGACCCGCCGAAGACCGGCGAGTGGCACACGCTGAGGATTGTGGCAAAGGGGGCCAAGATCCAGGCCTTCCTCAACGGCAAGCTGCTCCTCGACCATGAGAGCACGGCGTTCGCCTCGGGATACGCGGGCCTCTGGACCAAGGCGGATTCCGTGACCGAGTTCGACGACTTCGAAGCGGCGGGCGTGGTCGTTCCCTGATCAGGGCGTGCGGCTCAGAGAGGCGCCCGTCAGGAGGTCGTCGAGACGCACCTCGAAGACGCGGTCCCGCTCCTCCAACGCCAGCGCCAGATCGACCTCCGCCCGGCCCGCCGCGTCCAGGAGCAGATTCCGGGACAGGAGCGCATCCGCCTTTCCCGCGGCCTTGTCGATGACGCTCAGGCGGATCACGTGCGGCAGCAGCCCCCCCGCCCGGGCGGCCCGCGCGCTCACGCCGACCTTCAGACGTCCGTCCTTCCGGGTCACGAGCGCCGAAAGCTCGGGCGGCCCGTACGGCAGCACCGCGATCGGCACGGCGTCGCCGGCCGGAAGCTCCAGGCGGAGCTTCCCGCCCTCCGCGGACAGCTCCCGGCGGCGCACCAGGTCGAAGAAACGGCGGCCGGGAAACTGCGACACGTCGAGCAGCGCGGGTTCGACCGCACGCCCTCCCTTCGGATCCGGGACCATGTGCACGACCCCGTCGCCCCCCACCACCTCCTTCTCGCCGACCGGATCCCGCAGGACGACGATCAGCGCCGCATCGTCGGCGCCGGAAAAGGCGTGGATGGAAACGACCGTGGACGGCAGCCGGCGGCCGTTCGCGTCCCGGGCGACCGCTTCAGGCCGGAGCCCCGCCGCCTCCAGCGCCTGCGCGAGTTCGTCGGCGGACGGCAGCGGGCGGGGCTTGACGCCCTCCGGCAGCGGCCGCACCTGCAGGAACTCGTCGTGGGTCGCGTCGTGCGTGGCGAACAACGCCCCTTTGAATCGCGCGAGCGCCGGCAGGACCGCGAGCCCGCCCTTGCGATCCCCGCGTCCGAGCGCGATCGTCATGGGCAGGACCAGCCCGCGGACGCCCCTTTTCTCAAGCCCTCCCGCGGCCACCTCGTCCTCGGAGATGAAGAAGGGGTCGATCCCCGCCTCGACCAGCGTCCGGTAGGCGCGGGCCTCGGCCTTCACGAACTCCTCGAGTTTCCCGGCGCTCCAGGCGGCGCGCTGGCTCCGCGGGCTCCACAGGACGGCCACCGGCGCGTAGCGTCGGCGCGTCTGCAGGAACTGCTTGCCGAGGCCTTCGCGGAGCCGCCTCAGCGTGGGCAGATAGTCCCGCGCCGACGGGCTCAGCGTGTAGTCGGCATTCAGAAGCGACGGATACCAGAAGAAGGCCGTGCCGGCGCCGTCGAAGCTCAGGTTGGACCAGAGCTGATGGGAGGTTCCCTGCCCGGTCCGGCCGTAGCCCGCCCAGGGCGTGCTCCGGATCTCCGGATTGAAGTTCATGCGCTGGACGAGCTGGAAACGCCCCGTGTAATCCGCGATCGCCCCCATCACCGGGGAGAGCCTCGCCCAGTCGATCCCGTTGAAGACGTGCGAGGTCTGCGTGCCCGACACGCTCAGGCGCGTCGGCGGATACTGCCGCCGCATCTCATCCCGGTAGAAACGGAAGGCGCCGGTCCAGAGCGCGTCGTTGTGGTCCCGCCACTCGCCCCAAAGCCCCCAGTTCCCGCTCTTCCGCGCCTCCGCGGTCGTCGGCGGCGTCACGGCGTCGAAGGCGGACGCGGTCCCGCCCAGCGCGGCGTTCATCGAAGCCACGTCTCCGAACTTCTCCCGGAGCCGCTCGCGGAAGGTCCGCAGATTCTCCGGATGGAAGTCGAAGTCGAATTCCGCCGTGTAGCTCGTGAGCGACGTCTCGTCGCCCAGCGACATCGTCAGGGGGGAGTACGGCGCCATCGACCGGGACCAGGCCGCGATCTTCTTGCGCTGCTCCTCGAGAAACGCCGTGTCGGCGAAAGAGGGGTCACGCACGAGGAGTTTCGGATCGCCCTTGAGGTTGTACTCGCGGAAGACGCGGTCGAAGTCCTTGGAATGCAGGCCCGTGGCCGAGAACATGGCGTGGACGCGGAAGCCCCGGCGGAAACTTTGCCGGGCCTCCTCGGGCCCCCCCACCTGCTCGGTGCTCAGCCCGAAATCCCGGAGTTGCCGCATCTGCAGATCCCGGAGGTAACTGATGCCGCCGGAGCTCCAGCCGTAGACCTCATAGTCGTTCCAGGCGGCATCGGGGGTGACGTACGTCGTGGCCTCGCCCAGGGCGACCCGCTTCCCCCCCGCCTGCGCCTCCACCTCCGCGACGAGGGCCAGAGATTCCAGGCCTTTCGTGGAAAGCGTGACGGAGCCGCCCTCCACCGGACGCTCGAGCAGCGTCCGGCGGCGGCCGTCCGCATAGTCGATCAGGCGCACGACATGCGCGGCTCCGGCGACCGGATCGAATCGGACCGCCAGATCAGCCCCGCGGGCCAGCAGGTCCGGGGCGCCGACCTTCAGCGCCGCCGTCGACGGCGGAGTGAAGTCCAGCTGCCACGCCGTCACCTCGCCCTTCGGATTCCTCCACTGGCGGAGCGAGAGGTTCGGGTCGGCGGAACCCGTCGCGGGCGCCGCCGGCCCCTCGCGGACCCAGTCGCGCCGGGCCGTCCAGAGCGCGGCGCGCGCGAGCAGGTCGTAAAACACCTCCCAGTAGCGATAGTCCCTCCATTGGCGGCGACCGCCGGCGTCCCGCACGAAGGGCGTCAGGCTGCGGCAGCGGACGCCGAAGGTCACGACGCGCGCCTTGCCGACCTCCCGGACGGCAATGACCGGCGCGCCGGTCTCCGTCTCCACCAGGACTTCCGCGCCGGGGGCAAGCTTGTAGGTCTGCACGTCGAGGGCTTCGAAGGGGAGCGCGTCGAAGGGCACGCCCTGGACGACGGGATGGTCCTTCACGACGCGCCATTTCTTCCCGACGACGTGGCCGTCCAGGGCCGGCCGGATGTAGCCGTTGTCGCGCTGGAAGTCCGTCTCGCTGTCCACGAGGGCTGAAATCGACTTCAAATCCTCCGGCCAGGGCGCCCGGTGCTTTTCGCCCGGGAATGGAAAAACCAGGACCAGGCCCTCGCCGCGGTTCTTCACGCGGTCGACGATGGAATCCGTCGCGGCCTTGCCGAGGGGCCCCCAGCCCGTCGGGGTGCCGAGGATCAGCGTCTCGAACTTCTCGGGCCCCTGCGCGGTGCTGGCCAAGTAGCGTCGGCTGAGGTCGTAACTTCTCTGTCCGTACCCCAGCCCGATCCACTTCTGAACGCTCTCCTCCCGGGACCAGGACACCGGCGAGACCTTGAGGTCGATGCGCTGCAGCAACTCGGAGAGATCGCGGCCCTCCTCGACGTCGTAGACGACCAGCGCCTTCAAGGGCCCGCCGGCGAGGGGCCTCGCGAGCGGGAGATGGGGCGAGGCGACGTCCGTGGTGGGGACGAAGTCCAGGCGCTGCTCGTAGGGGATGAACGCCACCTTGTCCGTCTGCCGCGCGCCGAGGCGGATGTCGTCGAAGTACAGCGTGAGGCCCTTGGGCGGATCGAGGACGAACAGCCCGAGGGATCTGATCTTGGAAAGGTTGATGACGGCCTTCATTTCGCGCAACGGGACCTGGACCAGGTTCCGGCCGGCCTCGAGGGTGACTTCGCCGTTGTAGCGGGTGGCGTAATTCTTGCTGTTCTCGTCGTCGACGCGGACGCCCATGCCGCGGCGGTCGGGCGACCACACCACGAACGAGAGCACTTCGTAGGGCGACCAGTCCTTGGGCTGCCGGTAGGAGCTGATGCCGCCGTAGGACCCGCCGTTCAGGACGATCTTGCACGACTTGTTGAGGTCGGTGGGATCGCGATGCCCGAACGTCATCGTCGCGGAGCCGCCGCCCTCCCAGAGACGCACGTCCTCCGGGCGGTCGAAGGTCCCGAGCGTGAGTTCGGGGGGTTCCTGGACGCCGGGGAGGAGGAGGCACGCGAGCGTGAGCGGGATCATATTCAGGATCTCTCCTTCCGGGGGCCGGACGCCGTCACTAATCCTACAGCTCCCGCGGGGCGTGCGGTCCAGACTTGGGACAGGGACTCCCGGATCCGGGCCCGCCTCCGCGACAAACGGACCTTCAGCGCCCCGCGTGGCGGCGGCGGTACTGCTGGGGCGTCAGTCCTTCGCAGGTCCGGAAAACGCGGCTGAACTGCTGCGCGTCGTTGAAGCCCGCCCGGGCCGCCACGACCTTCAGCGGCTCCCGCGTTTCCACCAGCAGGCGCTTCGACTGCTCCAGATGCGAGCGCCGGATCTCGTCGTGGATCGTCCGCCCCAGCAGCTCCCGAAACCGGCGTTCCAGCGTGCGACGGCTCGTGGGGATGTCCCGCAGGATCGACGCCACTTTCAAGGGACGGTCGCTCCCCGCCCAGATGGCGCGCAGGGCCGCCGCCACGTTCGGATCGTCCACCGCGAACATGTCGCTGGAGCGGCGCGCGACCACCCCGGACGACGGCAGGACCAGCGGCTTTCCCGCGTCTTTCCGTCCGCGCATCAACCCGTCCAGCCGTTCGGCCGCGCAGCGCCCCACCCGCTCGAAGCCGTGTTCCAGGCTGGAGATCGTCGGCTCCAGCTGGTCGCAGAGCAGCGCCGTGTTCCCGGATCCGACGATGGCGACGTCCTCGGGGATGCGGATCCCCTCGCGCAGGCAGCCGTTGCAGAGATGACGGGCGAGGATGTCCGCGGACGCCAGCACGCCCGCGGGGGTCTTCAGCGACGAAACCCAGCGCCGCAACGGCCGCTGAAGGCGGATCCAGGCGGCGACGTCCTGCGGCTCCGCCGGCACGAGCAGGACGTCGACCGCGAAACCGCGGCCGCCGAGCGCGCGGCGGAAGCCGTCGAGCATCAGCCGCGCCGTCGTGTCCTCCTCCCGTCCGAGGAAGCCGAAACTCCGGAGGCCCCGATCCCCGAGATGGGCCGCCGCCAGCCGGCCCGCCGCGGCGAAATCGATGGTGACGAGGGGGATCTTCCGGGCCGGCGAATTGGTCCAGACGTTGACGACGGGCGTCCGCGTCCGCGCCGACCAGGCCGCCAGCTCGCGGGTGACCCGCCCGATCACGCCGTCGAAGGCGCCGGAGGCCGCGCCCGGGAAACCGATGAAGGGATCCACCTCGCAGGTCCAGCCCTGCTCGCGGGCGTACTTGAGCGCGCCGCTCACCACGCCTTGATGATGAGGGAGCGGCCAGTTCAAATCGATCGCGATCCCCACGCGCCGCATAGAGCTGCCCTCCGAGGCTCCGTCAGCCGCTTGTCATTATGCGACAGAAGGTCCCGCCATGCAACCTTGTCGCAAAACGCCAAGACTCTGCCCCGTCGAAGGCCGAAACGGACGCGTTGAGTCAGAGGAGCTTGAAGGAGCGGGACGATGTTCAAGATGCGGAATCTGGCGCTGTCGGGTGGCCTCGGGCTGGCCCTGCTCCTGGGGACCAGCGCCCACGCGATCAAGGACCGGGAGAACCAGGGACGCTGGACGAAGCCCACCGTCAACAACCTCCCCGACAAGGAGGTTCCGGGCTTTCTGGTGAACCTCGGGCCCAGCGGCGCCCGGGCCGTGCTCACGGACAAGACCTTCGTCATCAAGCACATCTTCAGGGAGTCGCCCGCCGAGGGCCGCCTGAAGCTCGACGACACGGTCACCGGGGCCTTCGGAAAGCCCTTCGGCACCCACACGTTTGGAGGTAGCCCGCACGGGTACGAGGGGCCGATCATGGACCTGGGCCTGGCGATCGAAAAGGCCGAGGGCAAAGACGGGAAACTGGTCCTGAACGTCTCCCGCGGCATGGAGACGCTCGAGATCAAGATCGACTTGGAGCCCCTCGGAGCGTTCAGCGCCACGTACCCGATGTCCTGCAAGAAATCGGAGCGGGTCCGGGCCAAGGCGCTGAAGTACCTCTCCGATTCGACGGACGCGCAGGCGGTGTGGCAGGCCCACGCGAAATCCGCGGTCACCCTGGCCCTCCTGAGCAGCGAGCTCCCCGCCCAGCAGGCCCTGGGCAAGAAGCTGGCCCTGGGGTGGAACTCGATCCCGGGACCCGGAACCTGGACCTGGGGCCTCTCCTTTCAGCTGATGACCCTCTCCGAATACCACCTCCTCACGGGCGATGCGACGGTCCTCCCGACGATCAAGGTGCTCTCGACGCGCCTGAGGGAGGCCCAGTACGACGGCAAGATCCTGGCGTGGGGGCCCAGCGATGTGAAGGGCGACTACGCGGCGATCGACGCCGCCCAGCAGCTCTACCAGGGCGGTTTCGGCCACGGACCCTACGTCTCGGGCGCCGGCAAGAACGGCTACGGCCCGATGCAGTA
The DNA here is from genome assembly GCA_964619955.1 of uncultured Planctomycetales bacterium. Lineage (GTDB taxonomy): Bacteria > Planctomycetota > MHYJ01 > MHYJ01 > JACPRB01 > JACQFK01. The sequence continues at coordinate 11,082 of CAZUJF010000025.1, forward strand.
CACGACGATCTTCGCCGTCATCGCGTGGCAGCTCGCGGAACGCTGCGGCGTCAAGGCGGATCCCAAGGGGTTGAAGCACGCCCTGGAGTTCATCCACCGCGGCACCAACGCTTCCGGGTACGTGGCGTATGGCGGGGAGTTCACGCTCAACAACGGGCTCATCGATCCCGTGGCCTGGAAGAAGTCGAAGGGCGGCGACAACTATGTCGGCCGCGCCGGCGCCTCGATCGTCGCCCACAAGCTGAGCCCGGAGTTCCCCGACTCCACGGAGTACCTGGAGCTGAACCGGGGCTACCTGAAGCACGCGTACAAGAGCCTGCCCGACGGACATGCCGATTCCAACCTGGGGATCCTCTGGGGCCTGATGGGCGCCGCCTCGTCGGAGGACGAGGGCGCCCTGCGCTCGGTCCTGGACTACCACAAGGCCTGGTTCAACATGATGCGCTGCCATGACGGCTCGTTCGTGCTGCTCCCGGGCCGGGACTACGCCGACGACGGCTACTACATGGCGTCGCGCTACCATCCCACGGCCACGCTGGCGCTCATCCTGGGCCTGGGCTACCCCAAGCTGCAGATCCAGGGCATCCAGGTCAGCATCCCGGGCGTCAATCCCAAAGCCCTCCAGGGGACGACCCTGGCCGCCTACAAGGCCATCACCGCGAAATCCTACGGCGAGGCGGCGCGGATCCTGAAGTCGGCGGGTCCCGAGGCCGCGCCGATGGCGCAGTACCTCGAAGGCCAGGCGCGCCGGGCGGTCGAGTCGCTGGGGCTTCTGGAGAAGACCGGCCGCTGGATCCAGCTGCAGCAGCGCATCGCCGAGCTGAAGAAGTCGCACGGAGGCATCCCGGTCTTCGATGAGGCGGCCTCCTCCTGGGAAGGCCGCTTCAAAGCCAAGGCCGGAACCGCCGTCCTCGCCGCCGACAAACTGAGCAGCGACGGATTCCACGGCAAGGCGCTCGCGGCGCTGCAACCCGTCCTGGACACCAACGAGAAGCCGGCCGCACAGCTGATCGAGGAGCGCATCCTGGGCGCCGCCCGCTCGACCCTGGCCTCCTGGGACGCGATGGAAAAGGCCGCCGAGTGGCACAAGCTCCGGAAGGAGGTCGACCTCCACCGGGAGCGCTTCCGCGGCATCGCGATCGTGGACGATCGCACGGCGGCGCTGGAAGTGCAGCTGACCTCCGACGCCGGCCGCCTCCTGGTCGAAGCCGACCGGCTCCTGTTCGAAGGATCCTGCGGTCCGGCGCTGAAGGCCCTGGCCGCGACGGACTCCGAACCCGCGCGCCTGCTGAAAGCCCGCGCGACCGTCGTGATGGACGGGGTCCTGCGCTCCCTCGAGGCGCTGGAGAAGGAGGGCCGCTGGCACACGCTCAAGGAAGCCCTGTCGAAGGCCCGGCCCAAATTGACGGGGATCACGGTCTTCGAGGATCAGGCCCGCGCCTGGGAGGCGCTCTTCGCGACGTCCGCGGGCCGCGCCCTGATCAACTCCGACAAGCTCTTCCTTCAGGGGGATCTGGGCGCCGCGGCGAAGGCGCTCGCCCCCGCGGAGGCCCGCGCGGCGGAACCGCTGAAGCGGATCGAGGCGGCGGCCAGGGTCCAGCTGGCGACGCTCGCGGACTTGCAGGGCAAGGGAGACTGGTTCGCCCTGGAGCGGAGCTTGTCCGCCCTGCGCAAGAAGCTCTCGGGAGTTCCCCTCTTCGACGCGAAGGAGGCCGAACTGGCCGCGGCGCTCAAGACGGATCCGGCGAAGGGGGCTGCCCGGCAGGGCGCCGTGCTGGCCCGCCTGCGCGAGGCGGCCGCGGGACGTTCCACGCCCGCGCTTCTCAAGGAGCTTGAGGCCTTCATCCAGCAGGCGGGGGATTCGCTCTACGGCCGCGAGGCGAAGGAGCTCCTGAAGAGCCTGCAGAGGTAGTATCTCCTCATGAACATCGTCGGGTCCGCGCTGCTCTGCCTGGCCGCGATGCAGGATCCCGCCGGGCCCTACCCGGACTGGAGGCATTCGGGATCCGTCTTCCTGCTGACGACGCCCGAGGGCGCGGACCTGCCCGCATCGGCCTCGGTCGAGCAGTTCCCGCTGCTGTTGCGCCTGCACAAGGACAGTTTCGATTTCAGCCAGGCAAAACCCGCGGGGGAGGATCTGCGCTTCTCCACCGCGGACGGCACCCCCCTTCCTTACCAGATCGAGGAATGGGACCCCGCCAGCGGGAACGCCTCCGTCTGGGTGCGGCTCCCCCGCCTGCAGGGCAACACGCGCCAGGAACTGAAGCTCCACTGGGGCAAGGGCGACGCCGTCAGCGAGTCCCGCGCGGCCGCCGTCTTCAACGCCGGGAACGGCTATCTCAGCGTCTGGCACCTGAACGACTCCGTCGCCGATGAACTCGCCACCCTCGCCTGTGTCGATGCCGGAACGACCTCGTCCGCCGGGATGATCGGGAAAGGCCGCCGCTTCGCCGGAGGCCAGGGCATCAAGGGCGGCGAGAAGATCACCCAGTACCCTTCCGGCTCCGCCCCGCATTCCTCCGAGGCGTGGATCCGGGCGGAGAAGCCCAACGCGACCATTCTGGCCTGGGGGAACGAGCAGGCCCAGGGCAAGGTGGTGATGCAGTTCGCCAGCCCCCCCCACATCCGGATGGATTGCTACTTCTCCGGCGGAGACCTGCGGACGACCCGCCGGCTCCCGATGTCCCAGTGGATCCACGTGGTGCACACCTACCGGAACGGGGAGTCGAAGGTCTACGTGAACGGCGTCCTCGACGGGGTCAACACCTCCAGGGGCGCCCCTCTCGCCATCAAGAACCCGGCTCGTTTCTGGATCGGAGGCTGGTACAACAGGTTCAGCTTCGTCGGCGACATCGACGAGGTGCGCATCTCGAACGTGACCCGCTCCGCCGACTGGATCCGCCTGCAGTACGAGAATCAGAAGCCGCTCCAGACCCTCGCCGGGCCCGTGGTGCAGAAGGGCGACGTCTTCTCGGTTTCCAGCACCAGCCTCACCGTGCCCGAGGGCGGACGCGCCGTGATCAGCGCCCGGGCGGAGGGCGCCCAGAAGGTCTTCTGGATCCTGAAGGACCGCGACGGGGAGCGCGTCGTCGCCGTCGACCGCTTCCAGCACGCGTTCGAGGCCGGCCGCGTGACGGGCGACACCCCGCTCACGCTCCGCTTCAAGGCCGTGTACCCCCAGACCGTCAAGACGCAGGACATCGCCCTCACGATCAAGGAGGAAATCCCGGACCCCGTGTTCACGCTGGAGGCCCCCGCGGAGTGGGACGGCCGGCAGACGCTCGTGATCGAACCGAAACTCGGCAATCTATCCGAGGTGCAGGCCGGAGGCGCCGGCGCGCTGAACCACACCTGGATGGTTTCGGACATCGCCACGATCCACGAGACGTCCGGCGGAAGACTGATCCTCAAGCGGGCGCAGAACAGCGGCGACCTGAGCGTCGTCCTGGCGCTCGACAACGGCGGAGCGAAGACCGTGCACGCCGCGACGATCCGCGTGCGGGAGCCCGCGACGGACGCCTGGGTGCCGCGGACGCCGGCGAAGGATGAAAAGCCCGAGGAGGGCCAGTTCTACGCCCGCGACGACAAGAACGAGGGAACGCTCTTCTACAACGGCACGCTGAGCGAGGCCGCCGACTCGGTCTTCCTCCGGCTCTACGCCGACGACAAACTGGTCGGCACCGAGACCGCCCGGCCCGGCGCCGACGGCGCCTACGCCTTCACGATGAAACTCAAGCCGGGGCTGATCAAGTACAAGGTGGAGTTCGGCACCGGGAAGGACACGGTGCGGCACACGGTCGGCGACCTCGTCTGCGGCGACGCCTTCCTGATCAGCGGCCAGTCCAACGCGCTGGCGACGGACACCGGCGAGAAATCCCCGCCGGAAACCAGCGAATGGATCCGGAGCTACGGGCGTCCCGGCAAGCCGACGGACGCCGCCTCGAACCTCTGGTGTTATCCGGTCTGGAAGGCCCAGAAAGGCGAGAAGGCGGAACTGGGCTGGTGGGGCATGGAGCTGGCCAAACGGCTGCTCGAGAACCGGAAGATCCCCGTCTGCATCATCAACGGCGCGGTCGGGGGCACCCGTATCGACCAGCACCAGCGAAACCCCGCCGATCCCGCCGACCTCGGCAGCATCTACGGACGGATGCTCTGGCGCGTCCGCCAGGCGAAGCTGACCCACGGCATCCGCGGAATCCTCTGGCACCAGGGGGAGAGCGACCAGGGCTCGGACGGGCCCACAGGGGGCTACGGGTGGGAGAGCTACCAGCAGCTCTTCGTGGACATGTCCGCCGGCTGGAAGCAGGACTTCCCGAACGTGAAGCACTACACCGTCTTCCAGATCTGGCCGAACGCCTGCAGCATGGGCGGCAAGGACGGCTCCGGCGACCGGCTGCGCGAGAAACAGCGCACTCTCCCGCGCCTCTACTCGAACATGAGCATCCTCTCGACGCTCGGCATCCGTCCCCCCGGCCCCTGCCATTACCCGCTGACGGGCTGGGCGGAATTTGCGCGCCTCGTCCAGCCGATCCTCGAGCGGGACCTTCACGGCGTCGCGCCCGCCGCGCCGCTCACGTCGCCCAACCTCCGGCAGGCCGGCTATGCCGATGGAAGCCGGGAGTCGATCGCGCTCGAGTTCGATCAGCCGGTGGTCTGGAAAGAGGACTTGGCGGGGCAGTTCTACCTCGATGGCGAGAAGGGCCGGGTCGTCTCGGGCGGCGTCAGCGGCAACGTGCTCACGCTCCGCTTGAGGGAAGCTTCCGCCGCGACGAAGATCACCTACCTCATGGAGATCGCGTGGAAGCAGGACACCCTGCTCCTGGGGACAAACGGCCAAGCCGCGCTCACGTTCTGCGAGGTTCCGATCCAGCCCCGGAAACCTACCAAATGAGGATGCGAACCATGATCCCAATGACGGCTTTGCTGCTCTGCCTGGCCGCGGCGGCTCCGGACGGCTATCAAGAGCGCCAGATCGAAGGCTGGACGATCCGGATCAGCGACGCCCTGCTCGCCGCGGAGAAGGAGGCGGTTCCGAAGGCCCTCGAACTCCTGACGGTCCAGTTGAAGGAGATCGTCCGCGTCGTGCCCGCCCCCGCGGTCGCGAAGCTGCGAGAGGTCACGCTCTGGTTCTCGCTTCCCTACCCCGGCGTGAGGCCGACCGCCGAATACCATCCGGGCCGGGACTGGCTCGTGAAGAACGGACGCAACCCCGACATGGGCAAGGGCGTGGAATTCACCGGCGTCCGCGATTTCGAGGCGGAGACGCGGCGCATGCCCAATTTCACGCTGCACGAACTCGCGCACGGCTATCACGACCGCGTGCTCGGCTTCAACCACCCGGAGATCAAGGCCGCCTACGACCGCGCCAAAGCCTCAAAGACCTACGACGCCGTCGAGCGCTGGTACGGCAACGGCCGTCCCAACACGACCGAGCGGGCCTACGCGATGACCAGCCCCCAGGAGTACTTCGCGGAATCCACCGAGGCGTTCTTCGTGCGCAACGACTTCTTCCCGTTCAACCGGGAGGAGCTCCACCGTCACGATCCCGCGATGGAACAGCTGCTGGAACGCCTCTGGTTCCCCCTGCCGCCGCCCCCCGCCGAGATGAAGGCGCCCGCGTTCTACACCCAGTACCTGGAGGCCGGGGGCTATCCCATCCTCGCCTCCGCGAAGGTCAACCCCTTCGCGCTCCGCGAGGCCGTCTACCTGGCCAACCTGATGCTGGCGAAGCGGCCCGACGTGCGCGAGGCCATGATCAAAAGCGGGTCCCGGCTTTGCATCATCGCGCACAACGAGTTCACCACCGACCTGCCGGAATGGGCCCACTTCAAGCCAAAGGACTACTGGGACGCCCGCGCGCGGGGCACGGGCGGCTCGTCCACGGACCCCCTCTGCACCTGCGGCGAGGAGAATCTGCTCGCCTACCCCGGTGACCCCTATTCGACGGAGAGCATCTTCATCCACGAGTTCGCGCACAACATCCACCTGCGCGGCATGGTGAACGTGGACGCCGCCTTCGACGGCCGCGTCAAGGCCGCCTACGACGCCGCGATGAAGGCGGGCCTCTGGAAGGGCAAGTATGCGGCGGTGAACCCCCACGAATACTTCGCCGAGGGCGTGCAGTCGTGGTTCGACAACAACCGCGAGAACGACCACGACCACAACCACGTCAACACGCGGGCCGAGCTGCTGGAGTACGACCCGGGCCTCGCCGCGCTCTGCCGGGAGGTCTTCGGCGACACGGAGCTGAAGTACACGAAGCCGGCCACCCGCCTGCGCGACCACCTGGCCGGGTACGATCCCTCCACCGCGCCCCGCTTCAGCTGGCCGGAGCGCCTGAAGAAGGCCCATGAGGAGATCCGGGCCAAGGTGGCGGAGCGGATCCGCAAGGCGGAAGGGGCGGCGCCTCCCCCGGCGAAGGAATAGGCCCTCAGGCGATCTCGACGACGGGCTTCCCCAGCACGTCCATGCGGGGCCGGACGCCCAGACCCGGCGCGGTCCCGGCGCTCATGAAGCCGTCGACCCGCTGCGGCGCGCCTTCCGCGATGCTCACGGTGACGTAGCTGTTGAAGTCCGTGCTCGTGAAGCGGAACGGTTCCGGCGTGCTGTGCGCCAGATGGGCGATGGCCGCCGTGGTGATGTCCCCGCCCCAGGTGTCCTCCAGCGTCATCCCGATGCCCATGCTCACGCAGAGGTCCCGCGCCTGCCGGATCTTCGTGAGGCCGCCGAACTTGCTGATCTTGAGGTTGACCACGTCCATGGCGAGGTCCGCCTTGGCGCGCAGGAGCATGTCCAGGCCGTCCACGTTCTCATCGAGCACGAACGGATGGTCCGTCTGCCGCCGTACGGCGAGGCATTCCTCGTACGTCAGGCAGGGCTGCTCGATGTAGACGTCCACGTCCCTCACGGCGCGCACCACCCGCACGGCCTCGTGCTGGGTCCAGCCGGTGTTCGCGTCGGCGACGAGCCGGTCCCCGGGCTTGAGCTTCGCCGAAACGGCGCGGATGCGCTGGATGTCCGTGTCCGGATCGCCGCCCACCTTGAGCTGGAAGCGCGTGTAGCCCTCGGCGCGGTAGCCGGCGACCTTCGCCGCCATCTCGTCCGGGGTCTCCTGGGAGATCGCGCGGTAGAGCCGCACCTTGTCCCCGAAGCGGCCGCCCAGCAGCGTGCAGACCGGCAGGCCCGTCGCCTGGCCGAGCAGATCCCAGCAGGCGATGTCGAGGGCGGACTTCACGTACGGATGCCCCTTCAGCGACGCATCCATGCGGACGTTGAGCTTCGACAGCTCGCGCGGGTCGGCGCCGATGAGCTGGGGGCCCAGCTCCCGCAGTCCGGCGCGCACGCCCTCCGCGTAGGCCGGCAGATAGACCGGCCCGAGCGGACAGGACTCGCCGTAGCCGGTCAGGCCCGTGTCGGTTTCGACGGCCACGATCGTGCTGTCGAAGACCGTGACGGATTTCCCGCCGGACCACTTGTAGGTGGTCTCCTTCAGCGGAAGCAGCACGCGGTACGCGAGGATGCGTTTGATCTTCATGTCTGCACCAGCGCCAGGAGTTTCCCGAGCACCTCCTCACCGTGGGAGCGGATGCCGTTGTGCTCGTATTCGTTCGTCACCCAGACCTTGAGGCCGCGGATCTTCGCCGCGGTCTCCTCGGAGTAGGCCCGGTCCACGAACATGTCGTCGGCGTAGATGATCGCGGCCGCGGGGACCCGGTTCCGGGCGAGCCGGGCCTCGTCGTGCATCTTCGGCCAGCGGTCGTAGGCGGCGAGAAACTCCGCCTCCTCGCGCAGCTGCCGGAGGTGCGTGTACTCCTCGAACATCCAGCGGAACATCATCTCGCCGGTGAAGAAGATCTCGGGCTCGTTCCGTTCGAACTCCGGGTACCTGGCGCGGATCCGCTCCGCCGCCCAGTTCGTGGCGGGGCCTTCCGCGTAGCAGGCCTCCTGGAGCATGGAGAAGATCGGCGCCTGGCGGTACGTGAGGAGCGCCTCGTAGTCGCAGAGAAAGGGGTAGCCGAGCTCCGGCCCCTTCCGGCCCTTCACGAAGGCGCTCTCCACGAGATAGTGGACGACCTCGAAGCCGTCATGGAAGCCCAGGTGGAGGCCGACCTGAAGGAAACGCCGGCGGGACAGGCGCTCGCCGCAGGGCAGGCGGATGTCCTCCGATTCCAGCACCTCGACGATGCGCCGGACCCGTTCGCGATCCTCGGGATACCGCTCGTAGTAGAGGCGGTTCTTCCGCGCGAGGACCTTGTGGCTCGCCAGATAGACCTCGTCCGCCGTGCGGCCGATGGGCGTCAGGCCGCCCGTGATGATCGCGGCCTCCAGGCCTTCCGGCGCCGCGGAGAGGTATTGGGTGATGCAGAAGCCGCCGTAACTCTGACCCAGGGCGGTCCATTTCTCGCCGGGCGCCAGCAGCTCGCGGCGGATGTGTTCGGCATCCCGGACGATGGCGTCCGCCCGGAACTGCGTCAGGTACTCGCCGCGCTCCTTCACGGTGGAGAGGCGGGCCAGCGACTGCGCGCAGACCTGTTCGCTGCGCCCGGTGCCCCGGTCGTCGAGGAGCAGGACGCGGTAGTCCTGGACGGCCCGCTTGATCCAGCCGCTGCGTCCCAGCACGCGGGGGCCGGGATAACCCGGGCCGCCCTGGAAGAAGATCATCCAGGGCAGCTTCTTGTCCGCGTGCTCCGCCGCGCAGACTTCGCGCGCGAAGAGGGAAAGCGTCCCGGACCCGGGCCGGCCCGGGTCGAAGGGCACCTGGAACTCGTGGTCCGTCAGGACCAGGCCGGGAATGCGCCGCTGGGCAGTTTTCATGGGTCTTACCCAGTCTACAGACACCCCGCCCGGGCCGGAGAGTAAAGAAACCGTCGGCTCTTTGTCGATTTGCGCCACACGACGACGCGACCGCCCCCGGCGGCGTTGGATAGGCATGAATTTCCTGCTGCTGGCCCTCGCGCTGCTCGCCCCCCAGGACAAGAAGAAGGAGAAGAAGGAAGAGACCGCCCGCTGGATGTCCACGGATCTCGGACCGCTCTTCTCGACGACGATGTCCGTGAAGGGCCCGGTGCCCAAGGCGCTCGCGATCCGCGTCGGCGACGCCGCCGTCTGCTACGACGAGGACCTCGCCCGGGTGGCCGGCGGATGGACCGGCGGCTTCGTGAAGATCAACCCGGACCGCGACGCGCTGCTCGGCAACGACTCCATCCTCGGGACGCTCCGCTTCTCCACCCCCGAGCAGCCGGGCTGGGACTTCCCCGACACGCGCGAGGGCGCCAAACGCAAGGCGGGCCCCCTGCCCCGCGGGACGGTCCGCTACCGCGGCCTGTACATGCACGGCCCGAAGGTCGTGCTGGTCTGGGACGTGGGCGCGGGAAAGGTCCTCGAACTCCCCTGGGCGGTGACCTCGGGGGAGGAAACCGTCTTCACGCGCACGTTCAAGGTCTGCGGACTCGACGCGCCCCGGAAGGTCCTCGCCGCGTCACGCTCGAAGGACGTCCAGGTCTCCGTCATCGGCGGGCCCGCTCCCGTCGAGGGCCCCGGCGACACGCTCTGGGTGGAGGTCCCCAAGGGCGACTCCTCGTTCACGATCTGCGTGGGTCCCGAGGCGGCGCTCGCCAGGCTGAAGCCGGAGCCGGCGGATCTCGACGTCCTCACGCGCGGCGGGCCCCGCACCTGGACGGAGACGCTCGTCACGAAGGGCGTGCGGGGCGCGGACAGCGGCCCCTGGACGATCGACACGCTCACCCCCCCCTTCGAGAACCCCTGGAAGTCGCTGCTGCATTTCGGCGGGCATGATTTCTACGCCGACGGCTCCGCCGCGATCTGCACGATGGAGGGCGACGTCTGGAAGGTGACGGGCATCGACGACGGCCTCGAGAAGCTCTCCTGGCAGCGCATCGCGACCGGCCTCTATCACCCGCTCGGGCTGAAGATCGTGAAGGACGTGGTCCACGTGGTCTGCCGCGACCAGATCGCGAAGCTGCACGACCTGAACGGCGACGGCCAGATCGACTGGTACGAATGCTTCAACAACGACGTGCACGTCGGCACGAACTCGCACGAATTCATGACCTGCCTGGAGACCGATGCGGAGGGCAATTTCTTCACGGTCAAGGGCACGAACGACGGGCAGACGATCCACGACAGCTCGGTGCTGCGGATCTCGGCCGACGGCCGCACGCTGGAGCGCTGGGCGACGGGCTTTCGCTGGCCCAACGGCCTGGGCATGGGCCCCGGCGGCGCGGTGACGACCGCGGACCAGCAGGGCACCTGGATGCCGTCCTCGCGCCTGGACTGGATCGAAAAGGGCGGCTTCTACGGCTACATGATCTCGCACCACCGGGAGCAGAAGCCGGAGATCTACGACGGCCCGCTCTGCTGGATCCCGCACAGCGTGGACAACTCGTCGGGCGGGCAGGTCTGGGTCGAGGGAAAACGGTGGGGGCTGCCCGAGGGGCGCCTGCTGCACCTGTCCTACGGCCGCTGCGTGATGTTCCTGGTGCTGGACGAGAAGGTCGGCGGGGTCCGCCAGGCGGGCGTGGTGGAGTTCCCGCTCCCGCCCTTCCAGTCGGGGGCGATGCGCGGGCGCTTCCGTCCGCAGGACGGCCAGCTCTACGTCTCGGGCCTTCGCGGCTGGCAGACGACGGGCGTGAAGGACGGCTGCCTCCAGCGGGTGCGCTGCACCGGAAAGAAGATCCAGATGCCCGTCGGGCTCAACCTGCTCAAGCGCGGCGTCCGGCTCGTGTTCGCCGAGCCGCTGGACGAATCCGCCGGCCAGGCGGACGTCTGGAACGCCTCGCGCTGGAACTACAAATGGGCCGTCGATTACGGCTCCCCGCACTTCTCCGTCGCCCAGCCCGGGAAGCGGGGCGAGGACAAGCTGGAGATCAAGACGGCGACGCTGTCCGCCGACCGCCGCAGCGTCGTGCTGGAGATCGACGACATGAAGCCCGTGATGCAGATGAAGATCGGCTACACGCTGAAAGCCGCGGACGGGACGCCGATCAAGGGCGCCGTCTATCCCACGGTGCACGCGCTCGGGGAGGATTAGCCGCCAGCCCCCCTTGCGGCGTCCCGCCGGTGGAAGAAGCGGTAGAGCACCGGCAGGACCAGCAGCGTGAGCAGCGTGGAGGAGAGGATCCCCCCGATCACGACGGTGGCCAGGGGGCGCTGCACCTCGGCGCCCGTCCCCATCGCCAGCGCCATGGGGAGGAACCCCACCGAGGCGACCAGGGCGGTCATGAGCACGGGACGGAGCCGTGCCGCCGCGCCCTCGCGGATGGCCTCGTCCAGCGGCATCCCTTCCTCGCGGACCTTCCGGATGAACGAGATCATGACCAGGCCGTTCAACACCGCCACGCCCGAGAGGGCGATGAAGCCGACGCCGGCGGAGATCGAAAGCGGGATGTCCCGGACCCAGAGGGCCAGCACGCCGCCCGTCAGCGCCATGGGGACCCCGGTGAAGACCAGCAGCGCGTCCTTGAGGCTGCCGAACGTCGCGAAGAGCATGAGGAAGATGAGGACGAGGGCCAGCGGCACCACGACCTGGAGGCGCCGGCTGGCCGACTGCATCTGCTCGAACTGGCCGCCCCAGGCGACCCAGTAGCCCGCGGGGATGGAGACCTGCTCCCGGAGCAGTCTCTGGGCGCTGTCGACGAACGAGCCGATGTCGCGTCCGCGCACGTTCGCGGTCACGATCGTATGCCGTTTCCCGTTCTCCCGGCTGATCTGGTTGGGCCCCGGGGCGAGATCGAAGTCGGCGACCTGGCCCAGGGGAATGAACGCGACGGGGCCCCCGGGAAGCCGCAGCGGCACCGCTTTCAGCCGCTCCATGTCGGTCCTCAGCGATTCCGGAAGACGCACGATGAGGTCGAAGCGGCGGTCCCCTTCGAAGATCTCGCCGGCGCATTTTCCGCCGATGGCGATCTCCACGACTTCCTGGACGTCCGACACGTTCAGTCCGAAGCGGGCCATCTCCCTCCGCTTCAGGTGCAGCGTCAGGATGGGAAGTCCGGTCGTCTGCTCGAGTTTGACGTCCGAAGCCCCCGGGATGCGCTCCAGCAGGCCCTCGATCCGGCGGCCCGTCTCCTCCAGCCGCTCCATGTCGTCGCCGAACACCTTGACGGCGACGTCGCTGCGGACCCCGGCGATGAGCTCGTTGAAGCGCATCTGGATCGGCTGCGTGAATTCGTAGTTGTTGCCCGGGACGCGCAGCAGTTCCTCCTCCATGTGTTTGAGGAGTTCCGCCTTGGGCCGCTTGGGATCCGGCCAGCGGGAGCGGGGCTTCATCATGATGTAGACGTCCGCGACGCTCGGCGGCATCGGATCGCTGGCGATCTCCGCGGTTCCGATCTTGGAGAAGACGTAGTCCACCTCGGGAAACTCCCTGATCCGGCGCTCGAGCGCGTTCTGCATCTCGACGGCCTGGGTGAGGCTCGTCCCCGGGATGCGGAGCGCGTGCAGCAGGATGTCCCCCTCGTCCAGGCTCGGGAGGAATTCGCTTCCCATGCGCAGCGTCAGGAATCCGCTGCCCAGGACCAGGAGGCAGGAGGCCGAGACCACCAGGGCCCGCCGCCGCAGCGCGTAGGCCAGCAGCGGAACGTAGGCTCTCTTGGCGCCGCGGACCAGGATGTTCTCCCGCTCGGACACGCGGCCGGTGACGCAGAGGGCGACCGCGGCCGGGACGAAGGTCACCGAGAGGACCATGGCCCCCAGGAGCGCGGCCAGCACGGTGAACGCCATGGGCTGGAACATCTTCCCTTCGATCCCGCTCAGCGTCAGGATCGGGAGATAGACGATCATGATGATGAGTTCGCCGAACATCGTGGCCTTGCGGACCTCCTTGGAGCCTTCGAAGACGACCTCGAAACGCTCCTCCCGCGTCAGGATCCGTCCCAGGCGATGCTGCTCCTCGGCAAGCCGGCGGATGCAGTTCTCCACGATGATGACGGCCCCGTCCACGATGATCCCGAAGTCCAGCGCCCCCAGGCTGAGCAGGTTGCCGCTCACCTTGTGGGCGACCATGCCCGTGATCGTGAAGAGCATCGAAAGCGGGATCACCATCGCCGTCAGCAGCGCCGCGCGCAGATTGCCGAGGAACAGGAACAGGATGACGACGACCAGGACCGCCCCCTCCAGCAGGTTGTTCCGGACGGTTTCGATCGTCGCGTTGACGAGGTTCGTCCGGTCGTACACCGTCTTCGCGACGACGCCCTCGGGCAGCGTCCGGTTGACCTCCTCCATGCGCCGGGCCACGCTCTGAGAGACGGTGCGGCTGTTCTCGCCCATGAGCATGAAGACCGTGCCCAGCACGACCTCCCGCCCGTTCTCCGTCGCCGCCCCGGTGCGGAGCTCCCTCCCCAGCAGCACCTCCGCCACGTCCTTCACCTGGATCGGCACGCCGTCCCGGCTGCCGATCACGATCCCGCGGATCTCCTCGAGGTCCCGGACCTGCCCGGGGGCGCGGACGAGATACTGCTCGCCGCTGCGCTCGATGTAGCCCGCGCCCGTGTTCGAATTGTTCTTCGCGAGCGCGCCGAGGATGTCCTGGAACGACAGCCCGTAGGAGACCAGCTTCGACGGGTCCGGGGTCACGTGGAACTGCTTCGCGTGGCCGCCGATCGAGTTGACGTCGGCCACCCCGGGGACGTTCCGGAGCTGGGGGCGGATGATCCAGTCCTGGATGGTCCGGAGGTCCGTGGGCGTGTAGGGCCCGCCGTCCGGCTTGCGCGCCCCGGGTTCGGGCTCCACGGTCCAGAGGAAGATCTCGCCGAGGCCCGTCGCGATCGGGCCCGGGGTCGGCTCGATCCCCGGCGGAAGCCGGCCCTTCACCGCCTGGATGCGCTCGTTGATGAGCTGCCGTGCGAAGTAGATGTCGGTCCCGTCGTGGAAGATGACGGTCACCTGCGAGAGGCCGTAGCGCGAGAGGGACCGGGTGTGATCGAGCATCGGCAGCCCGGCCATCGCGGTCTCCACGGGCAGCGTGATCCGCTGTTCGACCTCCAGCGGCGAGTATCCCGGCGCCTCCGTGTTGATCTGCACCTGCACGTTGGTGATGTCCGGAACCGCGTCGATGGGCAGCCGCCGGAAATTGTAGGCGCCCAGCGCGGAAAGCCCCAGCACCCCCATCATCACGAACCAGCGGTTCTGGATGGAGAACTTGAGAATTCGTTCGAGCATCAATCCCCCCTGGACCCGGATCGGACGTCAATGGTCATGCGTCGCGCCCGACTTGAGAATGTCCGCCTTGATGAGGAAGCTGTTCTTCGCGACGTATTTCCTCCCCGCGGGAAGACCCGAAAGGACCTCGACCCAGCCCCCCTCCCGCCGCCCCGGCTCCAGGGCGACGGCCTCGAAGAGATTCCCGTCCTGAATGAAGACCACGTCCCAGTCCCGGAACTTCTGGATCGCGTCCGCCCGCACCGCGACGGGGACCGTGAACTCCTCCTGCACGAGCCGGACGCCCACGAAAAGGCCGGGACGCCAGAGGCCCTCCGGGTTCGGGACCCGGACGTGAACCTGCGCCGTCCGCGTCTCCTTTCCGATCAAGGGCCCCAGATACGCGACCTTGCCCGGAGCCTCCGCGCCCAGGGCCTCCGACCTCAGGACGAGGTCCTGGCCGACCCGGACCGCGTTGAGATCCCCGGCGTGGACCGTGACTTTGGCGAGGACCGTGCCGAGATCGGCGATCTCGAAGATCTCGGTGTCGTCCTTGACGGCCTCCCCGAGGGTGACGTTCTTTCCGATCACGACTCCGTCGAGGGGCGCGCGCAGCTCGTAGCGCGCGAAGTTCCCCTCGTGCCGTTCGGCCAGATCCTGCACCTCCGCGGCCCCGATCCCCATCGCCCGGAGTTCCTGGCCGGCCGCGCTCACCTCGTCCCGGGCCTCCTCCAGCATGTGCCGCTTCAGGAGGTATTCCTCCTCCGCGGTGATCTTCTTCTTCCACAGCTGCTCTTCGCGAAGGAAGGACGCCTGGGCGAATTCCTGCTTGTGGACGGCCCGGACGTAGCGGAGCCGGGACGCGGTCAGCTCCCGGCTTTCGATGACGGCGAGGACTTCGCCGCGGCTCACCCTGTCGCCCAGGCTCTTCCGCACCTCCGTCACCACCGCGTCGAAACGCGGGACGACGCGCGCCACCCGGTCCGGGTCGAGGACGATCTCCCCGGAAAGTTCGAGCACGCGCTTCATCGTCGCCGGTCCGGACGTCTCCACCACGACGCCCGACGCCTTCGCCGCCTCGGGAGACAGCTCGGTGCGCGCCTCCACCTGGGAATACCCCAGGCGGTAGGATTTCCCCCCGTACTCCGCGGCCAGCTTGACCTCGAACGAGTGGGGTTCGTAGACGGTCTTGTCCCCGCGCAGGAAGTCGCCCTCCCGGCGGAAGCCGACGACGTCGACGCGTTCCCCGAGCCGGTGGACGGCGATGTCGAGCTTCACCGCCTCCAGGTCCGCGGGTTTTCCCGCCTCGGAGACGTAGACCCGGAATTCCGGCGGAACCCCCCGTTCGAAGATCGTGACCTCGATCTGGAAGGCCCCTTCGGAAAGCAGGCGTCCCCCGTGCGGGCCCCTGTCCGGGACGGCGGCGGGGGCGTGTCCGTGACCCGCCGCTCCCTTCTCGTCTCCGCAGGAGACGAGCGCGGGCAGCAGGCCCGAGGCGAGGGCGAGGATCGCAAGCCTGGACATCCCTGTGTTCATCATCTCGATTCTCCGCTGAAGCGTCATTTCACCGAATCCAGGCGCCCGCCGATGAGCCGCTCCACGTCCACCACGGCCTTGTGGTAATCCGTGGCCGCCCGCAAAGCCTGGAGGCGGGCCTCGGAAAGCGTCCGCTGGGAATCCAGCACGTCCAGAATTCCGAAGCGTCCCAGGCGGTAGCCCTCGCTGACGGCGTCGAAGGCGCTCTGCGCGCCGGGGAGCACGGTCTCGCGGAGCGCGGCCAGCTCCGCATGGGCCGCGGCCAGCACCCGGTAGGACTCCGCCAGGGCGGTTCCCAGCCGCAGTTCCGCCCCGCGGCGCTCCTCCTCCGAGCGGGCGACGTGCGTGCGCGCCTCCCGGATGCCCCCCTGATTGCGGTCGAAAACGGGCAGCGGGAGCGAGAAGCCGACGAGAAAAGTGTCGACGTCGTCCCCCGACGGCGAATAGCGCCGGTAGCCGGCGCCGAGCGTGAGATCCGGCACGGCCCTGGCCTCGGCCAGCTCCACCGCCGCCCGGCGCAACGCCGTTTCCGAGGCCCAGAGGGCGAGCTCGGGGTTCTTCGAGAGGAGCCCGAGCAGCTGCTCGAAGGAGGGGACGGGAGCCACGGCGTCCAGATCGCCCGAGGCGCTCTTGAATCGCGGGGTCACGTTTCCCCAGGTCGCCGACAGCGTCTTGCGGGACGCCTCGAGGTCCCGCTTGAGCCGCTCGAGGGCGATGCGCGCGCCGTGGAACGCGACGCCCGCGCGGGTTTCCTCGACCGGCGAGGCCTGGCCGGCCTTCACTTTCTCGACGACCGCCTCCCGGCTCTGCCCGGCCAGGCGCAGCGTCTCCTCCGCCAGCGACACGCGGCGCTGGACGCTCAGGACCTCGATGAACCTGAGGGAGACGCGGCTGAGGAGGTCCATGCGCCGGATTTCGTAGTCCCAGCCGGCGACGTCCCGTTCGAACGAGGCGACGCGCAACCGCGCGGACCGCTTCCCGCCCAGCTCCACCAGCTGGCCGAGCTGGATCGTCGTTTCGAGGCCGCCCGTGATGTCGTCCCGATGGGTCCCCAGATTCTCGACGGAGACGGCGGCGGAAGGATTCGGCAGCAGGCCGGCCTGGACGATTCTCGCCTCGCGCGCGCGGACCTCCCAGCCGAAGGCGGCGAGGTCCGGGCTTTGGAGGAGCGTCAGGGCCACGGCCTGCCCGAGCGACAGCTCGCCCTCAGGCTCCTTCGGAAGCTCCCCCTCCCTGCCCCGGGGCTCCCCCTCCGCCGGCGGCGTGAACGCCGGGATGTCCCTGCCCAGCGGCCCCGCCTCGGGCCACGGACTTTCCGCGGGACCGGAGGCGCAGCCGCCCAGCAAGCAACCCAGCAGCCCCAGGAAGAACAGCGGCTTCAACGAAACAAACATCGGCAGCCTCCGCGGATATAAACGGACTCGGACCCGGATCGGACGACAGGAGGGAGGACGCGCGACGGCGAACACGCCCAGGACGGATCCCGGGCGGCCGGAGAGGAGGTCGCGGTCCTACAGCGAGGCGGGAGGGGCGCGGGATCTGGAACTGCGGAGTCCTTCGAAGGAGGCGGGAGCGGATATCTCGACCGGCCTCCGACGCTCGCCCCGGGCCGGAACCGCTGCGACCGGATTCTCGCAGGGCGGGGACGCGGCGAGCACGACGTCCGCCGGAGTTTCGGACCTGGTAATCAAGACGTCCGGATGGTGGTCGATCGCCGCGTGCGGCTCATGCGACGAATCATGGTGATCCGGATCGTGATCGGCGTCGTGTTCCGTCAGGACGGCCGCCGGGGGCGTCTCCAGGCCGTGCTGGTGGATCTCCGTGAGCAGATGCAGCGGGATGCAGATCGTCGAGGCGGCAAACAGGAACACCACGGCCGCCGCCGTCCGCCGCAGGATCATCAAGCGACTCTTCATTCCCGTTCGGACGATGCTATACCCCTTCCCCCCCCCAAGTCCAGCCGGAACTCAACGGTAAAGGCGCTCCTCGCGGGGGAGGTCGTCGACGCGCCAGCCGCCCGGGAAAACGCGGAAAGGCGGCGAAGGCGGCCTCCTTCTCCACCGGCTCCAGGGCCGTCAGGTCGACGTCCTCCGAGTACCGGTAGCTCTCGAAGCGACACAACCTGAGGGCCGTTCCTCCCTTGAAGGCCAGCTGATCATGAAGCGCCGTCCTGGAAAGGCCTGCCATGAGCCAGTGAATGGCATAGTCCTTTTCTACGGTCTTCTCGGGCACTCGATCCCGTGTGGCGGCCTTGGAGAGATCGCGTCGTGGAATCATCAGGTCCTCGTGGCGGCCAGGAGTTCATCCGGGCTCACGTTCAATCGGAGACGCCAGCGCGGGTCGTAGGGCCCTTCGGCCGGCAGAATAGGATCGAGAAGACTGTACGAGGGACTGCGGGCCCCGACCCCCTGGATCGCTTCGCGCGTCTGCTCGGGACCGAGTTTGTAGACGTCGAGGAGGTAGCCGATCCTCTTGGCCACGACGAACTTCCCGAACCGCTTCACATACTCGAGGAGGCGGTTGAAGTCGAGCTTCTCCCGCGACATCCACAGGGCCCGGCCCAGTTCCAGGATGCCTCCACAGAGATCGGGCCGGAAGCAGCCGTCCAGGAGCGTGCGCTCGAGATCGCTGAGGGGAGCCCGATCGGTGGACGTCACCCATTCCTCCCGGAAGCCCCAGAGGCGCGCATCAGGAACCACGACGAATTCGATGCGTGTGGGACCGATCTCGCGGGAGCGTTTGGCCTTTCCGACCGTGACGTGCACAATTCGGGACGGCTGAACCAGCAGGTTGTGAAAGGCCAGCGCCCCCAAGTGGGAGATGAAATGAGGTTCGGGGCCCGCCAAGGCGCTGCCGACCAGGAACGCATTCCCATACTCTTGTTCTTTTCCGAAGGGAACGACGGCGAAAAGCCCCCGGCGAAGACGGGTCAAGATGCCGCGCCGGGCCAGCTGCCCGAGAAAAACCGCGGCCTGATGACGGTTCGAATGAGTCACTCCGACGGCATCATCTACCGTGATCAGCGTCTTGTTTTTCACCGCCAAGGCCTCCAGGAAGGAGGCCGCCGTAGCCCTCAGGGTCTTCAGCATGAAGTATATTATCTATCACGTTGTACTTCTGTCAAGAATACTAAGCACTATATAAATAGATTACAAATCGACAGCACGGGCCGGTTCGCCAGAGCGCAGGCTTCGTCACAAATGCTGGCGTTCAGGGCGTCAAACAAGATCCTGAACCCGACGAACCCGCCCATGCCATCGTGCTCGGCAAGAAGACCTCGTCGGTGAGGAAGGCCTTCAAGCCCACGAGCGCCTCGCCCGTCGAGGTCTGGGAGACAAGGTTCGGATTCCACAGCGTCTCGAGGATGGCCGGATTGCCCTTGAGCCCCAGGCGGCAGAACTTGCCCAGCTCGTGAAGGGTGAGGTCCGGACCGTTCCCGGCATGCGTCTCGGGCCCGAAGCCGTCGATCGACAGGAACTCCGCCAGCGGCGGAACGAAGACGCCGACGAAATCATCATCGCTGCCTTCGACGTCGATGCCATAGGCTTTGCTCCCCGACTGGACGAGCAGGCAAAGGCTGAGGTTCCGGCTGCCGAGCGAATCCAGGACGTTCACGGGAACCTGAATCATTCCGCTTGGCCCCGTCGCCGACGATTCAAAGTGGGCCCGCCCGGACTCGAACCGGGAACCAAGGGATTATGAGTCCCCTGCTCTGACCAATTGAGCTACGGGCCCCTGACAACAAAAAAGCCCCCGGCCTCGCGGCCGGGGGCGCTTATCCTACCTGATGCGCCGCACTCCCCGCCCGCCCTACGTGGAGGGCCCTATGGTCCGCAGCGCCGCCTGGCAGATCGCCGCGGACGCCGAATCCGCCCGCTCCTCGATGAAGCCGCCGTCCCGGCTCAGCTTGCAGATCCAGGGCTGCACGCCCCCCGCCGGGTTCTTCCCCGAGATGAGCGCGGCGAACGCGCACTCCTTCCGCAGCCGCTCCAGCACCTCCATCGCCGCCTGCAGCGTCGTGCTGTAGCGCGGCACGATCACCGGCAGCCCGTTGCCGCCCGGCGGCAGGCCCGCGAAGTCGTCCAGCACCTTCTCGCCGAACACGTTCGCGATCCCCTGGAAGCGAACGTCCTTCCAGCCCATCAGACGCGACGCCACCTGCGCGTCCAGGTCCCGCACCGGACTCGGCCCCGTCGCCGGAGCGTTCATCGCGGATCCCCTTCGCCCAGGCACCACAAACTCTTCTGCGTTCTCATGTAAATCCTTCCTCGGGACAGCGCCGGGGAGGCGTAACACTCCTCGCCCAGCTCGTTCCGGGCCACCCGCTCGAAGACCGGCCCGGCCTTCAGCACGTGCGTCACGCCCTTGTCGTCCGGGAAGTATAACAGGCCGCCCGCCGCCACCGGCGACGCGCTGTGGTGCTCCCCGAGCTGCTCCTTCCAGAGCCGCTTCCCCGTCTTCGCCTCCAGCGCGCTCGCCTGACCGTTGTCCGAGACCAGATAGAACAGCGACCCCACGGCCAGCGGCGACGGCACGTACGAGACCCCCTGCGTCTGGCGCCAGAGCTCGTGCGTCTTCGTCACGTTGCCCTCCCCGTCGGGCTTGATCCCGATCAGGAAGTGCTTCGGAAAGCCGCCCGTCACGAAGAAGACGTCCTCGGTGCAGACGAGACTCGCCACGAACTGCTCCGTCGGGCCGTCGAGGACCCACCACTGCTTCCCCGTCGACGGATCGTACGACGCCACGCTCTTGCTCCCGCTCAAGACCAGCTGCGGCTTGCCCGCCGCCTCGAAGATCACGGGCGGGACGTAGGACCGCGTCCGGTTCGGCCGGTCGATCCGCCAGCGCTCCTCGCCCGTCGCCTGGTCCAGCGCCACGATCCACGCTTCCGCGTCCTGGTCTCCGTTGAAGATGACCAGGTCCTTCCAGAGCACCGGCGAACTGCAGAACCCGTGCACCGAGAAGAATTTCCCCGGGGTCTTCTCCCAAAGCCGCCTGCCGTCGAGGTCGTAGCAGTAGACCCTGAAATTCGGCGCGTCCAGGAACGCCACCCAGAGACGTTTGCCGTCCGTCAGCGGCGTCGAACTCGCCCAGCTGTTCAGGCCGTGTTTGCGCTCGATCTCCGAGACCTGGACCTTCTCGTCCCAGAGCAGCTTCCCCGTCTTCGCGTCGAAGCAGAGCAGCCGCCGCTCCTTCGTCGCCTCAAGGCAGGTCGTCAGAAAGATCCGGTCACCCCAGATGACCGGCGAGGAATGCCCCGTGCCCGGGACCGGCACCTTCCAGCGCACGTGCTCCGTCGGACTCCAGGTCACGGGGAACTTCGTCTCGGACGTCGTCCCGTCGCCCTTCGGCCCGCGCCAGCCCGGCCATTCCTGCGCCGCGGCCGGCGCCGCGAGCAGGAGCAGGACCGAGAGCATCCCCGGGATCATCTTCATGCCTCTCTATACGGAAGCGGATCCTACTTCTTCTCGCCGTCGGACGAAAGCAGCGCACGCCGCCCGTCGCCCGGCGGCAGCGCCTCAAGGAAGGCCCGGCGCTCCGGGCCCGGAGGCGCGGCCTTCAGCTGCAGCCAGCGGATCTGCAGCCTGTTCCGCTGATCCACGAAGCGGTACAGGGTGTCGTCCGTGTTGCCGAGTTTCTCGTGGCAGAGCATCATCCGCTCCCAGATCCGCGGCACGTTCGCGTCGTAGACCGCCGAACCCGCGTAGCGCAGTTCGAAATCGCGGTAGAAATCGAGCGCCGTCTTGATGAAGTCCTTCTCGAAGGCCCGGTCCGCCCCCGTCAGGATCTTCTGCGCGGCGCCCTCCAGGCCCGTCGCGGGCGGGGGCTCCGGAACGGGGACCGGCTCCGGCCGCCCCTTGGGCTTCAGGATCGCCGCCGTGATCCCGATGGCCGCCAGCAGCGCCACGAGCAGGCAGGTCTGGGACTTCGTCAGCGCCGCCGCCATGCCACCTCCGACGGCGAATTCCCGCGCCGATCCTGAGGCGCGGGGGGTCGCCCGGCGTATATTATACCGACGATACCGACCCCGCCTTTGATGGAGATTGGACCCGTGAAACGATTCGCCGTCGCCGCCGCCCTGCTGCTGCTCTGCCTCCCCGGCGCCTCCGCCCAGCAGGCCAAGGGGAAGGAAAAGGCCCTCGAATGGGGCCAGTTCCGCGGCGTGAATCGCGACGGCCTCTCCCCCGACACGGGCCTGCTCAAGCAATGGCCCGCGGGCGGCCCGCCCCTCCTCTGGAAGACGACGGGCCTCGGCGCCGGCTACTCCAGCGTCTCGATCTCCACGAAGCAGATCTTCACCATGGGCGACGTGAACGGCGGCTGCCACCTCATTTCCTTCAATCTTGAGGACGGCAAACTGCTGTGGTCGGTGAAAATCGGCAACGCCGGCGCCCCCGGCGGCTACGGCGGCCCGCGCTGCACCCCCGCCACGGACGGCATGTTCGTGTGGGCGCTCAGCCAGTCCGGCGACCTCGTCTGCCATCAGGCGGCCACCGGCAAGCCGGTCTGGAAGAAGAGCATGGAAGGCGACTTCGGCGGCAAGATGATGTCCGGCTGGGGCTATTCCGAATCCCCCCTGCTCGACGGCAACATGCTCGTGGTGACTCCCGGCGGCGACCGCGGCACCGTCGCGGCGCTCAACAAGATGACCGGAGCGCTGGTCTGGCAGAGCGGCGAACTCAAGGACGCCGCCGCGTACAGCTCGCTGCTCCCCATCGACACCGGCAAGATCCGCCAGTACATCGTGTTCACGGACAAGACCGTCGCCGGGTTCATGTCCACCAACGGCAAACTCCTCTGGAAAATCCCGCGTCCCGGCCAGACCGCCATCTGCTCCACGCCCGTGTACAGCAAGGACGGCACCCTCTTCGTCAGCTCCGGCTACAACGTCGGCTGCAACGGCTTCAAGCTCACGCTGGCCGGCAACGCCTTCAAGATCGAGCAGCTCTACGAAGGCAAACAGATGCGCAACCACCACGGCGGCATGGTGATGGTCGGCGACCACGTCTACGGACTCGATGAAGGCGCGCTCAAGTGCATCGAGGCCAAGACCGGCAAGGTCGCCTGGGAGAACCGCAACGTCGGCAAGGGCGCCGTGATCTTTGCGGACGGCATGCTCATCGCGCGCGGCGAGGCCGGCGCCGGCACCGTCTCCCTCGTCGAGGCCAATCCCGCGGCCTACAAGGAACTCAGCAAGTTCGACCAGCCCGACCGCAGCGACAAGAACAGCTGGGCCAATCCCGTCGTCTACGGCGGCCGGCTCTATCTGCGGGACGACAACGTCCTCCTCTGCTACAACCTCAAGGCCAAGTAGCGGATGAAACGGGCCGTCCTCCCCGACGTCCACGGGAACCTCGAGGCCCTGGACGCCGTCCTGCGCGACATCGACTCGCGCAACGACCGCGGCGCCGGCATCGCCGAGATCCTCTGCCTGGGCGACGTCGTCGGCCTCGGACCCAATCCGCGGGAATGCCTCGAGCGCGTCAAACAGCGCTGCGCCCGCACGCTGCTCGGGGATCACGAACGCAAGACGATCGAGAAGATCCGCAAGCCCCTGAACCCGGTCGAGGATCTCGGGCCCGGCGGCCGCGAAGGCGTCCTC
The DNA here is from genome assembly GCA_964619955.1 of uncultured Planctomycetales bacterium. GTDB lineage: Bacteria > Planctomycetota > MHYJ01 > MHYJ01 > JACPRB01 > JACQFK01. The sequence goes on from CAZUJF010000025.1 coordinate 34,378, forward strand.
TGGGCCATCCACCAGCTGCTCGGCAGCGACGCCGGCCCGGGCTACGACGACTCGCCGACGATCGAGCTGCTGGGCACCGTCTTCGCCCCCGACTACGAGGCGAAGCTCGCGGCGGAGCTGGCGCGCCGCACGGAGCACGCGACGGAACTGCAGGTGCCCCTCGCCGAGCGCATGGCGGGCGGGGAAACGGCGATGACGCGCGCGCTCCTGACCCGCATGCTCACGCATTCCGGGATCCGCGGCCTCGTCCTGCAGTTCATGCACCGCACGAAGATCCGCCGCGAGGCGGACGAGTGGCTCCGCTGGCTGGGCTCGCTGCCCGCCTCCGCGCGCATCGACCACGCCCGCCTCGTCCACGACAACCCTTTCGCGCCGGGCGACGGCCGGCCCGTCCTCGACGCGCCCGCCGATCCCGCAAAACCCTTTCATCCGCTCTCGACGCTGTTCAGCAAACTCGACTGGGGCAGCTCCACGCTCCTCTTCTTCGGCCACTCCCACGCCGCCGGCGTCTACCGCGACCCCGCACGGCCGGGCCTGCTCGCCGCGAACCCCGGCTGCCTGAAGGCCGGCGCCCCCGAAGCCACCTGGCTGCTTTGGGACCCGGCGGCCGAGCCGCGCGTCGAGCTGGTGCGCGTCCCCGTCTCCCAGGCCGCCCTCACCCTCGAGAAAATGGGCTCGGCGGGGCTTCCCCTTCCGACATAGAATGGGCGTCGTTCCATGAACGCCGATCCGGACGCCCGCTATTTCGACTACGCCGCCAGCGCCCCGCCCTGGCCGGAGGCGCTCCGGCGCTTCGAGCAGGTCTCGGCGGAAGCCTTCGGAAATCCCTCCGCCTCCCACGCCTGGGGTCGGAAGGCGCGGACCCTGCTGGAAGGCGCCCGGCAGTCCCTCCTGGACCGGACGGGCTTCCGGGGCGATCTCGTGCTCAGCTCCGGCGCCACCGAGGCGAACAACCTGGTCCTCCGCAGCGTCATGGGCGCCTTTCCGAAGGGGAGACTGCTGCTCGCGGCCGACGTCCACGCCTCCGCCTGGTTCGCGAAGGAGCTCTGGCCCGGACGGGTCGACATCCTCCCGACGGGCCCGAACGGACTCCTCGATCCCGGGCGCCTCGCCGCGGCACTGAACTCCGCACACGTCCTCTGCAGCCTCGTGCACGCCAACAACGAAACCGGCGTGATCCAGGATCTGGCGGCCCTCGCCGCCGTCTGCGCATCCCGGAAGGTTCCCCTGCACGCGGACTGCGTCCAGATCCTCGGCCACCTCCCGGCGGACTACTCCGGCGCCACCTACGCCACGTTTTCCGCCCACAAGTTCGGCGGTCCGCGCGGCGTGGGCGGCGTGTTCACCCGGGCCCCCGGACTCGCCGCACAGATCTCCGGCGGCGGACAGGAACGGGGACGGCGCAGCGGCACCGAGCCCGTCGCGGGGCTCGCCGCCGCCGCGCTGGCGCTGGAACTCTCGCTGACCGCCGAGCCCTCGGAAACGCCGCGCCTCCGGGAACTCGCCCGCACGCTGACGCAGCAGCTGCTTCGCGAGATCCCGGGCCTGCTCGTGAACTCCGACACCGAGCGCGGCCTGCCCGGCCTCGTCTCGGTCTGCCTGCCCGGCCTCACCGGCGAAACCGTGGCCGTCGAGATGAGCCTCCGGGGCTTCGCCCTCTCCGCGGGCGCCGCCTGCGGATCGGGCCGCATGGAGCCGTCCCGCGTCGTGCTCGCCATGGGCCGCACCCGCGAGCAGGCGCTCGGCACCCTCCGCATCTCCATGGGCCGGGGCACGACGCCGGCCTCCGTGCAGGAACTCGCCGCCACCCTCCGGGAGGTCGTGGAGAAGCAGAGGGCCCTGGCGTGAGCGGTTTCGAAGCAGCGCCGCTCCGCCTCGATTCCCCCGCGCCCGAACGCGTGCGGGCCGCCTACCAGGAACTGCCCGAGCGCGGAGCTCTGGAGATCCGCTGCCGTCCCGGGGAGCGCGCCGCGCTGCTCCGCGCCGCGGAAGCCGCCGGATTCTTCGGCATGCGCCTGGACGAAGCCGGCCTGCGGGCCTGGAAGGGCAAGGCCGGTCCCTGTTTCGAAACCGGCCGCGACGCCGCCTATCGCGGATCCGCCGCCGCGGCGCTCGACGACGACGGCCACCTGCTCTTCGGCCGCCTGCGGCTCTGCGAGAAGACCGCCGAGCTCTACCGCTCGCCCGCGTACGCCGGATTGGTCGAGGTTTCCGAGGGAAGCCCCGCCCTGCTCGCGCGGCTGGGGAAGGATCCGGCCCCCTTCGACTGCGACACGTTCGAACGCGACGCGGCCGCGCTTGCGTCGACGCTGGTCGCAACGACGGATTCCGGCGGGAAAAGCGCCGTCTACTATCCCGGGCCCTTCCGGATGCTCATCCTCCGCGACGGAACGATCCTCAAACGCGGCGAACAGGTCCTCGTGGAGCGCGGAGCGGCGGAAGCGCTCGTCGCCCGTGACGGCGCGCTCCCGGCCCCCGGGGGCGCGACGGCCCCGAACTACCTGACCCTGTTCCGGGAACGGGGCGCCGCGTGCCTCCTGGAAGGCGCGGCCGTTTCAAGCGCGGGAACCGCCCCCGACCTGGTCTCGCTCGGAGCGGCGCCGCTCAAGCTCCGCCGCCGCCTCGTGAGGCTCATCGAACGGGGGGACGACTACTTCATCCTGAGCGGCAGCGACCCCGCCCAGGCGGACGGCTGCTGTCCCAGCGACGACGTCGGCGCCGCCCAGGTGCTCGTGCGCGCGGGGGTCCTCGCCGCCGTCACGGCCTCGGCCGACGCGGCCTGCCCGGCCACGATCTTCGCCTTCGCCGGCGAACTCCGCCTGAAGGACGGACGTCCCGAATTCTCGCGCAATGCCCCGCTGCGGGAACAGGCGCTCGCCTATCTGCGCTCGGGGGCCGGACTGCTGCCGCGCGTGCTGTTGCGCGCGCTCCTCTTCCTGCTGCTGGCGCTCGGGGCCGCGGGGCTCGCCTGGCAGATCCTGACGCTCACTCGCTCCGGAGCGCGCTGATCAACGGACCCCGGAGGGCCCGGCGCGCCGCGAGACTCACCCAGCCCTTCGCGAGCAGCGCGGCGGCCGCCAGGAAGAGGCCCAGCAGCCCCAGGGGCAGTTCCACTTCAGGACGCAGCAGCGCCGGCAGCATGGCCAGCAGCGACGCCAGCGTCCCGATCAGCAGCGCCCCCGACACGAGCAGCCCGTGCTCGGCGGACACCGCCCGGACCGCGTCCTGCCGCGTCCAGCCCAGGGACTGCAGCACCGCGAATTCCGCGCGGCGCTCCATCACGTTCCGGAGCACGAGCACGCCCATGCCCGCCGTGCCCAGCAGCAGCCCGAGCGCGCCGAGCAGCACGAACATCGTCAGGTACGCGCTTTCGACGGCGTAGTAGTCCCGCAGCCGCGCCACGGCCGGCACGAGATCGAGGCCGACGGTCTCCATCCGCTCCACGAGATGCCGCGCCACCCCGGCGGCCCGCGCCGCGGGCGCATCCACCAGGAAGATCCGGGTCCCCGCCTCGGCGGGGTACATCCGGCTGAAGTCCCGCTGCGCGAGGATCAGGCGGCCCTGCAGGACCGTGAGCCGCTGCGGCAGCGCGCCCACGAGCCGGATCCGGACCGCGGCGCCCCGCTCGTCCCGGTACTCCAGCACATCGCCCGTCTTGGGATCCACCCGCTTGCGCAGCTTCCAGAGCGCGGTCGCCGCGTCGCCCACCAGCGCGGGAACGGCGCCGTCCGCCTGGGGCGCGTCGAGCAGCGCCCAGAGCTCCGCCGGCGCGAACGCCCCCAGCTTCGCCATGCGGACCGGATCCACGCCCACGAGCGGCGGGGCGGCCGCCATGTTCAGGTTGAGGCAGCTCGCATCGTCCCCCTCGCGCGCCTTGATCTGCAGGATGGAGACGCCCTCGAGCGCCGCGGGATCCGTCAGCCGCTGCGCAGTTCGACCCTTCTCGCCCGCCAGATCGTGGACGACGCCGACGCTCGACTCCCCGACCAGGGCGAAACCTCCCGTCCCGGAAAGCCGCAGGCCTTCGAGCCGCGTGAGATCCTCCTTCATCGCCGACACGGAGAGGACCATGAAGATGCCGGAGGCGAGCATCGCCGCCGCCGCGAGCGCCCGTCCCGGACGACGCGAGGCGTTCCGCCGGCCCAGTCCCGCCACGGAAAGCCCGCCCCGCGCGGCGGCCGTCACGCGCAGACGCAGCATCGAAAGCCCGGCGAGCAGCAGGAGCGCGCCCGCTCCGAAAAACGCCGGCGCCAGCTGCGTGGATCCCGCCAGCAGCGCCCCTCCCACGATCGCCGCGGCGCCGAGCAGTCCGCCGGCCGCCAGCAGCTTCGGAAGGCGCCCGCCGCCGGCCGCCGCGGACTCCCGCTCCAGCGAGGCGGTGAAATCCTCGGACACCAGCTGGCGCACCGGACGCGTCACCTGCCGCCGGAGCGCGAGCGCCATGGCGCCCAGCGAGACCAGCGCCGCGCCGAGCACGGCCCCGATCGCGGAGCCCGCCGTGGCCTGGAACGTGAGGGTCGCATGGGCCACCGCGCCGCTGCCCCAGCCCGAGAGACCCCAGAGCAGGAACTTCGCGAAGCCCCACCCGACGGGCAGCCCGGCCAGCGAGCCCGTGAACGCCACTCCCGCCCCCTCGAGGAGGAACAGATTCCGCACCTGCCGGGGCGTGAAGCCGCCGGCGAGCAGCACGCCCATCTCACGCGCGCGCTGTTCCGCCGAGAAGACGAAGAGCAGCCCCGTCAGCAGCAGCGCGGCGCCGATGAGGAAGAAACTCATGCCGAGGAAGAGCCCGCCCAGATCCATGGACTGCGCCACGGCCTGGAGCGCCTGCTCGCGCGCCGCCGTCACCGGCAGCCCGGCCGACTCCGGCGTCAGGCGGCCCCGCAGCGCCCGGGCCAGCGCCTCCGGATCCCCGGACCCGGGAGGGTAGCGCACCGCCATCAGATCGCCGAAGCGGTTCGCCCAGAGCGCCCGACCGGTCGCGAGCGTCACGAACGCCTTCGGGGTCTGCCGGTGTTTATCCCAGTACTCCTCGTTCGCCTTGTCGTTCAACTCGGCTTCCTTCATGGGAAGGCCGATGTCCCAGTCCGCGCAGCGGTTCACGTCCGTCAAACCGGGAAAACGCGGCACCAGCGCCTGCTCCACCGCCAGGTCCTTCATCTCGAGCACCGCCCGGATCCGGAACTCGCGTTTCTTCGGCTGGAACACGTCGCCGGGCAGCAGCTCCGACCATCCGACCGTCAACGCCTCCCCCGGCTTCAGCTGCAAATGGTCCGCCAGCCAGCGGTTGACGAGGATCTCGTCGTCCTTCATGTCCGCCGGCACCACGCCGAGCCCCGGGGCCGGCGAGAGCGCGCTGACGAAGGAATACGGCGTGGACTTCCCGGCCGCCGACGTGAGCGAATCCACCACATAGGAGAGCGCGCCCACGGCGCCGGGCCGCAGCTCCAGCGCACGCGCCGACACTTCCAGATCCAGATAGATGCGCGCGCTTTCAAGCTGGACGAGGCCGGGCAGCGTCCGTATCGAAAGCCCCGCATCCTCGATCGTCCAGGTCCGCGCCAGCGCCTCGCGCAGCACCCCGGGCGCCGCGGGGGACACGAGCAGATTCGCCAGGCCCGGCAGCTCGAGCGTCTCCTGCAGCCCCTTCAGGCTCGTGAACGCCACGTGGGGGGCGCTCTGGTCGGAACGCAGGCTGAAACGACCCAGCTGCGCGTCACTCAACACCGCGACAACCGTGAACAAGCCGCGCCGCGTGGCGCTCTCCTTCCGGCTGGCGAGCGGGGCGTCGCGGGACAGCAGCGCGGGCTTCGCCATGCGGATCGCGATCTCATCGCCTTTCCGGACGCCCAGCGCCTCCGCCAGGCGGCTCCCGAGCGCGACCTGCCCGGGCTCAAGACCCAGATCCGCCGGCCTTTCCGCGAGCTTCAGAAACGCCGCGTCCACCCCGATGAAGCCCACCCGGTTGATCTGGCGGCGCGGCTTGCCGGCGGACTCCTCGCGAAGGGCCATGGCCTTCACCTGGAGGGCGGCCGCGGAGGGCAGCCCAAGCCGCGCCGGAAGATCGTCCTTGAAGTAGCGGTTCCCGGTGTCGAGGGCGGACTGGATGCCGCCGAGCCGGACGAGGGCGATGCCGCCGAGACTCGCGCGGACGGAATCGCCCACGAAGAGCGCCCCGGCGAGGACGGCGGCGGAGACGGCGCAGCCCGCGAGGACGCCGAGCTGGGTGCGGCGGTGAAAGCGGAGCCCCCGGGCGGCGAGGGTGAACAGGTTCATGCGCGCGTCACGACCCGGCCGTCCCGCAGTTCCAGCACGCGTCCGAGGCGCGCGGCCAGGTCGGCGGCGTGCGTCACCACCACCAGCGCCACCCCCTCCTCGCGATTCAGTTCGGCGAGCAGCTGCGCAAGCGCCTCGGCGGAGGCGCGGTCGAGCGATCCCGTGGGTTCATCCGCCAGGAGGAGCCGCGGCTTGTTGATCAAGGCGCGCACGACGGCGGCCCGCTGGCACTCGCCGCCGGAAAGCTGTCCCGGCCGGTGATGCAGTCGCTGGCCGAGCCCCACGCGTTCGAGCAGCGCGCGCGCCCGGGGCTCCGCCTCCGCGGCGCGTCCGCGCGGCAGCGCCGGCACCAGGGCATTCTCGAGAAGGGAGCATTGCGGCAGCAGATGGTGCAGCTGGAACACGAAGCCGACGACGGAGCCCCTTAATTCCGCCAGCTGCGCGGGCGTCAGGGACTGGATCTCGCGGCCCTCGAGGAGCACGCGGCCCGCCGTGGGCCGGTCGAGCGTGCCCAGGATGTTCAGGAGCGTGCTCTTCCCGCAGCCGGACGGCCCCGCGATCGCGATCGACTCCCCCGCCGCGATCTTCAGATCGATGCCCTGGAGCACCGGCGTCTCCACGCCCTCCGGGGAGCGGTAGGACTTCGTCACGCCGGAAAGTTCGACGAGCGTCGCGGCCATGGGCTACTTCGCCCCCCACGCGGAGACGGTGCCGTCGTCCGCGCCGACGATGATCCGGCCGCCGACGAGGGCGGGCGGCGTGATCTCGTCGCTCACCTTGAGCACCGTGACCGGGCGGCCCGTGGCGAGTTCCAGCAGATGCAGGGAGCCGGCGGCGCCGACGATGACGCGTTCGCCCGCCACGACGGGCGACGCGGGGGCGCCCTTGGTGTCGACGTTCCAGAGCTGCTTCCCCGTCGTCCGGTCGAGGGCGTAGAGACGGCCGTCGTCCGAGCCGAAGAGCACGACCTTCGCGGCGACCGCCGGCGTCGTGAACGACTCCTTCCGCGTGTCCGTGTTGGTCCAGAGGATCTTCTGCGCCGCGAGATCCACGGCGAAGAACTTCCCGGTGCGGCTTCCCGCATACGCGATCCCCGCGCTGACGGCCACGCCTCCGGCGACCTGGCAGTCCCCTCCCAGCGGGACGTCGGAGATCTTCCCGCCCTTCGCGGCGGAAAAGACATGAAGGGCGGACGCGCAGCTGCCCATGACGATGCTGCCGGCGCCGACGCCGGGGGAGCCGTCCGCGCGGTCCTGGGCCGCCGATTTCCAGGCGCCCTTCCCGGTCTCCAAATCGACGGCGTGCAGCACGCCGGTGGATTGCGCGATGACGACGACTCCGGGCTTCCCGCCTTCGAGCTCGATCCGGTTGGCGCTGCCCTGGATGCCGTCCTCGGTGTCGTAGGACCAGAGTTTCTTTCCGTCCGCGGCGGCGAACGCGTGCAGCTTCCCCTCGGAGGTGCCGGCGAGCACGCGCCCTTCCGCGACCATCGGGGGCGCGCCGAAGGCGTCCTTGCCTTCCAGGACCGCCGACCAGAGCAGGTTCCCCTCGAGATCCAGCGCGTGGATCGAGTTCTTCACGACGAAATGGATCCGGCCCTGCGCGGACACGGGGGCGAATTCGACGGGCCCCGGGGCCTTGTGCCGCCAGAGCCGCACGGGCGCGTCGGGAGGCGCCACGGCCGCCACGCCGTCGAGCGAATAGCCGCCGTGGTACGTGGGCCATTCGGCGGCCTGCGCGGCCAGCATCAGGACGAAAGGCAGTCCGCTCACGCTTTCACCCGGCGGTAGATCCCGATCATCGTTTTCGCCATCTCCGCGGCACTGAAGGATTGAACGACGGCGGCGCGTCCGCGGCGTCCCAGTTCGGCCGCCTTCGTCCGGTCGGCGAGCAGCGCGCCCAGCGAACGCGCCAGGGTCGCCGCGTCGTTCGGAGCGTACAGGATACCTCCCCCGGTCGCCGCCACAAGCTCCGGATAGGAGCCCACCTGGGGCAGCACGACGGGCACGCCCGCCGCGAGGGCCTCCAGGATGAAGGTCCCGAAGGCCAGGCCGTGCGGGGCGGGCACGCTGAGCACGGACAACGTTTCCAGAAAGCGGCGCCGGGCGGCGGCGTCGAAGTCCTCCACGAACTCCACGTCCCCCGCCACGCCCTGCGCGGCGAAATCCGCCCGCAGCTTCGAGAGGAACTCCGTGTCGTCCGTGGTGGAGCCGCCCGAGAGATGCAGCCGCAACCCCGGGATCTCCCCGGACTTCTTCAGCCGGAGGAACGCCTCGGCCAGGACGCCCAGGCCCATCCCCCTGGACATGCGGGCGAGGAAGCCGATCGCGGGGCGTTGCGGCGCGGGGCCGGGCTCCGGTCCGGCCTCGACCCCGATGGGGACCACGTGCAGGCGCTCCTGCGGGATCCGGAGGCGCTCCCGCATGACCTCGCCGAAGGAGCGGCTCACCGCGATGAACGCGGCGACGTCCCGGCCGCCCGCGGCCATCGTCTCCCAGCATTTCGTGCGGAACGGCTCGTCCATCGCGTCGATCCACACGTCCTCGTCCTGCAGCGTGCACACCACCGGCGCGCCGTAGCGGCGGCGGATCTCCGCGCCGATGCCGAGCAGCAGGGGGCTCGACAGGTGCACGACGTCGGGCCGCGCCTGCTTTTCCATCCACGCCATGAGACGGTCCAGCTCCTTGACCTGGCGCCCCTCGCGTCCCTGGAGCATGGAGAGCGTGAGCTCGCCGAGCCCGCGCGCCCGCACCGAGCCCGCGCGCTTCGCCGCCATCCGGAGCAGCGGCCCGGAATCGAAGAGGCGGTCGATCCAGCGCGGCGTCTTCCGGAAGAACGCCGAAGTCTGCTGGAGGTAGGCGTTGATGCCGCCGAAAAACACCGGCGATTCCGCGACGACGGGCACCGGGTCGACGATCTGGGGCAGGTACATCGGCACGGCGAGCACGTCCTGTCCCGCCGCCACGAGCGCGCGGATGAGGCCGTTGTCGCGGACGCAGTTCTCGCAGTAGAAGCGGTCGCCCGACCCGGGCAGCACCTGGACGACCCGGAGGGGTGCGGCGGCGGGATCCGGGCTCATCTAGTGCCCACAGCCCCCGGACCCGCAGGCGCCGCTCTTGCGGACGGCGGTGATGGGATGCGGGTCCGCCTTGGCCCAGCCCAGCTTCACCGGAAAGGGGCGGGGCTGAAGGAACTGCAGCTCGTTCCTGCGCATCGCGACGGCCTTCTTCTCGGCCTCCACGTCGCGGTACGCGAGCGCCGCGGTCGGGCAGGCGTCCACGCAGTCGGCGGCGGTGACCGTCAGCGCCTCCGACAGCTCGGTGTTGAACGGGGTGGAGACCTGGACGTCGAAGCCCCGCCCGATCCAGGTGAGCCCCAGCTTCTCCTGCTTCTGCTCGGCGATGCGGATGCAGAGGCCGCACTTGATGCACTTCTCGGGCTCGAAAAGGATGTCGCCGTGCTGGCGGACCTGCCTGAAATGGTTCCGCTCGTCCGGCTGGTACTCGCGCTGCTTGACCCCGTAGCGGTCCGCGTAATCGCGCAGCGAGCAGTTGTTCGCCTTCCGGCAGTCGCAGTGCATGCACCGCGTGCCCTCGAGCTTGGCCTCCGCCTCCGTGAACCCGGCCTCCTCGCCGGCCGCGGGCTCGACGCGCGGGATGGCCTGGGCCTCGAGCAGGAAACGGTCGATCTCGCCCTCCTTGAGCTTGCCGATGGCGCAGTTGAACGCCTTGTCCGCCTTCAGGTTCTTGTTCTCCCCCTCGACCCACTTGTCGTTCTTCGCGCCCCACTGGTGCACGTAGGCGACGAGGTTGCGGATCGCGACGGGGGCCTCCGCCTTGCCGCGGCGGCAGCCCGGCTCGCAGGTGCCCTCGCAGCCGTGGCAGGGCAGGCTCGTCGATCCGGCGGCCGAGCGCAGCACCTCGACCGCGCCGTTCATGTCGTCCGAATTGATGTGCCGGATCATGAGCGGGATGTTGATGTGCGACTTGCAGACGCGCTGGCAGGGCGCCTCGCAGTCCCCCACGTGGTCGCTGAAGAGCAGCTCGAGGGTGAACTTCCGGGAGCGCCTGATCTCGTCGTCCTCGGTGACGATCTTCATGCCCTCCTCGGCCAGGGCGGAGCAGCCCGGCACGAGCTTGTTCCTCCCCACGTCCTTCACCATGCAGATCATGCAGCTGGTGAAGGGCTCCATGCCCTCCATGTAGCACATGGTGGGGATGCTGATCCCGACCTGCTTGGCCGCCTGGATCACCCGCGTCCCCGCGGGCACCTCGACCGTCTTTCCGTCGATCTCGATCTTGGGCATGGGCTCCTCTTACTTCCCGGCCCCGGCGGGGACCGGGACCTCGTGGGCGTGGACGATCTGGACGGCGTCCACGGGACAGGCCTGGTTGCACATGTCGCAGGACACGCACTTCGCCAGGTCGATCGTGTGCTGGCGGTAGGGCAGCTTCGCGATCGCGTCCGTCGGGCAGGCCTGCGCGCAGCGCGTGCAGCCGATGCAGTCCTCGTTGATCGTGTAGCGGATCAGCGGCAGGCACTTCTTCGCGGGGCAGACCCCCTTCTCGTGGGCGTCGTACTCGCTGCGGAAATACTTGAGCGTCGTGAGGACCGGGTTCGGCGCCGTGGTGCCCAGCCCGCAGAGGCTGCCCTGCTTGATCAGGGGGGACATCTCCTCGAGCCGCTTGACGTCGCCCGGCCGCGCCTTGCCCGCGCAGAAGCGCTCCAGGATCTCGAGCATGCGCTTCGTGCCCACCCGGCAGGGCGTGCACTTGCCGCAGGATTCGTCCTGCATGAACTTCATGAAATAGAGCGCGACGTTGACCATGCAATCCTGGTCGTCCATGACCACGAGCCCGCCGGACCCCATCATCGCGCCGATCTTGATGAGTTCCTCGTAGTCGATGCGCGTGTCGCCCATCGAGGCGGGGATGCAGCCGCCCGAGGGGCCGCCGATCTGGACCGCCTTGAACGAGCGGCCCGGGGCCACGCCGCCGCCGATGTCCTCGACGATCTCCCGGATCGTGATGCCCATGGGCACCTCGATGAGGCCGCCGCGGCGGACCTTGCCGGCCAGCGAGAACACCTTCGTGCCCTTGCTTTTCTCGGTCCCCATGGCCCCGAACGCGGCCGCCCCGTGGCGCATGATCCACGGCACGCAGGCGAACGTTTCGACGTTGTTGATGAGCGTGGGCATCCCGTAGACGCCCTTCACCGCCGGATAGGGCGGCCGGAACGTCGGCATGCCGCGCTCGCCCTCGATGGAATGCAGCAGCGCCGTCTCCTCGCCGCAGACGAAGGCGCCGGCGCCCTCCTTCACGACGATGTCGAGGCTGAAGGCAGAGCCGAGGATGTTCCTCCCCAGCATGCCCTTCTGCCGGAGGATCCTGAGGGCGGCCTCCATGCGCTCCACCGCCAGCGGATATTCGCAGCGGATGTAGAGATAGCCCTTCTCCGCGCCCACCGCGAAGGCCGCGATCATCAGGCCCTCGAGGACCCGGAACGGGTAGCACTCCATGGTGACCCGGTCCATGAACGCGCCCGGGTCGCCCTCGTCGCCGTTCATCACGACCGCCTTGGGGGAGCCCTTCGCCGCGCGCACGAGCATCCACTTGCGGCCCGAGGGGAAGCCGCCGCCGCCGCGGCCGCGCAGGCCGGAGTCCAGGACCTCCTTGATCACCTTCTCCGGATCGTTCTCCTCGAGCACCTTCCGGAACGCCTTGAACCCGTCCTTCCCCTCGTAATCGGAGAAGCTCAGGGGGTCCATCTGGCCGTAGTGCTCGGTGACGATGTGCTTCTGCTTGCCCAGGAACTGGGCGACCTGCGGGTCGCGCGTGTCCAGCGAGTACTTCGTGACCGGATCCCACGCCTTGTCGGACGCCACCGCGCCCAGCGCGGCGGAGACCCACGAACGGGCGCGGTTCCAGAACCCCTGCGGGCGGAAATGCCGCTGCACGATGCGGACCGCCTCGTCGCGGCCGACCTTGGCGTAACGCGTGGAGACGCCGTCGGCGGTGACCACCTCGATCAGCGGGCTCTTGTCGCAGAATCCGGAGCAGCCCACGGGTTTGATGCGGACGTCCAGGCCCAGGTCGCTCACGGCGCGGTCGAGCGATTCCCGCACGTCGAGGCTGCCGCTGGCGATGCAGCAGGAGCCCTGCCCGATGCGGATCTCGGCGGTCCCGGTCTCCGAGGCCGTGCGCGGCTGCGGACGCGGACCGCCCTTCTTCGTCTTCTGAAGCTCCAGGAAGTCGAGCATCGCCTTGCCGACGGTGCCCGAGGTGAGGTAGCCGTGGATGGCGTCGTCGATCTGGACGACGGGCGCGAGGGTGCAGCAGCCCAGGCAGGCGACCTTCGTCACGGTGAACTCGCCCTGGGGGTCCGTGTCCTGCCCCTCCGGGATGCCGCGGCTGAGCTTCACACCGTCGATGACCTGCTCCGCGCCCTTCACGTGGCAGGCCGTGCCGATGCAGACGTTGGCGAAATGGCGTCCGGCGGGCTTGTGGCGGAAGCGGGAGAAAAACGTCGAGACGCCCGTGATGCCCGCCGGCGTGATGTCCGTGATCTCGCAGACGCGCTTGAGCGCGATCTCGGGCAGCCAGTTGTAGCGCTGCTGGATCTTGCGCAGGATGGTGATCACGGAGTCGGCGCCTCGCCCGGTCTCCTCGACGATCTTGTCCACCTCCGCGAGGTTGACTTCAGTCGTGCTCATTTTTTCGCCTCGCCGATGCAGTAGAGGGTCTTGATGCTGCGCACGTAGACCCGGCCCTCGGGGATCGAAGGCGTGGCGTCCGCCTTCTCGCCCAGCTCGTTCCGGGCGAGCTCCTCGTATTTTTCCCCGAGCCGGAACACGACCGTCGAGCCGTTGCGGTCCATGACGTAGACGCGGTCGTCCACGAGGATGGGGGAGCCGTAGAAGCCGTCGTCGAACTCCTTCGTCCAGACGACCTTCCCCGTCTTCGCGTCGAAACAGGTCACGATGCCGCCGCTGGAGCACATCAGCACGAATTTCTCCGTGGCCACCGGGCTGGACACGTCCGGCAGATCGTCCTGGTGTTTCCAGAGGATCTTCGCCTCCGGGCCGGTTTCGATCGCCGCGGCCATCGAATGGTCGGAGGCCGCGAAGACCAGGGGCCCCGCCAGCGCGGGCGACGGCGCGACCTCCCCGCCGAGGCACTTCACGCTCCAGAGATGTTTGCCCGTAAGGGCGTCGTAGCCGCTCACCAGCGGGAGTCCGCAGACCACGACCTGCACTCCGGCCGCCGTGTGATGGATCGCCGGCGTGGACCAGGCCTCCTTCACCTCCCGTTTGCTCTCCCAGACCGTGGCGCCCGTCTTCGCGTCCAGGGCCAGGAGCCGTCCGCCCGTCTGGTCGTCCATCTGGACCAGCACCCGGCCCGCGTGCACGACGAGCGACGAGGCATGCCCGTAGCTGTTCTTCGGAACGCCCAGGTTCCGCGCCCAGGCGCGTTTGCCGTCGAAGGTCCAGGCGGCGATGTCCCCCGTCACGAAGACGGCGTAGACGCGCGCCCCGTCGACCGCGGGCGTCGCCGGAGCCCAGCTGGTGCCGTCGAAGACCTTGAGCCCGGCCGAAGGGGAGCCGGGGATGCCTTCCGCCGACCCCGTCCAGAGCAGCTTCCCGTCTGCGGCGTCGTAGCAATACATTTCACGGGCCGTCGCGTCCCCGCTCGAGATGAAGACGCGGTTCTCCCAAGTGACCACGGAACCGGTGCCCTCGCGCGCGATCGGGCTCTTCCAGAGGATGTGCTCGCCGCTCTTCCCGTTCCATTTGAGCGGGGCGCTCTTGTGATGGGCGACGCCGGCGGCGTCGGGTCCGCGGAACGCGGGCCACGCGTTCGCCGGAAGCTTGAGGTCGGCCGCGGGAGGAGGGACGTCCGGCGGCTTCACCCCGGCCGCGGGCGCCGCCTCCTTCGGGGGCGTCGCGGCGCTCTCCTGAAGTTTCAGCTCCATCTCGGGCGGCGAGATGTAGACGACGAAGAGCGTGAGGGCGACCATCAGCCCCGCGCCGGCCCCGACGGCCCAGCGGAAGGTGGCGCGCTCCGCCCGGCCTCCCTCCATGGGCTGCAGCCCCTGGGGCACGGGCAGGCGCAGGGTCAGTTCCGTGCGGGTCTTCATGCTGGCGAGGAACACGATCAGGCTGCCGAAGAGCAGCCAGCCCGCCGATTTCATCTCGTCCTGGTTGGTGAAGTAGGCCTTCCGGGACATGAACGACAGCGCGCGGGCGCTCTTCTTGAGCTGCTGGTCCTGGGGGTTCTTTTCGATGGCCTGCTTGATGGATTTCAGGGCGGGGTCCGCCAGGGGCGTGTTCCGCTCCACGTTGATGTGGTTGAGCATGAGGCTGGTGAACAGCGCCAGGGCGAAGAGCCCCGACGCCCACGAGAGAAACGTGGCGACGCGGACGCCCACCTCCGCCGTGAACGAGCGGTACTTCCGGTTGTCGACGCCGCTCATACCCGGCCCCCCACGGGAGTCTGGGGCGGCGCCGCAGCCGCGTCCGGGAACTTCGCCAGGGAGTCGCGCAGGGTCCCGACCGCCACCAGGGGCACCTTGCCCACGGAACAGGCGTCCGAGCAGCGGGCGCAGCTGTAGCAGTCCCCGCGGTCCGGCTCGTAGTCCGTCCGCTTGCGGTTCGACGAGAGGTTGACCAGCTTGAAGATGACCACGAACGCCATGAAGGCGCCCAGGATCAGCGAGCCGGAACGGACCTTCTCCCGGATCGCCCTGCCCTCGGCGAGCAGCGTCTCCGCCGTCACGCTCGACTCATGGAAGTAGCCGCTCTCCAGGGTGGTGCCTTCGGCGAGGCCCGCCTTCTCGAGCGCGACCCGCTCGGCCAGACGCACGGTGGGATGCACGCGGGACAGGGGCACGTGCGCCAGCCAGCCCAGGGAGACGCCCGCCGCCAGGATGAGCGGGGCGCTCAGGCCGAGCATCGCGATGCGTTTGATGGCCGCGGTGCGCGGCTCCGCCTCCTTCTCGACCGTCGGCTTGCGCAGGTGGTCGAAGGGGCAGGACTCCTCGCAGAGCCGGCACTGGATGCATTCCGTCGGCGTGGTCTTGAGATGCCACTTGGAGAAGATCGCCGTCCATTTCAAGAGGATGCTGTACGGGCAGAGGAAGCGGCAGTAGGGGCGCGCGACGACCGTCCCGATCGCCAGGATGGCCGCCCCGAACATGAACATGCCGAAGTTCGCCCCGAAGCGCCAGAAGCCGACATAGGGATCGAAGCGGCAGATCACGAAGTCCGCCCCCACGTACGCGAGCAGCACCGAGACGCCGAAGTACGCGTAGGGGATGAGCCCGAGGAAGTGCTTGACCCCCGTCGGGATCCGGATCGGCCGGATGATGACCATCTCCTGCATCGCCCCGAGCGGGCAGACGGAGGCGCAGTACACGCGTCCGAAAAAGAGCGAGAAGATCAGGGGGGCGAGGAAGATCACCATGACCAGGATCGGCACCGTGTAGCCGTTGCCGCCCAGCCCCATCGCCACGTTCTGGATGGCCCCGATCGAGCAGACGCAGCCCTCCCGGTAGAAGCCGAAATAGGCCACCGCGAAGACGGAGAGGATGAAGATGGCCTTCCGGGACACGACCTTCAGGCTGAAGTAGGCGGCCAGGCTCAGCATCGTCAGCAGCACGCCGACGTCGACGTACTCCATCGCCAGCGCGCGGGGCAGGGTCGCCGGGGACTCGGTGCTGACCTTCGGGGTCTTGTGGCCGGACTCGAACTTGGGACGCGGATAGCGGTCGGCGCTCTGGGCGAATGCGGGCGCGGACAGGCAGAGGAAGGCCAGGGCCGCCGCACCCGCGACTGCGATCTTCATGTCCCGTACCCCGTGGGAAGGGCTCCCGAAAGCACCACCACTATACCTGCGCGCCGCGATCCGGGAAACCAAGTCCGGGGTTTCCCGGAGACAAAAACGGCCGGCCCGCGCGGGGGCCGGCCGGAAAGAAATCCACCTCGGGCGGCCCGGAATCAGACGTCCTTCACCACCGACCCGTTCTTGAGCATGTACGGCGTCGCGGCCGGCGCCCGGGAGAACGCGGAGACCGGACAGGCCCGCGCGATGGAGCATTCGTTGCAGTTCACGCAGACGTTGTGCTTGATCTGGAGGAACATCGACCCGTTCCCGAACGTCGAGCAGCCCTTCACGCACTTGGCGCAGCCCACGCAGATCGTCTCGTCGATGTGGTACTCGTAATAGGGCCCCTCGATCAGCGTCCGTTTGATCGCCGACGTCGGGCACATCTGGTTCTCGGCCGCCGTGGTCTGCTCCACGGCCTTGGGCTGCAGGAACCCGAAGCAGAAGCTGCAGTATCCGCAGATCCCGTAGCCGTGAACGCACTTCACCGCCGACGGATTGACCACGCATTCCGTTTCGCAGAGCCCGCAGGAAACGCACTTGCGCGGATCGATCTGCCAGACGGTGTCGTCCGCGTGGAGCTTGGTCGCCAGGGTCGCGCCGGCGGCCGCCGTGAGACCGACAGCGGCGCCCGCACGGAGACCCGTCGTCAGGAACGAGCGGCGGTCGACGAAACCGACCGAGCCCTGCTTGCTATGATCCACCATGGGACCGGTCCTTCCTGAAGGTGACGGCCTTCGGCAGCTCGCAGCCGCCCGGCAGGGCGATGCAGCGGGTGCAGGGGCTGCTCTCGTTGATGCACTTGGACAGCTGGAGACGACCCGTCTTGAACATGGCCGCCGTCCCGACCCCCACGAGCCCCAAGATCACTCCGCGTCCGATGGAAGCGAAGAAATCTCGGCGGCCTTCGGGATTCACGACTTCGTTCATGGAAGCTTCGGCCCCATCACCCTTCATAAGCCCTGCCTTGACTATACGATTCAAAGGTGTCGGAATTTCCGTGAAACTGCGTAAAATTTCGCGTTTCGGACCCCATGCATTGCCGCCGGTTCTTATAACGCTCAGATCTTGACGATATATACACGAATCGCAGAAGAAGCCGGATCGAGCACCAGGATCCGGTCCTTGGAGTCCACCGCCAGGTCCAGCCCGGTGATGCCCGGGGGGAAATCCTTGGCCGCCGCCACCACGCCGAGCAGCTCCCCGGACGCACTGTGGATCTTGATGCGGACGAGGCCCTTCTCGCTGGTGACGAACGATCCGTTGCTCCGGATCGCAATGTGCGTCGGGTTGCAGCAGCCGGAGAACTTCTCGATCTCGGTCCCCGACTTCCCCCAGACGGCCGCCACGCTGCCGTTCTCGCGATACTGCTCGAGGGTGCGCCGGCCCGTGTGGGTGACCCAGACCTCGCCGCGGACGTCCGCCGCGACGTCGAAAAACGGGCTCGGGATGACGAAGCGCCCCTTGATCACGTCCGCCCCGCTGGGGACGATGCGCCCCAGCTCCTTCCCGCTCTTGTCGCAGCGGAGCACGGTCTTGTTCCCGAAGTCGCCGATGAGGATGCGGTCGCCCGCCACGGCCACCGAGGTGATCCAGCTGTCCGGGCCCAGGTTCGCCCACTCCGCCTTGCGGACGCCTTTCGCGTCGTAGACCTCGACGTGGTCCCGCATGCCGAGGTAGACGGTCCCGTCCGCGTCCACCGCGAGCGAATAAGCGGGCTTGTCGAGGTCGAAGCTGGAGATTCTCGAGCCGTCCGGGGCGAGCACCAGGACCGTCTTGTCGCCGGTGACGTAGATGCGGTCCTCGGGCCCCACCGCGACGCCGCGAAGCTCCTTGAGCATCGTCTTGTAGCGGCCCGCTTCGCTCGCGATGATGAGTTTGGGGTCGACCTTCTCCATCTCCGCGATTTCATCGACGAAGCGGCGGACGGGGGCGCCCGTCTTCTGAGGCGGCCCCGGCTTCCGGGTCGCGACCAGGAATCCGAGCACGCCGCACGCGGCCAGGCTGCCGAGCGCCAGCAGGATCCAGAGTGCCTTCATTTATTGAGCGCCCTTCCCCACGTCGATGCAGATGAACTTCTTGAATTCCCGCAGCAGCATCCGCGTGCCCGCGACGGCGATCGGGCCCCAGGCGTCATGGCCGTCCTTGAAGAACTGGTACGAACCCAGCTCCTCCCACTTCTCGGTGCTCGCCCGGCACATGGTCAGCTTGCCGCTGTCGTCCAGGATGTAGAACTTGTCGTCCGCCAGGATGAAGGGGCCCAGGCCGAAGCGCTTCTCCTTGCCGCTGGACCAGACGACCTTGCCCGAGGCGTCCGCCTTCATGCAGACGAACTGCTTGATCAGCTGCCCGCCGAGCGGCGAATCCACCATGAAGAGATGGCCCTTGTGGAGGATGGGCGTCTGCTGCTCGCAGTCCGCCCCCTCCTTCGGCTCCCGCTTCCAGAGCGCCTTCGCCTCGAATTTGCCGCCCGCCTCGCTCACCTTCAGCAGGGCGCTCCCCGCCTCGTAGCCCGAGGTCAGATAGACGAGCCCGTCCCCCAGGAAGGAGGGCGCCGGCGACATCACCTTCGCCACCCATTCGTCGTTGCTCCAGAGCAGCTCGCCGGGATTCGCCCCGTCGGCGGCGACGGCGAGCGTCCCCTGCGGCGTGGCATAGACGTACATCTTGCGCCCCCCCATCGTCGTCGGCATCACCGACGAGTGGGACATCTGCCAGCCCTTGGGATTGGGCGTCTTCCAGAGGATCTTCCCGGTCTCGCAATCCACGCCCATCATCAGCACGTCCTTGCCGCCCGGGGCGATGACGGCGGTGGTCCCGTCGATCATCGGACATTGCGCGGTGTACCAGGTGGGGTTGACCGTCCCGTACTCCTTGCGGAGGTCGATGCCCCACTTCAAATCACCGGTCTTGGAATCGACGCACATCACGTGGCAGTACGGCCCGACGCTGACGACGTACTTGTCGGTCACCGCCGGAACGGTGCGGGAATAGCCGTGGTAAATATCGATCTTCACGCCGTAGGAACGGCGCCAGATCTCCTTGCCGTCGGCGAGCGAGAGGCAGCGCAGCGCGTCCTGCTTCTTCTCCTCGTCGTAGTCCAGGAGATAGACCTTCCCCTCGAACACCGTCGCCCCGGCATAGCCCTGGCCCAGCTCCATCGACCAGAGCACGGGCGGGCCGCCGGCGGGCCAGCTGTCCGCCAGCCTGGCGCCGTCGTGCACGATGTTGTCGAATTTCGGACCGCGGAACGTGGGCCAGTGACCGGGCAGCGCCGCGGGCTGTCCGTCGCCCTTCGAGAAAAACTCCCCGATCTTGACGTCCTGAAGGACTTCCTTGGGCTTGTCCGCCGTGCCCGCCGCCGCCGGCGTGCCCGTCCCGGGCTTCAGCATCCCCGGGCCGTCCATGCCCGGCACCTGGTCGGTCACGTGCGTCACCGCGCCCGGACCCCGCAGGAGCAGGAACAGCGTGGTCCCGGCAAAAAACAGGACCAGGACGCTCAGGACCGAGACGATCACCGCGAGGCTCTTGGCGTCGAGAACGAGCTGTCCGCCCGTCGGGCCGTCCTTGGGCGCACGCGTCAATCCGACGCCGACCGGGGCGGCGGGCTCCTTGACGGGCGGCGGCTTCGCCGGGACGGGTTTCGCTTCGGGCGCGGGGACGGCCGCCGCCGGGACCGCCGGACTCTCCGCCGCTTTCACGGGCGGCGTCCCGGGCTTCGGCGCCCCGGCATCAGGATTCGTCATGGCTATTCAACGCCTCAGCAGGATCCTCGTGGGTCAGCGCACATCGAGACAGACCAGCTCACCCTCGCTGCTCCTACAGTATATAAAGCCGTTCGCCAGAACGGGCGCGGTCCAGTTCTTGCCCTTCCCGGACAGGGCCTGGGTGCGGACTATTTCACGATAAGCCGAAGAATCCCCCGCCGCCACCGCAAGAACACCCTTCTTATCGATGGTCAGCAGGCGGTCTCCGGCCGCGGACAGATTCTCCACGCCTCCCTTCTGGGTCCATTTGACCTGGCCCGTCTTGGCGTCCAGGCAGCGCAGCTGGCCGTTCGAGGTGTTCCCGTCGATGCCGTAGAGGAAGCCGTTCAGATGGATCGGACTCGCAAAATGCCCCCGGAGGTTCTGGTTCTCCCAAAGCACCTTGGGACGGGCCCCCGAGACGTCCAGGAGCGCGCAGCCGTGTTCATAGCCCGAGGTGATGAAGAGCTTCCCGTCGAAATGGACGGGGTCCGCGGCGTTGACGTCATACTCCGTCTTCCATGGGAACGACCCCAGCGTCTTCGCGGTGGCCGGATCCACGATGAACAGGTCCGCCATGCCGAAGATCGCCAGGCGGTCCTTTCCGTCCTGCTGGAACAAGACGGGCGCCGCGTAGCCGCACTGGCCGCCGTTGCTCTCGCGGAGCTTGGCGCCCGTCGCCTTGTCCAGCGCCAGCCCGGCCGAGCGCGCGTTGAACCAGAGCGCGTCGCCCAGCACCAGCGGAGATCCCGAGAAGCCCCACATCCCCGCGACGGCTTTGTAGTCGTCGTTCAGGTGCTTCTTCCACTTCAGCGTCCCCTTCTCGGCCTCGAACGCGAAAATCTGGCCGTCGCGGTGCAGCGTGTAGAGCAGGCCGCCCTCCAGCACCGGGGTCGCCCGCGGACCCGCGTAATTGCCCGCGGGGCAGGGCACGCCGTACTTCCAGACGTCCTTCCCCGTCTCGGCGTCGAGACAGTAGACGACGTCCTTCCCCCCCAGGTTGCCCATCGTGTAGAGCCGCTTCCCCGCCACGCAGACCGCGGCGTGGCCCTCGC
The DNA here is from genome assembly GCA_964619955.1 of uncultured Planctomycetales bacterium. GTDB lineage: Bacteria > Planctomycetota > MHYJ01 > MHYJ01 > JACPRB01 > JACQFK01. The sequence continues at coordinate 55,336 of CAZUJF010000025.1, forward strand.
CCAGCGCGTAGCGCCAGCGGACTTTCGGCGTGCGGAGCGCCTCGGGCTTCCAGTCCGACTCCTTCGAGATCCCCGTCCCGTCCGGACCCCGCCAGCGGGTCCAGTCGTCGGCCCGGAGCAGGCCGGCGGAGCACAGAAGCAGCAGCGCGGCGCGAAGCATCGAAGGTCACCTCCCGAAAGATCCGGATGGGATTCCCGCACGGTCGCGTTATGATGCGGCCAATCAACTTAACGGGGGACGGGGCCCTCCGCTTCCGGGGAAACGGCGGGGTCCGGGAACTGCATGGGAGCCGAGGAGATCCACTACCGGCGGTCGCGGTTCGCCACGCGCCTCTTCGGGGACCGCCTCTACACCTCCGGACATGCCTGGCTGCGCAAGGCCTCGGACGACCTCTGGCACGTCGGCCTCACCAAATTCGCCTCGCGCATGCTGGGGGAGATCGTCGAGATCGGCTTCGAGGTCAAACCCGGGGACCCCGTGCAGACCGGCCAGGCCGTGGGCTGGACCGAAGGCTTCAAGGCCGTCAGCGACCTCTACGCCCCCCTGAGCGGCACCTTCGAAGGGCAGAATCCCGAGGTCGAAAAGGACCCCGCCCTGATCCAGAAGGACGTGCACGGAAAGGGCTGGCTTTACGCCGTCCGCGGAAAGCCCGATCCCGCCTGCCTCGACGCGGCGGGCTACAGCACCGTGCTGGACGCCACGATCGACAAGATGCTGGGGCAGAGGAATGAATCCGCCGAAGCCTGAGACGGGCCGCGCCCGCTACGTCATGATCGGGGGCTTCCTCGGCGCGGGCAAGACCACCGCCGTGGCCCGGCTGGCGCGCACCCTCACGGAGCGCGGCCTCCGCGTCGGCCTCATCAGCAACGACCAGAGCGGCGGGCTCGTCGACACCGCGATCCTCCGCTCCAAGGGGTTCTCGGTGGAGGAGATCGCGGGCGGCTGCTTCTGCTGCCGCTTCGACTCGCTGCTGGAGGCGGCGAAGCGCCTCACCGAGGCCACGCGCCCCGACGTCTTCATCGCGGAACCCGTCGGCAGCTGCACCGACCTCGTCGCCACCGTCTCCTATCCGCTGCGCCGCATCTACGGCGACCGCTTCACGATCGCGCCGATGAGCGTGCTGGTCGATCCGCACCGCGCGGCGCGCATCCTCGGACTCGAGGCCGGAAAGCCCTTCTCGGAGAAGGTCGTCTACGTCTACCGCAAGCAGCTCGAGGAGGCGGACCTCATCGTCGTGAACAAGAGCGACGCGGTCGAGCCCGCGCTTCGCGAACGGCTGACGGAGGCCCTGCGCAAGGAGTTCCCCAGGGCGAAGGTCTTCATCGCCTCCGCGAAGGACGGGACTGGGATGGATCCCTGGTTCGACGCGGTCCTCTCCGGCGAAGGGCGCCAGGGCCAGGCGATGGAGCTCGACTACGACGTCTACGCCGAGGGCGAGGCGCAGCTCGGCTGGCTCAACGCCACCGCGAAGCTCGAGGCGCCCGCCCCCTTCGACGCCAACGAAACCCTGCTGATGCTGGCCCGCCGCCTTCGGGACGGGCTCGTCGCGGAAGGGCGGGAGATCGCCCACCTGAAAATGACGCTCGAGGCCGCCGACGCCGCCGGGGTGCTCTCCGTCGTGAGCCTCGTGCGCAACGACGCGGCCCCCGATTTGCGCGAGTCCCTGCTCGACCGCACGCGCGGCGGAGCCCTGATCCTCAACCTCCGGGCCGAGGCCGATCCGGAGCTGCTGCGGAGCCTGACCGAGCGCGTCCTGGCCGGCATCGGCGGCGGCCTCCGGGCCTCGATCACGCACCTCGAATGCTTCCGCCCCTCCCGGCCGACCCCCACGCACCGCCTCGCCACGGGGGAGGGACGATGAGCGACGCGGAGCCGCGCCTGCTTTTCTGCAACTGCACCTACGCCAAGGTCGTTCCTCCAGAGGTGAAGACCGAGGTCTTGCGGCGTCTCAGCGCCTCCGGCGCGGCCTTCGACGCCGTGCCCGACCTCTGCGACTTGTCCGCCCGCAAGGACCCCTCGCTCAAGAGACTCGTCGGCGACGGACCCGTCCGCATCGTGGCCTGCTTTCCCCGCGCGGTGAAGTGGCTCTTCCACGCGGGCGGCGCGCCGCTGCCCAAGGACGGCGTCGAAGTCCTGAACATGCGCACCGACAGCGCCGACGGGATCGCGCAGCGGATCCTTCCCGGAGGAACCGCGTGAGCCGCACCCGGGGCGCGAACCTGCGGGTCGTCCTCTACGAAGGGCCGGGCAGCGCCCCGCTCCCCGAGAGCGAGCGCTACCGTGCCCTGAGCGTCCTGCTGGAAGCCGGCTTCGAGGTCACGCGTCCCGCGAAGGGCGGCAGCGTCGCCCCCGCGGACGGCGCCCCCGTGCTCGTGCTCGGCCGCTTCGAGGGCGGCGTGCCGCAGGGCGGCGACGGCGCCGAGCTGCAGGACATCGCCGGGCTCGCGGCGGAGGCCCTGCTCGCCAAGGCCCGCGAGACCCGCGAGCGCCTGGGGGCCCGCAAGCTGGAGGCGTGGAAACCCTGGTTCCCCGTCATCGACTACGACCGCTGCACCAACTGCATGCAGTGCCTCACGTTCTGCCTCTTCGACGTCTACGGCGTCGACGCAGCCCAGAAGATCCAGGTCCAGAACAACGACAACTGCAAGACCGACTGCCCCGCCTGCTCGCGCGTCTGCCCCGAGGTGGCCATCCTCTTCCCCAAGTACAAGAGCGGCCCGATCAACGGCGACGCCGTGAAGCCGGAGGACGTCAGGCGCGAGGCCATGAAGGTCGACATCTCCGCCCTGCTCGGCGGCGACCTCTACTCGTCGCTGCGCAACCGGCAGTCGGACGCGCGCAAGCGCTTCTCCACCGAGCGCGACGATTCGCGCGCGCTGCTGGAGCGCAAGCGCTGCCTGAAGGAGCTCGGCAAGCAGCTCGACATCCCCGACGAGGTCCTCATGTCCCTCCCCAGCGTGGGCGACATCCAGGAGCGCGCCGAGCGCGCCAAGGCGAAGCTCGTGGAGCGCCAGTCCCGCTCGCAGACGGTGAAGGACACGCGCCCCGCCCCGGGCGAGAAGGAATGGGGCATCTGACATGGTGATGGCCGAATACGCCTGGCGGATGTGGAAGTCGACGGACGCGCGGCTGCTCTGGAAGATCGCGTGGAACTTCGGCTACAAGGGCGTCCGCTCCGTGCAGAAGTTCAAGCGTCGACTCAAGGACGGCGTCGTCTTCCCGCCCTTCCTCTACATCTCCATCACCAACAGCTGCAACCTCCGCTGCCAGGGCTGCTGGGTGGACGTCGACAAGCCGCAGTCCGTGATCAAGTACGAGGACCTCGACCGGCTCATCACGAACGCGAAGAAGCACGGCAACAGCTTCTTCGGGATCCTGGGGGGGGAGCCCTTCCTGCACCCGGACCTGCTGAAGATCCTGCACGCGCACCCCGACTGCTACTTCCAGATCTTCACCAACGGACAGATGATCACGGACGAGGTGGCCGCGGAGCTCCGCAAGGCGGGCAATGCGTCGCCCCTCGTCAGCGTCGAGGGTTCCGCGACGGTCAGCGACGAGCGGCGCGGCCGCAAGAACGTGCTGAACAAGACCCTCGCGGGGCTGGAGACCTGCATCCGGCACAAGCTCATCACCGGCGTCGCCTCGAGCGTGTGCCAGAGCAACTTCGACGATCTCGTGCGCGAGGAATGGGTCGACGAGCTCATCCGGCGCGGCGTGCACTACACCTGGTTCCACGTCTACCGCCCGGTCGGTCCCGTCGCCACGCCGCGGCTCACCCTCAGCGCCGAACAGGGCCTCGCGCTGCGCCGCTTCGTGATCGACATGCGCAACCGGAAGCCCATCGCCGTGGTGGACGCCTACTACGACGACGAGGGCCGCGCGCTCTGCCCCGCCGCCACGGGCATCAGCCACCACATCAGCCCCTTCGGCGACGTGGAGCCCTGCCCCATCATCCAGTTCGCCCGCGAGTCGATCCAGGACAACGACGGCGACATTTTCAAGACGCTCACCGAGTCGAAGCTGCTCTCGGACTTCCGGACGACGGCGGCGAAGGCGACGCGCGGCTGCATCGTCCTGGAGCGGCCCGACCTGTTGAAGGAAGTCGTCCTCCGCCACGGCGCCCGCGACACCACGATCCGCAAGGGCGCGATGGCGGAGCTCACGGCGATGACGTCCAACCCCAGCCAGCACAACCCCGGCAACGAGGTGCGCGAGGGGAACTGGATGTACCGCTTCGCAAAGAAACACTGGTTCTTCGGGTTTGGAGCGTACACTTAGACGGAACTCATGAGCCCCGAACAGCTCAGCGCGGCGGCCCAGGCACCCGGACAGTCCGTGGTGTTCGGTTTCGGAAACCGTTCGCCGATCAGCCTGCCGGCGATGGTCCCGAGGCAGCGGGCCCGCCCCACGCAGTCCAACATCCCCAATGATCGCCGGGACCGGGAGCGGCTGAAGCAGATCGCCGACGCGCACGTGAAGAAGACCGGCGCGGCGCCGCCGCTGGGGATCGCGGAGCTGCGCGAACACGCCGCGGCGGTGCTGGCCGCCGCCGGGCTGGACCTCAAGTACGTCAATTACGCGGCGATCCTCGTGAGCAACGCCTCCTGGCGCGACACGCTCGCGGCGGTGCCCTACGAGCGCCGCCTCCTCCTCATGCCCAAGTGCCTGCGCATCGAGGAGAAGTGCCCCGCCCCCTTCGACGAGTTCGGCCTGCTCTGCAAGGAGTGCGGCCTCTGCTCGATCCAGGACCTCGGCGTCGAGGCCGAACGCCTCGGCTACGCGGTCCTCGTCGCCGAGGGCTCCGCGATCGTGCGCTCGATGATCGAGACCGGCAAGATCGACGCCGTCGTCGGCGTGAGCTGCGTCAACGTGCTCGAGAAATGCTTCCCCCACATGGAGGCGGCGGCCGTGCCCGGCATGGCCATCCCCCTCCTCCAGGACGACTGCGTCAACACGACCGTGGACCTCGAATGGGTCTGGGACGTGCTGCACCTGAGCTCCGACGACCGCACGTACCGGCTGGACCTCGACGCCCTCAAGGCCGGGGTGCAGTCGTGGTTCGCGCCCGCCTCCCTCGCGGCCCTCATCGGCGCGCCCCAGGACCCGACCTCGCGGCTCGCCCACGAATGGCTCGCCCAGGCGGGCAACCGCTGGAGGCCCTATCTCGCCGCCTGCGCCTACATGGCGTTGCAGAGCGAGCACCACGACGAGCCGCCGCCCGCCTCCGACGACCTCAAGAGGCTCGCGATCGCCGTCGAATGCTTCCACAAGGCGTCGCTCGTGCACGACGACATCGAGGACGGCGACGTGAAGCGCTACGGCAGGGACACGCTCCACGTCCGCGAGGGCGTTCCCGTCGCGCTCAACGTCGGGGACTACCTCCTGGGCGAGGGCTACCGGCTGCTCTCCGAGCTCGACGTCGACCCGGCCGTCCGGGTGAACCTGATCCGCTGCGCGTCCGAGGCCCACCTGACGCTGAGCCGCGGCCAGGGCCTGGAACTCGCCTGGGCGCGGAAGCCCGCCCCGCTCGCCTCGCTCGAAGTCCTCGACCTCTTCCGCCAGAAGACGGCCCCCGCGTTCGAAGTCGCGCTGCGGCTCGGCGCGTTCCTCGGCGGCGCGGACGCCGAGACGCACGACGTGCTCCGCAAATACAGCGAGGCGCTCGGCATCGCGTACCAGGTGAAGGACGATCTCGAGGACCACGAGGAGGACGGCGACTCGAACGATCTCGAGGATCTGCGTCCTTCGCTCATCCTCGCCATCGCCCACAAACGCGCCCCGGAGGGCGCCGAGAAGGATCTCGTCGCGGCGGTCTTCGGCCGGAAGACCTCCTATGCCGCGGCCCGCACCGAACTGCGCCGCATCCTGAAGGAGCGGGGCGTGACGGAGAAGGCGGACGAACTCCTGGAAGCCTACAAGGAAGAGGCGATCCGTTCCCTGCGCTTCCTGTCCAACCCGACGCTGAAGGGCCTCCTGCGCCGGGTGGTCGGCAAGATCTTCGGCGAGCGCCTCATCGAGGGCTACTGCAGTGAGTTTGAGGCTCGAAATGCTGCAGGTCGCGCGGCTGGCTCCGAAGCTCCTCTCGGAAGCCGCTGAACGCGTCGGCGCTTTTCTCCGCGAGCAGTTCCATCCCGACGGCGGGGTCCGGGACCGCGCGGGCAACCCCGACCTCTACTACGCCGTCTTCGCCCTCGAGGGCCTGCTCGCGCTGCAGCTGCCCTTCCCCGCCGTGCCCACGGCCGCGTGGCTGAAGTCCTTCGGCGACGGCGACACGCTGGACCTCGTGCATCTGTGCTGTCTGGCGCGCTGCCGGGCGGCGCTGCCCAAAGGGGCGCTGGACCCCGTCCCGCGGCTCGCCGACCGCATCCGCGCGTTCCAGGCCGCCGACGGCGGCTATGCGGCGGATCCGGGGGAGAAACGCGGCACGCTCTATCACTCGTTCCTCGTCTCGGGCGCGCTGGAGGATCTGGGGGCGGAGCCGCCCGGTCGCGACGCGCTCCTTCGCGTCATCGCGTCGCTGGAACTGCCCGACGGCTCCTATTCCAACGAGGCGGGCATACCCGCGGGGGCGACGCCGACCACGGCGGCGGCGATGACGCTGCTGCACCACCTCGGCGCGCCGGTGCCGGCCCGCGCCTCGGAATGGTTGCTCGCCCGAGCCTTTCCGAAAGGCGGCTTCGCGGCGACGCTCGGCGCGCCGTTCCCGGACCTGCTTTCCACGGCGACGGCGCTGCACGCGCTCTCTGCGGTCCACGTCCCGCTCGCCCCGCTCAAAGAGGCGGCGCTCGACTTCATCGACACGCTCTGGACGGGCCGCGCGTTCTGCGGGACCTGGATGGACGAGGCCCAGGACGCGGAGTACACCTACTACGCCCTGCTCTCGCTCGGACACCTGAGCCTCGCCTGAGGGTGTATTAAGAGCATGAAATATAGTCTCTCCGCCGCCCTGCTTCTGCTCGCCGCGTGCGCCCAGACGCCCGAGGATCCCCTGCCGGCCGACGGGGTCCGCGTGCCGACCCGCGTGAGCTCCCTCTTCAACGGCCGCACGCTCGAAGGATGGACGCCGGACGTGCCGGCCCGCGACACGAACCCCTCCGCCCCGGACAGCTTCATCGTGCGCAACGGGATGCTCGTGAGCCTCGGGGAGCCGCGCGGCCATCTCACCACGACCGCGAAGTACCGCGACTACCGTCTCGTCGCGGAGTACCGCTTCGCCGGGAAGCCGGGCAACTGCGGGATCCTGGTGCATTCGTCCACGCCGCGCGCGCTCGACAAGATGTTCCCGCAGTCCATCGAGGTGCAGATGTTCAGCGGCAACGCCGGCGACTTCTGGTGCATCCATGAGAACATCGAGGTGCCGGACATGGAGAAGCGCCGGCCCCGCAAGGAGGGCCAGAAGTACGGCGGCGCGGCGGGCAACGCGCGCCGCATCCTCAACCTCACCGACAACTCCGAGAAGCCCGTCGGCGAGTGGAACACGATGGTCATCGAGGTGCGCGGCCGGACGCTGAAGGTCTGGGTCAACGGCGACCTCGTCAACGAGGGCTTCAACGCCACCGCCGACCACGGCGCGATCTCGGTCCAGGCCGAGGGCTCGGAGGTCGAATTCCGCCGCCTCGACATCGGCCCCCTCCCGCCCGCGGGGAAATAGCGCGTCCAGGGTCCGGCACTGGGGGGCCATTGGGAAATTTGGAAGTGCCACCTCCATAAGTAGGTGTAATTTGGAAGTTTCGCTTCCAGATTGATGCGGCTTCACGGGCTCCTGAGGGGCGGTTTGGAAGGCTGAAATGAGAATCCCCAAGTTCTGGGCAAAGGCCGAGCATCGCTGGCCCGAGAGGGGCCTGCTCCGCGTCTGGCGGAGTTCCGATCGGAACGAAGCCGAGGCGCTGGCCGCCGCGCAGGCGCGCCTCGCCGTCATGCTCGAGGAAATAGCCGCCGGCCGCACGCCGGAGCGCCCGGATTACGCCGACCGCCCCGTGCGGGAGGAGATCCTCGGCCGGGAGGGGGATGCGGCCATCGTCACGCGAAACGCGCAGGGCGCCGAGGTGCTCAACACCGCGCGCGTGATGTTCCTCGACCTCGACTTCGCCCATTTCAAGACCGGCGAGGAGGGCGGCTTTCTCACATCTTTCTTCGGCAAGAAGACGGCGGCGACGCCCGAGTCCAGAGCCCGGGCCTCCCTGGAGACCTGGGCGTCCGGCGAGCCCGGCATCCGCCTTCGGATCTATCAGACCCGCGCCGGCTTGCGCGGACTGCGTCTCGACCGCCTCTATGATCCCGCCGGGGAGGAGGCGCAGGCGGCGCTCGAAGCGGCGGGCTCCGATCCGCTCTACAGCCGCCTCTGCCGTCTGCAGAAGTCGTTCCGCGCCCGCCTCACGCCGAAGTACTTTCGCGTCGGCCTCAAACGCATCCCGGGGGAATGGCCCTGTTCGGATCCGGAAATGGCCATCGCCCGGGAGGCCTGGCTGACCGACTATGAGGTGCGCTCCCGCGACGTCACGATCTGCCGCCTGCTCGGCGAGACCGGCAAGGGCGCCGTGCATCCCGAGGCGGGCCTGGTCCTCGCGCTGCACGACAGGATCGCGCTGGGTCCGGCCACGCTGCCGCTGGCGTGACTATTTCGTGCCGATCGCCCAGAGGAAGGCGCTGCCGCGGAGATAGAGCCGGCCGCCGCTGATCGCGGGAGAGGCGTCCATCGGGTCGCCCAGCTCGTTCACCGCGAGCACTTTGAACGTCCGCCCGGCCTGCACGACCGTCACCGCCCCGTTGCGGCCCGTCAGGTAGACCTTCCCGTCGCCGGCCGCGGGCGAGGCGAAGTGGTTGTTGCGGTCGGCGCGCTCCTTGTAGACCGACTCGCCCGTGCGTGCGTCCACACACGTCAGCGTCCCGTTGCTGTCGCTCAGATAGACCAGGCCGTCGTAGACCAGCGGTGAGGCCACGTCGGGCGTGCCGCCGCCCAGACGCCAGCGCTCATGCGCCTTGTTCTGCCGGTCCACCTTCCCCCTGGCCAAAGGATCCAGCCCCACGACCTGGCCGCCTTTGGCCGTCGGCACCACGATCAGCCCGGGCGTCGCGACGGGCGAGGACACGAAACGCAGCGTCTTGTTGTAGCGATCCTTCGGGTTCAGATCGCCCAGCCTCCAGACCTCGGCGCCGTCCTTCAGGTCATGGCCGATCGCGTAGTCGTTCCCGTGCGAGACCAGCAGGCTCCGCTCCCCGTCCGTCCATAGCTGGATCGACGCATACGAGTGCAGGCATTCGTCCACCCCGTCGGAGGGACGCCCCGCCTTCCAGAGCTCCTTCCCGTCCGCCGCGTTCAGCGCGACGATCCACGCGCCCCCGGAGTGGATCAGCTGGAGATACAGCGCGCCCGCGTGCAGCAGCGGCGTCGTGGTCATGCCGAAGCCCAGTTTGAAGCGGCCGTAACGCTCCTGGAGCTTCGCGCGCCAGACCTCCGCACCAGCGACCGTGAAGCAGAGCAGGTCCCCCGTGCCGGAATACGCCCAGACGTGTTTGCCGTCCGTGCTCGGAGACGCCGACGCATTGTTCTTCGCGTTCTTCGAGCTCTCCGAGAGCATCTTCTCCCAGCGCGGCTTGCCGTCCGTCCCGAGGCAGATCAGCAGGATTTGCGCGCCGTCGGCGCTCGGCGACGTGAGGTAGATCGAGTCGCCCCAGATCACCGGGGTGGACCCCGCCGCGCCCGGCAGCGGCGCCTTCCAGACGACGTTGCTGTCGGGCCCCCACTGCGACGGCAGGCCGCGCTCGGCGCTCACGCCGTCGCGCTGCGGACCGCGCCAGGCCGGCCAGTCGTCCGGAGCCGCCAGCGCCAGAAGCAGGGCCACGATCGTCATGGGCCTGATTCTGAGGCCCGGCGAGACTTTTGGGAAGAATAAGGAATAGAGAAAAAGGAATCCTGACGGGCCGCGAATCCCCTCTGGGAGCAACGTTGCCCGCCGGGATTCCCTATTCTTCATTCCTTATTCCCTCCCGCCTCGTTGATTTGACTCTCTGTTACAATCTGCCGCGCATGGACCCCGCCTCCGCCCTCGAGCACACCCGCCGCGCCCTGCTCGAAGCGCGTCTGCCGGCGGGACACTGGGAGGGGCGCCTCTCCTCCAGCGCCCTCTCGACCGCCACCGCCGTCGTCGCGCTCGAAGTGCTGCGGCGCCAGGGGGGAGACGGACGCCTCGTCGACGCGGGCCTGCGCTGGCTCGCCGCACACGCGAACCGGGACGGCGGCTACGGCGACACGAGCGACAGTCCTTCGAACATCAGCACCACCACGCTCTGCTGGGCCGCGCTCGGCATGCGGCCGGATGTGCCGGGCGTGCCGGAGGCCTTCGCCCGGGCCGCGGACTGGCTCCGCCGCGAGGCCGGCACGCTCGACGCCCCCACCCTCGCCACCACGATTTCCACGCGCTACGGCATCGACAAGACCTTCAGCGTCCCGATCCTCACGCTCGCCGCGGTCGCGGGACGTTTCGGCGAGGGTCCGGACGCCTGGGCCGCGTTCCCCGCCCTTCCCTTCGAATTCGCCGCCCTCCCCCGCGCCACGTTCAGCCTCATCGGCCTGCCCGTGGTCAGCTACGCGCTGCCCGCGCTCATCGCCATCGGCATCGCCCAGCACGTCCATCGCCCGTCCCGAAACCCCTTCGCACGCCTCGCCCGCGGCGCGACGAAGGCCCGCACGCTCCGCGTCCTGGAGGCCATCCAACCCGCCTCGGGCGGCTTCCTCGAAGCGACGCCGCTCACGAGTTTCGTGACGCTGAGCCTCGCCGCCAGCGGACTCGCGGAGCATCCCGTGACCCGCAAAGGCGCCGCGTTCCTCGCCGCGTCGGCGCGCGAGGACGGCAGCTGGCCCATCGACACGAACCTCTCCACCTGGCTCACGACGCTGTCCGTGTCGGCGCTCGGCCCCGCGCTGCCCGCCGAGGCCCGCTCCAAGATCCGCGCCTGGCTGCTCGGACAGCAGACGAAGACCGTGCATCCCTACACCGGCTCGGCGCCCGGGGCCTGGGCCTGGACGGATCTGAGCGGCGGGGTTCCGGACGCGGACGACACGGCCGGCGCGCTGCTCGCCCTGCACGCGCTCCGCGAGGGCGACGACCCCGAAGCGCGCCGCGCCGCCGGGGCCGGCGTGTCCTGGCTGCTCGGCCTGCAGAACCGCGACGGCGGCATCCCCACGTTCTGCCGCGGCTGGGGCAGACTGCCCTTCGACCACAGCTGCCCCGACCTCACCGCGCACGCGCTGCGCGCCTGGACCGCCTGGAAACCCGAGCTGCCGGCGCTCGCCTCACGCGTGGAACGCGCGATGGAGCGGGCGGTCGCGCATCTCATCGACGTCCAGTCCGCGGACGGCAGCTGGACGCCGCTCTGGTTCGGCAACCAGCACGCGCCCAAAATGGAGAATCCCGTGTACGGGACCTCGCGGGTGCTGCTCTGCGCGGGGATCCCGACCGCCCACCCGGACTGGCCGGCGGCGCTGAAGCGCGCCGTCCAATGGCTCTGCGACAGCCAATGGGAGGACGGGGGCTTCGGCGGGGCGCCGGGCATCGAGGCGACGATCGAGGAGACCGCCCTCGCGACCGAGGCTCTGGCGGCGCAGGCGCCCGTGGCCGCCGCCTGCGGGGCCGCCTGGCTGGCCGAACACACGAAGGACGGCACCCGGTTCCCGACCGCCCCGATCGGCCTCTATTTCGCGAAGCTCTGGTACTCGGAGCGCCTGTATCCGCTGATCTTCACCGCGGCCGCACTACGGGCTCAAGGCGTCTGAGCCCCGCAGGTCTTGGTGCACCAATCCTTCCAGGCCTGCAACGACTTCGCGCGCGGCCCTTCGGCCATCGCGGGGTTGTAGCCGAAGCCGTCCGCCTGGACGGGCTGCAGCGCCGTGAAGGCGATCGAGCGCAGCCCGCCGTCCTTGTCGCCGAGCAGCCCGACCAGCGTCCAGATCACGTCCTTGTACATCCAGGTCCCGAGCAGATCGAGCTTCGCGATCTCCGCCAGGCCCGTCGCGGCGGCCTTGCGGTCCGCCGCCGACCGCTTCTCGTCCTTCACGAACGCGCAGAGCGCCAGCTGCGCCTGCGGGTAGTTCCAGCGTCCCTGGAAGACCAGCGCCGTGAGCGCCGTGCGCCGGACCTTGACGTCCTTGTCGTCCAGCAGCGGGATCAGCGCGTCCACGACCTTGTCGTCGAGCAGGACCTGGGCCGCCGTCTGGGCGGCGTTCGAACGCACCCCGGCGCGCTCGCTCGCCAGGCCGCGCAGCACGACGGGCGCCGCGGCCGGGCCGCCGATGGACGCCAGCTTCATCCACGTGACCCCCGTCGAGAGGGCCGAATCCGATCGCGACTCGTCGTCGAACTTCTTGAGGAATTCGGCCTCGTCCCCGACCGGGGCCAGGCGTTTGTTCCGCACCACGCCCAGCCATTCGACGGCCTCGGACTGCGTCGGCTCCCGGGGGCCTTCGTGCGCGAGATCCAGCATCTCGTGGTACACCGCGCGGAAGCCGGCCTTGAAATACGCCTCCGCCTGGGGGCGCGTGCGGCTGGGCGGGAGCGTGTCGTCCTTGTGGCCGATGATCCAGTAGAGTTCCGCGTGGCTCTTCGCGTCCTTCGTCTGCGGCGTCTGACCCATGCCGCCGACGTAGGAGACCGCCCCCGCGAGCAGCTCGGAGTTCTTCGGCGCAAAGCGGTTCAGGAACCAGGCGCCCGAGGAGACGCCGAAGCCGAAGACGCGCCGCGGATCCGCCCCGTACTTCTTGAGCGCCCAGGGGACGAACGCCTTCACCGGCTCGTCGTCCTTGTCCGTCCAGCCGACCTCCTTGGACTTCAGGCCGACGACGACCCAGTCCTCCCGGACGCCGCTCTTCGTCAGCATCTCCTCGGCCTTGGGAATCAGGGAGTTCGCGTTTCCGTTCGCGCCGTGGAAGACCAGCAGCATCGAAAGCGGCGTGCCGGGCCGGTGTTTCGCGGGGGGCTTGTCGACATGGACGATCGCCTTGTCCCCGTCGAGATCCTGGGGGATCAGGCACAGCAGCGCCAGGGCCAGCGTTCTCATATTCTCCTGTACGCTCGCCGCCCTCCCGAGCCTGCTACAATCGCAAGGCCGTGCCGATCTACCTGGACCACAACGCCACCACGCCGCTGGACCCCCGGGTCCTCGACGCGATGCTGCCCTATTTCCGGGAGCGCTTCGGGAACGCGGCCAGCCGCACGCACGCCTACGGCACGGAGGCCTCGGAGGCGGTCGAAACCGCACGGACGCAGGTCGCCGCCCTGATCGGCGCCGATCCGCGCGAGATCGTCTGGACCAGCGGCGCGACCGAGTCGGACAACCTCGCGATCCTCGGCAGCGCCGGCGCCAAAGGCGGGCACGTCGTCACCGTCGCCACCGAACACCGCGCCGTCCTCGACCCCTGCGAGGCGCTCGAGAAACGCGGCCTCCGCGTCACCTGGCTCAAGGTGGACTCGAAGGGGCGGCTGGACCTCGAGCGCCTGGCCGCCGTCCTCACGAAAGAGACGCGCCTCGTCTCGATCATGCACGCGAACAACGAGACGGGCGTGCTGCATCCGATCCGCGAGATCGGCGCGCTCTGCAAGGCCCGCGGCGTGCTCTTCCACACGGACGCCACGCAGTCGTACGGCAAGGAGCCCATCGACGTCGAGGCGGACGGCATCGACCTGCTCAGCGCGAGCGCCCACAAGCTCCACGGCCCCAAGGGCGCCGGGCTGCTCTACGTGCGCCGCAAGAATCCCCGCGTGCGCTGCGAGCCGCTGATCTTCGGCGGCGGCCACGAGAAGGGGCTGCGCTCCGGCACGTTGAACGTCCCCGCCGTCGTCGGCTTCGGCGCCGCGGCGCTGCTGGCGAAAGCCGGGGGCCCGGCGGAACGCGAACGCATCCGGGCGCTGCGGGACCGCCTCGAGCGCGGCCTGGGCGGTCGCGTGAACGGCGACCCCGACCGGCGCCTGGCGACCACGACGAACCTGAGCTTCGAGGGGAAGGACGGCGCGGCGCTCATGAAAGCCCTGCCGGACCTGGCGATCTCCTCGGCATCCGCGTGCACGAGCGCCTCGATGCAGCCCAGCCACGTGCTGGGCGCGATGGGGCTCGACGAGGCGCGCATCCGCGGCAGCCTGCGATTCTCCCTGGGGCGCTTCACGACGGAAGCGGAGGTCGACCGCGCCGTGGCGCTCCTGAAGACGCTTTTGGACAAGTAGGGGGTGCCATGTCGGATCAAACCGTGTGGGAACAGTTGAAGGTGGACGGCGGCAAGGTGGCCGAGCGCCTCAAACAACTCGTCAGCGCCGGCAACGCCCGCCGCATCGTGGTCAAGCAGAAGGGCCGCACCGTGGCGGAGTTCCCGCTGACGGTCGGCCTGGTCGGCGCCGTCCTCGCCCCGTTCATCGCCGCCGTGGCCGCGTTCGCCGCGCTGCTCTCGCACTGCAGCATCGAGGTGGAGCGCGTCGTCCCCAAGACGGAGACGACGACGCGGAAACGCCGCCGCGCCTCTACTTCCCGCTGATGCAGTAGAGGCTGGACGAGGTCCGGATGAAGAGCTCGCTTCCGGACACCGCGATCGACGACAGCGTGTAGTCGTCGTCGAGCGGATTCTCGGAGAGCACCTTGAACTCCGGCCCCGCCGCGACCACCGTCGTGCGGCCCGTCTCGTTCGTCAGGTAGAGCCGGCCGTCCGCCAGCAGCGGCGACGCGCTGTAGGTGCCGCGCGGCAGGCGCTGCTTCTCATAGACGACTTTGCCCGTCTTGGGTTCGAAACAGGTGAGCGTGCCGCCGTCGTTGAGCACGTAGAGCAGCTTCCCGTCGGAGACCGGCGTCGGCACGTCGCAGGTGTTCGGGCTCGTCCAGGCCACGTTCGTCGCCGTCACGAGCCCCTTCCCGCCGCCCTTGCAGGCGACGAAGGGCCCCTTCTTGACGCAGGCGAAGATCATGTCGTCCACGACCGCCGGCGAGCACACGGTGCGGTAGAACTTGTCGCCCGTGGGATTGAGGCCGCCGCAGCGCCAGAGCTCCTTCCCCGTGGCGGGGTCGTGGCCGGTGAAATAGTTGCCCCCGACCACGATGAGCTCGGTCCGTCCGCCGATCTTCATCGGCATCGGCGTGGTGAAGGCGTCCGGGCTCTCCACTTCCGCGTCCGTGGGACGCTCGACGCGCCAGGCCACCTTGCCGGTCTTCCCCTCGAACGCCACGAGGTAGGACGGCTCGTCGGTTTCCTGCCCATGCAGGACGGGAACGATCACGTGCCCCTCGTGGAGCAGCGGCGAGGAGCCGTAGCCCCAGCCCAGGCCGAATTTCCCGTAGAGCTTCTGCAACTCCGCCTGCCAGACCTTTTTCCCCTCCATGTCCAGCGCCGTCAGCACGCCCGTGCCCGTCAGCCACCAGACATGGGTCCCGTCCGTCACCGGCGACGGGCTCGACATGTTCTGCTTGCCCATGTGGAAGTTCGCGCCCGGGATCGTCGAGCGCCAGAGCTCCTTGCCGTCCGCCTTCGAGAGGCAGAGCAGGTTCAGATCCTTGCCCTCCTTCTTGCGGGCGCCGCCCATCTTCCGGACCGTCTCGGCCTCGCCGCCCGCCCCGGCTTCCCCGGGGGAGGACACGAAGATCCGCCCGCCCCAGATCACGGGCGAGGCGCCGCTCCAGGAGGGCAGCTTCACCTTCCACTTCACGTTCTTCTGCTCGGACCATTCGACGGGCAGGCCCTTCGAATCGCTCGTGCCGTTGAGCGCGGGCCCGCGCCACTGGGGCCAGGGGTCGTCGGCGTGCGCCGCGAGCGGGAGCAGCAGGACCGCCCAAAGCCCGATCCGTGATGTGTTCATCGACTCTCCTGGTTTCCGGAAATGGCGTAGAGTTTCGTCCCCCCGGCGAGGTACAGCACCCCGTCCGAGATCACCACGGTGCCGTGGCCCAGGCCCGGCAGCGTGCTGGTCGCGAGCTTCTTCACTTCCATGCCTTCCTTGAACGTCACCAGTTCGCCGTCGGAGTTGCGGACGTAGATCTTCCCGTCCGCCACCACCGGCGAGCCCCAGATGTTCGAGAGCAGGTCGAACCGCCAGTGGCGCTTCCCCGTCTCGACGTCCATGGCGCTGAGATAGCCCCCGAGTTCGGTCGCGTACACGATGCCCTCGCGGACCGCGACCGTGGAGATGCTGCAGCCGAAGTCCTTGCCCGCGAGTTTCCACAGCTCCTTCCCCGAGCGCGCGTCGATCGCCCGGAAGCAGCCGGGCTGGTCGCCGTTCTCGGGATCCTGCCCGGTCGCGATGAAGAGCCGGTGGCCGGCGTACACGGGCGCGGAAATGAGGTGGTTGGCCGTCTCCCGCTTCCCGTCGGGCGCGGTTTTTTCGTGCGACTTGCAGTCGAAGCTCCAGAGGAGCTTCCCCGTGGCGGGTTCGAAGACGTAGAGCACGCCGTCCCCGCCGGGAAAGGCCACCTGGGGTTTGCCGTCCACCACGCCGCAGGCGGGCGAGGCCCACTGGCCGGCGAGGATCTTCGCCCCGGGCGAGGCGTCCTTCCAGAGCAGCTTCCCCGTCGCCGCATCCGCGGCGATGAAACTCGGCGCCGAGGGATCCTTCACGAGATGCGTCTTCTCGTCGACCCCGTGCCCCGTCAGGGCGAAGACCCGCCCGTCCACGACGACCGGCGAGCAGGCGGAGGCCTGGTGCGGCGCCACGCCGAGCTCCTTCTTCAGATCCAGGATCCAGACGATGTCCGCATCCGCCGGGCCCTTCCGGGTTTCGCCCGTGAAGGGGCCGTCGTTGTCGCCGTCGGAGAACCCGGCGAGGTCGCAGCAGACGAGCTCCGCGCGGTTGCTGACGTAGTAGACGCGGTCGCCCACGACGCAGGGGGTCGAGCAGAGGCCGATGCCGGCGTAGTCCTCCTCCTTGCCGAGGCGGTCGTGCACGGCCTGCCAGAGGAACTTGCCGTCGGCCGCCGAGAAGCACTTGAGGATCCCGCGATCCCCCGTGACGGACGGATCCTGGGGCGCCTCGTTGTTCGTGCCGATGAGGACGCGGCCGCCGGCGACGACGGGATTGCCCAGCGTCTCGGTCCCCAGGACGGCGGTCCACTTCAGCTGTTTGCCGCCCGTGCCCTCCCAGCCCGCGGGCAGATTCTTCTCGGTCGAGACCATGTTCCGGTCGGGGCGTCCGCCCCACATCGGCCATTCGTCCGCCCGGACGTCCAAGGACAGCGCCAGCAGCAGAAGCAGGCTCAGCGGATGTCTCACGGTCCTCCCACGCAGACCAGATGGCCGAAGGTGCGAAGATACAGGCGTCCGCCGTCGACGCAGGGCGTGCTGTGGCTGCCCTCGCCGAGCGGGTTCTTGGAGATCAGCTTGTACTCCTCCCCGGCCGCGAGCACGACCGCCTCGCCCTGCATGCTCAGGGCGTAGAGCTTCCCGCCCGCGAGGACCGGCGAGCCGTAGAAGGAGCCGCCCACGCGGTCGTTCCAGAGGATCTTCCCCGTGGACGCCTCCGCGCAGCTGACGAAGCCCTTGTCGTGGAGCAGGTAGACGCGGTCGCCGGAGACGAGGGGCGTCGGGACGTAGGGCGCGGACTTCGTGATCTTCCAGGCGACGTGGGACGCGGTGACGTCGCCCTTGCCGCCGAGCTTGACGGCGACGACGGTGTTGGCGCCGCTGCCCTCGCCGCAGGTGCCGATGACGAGGTCGCCCGCGACCACGGGCGAGGAGACGCAGCGCTTGTCGAAAACGCGCGCCTCCCAGTTCAGGGTGCCGCTGCGGGGATCGACGCTGGAGATCCCGTAGGAGGTGCTGAGCGTCAGGAGCTCCGGCGCCTTCCCCTTCCGCTCCAGGAGGCAGGGCGAGCTGAACGAGGCCTTCTCGTTCGCGCGGCGCGGGCATTTCCAGGCGACCTTGCCGGTCTTGACGTCGATCGCCACGATGGAGCCCTCGCCGATCTGGTCGTTCTGGACGATCAGCTTCCCCTCGTAGAGCAGCGGGGAGGCCCCGTGGCCGTGTTCCGAGTCGAAGGGCCCGAGGTTGACGCTCCACTGCTCCTTGCCCGCATGGCTGAAGGCTTTCACGAGATGTTCCTGGGGCGTGACGAAGACGGCGTAGACGCGGTCCGCGTCGACGGCGGGCGTGCTCGAGGCGAAGCTGTTGTCCTTGTGTTTCTTGTGGCCGGCCATCGGGACGACGGAGGTCCAGAGCTCCTTGCCGTCCGCCTTGTTGAGGCAGACGAGCAGGCGCTCCTTGCCCTCGGCGCGGGCGGAGATCAGGAAGATGCGGTCGGCCCAGATCACGGGCTGTCCGTGGCCCGCGCCCGGCAGGGGGACGCGCCACTTGAAGTCCGCCTCGGTCCATTTCTCGGGGAGCTTGTCCGCCTCGCTGATGCCGGTCCCGTTGGGGCCGCGGAAGCGGGTCCAGTCCTGGGCTTCGACCGGCAGGGCGGCGAGCGCGAGCAGCAGGATCAGGATTCGCATGATTCTCCCATCCCCATTCCGGATTCTTCTCGAGGCGGCGTATAAGATACGATCATTCCGGCCTTCCGGGGAAGAGAAGCTGCATGAAGGAGAAGTTCGCCGCGCTCGGGACCTTCGTGGTTTCGCTGCTGCTGTCGTTCTGCTGCACGATCCCGCTGGCGCTGGCCTCGCTGGGCCTGGGCAGCCTGGGTCTCGGCTCGTTCGTGAAGCCGCTGCGGCCGTACCTCATCGTCGCCGCGCTGATCTTCATCTCCCTCGGGCTGGTCCGCGTCTACACCCGGACCTCGGACCGGAAGAGCCGGATCCTGCTCTGGACGGCGGCCGCGGTCTTCCTGCTCTCCGTCGCCACGCCCTATGCCATCGGGTTTTTCTCGGGCGAGGCGGCGGGCGAGCTGCCCTACGTCCCGGGGCCGGGCGAGCGCCGGGTGCTGATCCAGCTGGAGGGGCCGCTGGAGGCCTGTCCGGCGGGCTGCGAAGGCCGGGCCCAGCTCGCGCTCAAGAGCCTGCCGGGCGTCCGGCACGTCCGGGTGGACCACGCGCGGAAGGAGGCCGAGCTCTGGGCGGCCGCGGACGCCGAGCTCAGCGACGCGGAGACCGGCCGGGTGCTGCGGGCCGTGGGCCACAACGGCCGGATCAAGCGATAGTCCGTAACGAAGCTCCGCCGCCCCAGGTCATATTTCCACCATGCTGACCAAGATCGAAAGCCGGGTCGTCCGGCAACCCGACAGCCGGGTGCGGCGCGCGTGGTATCAGAGCGCCAGCGCCGACGTCGTCCTCCTGCATGACGCCGAGAACGGCGCCTTCCTCTCGTTCGAGATCGAGTGGGAGGGGCAGCTCGGCCTCCGCCGCTCTTACGTCACCTGGGCCCGCGGGATCGGGCTGCGCACCGGGGCGATCGACACGGGCGAGGGCGACGCCCTGCACTACAAGCAGGCCCCGCTGGTCGTCTGGGATTTCAAGGCGCGCCCGGACCCCGTCGCGGAGGCGCGCCGCCTCATCGAGCGCTCCAGCATCGAGGAAGGGCTGCGCGACTCCGTCCTCCGGCGCCTCGTGCTATAGCGGGCGTTCGGAAGAAGCCGGAAGCCAGAGCGGACAGTCAGGTCTGGCTTTTTTTCCTCCGGTCAGGGCCGGCGGACCTCGCCCAGGTCGTGAACCC
>CAZUJF010000026.1:0-70234 GCA_964619955.1 uncultured Planctomycetales bacterium
CGGCGCGTCCCCCGGCCGGCCTCCATCGCGGGCATCTACGTCCTGCTTTTCGGGCTGATCGCCGCGCTCGCGTTCTGGGCGGTGCCCGCCGTCGTGGACCAGTCGGTCACCTTCGTCGATGAGACCTTCACCGCGAAGGACGCGAAGATCCACCGCCTCCTGGACTGGGGCGACGCCCGCATGCGGCGCTGGCTGGGGCCGGAGAACTGGAGCCAGGTCCTCGTGCGCGCCAAGGAGAGCCTCAAAGGGAAGACCGACCAGCTGGCCCTCATGGGCGGCAGCCTAGCGGGAAATCTCGCGACCCTGCTCCTCTCCGGCCTCGGGGGCCTTTTCGGCGTCGTCTCCTTCGTGGCCCTGGTCCCCGTCTACCTCTTCTTCCTGCTCAAGAACCTGAACGCCTGGTGGGAGCGCTTCACCCACCTGATCCCCAGGTCCTACCGCGGCGCCGCCCTCGGCACGCTCATGCGCATCCATCGGGCCAATGCGGCGTTCTTCCGCGGCCAGATGACGATCTCGATCCTCGACGGGCTGATCGTCTGGCTCGGGCTGATGCTCCTCGGCGTCAAGTTCTCGCTGCTCTTCGGGCTGCTCTACGTCTTCGCCAGCGTCATCCCCTACCTCGGTCCCACAGTCATGTTCGCCGTGGTGGAACTCTTCGTGCTCGCCGAATACGGGCGCATCGACCGGCACTTCTACCTGGTCGCGGGTCTCTTCGGCCTCATCCAGGTGCTCGAGGGGGCCGTGCTGCAGCCGCTCATCATGGGCCGGGAGACGGGCCTGCATCCGATCCAGATCATCCTTTCGCTGCTGATCTGCGGGGAGCTCTTCGGATTCTTCGGGCTGCTCATCGGCGTGCCGCTGGCGTCGACGGCGAAGATCCTGATCGAGGATTACGTCTGGCCGCTCATGGAGGACGTCGCCGATCTCACCCGCATCCGGCAGCGACCGGATCCGGCCCCGCCGGATCAGTCCTGAAGCTGCCCCGCCAGGCCCGTCCAGGGCTTCCCGTCGGAGATGCGGTCCAGCTGCAGCGGCACCCCCTCGACCGAGCCGTCCACCCGGAGCACGAAACCTCCGGAAGGGTGGTTGCCGGGACGGTCCGCGCCCAGAGGCTCCGCCTTGGGGTGATGGCGCAGGTCCTCGGCGACCTTCCTCGGCCCCCGGTAGTCGATCGAGCCGGCGTCCTCCAGGCGCGTCGCCGTGCGGCCGAAGACGGGGCAGGTGAACGGATCGGGATGCGGCGCCTGCCACTTTCCGCGCACGTCCCGGTACTGCGCCTCGCGCACGCCCTGCCAGAAGGACCGGCCCGTCCGCTGCGGATCCAGGGCGTTCCAGTTCCGGATCGCCAGGCCTCCGAGGTGCCGGAGGTTGTTCCGGCAGTGCGATTCCAGGCCCCGCGTGCGCGCCCCCGAGTAGAGCACGAGCAGCAGCGACGCGCCGCCGAGCAGCGACGCCCCGAGCAACCCCAGACGGAGGGAGGATCGAATCACGCGCGCAGAGTATACCACCGTTGCAAATTCCCGACCGCCTCTTAGAATCCACCCATGCCCGACGGCGACGAGGGCCTGCCGCAGGACCCCGACCAGCTCCGCGAAACGCTCTCGCTGATCCATCCCGTGGATCTGGCGGAACTGCTCGACGACGTCGACATCGACGAACGCGTCCGCATCTTCGGCATTCTCGACCCCGAGAAGGCGGCCCAGGTGCTCGCCGCCATGCCGCACGACTACAAGGCCGAGATCGTGGGGCGCATGGGCGAGGAGCGCCTCGGGCCGGTCATCGACCGCATGTCGGACAACGCCGTCGCCGACGTGCTCGACCTGCTCCCCGCCCACAAGGAGAAGGCCCTCCTCAAGCAGGTGGAGAGCGGCCACGCCAACGACATCCGGAACCTCCGCCAGTACGACGAGCGCAGCGCCGGCGGGCGCATGACCCGCAATTTCGTCACCGTCCCCGACACCTTCACCTCCGGCGAGGTGCTCAAGGCCATCCAGGGCTCGGTGGACAGCCATACGGTCGATTTCATCTACGTGGTCGATGCGGACGGCCGCCTCCGCGGCGTCATCTCCCTGCCCAAGCTCATGATCCATCCTCCCCACACGCCCGTGACGCAGTTCATGCGGAAGGAGGTCAGCTTCGTGGGCCCCCAGACGGACCAGGAGGAGGTCGCCCGGCTGGCGCAGAAATACCACCTGCGGCATGTGCCCGTCGTCGACAACGACCAGCGGCTCGTCGGCGTCGTCACCCTGCAGGACATCCTCGAGGTCATCAAGAACGAGGCGAGCGAGGACATCATGAAGCTCGCGGGCGCCGAGCACGTCGACCCCATGCGGGCGACGTTCCTGGCCCGCCTCAATTCGCGCCTCCCCTGGCTCGCCGCCGCCATGAGCATCGAACTCGGGCTGGCCTGGATCATGAAGGCCTACGAACACTCGCTGACCACCACCGCGCTCACCTATTTCATCCCCATCATCATGGCCATGGGCGGCAACGTCGGGCTGCAGTCCTCGACCACCGTCGTCCGCGGCCTCGCCACCGGATCGATCTCCCCGGGCCGCATGATGCGCGTGGTCTTCAGCGAGATGCGGCTGGGCCTCGTCATCGGCCTCATGGCCGCCCTGCTCACCGGGGCCATGGCCTGGCTCATGAACGTCGGGCATGCCCAGGTCATCAGCCTTTCCTCCATCGTGCTCTGCTCCATGTTCCTCAGCATGAGCATCGCCTCGACCATGGGCGCCTTCACCCCCCTGCTGCTCCACCGCATGAAGATCGACCCCGCCGTCTCCTCCGGCCCCTTCATCACGGCCGTGAACGACCTGGTCAACGTGACCCTGTACCTCACCCTGGCGACCCTCATGCTGACGAAGCTGGACGCGTCGTGATCCTCGCCGCCCTGGACGTGGGGACCAACTCGGTCAAGCTGCTCGTCGGGCGCCTCCGCGCCGGACGGCTGACCCCCCTCCTCGAAAAGGCCGTCATCACGCGGCTCGGGGAGGGGCTGGAAGGCAGCGGCCGCATCTCCCGGGCCGCCGCGGACCGCACGCTGAAGGTCCTCGCGGGGCTGCGCCGCGCCGCGGAACGCGCGGGCGCGGTCCGTTTCGCCGCCGTGGGCACGCTCGCCCTGCGCCGGGCCCGCAACGGCCGGGACTTCGTCCGGCGCGCCGCGGCGGAGGCCG
Organism: uncultured Planctomycetales bacterium; assembly: GCA_964619955.1. Taxonomy (GTDB): domain Bacteria; phylum Planctomycetota; class MHYJ01; order MHYJ01; family JACPRB01; genus JACQFK01. The sequence goes on from CAZUJF010000026.1 coordinate 3,177, forward strand.
GCGTGATCCTCCGCATCATCGACGGCCGCGAGGAGGCCCGGCTCGCCTTCCGGGGCGTCTCCGCCTGCGTGCCCCGAGGCCCCGTCGTCTCCGTCGACATCGGCGGCGGCTCCGCGCAGATCTCGAGCGGACGCGACGGACGTTTGCGCCGCTCCTGGAGCCTGCCCCTCGGCGCCGTCGTCCTCACCGAGCGCTTCATCGGCGCCCATCCGGTCCCCGCGAAGGACGTCGACGCGCTTCGCAGGCACGTCGAACGGACGCTCCGGCCCCTCGCCCGCCTGCGGGCCCCGGTGCTGGTGGGAATCGGCGGGACCGTGTCCCTCCTGGCCAGACTCCTGAAGACGGAGACCTCCTTCGAATTGGGAAGCCTTCAACGCCTGTTCGGCCGCCTGGCTGTCCTGACCCTGCGCGAGCGCGTGCGCCGCGGCGTCCCCAAGGGCCGGGCGGACATCATCATCGCCGGAGCCCTCGTGCTGTTCACCCTCATGCGCCGTCTCGGGGCCGGGCGCGTCCTTCCCTGCTTCCAGGGGCTGCGGCACGGCCTCCTCGCGGAGCTGGCCGGGATCTGATAGAATCCGCCCCCGATGAAGGTCGTGCTCAACGGCCGGCCGAGGGTTCTGCCGGACGGACTGACGCTGTCGGGACTGCTGGCGGAACTCGGACTCGAGAAGAGCCCGGTGGCGCTGGAGCTCAACCGGGAAGTGGTCCCCCGCGCCCGTCATGCGGAGACTCCGCTGCGCGAGGGCGACCGCGTGGAAATCGTCACCCTCGTGGGCGGCGGATGAACGGAGCCTGGACATGCTGAAGATCGGAAGCGTCGAACTCAAATCGCGGCTCATCCTCGGCACCGGGAAATACCCCGGCCCCGAGATCATGGCGAAATGCCACGAGGCCTCCGGCACGTCGATGGTCACCGTCGCCGTGCGGCGCGTGGACCTGAACGACAAGACCAAGGCCTCCCTCCTCAACTGGATCGACCGCTCGAAGATCCAGCTGCTCCCCAACACGGCCGGCTGCTACACGGCGGAGGACGCGGTCCGCACCGCCCTGCTCGGCCGCGAGGCGCTCGGAACCCCGCTCGTGAAGATCGAGGTGATCGGCGACGAGAAGACGCTCTATCCCGACCTGCCCGAACTCCTGGTCGCCACGAAGCGGCTCGTGAAGGAGGGCTTCGTCGTGATGCCCTACACCAGCGACGACCTCGTCATGGCCCTGCGCCTCGAGGACGCGGGCGCGGCCTGCGTCATGCCCCTCGGCGGCCCGATCGGCAGCGGCCTGGGCATCCTGAACCCCGTCAACATCCGCATGATCGTCGACCGGGTCAAGGTGCCCGTGATCGTCGACGCCGGGGTCGGCACCGCGAGCGATGCGGCGCTCGCCCTCGAACTCGGCGCCGACGGCGTCCTCCTCAACAGCGCGGTCGCCGGATCGAAGGACCCCGTCAAGATGGCCCTCGCCATGAAGCAGGCCTGCGAAGCCGGTCGCCTCGCCTTCGAGGCCGGGCGCATCCCCCGCCGCGAGTACGCCACCCCCTCCTCCCCGATGGAGGGCCGGATCCAGTCCTGACGGGGGCATGAGCGCCACACGCGAATCCATCGGACGCTTGCTCGAGGCCTTCAGGAGCGGCGAGGACCCCGACCTCTCCACGCTGGTCCTGGCGCTCTGGGAGGACCTCTACGAGCAGATCCCGCGCCTGACGGCCACGAAGGACAAGGACCGCCAGCACGAGCTTCTGGCGGGACGCCTGGTGGCCCTGGGCCTCCCGAAGTGCCCCGATCTCCAGTACGTGGCGGGACCGGTGCTCTGGTTCGCCCGCGAAAAGGGCGTGCTGCCCTCCGCGCGCGGGGCGGACGAGGCCTGGACGCTGGACGCGGGACGCTTCGACGGGGCCCGCCTGCTCAAACACGAGGGCATCACGGCCTACGGCGACTGGATGCGCGACGCGCTGCGCGCGCTGCTGGCCGAGCAGAATTAGGATCCGAGCCCGGACAGGAACGCGGCCGGGGTCCGTGCCGGAAAGCCCGCCTGGGGATTCCCGGGCTCAGGCTTCCGGCGTCTTGAGGAACTTCGTCAGCGTGAGCTGGCTGCCGGTCTGGTTGTACTCCAGGCGGTCGCAGCAGCGCAGCATGAGCATGATGCCGAGGCCGCCCATGCGGCCCTGGGCGTGCCGCTCCCGGGCCGCCGAGATCGCGTCGCGCGTCGAGCCCGACTTGACGAACTGCTGGTGGTTGAAGCCGGGCCCCTGGTCCTTCACGACCGCCGTGATCTTCTCGCGGTCCAGCAGGTACTGCACCTCGATCTTCCGGTCGCGCTTGTACTTGTTGCCGTGCTGCGCGGCGTTCACCACCGCCTCGCGGAAGGCGGCGCTCATCGCCACCTGCCCCTCCTCGTTCAGGCCCGAGCTCTCGAGGAGCTTGTGGACCATGTCGATCACCTTCTCGATCGACGCCTCCTCGGTGGGCAGATGGATGTTGAGCTGCTGGAGGAAGATCAGCTCCTCCTCCGCCGCCCGCATGATCTCCGCGTCCGCGTGGTCCAGCAGCTGCCGGAACTCGAACGGCTGCACCAGATTCTCGTCGCCGACGATCGAGACCTCCGGCATCACCTTCCAGCGCTCCTCGCTCGCGTGCAGGAGGATCAGCGGGGTGTTCGTGGTCTCGCGCCGCATCTTCAGCGCGTAGCAGAACTTCTGGTAGTCCTCGAAGAGGCAGTCCATGATCACGAGGTACGCGCGGCCGCTCTCGATCTTCACGAGGGCGTCGACGACCTTCGTGAACACCTCGATCTGCCAGCCGGCGCTCTCGAAATAGTACTCCAGCGTCTTCGTGAAGAAGTCCCGGTCCGGGACGACCAGCATGATCGACGACGCCTTGAAGGACTCCAGGCGTTTCTTCAGCTCGTCCGAGGCGGAAAAGCCGACCTTGCCTTCCGGGGAATCGAAGAACACCGCGGGCCCGGGCGGCTTGATGAGGCGGTGGCCCCGCGGCTGCTGCTCGATCTCGGGGCGCTCGATGCCGACCGAGAAGGCCCCCGCGCCGTCCACCAGCACCCGCTTGCCGCTCAGCAGCTCCCGTTTCACCGCCTCGAAAACGGCGTCCACGGCGCTGCGGACCTTCGGGTCGTTGGACTCGCCCAGCTTGGCGGAAATGCCCGCGACGAAATCGGATTTCCCGGTGGCCCCCGGTTTGGCGAGCGTGCCGAAGGCCGGGATGGACAGCTCCTGCCCGCCGGCGATCGCGACCCGGATCGTGTCCGCCACCGCGCCGGTAAGCTTCGCGCCGTCGTCCCCGAACGCGGGGGCCGCCGACTTCGCCAGATCCGTCAGCTTGATGTCCGCCATCGGCTAGCGCTCCCGTCCTGATTCGAGCTCCCGGGCCTTCCGGACCAGCTCCTCCTGGGTGATGACGCCCTTCTGGATCAGCAGGGGGATCAGCGCGTCCCGCAGCGTCGCATGGGCGACGGGATGGGCGCCGCCCTCCAGCTCCTTCAGCAGCTGGTCCCGGGACTTCTCCTTCACCGGGGCATGGGCCGCCCTGGATTCGAACATGGCGCTGATCGACTTCAGGATCTGCGTCCTCGGCGCCAGCTGCATCTCGACCCGCTGGTCGATGGCGAGCTGGATCTCCTCCATGGCCTCGTAGTCGAAGGGGTCCGAGGTCGCGATCGTCAGCACGCCGTCATGGTGCCGGATCGGCACCACATGATGCTTCTCGATCAGCTTCCGGGGCAGCTTCTTGACCAGGTTCTCGGGAATGACCAGCTCGTCGAGGTTCACCACCGGGATGCCCTGCTGCCGGGCGATGAAATTCGTCAGCGTCTGGTCCTCGATGAAACCGAGCTTGGTGATGATCGCCCCGAGCTTGCCGCCCACGGATTTCTGGAAGTCCATGGCCATCTTCAGCTGCTCCTGCGTGAGCAGCTGGGACTCCACCAGCATCCGGCCGAGCTGGACTTTTTCTTCCATAGGAAGTCGGGTCGAAATTGACTGCGACGATTCTAGCCGCGCTTTTCGGCCCCTGTCAAGGGAACCTCCCCGGGCTACTGCCGCAGCCGGGCCCCGAGGCTCCCGCCCAGGCCCTTCAGGACGGCCTGCACGGCGGCGTCGACCTCGGCCGAGGTCAGCGTCCGGTCCGCGGCGCGATAGATCATCGTGAACGCCCAGCCCTTGCTGCCCGCCTCGACGCCCTTCCCCCGGTACTCGCTCTGGAAGCGCAGCCCCTCCAGCGTGGGCCCCGCCGAGGCGCGGACCGACGCCTCCACGTCCTTCCAGAGAACCTCGTCCTTGAGCACCACCGAGAGGTCGCGCTCCACGGGAGGGAGCCGGTTGAATTCCTGGTAGGGACGGAGCAGCCGGGCGGCCCGGATCACGGCGTCGAAATCCAGCTCCGCGATGCTCACCGCCTCCCGCGGCGCCCCGAGGGACTTGAGGGGCGTCCCGAGAAACCCCGCCCGCCGGCCTTCGATCCGGAGCTCCGCCCCGACCTCGAGGAAGCCGAGGGCCGCGGGGACCGCTTCGAGACGGACGCCCAGGCGCGTCATCAACGCCTCCAGCAGTCCTTTCGCCGTCAGCGGATCGCCGGGGGCCGCCAGACCCAGGACGTTGTGTTCGACCAGGTCCGCCCCCCGCCTCCCGTAGACGTGGGCGATCTCGAAGACCGGCCGCAGCGGCTCCTTGTAGCTTTCGTTCGTGTGCAGCACCTCCAGAAGCCCCGGCGACATCGCCTCCCGGAGCGTCCGGTCCACCGCGCCCTGGGGGTCGCGGAGCGGAAGCAGCGGCCCCTCCGTCCAGAACGGCACGCGGTTCGGCGTCCCCGCCGCGGCGAAGCTCCAGGTCAGCACCTCGAAACAACCGAGCGAGGTCAGGACCGTCCGGGCCTCCTCGCGCACCTGCTCGGCCGGCAGCTCGCCGGTGGCCTTCAGGCCGAAGCCCGTGTCGCAGGGGATCTTGTCGTACCCCTCGATCCGGGCGACCTCTTCGATGTAATCCACCTCGATTCCGAGGTCGCGGCGGCCGGCGGGCGCCGTGACCTCGAGCGTCTCGTCCGTGCCGGAAACCCCCGCGCCCAGCCCCGACAGGATCTGCCGGACCCGCGCGGGACTCACGCTCATTCCCAGCACCTGGGAGATGCGGGACGGACGGACCTTCGCGACGGGGCGCGCGGGCCGCGGCGCCGCCACGTCCACGACCCCGGCCAGCGCCTTCCCCCCCGCCGTCTCCAGGATCAGGCGGACCGCCCGGCGCGAGGCCCAGTCGACCGTGTCGAAATCCACCCCGCGCTCGAAGCGGTAGCTCGACTCGCTCGAAAGTCCGAGCTTCCGGCTCGTGCGGCGCACCGAGACGGGGTCGAATTGGGCGCTTTCCAGGAGCACGTCGACGGTCGAGGCGCCGATCTCCGTGTCCTTCCCGCCCATCACCCCGGCGACCGCCACCGCGCGCTCCGCATCCGCGATCACGAGATGGTCCCTCGTGAGCTCGCAGAGCTTTCCGTCGATCGACGTCATCTTCTCGCCCGGTGCCGCGCGGCGGACGACGATCTTCCGCCCCTTCAGCAGCCTCGCGTCGAACGCATGCAGCGGCTGGCCGCACTCGAGCTGGACGTAATTCGTGACGTCCACGACGTTGTTGATCGGGCGGATGCCGGCCGCCTGGAGCCGCTCCTGCATCCAAGCCGGCGAGGGCCCGATGCGCACGCCGAAGACCGCCCGGGCCGTGTAGCGCGGGCAAAGGTCCGGCGCCGCCACCTCCACGGAAAAGCTCCCTGAGACGGGCTCGGCGCCCTCCGAAAAGGAGTGCTCCGGAAGCTTCAGCGGGCGGGTGAGCACGACGCCGGTTTCCCGGGCGACGCCGAGCATGGACAGCAGATCCGCCCGGTTGGCGGTGATCTCGAGGTCCAGGACGTCGCCCTCGATGCCCTCGACGCCGACGCCGGCCATGACGAGGTGCTTCGCCAGCTCCTGCGGCGTGGCCGGGGGCTCGACGTACTCCTTCAGCCAGCGGACGGGTACTTTCATGGGACTAGAACTGCCTCAGAAAGGCGAAATGGTTCTCGGTGAAACGGCGGATGTCCGGGATTCCGTACTTGAGCATGGCGATGCGCTCCACGCCCATGCCGAAGGCGAACCCGGTGTTCGCTTCGGCATCGATCCCGCAGTCCTGCAGGACCTTGGGGTGCACCATGCCGCTCCCGAGGATCTCCACCCAGCCGGACTGCTTGCAGGCCGGGCAGCCCTTCGCGCCGCAGATGAAACAGGTGACGTCCACCTCCGCGCTCGGCTCCGTGAAGGGGAAATAGCTCGGGCGGAAGCGGACCTTCGCCTCCGTCCCCCACATCGACTTCACGAAAAGATCGAGCACGCCCTTCAGATGCGCGAACGTGATGCCCGGGCCCACGAGCAGGCCCTCCACCTGGTGGAACATCGGGGAGTGGCCCGCGTCGGGCTTGTCGGGGCGGAACACCTTCCCCGGCGCGAGCACGCGGATGGGCGGCTTGCGGGACTTCATCGTCCGGATCTGCACCGGGGACGTGTGCGACCGCAGGAGGTACGGCGCGTCGATGTAGAACGTGTCGAACCCGTCGCGCGCCGGATGATCAGGCGGGATGTTGAGCGCCTCGAAGTTGTTGGCTTCCGTCTCGATTTCGGGGCCCGTGACGACGTCGAAGCCGAGCCGGCTGAACACCCGGACGATCTCGTCCCAGGTCTTGTAGACGGGATGCCGGCGCCCGGGTTCCGACGCCCTCCCCGGGAGCGTCAGGTCGACGGCCGCCGGTCCGGTTTTCGTCGCGCGGCCCGCCGCGGCCGAGGCGACCCGCTCCTCGAGCTCCGTCTTCAGCGCGTTGAGGCGCTGCCCCGCCGCGCCCTTCTCGGCGGGCGGCAGCGTCTTGAGCAGGGTGAACAGATCGCGGAGCGCGCCTTCGCGGCCGGTGTAGCGGGAGCGCAGCTGCTCCAGCGGCAGCGCGGCACGGTCCTTCTCGAAGGCCGCCTTCAGCTCCTCGATCTTGTCGTCCAGTCCCACGTCATCTCTTCCGGATAAGGAAAAGGCCATAGGTCTCCCTATGGCCTTGGATTTCCCGGGTCCCGTCCGTCGACTAGTTCTTCGACGCCACGGCCTTCTTCGGGGCCTCGGCCAGCGCCTTCTTCGCGATTTCGACCAGTTCGTCGAAGGCCTTCGGCTCCGAGATCGCCAGTTCGGAAAGCGCCTTGCGGTTGATCTCCACCTTCGCCCTCGTGAGCCCGTTGATGAAGCGATGGTACGGGATGCCGCGGAGCTCGCAGGCCGCGTTGATGCGGATGATCCACATCGAGCGGTAGTCGCGCTTCTTGTTCTTGCGTCCGAAATAGGCGTAGCGCCCGGACCGCATCACCGCTTCCTTCGCGGTGCGCGCCAGCTTGCTCCGGCCGCCGCGGAATCCGCGGGCGAGTTTCAGCGCCTTCTTGATCCGGCGCTTGCGATAAGGACCGCTCTTCTGACGTGGCATGGCTTCTCCTACTTTGCTTGGCCGCCGGGCACCGGGCCCGGCGTTCCAGCACTACCTGGGAATCATTTTCCGGATGTCCTTGGCGTCGTGGGTGCCCTCGAAGGCCCTCCAGCGGCGCATCTGGCGGCGGAGCTTGGACTTCTTTCCCGACATCAGATGGCGGCGGCCCGCGGGCTTGAACAGCACCTTCCCCGTGGCCGTGACCTTGAACCGCTTCTTCGCACCCTTGTTGGTCTTAAGCTTGGGCATGGCTCGCTTCTCCTTCGTTCGTCGGCGCCGCAACCGGTTTGGCCTCGGCGGCCGGCTGGACCTCGGGAGCCGCCGGGGCTCCCGGGATCGCCGCGGGGCTTTCCCCCGCCTTGTTTTCCGGGGCGGACGCCGCTTTCGGCGCCGCCGATTTGTCCCTGGGTTTCAGTCCGGGCTTCGGAAGCACCGTCATCTGCATCCGGGGGCCCGTCATCGACACTTCGTGCTCGATCTTGGCCGCGTCGTCCAGTTCCTTCTTGATCCGGTCCATCATGGCCCGGCCGTGCTCCTTGTGCGCCTGCTCCCGGCCGCGGAAGAAGATCGTGATGAGGACCTTGTCGCCTTCCTCGAGCATCTCGCGGGCCTTCTTCAGCTTCGTCATCAGGTCGTGGTCGTCCGTCAGCGGACGCAGACGGATCTCCTTGACCTGCTGCACGTGCAGCTGCGATTTGCCCTTCTTCTGCTTTTTCTTCTGCTCGTATTTGTATTTCCCGTAATCGAGCAGTTTGCAGACCGGGGGACGAGCCTCGGCGGCGACCTCGACCAGGTCGAAGCCGCGCTCCCGTGCGATCTGGCGCGCCTGATCGGTCGGCATCTCGCCCAGCATGACGCCGTTCTCGTCCACCACTTTGACGCGGAGGACGCGGATGCGGTCGTTGATGCGGTGCTCGTCGCGCTGCGGGATATCCCGCTTAAACGGCAGTCTTGGCGGCAACGTCCCTCCTCAGGTTCGCTACAAAATCATCAAGGGGAACCGTTCCCCGGTTCCCCTTCTTGTGTTCTCTCAGGGCCACCGTCCCCGCCTGGGCCTCCCGGGCGCCGACGACGGCCATGAAAGGAATTTTCTGGATTTCTCGGGCTTTGATCTTAGCCGAAATATGCTCGTCCGACAAGTCGATTTCGCATCTCAGGCCCGCCCCCCGGAGCGCGGCCTCCGCCTTGCGGACATAGGCGGTTATCTCGTCCGTGAGGGGCGTCACCCCCAGGACGGCCACCTGGACGGGCGCCAGCCAGAGGGGGAACTCCCCGCTGTAGTGCTCCGTCAGGACCGCGATGAAGCGCTCCAGGCTCCCCAGCATCGCCCGGTGGATCATGACCGGGGCGTGCCGCTTCCCGTCCTGACCCTCGTATTCCGCCCCCATGCGCTGCGGGAGCTGGAAATCCAGCTGGATGGTCGCCAGCTGCCAGTTCCGGCCGATCGCGTCCTTGATGTCGAAATCGATCTTGGGCCCGTAGAAGGCCCCGTCGCCGGCGTTGATCGTGTACGAGACCTTGCGGTCCTTCAGCGCCTGCTCGAGGGCCGCCTCCGCCCGGTTCCAGGTTTCCACCTGCCCGAGAAACTTCTCGGGACGCGTGGACAGCTTCGCCTGGAAGGGCATCTTGAAGACTTCCTGGTAGACGCGGTTCACGAAGTCGATCTGCCCCGCCATCTCGGACCCGATCTGCTCCTCGGTGCAGAAGATGTGCGCGTCGTCCTGCTCGAACTTGCGCACCCGGGTCATGCCGGACAGCACGCCTCGGGCCTCGTTGCGGTGCAGCGGGCAGAAATCCGCGATCCGCATCGGCAGTTCGCGGTAGCTGCGGCGCCGGTGCTTGAACATGAGCACATGGCTCGGGCAGTTCATGGGCTTGAGCGAGAACTCCTCCTCGTCGATGTCGAGGCAGAACATGTTCTCGCGGTAATGGTCCCAGTGCCCGGACAGCTCCCAGAGCGCCTTGTTGTAGAGCTGCGGCGTCACGACCTCCTGGAATCCCCGCTGCCGGTACTCCTCGCGGATGAACGCCATGAGCTCGTTGTAGACCACCGCGCCCTTGGGCAGGAAGAACGCGGCCCCGGGGCTCCAGTCGTGGAACATGAAGAGCTCCAACTCCTGTCCCAGCTTGCGGTGGTCGCGCTTCTTCGCCTCCTCGAGGCGCCGGACGTGCTCGTCGAGCGCCTTCTGGGTATGCCACGCCGTCCCGTAGAGACGCGTGAGCATGCGGTTCTTCTGGTCGCCCTTCCAGTAGGCTCCCGTGACCTTCGTCAGCTTGATCGCCCGCACCCGTCCCGTCGAGGGCACGTGCGGCCCCTCGCAGAGGTCGGTGAAGTCGCCGTCGCTGTACGTCGACGCGGTCGCCTCCTTGATGTTCTGCTCGATCGTCAGGACCTTGTAGCCCTGGCCGGTATCCCGCATGAACCTGAGGACCTCGTCTTTGGGAAGGTCCTTGCGCACGAACGGGTAGTCCGCCTCGATGATCTTGCGGCACTCGGCCTCGATCTTCCCGAGGTCGTCCTCGGAGACCTTCACCCCCTCGGGGAATTCCATGTCGTAGTAGAAGCCGTCCTCGACGGGCGGCCCGTAGCCGAACTTGACCGCGTCGCCGTAGATCCGCTTCACGGCCCCCGCCATGACGTGCGCGGCGGAATGACGGATGATGTCCAGCCCCTCCGGCTGGTCCTCCTTCAGCAGGACCACGGTGCAGGCCGCCGGCAGCACGCGATGGAAGTCCCAGACCTCCCCGTTGACCTTGGCGCCGACGACGACCTTCGCCAGGCCCTTGGAGATGGACTCCGCCACGTTCAGGGCGTTGCTGCCGTCCGGGTACTCCCTCACGGAGCCGTCCGGAAGCGTGACTTTGACCGCCATAAGGGGGGGAATGGTACCCAATGGGGGAAAGCGAGTCAATCCGCGGTCCCCTTGCTACAATCCTCCGGATGAGCGATGAAAAGGTCCTCAAGGGGGTCTTTAAAGAAGGCGCCCTGGTCGCCTCGGTCATCCAGAAGGGCGAGTCGGCGCGCATCCTCGCGAAGGGGATCGAGCCCGGCAGCGCCACGTTCGCCGAAGACCTGAAGAAAGTCGTCGACGGCTGCAAGCCGCACACGGAGGCCTTCCCGGACCGGGAACTCTGCGCGGTCTCGCTGGCCGATCCCGGAAAGGCCGAGGGGATGGCCGTCGACAGCGCTCTGCTGGGCTCCCTCGGCCTGGCCCGGCTGACGATCATGGACGGGACCTGCGGCCTCACGCTGCGCGCGATCGACGCCGAACCCGCCCCCATTCCGCTCGCCTACGGAAGCCTGCGCTCCAACAGCGGCCTGCCGAACCAGCCGGGCGCGGTGGAGGTTCCCCCAGCCCTGTCCCGGCGCCTCCATGCCTCGCTGGATGAATCCCAGAAGAAGGTTTATTCGGCCGCCGCCCAGGTGGCCGGCCGCGGACTGCTCGGCCTCGTCTGCTTCGAAGACAACGGCCTCCAGCTGGCCGTGACGATCAAGGACTTCCCGCCTCCGCGCGCGCGCTCCGTGCTGGTGCCGCTGGGCAGCCTCGCCGCGGACCTGGCCAAGGGTCTTTCCTTCGACGACCTCGTCAAAGGACTCGCCGTCCTTCGCTCATGAACCTGCCGGAGGATCCGGACCCGACCCCGGGCTCGCCGTGCTGAGCGCCGCATGAACTTCTCGACGCTCTGGCGGGACGGCATCGGGTTCTGGCGCGTCTGGATCCTGACGCTGGGCCTGAGACACCGTCTCTTCGAGAAGATCGGACGCGCCGCCCCCGACGACGCCGTCCGGCTCTGGCGGGACGCCGCGCTCGCCCTCGGCCTGCTCGTCCGGAGCCGGGGCCGGCTGAAGGCCGCCCCTGGCGTCACTCCCCTTCTCCTCGACCGCGATCATCCGAAGTACCTTGCCGGACACCTGATGTTCGGGGCGCTGCGCTCGCTCGACTACGACGCGATGGGCGACTTCTTCAGGAGCGGACGCCCGCTCCGCAAGCGCTCGCTGTCCCGCCGCATCGAATCCGTCGAGGAGGCCACCCACTGGGATCACGTCATGTTCCTGCGCAAGCTTCCCGCCGACGTGCGTCGGAGACTCGCCGGGGGCTGCGACGTCCTCGAACTCGGCTGCGGCACCGGGAAATGGCTGGACCTGATGCGCCGCGAATTCCCCCGCTCGCGCTTTCGCGGGGTGGACCCCGACCCCGACACGGGCGCCGAGGTCGGCTTCGCCGAGTCCGCGGGAGAGACCGCGGCCGCCGACATCGTCTACCTGGGCGAGGTCTTCCTGCTCACCGACCGGCAACGGACCCTGAAGAACTGCGCCCGGGTGCTGCGGCCGGGCGGGCACCTGCTCATCCTCGAGGGGTTCATGCCCGAGCGGGTTTCGACGAAGAAATGGGAGTCGGTGCTCTTCGCCATCCAGCTCGACGAAGCCCTGCAAGGAGCCCGCTTCATGAAACGAAGCGAACTCCGGCTTCCCCCCGCCTTCAGCCCGCCGCACTTCGTCACGCTGGGCGGCTGCGTCGCCCTCGCCGTCTCCCGCCGCACGTAGGATATCCATGATGATCGCCCTGCTCTTGGCCTGCCTCCTTCAGGACGCCGAGTTCCGCGCGGGCGCCGCCGTGGCCGACGCCACCCCGCCGAAGTTCCCCGTCATCGTCAACGGCATGTTCACGGGACGTACCGCAAACGGGGCGCTCGATCCGATCCTGGTCCGGGCCGCCGTCCTGGAGGCGGGCGCGACCCGCATCGCCTTCGCCGTCGTCGACAGCTGCATGGTCTCCCGGGCCACGCTCGATCGCGCGAAGCTCGCCGCCTCCAAGACCACGGGCATCCCCGTCGAGCGCATGCTCGTGTCCTCCACGCACACCCATTCGGCCCCGTCCGAGATGGGCTGCCTGGGCAGCGACGCCGACCCCGATTACCCCGCGTTCCTGGAGAAGAAGATCAGCGAGGCCCTCGAGAAGGCGGCCGCCGCCCTGGTGCCCGCCGAGGTCGGCTGGGCCGTTGTCCAGGCTCCGGAACACACCCACTGCCGCCGCTGGATCCTGCGTCCCGACAAGATCCGCAACGACCCCTTCGGCGTCCGCAGCGTCCGGGCGATGATGCATCCCGGCTACCAGAACCCGGACTTCATCGGTCCCGCGGGCCCGGTGGACAGCGGGCTGAGCCTGCTCTCCGTGCGGACGCGCGACGGAAAGCCGCTCGCGCTCCTCGCCAACTACTCGATGCACTATTTCGGCAGCGGGATGCTGTCCGCCGACTACGCGGGCGTCTTCTGCCGCCAGCTCGCGAAGGCCCTCGGGGCGGACGCCTCGTTCATCCCCATGCTGTCCCAGGGCACCAGCGGCGACCAGATGTGGATGGATTACGGAAGTCCCCAGAAAAAGCCCACGATCGAGGCCTACACGGAAGGGCTCACGCGGCTCGCCGTCGAAGCGCTCAAGGGCCTGCCCCACCGCTCGCGGGGCTCGATCGCGATGCAGGAGGCGAAGCTCAGACTGGGACGCCGGCTTTGCGACGAAAAGCGCCTCGAGTGGGCCCGGGGCGTCGTGGCCGGCCTCGCGGGAAGGCCGCCGAAGTCGCAGCCGGAGATCTATGCCCGGGAGCAGGTGCTGCTCCACGCCGATCCGGAGGCCGAGCTTCGGCTCCAGGCCGTCCGCATCAACGACTTCGGAATCACCGCGATTCCCAATGAAGTGGTCGGCCTCACGGGATTGCGCCTCAAGGCCCAGAGCCCTCTGGCGGCGACGATGAACCTCGCGCTCGCCAACGGGGCGGAGGGCTACATCCCGCCGCCCGAACAGCATCGGCTGGGCGGCTACATCACTTGGGCCGCGCGCACCGCCGGGCTTGAAACCACGGCCGAACCGAAGATCGTCGAAACCCTGCTCGGACTGCTGGAGTCCGTTTCCGGCAAGCCGCGGCGTCCTTTCGCCGAGCCCGACGCCCCGTATGCCCGCGCCGTGCTCGCCTCGAAACCGGCGGCCTACTGGCGCTTGGGGGAATTCACGGGGGACCGTGCCGCCGATTCCGCCGGGAGCACTCCCGCACTGTTCGAAGACGGATTCGCCCTGCATCTCGACGGACCGGACCTCGAGGGATCCGCCGCCCGGAACCGGGCGCCGCACTTCGCCGGAGGTCGCCTCCGGGCGGAACTCCCCGCGCTGGCGGCCGCCTACTCGGTGGAGTTCTTCTTCTGGAACGGCTTTCAGGTCACCAGCACGCTGTTTTCCTCCGGATCCGCAGAGCAGCTCACTCTTGCCGGCACCCTTTGCTTCAACGACCAGAAGGGAAAGACCGTCGTCCCGCTCAAGACCTGGAACCATGTGGTCCTTGCGCGTGACGGTACGAGCGTGCGAGTGCTCCTCAACGGCGCCCTGGAGATCGAAGGACAGACGGCTCCACGATCCGCGGGAGCCGCCGCGATCGTCCTCGGGGGGGCTTTCGAGGGAAAACTGGACGAGGTCTCCGTCTACGCCCGGGCGCTCACGGATGCCGAAGCCTCCGCCCATCTGAAAGCGGCCGGGCCCCGCGCTATTCCTTGATGAAGCGGATCAAGTCCGCCATCTGCTGAGGGTCGATCGTCTTCTCGAGACCTTCCGGCATCAACGACAGCGTCGAGCGGACCAGGCGCTCGATCTTGACCTTCAGGATCACGTCGACCTCCCCCTTCTCGCGCTTGAGGGTCACCGACGTCGCCGTCTCCGCCCCCGCCAGCCCGTCCAGTACGACGCCATCCGTCGTGAGGATCCGGACCGCGACGTATTGCGGATTCACCTCGCGATTCGGATCCAGGATGGCCGTCAGCAGATCCTCGGGGGACTTGTCCTTCATCGTCGCGAACTCGGGCCCGACGTCCTGTCCTTCGCCCTTCGCCTTGTGGCAATTCGCGCAGACCCGGACGAAGACTTCCCGCCCCCGTTTCCCGTCGCCTGTTTTCGCGAGCACCGGACGGTACGTTTCGATCGCCTTCTTCCGATCCGGCGCCGCCTCCCGGACGACGGGCGCCGAACCCTTGAGCACCTTCGCCGCGCTCTTCTCTCCCGCGGCGACCGCGATCGCGCCCCTCAGCCAGACGTCCGCCCCGGGCTTGAGCCGCTCCAGCACCTGCGCGTCCCGCGTTCCGCTCATGGCCGCTTCCAGTTTTACGCGGGGATCCTTCTCCTCGGGATCCACCGCGGCGCCGAGACGGATCGCCACCTCCCGAACCGCCGCCACCGGATCCTGACGCAGGGCGTCCCCCTTCCCCAGCGCCCACGCCGCTGCCGCGCGGGTCTCCGGACGCTCGTGGGAGAGCAGCGTCTCCAGACCGGGGACCGCCGCCTTTCGCTCGCGGATCAGCCGCAGCGCCGTCTGCCGGTACCAGGCCTCGGGACGCGCCAAAGCCGCCGCAAGATCCTCCAGCCGGGGCTTCTCCCATCGGGGCGCCCCGTCCTTTTTCACGCGCCAGATCCGCCCCCGGTCCTTCCCGCTGGTCAGCTCGAGATGCCGTTTGATCGAATCGGGGATCGAGTACGGATGCTCGATGCACTCCCGATACATGTCGCAGATGTAGAGCGCCCCGTCG
This sequence comes from uncultured Planctomycetales bacterium, assembly GCA_964619955.1. Lineage (GTDB taxonomy): Bacteria > Planctomycetota > MHYJ01 > MHYJ01 > JACPRB01 > JACQFK01. Next base: position 18,219 of record CAZUJF010000026.1, read on the forward strand.
GGCCCGCTGGCGAAATTGACCGGACGGAACCAGTTGTCGCTCGAGGAGATGAACTCCGCGCCCGCATCGATCCGGTCCGCCCGGAACGTCGACCCGTTCGGGGACAGGCGCTTGCGATGAACGAGATTGCTGGCAACGTCGCCGATGAAGAGCTGCCCGTCATGCCAGGTGATCCCGGTGGCCGAGGTGAAGAATCCGCTCACCTTCCCGCCGAATTCGACGGGCCCGCTGGCCTCCCCTTTGACGCGCATCCGCGTGCGCACGATGCGCCACGGCTCGTCCGGGCTCGTCCGGAAGACGGGACCCGCGTCGCCGTCCGAGGCGATCGAGGCGGTCACGGCGGGGACGGCATAGTGCGGGTTGCCCGCGAGAAAGCGGTCCTCGAGCACGACGTGCCGCGCCTGCTGTGAATTGGAGCAGACGAAGCGCCGTCCGTAGTCGTCGAAACACTGACCGAACTGGCCGCCCCCCGACGTCGCCTCGATCGGGCCGCCCGGCTTGAAACGGAAACTCCGGCCGCTCAGGGACAGCTCGCCGATCCTGCCGCCGTTCGTTCCGCCGGACACGTAGAGCCAGCCGTCCGGGCCCCAACGCGGACAGTTCGCCAGCCCCTGCACGTTCTGCGTTCCCAAGCCGGTGGCGACCAGGTCTTTCCGTCCCTCCTTGACATAGAAAAGATCGGGGGGAGAGACGACGTACGCGCCGCCCTCCCACAACGCCAATCCCGTGACCCAGCGCAGCTTGTCGGCGATCGTCCGGACGTTGTCGAAAGTCCCGTCTCCATCCCTGTCCTCAAGCACGACCACCTTTCCCTGGGGCGGATTCCCCTCCTTGTCTCCGAAGGGGTAATCGATCATCTCCGCCACCCAGAGCCGGCCTTGCTCGTCGAAGGCCATGTCGACAGGATCCGCGATCAGCGGTTCGGAGGCCACGAGTTCGACGGAGTAGCCCGGCTGCACCGTGAACGTCTGGATCGCGTCCCTGGCTTCGGTCGGCTTGAGGCGCGGCAGTTCCCCGCTGAGGTCCTGCAGGCAGAGCAGCGCGAGCAAAGCGGCGATGTTCAAGCGTCGGCCCTCGTCATTTCAAGAGAGTTTCGATGGCGGCCTTCAACACCGACTCCGTCGGCGGTCCCGCCAGCGACTCGGTGGGCTCGTAGCCTCCTTCGAGGAGCGCGGCGTCCGTGCAGACATAGCCGGGCCCGCCTTCGCCGTAGCCGGCCACGGCGACGAAGCGGCCCGGGCGCCGGGACTGGGCGAAGAGCTGGTACTCCACGAAAGGCTCCCCGGGAAGATGCAGCAGATCCACCGGGCCCAGGCGGAGGCGGGAAAGCTCGACGCCCCGCCGGGCCCTCAGGCGTTCGTACCATGCCACGGCGAGCGCCGCGGTGAGCCGGGGCGTTGGCGCAGCGGCCGGGTCCTCCATCCGCTTTCGATAGGCCGCCTCCGCGTGCTCCGCCTCCTGGCGGGGCGGAAACACGACCTCGACGCTCTTCCAGTCCAGATTCGGCAGCGGGGCCCGCCGGGACGCCGCCGAGGCCCGGATCATGCCGGCATAAAGCTGCTTCGACAGCTCCATCCGCGCCCCAGGCGAGCCGTCGTTGTATTTGCCCGCCGTGATGTCCCCGCCGCAGCCGGTGAAATACAGCTGGGGGACCCCCTCCTCCTGCTCGAGGTAGGAGCGGGCGAGCCCCGGGGTGTCGGGATGGACCGTGCCGTCACCGTAAAAGCTCTGGGGATGCGAGGCGTAATAATGCATCCGCACCCGGGGCGTCTCGCCGTCGTAGAACGTCACCGTCTTTAACCACGGATCGATCGTCCCTTCCGGCGCCTCTCGGAGAAAGGCGTCTTTGGTGGAGCTGTAGCGGACGCGGATCTTTCCGTCGGGGCCGACGACGCGCCGCGACGAGGCGAAGCGCTCGACCTTCGCCTGCCCGAACCCCACTTGGGTGACGGGCTGCCGGCGCGTGAGCGCTTCACGAACGGCGGCCCCCGCCTGGACCGCGATGCGGCCGAACCATTCGAGATCCAGGTGCTTGAGCGGCTTGGAGGTGGCGGCCATCAGCTCTTCCGCACGGAGGTCGGCGATGGGAGCGCTGTGGGTGTGCGTGAGATGCAGCGCCACTAAGGCCGGTGCGATGCCGGCGGCGCGGGCCAGTTCGGACCGGAGCGTGTCGTACGCCGCCCCGCGAAGCACGCACCAGTCCATCGCCGCGATCAGGCAACGGGTGGTCCCGTCCTCCAGGATCATCCCCCGGAGTTGGAGGGGCTGGACGATCTCCCCGACCGGCTTGATCCAGCCGCCGCAGAGCGGATGGCCCTTCGGCGGGGTCACGTCCGACACGAAGAGCGCCAGGCGGACGCCCCCGTCCTGGGGCGGCAGCGTTCCGCAGCCGGCCAGCAGCAGCACCAGCAGGAACCGGCTCATTCCTTCTTCCCGGCCGCCAGGGCCTCCGAAAGCGCGTGCCGCAGTTTCTGCTCCGCGCCCGCAGCCACCCAGCAATAGCCGTGCTCCTCGACATAGCCCTCCGCCCGGGCCCGTTCCGTGGGGATGTAGCCCGGGCCGCACTCTCCGTAACCGGGAGCCAGGATGAACTGGTCCGGACGCAATTGCCGGGCGGCCAGCTGAAACTCCACGAACGCTTCGGCGGGCAGGAGCACGATCTGGGCGGGACCGAGATCCAGACTCGGGACCTCCAGGGGCTGACCGCGTCCCACCCGGCGCGACCAGCTCAGCCCCAGCGCCGCCATCAGCCGGTCCCCGCGGGACGCGGCGGCGTCGGCGAGCGTGCGCTCCATGACCGGGACCGAGTGCGGTCCCGTCTCGGGGAGGGAGAAGCGGACCTCGCTCACACGCGTCGTGAACGTCTCCAGCGGAACGCGTCGCGTCGACCGGAACGCCTCCGTCATGGCGGATTCCAGGCGACCCGCGAGTTCCCTCCGGGAAGCTTCGTCTCCGTTGTTGTAGCGCGCGGCGGTGACGTCCCCGCTGCACCCCGACGCGTAGATTTGAAGCACGTCCGGCGTCTGCGCCTGGCGTCGCGTCCGCGCCAGGCCCGGGAAATCCGCCGATACGGCCCCGCCGCCGTAGCGACTCATGGGATGCACGGCATAGACGGAGAGGGCGACGATCGGCCGCTCGCCGTCCCAGAAACTCAGCGTCTTGAGCCAGGGATCGATCTGCCCCTCGGGGGCGTTCTTCACCGCGGGATCCGCCGTCCGGCTGTAGCGCTTGAACGTGACGCGGCCGTCGGCCGCCACCACGCGGCGGTTGGAGGCGACCCCGACGACTTCCGCCTGCCCCATCCCCAGGTGGGTGATCCGCTGCGGCGTTGCCGCGGCCTGGCGCAGCGACACGACCGCCTTCTGCACGGCACGCTCATGAAACTCCGGGTCCACGTGGAACCCCTTGAGCCCCTGCGCGTCCAGCAGCCGCTGCGCCTCGAGATCGGCGTAGGGCGCGTCATGTTGATGGACGCAGCACAACAGGACGGAACGGGGCGAAGTCCCCGCCGCCTTCGCCAGTTCGGAACGCCAGCGATCGTAGGCCTCGTTCCTGAGTTCCGTCCAGTCCAGGGCGGCGAACACCACGGGCTCCGGTCCGCCCTGCAGCACGAAGCCCCGGGCGGACAGCGGATCGGCGATGCGGGCGGCGGCAGCGACCATGCCGCCGCAGAGCGGATGCCCCAGCGGCGGCGTGATGTCGGCGCTGAAAGGGGCGATCCGGAACTCCCGGCCCGCGCCCGACCTGGAAGACCCCGCGCACCCTGTCCCCAGCAAGGCGGAAGCGGCGATGAACGTCCGGCGTGTGAGCGGGGACATGGATCTCCTTCCGGTGAACCTTCCCGCTCCCGCTATCCTACGTCCGGCCCGCCGGAACGCGGTTCCGGAAACACGCCGACCCCGGCTGCGGGTGCGTTAGGATGGACGCCGTGCCCCAGGAACTCAGACTCGGCCTCGACGGACACCGCGTGTCTTTCCCGGACGGCAAGACGTTCTGCCTCGCCTGCGGCCGCCGATCCTCGGGCACCCGCCTCGTCGCGTTCCACGATGCCGCGTACGCCGACAAGGCCAGCGCCGGGATGAACACGATCCTCGGCTGGGTCCACCCGGGGCTCGCCTGGGCGAATCGGGAGCGCCAGGTGACGTTCAAATTCGACGCCCCGGTCTGTTTCCGTCATCGGATGGCGGGGCGCTGGGGCGACGTCGCCCTGCTGATCCTCTTCGTCGCCCTGCTCGTCCTCGTCGTCGTGCTGTCGTGGCGCGGCGTCCTTCCGCGCAAACCCGGCGAGCTCGGCGGCCTGCTCAAAGGCGCCCTGATCGTCCTGCCGCTGGCGGGCGCCTACGTCACCCACCGCTTCCGGTCCAAACGGGCCCTCCTCCCCTGCAGCGCGCGTCGCGAAAGCGCCGACGTCGTGGTGCTGGTCTACGAAAACGGCATCCCCGGATCAGGTCAGCAGCAGCGCTGAGGCGGCCAGGCGCTCGAGAGCGGGGCGCAGCACGCCCTCCCGGTCCACGCCCAGGCTCGCCGCCAGCGCCTCCAGGTCCCGCGAAGCGTCCAGCAGCGGCAGCAGACGCCGGTTGAACTCGTCGAGCTGCACCGCCTCGTGTCGCAAATTGACAACGACGGCCTTCCCCGCGGCCTGCAAGCGGGCGAGACGGCTGGCTTCCGGACGCTCGCCGACCGAGACCGCGCACCGCAGGGGGGAGGCATGAAATTCCGCCAGGCCGCGGATGAAGCATTGCAGCAGCGTCTCCCCCAGGCCCTTCAGATCCCCGGCGGCGCCGGGATCCGTCCCCGGGGGCAGGACGGCCCGCGCCGCCTCGAGCAGCGCCGGGAATTCCAGCGGCAGCGTCCGGCGTCCGGCGAGGATATTCATCGCGGCCTTGACGAGCGGATGCCCGCTCCGGAGCGTGCCGCCTCCCGGCGCCTCGAAGACCTGCTCCTGGAATCCCCCGGGATCGGCGAAAGGGGGAAGCGGCCTCAGGGGCGAGGTGATGTGGAAGCGGGACAGGCCCAGCGGATCCGGCTCGGAGATCACCGCCTCCTCGTCCCGGCAAAGAACGCTCTGCCGGAAGGTTCGGTTGCAGGCGTAATCGAGATACTGCTGGACGTCGACCGGCCCCCCGGACTGGGCCCGCACGATTTCCGCGAGGGCCGGCGGGAGATTTTCAAGCCGGCCCGATCCGTAACTGGCCTCCGAGAGGTAGCGCAGCCCCCGGCGCCGCGCCCGATCGGCGAACTCGTGGAAATGAAACGGCTGATTCACCGATTCGAGATGTTCGTGGAAGAAGTACGCATCCGAATAACGGGACAGGAAGGCCTGCTCGTGCCGGAGGGCGGCGCCGTAGGCTCCCACGTCGGTCGCCGTCAGTCCCGCCAGCTCGGATCTCCCCACCTCCCCCGCCAGCGCCGCCAGGAACTCCCGGGCGCGCGCCACCTTCGCGGCCGCCCCGGACTCGTTCCGGAGGTGGAAGAGGAGCATCTCACGAACCATGCCGCGCGCATGCCAGCCGGGATAGGTGTTGTAGTCGATGTAGACCAGCCCCTGGGGATTGAGCAGGCGCCGGGAGAGCTCCAGGATGCGCTCCTGCACCTCGGCGGGCACCCAGGAGAACACGCCGTGGGTGATGATGTAATCGAAGGTCCCCCAGCGCTCATCGAGATCCATCAGGCTGAGCGGCTCGAGCCGGACATTTCGGAGCCCCAGCGCCTGCGCCTCTTGCCGGCCCTGCGCGATCGGACGCTGCGAACGGTCGATCCCGACGACCTCGCTGCCCGGAAGCCCGTACGCCATCGGGATCAGATTGCCGCCGTCGGAGCAGCCGAGTTCCAGCACGCGGCAGCGCCCCACCGGGGCGGGACTCAGCCCCGCAAGCAGCCCCGCCGTCGCGAGCGTGTCGGGATGCGAATAGCGGCAGGGGACGCTCGGGTACGGGACGTCGTCGTAGGAGTCCGGATCCTCAGTCACGCGGCGATTATCACCCCGGTGCCCGGGCGTTGCCAGACCCGGGACGTTCCTTCAAGGCAGGGTCGCGTCGGGGGCGCCCGCAGGCACCCACTGCACACCCAAGCCCACGCAGGAGGCGCAGGCGTGGATGAGGTTCTCGCCGTGGCCGCCGCTGCCCGCGCAACGCTCGCAGGGGCGCGTGCGGCCCACATCCGTCGCGACCGGCAGCCGGGTCACGCCTTGACACTTCGGGCAGCTGCGCGTCCCCTTCCCTTCGCACTTCTCGCAGGGACGCGTCCCCCGGATCGGCTTGCCCTGGCAGACCTCGCAGGTTTTGCGTCCGGTCGCCCCGATCCCCACGGTGACCTTGTAGCCGATGCCGCCGCAGGGGAGGCAGGCCTCGGTCCGCGTCCCCTTCCCCCGGCACACGGAGCAGACCTTCGCCGGATTCCCCCCGCAGGACCCGCAGATGCCGAAACCGGACACGGCCGCCCTTAGTGCGAGCAGATGTTTCGATTCCCCGGCCGTCGCCGCCTGCCCGATCGACTGATCCAGTGCTGCCGTCGCCCGATTGAGGTCCTCGACGGATTTCATCGTCGACTGGAACTGCACCAGCGCGGATCGATAGGCTCCGAGAAAGTCCTGGGATCCGCGCGGTCCGGGCAGCAGCGCGCGGGCTTCGTCCCCCTTTCCTTCGCGCAGCAGCGACCCCATTTGCGCCGCGCGCCGATCCTCGGGGCGCTCCCAGCGGCCCTCCGGGGTCTGGGCGAACCCGAGTCCGAACAACACTTTGCGCGCTTCCAGGATTTCCGCCGGCGCTCCGAGCTTCAAGGCCGCCGATGCGTGGCCCGCCGCCAGGGCCCTCAAGAGCAGCAGTCCGCGGTCTTTCAGGACTTCGCTCTTCACCTCGACCAGCGTCCGAGCCTCCTTCAGATGATCGGCCGCGCTCGCGTTCATCCAGCGCTCGGGAGGAAGGCGGTCCAGCGAGGCGCGGATCCGCAGCGCGGAGGCCGTGGCCGCCCCGGCGTTCGCCGTGCAGCGCGCACCGTCCAGCAGCACGCCTCCGGGAAGCCGGACGGTCCAGCCGCCCTTTTCCTGATACGCGGTGATCTCCTGGCCGGAGTACGTCTTCATCTTGACGAAGCCGTCGTTCTGCTTCTCGAAGACGCCCTCGTACGTGGAACTCAGCTGCGGTGTCTGGACGTGGAGGCTGTCCGAGATCAACCCGGCGTCCTGACCGCTGCGCGCGAGATACAGCCCGGCAAAGCCGATCAAATCCGACTGCGGCAGCTTCTCTCCTTTGAGCGCCTGGAGCCCGCTCAGAAGCGAAGCCCGCGCAGGGGCGTCCGTCGCCGTGAGGAGTTGGCGGAGCAGACCCGCCGCCATCGCGACGGCGGGAGCGGGCTCCGGCGCCTTCACCGCTTCCGCCGGACCGGCGGGCGCCGCGGACACCGCCGTAGCCGGCGCCGCCGCTTCCAGGAGTTTTTCGAGACCGGCTCGCAGGACCTCGATCCGCTTCTGCGGCCCCGGATCACCCGGCAGTTCGGCGGCGCTGCACAGGGCCTCCAACCGTGCCCAGCGTTCGCGCTGGCGGTACACCTCGAGAAAGAGCCCGACCAGGGATTCGCGCGCGGGGGCCTGCTTCGCCTCCCGGGCGGCCTTCACCCGGCCTTCCAGCTCGTCCAGGCGCCGCGCCTCCCCGCGGAGAAACACGGGCGCATCCACGTGCAGCGATTCGATCTGCCAGGGTTCGACCGACTGCGCCGCCCCGGCGCCCTGCACCACCACCGCCTCGTCGCGGCGCTCCAGCGAGCCCCGCAGGAAGGACCCGTCCTCCAGTTGAAGCACGCCGTCCTTCGCGAAGCGCAGCGGACCCGCTTTCGCCGGCGCGGCCGCCTTGACGACGGGCGGCGGAGCCGCCGCGTTGCGGCTCCCGGGCTGGACCAGGTCGAACTCCCAGAGCACCCATCCCAGCACTCCGGCGGCGGCCAGACCGAGCAACGTGCCGAGGACCGCCGGGACGGCCGAGCGCTTCGGCGGGTTCGGCAGGAATACCTGCAGCGGCTTCCCAAAGAACCACGCGTTCCCCTCGTCGTGGTGGAACACCCAGTGGGCCTGCCACGCCTGGAGATGTTCGATCACGAGATGACGGCCTGCGAAATGACCGCCGGCGGGAGGGCGCAGCTCTTTCGCCAGCTGCTCCGCGGCGGCACGCACGGCGGCTGGTTTGTCCGCCAGCAGCTTCGCCAGTTCCGACGTGTGCTCAAACCGCAGATCCACAACCTTGCGCGCCGCGCCCGCCGCCGCTTCCGCCGGCAGCGTCAGCGTCTCCTTCCGGGCCGAGAGGGAGCTCCGGCGGCCGTCGCTCTCGATCGTCGCCTGCAAGGTCACGCGGTAGGCCGGGTCGAAGCTCCCGAACGTGATCTCGCGCGCGAAGGAGCCGGGCAGCGAGCGAGCGCTCTTCTGCCAGTCCTGCAGCGCGGCGAAAACCTGGTCGATGGGCAATTCGGGGTCGTGGAGGATGACGGGTTCCGGGAGCGGGGCGGGGCCGCCGCGCTTCTTCGGGGCCTCGCGCCGGATGGTGAAAGTCCCCCGGCACTTCCCGCAGCGCTTCAGGCGGCCGCTGAGATCCTTGTTGGCCTTGTACGGACGGCCGCAGCCGGGACACGTAAAGCGGTAGTCTTCACCCATCGGATGCAGGCCTCCCCTGCCCGACATATAGCAGGGAATGCGCCGGAAGTGAACGCTTTCACGCCCGCCCCGCGCTTCCCGTGTTAGAATCCCCCGCCTTCCCATGAGCATCAAGGACGAGATCGCCCGGCGCCGGACGTTCGCGATCATTTCGCACCCCGACGCGGGCAAGACGACGCTGACCGAGAAGCTGCTCCTCTACGGCGGCGCCGTGCAGCTGGCCGGCTCGGTCACCGCCCGCAAATCGGAACGCTCCACGACCTCGGACTGGATGGAGTTGGAGCGCCAGCGCGGCATCTCCGTCAACTCCACCGTGCTCCAGTTCGACTACCGCGACTGCTGCATCAACCTGCTCGACACCCCCGGCCACAAGGACTTCTCCGAGGACACCTACCGCGTCCTCATGGCGGTCGACGCCGCGATCATGGTGATCGACGCCGGCAAGGGCATCGAGACCCAGACCCGGAAGCTCTTCGAGATCTGCCGTCTCCGCGGCATCCCCATCTTCACGTTCATCAACAAGCTGGACCGCCCCACGCGCGAACCGCTCGCCCTCATGGACGAGATCGAGAACGTGCTGCAGATCCACGCCTTCGCGGTCAACTGGCCCCTCGGCACGGGTCCGGGCTTCCAGGGCGTCTTCGACCGGCAAAAGAAGCAGGCGCATTTCTTCAGCCGGGTCGCCGGCGGGGCGGCCCGGGCCGCGGTGGACGTCCACGACGTCAACGACGCCGAGGTCCGGGACCTCATGGACGACGACTCGCACGCCCGGCTGCTGGAGGAACTGTCCCTGCTGGAGCAGGCGGGGGCGTCGTTCGACCTGGCGGCGCTGCGCTCGGGCGACCTCACCCCCGTCTTCTTCGGCAGCGCCAAGAACAACTTCGGCGTGCAGCTGCTGCTCGACGCCTTCATCGAGCACGCCCCGCCGCCCGGCCCCCGCCGCGTCGCCTCGGGCCCCGTCGACGTCGAAAATCCGGCGTTCTCCGGCTTCATTTTCAAGATCCAGTCCAACATGGATCCGCGGCACCGCGACCAGATCGCGTTCCTGCGCGTCTGCTCGGGCCATTTCACGCGGGACATGCGCGTCATCCACGCGCAGACCGGGGCCTCGGTCCGCCTTGCCAGCTCGCACAAACTGCTCGCCCGTGAACGCAACATCGTCCATGACGCCTACCCTGGGGACGTGATCGGCCTCGTGGGTCACCCCGAGTTCGGCATCGGCGACACGCTGACCGAGGATCCCGCGCTCGTGTACCACGAGATCCCCCGCTTTGCGCCGGAGTGTTTCGCGCTGCTGCACGCTTCGAGCCCCTCCCAATTCAAACGCTTCCGCGCCGGGCTCGACCACCTGCTCAAAGAGGGCGTCTTCCAGATGTTCCGCATGCGCGATGGCACCCAGCGCGTGCCGCTCATCGGGGCGGTCGGCCCGCTGCAGTTCGAGGTCCTCCAGTACCGCCTCAAACACGAGTTCGGGGCGGACTCCCGCATCGAGCCTGTCGCCTACAACACGGTCCGCTGGATCGCCCCCGAATCGGCCGCCGAGGTCACCGGCGACTGGCTGCCCAGCGGCTCCTGCCTTGCCGAGGACGACCGCGAGCAGAAGGTCCTGCTCTTCTCCGGCCAGTGGTCGCACGACTACTTCCAGGAGAAGAACCCGAAGGTCCGCCTCACGAAGCTGCCCGTCGTCATGCAGACCGAGGAGAAACCCGGGGGGTCGGGCCAAGGACGCTGACCCCTCTGGCCCGCCGTTTGCGTTAGACTATCCCCGTGATCCGCCGACGGCTCTCCCTGCAGCTGGCGCTCGTGATGCTGGGCGTCGCGCTCGTCCCCCTCCTGGGAGCAGGGCTGCTCACCCTGCACCTCATCGAACGCTCCGTCACCGGACAGGCCCGCGCCGCCCAGCTCCAGATCGGCCGTGCCGCCGCCGCGCTGGTTCGGGACTATCTGAAGGACGCCGCCACCAAGCTCGGCAGCATCGCGCGCATGATCCGGAAGGAGGAGGATCCCCGGGAACAAACTCGGCGCCTCAATTCCCTCCTCGACCCCCCGGACATCTTCCTGGAGGTCGCCTACTGGACTTCCGGGAACGAGCCCAAGGTCCAGGCACAGGTCCAGCAGGGCGAGTACAATCTTGCCCAAAAGCGGGCCAAACCGCAGAACCGTGCTTTTCAAGAAAACGTGGGGCAGCAGGTCCAAACCTTCACCAACGCGACCCCCCAGATCCTGGAAGCCCAATCGGGGAACGGATTCATGGCGGACCGTCTCCAGATGATTGAATCCTTCCCCTCGCTGCCCATCTCCGTGCCGGCCCCCGGCGGTCTACTCAGTGCCGACCTCGACTTCCGCCCCGTGTCCCAGCTTCTGGCGGCGCTGGTGGATGAACCCTCCCGGCGCCTCCTGCTCCTGGATAATTTGGGCGCCCCCCTCGCCCGCTCGTCCGCCATCGAGATCCTCGCACCAATCAGCACGATCGTCGATGTCGGGCATGGGGGCTGGACCCTCCATGTCGATGAAGCCGCCGCCGTGCTCCGGGCTCCCTTGGACCAGGCCTACACCCGGGTGATCCTCTGGTTCGCGCTGGCCGGCGCCGCCGCCGTGGCGCTCGCCTTTCTCTTCGCCTCGCGCGTCACCCGGCCGCTTCAGACGCTGGTCCTCGCGGCTGACCGGATCGCCGGGGGAGATCTCGGCGCCCGCGCCGGGCTGCACCGCGAGGATGAGATCGGGCAACTCGCAAGCGCCTTCGACCGCATGGCGGTCGCCGTCGAGCAGATCGACCGCTTGAAGGACGAATTCGTCGCCCACGTCTCCCACGAGCTCCGCACGCCCCTGACTTCCGCAAAGATCGCCCTGGCGAATGTGCGCGAGGGCATCGCCGGCCCCGACGCCCTCCCCCGCGTCCAGGAGGATCTCGACCGGCTCATCCGCATGGTCAACGGCCTGCTCGACAGCGCCCGGCTCGAGGCGGGGCTCACCCTGGACCGGACCAGCGTCGAACTGGGCTCCCTCGTCCGCGGGGCCGTCGAGTCCCTGCGGCCCCTGGCACGGGGCGCACTCGACGTACGCGGGACCGGCGACACGGTCGACGCCGATCCCGCCCGGATCCGGCAGATCGTGCTGAACCTCGTCGACAACGCCATCAAATACGCCCGCAGTCGGGTTGATGTCGAGCTGCGCGGCCGCGAGATCCGGGTGAGCGACGACGGCCCCGGCGTCCCGCCGGAACAGCGCGAGAAGATCTTCGAGAAGTTCGCGCGTCTCGGCGACGGCCCCAAGCCGCCGGGCGCGGGGCTCGGCCTCTCGATCGCCCGGAAGCTCGCCGTCCTGCACGGCGGCACGCTCGTCTGCGAAGGCAACACCTTCATCCTGAGGCTGCCATGAGCCGCATCCTGATCGTCGACGACGAGGCCAACCTGAGACAGGCCCTCGTCGAGCGCTTCGGCGCCCGCGGCTTCGAGGTCCTCCAGGCCTCCAGCGGTCGGGAGGCCGTCGCGGCCATCTCGAAGGGCCATCCGGATGCCGTCCTCCTGGATCTGCAGCTGCCCGAAGGAGACGGCTTCCACGTGCTGGCCGAGCTGAAATCGCGCGACCTCGAGGCCACCGTCATCGTCATGACCGCGTTCGGCTCCATCGACAAGGCCGTGCGGGCCATGAAGGAGGGCGCCTACGACTTCGTCCAGAAGCCCTTCGAACCGGCCCTGGTCGAGGAGGCCGTCCGGCGCGCCCTGGAGCGCAGCACGCTCCGCCGCACCCTTCGGGCCCAGCCCCCCGACGCCTCGATCATCGGCCTCGCCGCGGCGCAGGAGACCGCCCGCAAAGCGGCCCGCAGCAACGCCGGCGTCCTGATCCTCGGAGAAAGCGGCACCGGCAAGGAGGGCCTCGCGCGCGCCGTCCACCGCTGGAGCGACCGGGCTTCCGGACCGTTCGTGGCGGTGAATGCCGCGGCCCTCGCGGAGACTTTGCTCGAGAGCGAACTCTTCGGCCATGAGAAGGGCGCGTTCACGGGCGCCGCCGTCCGGCGCGCCGGCAAGTTCGAACTGGCCCACGGCGGCACGATCTTCCTCGACGAGATCGGCGACGTCTCGCCCGCGCTCCAGGCCAAGCTGCTGCGCGTGCTCCAGGAGCGGCGCTTCGAGCGCGTCGGGGGAACCGAGACGATCGAGGTCGACGTGCGCGTCGTCGCCGCCACGAACCGGGACCTCAAGAAGCGCGTCGCCGAGGGGGCCTTCCGCGAGGATCTCTACTACCGGCTCAACATCATCCCCATCGTGCTTCCGCCGCTGCGCGAGCGCCGCGCCGAGATCCGCCCCCTGGCGGAACACCTCCTGAAGCAACTGAACCCCTCCCGTCGCTTCGGCTCGGAGACGATCGAGTGCCTGGAACGCCATGCCTGGCCGGGCAACGTCCGCGAACTGCGCAACGCCCTGGAGCGGGCGGTCGCCCTCAGCGAAGGCGAGGAAATCCTGCCGGGGGACCTCCCTCCGGAGCTCCTGCTCGGCGCGGACGCGCCGCCGGATTCCTTTCACGGGCAGGTGGAAGCGTTCCGCCGCCGCCTCCTGCAGGAGACGCTGGCGCGCCACGGCGGCAATCAGACGCGCGCCGCCGAAGCCCTGGGGCTCCAGCGCACCTATCTCGCCCGCCTGCTCCGTCAGTTCGGTATCTGAAGCGATACGGCGGGTGTATCGGATCGGATACGCCTGCCGTCTCGCGCCTCCCGTTCAGACCATGGCACAGGGCTTGCTCTTGTTCACCCCATGAACATGATGCTCGCGCTCCTGATCCTGCTCCAGGACCCGCTCGAACCCGCCGCTCACCCGGTCAAGATCGAGCCGAAGGAGGCCACGATCTTCAAGGACGGCCACGCGTTCATCCTGGCGGAAGGCCTGATTCCGGCGAAGACCGGGTGGTACGTCACGACCGAGGTCCCGGAGGCGGTGCTCGGAACCTTGTGGACCTTCACCGGCCACGCCGGCGCGTGCGTCGAGGTCGTGCGCGCCGGCTTCGAAACCATCGAGCGCAAGGAGCCCTGTCTGACGCTCGCCGACGCGCTCGAGGCCTGCATCGGCCGCGACGTGGTCCTCGATCTCCACGGCACGCTGCTGGAGGGGACGCTCCTCGACGTGCCCCGCCGCAAGGAGGCCCCCGAGACCCCGGGCGAAACCCTGCTGGTGCGCACGCAGCTCGGCACCCAGATCCTCCACAAGTCGCGCGTCCTCTCCATCCGAAGCAAGGACGCCCTTCCGGTGGAACGGACTCTGCCTTCCGTGCGCCGCCGCCTGCTGGTGAAGGTCGTCGTGGAGGACAACGTCCGCGAGGAGCGGATCCCCCTGCGCTTCGTCTACGTCCAGAAGGGCCTGCGCTGGATCCCCGAGTACCACGCGGAGCTGCTGCCGGACAAGAAGGTCCGACTCACCCTGCAAGGAACCCTGGTCAACGAGCTTGCGGACCTGAAGGACGTCAGCGCCTCGCTGGTGGTCGGCATTCCGAACTTCCTCCTGAAGGACACCCTCTCCCCGCTGGCCCTGCGCCAGGCGGCCGCCGGGCTTTCCCAGTACTTCCATCCCGGTCAACGCGCGGGACAGATGCTGACCAACGCGATGATGACGCAGGTCGCGCGCTACGGGGAATCCCAGGGAGATGCACCCGCGCCGGCCGGCCCCGATCCGGTCGTGGAGGGAGGGGCGGCCGACGAATACTTCCTCTATCCGCGCCCGCACCTCACGCTCAAGAAGGGCGAACGGTCGAGCGCGCCGGTCTTCAGCGCGATCTTCGACAGCGAGGATGTCTACACCTTGGAAGTCCTGCCGCGCGTCTCCCTCTCCATGGCCTCAGGCTCCCTGGAGGAATTACGCCGGGCCATGGCGATGCCGAAGCTACGGCACGGGCTCAAGCTGAAAAACAGCGGCCGCACCCCCTGGACCACGGGCCCCGCGATGATCGTGCGCGACGGCCGGGCGCTGGCCCAGGACATGCTCCGCTTCACGCCCGCGGGCGGCGACACCGTGCTGCCGATGGCCGAGGTGAGCGACGTCGCCGTGCGCATCAAGGACGTCGAGCTGCGCCGGGTCCACAACATCCCCATCGACGGGACCAGCTACAGCCAGGTCTTCATGACGGGAACGATCTGCCTCGTGAATCACCGCCCGCAGGATCTGCCCGTCCGCGTGGACCGCACGGCTGTCGGGCGCATGGAACTGCTCAAGGACAAGGGGACGTCCGAGGCCTTCGACGCGGTGGACCTCCCCTGGGAGCGTTACGACGCCGCGATCTGGAGGCAGGCCCTGCTGGGCGTGAACGCCGCGTTCCGCGCGACGTGGACGGCCGTGATCCCCGCCGGCAAGAGCGTCGAGTTCGGCTGCGAGTGGTCCTACTATCGCCGGGGATGACTACTTCAGTTCCTTGATCCGGATCTTGCGCCAGCGGACGTCGAGCACGTCCTCCTTCTTGCCGACGCCGTGCACCTGCAGCGCGATGAAGCCGGAGGGGGTCACCGCATCCTTGAGATCGGCGGCCGGGACCTCGTTGATCCAGGTCTTGATCGAATCGCCTTTGCACTCGACGCGGAACTTGTTCCAGTCCCCCGACTTGAACGCCTTCCGGGCCGCTTCGTTCTCCTTGAGGTCCTTGAGCCAGCCGCGCCGGCCCTCGTCGTAGATGCCGCCGCTGTAGGCCCGGGCCGACGGGTCGATCTCCACCTGGTAGCCGTGCACCCGGCCCGCCCCCACCTTGATCTTCTTCCCGCCCAGCTCCAACGTCTTTTCCTCGTCGAAACACTGGCTGCGGATCTGCACCCCGGAATTCAGCGCCGGATTCACCTTGAACTCCAGTTCAAGGATGAAATCGCCGTAATCCTTCTTCGTGCACAGGAAGGAATTGGCGGTGTTCGGCACCGAGGTGCCGAGGATGGCCCCGTCCTCGATCTTGTAGTTCGCCTTGCCGCCGCGCTGGACCCAGCCGTCGAGGTCCTTCCCGTTGAAAAGCTCCGTCCAGCCCTCCTCCTGGGTCGCGAGACACAGGAACGCCAGGCTCATCACGATATTCATCCGCATCTCCCCTTCAGAAGCCGCGTATTATACCCAAGATCATGCGAAAAGCCCTGGCCCTTCTGCTCCTGCCGCTCGCCGCCTGCTCCACGTACGAGCGCGATTGGGAGGCCGCCGCGGCGCCCCCCCGACCCGGGGCGATCGAAGGGCGATGGGAAGGCCTCTGGCAGAGCGCGGTCGACGGTCACACCGGGGAACTGCGCTGTCTCGTCAGCCCCCGCCCCGACGGCGGCCTCGACGCCCGCTACCACGCCACGTACACGTGGTGCCTGCTCCCCTTCACCTTCGACTACACGGTGCCCATGACGGCGGAGCGGAGCGGGGACATCTGGCGCTTCAGGGGTTCCGCGGAACTGGGCTGCTGGATCGCCGGCGGCCTCTACACCTACGAGGGCCAGGCCGGCCCCGCAGGCTACGAAGCCACCTACCGGTCGGAGGAGGACCGCGGCGTCTTCCGGCTGCGCCGGCCGCCCGCTACTCCTCCACGACCCTGATGTGCAGCTCCTTGAGCATCTTCTCCGTGACCGTGCCCGGCGATCCCGTCATCAGGTCCACCGTCGACTGGGTTTTCGGGAACGTGATCACGTCGCGGATGTTGTCCAGGCCCAGGATCAGCATCGCCATCCGGTCGATGCCCAGCGCGATGCCGCCGTGCGGAGGCGCGCCGTACTCGAACGCGTCCAGCAGGAACCCGAAGCGGTCGCGGATGTAGTCCTCGGAAAGCCCCAGCAGGCGGAAGATCCGCTGCTGCACGTCCCGGCGGTGGATTCGAATGGATCCGCCGCCCAGCTCGACCCCGTTGAGCACCAGGTCGTAGGCCTTCGCGCGCGCCTTCAGCGGCTCCCGCTCGATCGTGTCGATGTACTCGTCCTTCGGCGACGTGAACGGATGGTGCTTCGCGCCCACCTTGCCGTCCTCGCTGAGCTCGAACATCGGGAAGTCGAGCACCCAGCAGAAGTTGAAGGTCCCCTCCTTCACCAGCTTGAGCTTGTCGCGCAGCACCAGGCGCAGGCCGCCCAGCACCGACGCGGCCTTCTCCTCCTGGTCCGCGATGAAAAGCAGCAGGTCGCCCGCCTTGGCCTCGCCGGCCGCCGTGACGGCCGCGATCTGCGCGGGGGTGAAGAATTTCGCGGAGGGCCCGGACACCTTCCCGTCGGCTTCGAGCTTGAGCGACACCAGCCCCTTGGCCCCGACGCCCTTGCAGTAGACCTCCAGGCCCTCGATCTCCTTGCGGGAGAACGTGCCGGCGCCCGGGGCGCAGATGCCGCGGATCACGCCGCCCTTCGCGGCCGTCTCGGAGAAGACCTTGAAGTCCGACCCCTTCAGCAGGCCGGTCACGTCGAAGATCTTCAGGCCGAAGCGCAGGTCGGGCTTGTCCGTCCCGTAGCGCAGCTCCGATTCGTCATAGCTGATCTTCGGGAAGGGACGCGGGACGTCGACGCCCGCGACCTTCTTCCAGACCGCGGCCACGGCGCCCTCGATGATCCCCATCACGTCCTCGCGGTCGACGAAGGACATCTCGACGTCGAGCTGCGTGAACTCCAGCTGGCGGTCCGCCCGGAGATCCTCGTCGCGGAAGCAGCGCGCGATCTGGTAGTAGCGGTCCAGGCCGCTCACCATGAAGAGCTGCTTGAAGATCTGGGGGGACTCCGCCAGGGCGAAGAACTTCCCCGGATAAAGGCGGCTCGGGCAGACGAAATTGCGCGCCCCGCCCGGGGTGAACTTCACCATGTACGGCGTTTCGACGTCCGTGAAGCCCTGTCCGTCCATGAATTCGCGCAGCGACTGCATGATCTTGTGCCGCGTCACGATGTTCTTCTGCATGGACGGACGGCGCAGGTCCAGGTAGCGGTACTGCAGCCGCTGCTCCTCGGAGACCTCGACCCGGTCGCTGATCGGAAACGGCGGCGTCTTCGCCTCGTTCAGGATCTCCAGCTCGTCGGCCTCGATCTCGATCTCGCCGGTGCCCAGCCGCGCGTTCACGGTCTTGGGGTCGCGCTGGCGGACCACGCCCTTCACCGCGATCACCGTCTCGTTCCTCAGCTTCGTCGCGAGGTCGTGCACGGCTTTGTTCCGGTCCGGCGCGAAGATCACCTGGGTCTTCCCGTGCCGGTCCCGCAGATCGACGAAGATGAGGCTGCCGAAGTCCCGGCGGACGTCGACCCAGCCGTTCAGGATGACGGACTTGCCCACATCGGCCGTCCGGAGTTCGCCGCAGTTCTGGGTTCGCTTCAGGCGCCACATGGTCTGGTCCCTCAATTCAAGGCCGGGATGAGCATCCCGGCGTATCCCACCACTTGTTCACGATCCCCGGACACGTCCCCGCTCGTCGCGTGGGCCAGCGTCCGGGCCGACGTCGCCCCCCGGGCCCGCGCATACGCGATGGCCGCCAGCACGGGCGCGTAACCGCACATCGACACCCGCTCGCGCCGCAGCGCCGCCCGCAGGCCTTCCGCGTCCAGCGCCTCCACCGCCCGGATCACGGCCGCGTCCTTCCGAAGCGTCGTCTCCTGGTCCTCGTAATGGTTCAGGTCCGTCGAGGCTACCACGAGGAACTCGCCCTCCACCCCGGCCAGCGAGGCGCCGAAGGCCTCCAGCCTCCGGGCCGAGCGGTCGTCCCTCCCCAGCGAGAGCGCCACCGGCACGAGCCTCATATCCGGACGCGCCACCTGCAGGAACGGCACCTGGACCTCGCCCGAATGCTCCCCGCGATGGCCGGCCTCGTCGAATTCGGCCCCCTCGCAGGCTTCCTTCACCCGCCGCGCGAGCGCCTCCTCCACGGGCGCATCCCCCAGCGGGGTCCGCCAGGCGCCCCGGGGCCAGACGGCGATCTCCGCCCCCTGCCCGCGATGATTGAAGCACAGCAGCACCACGTCCCTCGGAATCTCCACCGCCCCGTACACGGCCCCCGCCACGCGCCCCGAATAGACGTATCCCGCGTGCGGAACCACGACGGCCAGGGCCTTCGATTTCGGCCCGCGGCCCAGCATGGATTCGACGTCCCGGCGCAGTTCGGCGGCGGTCCCGGGATAGAACGTGCCGGACACGGCGGGCGCGCGGTGGCTCATCGAAGCGCGGCATTCTCCCCGAAGGCCCGGAGGAATGCAATGTCCCGCCGTCAGCGGGGCTGCGTGAGCCCCTCGAAGGGCTCCTCGGCCCGGTAGGAACTCCGCACCAGGGGGCCGGACTGCACGTAGCGGATGCCCCGCGCCTTCGCATCCGCGCCCAGGCGCTCGAACTCCTCGGGCGTGTAGTAGCGCCGCACCGGAAGGTGCTCCCGCGTCGGCTGCAGATACTGGCCGACGGTCAGGATGTCCAGCCCGAGGCGGCCCAGGTCGTCGAAGAGCTCCTGGATCTCGTCCCAGGTCTCCCCATGCCCCACCTGGAGCCCCGTCTTCGTCAGGATGCCGGCCTTCCGCGTCCCCTCGAGAACCCTCCGCGAACGCTCGTAGTTCGCCGCGCTGCGCACCTCCCGCTGGAGGCGCTTCACGCATTCCACGTTGTGCGCAAACACGTCCGGCTTCGCGTCCCAGACCGCCTGCAACGACTCGCGCCGGCCCAGGAAGTCGGGCGTCAGCACCTCGATCGTCGTCCCGGGATTCAGCTCGCGCGTCCGGCGGATCGTTTCGGCGAAGACCGCCGCGCCGCCGTCCTCGAGCTCGTCGCGGTTCACGCTCGTGATCACGGCGTGTTTGATGCCCAGTTCGCGTATCGCCTCGGCGGTGCGCCGGGGCTCGTCGAGGTCGAGCTCCACGGGCCGCCCGGTCTTCACGTTGCAGAAGCCGCACGAGCGCGTGCAGATGTCGCCGAGGATCATGAACGTGGCGGTCCGCCGGCTCCAGCACTCCGCGATGTTGGGGCACATCGCGTCCTCGCAGACGGTGTGCAGCTTCCGGCGGCGCGCGACGGCCAGCGTGTCCCGGTAGCCGCCGCCGGACGGAAGTTTTACCTTCAGCCAGGCCGGCTTGCGCAGGACTACCGGATGGGTATGGTCCACGTCTGGAGCAGTTCCTTCACGCGGGCCATGAATTTCTCGGCCTCCACGCCGTCGACGACGCGGTGGTCGAACGAAAGGTCGATGTAGCACATCGGCCGGATCGCGATCGCGTCGTTGATGACGACCGCCCGCTTCTGGATCGACCCGATCCCCAGGATCGCCACCTGCGGCTGGTTGATCACGGGCGTCGCGAAGAGCCCGCCGAAGCTTCCGGGATTGGTGATCGTGAACGTGCCGCCCTGGATGTCGTCGACCGTCAGCTTCTTGATCTTCGCGCGCTCCGCGACGTCGTTGATGCCCCGCACCAGCCCGAGGAAGCTCTTCTCCTCGCAGGCCTTCACGACGGGGACGATCAGCCCCTCGGGGATCGCGACGGCGACCCCCAGGTTGATGTAGTTGTGGTAGACGACGTTCGTGCCGTCCACCGAGGCGTTGAAGAGCGGGAACTCCTTCAGGGCCTGGACGGCCGCCCCGGCGAAGAAATGCGTGTAGGTCAGCCTCGTGCCGAAGACCGTCTCGTAGTCCTTCTTCTCGCGCTCCCGCAGCTCGACCACCTTGCTCATGTCGATCTCGAAGAAGGTCGTCACGTGCGCGGAGGTGGCCTTGGAGCGGGTCATGTGCTCGGCGATCTTCTGACGCATCGGCGACATGGGTTCGACGCGGGTGCGTCCCGGGACCGCGACGGGCGCCTTGGCCGCCGGAACGAACGCGGCCGGACGCGGGATGGGCGCGGGCGGGGCCGCGGCCGGGGCCGTCGGCGACGCCGCAGGGGCGCCCCTCTGGATGTGCTCGTCGATGTCCTTCTTGGTGATGCGCCCCTTCCAGCCCGAACCGGTGATCGCGCCGAGTTCGACGCCCTCCTGCCGGGCGATGCGCCGCACCAGGGGCGAGGCGAAGACGCGGCCGGCTTCCTCCGCGGTGGGCGCCGCCGTCAGCGCGGGGGCCGGCGCCGCCGGGGCGGCGGGCCGCTTTTCGGCCTCGGGGGGCGCGGCCGCGGGAGCGGTCGCCGCGGACGTCACGCCCTCGTCCACGATCGCCACGACCGTGTGGATGGGCACCTTGGAACCCACGGGCATCAGGATCTTCTGGAGCACCCCGGCGACGGGGGACGGGATTTCCGTGTCGACCTTGTCCGTCGACAGCTCGAAGATCGGCTCGTCCCGCCGGACGGACTCGCCTTCCTTCTTGAGCCACTTGGTGATGGTGCCCTCGAAGATGGATTCGCCCATCTGGGGCATGACGATATTGGTCGGCATCGATCGCTATCCCTCTTGGAAGCTGGTCTCAGGGCGCATCATACAATGAGGGGTATCCCTTATCCAGAATCCGCTCAGTAGGCCGCCAGGGCCCGCGCGGCGCGGCAGATCTCGTCCACCGAGGGCAGATGGGCGTCCTCCAGCGCGGGGGCGAAGGGCACGGGGGCGTCCGGCGCGGTCACCCGGACCACGGGCCCGTCCAGGTCCTCGAACGCCTCCTCGTTCACGATCGCCGCGATCTCGGAGGCCACCCCGCCCGTGCGGATGTCCTCCTGCACGACCATGATCTTGTGCGTCTTCCGCACGCTCGCGACGAGGGCCTCCCGGTCCAGCGGATAGATCGTCCGCAGGTCGATCAGCTCCACGGAGAGTTCCGGCATTTTCGCCAGAGCCTCCAGGCAGCGGTGCAGCATCATCCCGTAGCTGACGATCGTGAGCTGCGTCCCGGGCCTGACCAGCGCCGCCTTCCCGATCGGCACGGGGGCGATGCCGGCCGGGACCTCCCCCTTGATCCGGCGATACAGGTACTTGTGCTCGAGGAAGAGACAGGGATCGTTGTCCCGGATGCAGGCCTTCATCAGCCCCGCGGCGTCCGCCGGATTCGACGGCGCCACCACCTTGATGCCCGGCGAGTGCGCGAACCACATCTCCACGCTGCGCGAATGGAAGGGTCCCGCGCGGAGCCCCGCGCCCCAGGGCCCCCGGAAGACCAGGGGGGCCGGCCGCCCCCAGCGGTAGCGGCTCGTCGCCGCGAAGTTGACGATGACGTCGAAGGCGCAGGCGATGAAGTCGATGAACTGGAATTCCACGACCGGACGGAAACCCACATAGGACATCCCGACGGCCGCGCCCACGAAGCCCTCCTCCGCGATCGGCATCTCGAGCACGCGCTTCGGCCCGAAAAGGTCCAGGAAGCCTTCGGTCACCTTGAACGCGCCCCCGTAGCGGCCGATGTCCTCCCCCATCAGCAGAACCGACGGATCCGCCTCCATCTCCTCCCGGAGCGCCTGGGAGACCGCCTCGAGAAACGTCCGCTCAGGCATGAGCCCTCCCCCACGGCTCGAAGGCGATGATGCCGTCGTCCTCGAAGACGCCCCTCCGCGCCTCAGCGCCGTCCGGCGCCGGGGAGGCCTCCGCGAACGCCACGGCGTCCTCCACCGCGGCCTGGACGCGTGCCTCGATCTCCGCCTTCTCCGCCGCCGTGGGCTTCAGGGCGCGTTCATGGCGGACGATGGGGTCCTTCCTCCGCCACGCCTCGAAAAGCTCCGGCGGGACGTACTCCGCCCCGTCGTGCGGCGCATGTCCGCGCATGCGGAAAGTCTTCAATTCGATCAACTGCGGCCCGCCGCCCGCGCGGGCGGCATCAACGCAGGATTTCGTCAGGTGGTAGACCGCCTCGACATCGTTCCCGTCGCCGACGAAGCCCGGGATCCCGAACGCCTTCGCCTTGTCCGCCAGATCCGTCAGCAGCGACTGCTTCGAGGTCGGCGTCGAATAGGCGTATCCGTTGTTCTCGATGATCACGACCAGGGGCGCGCGGTTCACGGCCGCCACATTGAGGCCTTCGTAGAAATCGCCGGTGGACGTGGCCCCGTCGCCGATGTACGCCAGCGCCACCCGCGGCTCGCCTTTCAAGCGGGCGCCCATCGCCATGCCCGCGAGCACGGAGATCTGGATACCCAGCATGGAGATGTACGCGACCACCCCCGTGCGGTCCACGTCGCCGAAGTGCTGCGAGTTGTCCTTGCCGCCCGTGGGCGAGGTCGCCTTCGCGAGATACTGGGTCATGATGTCCCGCGGCGTGTGGCCGCGCACGAGCACCGCCCCCAGGTTCCGGATCATCGGGCCGAGGTAGTCCCCGGGCTGAAGGGCGTGGGCGGACCCGATCGAGACCGCCTCCTGGCCGAGATTCGAGAAGAGGCCGCCGAGCACGCGGCCCTGCTTGTGCAGCACGTGCGCCCGCTCGTCGAGCGCGCGGGTGAGCTTCAGATCGTGATAAAGCCGGAGCCGGAAGTCCCGGGGCAGCGCCTCAGGGGCGGGCCGCTTCGCCATGCGCCGTCATGCTCCGTCGGAAGACCGCACCGAACGCCTCGACGAGCGCGGCCCGGACCTCGCCGGGATCCGCCTCCCGCCCCGTCTCGCGCGCGAGCGATGTTACCCCCTTGCCCTGGAGCCCGCAAGGAACGATCAGGTCGAAGTACGAGAGGTCCGTGTTGGCGTTGAAGGCGAATCCGTGGCTCGTCACCCAGCGCTCGAGGCGCACGCCGATCGCGCCGATCTTGCGGTCCCCGACCCAGGCGCCCGTCATGCCCGGGATGCGCCCCGCCGTGACCTTCCAGCGGGCCGCCGTGCGGATCATCACCTCCTCGAGGCCGTCCAGATACCAGCGCACGTCCCGGCGCAGTTCGTCGAGGTTCATCACCGGGTACCCCACGATCTGACCGGGGCCGTGGAACGTGACGTCGCCGCCGCGGTCGCTCTGGACCAGCGCGACCTCCGGCCGCGATGCCAGCACGTGCTCGCGCTTGGCCATCTTGCCGAGCGTGATCACGGGGGGATGTTCGACGAAGAGCAGGCTGTCGGGGATCTCCCCCGCGATGCGCCGGCGCACCGTGTCCTTCTGGACGGCCAGCGCCTCCGCGTAGCCCAGGCGTCCCAGGTCGCGCCAGACGCACCCGGGACGGCCCATCAGATGTGGATCGCGTGGCCGAAGTAGGCGTGGGCCGCTTCCATGAGGCCCTCGCTCAGCGTGGGATGCGGGTGCATCGCGGCCAGTTCATGGACCGTGAGCTCCCCGTTGAGCACCGCCACGCCCTCGCCGATGAGGTCCCCGGCGTGGGCGTGCAGGATGTGGACGCCGAGCACCTCGTCGTAGCGGCTGTCGGCGACGATCTTGACGAAGCCTTCGCGCTCGTCCTCGATGGCGGCCTTGCCCACACCCATGAACGGGAACTTCGCCGTCTTGACCTTGTGGCCGCGCTCGCGGGCCTTCTTCTCGGTGAGCCCGATGCTCGCCACCTGCGGGTCGCAGTAGGTCACGCCGGGCGTGCGGTCATAGTTGAGGGGCTTCGGGTTCTTCCCCGCGAGATGCTCCGCCGCCAGGATGCCCTCGGCGCTCGCCACGTGGGCCAGCTGGGGCGTGGGGACGATGTCCCCGATCGCGTAGATCCCGGGCTCCGCCGTCTGCATATGGCCGTCGACCTTGATGAAGCCCCGGTCCGTCTTGATGCGGGTGTTCTCGAGGCCGATCTTGTCGGTGTTGGGTTTGCGACCCACCGCGACGAGGACGAACTCCGACTCCAGCGCTTCCGTCTTTCCGTCCTTGGAGACGGTCGTGACGTAGCCCGCACCCGAGGGCTTGATGGACTCCACCTTGGAGCCGGTGTGGAACTTGAGGCCCCGCTTGGCGAGGATCTTCTGGAGTTCCGCGGCGACCTCGTCGTCCTCGATCGGCACGATCTGCGGCATGGCTTCGACGACGCTGACCTTCGAGCCGAAGCGCTGGTAGACGGACGCGAACTCCAGGCCGACGGCGCCCGCGCCGATGACGACCATCGAGGCCGGGACCTTCTTGAGATTGAGGGCCTCGTTGCTGGTGATGATGCCCCTGCCGTCGGGCTCCATGCCCGGGAACCATTTCACGGACGAGCCGGTGGCCAGGATGACGGCTTTCGTGGTGTGCGCCTTGCCGTCGACCTCGACGACGCCGGGCTTGGCGACGCGCCCGAGCCCCACGAGGGTCGTGACCTTGTTCTTCTTGAGCAGGGCCTCGATGCCCATGAGGTTGCGTTTGACGACGAGTTCCTTATGTTTCATGACGGCGTCGAGGTTGAGGCGGACGTTGTCGGCCTCGACCCCGAATTTCGCGGCGTGCTGCATCTGCTCGTAGAGGTAGGCGTCGTGAAGGAGGGCCTTCGTGGGGATGCAGCCCCAGTGGAGACAGGTGCCGCCGAACTCGGGCTTGGGGCCCTTTTCGACGAGGGCCGTCTTGAGGCCGAGCTGGGCGGAGCGGATCGCGGCGACGTAGCCGCCGGGACCGGAGCCGATGATCGTCACGTCGAAGTCGGGCATGAGCTTGTTCCTCGGATTAGGGAAGGCAGCCGTTATAGGGGATCGGACGGGGGCGTTCAAGGGGTTGCGCCTGCGGAGCGTTCAAGGAAGGAGATCGAAGCCCGCCTTCCGGAAGCCGCCGTCGAAGCTGAAGATCTTCCGCGTCCGGGCCGCCTTCATCAGAACGACGTTCGTCGCGTCGACGAAGCTCAGGCCCTGATCCTCGAACTTCAGCAGCGCCTCGAGGGCCTCCTCCACCGCCTGGAGACCGACATCGACGACATGGAAGAGGGGGCTGGACAGGATCTTTCGGATGAAATCCGACGTCGGCCGGGCCCCCACCAGGCGCACGCCGCGACCGGCCACCTCCCCCAGCACAAAGAGGCTCGTGATCAGCCGGACGTCCCCCATCCGCGCCATCGCCGCCAGCGCGGACGCGTGATGCTGATCCGAGCGGTCCAGAAGGGCGATGAAGGGGCCGGAGTCGACGAAGACCCTCACGCCCGGGGTCTCCGACGGCGGGGGCCGTGGAGCACCTCGTCGACGTCGACGGAGCCCGTCCCCGGCCCGCCGCTCGCGGCGGCTCCGCACGCGCCGAGGAAATCCTCCAGGGATTCCTTCCAGCTCCCCCGTTCCGGGGGGGAGGCCAGGTGTTTCTCCAGGGCTTCGCGGATCACCGCGGAAGCCGGAACACCCTCCAGCAGGGCCCGCTGCTTGATCGCTTTCAACATGGGAGCCTCGATCCGCACATTGGTCACGACGTATCTCATCACTACAAGCATACATCCGTATGCTTTGCAATGCAAGTCCGTCATCTCCACGCTCATGAAAGGAGTGGCTCCGGACGGAATATTTCGACAGGGAAAATGCCGACTCCTGGAGATTTATTCCGCTCTTGATCCGCTGTAGTTCGAGCGCCGCCGCCGCGCGCGGGGTTAGAATCGGGGGATGCCCGGAGTCGACGACCTCAAATACTACGAACTGACCCGCGCGCGCCTGGAGCACGAGGACGGCCTGATCGTCAACCGCCTCTCCTGGCTGATGGCGTCGCAGTCGTTCCTGTTCACGGCGTATGCGATCGTCACCAACGGGCCCCTCTCCCCGCCGTCGGGGCGCACCCTCCAGCTGCTGCACCTCGTCCCGCTCATCGGCGTGATTTCGACCGCCCTCATCTACGCCGGCGTGCTCGCCGCGGTGTGCGCCATGCGCTGGCTCCTGGCGGCCTACCGCGCCCGCATCCCCGATGAAGCGGCGCTCGGCGTTCCGCCGATCTTCACTCCCCAGCCCATCCGTCTCTGGGGCATGGCCGCGCCTTCATTCCTGCCCGCCGTCTTCCTGCTCGCCTGGCTCTTCCTGCTGCGGTAGCCCCCCTACAACACCGTCCGCTTGGAAATCACCACGATGCCGCTTTCGGTCACCGTGAACTTCTTCCGGTCCTCCTCGGGGAAGAAGCCGATCTGCATGCCTTCGGGGATCACCACGTCCTTGTCGATGATCGCCCGGTGGATCTTCGCGTGCCGGCCGACCACCACGTTCTCGAAAATGATCGAGTCCGTCACCGTCGAGTAGCTGTTGATGCGCACGAACGGCGAGAGGATCGAGCGCTCCACCCGGCCGCCCGAGACGATGCAGCCCGGGGAGACCATCGAGTCCAGCGCCAGGCCCACCCGGCCCGGCTCCTGCTGCGCGAAGACGAACTTCGGCGGCGGCATCGTGATCGGCATCGTCCGGATCGGCCAGTCGTTATCGTACAGGTTCAGCTCCGGCGTCACCTGCACCAGATCCATGTTCGCGTCGAAATAGGCGTCGATCGTCCCGACGTCGCGCCAGTACTTCGACTCCTTCTTGTTGGCGTCCACGAAACTGAACGCGTAGAGCGGATTCGTCGCCAGCATCTGGGGCAGGATGTTCTTCCCGAAATCATGCGAGCTCTTCGGATCCCGCGCGTCCTCCTCGAGCATCTTGTACATGACCTTCGCGTTGAACACGTAGATGCCCATCGACGCGAGGCACATGTCCGGGCGCCCCGGCACCGGCTTCGGGTGTTCGGGCTTCTCCTCGAAACCGACGATCTTCCCGTGCTCGTCCGCCTGGATCACCCCGAACTGCCCCGCGGCCTCGCGGAGCGGGACCTCGACGCAGGCGACCGTCGCGTCCGCGCCCTTCTCGTTGTGGTAGCGCACGAGATGCCGGTAATCCATCTTGTAGATGTGGTCGCCGCCGAGGATCACGACGTTCTCGGGCTCCTCGTCCCGGAGCGCGAAGAGGTTCTGGTACACGGCGTCGGCGGTGCCGAGGTAGGAGTCCCCCGCGTGATACTGGGGCGGCAGCACCTCGAGGTACTCCCCCGCCGCGGGATTGAACATCAGCTGCCAGCCGTCGCGGATGTGCCGGTTCAGGGAGCGGGACCGGTACTGCACCAGCATGGAGATCTTCTTCAGGCCCGCGTTCACGCAGTTGGAGAGCGTGAAGTCGATGATCCGATAGATGCCTGCGAAAGGCACGGCGGGTTTCGCGCGGTCGCGCGTCAAGGGCTCGAGCCGCTGGCCGCGACCGCCCGCCAGGATCACGACCGCCGTCTTCGTCTGGTTCATTTCGCTCACCCCGACCTACTCGAACACCAGCGGCCGGCGCTCCAGCAGCTTCCGGAGCACCGGCAGACGCGACCCCAGCGACACCAGATGGCACACCGCGCTTCCGGGCAGCACCATGGGGACCGTCGTCACCCCGACCACGAGCCCGCTGTGGGGCGCCTTGATCCGTCCCAGCTCCGTCCCGAACGGCGTCGTGTTCACCGCCACCGTGGCGCCCTTTTCGATTATATCACCGGGCTGCACCTGCACGTTGAGGATGCCCCCCTTCCCGGCCCGCAGCCATTTGTGGTCCGCGATGACGATCTGGAAGGCGGGCGAGGTCCGCTCGAAATCCATCATCTTCAGGTCGCCCAGCACGTTGCGGATGCCCTCCAGCCCCCGCCGGATCAGCTTCTTCTGGAACTTGAGCGGCTCCCCCGCCTCGTACACGATCGTGGGCACCCCCGCCGCGGAGGCCGCGCGCCGCAGCATGCCCTCATCGCCCGGCATGTCGAAGATCACCTCGCAGCCGAACGCCACGGCCAGGCGCCGCAGCACCGGGCTCCGCATGTCCGAGCGGACGTGGGGCAGGTTCGTCCGCCCCGTCGCCGCCGTGTGCAGGTCGATCCCGAAGTCCGAGATCTTCACGATCTTCGTGAAGATCGCCTCCGCGATCTGGGAGGCCATCGAGCCCCGGTCCTTCCCGGGGAAATAGCGGTTCAGGTCGCGCCCGTCCGGCAGATCCCGCGTCATCGACGTGAAGGAGATGGAATTCGCGATCAGGACCAGGATCAGCGTCCCCTGCAGGCGCGCGGGATCCACGGCCGCGCGGAGCTGCCGGATCATGTCCACGCCGTTGATCTCGTTGCCGTGCACGGCGGCGGTGACGTAGACCACCGGCCCCGGACGCGACCCGTGGATCACCGTGACCGGGATGAAGACCGGGGTCGCGGTGTAGAACTCGCTGATGCGGATCTTGAGGTCCTTGCGCGAGCCCGGCCTCACGCGCATCCCGGCGATGTCGAAGGCCTTCATCGGCGCGCCGCCGCCTGGATGAACATCCTCGCGACGTTCAGTCCCGTGGCCTCCTCGAGCCCTTCGAAACCCGGCGAGGCGTTCACCTCGATCACTAGCGGGCCGCCCGCCGACTCCAGGATGTCGACCCCGGCGAGCCGGAGCCCGATCGCCGCCGCGGCCCGCACCGCCGCGCGCGCGAACTCCCTGGAAAGCTTCACCGGCTCCCCCATGCCCCCGCGGTGGATGTTCGAGCGGAACTCCCCCTCGCGGCCGATACGGCGCATCGACGCGCGCACCTCGCCGTCGATCACCAGCGCGCGCACGTCGCGGGCCTTGGATTCGGAGACGAAGCGCTGGATCAGGATGTCCTCGCCCAGGCTCCAGATGGTCTCGAGCATCGACGCCGCCGACGCCCGGCTCTCCGCCAGGATGACCCCCGTGCCCTGCGTGCCGCGCAGCAGCTTCAGGATCAGCGGCGGCCCCCCCACCAGGCGGATCAGGCGGTCCAGGTCCTTCGGATACCTCGACACCAGCGTGTCGGGCACCGGCACCCCCTTCGCCGCCAGGAACTGCAGACACGCCAGCTTGTTCTTCGCGCGGTCGATCGCCTCGGGGCCGTTCACCACCGGGACCTTCATGAGTTCGAACTGCCGGATCACCGCGATCGCGTAGGCGGTCCCCGCCGTGCCCACCCGCGGCAGCACCGCCTGGGGGGTGGCGTAGGGCCTGCCGTTCACGAGCACGGCGGGATGCCGGCCGTGCAGATGCAGCACGCACTTCAGCGGATCCACCACGTCGACCTTGTGGCCCAGTTTCACCCCCTCCTCGCGCAGGCGGCGCGTCGAGTAGAGCGAGCGCTTCCGGGACAGGACCAGGATCCTCATCGGGGCTTCCCCGTCAGCAGCGACTCGTACAGGCGGAGATATTCCTTCGCCGAGGCGTCCCAGCTGAAATCTTTCGCCATGCCCGCCCGCTGCAGCTGCGCCCAGCGCGACGGCGCCCGGTAGGCCGCGATCCCCTGGTCCAGCGCCCAGAGCAGCCCGGCCGGGGTGGCGTGGTCGAAACGGAAGCCGGTCACGCCGTGGGCCACCGTGTCGACCAGCCCGCCCGTGGACCGGACGACCGGCACGGTCCCGTAGCGCAGGGCATAAATCTGAGTCAGGCCGCAGGGCTCGTATCTAGAGGGGACCGCGAGCAGATCGCTCCCCGCGATGATCCGGTGCGCGAACGCGTTGTCGAACCCCACCTGGACGAAGGCCTTGCTCCCGAGACGGGAGGCCAGCCAGCGCACCCCGTCCTCGAGCCCATGCTCGCCGCTGCCCAGGACGACCAGCTGCACGTCCCGGGCCGCCAGCCCCTCCGCGGCGCCCAGGAGCAGGTCGACGCCCTTCTGCTGCGCGAGGCGGCCCACCATCGCCACCACCGGGACGTCCCCCCGCACCGGCAGGCCGCAGCGACGCTGCAGTTCCGCCTTGCACACGGCCTTCCCGGCCAGGTCCCTCGCCGAATATTTCGCCGGCAGAAACGCGTCCTTCGAGGGATTCCATTCGTCGCGGTCCACCCCGTTCAGGATGCCGCTCAGCGATCCCACGCGGTCCCGCAGCAGTCCGTCCATGCCGTAACCGTACTCCGGCGTCAGGATCTCCTTCGCGTAGGTCGGGCTCACCGTCGTCAGCGCGTCCGCGTGCACGAGCCCGCCCTTCAGGAGATTGAGGTCGTCGTAGCACTCCAGCTCCCGCGCCGTGAAGCGTTCCCATCCGAAACCGGTGACGGGAAGATCCCCCTTCCAGAAGCGGCCCTGGTACGCGAGGTTGTGGATCGTCAGCACGCTTTTCGTCTTCGGGAACGCCGGGAAATACCAGCTCTTGAGATGCAGGGGCACGATCGCGGTCTGCCAGTCGTGCACGTGGACGATGTCCCAGGTCTTGCCCGTCTGGATCAGGAACTCCAGGGCCGCCCGGGAGAGGAACGTGAAGCGCGCCAGGTTGTCCGGATAATCGCGCCCGCCTTCGCCGTACAGCCCGGGACGGCTGAAGAACACGTCGTGCTCGATGAAGTGATGGATCCCGTGGCGGCGCACGGCCCCCCAGGCCGTCCGGCCGAATCCCAGCGGGACCGAGACCAGGTTGGGCAGGGCCTCCAGCGGGAAGCCGCGCACCGCGGGGTACAGGGGGGAAACGACCGCCACTTCCGCGCCGAGCTTCTCCAGGGCGGGGGGCAGCGCCCCGGCGACGTCCGCCAGCCCGCCCGTCTTCGAATACGGGACGACCTCGGACGAGATGAAAGCGATGCGCACCGTGCGGTCTCCTTGTGGCGAGTCAACGTCGTTTCGAGCAGGTGAAGCGGGGGCCCTCCCCGCCGTCAACCGGCCTTTCAACCCGTCGGCTCACTCCCATCGAACCACTGCATCAGACCTTGAGTTCGCGAAGGTACGCGGCCCCCTGCTCGGGGGGCACGGGGTTGATGTAGAACCCGCTGCCCCACTCGAAGCCCGCCACGCCCGTGATGCGCGGGATGATCTCGAAATGCCAGTGGTAGTGGTCCAGGGGCCGCGCGTTCAGCGGGCTCGTGTGGATCAGGTAGTTGTACGGCGGGGCGCTCACCGCCTTCTCGATCTTCGCGATCACCGTCCGGAGGCAGCGCCCCAGCTCCATGAGCAGGCTGTCGTCGGTCATCTCGTAGTGCGACAGGTGGCGGCGCGGCAGCACGTGGGTCTCGAACGGAAAGCGCGCGGCGAAGGGCGCGAAGGCGACGAAGTTCGGCGTCTCGAGCACCAGGCGCGTCCCCGACTGGAGCTCCTGCGCGACCATGTCGCAGAGCAGGCAGCGGTCGCGGTGCTCGAAGTACTCCCGGCAGCGGCGGATCTCCGTGTCCACCGCCAGCGGCACGATCGGCGTCGCGATCAGCTGCGAATGCGTGTGCTCGAGGGAGGCCCCCGCCTTCTCGCGGACGTTCTTGAAGATGAGGGCGTACACCAGCCGCACGTCGTTGCGCAGGTCGAGCAGCCGCTGCTTGTAGAGCCACAGGACGTCGCGCACCTCGTCGTCCGCGAGGTCCGTCAGCGACACGACATGGCGCGGCGTCTCGATGACCACCTCGTGCGCGCCGACGCCGTTCATGAGGTCGTACATGCCCTCGGCGCGCTTGTCGAGGCCGCCCTCCACCATGAGCGCCGGGAACTTGTTCGAGACCACCCGGGCCCGCCACGCCGCGCCCGAGCGCACGGCCGCGATCTCGCGCGGCGTCATGTGCTCCTGGCCCGGACAGAAGGCGCAGGGATTGGACCGTTGCGCCCCCACCCGGTCGGCGTGGGCCCATTCGTCCGGGCGTTTCGCCCGCTCGGAGGCGATGATCACCCAGCGGGAGGAAACGGGGTCGCGGCGCAGTTCAGGCACGAAATCCTCTTATACCTGCCAGTTTACCTTCTCGTAGTCGGTCCCGGGCACCCGGAACGACAGCGGAATCAGCGTCGGGATCCGGACCGGCACCCCGGCCGTCCGTTCGTACTCGAGGAAGAACTCGATCTCCTCCCCGCGGATCAGCCCCAGTTCGTCGAAGGGGATGCCGGCCTCGAAGATCTCGTCGACGACGCCCTCGAGCTTCAGCGTCTTCTGCCGGGGGCGCGTGACGACGATCCGCAGCTCCCCCGATCCCATGATGTCGCGCGGGCTCACGCCCTTCCGGAAGTCCAGCCTCAGGAGCAGCCGCTCGAGATCGAAACCGAAGTAGACGTCGCTCAGGAAGGACGACTCCCCCGCCAGCGCGCCGTATTCGCGGGACATGTCGTAATGGCCGGCCGCGATCCATTCGAAGTAGTCGCTGCGGCGGCCGTCCAGGCGCACGTTGAGCGCGGCCTCCGGCCATTTCACCCGGGTCTCGCCGCGCACCTGCTTGACCGGCCGCATCAGATCGTCCGGCCACGGCTTCCCGATGATCTTGTAGATGTTCATCAGATGCCGGCGGAACAGCGCGTCGAATTCCGCGTCCTGCGCGCTCGTGAAATCCTCGCCGAACCACCAGTACCAGTCGCTGCCCTCGGCGGCCCTCAGACACTCCCAGGCGAGTTCGGAGGTCGATCCATCCAGGTCCCGGTAGGCCCGGCCGAGCATCTCCCAGCCCCGGCGGTCCTCGGGATGCCCGATCCAGACCCCGAAGTTCCGGTTGATCCACGAGCCCGCGGTCAGCCCGCCGATGTCGCCCTGGGAGGACAATTCGGACATGGTCACGGTCCGGATGTTCGGATGTCCTGAGAGCGACTTGAAAAGGGCCCGCAGGAACGCGACCCCGCCGTCCGGGTAATGCTCCCAGGGGTTCTCGCCGTCGAGGATGACCGGCACGGGGCCGGAGCGGCCCTCGAGGCGCCGGATGAAATCGGCGGCGGCATCCGCCGGATCCATGCTCTTGTAGGTGAAGCCGAGCAGATTGGAAAGCGCGGTGTCCCGGAACGCCACCTTGAGCCCGTGAAGGGTGCGCACGCCCGGCTCCCCGATGATCGCCTGGTCGGTGGCCGCCCACTCGGCGCCCGCCGCGCGGAACAACGCGCACGCCTCGTTGCTGACGGAACCCTCGGAGGGCCAGAAGCCCCGGGGCCGGCGGCCGAAATAGCGCTCCCCCGCGTCGAGCGCGCGCCGCACCTGGACCTCCGCCTCGCCGCGGAACGACGGGGCGTTCGGCAGGGGCAGGTCGGGGATCGCCTCGCGGGCGCTGCCGAAATCGCAAAGCAGCGGAACGATGGGGTGGTAGTAGGGGCTCACGCAAAGTTCGACCCGGGGATGCAGCGCGCTCCAGCGCGGCAGGATGCGGGCCAGCACCTCGCGCGTGGCCGCAAGCAGGACCTGCTTGTCCTCCTCGCCGTAGCCCCGGCCCTTCTTCCGCAATTCGCGGGCGGCGTCCTCCAGCGGATGGATCCACGCCAGGTTCGCCAGCACCTGCAGATCGCGGAAGTCGCCTTCGCGGAAGGTCTTCTTCGCGCGATGCATCTCCAGAAGCTCCCGGTAGCGGGGATAGACCCCGACGACGCTGTCCGGATGCGCCCAGAAGAACGTCGACAGCATCGCCGCCTTCTGCTCCTCGTCGAGCTCCGCGGCGGGGACCAGGGACAACTCCTGCATGTCGTCCGTCGCCCCGTCCACGTAGGCCTGAAGCTGGTCCAGCAGGACGGGGCTGAAGTTCGTCGTGCAGCGGATCTCGGGGAACTCCTCGAGCAGGGCCGCCAGACCGGTGTAATCCTTCAATCCGTGCAGGCGCACCCAGGGCATCAGGATCTTCCCGGAGGGGAGGTCCCGGTAACAGGGCTGGTGGAAATGCCAGAGAAACGCGAGTTCGACGTGACCCATGCGACTTGGGTTTGAATTATAGCCCTCGAGAGGGCTTCGGTCATCACTTTCCTATAATGCAGCCCCATGAAAGGCCTCTGTGTCGGACTCCTGCTGGCGGCCGTCCTCGCGGCCGGCGCCCAGGATTCCGAACTGCGTCTGCGGCGCCGCATCCCCTGGTCCGAGGTGAAGGTCCAGCCCCGCACCCAGACCCCCGCCGCGCTCGCCGATCTCGGCGACCGCCTCTACGGATGGAACTGCCTCCCCTGCCACGGACCCGACGGCAAGGGGGACGGCCCCGAGGCGCTGCGCCGGGGACTGCGCCCGCGCGATTTCACCCGGGGCGGCTTCAAACTCAAGACCTCGCTTCCGGACGAGATGCCCTTCGACGAGGACCTCTACCGCACCGTGAGCGCCGGCATCGCGGCCGGCGGCATGCCCGCCCACGGCGATTTCGGCGGCGACCAGATCTGGGCCCTCGTGGACCGGATCAAGGATCTCTCCGACGTCGTCGTCGAGGGGAGAAGACTCTTCAACCACTTCCAGCGCTCGCCCGCGCGGAACCGCCTTCCGATCCCGCGGGATCGTGCGCCCGACCCGGCCCGCGGCGCGGACGCCTACCGGCGACTCCAGTGCGCCCGCTGCCACGGCGATCGGGGCCGCGGAGACGGCCCGGCGGCCGCGACGCTCGTCGATGCGGACGGCCGCCCCATGGGCCTGCCGGATCTCACCCGGGGAGAGATCGCGTTCAAGGCCGGCGCCGCGGCCGAAGATCTCTTCCGCATCCTGAGCACCGGCATGCCGGGCACGCCGATGCCGTCCTTCCACGGCGTCTGCCCCCCCGGAGAGCTCTGGGATCTGGCCGGTCATCTGCGTTCGCTGTACGTCCCCGTCAAACCCGGCGAGCAGGTCTACCTCGCGCTGGGCTGCCAGAGCTGCCACAGCATCGGACGAGGGCGGCTCGTGGGGCCGGATCTGGCCGGCGTCCTGCAGCGGCACGACCCCGAGTGGCTCCGCCGCTGGCTCAAGGATCCCACGTCCATGATGATCACGGATCCGAAGGCCCGGGAACTGGTCCGCCAGTTCACGGTGCAGATGCCCAATCTGAATCTGAACGACGCCGAAATCGGCGCCCTTTTGGACTACTTCGCGACGTTCCCTAAAGAGCCCTTGAAAGAGGAGAAATGAACCCTTGATGCACCTGATCGCGCTGCTCCTCCTGCAGGACTGGCCGCAGTTCCGCGGCCCCGAAGGCCAGGGCCACAGCGTCGTGAAGTCCCTGCCGCTGCAATGGTCCGAGACGTCCGCCAACATCGCCTGGCGCACGCCCCTCGCCGGATTGGGCTGGTCCTCGCCGGTCCATGCGGCGGGGCGGATCTGGCTCACCACCTCGGAGGGCGGGACGAGTTTCCGCGCGGTCTGCCTGGACGCCGCCACGGGGCGCGAACTCCACAACGTCGAGGTGTTCAAACGCGAAGCCCCGCTGAAGATCCACGGCAAGAACAGCCATGCCTCCCCGACGCCGGTCCTCGAGGACGGCCGCGTCTACGTGCATTTCGGGACCTACGGCACCGCGTGCCTTTCCGGCGAGGGCAAGATCCTCTGGAAGACGCAGATCCCCTACGAACATGTGCACGGCCCCGGAGGCTCCCCCGTGGTCCACGCCGGCCTCCTGATCCTGACCTGCGACGGCGGCGACAGGCAGTTCGTCCTCGCGCTCGACAAGAAGACGGGCGCCGAGCGCTGGAGGGCGCCGCGCCCCGAGAGCACGGGCAAGCGCTTCTCGTTCTGCACCCCGCTGCTCATCGAGTTCAAGGGCCGGACCCAACTGGTGGACCCCGGCGCCAACGGCGTGACGAGTTACGACCCCGCCACCGGACGGACCCTCTGGGACGTCCGTTATCCCGGCGGGTACTCCGTCGTCCCGCGTCCCGTCTTCGGCCACGGCCTGGTCTTCGTCGGCACCGGCTATGACAGCCCGACCCTGCTCGCGATCAAGGCCGACGGCAGCGGGACCACGGCGTGGAAGCTCGTGAAGGGCGCCCCGCTCAACCCCTCGCCCCTGCTGATCGGCGACGAACTCTACCTGGTCAGCGACGGCGGCATCGCGAGCTGTCTCGACGCGAAGACGGGGGCGGTCCACTGGCAGGAACGGCTCGGGGGGAACTTCTCGGCCTCGCCGCTTTTCGCCGCGGGTCGCATCTACGCGCTCGACGAGAACGGTGCCACGACCGTGCTGGAACCCGGGAAGACCTTCAAAAAACTCGGCCGCAACGAGCTGAAGGGGCGAACGCTCGCGTCCCCCGCCCCGCTCGAAGGAGCGCTGCTGCTCCGCACCGACACGCAGCTCCTGCGGATCAACGCGGAATAGCGCTACGCCCGGCTCTTCGCGATGAGCGCCCGCGCCTTCGCCGGGTTCCGTTTGCACTCGAGCAGCGCGCTCAGCAGCAGCGGCACCACGATCGTCGCGTCGGACTCGATCACGTACATCGGCGTCTTCTCGGTGAGCTTGTCCCAGGTGATCTTCTCGTTCGGCGTGGCGCCCGAATAGGAGCCGTACGACGTCGTCGAATCCGACACCTGGCAGAAATACGCCCAGGGCTTCACGGGCTGCTGCAGGTCGTATTTGATCGAGGGGACCACGCAGATCGGGAAATCGCCCGCGATGCCGCCGCCGACCTGGAAGAACCCGACCCCGGCGCCCTTCGAGAGCTGCCGGTACTGGTCGTAGAACGCCGCCATGTACTCGATGCCCGACTTGACGATGGAGGGCGAACAACCGTCGAGCTTCACGTAGGACGCGAAGATGTTTCCGAACGTGGAGTCCTCGTGTCCCGGCACGACGATCGGCAGCTTCGCCTTCGCCGCCGCCAGGAGCCAGCATTCCTCCGCGGACCCCTCCTGCAGCTTCGGGCCGATCTTCTGGATGAGCTCGTAGAAGTACTCGTGCCAGAAACGCCGTTCCCCGCGCTCCGTCGCGGCCTTCCACATCGGCACGATGAACTTCTCGACGGCGCGGAACGCCTCGTCCTCCGGAATGCTCGTGTCGGTGACGCGGCGCATCCGGTCCTTGAGGATCCGGGTGTCGTCCTTCTTCGTGAAATAGCGGTAGTCCGGGAAATCCTTGTAGCCGTGGTGCGCCACGAGGCGGAAGAGGGATTCCTCGAGATTCGCCCCCGTCACCGAGAGCCCGTGGACGAGCCCCGCCCGGATCGCCGGCGCCAGCGTGATGCCGAGCTGCGCGGACGACATCGCTCCCGCGACGGCCCAGAACATCTTTCCGCCGCCTTCGATGTGCTTCCAATAGCCGAGCAGCGCGTCGCGCGTCGCCCGCGCGTTGAAGTTCTTGTAGTTCTTGAGGATGAACTCGAGGACCGGGAGCGGGGAGGGCTTCATGCGATTCTCTCTTAAAAGTCGGCCCGACAGAGCGGGCAGGATAGCAGATTTGCCGCGCAATCCAACGACTCAGACGGCCAGCGCGGCGGATACGATGACCTTCGCCTCCTCGACGATGCGGGCCAGATGCCCCGCATCCTTCAGGCTTTCCGCGTAGATCTTGTACACGTCCTCGGTGCCCGACGGCCGCGCGGCGAACCAGCCGTGCTCGGTCACGACCTTCAAGCCCCCGATGGACGCCCCGTTCCCCGGGGCCTTCGTGAGTCTTGCGAGGATCTTCTCCCCCGCCAGGTCGACGGCTTTCACCGACTCCGGAGAGAGCCTCCCGAGCGCCGCCTTCTGGGCCGGCGTCGCCGCGGCGTCGATGCGCGTGTAGTACGGCATGCCGAAGCGCCCGGCGAGGTCCTTGAAATGCAGGCCGGGGTCGCGACCCGTCTTCGCCGTGATCTCCGCCGCCAGCAGCCCGAGCAGGATCCCGTCCTTGTCCGTGCTCCAGGGGCCGCCGTCGAAACGCAGGAAGCTCGCGCCCGCGCTCTCCTCTCCGCCGAACCCGATCGAGCCGTCGAGCAGGCCGCCGACGAACCACTTGAATCCGACGGGGACCTCCACCAGCCTCCGTCCCAGCGAATCCGCCACGCGATCGATGAGGCTGCTGGACACGAGCGTCTTGCCGATGCCCGCGTCCTTCCTCCAGCCGCCGCGCGTCGAGTAGAGGTACTGGATCGCCACCGCCAGGAAATGATTGGGGTTCATCAGCCCCGAGCCCGGCGTGACGATGCCGTGGCGGTCCGCGTCGGCGTCGTTCCCGAACGCGATGTCGAAGCGGTCCTTCAGGCCGACCAGCTTCGCCATCGCGTGCGGGCTGGAGCAGTCCATGCGGATCTGCCCGTCGTGGTCCAGGGTCATGAACCCGAACTGAGGATCCACCGAGGGATTGGTCACCTCGAGGTCGAGGCGGTGCCGGTCGCGAATGGCCGCCCAGTACGCGAGGCTCGCGCCGCCGAGCGGATCCGCCCCGAGGCGCAGCTTCGAGCCGCGGATCGCGTCGAGATCGATCGCCTGCCCCAGCGCGTCCACATACGGCGCGACGAAATCGTGCGCCTTCGTGGCGGGCGCCTTCAGCGCCCGCTCGTACGGCATCCGAAGCACGCCCTTCAAGCCGCCGGCCAGCAGCTGGTTCGCCCGGTCCTGGACGACCTTCGTCACGTCCACGTCCGCAGGGCCCCCGTGGGGCGGGTTGTACTTGAACCCGCCGTCCTTCGGCGGATTGTGCGACGGCGTGATGACGATGCCGTCCGCCAGGCCCGAGCTGCGGCCCCGGTTGTGGGAAAGGATCGCGAACGAAATCCCCGGCGTCGGCGTAAACCCGCCGTCCTTCTGGTAATGGACCGCCGCGCCGTGCGCCGCCAGCACCTCGAGCGCCGTCCGCTGCGCCGGCTCCGACACCGCATGGGTGTCCATGCCCAGAAAGAGCGGGCCGGAGATCCCCTTGGACGCGCGGTATTCGCAGATCGCCTGCGTCATCGCCAGGATGTGCGCCTCGTTGAAGGATCCGTTCAGCGGGCTTCCCCGGTGGCCGCTGGTCCCGAAGCTCACGCGCTGCGAGGGATCGGCGGGATCCGGCGTGCGCTCCGCGTAGTCCCGGAGCAGGCGAGGAACGTCGACGAGCACGGCGGCCGGCGCGGGTTTCCCCGCGAGGGGGTGAAGGGCCATGAATCCTCCGCTAATGCAGCCCCGCGGCTCGAAAAGCCTCGTCCAGGGTGGACACGGCGACGATCTCGATCCCGTCGGCCTTCCCCAGCGATTTCGCATTGTCCTTCGGGACGACGGCCCGCACGAACCCCATGCGCTTCGCCTCCGCGACCCGGGCCGGCGCCTGCGTCACGCCGCGCACCTCGCCGGTGAGGCCGACCTCCCCCATCACCAGGGTGCGGTCGCGGACCGGACGGTCGACCATGCTGGACGCCAGGGCGCACGCGATGCCGAGGTCGGCCGCGGGCTCGTCCACCTGGACGCCGCCCACCGCGTTGACGAAGACGTCCTGGTTGGCGGTCTTGAAGCTGAGGCGCCGCGAGAGCACCGCCAGGATCAGCATCATGCGGTCGCGGTCCACCCCGCTGACGCGCCGGGACACGTTCTCCGGATGGGCGCTTTCGGTCGTCAGCGCCTGGATCTCGATCAGCAGCGTCCGGGACCCGATGAAGCTGGGCACGACGACGCAGCCCTCCCTCGCCCCGTGCTCGCGGGCCATGAAGAGCTCGCTCGGATTGGCGACTTCCGCGAGCCCCTCGTTCACCATCTCGAAGATCCCGATCTCGTTCGTCGACCCGAAGCGGTTCTTGACGCCCCTCAGCAGCCGGAAGGTCTGGAAGCGGTCGCCCTCGAAATAGAAGACGGCGTCGACGACGTGTTCGAGCGTCCGGGGCCCCGCGATGGACCCGTCCTTCGTCACGTGCCCGACGATGAAGAGCGCGATCCCCAGCCGCTTGGAGAGGAACGTCAGTTCCGCGGAGCATTCGCGCACCTGGGTCACGGTCCCGGGGGCGCTGGGGATCTCCGGCCGGTAGATCATCTGGATGGAGTCCATGACGGCGAACGCCGGGCGCAGCTCCTCCAGGTACTTCCGGATCACGGAGAGGTTGGTCTCGCTGACGACGAAGAGATTCGGGGAGTCGACGCCCAGGCGGTCGGCGCGGAGTTTCGTCTGGATGACGGACTCCTCGGACGAGATGTAGAGGACCTTGCGGCCCGACTGGGCGATGCGCTGGCAGACCTGGAGGATCAGGGTCGACTTGCCGATGCCGGGATCGCCGCCGATCAGCGCGACCGATCCGTTGACGATGCCGCCGCCGAGCACGCGGTCGAACTCCCCGATGCCCACGACGATGCGCGGCCGGTCCTCGGCCTTGACCTCGTCGATGGGGACCGGCTTGTCCTCGGAGAGCACGGGCCGCCGGGAGCCCTCCTCGGGGCGCACGGCCTCCTCGACGAGGGTGTTGAACTCCCCGCATTCCGGGCACTTCCCCATCCATTTCGGGGCGCGTCCGCCGCAGCTCTGGCAGACGAACTCGGTGCGGGCCTTGACCATGCGGGCAGAATCTGGTTTTCCCGGCGTGGAGTCAACGACTTCCTGCCCCGGCTCAGGGGCTCTTCTTGCCGCCCTGCCGCTTGCCCCATTTCTTGTCGAGCAGGCGGCGGAAGCGCCGGTCGCGCCGCACGTTCTCGAGATCGGGGTCCTTCAGCAGATGGCGGTAGTCGTTGTAGCCGAGATCGAAGGCTCGGTGCAGGGCCTCGAACGCGGCGTCGACGTTGCGAAGATTGGAATAGCTGCAGGCCAGGTTGTAGTAGGCCACGGGGTCCTTCGGCCTGAGGTTCGCCAGGCGGAGGTCCGCATCCAGGGCCTCCTGGTGCCGCCCCGCCCGCGTGAGCGCCTGGCCCAGCATCTCGAACGCGCGCGCATTCCGGGGATCCGCCCCGATCACCGCCTGCGACAGGCCGATTTCGAACGCATCCAGCAGCGGTCGGGCCTCCTTCTCGGGCACGTCGATGCCGTGGCTGCACTTCTTCCGTTCTTGTTTGGACATGGCGTCTGCGTTCATCTTAAACCGTCCAGGGCCCGAGTCAAGGGAGTCCGCAACGCCCGGAGCGCCTGCCCCCGGTGCGAAAGGGCGTGCTTCTGCCCGGCCGTGAGTTCCGCCATCGTGCAGCCGTGCTCCGGCACCCCGAACAGCGGATCGTAGCCGAAGCCCCCGGTCCCGCGCCGCTCGAAGCCGATCAGTCCTTCGCAGACGCCCGAAGCCTCCGCCCTCACGCGGCCCCCGGGGTCGGCGACGACCACGACCGCCCGATACCGCGCAGTGCGCGCCGCCGCCGGCACCCCGGCGAGTTCCGCCAGCAGCTTGTCGTTGTTGGCCTCGTCGCCGCCGCCGGACCAGCGGGCCGAGCGGATGCCCGGAGCCCCGCCGAGCGCGTCGACTTCCAGCCCGGAATCGTCGGCCAGCGCCCAGCGCCCCGTGAAGCGGGCGATCTCGACGGCCTTCTTGCGGGCGTTCTCCGAGAACGAGGCTCCATCCTCGACCACCTCCGGAAGCTCCGGGATCTCGAGGATGTCGACGGGCAGGTCGGAGTAGATCTCGCGGATCTCGCGGATCTTGCCCTTGTTCTTCGAGGCGATGACGATCTCGAGGCCCATCGCCCGGCGCCCTAGAGCTTGATCGCGGCCAGGCGCTTCACGGCCTCCCGGAGGCGCTCCTCGGTGACGGTGAGGGCGACGCGCATGTAGCCCTCGGCCGCCGCGCCGAACCCGGAGCCGGGCAGCATGATCACGCCCGCCTCGAGCGCGGCCTCGGCGAACTGCATCGAGGTCAGGCCCTTCTTCGGCACCGGATACCAGATGTAGAGCCCGGCCTTGGGGGCGGACACGTCCCATCCGAGTTTGCGCGTGCCCTCCACGAAAATGTCGCGGCGGCGGCGGTACATCTCGCGGATCTTCGCCATGTCGCCCGTGCCCTCGGTGAGCACCTTCGCGACGGCCTTCTGGAACCCCATGAACTGGCCGCTGTCGCAATTGGCCTTGAACGACCGCATCGTCTCCACGACGTCCGCGTTGCCGCAGACCCAGGCCATGCGCCAGCCCGCCATCGAGAACGTCTTCGTCATGGAATGCACCGCGACGCCGACCTCCCGCGCGCCGGGCACCTCGAGGAAGCTCGCGGGGGCCTCCTCGTAGTAGAGCTCCGCGTAGGCCTCGTCCGAGACGACGAGCGTCCCCCAGCGTTTCGAGAACGCGACGCACTTCGCGTAGAAGTCCTTCGTCGCGGTGGCTCCCGTGGGGTTGTTCGGATAGTTGACGTAGAGGATCTTCGCCTTTTTCGCGACGTCCGCGGGGATGGCGTCCAGGTCGGGCAGGAAGCCGTTCTCCTTGCGCAGCGGCATCACGTGCGGCTCGCACATCGCGAAGATGGTTCCCGAGCGGTACGGGGGATAGCCGGGCTCCGGGCAAAGCACCACGTCCCCGGGATTCGTGAGCGCCAGCGGCATGTGCGCGATCAGCTCCTTGGAGCCGATGCCCAGGCAGATCTCGCGGTTCTCGAGCGCCACGCCGTAGCGCTTCTTCATGAAGGCGCCGACGGCGCTGCGGAACTCGTCCACGCCCTGCGAGGAGGAGTATTGGTGCACGCCCTCGTCCCCGAGGTGCGCGACCATCGTGTCGAGCAGGAGCTTCGGCGGCGGCTGGTCGGGGTCGCCGATGCCGAGGTTGACGATGTCCTTGCCCTGTTTCTCGAGCACGGCGCGCTTGCGCTCGAACTCGGCGAAAAGATAGGGCGGAAGGCGGTCGAGCCGCTGGCTGCGGGCGAAGGGCATAAAATCCCCCTGATGGAAATTCCGGGTTCGGACCCGCCTGGAAACGCCGGCCTAGCGCTTCGAGAACTGAACGCCGCGGCGGGCGCCACGAAGGCCGTACTTCTTGCGTTCCTTCATGCGCGGATCGCGGGTCAGCAGTCCCTGCGCGCGGAGGATGGACTCCAGCGCGGGCTCGATCTTGAAGAGGGCCCGGGAAAGGCCCAGCTTCATGGCTCCGGCCTGGCCGCCGACCCCGCCTCCGGACGCGTTGACCAGGATGTCGTAGCGGCCGAAGGCCTTGGTGGCGTTCAGGGGGGCGAGGGCCGACTGGCGGTCGTCCTCGGTCACGAAATATTTCTCGAAGGGGCGCTTGTTGACGGTGATGACGCCGGTCCCGCGGGAAAGCCGCACCCGGGCGACGGAGGATTTACGACGGCCCGTGCCCCAGATGTATTCCTTCAGCTCCGCCATTACTTGATCTCCAGCGCCTTGGGCTGTTGAGCCTGATGCGGATGCTCGACGCCCTTGTAGACCTTCAATTTGTTGATCTGCTGACGTCCCAGCGTCCCGCGCGGCAGCATGTCGAGCACCGCGTGCCGGATGACTTCCTCCGGCCGGCGGGAAAGCTCGTCCATGTAGGCGACCTCTTTCTGGCCGCCCGGGTAGCGCGAGAAGCGCTTGTAGACCTTCTTCTCCGCCTTCTTCCCCGAGAGCTTGATCTTGCCGGCGTTCAGCACGACGACGAAATCACCGGTGTCGAGGAAGGGCGTGTAGGTGGGCTTGTGCTTGCCCATCAGCACCATGGCGACCCGTGTGGCCA
This sequence comes from uncultured Planctomycetales bacterium, assembly GCA_964619955.1. GTDB lineage: Bacteria > Planctomycetota > MHYJ01 > MHYJ01 > JACPRB01 > JACQFK01. The sequence continues at coordinate 61,664 of CAZUJF010000026.1, forward strand.
GCCTGCCGAGGATGCGGTCCTTCGCATCGACGACGAACCAGTCCTGCTTGAGAGTCTTGGAACTCTCGACGAATGACTTTTGTTTCATGCCTCTCATGGAGGGGGGTGAATATAGGGAGCGGAGCTGCGCTTGTCAAGCGATTTTCCGTACGGCGCTCACTCTTCGCGCAGGACTTCCCTCACCCACACGACGAGGGCCAGCGCCAGCAGGAGGATGCCCACGCCGCCCGGCAGCCACGCCTGGGTGGCGATGCCGACCGCGGCCCAGACCGCGCCGCAGCCGCCGAGCGCCAGGGCGGCCACCTCGTTCCGGAATTCCACCAGCGGCGGCGGAGCTTTCGGATTCAGCGGCGGCCGCGCCGGCGGCCGCGGGATCGCCGCCTCGAGCGGCGCCGCGTTCAGGACCGGCGGGGGCGGCGCGGGAGGCGCGACGGGGGTTTCCGCAGCGGCCGGCAGGGGCGCCGGAGGCGGGGCCGGGCTTTCGGGGACGGTCGACGCCCCGACGATCTCATCGAGCAGCTTCTGCTTGTCGATGCCGGCGTCATGTTCGTCGGCCACGGCCCAAGTATACGGGAGACCGGGGGGCTCCCGCTACGGCTTCTTGGGAACGAGGTCCTTCCCGCAACCGGGCCTGCCGCAGCGCGCCGGGGCGGTGGTCTGCACCTCGGGGTGCTCCGGACAGACGTGGATCACGGACGCCGACTTCTGAGGAACCAGGTCCCTGCCGCATCCGGGCTTCCCGCAGCGTGCCGCCGAGGCGGTCTGCACTTCGGGATGCGCCGGGCAGGCGAAGTGCTCCGCGGCGGCGGAGGCGTCGCCCCCCTTCCGCACGCTTTCCCGGGACTGCCGGTCCAGCTTCTTGCCGCAGCGCGGACAGTCCCCCGCCCCCGGCTGGACCACGTCCTTGTGCTCCAGACAAAGGTACTGGTAGCGCTGCTCATCCTCGAACCAGTCGCGCCAGGCGGGATACGAGCGGTCGAAATCCTTCTCGTGGATCACGTTGAGCGCCCGCCAGGCGCCCTCCACCACGCGCGTGTCCTCGTCGCGCAGCAGTTCGATCAGATTCGGCGTGGCCGCCCGGGCGGGCGCGCCGATCCGGCCCAGCGCCAGCGCGGCGTTCTGCCTCACCACCGGCTCCCGGTCCTTCAGCGGCCCGGCCAGCAGCAGCGGAACCGACTCCTTCAGCCCCAGTCGTCCGGCGGTGATGGCCGCCTCGTTGCGGACGTCGGAGGACTCGTCCGCGAAGCGCGCATGGACCGCCCCCGCCAGCCCCGCGTCCCGCCCGGAAGCCGCCATGCGGCGGATGCCGTAGAGCGCGGCCGTCCGCACCGCGGGGCTTTCGTCTTTCAACAGCCGCTCGAACGGCTCCGTCGGCGTTTCCGCCAGGCCCAGGGTCCCCAGGGCCGCGACGGCGTGGATGCGCAGATCCTCCGCGGGATCCAGGCTCGCCTCGACGAGCAGCGGCAGCGCCTCCCGGGAGCCGGAATATCCCAGCGCGAACACCGCCAGCGTCCGGCGCTCCGGCTCGGGCGCCTTCGCGGCCTCCCGCAGGACGCCCGCATGCTCCTTGGCCAGCCGGCGCAGATCGTCCTCGATGACCCGGACCACCTTGGCCTCGCGCCCCCCGTGCGCGGCGTTGTGCTGTCCGCGGAGATACGCCGTCCGCTCCAGCACCTCCCGCACGCGTTCGTCCGCATCCGGGACCGTGCTGCATCCCGCAGCCGCCAGCAGCGCCAGGAGGAATGTCTTGGTTTTCATGTCGCCCCTTTGAACGACGCCGCGATCCCGGGGTTGGCCTTGATCTTGACTCGCGAACGCGGCGCCAGTATAGTCGCCGCCTTAGAAGACACCCGCATGATCGACAAGATCGTTGGCGAGGGAATCACGTTCGATGACGTCCTTCTGATTCCCCGCCTTTCCAGCCTCGTCCCCACGGAAGTCGACACCGCGACGCTCCTCGTCCGGGACATCGCGCTCAACATCCCCATCGTGTCGTCCGCGATGGACACCGTCACCGAATCCAGGATGGCGATCGCCCTCGCCCAGGAAGGCGGCCTCGGGATCATCCATCGCAACCTTTCCGCCGCCGACCAGGCCCGCGAGGTCTCGCGCGTCAAGCGCTTCGAGGCGGGCATCATCTCCGACCCCGTCTGCCTCCCCCCCGAGGAGACCGTCGGCACGGCGCGGCGCATGATGCGCGAGCAGAACATCGGCGGCATCCCCATCACGCGCGGCACCACGCTCGTCGGGATCATCACCAGCCGCGACCTCCGCTTCCAGGGGGAGGACGGCAAGAAGATCTCCGAGGTGATGACCAAGCCGCCCCTGGTCACCGCGCCTCCGGGCACCTCCGTCGCCCAGGCCCGCTCTCTCCTCAGCGAACGCAAGGTCGAGAAGCTGCTCATCGTCGACCAGGACTTCAACCTGAAGGGCCTGGTCACCATGAAGGACATCAACAAGACCGCCCAGCATCCCACGGCCTGCAAGGACGCCCGCGGACGCCTGCGCGTGGGCGCGGCGATCGGCGTCAACGATTACGCCCGGGTGCAGGCCCTGGTGGACGCGGACGTCGACGTCCTCATCATCGACACCGCCCACGGCCACTCGAAGAACGTGATCGAGACGGTCAAGGAACTCAAGCGCCGGGGCGTCCCCAAGCCCGTCATCGCCGGCAACATCGCCACGTCCGAGGCCGCCCGGGACCTCGTCGCGGCCGGCGTGGACGGCCTGAAGGTCGGGATCGGCCCGGGCTCCATCTGCACGACGCGCATCGTCGCCGGCGTCGGCGTGCCGCAGATCACCGCCATCTACGACGTCGCGCGCGTCGCCGGCCCCGCGAAGATCCCCGTCATTTCCGACGGCGGCATCCGCCATTCCGGCGACATCCCGAAGGCCATCGCCGCCGGCGCCTCGACGGTGATGATCGGCAGCCTTTTCGCCGGCTGCGAGGAAAGCCCCGGCGAGATGATCATCCACAAGGGCCGCAGCTACAAGGTCTACCGGGGCATGGGCTCGGAAGGCGCCATGGTCCGGGGGTCGAAGGAGCGCTACGGACAGGGCGCGATCGAGGACAAGGCCAAGCTCGTCCCCGAAGGCGTGGAGGGCATGGTGCCCTTCAAGGGGAAGCTCGGCGATTACGTGTACCAGCTCGTCGGCGGCCTTCGCGCGGGCATGGGCTATTGCGGCTGCCAGACGGTGGAGCAGCTCCGCACCGACACCCGCTTCCTCCGCATCACCAACGCGGGGCTCCGGGAGAGCCACCCGCACGACATCACCATCACCAAGGAAGCGACCAACTACTCCGCGGATTCGTAGGCTTCAGCGGTAGATCAGGACCCGGGACGACTTGAGGCCCTGGCAGGAGCCGCAGAGCGCCGGGGCCGCGGGAACGGCGTCCGGGGCCGTCTCCACCCGCCCGGTGCCCCCGCAGCGCGCGCAACTCTTCTCCTCGACGCGCTTCACCTGGAGGTGCCGCTCCACGAACCAGCCCATCAGAAGCGCGTGCCGGGCGGCGTCGTCCGCCTGGGCCCACCAGGGTTCCGGATCCCGCAATTCGGGCCGCAGGACCACCCAGGTGGCGTCGTCGTAGGCGTGTTTGAAGACCGGCCCCTCCGGGCGGCGCTCCCAGAGCATCCGGAGCGCGGGATCCTCGGGGCTGAAATTGAATTTCACCCTCAGATGCTCCAGCAGCGCGGCGGGCAGCCGCTCCAGCGCCCAGGCCTTCCCCGCCGCCAGCGTCAGCGAGCGGTCCAGCGCGTGGATCTTCGTCAGCGCTTCGATCGTGCGCCAGGCCTCGTCGAGAATCCGGTCGTCCCGGGCCCGGCCCCGCAGGGTCTGCAATTCCCCGCGCACCCGGCGGAGCTCCTCGAGCGCCTCCGCGTTCCCCGCCAGGATCTTTTCCAGCGCCTCCAGCTCCTCGAGCGCCGCGTCGTAATCCCCGGCGAGGGCGCGCTCCTCCGTCGAAAAGACCGTCTTGCGCACCGCCAGATCGTCCAGGCGCTCCCGCAGGCGGATCAGCACCCGCGCCAGACGCGCCTCGGGCCGTTCGGGGTTCCGGAGCACCCCCGCCATCTTGAACGCCGCCTGCGCCCGGGCCTCCAGCTTCGCCCGGAGCAGCTCGCCCCCCAGCTTGTCGTAATCCTCGGGGGTCTGCGGACGCAGCCGTCCGACCAGGATCGAGACGGCCTCGTCCGGCGTGTACACCCTCACCAGGTCGATCTGGATCTCCTCGCGCGACGTGACGGCGTCCATCTCGATCACGTGGCGGCCTTCGACGCTCTTGATCCAGAGTTTTCCGGACGGCGCGCCCGCTTCCTGGAACCCCTCGACGGTCTTTCCGTCCTGGGTGCGGATCCGGAGACCGGGGATCAGCAGCCCTCCCGGCGCGGGCGCGCCGGCGGGGGTCCCCTTCCCGAGCCGCGCCTCCCGGATCCGGGCCGCATCCTCGGGCGCGATCTGCCACCAGCGGAAGCGCAGCGGACGCGGCAGGCCCTCGAGCTTGAGGACGACCCCGTCGGCATCGACCGCGCCGATTTCGCAGAGCTCGACCTTGCCGTCGGGGAATCGGATCCGTTCCTTCGGGGCGCCGTCCTGGGCCTGCGCCAGCGCGGCGAAGGCGAGGGACACGTAGAGGCCCGTCGTGCTCCGGAGGGCCTTAAGAACGCGCCTCCAGAACCGCGCGAGCCACGCGGTTCCGCTCCCCGTCCCGGAGCCCGGGATGGATCGGGAGGGACGCCCAGGATCGATGCAGTTCTTCGGCACCGGGAAACTCCCCTGCTCTCCGGCCCAGGGTGCGGTGCAGCGGCCGGTACACCGGCCGTTTGCACTCTACGCCCCTCGAGGCCATGAACCGGACGAAGCGATCGACGGGGCCCGCCTTCACGAGAAACCGGTAAAACACGTGACCGGCCGGGGCCTCTCCGAGCGCCAGCGTCTCACAGTAATACTCGGCGATCCGGCGCCGCCGCTTGATGAAATCGGGAAGCCGCGCCAGCTGGGAGCGCCCCAGCGCGGCGCAGAGCGCGCTCATCCGGTAGTTGTGCCGGACGCGGTACACGTCGCGGTTGTCGTACTCCACGAGATCGCGGATCCTCCCCGCGATCCCCCGCTCGTTCGCCAGCACCGCGCCGCCGTGGCCCGTCGCGATCAGCTTCGTCGCATAGAACGAATAGACCGCCGCGGCTCCGCGGCGCCCCACGTCCGCCCCGAGCGCCATCGCGCAATCCTCGATCACGGGCACCCCGAGGCGCAGCAGATCGGCGACGGGGGCCGGACGGCCGAACATGTGCGGGACGATCATCGCGGCGGTCCGCGCCCGCAGGCGGCGGCGGACGTCGTCCGGATCGAGGTTCGCGGTCGCCGGGTCCACGTCCGCCAGCACGCCCTCCGCACCGCAGTAGCGGACCGCGTTGAGCACCGCCGCGCAGACGTAGGTCGGCAGCAGCACCCGGTCCCCGGGGCGCACGCCGAGCCCGAGCAGGGCCAGGTGCAGCGCGGCGCTGCCGGTGTGCACGGCCGTCGCCCGGCCGCCCCCCGCGAAACGCTCCAGGGCGCTCTCGAAGGCCCCGACCTCCGCGCCGCCGCCCAGCTGGCCGCCGCGCAGCACCCGGAGCACGGCCCGCTCGTCCTCGGGCCCGATCACGGGGCGTGAATGGGGTACGCGCTTGCGCATGAGTCTGCCCATGTTATACTTCGTCGGCGCGCACGAGGAGAGGCATGGATGCGGTGAATCGCGAATATCTGCCGGAGCTCCGCACGCCCCTGCCCGGCCCCCGGGCCCGCGCGATCATCGCGCGCGACCGCAAGGTCATCACGCCCGCCTACACCCGCGGCTATCCCCTCGTGATCGACCGCGGCGAGGGTTCCTTCGTCGTCGACCCCGACGGCAACCGCTTCCTGGATTTCACCGCCGGCGTCGCGGTCAACGCGCTCGGCCACGCGCATCCCGAGATCATCAAGGCCGTCACGGAGCAGGCCGGCCGCTTCCTGCACATGGCGGGCACGGACTTCTACTACGAAGTCATGGCGGCGTTCACCGAGAAGCTGGTGGCCACCGTCCCGGGCCGGGGCCCCAAGCAGGCCTTCCTCGCCAATTCCGGCACCGAGGCCGTCGAGGCCGCGCTCAAGCTCGCGCGCTACGTGACCCGCCGCCCGCGCATGATCGCGTTCTACGGCGCCTTCCACGGCCGCTCGATGGGCTCGCTCTCGCTGACCGCCTCCAAACCCGCCCAGCGCCGGCACTACTCGCCGCTGCTCGGCGACGTCACCCACGCGCCCTACGGCGACCTGGATTTCATCGAGCACGTGCTTTTCAAACGGACCACGCCCCCGGAGGACGTGGCCGCGATCTTCGTCGAGCCCGTGCAGGGCGAGGGCGGCTACAACGTCGCGCCCCCCGGGTTCCTCAAGGGCCTGCGCAAGCTCTGCGACCGTCACGGCATCCTGATGGTGGTGGACGAGGTGCAGTCGGGCCTCGGCCGCACCGGGAAGTGGTGGGCCTTCGAGCACTTCGGGGTGGATCCGGACATCGTCTGCTGCGCCAAACCCATCGGCGGGGGCCTGCCGCTCGGCGCGATGATCGCCCGGAAGGAGCTGCACGTCTGGCCCAGCGGCGCCCACGCGAACACCTTCGGCGGGAATCCGCTCGCGTGCGCGGCCGGGCTGCGCACGATCGAGCTCATCGAGGACGGGGCGCTCGAGAACGCGCGCCGCATGGGCGCCTATCTCGCCCGAAGCCTGGACGGCCTTTCCAGGGAGTTCGCCCACGTCGGACCCTCCCACGGGCTCGGCCTCATGCAGGCCGTCGACATCCGCAAGGGCCGCGGCGGCCCCTTCGACCACGCCCGGCGCAACCGCATCGTCGACGCGGCCTTCCAGCAGGGTCTGCTGCTCCTCGGCTGCGGCGAGGGCGGCATCCGCTTCCTCCCCGCCCTGAACATCCTCAAGGGCCACGTCGACGCCGCCGTTCTGCTCCTGAGAAAGGCCCTCCGCACGACATGAGCCTCGAATCGCTGGTACGGGCGCGCAAGGCGGTCGTCGGAATCATCGGCCTGGGCTACGTCGGACTTCCGCTCGCCCGGCTCTTCTCCCTGAAAGGGTTGCGGGTCCTGGGCTTCGACATCGACGCCTCCAAGATCGACAAGCTGCAGAAGGGCGAGTCCTACATCAAATCGATCCCGGACGCCCTGCTCCGCAGGATGCGCCCCCGCTTCGAGGCGACCGCCGACTTCTCCCGGCTCAAGGAGGCCGACGCCGTCATCATCTGCGTGCCCACCCCGCTGCTCGAGGACGGGCGCCCCGATCTCTCGTTCATCCGCATGACGGCCCAGACCATCGGCAAACACCTTCGGAAGGGCCAGCTCGTCGTCCTCGAGTCGACCACCTACCCCGGCACGACGCGCGAGATCATGAAGCCGGAGCTCGACAAGGCGGGCGTGCCCTATCTGCTCGCGTTCTCCCCCGAGCGCGAGGACCCCGGCAACAAACGCTTCACGAACGCCGACATCCCCAAGGTCGTCGGGGGCATCGACGCCCGGAGCACGAAGGCGGCCGCGTCGCTCTACGGTTTCGCCGTGACGCGGGTGGTCGAGGTGTCGTCCCCCGAGGTCGCCGAGTCCGCGAAGCTCCTGGAGAACATCTACCGCTGCGTGAACATCGCGCTCGTGAACGAGCTCAAGATGTGCTTCGAGCGCATGGGCATCGACGTCTGGGAGGTCATCGCCGCGGCGTCGACGAAACCCTTCGGCTTCCAGCCCTTCTATCCGGGCCCCGGCCTCGGCGGGCATTGCATCCCCATCGACCCGTTCTACCTCTCCTGGAAGGCCAAGGAATACCAGTTCGCCACCCGCTTCATCGATCTCGCGGGCGAGATCAACGTCCAGATGCCCTACTACGTCCTGTCGCGCCTCGACGAGGCCCTCAAGGCGCGCCGCAAGACCCTCGCCGGGGCGAAGATCCTCGTCCTCGGGCTCGCGTACAAGAAGGACATCGACGATCCGCGGGAATCCCCCGCGTTCAAGATCATCGAGCTGCTCGAGGCCAAGGGGGCGGCGGTCCGGGCCCACGATCCGGCCTTCAGCCGGATTCCGCCGATGCGGCACTACAAGCACCTCAAGGTGAAGGCGGTCCCGCTCACGGAGAAGGAGCTGAAGGCCTCGGACGCGGTCGTTATCGTGACGGACCACAGCGCCTACGACTACGCGTGGATTGCGAAGCATGCCCCGCTGCTGGTGGACACCCGGAATGCCTGCGGCTCGGTGAAAGCCGGCGGCAACGTCATCAAGGCCTGAGCCCAAAGAGGGGTTTAGCGTAGGTGGTCCGTGATCCACATCACGTGCATTCTAGACCAACCCGACTCGCCAGTAGTCTTATGTTCCATGAACGGGTAAGGTAACACCTCGCCTCCTATCCAAGTCTAACTGCTCATGAATCGCAATGCGGCCATCGGACTGGGTCTTGTCGCACTCCTTCTCGGATTGCTCGTCGGGTTTCAGACTGGACGCCGAACGACGAATCCATATGAACAACCCTCGCCTAAAGGCGAGGGTTTCACATAACGGCTAGAAGCCGGAT
>CAZUJF010000027.1:0-69152 GCA_964619955.1 uncultured Planctomycetales bacterium
CCCCGCAGCTGTACTTACAGACATGATGCTGCTCACGCTGCTCTGCTGCGCCGCCCTCCAGGAGAAGCCGATCTTCGTGGAAGGCTACCCCGACCGCTGGAGCGTCCAAGCGGGGGACGACGTCGCGCTCCACGTTTCCAGCAGCACGCCCGCGTTCTCCATCGAGATCAGCCGCGTCGGAGCCGAAAGCCCGCTCGTCCTGCGCAAGGAGGGCGTGAAAGGCGGGCCGCAGCCGGTTCCCGACAACGCCTCGACCCACGGCTGCGCCTGGCCGGCCGCGTTCAAGCTCACGATCCCGCCGGACTGGAAAAGCGGCTACTACAACGTGCGCCTCAGCGTCTCGGACAACGGCGGCGAGTTCGTCCAGCGCGGCCGGCGCACGGCGGAGAGCCACGCCTTCTTCGTCGTGCGGGCCGCCCAGCCGGGCCGCGACGCCCGCATCCTGCTCCAGCTCGCGACGAACACGTACAACGCCTACAACAACTGGGGCGGCACCAGCGTCTACGCGTACCACGGCCGCAACAAGGTCCAAGGCCGCCGCGTCTCGATCCACCGTCCGCAGGCCAGCCAGTATTCCAACTGGGAGCGGCCCTTCGTCGCCTGGGCCGAGAGCAACGGCTTCGCCCTCGAGTTCGCGACGAACAACGACCTGGAGTTCCGCCCGGACCTGCTCAAGGCCTACAAACTCGTGCTCTCCGTGGGCCATGACGAGTATTGGTCCTCACCGATGCGGGACGCCGCGGACGCCTACATCGGCGCCGGCGGGAATGTCGCCTTCTTCAGCGGCAACACCTGCTGCTGGCAGATCCGGAACGAGGAGGGCGGCAACGCCTTCACCTGCTGGAAGCAGGCCTTCAAGGAGGATCCGCTCTTCGCCGGCGGCGATCTGAAGCTGCTGAGCACGCTCTGGAGCCACCATCTTGTGGCGCGGCCGGAGAACCAGCTCACGGGGACCGGGTTCCTATGGGGCGGCTACCATCGCAGCCACGGACAGCTGATGAACGGCTCGGGGGCCTTCAAGGTCCACCGGCCCGAGCACTGGATCTTTGCCGGAAGCGGGCTCAAGAGCGGCGAGGAGTTCGGGGGCAAGGACACGATCGTCGGCTACGAATGCGACGGCTGCGAGATCGAGTGGCGGGACGGGCTACCCTTCCCGACCGGCCGCGACGGCACGCCGAAGAACTTCGAGATCCTGGGCACGGCCCCGGCGATCTGGCACCCGGACGACTGCGAATGGTACGAGCGCTGGGAGAAGGGCCGCCAGGGCAACGCGGTGCTCGGCAGCTACACCCGGGGCGGCACGGTGGTCAGCACGGGCACGACGGACTGGTCGCATGGCCTGCGCGGCAACGATCCGGCGGTCGTCCGCATCACGCGCAACATCCTCGAGAAACTGGGGCGCTGACGGCTCATCCGCCCGCGCGGGTCAGCCCTTCGGTCGCGATCTCCCGGACGTAGGCCTCGGAGGCGTCTTCGCGCGTCTCCTTGAGGTGCCGGTAGATCTTCGCGGATTCCGCCTTCTTGCCCGCCGCCAGAAGCCTCTCTGCAAGCAGCAGCGCGCTCGACGTTGCCTTGATGCGCTCGTAGCCGGGTTCGGCCCCCGCCGCCTTCAGGATGAGCTCCACTGAAGTAGCATCCCCGATCCGCGCGAGCCCCCAGGCCGCGGCGAGGCGGGTGTCGCGATCCGCATCCGCGACGGCCTCCCGCAGCATCCCCGCTGAGTCCACGTCGGCCAGGACACCCAGGGCCTGAATCACGGTCAGTCGTTGACCCGCCTTCAGGTCGGGCAGCGCCTTGCGGAATTCCGCCGCGGCGCCGTCCCGAATCGAGAGCAGGGCTTGAGTGGCATACTCGCAGAGTTCGGCGTCCGCGAGCAGCTTCCCCAGGGCCGGGACCGCGCTCTTGTCGCCGATCACCTGAAGCTGCCGGGCCAGATACCCGACGGCGCTCTTGGAGCGCTCGGCACCCAGCTGCGAGGCCAAGGCCTCCACGAAGAGCGTCCGGCCCGCCTCCTTCCCCGGCCGTCCCAGGTACTGCGCCAGGGCGTGCAGCAGGTAGCGCGCCTTGTAGTCCGCGCCGTCGTCGACGTCCTTCAGGAGCGCGACGACCCCGATCAGACTCTCCCGGCCCCCGGCCAGCAGGCCGTCGAGCACGGGAATGATTTCCTCCCACGCGGGACCCGTGAAGGTGCCCCGCTTGTCGAGGGGCGGGACCCGGTCCACCAGTTCGGCCAGTTTGTCCTGTCTCATGATCGATCCCTTACAGATGCCACGGGGCGCGCATCGGCGGATTCACATAGCGGTTGGCGAGTTCGTCGCCGATGTACTCCTCCTTCACCGGGTCGTAGCGCAGCTTCCGTCCGGTGCGGATCGCGGTGTTCGCCAGGTGCAGCAGCGTCGCGCAGCGGTGCGCTGCCTCGGCGTTGCCCCCTGGCTGCTTCCGCGTCTTCACCGCCTCGGCGAAGGTCACCAGCGGCTCGGGATCCGGCAGCGCCTGAATTTTCGTTCGGGTCTCCTCGTCCAGGCCCGCCAGCGACACGCCCTTCGATGCCTTTCGGTCGTATTTGTTGCCCCACTCGCCGCTCTCCAGCACGAGCGTGAAGCCGTCCGCGTACTTCATCTCGATCCAGCCCCACATTCCGCAGACTTCCGGATGCGCGGGAGGCGCGTAGGCCTCGATCTCCACGGGACTCGTGTCGTCCTTGCCGTAGATCCACTGGTAGGGGTCGAGCGTGTGCTGGGCCATATCGGCCAGCCCGCCGCCCTCATAGTCCCAGTAGCCGCGGTGCGTGCCGCCGTGCCGCGGCGGCACGTAAGGTTTCATCGGCGACGCTCCGACGTAGAGGTTCCAGTCGAGGTTCGCCGGCGCCGTCTGGGGCGCCACGTTGACGCGCCCGCTCCACTCCTTGACCTTGAGGCCGCCGCTCTTCACGTAGACGCCCGGGTTGTCCTTCACGAGCCCGCTGCGCATGATCTTGTGCGTCTCGATGTTCTTCTTGTCCCGGCTCGCGCCGAAACGCCCGAACGTGCCGATCTGGAAGATGCGCTTGTAGCGTTTGAACGCATCCGCCACGGCGCGCCCTTCCGCGATGAAGCGCGTCATGGGCTTCTCGCAGAGCACGTCCTTGCCCGCCTCGGCGGCGGCGATCGAGATGATCGAATGCCAGTGCGGCGGCGTGCCGATCGCGATGAGATCGATGTCCTTCCGCTCCAGGACCCGGCGGAAATCCGTGTAGAACGTCTTGTTGTCCGCCTTGTCCCCGAACTTGACGTCGCACTGCGCGCGCAGCTCGACGTTGAGGTCCTTGCACATCTCCTTGTAGGTGCTCGGACCGCGCCCGCCGCAACCGATGAGCGCGCCGCCGAAGACCTCGCTCGGGGGCGTGTGCCGCGGGCCGCCCAGCACATGGGGCGGGACGATCGTGAAGAGGCCCGCGGACGCCGCGGAGCCTTTGAGGAAGGAGCGCCGGCTGATGTTGGCCATCCGTCAAGCCCCCTTAAAGTCCCGGGACTTCCCAGCCCTTGCGATACGTGCGCCGCAACAGCGCGGCGGCCTCCGGCGAGCCTTCGAGCTTCATCTCGGCGGCGTTCCAGGTCAGCTTCTTGCCCGGCACCCGGTTGGCGATCACGCCGAGCAGGACGAATTCCGTGAGCGGGCCCGAATAATCGAAGTTCGCCGACGGCGTCCCCTTCCCCAGGCAGGCGTCCACCCACTGGTGCCAGTGGCTGGCCCCCTCGGCCTGGGGCAAAACGTAGTCCTTGAACTTGTCGGCGGGCAGCAGCTGCGGACGCGCGACGTGCGGGAGCAGCATGAAACCCTTCTCGCCGATGAACATCGACCCCTGGTCGGGGATCTTGTCCACGGGCCACCCCTTGAGATCCGGCATCGCGTCGCCGTCGTACCAGGTCAGCGGGAGAGGATCGACCGTGTACTTCGTCCCCGGGAACGTGTAACGGACCTTGTTCTTGGTGGCGAACGATTCCGGCGGCGGCACGTCGCTCTCCGACAGGATCGTCAGCGGCTGCGTCAGCGCCAGCGCGCCCGCGATGGGGTCGAGGATGTGGATCGACATGTCGCCCATGGTCCCGCAGCCGAAGTCCGTCCATTTGCGCCAGTTGCCCGGGTGGTAGAGGCCCCTTTTGTACGGGCGCTCGGGCGCCGTGCCCAGCCAGAGATCCCAGTCGATGTTCGCCGGGACCGGGTCCGAGCCTTCGGGACGCGCCCCGTCGAAGCCCCACTTCTTGTTGCTCCAGCTGTGGACTTCCGTCACCTTGCCGATGGCGCCGTCCTGGATGACCTTGACGGCCAGCCGGTACTCCTTCCCGGAGTGCACCTGGATGCCCATCTGGGTCATGAGCTTCTTCGAACGCGCCGTCTCGGCCAGCTTCCGCGCCTCGTAGACGTCGTGCGTCAGCGGCTTCTGGCAGTAGACGTGTTTGCCCGCGTTCAGCGCCGACATCGCCGCCGCGGCGTGCATGTGGTCGGGGGTGCCGACGTTGACGATGTCGATCTCCCCGGCGATCTCCGAGAACATCTTGCGATAGTCCCGGTACAGCTTCGCTCCGGGGTATTTCTTTCCGGCGCTTTCGAGGTTCTTGAGGTCCACGTCGCAGAGCGCGACGACCTGGACGGCGGGATGGCCGGCGAGGTTGCCCAGGTCCGCCCCGCCCATGCCGCCGCAGCCGATGGTGGCCAGGCGGAGTTTCTTCCCGGCTTCCTGGCGGGCGAAGGCCCGCGGGCCGACGTTGACGATGTCGATCTCCCCGGCGATCTCCGAGAACATCTTGCGATAGTCCCGGTACAGCTTCGCTCCGGGGTATTTCTTTCCGGCGCTTTCGAGGTTCTTGAGGTCCACGTCGCAGAGCGCGACGACCTGGACGGCGGGATGGCCGGCGAGGTTGCCCAGGTCCGCCCCGCCCATGCCGCCGCAGCCGATGGTGGCCAGGCGGAGTTTCTTCCCGGCTTCCTGGCGGGCGAAGGCCCGCGGGCCGAGCAGGAGGGAGCCGGCGGCGGCGCCCGTGCCCGCCAGGAAGCCTCTGCGGCTGATCGTCATCGTGGTCAAGCCTCTCAAAAGGGACGCCTATAAGACACTCGGGGGGGCACCGGAGTCTCGAAATCCCGCACGAGAGCGACCCCTCCGTCTCCTCGCGCCCTTTGACCATTTCCGCCCGGGAAAGTAGGATGGGCGGCTCTTATGGACCTCCGCTGCACCGCCTGCGGGGCCCGGTTCAAGCCCGAGCCCACCCTGTACTCCTGCCGCGCCTGCAACGACCCGCTTGAAGCCGTCTATGACGACGCGGAGTTCGCCCGTGCCGTCTCCTTCGAGGGCCAGGGCGTCTGGCGCTACCAGCCGCTGCTGCCCTTCCCCCGTGCGGTGACGCTCGGCGAAGGCGCCACGGGGCTGCATGCCTGCGAGCGCGTGGGCAAGGAGCTCGGCATCTCCCGGCTCTTCGTCAAGAACGAAGGCGAGAACCCGACGGGCTCGTTCAAGGACCGCGGCATGACGGTCGGCCTCGCCGCCGCCAAAGCCGCCGGCGCGCGCGCGGTGGGCTGCGCCTCGACGGGCAACACCTCCGCCTCCATGGCCGCCTACGCCGCCCGCGCGGGACTGAAGGCGCTGGTCCTGCTCCCCGCCGGCAAGGTCGCCCTCGGAAAACTCAGCCAGGCCATCGCCCACGGCGCCCGCATCGCGCAGGTCGAGGGCAACTTCGACGACGCCATGCGCCTCATCGTCGAACTCTCCGTGAAGGAACAGGCCGTCTACCTGCTCAACTCCCTGAACCCGTACCGCCTCGAGGGGCAGAAGACGCTCGCGTTCGAGGTCTGCGAGGCCCTCGGGAAGGCGCCGGACGTGCTCGTGCTCCCCATGGGCAACGCGGGCAACATCAGCGCGATCTGGAAGGGCTTCCTCGAATGGAAGCGCCTGGGCCGCATCCAGAAGCTGCCCCGCATGATCGGCGTGCAGGCCGAGAAGGCCTCGCCGCTCGCCCGGGCCTGGCGCGACAAGACCGAGTACCGGCCCCAGGCCGACCCCGAGACCCTCGCGACCGCGATCCGCATCGGCTCGCCCGTGAACTGGCGCAAGGCGATGGCCGCGCTCAAGGACTCCGGCGGCGACGCCGGGACCGTCACGGACGACGAGATCCTCTCCGCCCAGCAGTACCTCGCCCGGACCGAGGGGCTCTTCGTCGAGCCCGCGAGCGCGGTCCCCATCGCCTGGCTGCGCAAGCAGCGCCTCGCGGACGCGGAGACGGTGGTCTGCGTCACGACCGGTCACGGGCTCAAGGATCCCGACGCGCTCTCGAAAGCGCCCGTGATCATGCAGCAGGTCAAGCCCACGCTCGACGCCCTGAGAAAGGTCCTCGAGGCATGAAGATCCTGCTCGTCGGCTTCGGCGTCGTGGGACGCTCCACCCTGGAACTGTTCGAGGAGCAGCGTTCCAAGCTCTACTCCCGCCACGGCCTCTCCCCGCAGATCGTCGGCGTCATCGACTCGAAGGGCGCGGCGATCTCCCCGGCGGGCCTGGACGTGCGGACGCTGCTCGAGGCCAAGGACAAACACGGCTCGGTCGGCGCGTATCCCGCGCACGGCGTTCGCGGCGCGAAGGAGTCCGACCTCATCGCCGAAAGCGAGGCGCAGCTCGTCATCGAGGCGACGCCGACGACCGTGAAGACGCCGGGCCCCTCGCTCGAACGGCTGAAGGCCGCGTTTCGCACCGGCAAACACGTGATCTGCGTCAACAAGGCGCCGCTCGCGGTGGCCTTCCCCGCGCTGCAGGAGCTCAGCCGCCACAACCGCAGCCTGTTCCGCTACTCGGGGACGGTGGGCGGCGGGACGCCCGTGCTCGCCCTCGCGGAGGAGGTCGCCCGCGGCAGCGAGGTGACCGCCGTGCGCGCCATCCTCAACGGGACCACGAATTTCATCCTCACGCGCATGGACAAGGACGGCTGGGACTTCGACACCGCGCTCAAGGAGGCCCAGCGCCTCGGCTACGCGGAGGCGGACCCCTCGTCCGACGTGGACGGCGTGGACACCGCGACGAAGATCGTGATCCTCGCCAACGGCGTGCTCGGGCGTCCCTGCACGATCTCCGACGTGAGGATCGAGGGCATCCGCGGCGTCACCAAGGCCCGCGTGGACGCGGCGAAGAAGGCCAGCAAGGCGGTCAAGCTGATCGCGCGCATCGGCGAGGCGGGGCTGTCCGTCTCGCCCGAGGAGGTGGATGCCGACTCGCCGCTGAACGTCGGCGGCAGCCTCAACTGCCTCTCGCTCACCCTGAAGACCGGCGGCGACGTCTCGCTGACCGGGCGGGGCGCGGGCGGTCCGGAGACCGCGACCGCGGTGATGCGCGATCTCATCGACATCTGGCATTCCATCGGGAGCGCGCGATGAAACTCGTCATGAAATTCGGCGGCAGCTCGGTGGCGGACGCGGCCCGCATGCGCCGCTGCGCGACGCTGGTGAAGGAACGCACGCCGCAGGACCGCGTCGTCGTCGTCGTCTCCGCCCTCGACGGCATGACGGAGGAGCTGCTCGCCCTGGCGGAGGCGGCGGGGACCTCCAACGCCCCGGCGATGAAGGCGCGCCTCGACGAGCTCCGCACGCGGCACCAGGCCGCCGCGAAGGAGCTGGGCAAACCCGCCCTGCTCGACGGGCTGCTCGAACAGCTGGACCGCCTGGCCCTGGGCATCTCGATGGTCGGGGAGCTGACGCCGCGGTCCCGCGACGCGGTGGTCTCCTTCGGCGAACGGCTGTCCGCGCCGCTCTTCTCCCGCGCCCTCGAGCTGGAGGGCCTGAAATCCCGCGCCTGGACGGGCCAGGAGATCGGGCTCGTCACGGACGAGCGCTTCGGCGAGGCCGAGCCGCTGATGGAGCTCTCGCTCTACCAGATCGCCGGCGCGCTCAAGGCTCCGCTCGAGGCGGGCGAGGTCGCCGTCGTCACGGGCTTCATCGCCGCCACGCAGCACGGGGTCGTCACCACGATCGGCCGCGGCGGCAGCGACTACACGGCGACCATCGTCGGGGCGGCGCTCAAGGCCGACGAGGTCTGGATCTGGAGCGACGTGGACGGCCTGATGACGGCGGATCCGCGCATCGTGCCCGGGGCGCGCCTGCTGACGCAGATCCGCTTCATCGAGGCGATCGAGATGGGGCTCTTCGGGGCCAAGTCCATGCATCCGCGCGCGCTGGAGCCGGCGGCGGACCGGAAGATCCCGGTCCGCATGAAGAACACGTTCAATCCGCAGGGCCCGGGGACGCTGATCTCCGACGACGGCGGACGCCCGAACGAGATCATCCGGTCGGTGCTGCTCGTCAAGGACGCCGGCCTGATCAACATCCAGGGCGCCGCCATGATGGGGCGTCCCGGGACGGCCGCCAAGATCCTCTCCCTGCTCGCGCGCGAGCTGATCAACGTGCGCATGATCATCCTGTCGGTGTCCGAGGGCGGGATCTCCCTGGCGGTCAACGGCGCGCAGGCGGCGCAGTCCAAGGCGCTGCTCGAGGCGAACCTGCTGCGGACGGGCGACGCGCGCGAGATCCAGCTGATCGAGAAGGTGTCGATCGTCGCGGTGATCGGCAGCTACATGCGCGGCTATCCCGGCACGGCGGGGCGCGTCTTCACGGCGGCCGGCCGCGCAGGCGTGAACGTCATGGCCATCGCGCAGGGCTCGTCGGAGCTCTCGATCTCCTTCATCGTCAAGGGCGAGCAGGGGCCGGACGCGGTCCGGGTGCTCCACGAGGAGTTCCTCGGGACGAAGGCGGTTTAGCGCGGCAGGGGGCGGAATTCGAGCGTGACCGGGCGCCCGGCGCGCTCCACGGTGATCTTCATGCCCTGCTGGCTCTTCATCGCGGGGTTGTTCAGCATCGTGCGCACGTCCGCGACGTTGCTGAGCGGCTGTCCATTGACTTCCCGGATCACGTCCCCCGCGGCCAGGCCCCGCGCCGCGCCGATCGAGCCGGAATTGACGTTCTCGATGCGGAGGCCTCCGCCCGCGTACGGCGAGACCCGGAAGTCCTGGTCCAGGACCCGCTCCGAATTCTGCATCGCCCAGTCCAGTTCGTCGGGATCGATGCCCCAGACCTGGCGGCCGTCGCTCGACGACAGCAGGCGGCTCTTGAAGTTTTCGCTCGTGTAGGCCTGGCCGAGGCGGTTGGGCTTCGTGCCGAGCGGGGTGCGCAGGGGTCCCCCGGGCCCGGGCTCCGCGCCCGCCGGCGGAGGGGTGACCGCCTGGTCGATGACCAGTTCCTCGCGCCGTCCGTCCTTCGTGGCGAAGACCGCGCGGTCCCGGAACACGTCCTGGAGCAGCCAGCCCCGGAACTCGTCGAAGGTCTTGCCCTCCTGGAGGATCTCCTCGCCGACGTAGGCGACCAGGTCCAGGTTCCGGCTCGTGGAGCGGATGAAGGCGACGCCGCGGGCGGGCTCCTTCTCGCTGGGCAGCGTGCCTTTGAGCAGCGCCTTGAAGAGGGAGGGCGCCTTGACGCCGGACTCCACGGCCTTCTTTTCGAGGGGGTTCGGGAGCGATTTGAGGGCGCCGTCCCCCGAATCCTGC
Organism: uncultured Planctomycetales bacterium; assembly: GCA_964619955.1. GTDB lineage: Bacteria > Planctomycetota > MHYJ01 > MHYJ01 > JACPRB01 > JACQFK01. The sequence continues at coordinate 9,552 of CAZUJF010000027.1, forward strand.
AGGCGGGCCGGCGCGCTGCGGGACGCCCCCTCCTCGGGCTGGAAATCCGCGAGGGATCCGCCCGGCGGGGCGAAGAGGAGGAATTTCCAGGCGAAGACCGCGATGGCGGCCCCGAGGATCAGGTTGATCCCCCAGAGGCCGCGGTTCAGGGCCCGTACGTCGTTCATGATCTCACCAATCCCGGTTCGCGCCGGGATCCCGCGGGATCACCGGCGTCCGCCGCCCATGCCGCCCCCGCCGCCGACCCCGAAGTTGCGCTGCGCATCCTTCGAGATGCCCCGCAGCTCCAGCTTGAGCTCGTCGGGGCTGTCCGCGGCCGAGAGGGCGTCCTCCAGCGTGATCAGGTCGCGCTCCAGAAGCGACTTGAGCGACTGGTTGAACGTCATGCAGCCGTAATAACTGCCTTCTTTCAACGCCTTGTACAGCTCCCGGGTTTTCCCATGGAGCAAAAGTTCCTGGACGGTCGGGGTGGCGGCCATCAGCTCGATGGCGGGCATGCGCGCGGTGCCGTCCTTGGTGGGCAGCAGGCGCTGGGAGATCACGCCCTCCAGCAGGGTGGACATCTGCAGCTGAAGGAAGGCGTGGGAGCTCGGCGGGAAGAAATTGATGATGCGGTCCACCGTCTGCATCGCGTTGAGCGCGTGCAGCGTGGAGACGACGAGGTGGCCGGTCTCCGCCGCATGGACCGCGGCCTCCATCGTCTCGATGTCGCGCATTTCGCCGATGAAAATCACGTCCGGCGACTGGCGGACCGCGTGCTTGAGCGCCGCGACGAAGGAGTCGGTGTCCTGCCCGATCTCGCGCTGGTCGATGACCGACTTCTTGTCCGTGAACGTGAACTCGATCGGATCCTCGACCGTGATGATGTGCTTCTCCTCGGTCTCGTTGATGTACTCCAGCATCGAGGCGATGGTCGTGGACTTGCCGGAGCCCGCGGTCCCCGTCACCAGGAGCAGGCCGCGGGGCAGCAGCGCCAGGCGCCGGAGCTGGTCGGCCGGCAGGCCCAGCTCCTCCATGCTCGGCACCTTCGCGCGGATGTGGCGGAACACCATGCCGATGTAGCCGCGCTGGCGGAAGATGTTGGCGCGGAAGCGGCCGACGCCGTAGATCTCGTACGAGACGTCGACCTCGCCCTTCTCTGCGAATTTCTTCTTCGCGAAGTCGTCGCAGACCTCGTTGAAGACCTCGAGCATGTTCTCCTCGGTGAGCGGCTGGCCGCCCATCGAGACCACGCGTCCGATCACGCGCATGGCGGGGGGCACGCCCACCTTGAGGAAGAGGTCGGAGGCGTCCTCCTTGACCATGGCGGCGAAGATGCTGGCGACTTCCATGGGTGGATCTCCCGGTAGCGGCTGAGCGGGCGGCCCGTCGACGTCCGCGAAAGGGCGGACGCGGCACCGAAGCTAGTTTATCCCATCCGGCGAGTGGAGGGTCCGGAAAAGCTCCTGGATGAGCTCCTTCAGGCCCGCCCCGGTCACCGCCGAGATCTGCAGCAGGGTCTTGAGTTTCAGCTTCTTCTTCAGGGCCTTCGCGCCCTCCGCGGCGCCCGTCGCGTCCATCTTCGTGGCCACGACGATCTCGGGCTTCGCGCCGAGCACGGCGCTGTAGCTCTCCAGCTCCTTCCGGATCGCGGCATAGGCCTTCGCCGGCGGCTGCAGCGCCTCCGGCGAGCAGTCGACCAGATGCACGATGAGCCGGGTCCGCTCGATGTGCTTGAGGAATTGGTCCCCGAGCCCCTTCCCCTCATGGGCGCCCTCGATGATGCCGGGAAGATCGGCGACGACCACGTCCCGGTAGTCGGATCCGCGGATGACGCCGAGGTTCGGGATCAGCGTGGTGAACGGATAGTTGGCGATTTTCGGGCGGGCCGACGAAACCCGGCCGATCAGGGTGGATTTCCCGGCGTTGGGCAGGCCGACGAGGCCCACGTCCGCGATCATCTTGAGCTCGAGCTTGATGTGGCGCTCGACCCCCGGCTGGCCGAGTTCCGCCTTGCGGGGCGTCTGGCGGGAGGCGGTGGCGAAATGCTGGTTGCCCCGGCCGCCCCGGCCGCCCTTGCACACGACGAGGCGGTCCCCCGGCCGGGCCAGGTCCTTCAGGAGCACGTTCCGCTCGATGTCCCGCACCAGGGTCCCGACGGGGACCCGGATCAGCAGGTCCCGGCCGCCCTTCCCCGAGCAGTTCTTGTTCGATCCGTTCTCGCCGCTCTGGGCGACGAAGCGGGGCTGGTGGGTGAGATGGTAGAGCGTGTTGTAGTTTTCGTCCGCCACGAGGATGACGTCGCCGCCCCGGCCGCCGTCGCCGCCGGCGGGCCCCCCCTTGGGCATGTTGCTCTCGCGGATGAAGGCGACGCTGCCGTTGCCGCCGGACCCCGCCTTCATGCGGGCGATGTGCTCGTCTCGGAACATGGGAAGTGAAGCCTACCGCGCCCGTCGGGAAAAAATCAACGGGAAGGCCGGCCCGACGCGGACCCGTCCCGGGCTGGAAAGGAAGCGTCCCAAGGCGCCGCCGGGAACGTCAGCCGCCGGGTTCGCGAAGGGGCTTAGCCCTTCACGATGTCGGTGATCTTGACGGTGGTGAGGCGGGACCGATGGCCGCGCAGGCGGTGGTACCCCTCGCGGCGACGATACTTGAAGACGCGAACCTTCTCGCCCTTGAAGTTCTTCACCACCTCGGCCAGGACCTTGGCGCCCTTGACGAGCGGCTTCCCGATCTCGGCCTTCTGACCGTCGTGGTACAGGACCACGTCGGTAAACTCGACCTTGGAGCCCTCATCCGGGCCCTGGCGGTCGAGCTCGAGGGTGACGCCCTTCTCGGCGCGGTACTGGCGTCCGCCGTTCTTGAAAATCGCGTACATAGGGCCGATCTTTATATCAGAGGGTCGGATCCAACACAAGGCCTATTTCAACGGACGAAATCGTAGACCTTCTCCCCGGCCGGATTGTAGCAGGAGAACTCCACCCGGTTGGACGCCAGCTCCCGCGTGGGCGTCAGATGGATGCGCTTCTTGTGCTTCTCCTCGAGCGCCTTGAGCTCCTCGAGGCGTCCCTTGAAGTAGCCCGCCACCTCGGGGCTCACCCGGGCCTCCACGAGGGCGATGTCCTCGCGGTCGAGCGTGCCCTTGAGCGCCCGCATCACCTCGAGGCCCATCGACTCGATGTTCTTCACGAATCCCGTGCCCCCGCAGGCCGGACAGGGCTCGCTGGAGACCACCTGCAGGCTCGGGCGGGTCTTCTGCCGGGCGATCTGCAGGAGGCAGAATTGCGACAAGGGCAGGATCACCATCTGCGCGCGGTCCTTCTTGGACTCCTCCCGGACCAGCGCCTCCAGCTCGCGGCGGTGGCGCTCCGCCTTCATGTCGATGAAGTCGACGACGATGATGCCGCCCAGGTCGCGCAGGCGGAGCTGGCGCATGAGCTCGACGGCCGCCTCCTGGTTCGTCTTCAGGGCGAGGTCCTCGGGGCTGGCCTCCCGGACGAGCTTCCCCGAATTCACGTCGATCGCGGTCATCCCCTCGGTGGGCTCGATGATGAGCGAACCGCCCGAAGGCAGGTGGACGACCCGGCTCGCCAGCTGCTCGATCTGGTATTCCAGGTCGTGCCGCTGGAAGAGCGGCATGGGGTCCTCGTAGAGTTCGAGCCGGTCCCGGAAGCGGGGCATCACGTGGTCGAAGAACTCGCAGAGGCGCGCGTGGACCGTCTTGTCGTCGACGATCACCCGGCGGATGTCGGACTGGAAGAAGTCGCGCACCGTGCGAAGCACGAGCTCCGTCTCCTGGTACAGCGTCGCCGGGGCGTGCGCCTCGCGGGCCCGCTGCTCCACGGACCCCCAGACCCGCTGGAGGTACTCGAAGTCGTTGCGGAGGTCCTGCGCCGTGGTGTCCGCGGACGACGTCCGCACGATGAAGCCGACATTCGAGGGCTGCTCCCCCGTCAGCTCCTTCATGAGGGATTTCAGCTGCGCCCGCTGTTCCGGCTGCGTGATCTTCTTGGACACCCCCACCTTGGTCGTCAGGGGCGTGAGAACGAGAAAGCGTCCGGGCAGCGAGATCTCCATCGAGACCGAGGGGCCCTTTTCGCCGAAGGAATCGCGGATGACCTGGACGACGACCTCCTGCCCCGGCTTGAGCAGGTTCTGGATGAGGCGACGGGGCCCCGGGGAGGCCTTGCCCCGCTGCGGCCGGTGGTAGGGCTCCTCCCCCTCGCCCACGGTCTCCGAGACGTGCAGGAAGGCGTTCCGGTCGAGCCCCAGGTTCACGAAGGCGGCCTGGAGGCTCGCATGCACGTTCTCCACCCGGCCCTTGTAGAGGTTGCCGACGAGGGTTTCGTGGCTGCTCCGCTCGACATGCAGGTCCTCGAGCCGGGAGTCCCGCGCCACCGCGATCCGGGTCTCCTCCTTCTCGCGGGCGTTGACCAGCATCCAGCGCTCGCCGCCGCTCATGGCCGCTCCGCCAGTTGCGTGAAGGTCTTCTTGATGCGCACCCGGCCGTCGACCGCGATGCCGATCGAGCGCAAAACCTCCTCGGGTTTCGCCGTCCCCTGGTCCGTCACCCGGATCCGCAGATAGACCCGGCCCCCTTCGCCCTCGACCGCCAGCGCATACTTGCGGACGTCCACCATCTTGGACCCCTTGTCGCTCTTGCGCTCGACGGGACACTCCTTGAGGGCCAGGAAGGCCCGGACGCGTTCGCTGAAATCCGCGGCCGGGTCGGGACAGAGGGCCTCGTATTCGACGTAGTCCACGTAGGAGCGCTTCTTGTGGTCGAAAGCCTCCGCGGACGTGATCCCGACCCCCTCCGGAAGCTGCTCCCGCAGCCGGGATTCGATCTGGCGCGGGGAAACCCAGCTCGTCAGCTCGAATTCGAGGATCTCGTCCGAGGACTCGATGCCCAGCCCCAGGGCCGTGGGAAAGGCCAGGATGGGATGGGGGTTGTACCCCTCGGTCATGCGCAGCGGAAGCTCGGTCCGCCGGAACGTGCGCTCGAACAGCCGCATCAGGTCGTGATGCGACAGAAAGCGCATCCGCCCGGTCTTCGAAAAGCGGACCCGGAACGCGAATATGTTCATGCCTCGGCGGGGAGGGAGAGGTGGGGACGCAGCGCCGGCCGGCAGGGCGGATCCGCCCGGCCGTACAACCAAATTTTATCGCGCCCCCCGCCGCGGCGGGGCGACGCCGTCCCCAGCGCTCCCCGCCCGTCGGGGCACACGCCGTCCGGGCCCCTCGGGCCCGGTTCATGAAAACCCCCGGCCGCCCCTTCTCAGGGACGGCCGGGGGAATCTTGTCCTGGTGCCGCCCGCCCTACTTCTGGGGCTGGGCCGCTTCCTTCTTGCGGGATTCCTCGAACTCCTTGCGCTCCTGCTCCTCCCGGAGCTTCAGGAGCTGCTGCAAGGTCTCGCTGGCGCCGCGCCCGCGGCGCACGATCCGCGGCGTGAGGAAGATGAGCAGATGCTCCTTCGTCACGTCGTCGGAACGCCGCTTGAAGAGGTAATTGATCAGGGGGATGTCCTTCAGGACCGGGACGCCCTTGTCCTCGTACGTGGTCCGCTCGACCACCAGGCCGCCGAGCACCGCGGTGCGGCCGCTCTCCACCACCAGCCGGGAGACGACCTGCGTCTGCGAAATGCGGGGCAGGTCGATCGACTGGTCGGCCCCGTTGCTGACCAGGGTGAACCGCACGAAGCCCGGCACCGCCGCGCCCGTCGAGGGGCCCGACAGGACCTCGTTCTGCGGGATCACCGTGAGGATGACCCGGTTCGACTCGGAGACGATCTTCGGCACCACGAAGAGCTGGAAGCCGACCTTCACGGGCGACTTGGCCGCCTCGCCCAGCGAGAATTCCAGGCCGCCGAACTGGTTCGTCGTCGTCCGGACTTCCGCGTAGCTGATGGTCTCGCCCACGAAGATCGTGGCTTCCGTGTTGTCGAGCACCGCCAGCGTGGGCTCCTGCAGGATGCGGGAATACTGGTCCTGCTTGAAGGCGCGGAAGAGCAGCGTGCCGTCCCAGGACGACAGGAAGAGCTGCTCCTGACCCACGCCGCCCGTCTCCCGGCCCAGGCCGAAGGGCAGCTTCGTGATCTTGCCGGAAACCGTCTCTCCCTGCACCGTGGTGTAGGAGGTCGGGTTCAGGATCCGGGTGCTCGTCTCGAAGCCGTCCTTGCCGCCGAAGGACCAGTTCACGCCGAACTCCAGCAGGTCGCGGTTCGTCGTGGAGACGAACTTCACGTCCAGGATCACCTGCTCGGGCTCGATGTCCAGCTGGGCGATGACTTCGCCCACCTTGTCCAGAACCACCTTCGTGTCGCGCACGACGAAGATGTTCTGCTGGGGGTCGAAATCCAGCTTGCCCAGCGTCCGGTTGCTGGCGTCGCGGGAAAGCACGGTCTCAAGGACCTGCTTGAGGACGAAGCGCTTCAGGATTTCCTCGATCGTCGTCGGAGGCGTCACCGGCTTGCCGCTGAGCGTCTTGCCCTCCTCGACCTTCGCCTGGTACAGCGAGGGAGGCTGGATGTACTTCAACGGGAACACCCGGGTCTCCATCTGCTTGAGCAGTTCGTCCGGATGGATGATCCGGATGATGCCGAAGCTTTCCCGGACCGTCGTGAAATTCAGCGTCTTCACGACCGCGTCCAGGACCTCGGACCACGGCACGTTGTTGATCGACAGGGTGATCGTGCCCTTCACGTCGGGCGAGATGATCAGGTTGGCCCCGGACACCCGGGCGATCATGTCGATGACCACCTTGATGTCCGCGTCCCGGAAATTGAAGGTCAGGCGCGGGGGACGGGACAGCATAATGAGCGACGCGCTCACCTGCTCGAGCGAGAGTTCCGCCTTCGCGACGAACGCGTCCAGCGCCGAGCGGACGAGCTCCTTCTCGACGATAAACTCGTCGATCCGGAAATCCTCCGGGATGTTCTTCTTGTCCACGACGATGTTCCGGCCGGTCTGCCGGCGGAACTCGTCCACCACCTGGTCCACGGTCGCGTTGCGGACCTTGATGGTGACTTCCTGGCGCTCCCGCTGAAGCTGCTCCTCATAAGCCTCGCGAACTGCCTTGGCTTTGGGATCTTCAGCCTGCGCATCCGCCTTGGCGGCGGCGGGCTTGGGTTCCTGGGACCAGGCGGCGGAGGCCCCCAGGGCCAGCGCGAACAACGTCAGCCAGACACGAGCGCCGTTCATCGTCCAAGCTCCACTAAAAGATTTCCCTGCCATCTTCGGCCCCCGGCAACACCAGTACAGGCGCCGGCCCGATCCCGCAAACCCTCCTGTCCCCTCTCCGCACGGTTGCCGGCCCTACTTCTGCCGGATCGGGATGTCCCGGGTCTCCTCCCGGAGCGACACCTGGATGCCGTGCGCCCAGATCTTCTCGACCCGGACCCCCTCGCCATCCACCGTGTCCCCGACACGATACATCTTCTCGTTCACCACCGCCAGTCGATCCGGCTTCATGAACCGGACAGGATGAATCGCGCCCACATGATGCCCGAACACCACGACCCGGGCATCCACGGGAATGAACTGATAGCTGTCATGAATGACCGTGCCGGTCAGGACCACCCGCTTCCGCGCCAGCTCCTGGCGCGTGCGGCATTTCGCCACCAGCGGCTCCAGCTCGCCGATCCAGCGGTTCACCTCGAGCAGCTCGGGCCGGTCCACGAGCTCCTTGCGCTCGAGGGCCGTCTTCTTCAGCTCGTCGATCCCCTTCTGCATCTCCTCGCACTCGTCCTTGTCGAAGTGCTGGAGCACCTTCACGTACACGCCGCGCAGCTTCTTCATGAGGCGGTCCAGGCCGCCCCAGATCTTTTCGGCCTCGTCCCGCAGACGCTCCACCTGCGCCAGCACGTCCGGGGGCTGGGGCTTCTCCGAATGCGACTTCTTCAGCGCGATGTAGACGTTCAGGATGCCGTCGTAGAGCTTCTGACCCTCGACCTCTCGATTGTCCTCTTTCGCGCGTCGCAGGTCCTCCAGGGTTTTCTGGGCTTCTTTCAGGCTGGTCAGGAACGTGTTTTCGTCGATGACGATCTGCGTCTTTTCAGCACCCTCTTTTCCGCCCCCCGTGGGACGGTTCATGACCGCCAGCTTGTCGAAGGGGTCCCGGCGGGCCCCCTGCCGGATGCGGGTGTCCTTGCCCACCGCGTCCAGCTCGTCCTTGACCAGGATCCGGCGCAGGCCGCTCCGGCTGACTTCCTCGACGATGCGGCCGTACTTGTCGATGAACGCCTCCGTCAACTCCATGTCCCGCGTCGCGGACGGCGGCGGCTTCAGGTACACCACGTGCGTCACGGGGATGTCCTTCTTGCCGAGATATTCGCGCTTCACGAAATCCTTGATCTCGATCTGCACCTCGGCGATCGGCGGCTTGTCGTCCTCGCGCGGCGCAAAGAGGGACACCTTCCGCGGGCCCGCCTTGGCCAGGTTCCCGCTCTGCCGGAGCGCCAGGAACATCAGAAAGCGGGAGAAGTAGATCTCCTCGTCGGCGATCGGATGCACCTTGCGGTTGGTGGACGACAGGGCGATCTCGATCTTCCGGCCCGAATCCTCCGGGAGGATCCGCGAATTGACGATCACGCCGTTGCGGATGTCCGTCCGCTCCATGTCCAGCGGGGAGAACGTGTCGTCCAGATGGGACTTCACCTTCAACGACTCCGTGAAGGGGAATTCCTTCTTCGTCGCCCCCGTGGGATCCGGGAGCATCATCTCGAGTTCGGAATCGGCGTCGTACTTGTATTTCCAGGGCGTCCCCGGGGTGCCCTTGGCCACGGTCTCGTGGACGAAACCGACGTGGACGTCGCCCTGAAAAATCTTGTACCAGGAATCCAGGGACCCCACGAGCGTGACCCGGTCCTGGAGTCCGGCATCGGCGGGGACGACCGGCTTCTCCTGCCGGGCCTCGACGCCCAGACCCGCGGCGAAACACGCCGCTGAAGCGACAAGCACTCCCCAAACCCGACCCATACCGCCTCCGTGTGGTGACTCGGAGCCTGAACTGTAGTCGAGTAATTATAGATCAGCGGGTGCCCATGTCAAATTTTTTCCCCGATAATGCCTTTGACCCCCTTTTTGGGCCCTTGATAGAATCCCACCCCATGGGCTCGCCCGCCATCCCCTGCGGCCAGTGCGGCACCCCGATCGTGGAGGCCGATCTCGAATCCGGCGCCGCCATTCATCTCAAGGGCCGCAGCTTCTGCGGCGCCTGCAAGGCGGATGCGGCCAAGGCCTTCTCCATCGAAGATCTGACGTCGACCAAGAGCGCCTCCGCCGGAAAACCGCCCGCTCCGCCCGCTCCCCCGGTGAAAAAAAAGCCGCCTGCAGCGCCCCCCGGACCGCCCGAACCTTCGCGCCTGCAGACCCGGAGGCGTCCGTCCCTCCCCTCCGCCTCCCCCCGGCATCCCCTGACGTTGCCCCTCCTCGGAGGCCTGGGAGCCGCCGCGGCCGTCGGAGGTTTGATTTTCTTCATCGTCGGCAGCCGGAACCCGGATCCGCCGCGGGGGGCGGCCACGAACCCGGCTCCCGTCCCCGCCGCGCAACCCGACCCCGCCCTTTCGCCGGCGGAGCAGGCCCGGCAGCTGTTCAAACAGGTCGAGACGCTGGCACGGAACGCGGACATCCCTCCCGACGAGATCCTCGCCCGGCTGGACAAGATGCTCCCCGCCCTCAAGGGCACCGAGTACGCCGCCAAGGCGGCCGACTTCCGCCAGGCGATCCAGAAGGAACGGGACGCCGCCCGCGGAGCGCTGGAACTGGAACCCGTCATCGCCGAGCTCAAGAAAAACGTCGCCGCCGACCCGGAGTTCCGGAATTTTCCGGCCCTGCGGGACCAGTTCCAGAAGGCGCGCGATCTCGCCGCCCGCTCCGCCCCGGCCCGCACCCCGGAGATCCAGCGGCTCCAGTCGGACTACAACACCCGCTACGAAAAAGCGGCCGAGCCCTACTACGCCGAGATCCATGAAGCCGCCACGGTCTACGCCGACGAGCGCCGCTACGCCGACGCCCTGAAAAAGATCGAGACCTTTCCCGCCCACCTGCGTCACTCCGGCACCTGGAAGGGCCTCGCCCAGCTCAAGGCGGACGTCGAGAAGCGCGCGAAGATCCTTCCTCCGAAGAAATAATCGATGATCCTCGTCGTCGACAACTACGACTCCTTCACCTGGAACATCGTCCAGGCCCTCGGGACCCTCGGCGCCGCCGTCGACGTCGTCCGCAACGACGCCCTCACCCCCGAAGAAGTGGAGGAGCGCGCCCCGGAACGGATCATCCTCTCCCCGGGCCCCTGCACCCCCGACGAAGCCGGCATCTGCCTCCGCCTCCTGCAGCGTCTCGCCGGACGCCTCCCCATCCTCGGCGTCTGCCTCGGCCACCAGTGCCTCGCCCGGGCCTTCGGCGGCCGCGTCGTCCGCGCCGCCCGCCCCGTCCATGGAAAAACCAGCCTCGTGCGGCACGACGGCCTCGGTCTCTACGCGGGCCTGCCTGACCCCTTCGAAGCCATGCGCTACCACTCGCTGATCGTCGAGGAATCCTCCCTGCCGGCCGGATTCATCGTGAGCGCGCGAACGGAAGCCGGCGAGATCATGGGCCTCCGGCACCGTCGTTGGCCCCTGGAGGGCGTCCAGTTCCACCCCGAGAGCTACCGCACCGGCGCCGGCCCGCAGCTGCTCCGCAACTTCCTCGCGCTCCCCGCCCCGGACGCTGGACTGCGCCCCCTTCAACGGATATAGTTTTCGCCCATGAACGATCTCCAGGGACAGTGGGCGCTCATCCTCGGCGCCTCCAGCGGCTTCGGCGAAGCGACCACCCTCGAACTCGCCCGCCGCGGCATGAACATCTGCGGCATCCACATGGACCGCAAGCAGACCCAGCCCAACGTCGAACGCATCACCGGCGAGATCCAGAAGCTCGGCCGGCAGGCCCTCTTCGTCAACATGAACGCCGCCGACGAGCTCAAGCGCAAGGAAGCCCTCGACGAGCTTGCGAAGAAGACGCCGACCGTCAAGGTCGTCATGCACTCGCTCGCGTTCGGAACGCTGAAGCCCTTCCTGGCCGCCAAACCCGAGGACGCCATCAACAAGGCGCAGATGGACATGACCCTCGACGTCATGGCCAACTCCCTCGTCTACTGGGCCCAGGACCTCTGGCAGCGCAAGATGCTCGTCAAGGGCTCGCGCCTCTTCGCGATGACCTCCGCCGGCTCGACCCGCATCTGGGCGAGCTACGGCGCCGTCTCCGCCGCGAAGTCCGCCCTCGAGAGCCACATCCGCCAGCTCGCCTTCGAGTTCGCCCCGCACGGCGTCTCCGCCAACGCGATCCGCGCGGGCGTCACCGACACCCCCGCGCTGCGCAAGATCCCGGGCAACGAGCAGATGCTCGAGGGCACCCTGCAGCGCCACCCCGCGCACCGCCTCACGACGCCCCAGGAGATCGCCTGCGCCATCGCCGCGCTGTCCGCGAAGGATCTCGACTGGATCACCGGCAACACCATCGGCGTCGACGGCGGCGAGATCTTGATCTAGCCCCCCGAAGCCCCTACGATGCTCTCCATGCGCGCTCGGAGGGGGATGGCACTGCTGCTCGCCGCCGCACTCGCGGCGTGCGACGCCCGCAAGGACCCGGCGCCCGCCGACCCCGCCCAGGCCGCCCGCCTCAAGAAAGCCCGCGAGCTGCTCGCCGAAGCCGGCTTCCCCGGCGGCAAGGGCCTCCCCAGGCTGGAACTGCTCTACAACGACGACGAGGGCCACAAGCGCGTCGCCGCCACCCTCCAGGAGCAGTGGCGCAAGAACCTCGGCGTCGACGTCGAACTCCGCAACAGCGAATGGCGCGTCTACCTCGACGACATGAGCAAGATGCGCTTCCAGATGATCCGCCGCGGCTGGATCGCCGACTACAAGGACCCCACCACCTTCATCGAGGTCTTCGGCTCCCACAGCGGCAACAGCAACACCGGCTGGTCCAACGCCGAGTTCGACCGCCTCGTCGAGGAGGCCGAAAAGCAGGCGGATCGCGCCAAGCGCTACGAGCTGCTGAAGCAGGCCGAGGCCATCCTCTGCGACGAGGTCCCCGCCATCCCCCTCTACTTCTACGTCAACCAGAACTGCTGGCCCGACACCGTGAAGGGCATGCACTCCACCCTGCTCGACGTCCACCCCCTCGCGGGCGTCCACATCGAGGGCAAGGACACGCTCGTGATCAACAACGGCACCGAGCCCCAGAGCCTCGATCCGGGCCTCGCCCGCGGCCAGCCCGAACACCGGATCACGCTGGCGCTCTTCGAGGGGCTCACGACCTACGACCCCAAGACCCTCGAACCCCGGCCCGGCGTGGCAGAACGCTGGGAGGTCTCAGAGGACAAGAAGAAGTATGTCTTCCACCTGAGGGACTGCACCTGGAGCGACGGCCGAAAACTCACGGCCCGGGACTTCGTCGACAGCTGGCTGCGGGTGCTCGATCCCGCGACGCCCACCGACTACGCGCACGCCCTCTTCTATATCCGCGGCGCGAAGGACTTCAACCTGAAGAAGGGCCCCCGCGAGGGCGTCGCGGTGCGCGCGCGCGACGAACGCACGCTGGAGGTCGAGCTCGTCAACCCCATCCCCTTCTTCCTGGAACTCTGCGCCTTCTTCACGTTCGCGCCGGTCCGCATGGATCTGATCGCGAAATTCGGCACCGACTGGACGCGGCCGGCGAACATCGCCAGCAACGGCCCCTTCAAGCTCAAGTCCTGGAAGCCCACCGAGGCCGTCGTCGTCGAGAAGAACCCCGCCTACTGGAATGCGGCCCAGGTCCGCCAGCCGTTCGTCCGCTTCGTTCCGATCACGAACCGCGCCACCGCGTGGAATCTCTACACGAAGGGGGAGATCGACATCGCCACCACGATCCCGCTCGACATCGTCGACCAGGTCGTGAAGCGCCCGGACTACCGCGGCGGCGCCTACCTCGCGGTCTACTACTACGCGCTGAACGTCACGCATGGACCGCTCAAGGACAAACGCGTGCGCAAGGCCCTCGCGCTCGCGGTCGACCGCGACGTCCTCACCTCCAGAATCACCCGCAAGGGCGAAGTGCCGGCCTTCCACATCACCCCGCCGTATTTCGAGGGCTACACCAGCCCCCGCATCGACGATTGAGGGGACGACTGTGGGAGCCTTCATCCTCCGCCGGCTCCTCACGGGCGGCCTGACGCTCTTCGCCATCGCCGCGATCTCCTTCGCCGTCACCCGCGCCGCCCCCGGCAGCCCCTTCAGCTCGGAAAAGCAGCTCCACCCCGAGATCCTCAAGAACTTCGAGGCCTATTACGGCCTCGACCAGCCCCTGCTCGTGCAGTTCGGACGCACGATGGCCCGCCTCCTCCGCGGAGACCTCGGACCCTCGATGTACTATCGCGACTTCAGCTGCAACGACCTCGTCTGGCCCGGTCTGCGGCATTCGATCCTGCTCGGTTCGCTGGCCGCCGCCCTCGCCTTCCTGCTCGGCCTGCCGCTGGGCCTCGTCGCCGCGGCGAAGCAGAACCGCTGGCCCGACCACGCCGCCTCGAGCCTCGCCGTCCTCGGCCTCTGCGTCCCGAACTTCCTGCTCGGCCCCCTGCTCATCCTCGTCTTCTCCCTCGGCCTGGGCTGGCTGCCCGCGGCGCTCGGACCGCAGAACTACACGTCCTGGAGCGAACTCAGCAAACTCGTCCTTCCGGCCGTCACGCTCGCGCTCGTCCACGTCGCCTACATCTCGCGGCTCACCCGCGCCGGCATGCTCGAGGTGCTGCACAAGGACTACATCCGCACCGCCCGCGCCAAGGGCGCCTCGGAGCGCGACGTGATCCTGCGCCACGCCCTGAAGAACGGCATCACCCCCGTCGTGTCCTACGCCGGCCCCATGATCGCCGTCGTCGTCACCGGCTCCATCGTGGTGGAATCCGTCTTCGGCCTTCCCGGCCTGGGCACGCACTTCATCAAGGCCGCGTCGAACCGCGACATGAACCTGATCATGGCCTGCGTGCTCGTCTACAGCAGCCTCGTCATCGCGCTCAACACGCTCGTGGACCTGCTCTACGGGGTGCTCGACCCCCGGGTGAGGGTCTCGTGAACGTGCAGAGCCCCGCGAAACGCTCGCTGCGCCGCTTCGTCAGGAACCGCCGCGCCGTGATCGCCGCCGCCGTGCTGCTCGTGCTGGGCCTCTCCACGCTGCTCGTCCCCTGGATCTCGGCGCACGACTACCGGGACCAGGACATCGACTACACGTCGGGCGCGCCGACGGGGCGCCACTGGATGGGGACCGACGTGCTGGGCCGCGACCTGCTCACCCGGCTCTTCCTGGGGGGACGCATCTCCTTCGCCGTCGGCCTGATGGCGACGACCGTCAGCCTCGCGATCGGCGTCGCCTACGGGGCGGTGTCCGCCTTCGCCGGCGGCCGCACGGACCAGCTCATGATGCGCTTCGTCGACGTCCTCTACGGCCTGCCCACCATGCTCGTCATCATCATCGTGATGGCGTTCGTGCGTTCGCGCAGCATCGTCTGGGTCTTCCTCGTCATCGGCGCCTTCGGCTGGCTCACGCTCGCCCGCATCGTCCGCGGCCAGGTGCTCTCGGTCCGCGAACTCCAGTTCGTCGAGGCGGCCCGCGCGCTCGGCGTCACGAGCGTCCCCATCCTCTGGCGCCACATCCTGCCCAACATCCTCGGCCCCGTGGCGGTCTATGCCACGCTCTCCGTGCCCGCCGCCATGCTCTCCGAATCCTTCCTCTCGTTCCTCGGCCTGGGCATCTCGGAACCGGAGACCTCGTGGGGCGTGCTCATCAGCGAAGGCGCCGGCGCCGTCGCCAACGGACGCAACCTCTGGTGGCTCGTCGGCTATCCCGGGGCCGCCCTCGCCGCCACGCTCTACTGCCTCAACTCCGTCGGCGACGGCCTTCGGGACGCCCTCGACGTGCAGCAGAGGCCCGGCGCGTGAGGGTCGCGACGGCGCTCCTCGTCCTCCTGGCCGGCTGCGGGAAAAGCGATCCGCCCCCGGAGAGCGAGGCGCGCCGCCTGCTCGCCGAGGCGGGCTTCCCCGGCGGCAAGGGCTTTCCGCGCCTGGAACTCGTCTACAACACCTCGGAATCCCACAAGAAGATCGCCGCGCGCCTGCAGGAGAACTGGCGCCGCGGGCTCGGCATCGAGGTCGGCCTCGCCAACGCGGAGTGGAAGGTGTTCCTGGACCGGGTCCAGCAGAAGGACTTCGACATCGCCCGCCGCGCCTGGATCGGCGAGTACCTCGACCCGCACGCCTTCCTCGACCTCTTCACCGCGGGCAGCCTGCAGAATCCGACGGGCTGGACCTCGCCCGAGTACGACCGCCTGGTCTCGGAGTCCAACGGCGTGAAGGACCCCGCCGCTCGCCGAGTCCTGCTCGAGCGCGCCGAGCGGCTCCTGCTCGACGAGGCGCCCATCTTCCCCGTCTACCACTACGTCGCGCACAACTGGGTGAAGCCCTTCGTGCAGGGCGTGCACTCCAACTCGCGCGACATGCATCCGGTCCAGCACCTGCGCCTCGAGGGCCCCGGGGCGCCCGCCGACGGCACGCTCATCTTCAATGCGGGCGAGGAGCCCGGCTCGCTCGACCCGGCGGTCTCCTCGGATCTCGCGGGCCTGAAAGTGCTGATGCACCTCTTCGAGGGCCTGGCCGCCTACGATCCGAAGGACGCGACCCCCGTGCCCGCCGCGGCCGAACGCTGGGAGGTCTCCGACGACGGCCTGACCTGGACCTTCCCTCTGCGCGAGGCGCGCTGGTCCAACGGCGACCCGGTCTCGGCCGCCGACTTCGTCTACGCCTGGCGCCGCGTCCTCGATCCCGCGGTGCGCTCGACGTACGCCCACCGCCTCTTCCTGATCCGCAACGCCCGTGAGATCGCGGCGGGCAAGGCGGATGCCGCCACGCTCGGCGTGCGCGCCGAAGGGGACCGCAAGCTCGTCGTGGATCTCGTCCATCCCGCCCCCTATTTCCCCCAGCTGCTCTGTCTGAACCTCTTTTATCCGCTGCACCGCGCCACGGTGGAGAAGCTGGGGCGGGACGCCTTCAAGCCCGAAAGCCTGGTGGGCAACGGGCCGTACCGGATGACGGAGTGGCGGGTGAACGACCGGAAGATCTTCGAGAAGAACCCGGCCTGGCGCGCGGCGGCGGACGTGAAGATCGAGCGTTTCGTGTTCCTCTCGATCCCGGATGCGGCGACCGCGCTGCGGGCCTACGAGGCCGGCCAGATCCACTGGCTCTTCCAGGCGCCGACGGACCAGATGGACCGCCTGCGCGCGCGGCCGGACTACCAGGCGGGGCCGGCGAACTCGGTCTACTACTTCGCGTTCAACACGCGGCGCAAGCCGCTCGACGATCCCCGCGTGCGCCGGGCCCTCGCGCTCGTGGCCGACCGTGAGGGCATCGCCATACACCTGCTGCGCGGCGGCGAGACCCCCGCGGACCGCCTCGTGCCGCCCTCGTCGCGGTAGGCCCCTCCCCCTCAGGATCTGCGGCCCAGGAGCTGGGGCAGCCGCCCCCAAGGCAGGGCCAGGCCGGACCGAAACTTCTGCTCGCGAGCCACCCGGCATACGAGCACGGCTTGGTCGCACGACTCCCTTTTCTGGAACGCCGCCAGACCGGCGAAATCCCCTTCGTTGGGACGCTCGGTCCATTTCACTTCGAGCGCCAGCACCTTCCCGCCGTGCTCCACGATGAAGTCCACCTCCTCCCCCGCCTTGGTGCGCCAGTAGGAAACGGCGGGAGCCGGGAGGGTGGCGATGAGCTGCAGGAGGATCAGGTGCTCAAAGAGAAGTCCCGCCTGGAGCGTCAGGACGGCCGGGCCATGCTCGACTCCGGCCGCGGCATTGCGGACGCCCAGGTCGAAAAAATAGAAGCGGGGCCTGCGCAGCAGATCCGCACGGCTCCGGCCGAAAGCCGGGATCCGGTGAAGGATGAGGCTGTCTTCCAGGATCTGGAAGTACTGCCCCAGCGTCGTATGGCTGACGCCCACGTCCGACGCCATCCGGCTCAGATTCGGACTTCCTCCGGACTCCAGGGCGGCCAGCTTCAGAAACCGCGCGAACGGCGGGAGCCGCCGGACCACGGCCTCCTGGCGGATCTCCTCCTCCAGATAGATCGAGGTGTAGCTGCTCAGAATTTCTCTGCGGACGTCAAGGTCGGGCTCGCGCAGGATCCCGGGAAGGCCGCCGAAGAGGAGCCGTTCATTCAGGCGATCCGACGCCGAACCCTCTGCGGATAGGAGACGACTTTCCTCCCAGCTGAGAGGATGAAGATGCTTGAGGAGGATCCGGCCCGGAAGCCAATTCTGGACCCCGTGACGCATCTTTCGCGCAGAGGATCCGGAGGCGATGAGCGTGCAGCGCCCCTCATCGAGCAGGTACTGCAGAACATCGAGAATTGCCGGCACTTTCTGGATCTCATCGATGAAGATCAGGGGGCGACGCTTCTCCCCAAGCGCATCCACCTCCCGCCGGATGATTTCAGGATCGCTTTCCAGCTTCATCCGGACGGAAGGTAGCTGCAAAGGATACTCGAGACGGTCGGGGAATGACTGAAGCACCTCCTTGATCAAGGTGGACTTCCCCGTCTGGCGAGGCCCAAGGAGCAGGAGGGATCGCCCCTTGCGCAGATCCTGGGCCAACTCTTCCACCTTTAACCGTTTGAAATACATACTTTCAATAATACTATCTGATTGCATTATGTACTTGCAAATGGTTTTACACCCACGGAAAGACGCGGAACGCTCCCGTTCGTGACCGACCGGGAGGGCATCGCGCAACACCTGCTGCGCGGTGGCGATGATCCCGAGAATGCCCCGTTACTTCACCCGCAGCCGGCGCAGCGCGACG
This sequence comes from uncultured Planctomycetales bacterium, assembly GCA_964619955.1. Classification (GTDB taxonomy): domain Bacteria; phylum Planctomycetota; class MHYJ01; order MHYJ01; family JACPRB01; genus JACQFK01. The sequence continues at coordinate 27,391 of CAZUJF010000027.1, forward strand.
TGGCCGAAGGGGTTCGCCTGAACACCCGTTAGGCCCGGGGCAACGGCGAAACTTTCCCAAGCGCCGCTGAGCGGAACGAGCAGTCCCGTCCGGAGCAGATGCTCTTCGGCCTTAGCGAGCGCCTCCAGGCGGCGCGCGCCGTCCAGGCCCGACGCCTCGAGCAACGCGCGGGACGTCGACGCATCCGCGGCCGCCCAGGGATCCAGGAAGGCTTGGGGATCGTAGTAGTCCCCGCCCCAGCCCGCGAGCGCCGCCGCGAAATCCCCCGCCGCCAGCGCCCGCGCGTACGCAGGAGGCTTCATCACGACCGCCTTCACCTTCAGTCCCAGACCCTTCCCGAGCTGAGCCTCCAGCCGGCCCGCCAGCGCCGTGAATCGCGGCGCATCGGGCAGCAACAGCTCCAGAACCGGCAGCTTCGAAAGATCCAGCCCGCTCTCGCGCAGCAGGGACTCCATCGCGGCGGCGCGATCGAAGGAAATCCCCGCCGCCTCCGGATAACCCGCGAAACTCGGCGGCACCAGACTCCTCCGCGCCTTCGCGGGAGTTCCCTCAACCAGCGCCGCCCGGTCGATCCCCTGTGCCAGCGCCTTCCGGATCGCCTCGCGATCGAAGGGCGCCCGGGCGGGATTCAGCCTCAGGAACAGCGTCCCCCAGAGGTCGACGTCGACCCGCCCCGGCAGCGGACCCGCCGGGTCCTCGGGAACCTGCTCGGCCCCCAGCATCGCGAAGTCCCCCGCGCGATAGCGCTCCAGCGCCACCGCCGGCGTGTGCAGCGCCAGCGAAATCCGGGCCGGCGCCTTCGAGAGCTCCGGATCCCAGTGCTTGGGATTCCTCCGCAGCGAAAGCTCCGCCAGCGACGATCCGTCGAAGAGATACGGACCGTTCGTCGTGATCTGACCCGCCCGCGTCCAGTCCCGCCCCTGCGCCGCCAGCGTCGGCGCGTGCAGCGGCACGAAGGGATGGAACGCCAGCAGGTGCGGCAGCCAGGGCGCCCGGACCGCCGCGTCGACGACCATGGTGCGCTCGTCCAGGGCCCGGAATCCGAGCTCCGCCGCCTCGGGATCCGGACGCCCCTCGCCGAGGTCCAGCCAGGGCCCGACGCCCCTCAGGTGCCGGAAGAGTTCCGTGAACGGACCGCCCAAGCGCAGCGCACGGCGCCACGCAAAGACGAAGTCCCCCGCCTTGACCGCCTCCCCGTTCGACCAGCGCGCCTCGCGCAGATGGAAGGTCCAAGTCCTCCCGTCCGCCGCGGACTCCCAGCGCTCCGCCATGCCCGGCTCGACCGTGACGCCGTCCGGGGCGAGCGTCGTCAGCCCCTCGAAGAGCGCCCGCACGATCCGCGCCTCCGAGCTGCTCCCCGCCAGCGAGGGATCGATCGTCGACGGCGGCCCCCACGACACCCGCAGCGGCGCCTCCTGGACAAACAGTAGCGCCAGCATCCAGATCATGCCGGCCCCCCGGCGATTCGGCGCGCCGTCGCCTGGTGCGCCGCGCAGCCGACCACGCGCTCGGCGTTGGCCACATCCGTCGTCCGCTCCGCGAAGAGTCCCAGCCGCTCCTTCGCCACGAGCAGACGACGCAGCGCGCGGTCCAGCACGGACTCCGCCAGACGTTTTGCGGCCAGGGCGGCCTCGAGCACATCGATCACCGCCAGCGCATCCTTCGGCTGCAACAGCAGATCCGCCCCGGCGTTGAGCGCCGCCTCCGCGGCGGCGTCCTCCGGCAGCGACGCCGCGATCAGCCCCCCCATTTTCAGCTCACCTCGAAGCACGCCCTGCAAGACACGGCGGGACATGCAGACGGGGGCGTGTTCGTCGAAGGCTCGCAGCGTGACGGGACCCACCTGCAGCACGTCCGTCTCCGCCGCCAGCCCGGCAAAAGGGGCGAGCAGCCCAGCGCGCAGTTCCTCCTCGCCCGCCTCCGAACCCGGCAGCGGCCCCAGCGCCAGCAACACGCGCGCGCGCGACGCGCCCTCCAGCGCCGCGTGCCCCAGCCGGACCGCCGTCGCCGCGTCCGCCGCAAAGGCGCCCGGGTCCACACCGAGGATGCAGCGCACCCCGAGCGCCTTCGCTTCGAGTGCCGTCTGACGCGCCTTCGAGCCGGCGAATTCCTCGGATCCCACCGCGGCCGCCGGCGGATAACGCGTCGCTCCCGCGACCTGCGTCCCGGCCCCGTCCGCATAGTCCGCCGCGACCAGCAGCGGCACCCGGGAAACCTTCTGCGCCCAGTTCACGAACGACGGCAGATCGAAGACCGAGCCCCCGTGGACCACCAGCCCGCCCACGCCCTGCCGCTTCACCCACTCCGTGGCCACATCGTAGTCCGCGTCGTCGAAGCGGAACGCCGGGACGACCAGCTGCGCGCACTTCTCGCGCGGCGTGAGTTTGCCCATCCACTCGAGCGCGTTCACCGCGGCCTCCCCGCCGGCACGATCTTGCCGAGCACGGCGGGACGTCCTCCCGTCACCGAGGACAGGTTCCCAGCGCGGCCCGCCAGCGTCTCCGCCGCCAGCAGCGCGAACGCCGCCGCCTCCTTCGCCATCGGATGGATCCCGTAGACGCTGACCGGGCGCAGCGCGGCGGGCCAGACCAGCGCCTCCAGATCCCGCATCAGCGTGCGGTTGTAGACGCCGCCCCCCGAAACGATCACCTCCTGCACGTCGCTCTTCACGAAGCGCGCCAGCGCGCCGGCCACCGTCAGCGCCGTGAAGCGCGTCAGCGTCGCCACGACGTCCGCCGGAGCCCGCCGCAGCAGCGGTCCGGCGCGCTCAAGGAGGAAGGCCCGGCTCCAGAGCTCGCGGCCCGTCGACTTCGGCGGCGGCTTCCGCAGCCAGGGATGCTCCAGCCGTTTCAGCAACGCGCCATCGACGCGCCCCTTCGCCGCCACCCGGCCGTCGCGGTCGAAGCCCTTCCCGAACGCCTCTCGCATCGCGGCGTCGATGAGGCAGTTGCCGGGACCGGTGTCGAAACCGAGCGGCGCCTTCGAGAGCACCGTGACGTTGGCGATGCCGCCGAGATTGAGCGTGAGCGCGGGACGCACGCCGAAGAGGAAGCGGTCGAAGTGCGGCACGAGCGGCGCCCCCTGCCCCCCCGCCGCGATGTCGGCGGGACGGAAGTCCGCGACCGTCGTCACGCCCGTCGCGGCGGCGATCTCCGCGGGCTCGCCGATCTGGAGCGTGTGTCGTCCCGGCTCATGCCAGACCGTCTGGCCGTGGGAGCCGATGACCGCGACCCGTGCGCGGCCGATGAAGCGGCACGCCACCCGGCCGAAGAAGATCCCCAGGTCCCGGTTCAGCGCGGAGAGCTCCGGCACCCGGGCCTCCCCGGCGGCGAGGATCCGTGCGCGCAGCGCCCGGGGATACGGCGTCGTACGGTACGCCAGCAGCTTCAAGCGCCGGCCTTCGATGCGCAGGCCGGCCGCCGACACGCCGTCCGCGGAGGTCCCCGACATCAGGCCGACGGCGATCACCCGAGCAGCTTCCTCAGCTGCCCGCCCGCGCGCGCGAGCAGGCGCTCCGCCTCCGTGCGGCCCACGCCGCGACGCAGCATCACGACCGCCGTCTTCGCCCTCCCCCCGGCGGACTTCAGCGCACGGGCCGCGTCGGCCTCGGAGGCCCCCGCGAGCTCCCCGACGATGCGCCGGGCGCGCGCGACGAGTTTGTCCGAGCGCGTCTGCAGGTCGACCATGAGGTTCCCGTAGACCTTGCCGAGCCGGATCATGCTCGCGACCGTGATCGTGTTGAGCACCAGCTTCGTGGCCGTGCCGGCCTTCAAACGCGTCGATCCGGCGACCACTTCCGGCCCCGGCAGCGGCGCGACCAGGACGTCCGCCGACCCGGAAGGCACGCCCTTGCGGTTGCACGCGACGAGGATCCGCCCCGCCCCGCGGCGCTTCGCCTCCGCCAGCGCGCCGTGCACGAACGGCGTAATCCCGCTCGCCGTGATCCCGATGACGACGTCGCCGCGGCGCAGCTTTCGCACCCGAAGCTGCCGGGCCCCGTCGCGGGCGTCGTCCTCGGCGCCCTCCTTCGAGGCCCACACGCACTCGGGCCCGCCGGCCATGACGGCCTGCGCGAGTCCCGGGGCCGTGTCGAACGTCGGCGGCAGCTCCGCGGCCTCGAGCACGCCGAGACGTCCGCTCGTGCCCGCCCCGACGAAAAACATCCGCCCGCCCTTGGACAGCCGCGCGACCACGAGATCCACCGCGCGCACGAGGGCGGCGCGCTCGCGGGCCACGGCCCGCGCGACGCCGGCGTCCTCCCGGAGAATGGCCCCCACGACGCCCGCCGTGCCGAGCGCGTCGATGCGCCGCGTGCGGGGGTTGCGCTGCTCCGTGCTCAGGCGCCCGAACGGACGGCTCACCGCGCCCTCCGGGGCAGCGCGCGCAAGCGTTTCGCGGCCTCCCTCAGCGTCGCGAGCTTCTTGCAGAACGCGAAGCGCACGAGGTGCGAGCCGTCGCGGCGATCCCGGAAGAACGAGCTGCCCGGCACCGTCGCGACGCCGCCCGTCTCCACCAGCCACTGCGCGAACGCGGTGTCGTCCTGGAACCCGAAGCCCGAAATGTCGCACATGACGTAGTAGGCCCCGGCCGGACGGCCGAGCGGACGGAATCCCGTCTCCTCGAGCACGGGATACAAGAGCTCCCGCCGTTCGAGATATTCGCCCGACAGGGACTCAAACAGTCCTTCCGGCCGGTCCATCAGCTCCGCCGCCGCCACCTGCAGCGGGTGCGGGGCGCCGACCGTGGTGAAGTCGTGCATCTTCCGGATCGCCGTCGCGATCTTCTCCGGGGCGATCGAGTACCCGAGGCGCCAGCCGGTGACGCAAAACGTCTTGGAGAGCGAGGTCACCGTGATCGTCCGCTGCGCCATGCCGTCGAGGGAGGCCATCGCGACATGTTCGCCCTCGTAGAGGATGTGCTCGTAGACTTCGTCCGTCACCGCGAGCGCGTTCCATTTCCGGCAGAGCCGCGCGATGCTCCCCAGCTCCCGGCGCGAGAACACCTTCCCCGTCGGGTTGTGCGGCGTGTTCACGATCACCGCCTTCGTGCGGCGGTTGAACGCGGCGGCGAGTTTTTGCTCGTCGAAGGTCCACGTCGGCGCGTGCAGGCGGACAAACCGCGGCTTCGCCCCCGTGATCAGGACGTCCGGTCCGTAGTTCTCGTAGAACGGCTCGAAGATCACGACCTCGTCGCCGGGGTTGATCACCGCGGCGAGGGCGGTCAGCATCCCCTCGGTCGCCCCGCAGGTGACGGTGATGTTCTTTTCGGGGTCGGCCTTCATCCCGTAGTGCCGTGACACTTTGCGCGAGATCGCGTCGCGCAGCGGCTTCGCCCCCCAGGTGATCGCGTACTGGTTCACGTCCCCGCGGATCGCGCGGCAGGCCGCGTCCTTGATCGCCTTCGGGGCGGGGAAATCGGGGAAACCCTGGGAGAGGTTGACCGCCCCGTGGCGCAGCGCGAGGCGCGTCATTTCGCGGATGACGCTCTCGGAGAAGAGGCCGGTTTTCCGGTTGATCAGGTCCCGCAGCATCCCTGCGAGCGTATCCGTCGCGCGCCCGCGCGGCAACTACTTGCGGAGCTCCTCGAAGACCTCTTCCGGCGCGGGGCGGATGCGGATGTTGCCGGCGGTGCGGATCCAGCGGATCTTGCGGTCCTTGTCGATGAGGATCGTCGCGGGGCGCGGAACGTCCATGGACGCCAGGCCCTTCTCGTGGAAGAGCCCGTACTTCTTCGACACCTCGAGCCCCTCGTCCGAAAGGACCGGGAACGGCAGACCCAGCCCCTTCCCCTGCGCAGGCGTCTGGGGGCCGACGGCGACCACGCTGACGCGCGAGGCCTTGAAATCGTCCATCCGCTTCGCGAGCTCGCCGAGCTCGGCCCTGCAGATGATTCAGTAGTGCCCGCGGAAGAAGAGCAGCAGCACCCGCCCCTGGTCGCTGAGGTCGGAGAGGCGCACGTCCTTCCCGTCCGCGTCCTTCAGCATGAAGTTCGGCGCGAAATCGCCGACCGCGACCGCGGGGCTCCCCTCCAGCCTTCCGACGAGGCCCCGCACCGCGGCATACCCGCCCGCGCCCAGCACGAACACGATCCAGGCGACCGCCCGCAGCCTGTTCCGCCCCTCCACGCCCTTCGCCGCGATGAGCAGCAGCAGCGGCACGATGAAAAACGTCAGCGGCAGCCAGGTGTTGCGGAAGAGCGGCACCCCGAGGAGGAGCATGTCCGCGACCCACGCGCCGAGCGTGGCCAGGATCGCCAGGACGAGCGCCGCAGGCTTCACGACTTCACGAAGCGGAAAAAGTCGATGTCGCCGATGCTCTTCGACTCCCCTTCCTTGTCCATCACGCAGCGCATGACGTAGCGCCCGGCGCGGAGCTTGAGCCCGGGCTTCGCGAGCGGCTTCATGAACTGCCAGCCGCCCGTGTCGGGGATCTCGACCGGACCGCTCACGTCGAGTCCGTCGAACTCCAGGTGGAAGATGCCGCCCTTCCTGGCCGAGGCCACGCGGGTCTCGAGCAGATAGGTCCCGCTCTCCTTCACCTCGACCGTGTAGGCGACCCATTCGCCCGCGCGCGTCCAGCCGATGTTGTAGCGGTTGCTGGCGTCGGCGCGGGGCTCGATGTCGACCCCCGTCTCGCGATACGGCGCCCCCTGGTTCTTCGGCTCGAGATCGTGGTAGGCGAAGCCCTCGCCGCCCTCGTCGAAATCCTCCGTCTCGATCGTGCCCGGGATGGCGTGGATGCGGCCCTGGAAGGGGCGGCCGGGCCCCGGCCAAAGCTCCTGCGCCGGGCAGCCGGCGAGCGCCAGGAAGAGGACGGCGGAGGCGGCTCGTCTCATGAACGCTCCTATTCGGACGGCCGGGCGGACAGGTTCTCGAACCGCGTGTACTGCTTGAGGAAGGCCATCTCCATGTTGCCCACGGGGCCCGTGCGGTTCTTGAGCAGGAGGACCTCGGCGACGCCCTTCTTCTCGGTGTCGGGCTTGTAGTACTCCTCGCGGTAGAGCGCCATGACGGCGTCGGCGTCCTGCTCGATGGCGCCCGATTCGCGGAGGTCGGAGAGCATCGGACGGCGCTCCTCGCGCCCCTCGGCGCCGCGGTTGAGCTGGGCGAGCGCGATGACGGGCACGTTGAGCTCCTTCGCCACCGCCTTCAGGTTGGAGGAGATCATCGCGATCTCGAGCTGGCGGGACTCCGGCGCCTTCGAGCCCTGGCGCGCGTTCATCTTCTGCAGGTAGTCGACCACGATGAGCTCGATCCCCTCGCGCGCCTTCATGCGGCGCGAGCGCGTCCGCACCTCGAGGGCCGAGAGGTCGGCCGAGTCGTCGATGAAGAGCTTCGAGTCGTTGAAGAGCCCCGCGGCCTGCAGCAGCCGCGCGAAGTCCTCCTCCGAGACCCGACCGGTGCGCAGCAGGCTGGAGTCCACGCGCGCGTGGGAGCAGAGCATCGACTGCGCGATCTGCTGGGACGCCATTTCGAGCGAGAAGAGCAGCACCGGCTTCTGCTCCCGCAGGGCCACGTGCTCCGCGATGTTGAGCGCGAAGCTCGTCTTGCCCATCGAGGGGCGGCCCGCCACGATGTAGAGCTGGCCGGGCTGCAGGCCGGAGATCTTGTCGTCCAGCTCGAAGAAGCCCGTCGAGAGCCCGAGCAGGCGGCTCTTGCGGTCGTGGATGTCCTGGATCTGCTGGAAGGTCTCGTGGAGGATCTCGGACATCGTGCGCACCGCCGTCTTCTCGCCCTTGCCGAGGGCGATGAAGAGGGCCTTCTCCGCCTCGTCCCGGACGGCGTCGACGTCCTCGGTCACCCGCGTGGCGGTGTGGATGATCTTCTGGCACGTCTCGATGATCGTGCGCAGCATGTACTTCTCGTGGATGACCCGCGCGTACTCCGGCGCGTTCTCCACGTTGGGCACGCCGTCGACGAGCAGCGCCAGGTACTCGGCGCCGCCCACCTGGTCGAGCTTCCGGTCCTTGGCGAGCTCGTCCCGGAGGACGACGAGGTCGATGGGCTTGCGCTCGAGGTGCAGCTTCAGCACCGTCTCGAAGAGGGTGCGGTGCGCGGCGAAGGCGAAGTAGTCGGGATTCTGGACGACGTCGACCACGTCGCCGATGACGTTGTTGTCGAAGATCATGGCCCCGAGCAGGGCCATCTCGGACTCGCGGCTGTGGGGCAGCGAGGTGTCCCGCAGGACGTCGGCGGGGGCGACCGGATTGCGGGCGGCGGACGTCGACATCAGTTCCCCCCGGACCTCAGGGCTCGCGGCGCCCGGGGCCCCCTGCGCGGGGGCCCCGGCGCCGCGGATGAATATTAGCCTACGCCTTGGCGGGCGGCTCGGACTTTCTGGGGTCCGACGCGGGCTTGACCGCCTTGGTCGAGAGCACCCAGACCTTGACCTTGGGCTGGACGTCGCGATGCAGCACGACCGTGACCTCGAAGGTGCCGGTCTGCTTGATCGGCTCGGCGATCTCGATCGCCTTCCCGTCGACCTTGACGCCCTGCTCCTTGAGCGCATCGGCGATCATGGAGGGGGTCACGGCCCCGTAGAGGTGGCCTTCCTCGTTGGTGTTCACCTCGATGGACACCGACGTGATCGCGGCGAACTTCTCCGCGAGCAGTTTGGCGTCGCTCACGAGCACGGCGTCCTGCTTGGCGGAGCGCCGCTTGGTCTGCTCGAGCTCCTTGTACATCGCGGGCGAGGGCTTGGAGGCGAGCTTGCGGGGGAAGAGGTAGTTGCGGGCGAAGCCCTCCTTCACCTCGATCTCCTGACCGCGGCGTCCGACCTTGTCCACGTCCTGCCACAGCAGCACTTTCATGGCATCCTCGTCTAATTCTGAAATCCGGCGATCATGTCCGCCCGCTTACAGCGAGCCGGTACCCACATAGGGCATCATGGACATGTAGCGGGCGCGCTTGACGGCGGCCGTCGCGCTCCGCTGGTGGAACGCGCAGTTGCCGGAGCGCTTCCGGGAATACAGCTTCCCCTGCCCGGTGCAGAGCTTGAAGAGCACCTGCAGATTCTTGTAGTCCACATGGAGCGTCTTCTCGCGGCAGAAGCGGCACCGGTTGTCCTTGCGGAACTTGGTGTACTTCTTGCGGCGCTCGTCGCTCTCGCGGTCCCGGTCGTTATCCCGGTCCCTTCCGCCCCTGCGGTCCCGATCAACTCTCGGCATCTCGATCTCCTCGACTTACGTTCCCAAATATTTACGGTACGGAGGACGCGCCCTCAGAACGGGATGTCCTCTTCGCTGCCCGGGGAGGGCGGCTCCTCGGCCGCGCCCTCCGCGGGCGCCCCCGCCCCCCGGGGCCCCCCCCCCCCCCCCCCCCCCCGCCGCCCGGCCCCCCCCCCCAACAACATGGCGGCGGTCACCCGGATCTTGCTCATCTTCTTGCCTTCGGGCGACTCCCAGCGGTCCTGCTTGAGCCGGCCCTCGATGAAGACCTGCCGGCCCTTCTTCAGATATTCCGCGCAGATCTCCGCGGTGCGCCCCCACGCCACGATGTCGATGAAGGACACCTCCTCCACCTTCTGGCCCGTCTGCTTGTTCGTGTACGTGTGGTTGAGCGCCAGGGCGAACTCGCACACGGCCGAACCCTGCGGGGTGTACCGCAGCTCGGGGTCCCGGGTCAGGTTCCCCAGCAGGATGACCTTGTTGACGGACGCCATCGCTCGACTCCTTCCTTACCCGAAACTAATGAGCCATCCCGACCGAGAGGCCGTGCGGCACGACCATCGGGGGCGCGCCCATGCCGAAGCCCGGACGGTCCGTCTTCGGGGGCAGCGGGCCGGCCGTCTCGAAGTCCTTCGGCGGCTCCTTCGCCAGCTCGCCTTCGTGGGCGAGGATCAGGTTCCGCAGCAGGATCTCCGAGAACTGAAAGTCGGACCGGATTTTCGCGAGCGCCGTGTCCGGCGCCGCGAAATAGGCCACGACGTAGGTCCCGCGGTTGCTCTTCTTGACCGGGAACGCGAGCTTCCGCTCGCCCCACCTGATCACCGAGAGCACCGCCCCGCCGTTGCGCTTCACGATGCGCTCGACTTCCTCGCCGACGCGGGCCCATTCCTTCGCCGCGACCGTCGGGTCCACCAGCAGCATCGCCTCATAAGTCTTCATGTCTCACTCCTACGGTTGAATCTCGTCATGGCCTTCTCGAGGCCCTCGTCCATCCAGCAGCGCAGGGCCTCGCACGCCTCCGCCACCATCGTCGTCACCTTCGGCTCCTCTTCCTTCGTGAAGCGTCCCAGCACCCAGGAGGGGTCCGGCCTCCCGCCGCCCACCCCCAGGCGCATCCGCGCGTACTTCGAGTGCCCCAGCGCGGCCTCCACGGACTTCAGCCCGTTGTGGCCCCCGCTCGAACCCTCCTTCCGCAGCCTCAGGCTCCCCAGGGGCAGGTTCACGTCGTCGCAGACGACCATGAGCTCCCCCCCGAAGCGCTTGTCCAGCTCCGGAAGCACGCGTCCCGTCTCGTTCACGTAGGTCCAGGTCTTCACCAGCACCGCCTCGTGGCGCCCCAGGCGCCCCTCCGCGGCCCAGAATTCGAATCCGGACTTCCTGAACTTCTGACCCATCTTCTCAGAGAGCGCGTCGACCAGCCTCCAGCCGACGTTATGCCGCGTTCCGGCATATTTCTCGTCCGGGTTTCCGATCCCCAGCACGACGAACTTGGCCATGGCGGCCCCGGCGAAAACGCCGGGCTATTTCTTGTCTTCCTTCTTGGGGGCGTCCTTCTTCGGCGCCTCCTTCTTGGCGCCGGCGGCGTCCTTCTTGTCCCCTTCGGCGGCCTCGTCGCCCGCCTTCTCCTTCTTGATGACCTCCGGCCCGGCGGCGGTCGTCGCGGCCGTGGCGACCACGACCTCCTCGACCTTGTGCTCCTGCACGACCGCCAGCACGAGGTCCGCGTCGTGCGCGGCCTTCACGCCCGCCGGCAGCACGAGGTCCTTCACGGTGAACTTGACGTCCTTCTTCAGGCCCGTCACGTCCACCTCGATCTGCTCCGGGATCGCGTCCGGCAGACACTGGATCTTCAGCGTCTTGACGAACTGGTCCAGGACGCCGCCCTCGTCGGACACGCCCACCGGCTTGCCCTTGAGGATCAGCGCCACCTCGAGCGTCAGGACCTGGTCCATCGCGATCCGCGTGAAGTCGATGTGGACCAGCTTCTCGTCGAGGTGGTCGTACTGCACCTCCTTGAGGAAGACCTTGTCCTTCCCGGACGGGTGCGTGAGGTTGATGATGCGCGCGTGCTTCTTGAGAAGACGCTCGAATTCCCGGGCGTCCACGAGCAGGTGCACGGGCGCCTCGCCCTTGCGGGCGAGCACCGCGGGGATCTTCCCCGCGATGCGGTAGCGCCGCGACACCCGCGTGCCCAGAAGATCGCGCTTCTCCGCGCTGAGCGACAGCTGTTCGGCCATGGTGTTCTCCCGTGATTACAGAAAGAGGCTGCTAACCGACTCCGAGTGATGGATGCGCCGGATCGCCTCGCCCAAGAGGTTGGCGATCGAAAGGACCCTGAGGTTGGGGAATTCCTTGCCCGCCACCGGGATCGTGTCCGTGACGACGACCTCCTTGACGGGCGCCTTGGACAGCTTCTCCACGGCCTTGCCCGCGAAGACCGCGTGCGTGCCGCAGATGTAGATGTCCTTCGCGCCGTGTTTGCGGCAGGCCCGGGCCGCCTCCGTGATGGACGTCGCGGTGGAGATCATGTCGTCCACCAGGATGACGTTGCGCCCCTCCACCTCGCCGATGACGTGCATGACCTCCGTCTCGGTCGGCCCGCTGCGGCGCTTGTCCACGATCGCCAGGCCGGCGTTCAGGCGCTTCGCGTACGCGCGCGCCATCTTGATGCCGCCCACGTCGGGCGTCACGATCGTCAGGTCCTTCAGGTCGAGGCGCCGGAAGTATTCCACGAGCACCGGCGCCGCGTAGAGGTGGTCCATCGGGATGTCGAAGAAGCCCTGCAGCTGCGCGGCGTGCAGGTCGACGGACAGCGCCCGGTGCGCGCCCGCCGCCGCGATGATGTTCGCCACGAGCTTCGCGCTGATCGGCACGCGCCCCTCGGCCTTGCGGTCCTGCCGCGCGTAGCCGAAGTAGGGCATCACCGCCGTGATCCGCTCCGCGCTCGCCCGGCGCAGGCAGTCGATCAGGATCAGCAGCTCCATCAGGTTCTCGTTCACCGGCGGGCAGGTCGGCTGGATCACGTAGACGTCCGCGCCGCGGACGTCCTCCATGATCTTCATGTCGATCTCGCCGTCCGGGAAGCGCGTGATGTCGACCTTGCTCAGGGGGAGGTGCAGGTAGTCGCCGACCTTCTTGGCGAGCACCGGGTGCGCGCCGCCGGAGAAGACGAGCAGCGAGTTCTTCATGCCTGACGCTTCTTTCCCTTCTTCGCGGGCGCCGCTTTCACGACGCTCATGCGGCTCCGGGACTGCAGCGGCCGCGCCGGCACGCCCACGACGACCGCGCCGGGGGCGACCTCGCCGCGGACGACGACCGCGCCGGCCCCCGTCTTCGAGCCCTTGCCCAGGCGGACCGGGGCGACGAGCACGGTGTTGGAGCCGACGTGGACGCCGTCCCCGATGATCGTGGCGTGTTTGTTCACGCCGTCGTAGTTGGCGGTGATCGTCCCGGCGCCGATGTTGACGCGCGCGCCGAGCGTCGCGTCGCCGAGATAGCTCAGGTGTTTGGCTTTCGAGTGCGCGCCGATGCGCGACTTCTTGACCTCGACGAAGTTCCCGACTTCGGCGCCCTCGTCGAGCACGGTGCCCGCGCGCAGCTGGCTGAACGGCCCGACCTCGCAGCCCTGACCGATGACCACGCCGCGGCGGATCACGGTGAAGGGCTGGATCACGCTGTCCTGCCCGATCGTGACGTCCTCCTCGATGTAGGTGGTGGAGGGGTCGACGATCGAGACGCCGTTGTCCATGTGGTATTGGAGGTTCTTCCAGCGGAGATAGTTCGTGCAGGCGACCAGGTCGCGGCGCGTGTTGATGCCGTAGATCTCGTTCGGCGCGGAGGACTTCACCCCGTCCACGGGGCGGCCCTTGGCGACGAGGATCCCGAGGGCGTCCGTGAGGTAAAGCTCGCCCTTCTTGTTGTCGGGCTTGACCTCGCGGAGGGCCTCGAAGAGGGCGGGCGCGCGGAAGACGTAGGCGCCGGAGTTGCATTCGGGGATGAGCCGCTGCTCCGGAGTGGCGTCCACCTCCTCGATGAAGCGGAGGAAGCGGCGGGTCTCCTTCTCGCGCAGGACCCGGCCGTACCCCGTGGCGTCGTCGAGGCAGGCGGAGAGGAAGGTGGCGTCCCGGCCGTGGGTGCGGTGGTCCTCGATCAGGCGGCGGATCGTGTCGGGTCCGATGAGGGGCGCGTCGCCGGCGACCACGACGAGATCGCCTTTGAAACCCTTGAGGCGGGCCTCGGCGCAGAGGAGGGCGTGGCCCGTGCCCTTCTGTTCGGTCTGTTCCGCGTACGCGCAGTCGGGGGCGGCGGCTTTGACTTTGTCGGCCTGATGGCCCACGACGAGGACGAGATCCCGGATCCCCGCGAGGCGGAGGTTGCGGAGGACGAAGTCCAGCACCGGACGGCCGAGGATCTCATGCAGGACCTTGGCACGGTCGGACTTCATCCGAACGCCCCTGCCTGCGGCGAGAACCACCGCCTTCACGTTTTGCTGAGACACGGGGAGCCCCATCGATCTATCCAAGCTCCACATCTCACGGCCCCATCGCGGTAAACGGCCGCCGCTGTCACTAGCCGGCGCCCGCGCAGACGGGCGTTCACTTCCGGAGAAGGAGGGGGAGTTTATAAGGGGCCCCCCGGCAAGTCAAGGCCCCCCTTCGGGATTCGCTCAGGTTCCGATCCAGTCGACCTGGAGCAGGCCGTCCGCCTCGAGACGCCGAAAGTCCGGATCCCCCGTCACCAGCGGGGCGCCGGCGCGCCGGGCGCTTTCCGCCGCGACCGCGTCGGCATAGGAGATCGGAAAACGCGCCTTGAGCCGGGCCGCGGCGAGGAGGAGCGTTCCAGGAACGGGGACGCTCCGGACGGGCATGCGGCGGAACTCCCGGAGGAAGTCCTCCGCATCCGCAAGGCCGCTCTTCTTCGCGAGGATGTAATAGACCTCGCCGAGATTGATGAGGCTCATCAGGAGTTCCAGGCGGCCCGCTTCGGATTCCTCGAGGAGCCTACGGACCTCGTCGGCCGCCCGGGGCGCCCCTTGGAGCCAGGAGAGGATCGCCCACGAATCAAGGACCTTTCTGGAGCTCGTGTTTTTCTTCGGCACGATGGTCCTCCTTCAAGGCCTTCGTGAGATCGACTCCGGAATACTTTCCCTGCCAGGCACGCCACGCGGAGGAGCTCCGGGCTTTCCGGAGGACGACGCAGGCGTCCCCGACCTCGATCTCAAGCTCGCTGCCTTCCGTGAAATCCAGCCGCTCACGGACCTGCTGGGGGATGACCACCTGGCCCTTCGACGAGACGCGAGTCTTCATGGCGGCCTCCGACAATCTTACTACTAGTGTAAGATTATCCGAAGTCCGCCTCGAAGTCCAGTCGGATCGTGCGCGAAGGATCATCTCACTCCTCCACTATATGTAGGAGCTCCGAACTGCGGCCTACAACGGGGGGCGGGAGCCCCGCGGACCGGATCCGCGAACCAGGCGCCCCGCCCCCCGGACCTCTGCCAAACCGGAGATCTATCTCATCGGAGCGCCGCCCCGGCAGGAACGGCCTCCGCAGTTTGCACGCTACTCCTCCGCTTTCTCATCCTCGCCGGCGTCCTCTTCCGCGGCGGCCGGCGGCGCCTCTGCCGTCTCGGGTTTGGGACCGAGGAACTGCACCGACTGGGCGACGATCTTCAGCTTGGAGCGGTTCTGCTGGGTCTTCGCATCCACCCAGCGGTCCTGGCGCAGCGAGCCCGTGATGAGGATCTCGCGGCCCTTCTTGAGAAACTGGGCGCAGATCTCGGCCGCGCGGCGCCACACATCCACGTCCACGAACGTCGTCGTCTGGACTTTCTGCCCGTCGCCGCGAGTGAAGCGCCGCGACGTCGCCACGCTCAGAGTGCAGAGCGGGGCCCCGCCGCCCACGTACTTGAGTTCGGGATCCCGCGTCAGCCGTCCCACGATCACCACGCTTGAGTAGTCCGCCATCGTTCACCTCCGGTTTTTCTCTGGAGGAACGAGAGCAAGCCCCGTGCCAGCAATCTCCCTAGGGAAAGCTGCGGCGCGCCTCGTCCCCGCGTTACGTGGCGTAACGTCACGTTTCAAAACGTAACATCGAATTCCCGGATCCCCGAATCTCCTCCCCGGCTGACGCGCGGCACGGCGCTTGCTCGCTCGTGCGTTGATGAGCGATTTGCCGGCGCTGGAATCGAGGATCTTCACGATTCGAGGCCATCGGGTCATGCTCGACAGCGACCTGGCCGTCTTGTACGGAACGGATACTCGCAGCCTGAACCAGCAGGTCCGCCGCAATCTGGATCGCTTTCCGGATGATTTCGCCTTCATTTTGACCGCCAAGGAGGCGGGAAACTTGATGTCACAAACTGTGACATCAAGTTATGGCGGAAGGAGGAAGCCTCCCCGGGTATTCACCGAGCACGGAGCCGTGATGCTCGGCAACGTGTTGAGAAGCCGCGTGGCGGTGCGGACGAGCATCGAAGTGGCACGGGCGTTCGTGCGTCTTCGGATGCTGATCGGCACTCAACGCGAGCTCGCCAAGCGCCTGGATGACCTGGAGCGGAAATACGATCGGCAATTCAAGTCTGTGTTCGAAGCCATTCGCGCGCTGATGGAGCCGGAGGATGCTCCGCCGAAGGCACGGATCGGATTTCATCCTTGAAGAAGACCGCCCTGCACGCCGTAAATATCTTCCCCGTGTTTGTCAAAGCTTCGCGCTTGAAGTCTCTCCCAAAGCTGCCCCTCCATCAGGAGAATCATGGTCCCCGGGAGGGGATAGTTACCGAGCTCTGGCTTCCCAGCCCAGAGGGGCGCCTATGAGAGAGCCACATCGAGCGCTTTTAGAAACTGACGCGTATCTGCATAGTAGTTCGGATAAGCTGCCCTGAGGAAGCGGGCACCAGGGACCCACACAAGGACGGCATCCATATCCTGCGACTTATTCTTCTCTAGATTGGCAATTGCACGCTGGGCCTCTTCACGATCTTTGTACCCAGTTGCTTGGATTGTGCTCGCGGCGACATTTAGCACAAGAAGTAACCATTTGAAGTTTTTCACATTGCGACTTGGAAGGGTTTGAAGGACATCAGTCCAACCTTGCAGTCGCTCTCGAACCTTCAAGCTGTTCGCGGCTTCCTTCAACTCATCACGTAGCGCCAGATTATCGATAGGCGTACTGTCGACTTGCGGCGTACCTTCGCGCCTGGCCAATGCTGAGCCCATCAACGAGAAAAATCGGCGCCACTCCTGAGGGCCAGCCCCAAACTTCAACGGTTGCCGCGTGAAGGTCGTGACTGTCTCAACCGCAGTTGCAAAGGCATGCTGCAATCGCGTCCTTAGCTGAATCTCGATTCTCTGCCCATTCCAGGCTTCATGACGTGGATCACGAGCCTGGTAGCGCCCAATCAAGTGAATGCCTCTATATCCATCGCCTTTCGGCGCTTGGATATAGTCGTAACATTTCGGGTCAATTTCTGGCCGAGAATGGGTCGATTCGTCGCAATACCGTTTACAGACTTCATAGACCGAATCGATGCTTGAGAGTATAGCGCGACACCCACCAAGATCTTGCATCTGTGTCAGCTTCATGGTGGGCTCACGAACGAGCTTGTTCGTGACAGAGGAGAATCTTTTCAGCCGTTGAGCCACCAGCGCCTTTGATTCAACTCTGCTTGCGCGCTGCCTCAGACTCATCTGAAACGTGTTGAGAGGAAATGAATGACAGGTGCGCCAATTCTCTACGGTCATAAAGGAAGCGCCGAGGTCGGCTGGAGGAGTTCCGCCTCTCCACCAAGGTACCAAGAGCTCACCGGCACGATCAATTGCGCCTTTGCCGTACCCACGCTTGACCCATTCGGACATTCAGGTCAAGTCTACTGCAAGCATCTAGCGATATCTACCGGTGGTAGGGTCTTGGGGGATCGAGACGCGTATCCTCGCGTTTCGGGGGCAACGCGTCCTGCTGGGCCAGGACTTGGCGCGTCTCTACCAGGTCCGGGTCAAGGTTCTGAACCAGGCGGTGAAACGCAATGGACGGAGATTCCCCGAGGACTTCGTCTTCCGGCTCACCCCGAACGAAGTCCGGGAGCTCCGGTCACAATCTGTGACCGCATCCCGGCGCAACGCGCGCCACCTTCCCCTCGCCATCACCGAGCACGGCGCCCTCATGGCCGCCAACGTCCTGCGCAGCCCCGTGGCGGTCCGGGCGAGCCTGGAAGTCGTGCGCGCCTTCGTCCGTCTCCGCTCGATCATCAGCTCCCATCGGGACCTGGCACGGCGCCTCGATGATCTGGAGCGGCACTATGACCGGCAGTTCAAGCCCGTCTTCGACGCCATCCGCGGCCTGATGGAGCCGGAGGAGGACCCACCGAAAACCCGGATCGGATTTCACCCCTGAGGAGGTGCCGGATCCCTCACTGAAAATCGCCCCTTCCGATGGGCCGCCTTGCCCGGCCCTTTTAAAGAGGATAAAATCATGGGGATGGAGTACAGCTCGCTCTACGCCGCGATCGATGCGAGGCCGTTCCGACCCTTCAAGCTCGAACTCGTCAGCGGCCGGCAGGTCGAGGTCAGACATCCCGAAAACGTCCTGATCCTGCCCGACCGGAATCGGGTGCAGCTCATCGAGGTGTACCAGTCGGACCCCTTCGACATGGTCCTGATCTGGTCCGGAGGTCTTGTGGGGCTGCTGTATCCCGCCTCGGATGCGCCCGCAGCCTGAACGACGCCTCCCATCCGCTATACTTGGGACATGGTTAAGCTGTTTGCCCTGCTCCTGCTCTCCCAGGCGGCGGCCGATCCCGCCCCCGAGGAGATCCAGAAGGCCCGAGAGGAACTCCGCGCGCTGCTGCGCGACCAGTACGCGCGTCCCCAGCCGGAACAACGCCAGGCGCTCGCCCGCAAGCTGCTGGGCGCGGCGGAGACGGAGCCCCAGCCCGCCCAGCGCCTCGCCATGCTCCTGGAGGCGGGCGACGTGGCCGTGGACGGCGGCGACCTGCCGGACGCCGTCGCCGCGCTCGAGACGCTTTCCAAAGGACGCGGACGCTGGCCCGCCCTCCGCCTCAAGGTCCTCGAACTCCAGGAGCGCAAGGACAAGGCCGGGGCGGCGCCCGAGGGCTGGATGCGGCTCTGCAGGGAGGCCCTCGAGGACGACGAATACACGCTCGCCCAGAAGGCCGCGGACAAGGCGGAGTCGACGGCCTCCCGCCGGAAGGACGCCGCCTCCCTGGAACAGGCCAAGGCCCTCAAGGAACAGACCCGCTCCCTGGCGAGGGAGTTCAAGAACGTCGAGGACTCCTTCCGGCGTCTGAAGGAGGCGCCCGAGGATCCCGCCGCCTCCGACGCGGTCGGCCGCTTCCTCTGCTTCACCCGGGACCGCTGGGCGCAGGGTCTGCCCCATCTGGCCCGCTCCGCCGATGCGGCGCTGGCCGAGGCCGCCGCGGCCGAGCTCGCCAAGCCTGCGACGTCCGAGGCGCAGGCCAAGACCGCCCGGGCCTGGCGCCAGGCGGCCGACAAGAAGCCGGCACGCCTCAAGACCGCCTGCGAGGAGCGGGCCCTGGAATGGTACGGGACCGCGCTGCAGAAGGCGGCGGGGATGGCGCAGATCGAGCTGCAGCAGGAAGTGGACGCTTTCGTCAAGACGTTCCCGGCGAGCGAGGCGCCGCTCCCGGGCCTGGTCTTCTGGGTGGAGCCCGGACGGAATCCCGGCACCCCCTTCCGCGAACTTCAGCGCGGGCTGACGGGGGAGAACCTCGGCGTCACGCCGGGGCCCGCGGGCACGCCCGCGCTGCACTTCAACGGCAAGAGCTCGGTGGTCTATCCCGCGGCGGGGCCGGTGGGCGCCGTCACCCGCGGCGGCTCGGTCTTCGCGTGGATCAAGGTGGAGGACCCCACCCAGTTCGGGACCATCGTGAACCGCTGCGAGAACAGGTTCGAGGGCCCCGAGGACTTCGGCCTCTACGTCCACGCCGGCCACCTACAGTGCTACATCAACTGGGAGCCGCCGGACCGGCCGCCGATCGGGTATGGAACGGCGGCGGTGCCCGCCGGAAAGTGGTTCCTCGGGGGCTACACCTGGGATGAGTCCCGCGTGACGTTCTACGCGGACGGGAAGAAGGACAACTCGATCGCGCTCGCCAAAAACACGCCGCTGCCGCGGGGCTCGAAGGTGGTCCTCGGCGTGAGCACCCCCGCGGGGCCCGCGGGCATGGAGCACTTCATCGGGCTCACGGGATCGGTGATGATCTTCAACCGCACCCTCTCGGACCCGGAGGTCGAGCGGCTCCACACGCTCACGCTGAGGCGATTCCGTTAGCCGGATGAGATGAACTCCCTCCCGGCCTTGTAGGTACTTCCGGGAGCCCCGACATGAAGACTCTGATCGCCGTCCTCGCCTTCGCGGCCCCGGCGGCCGCCCAGGACGTCGCACGCGACGTCCCCTACGCGTCCCCCGCGCTCGAGCGGCAGGTGCTGGACATCCACGCCCCCAAGGACGCCAAGAACCGGCCCGTCGTCTTCTGGATCCACGGCGGCGGCTGGCAGGCCGGGGACAAGACCGCCGTGCAGGAGAAGCCGAAGGCGTTCACGGACCGGGGCTTCGTGTTCGTCGCGACGAACTACCGCCTGCTCCCCCACGTGGAGATGGAGACGATCTTCCGCGACGTCGCGAAAGCCCTGGGCTGGGTGCACCAGAACATCGCCGCGCACGGCGGCGATCCCACGCGCATCTTCGTGATGGGGCACTCCGCGGGGGCGCAGCTCGCCGCCCTGCTCTGCATCGACGACCGCTACCTCAAGGCCGAAGGGGTGCCCTTC
Organism: uncultured Planctomycetales bacterium; assembly: GCA_964619955.1. Taxonomy (GTDB): domain Bacteria; phylum Planctomycetota; class MHYJ01; order MHYJ01; family JACPRB01; genus JACQFK01. The sequence continues at coordinate 47,364 of CAZUJF010000027.1, forward strand.
TCCGTCCTCCTGGGCTGCGTCCCCGTCGACGGCGACACCTACGACGTGCCCGCGATCATCGAGACCGCCGAGACGCGCCGCCGCGTGCACGGCGAGCCGCAGGCGAAGGTCGGCCATCGCGAGAAGTTCGGCAACGACCCGGCGAAACACCGCGATTACTCGGCCGTGACGCACGTCGCGAAGGACAAGGGGATCCCGCCGTTCCTGATCCTCCACGTGGCCGAGCATCCGGACACCAGCGCCCAGGCGCGGCGGCTGGCCTCGGTCCTCAAGCAGGCCGGCATCCCGGCCACCCTCTTCGGCGGCAAGGACACGGGCCACTCCAAGCTCAACGAGACGATCGGCACGGCCGACGACCCCGGGACGAAGGCGATCGACGCCTTCATGGCGGGGCTGCTGAAGAAATGAGGATGAGATGCTGACGTGGATGCTGCTGCTGGCGGCCGCCCAGGACGATCTCGGCAGTCTTGAACAGTGGAAGAAGGCGGGCGCCTGGTTCGAGGCGGGCGACGCGGCGCTGGACCCTGCGAATCCGAAGCTGCTGGCCGGCACGGACGGCAAGGGCGTGCTCGTCAACGGGAAGGACGGAAAGACGTCCAACCTCTTCAGCCGCGCCGAGTACGGCGACGTCGAGGCGCACGTCGAGTTCATGGTCTCGAAGGGCTCCAACTCCGGGATCTATTTCTGCGGCCGCTATGAGGTCCAGGTGCTCGACAGCTTCGGGAAGAAGGACCCCACCTACACCGATTGCGGCGGCATCTACCAGCGCTGGGACCCGAAGCGCGGCAAGGGCAAGGAGGGCTTCGAGGGGCACGCCCCGAAGGTCAACGCCTCGAAGGCCCCGGGCGAATGGCAGTCCTTCGACGTGGTTTTCCGCGCGCCGCGCTTCGGCCCCGACGGGAAGAAGACCTCGAACGCGACGTTCGTGAAGGTCCTGCACAACGGGCAGCTCGTGCACGAGAACGTCGAGGTCACGGGCACGACGCGCGCGGGGGCCTGGGAGGACGAAAAACCCGCGGGCCCGCTCATGCTCCAGGGCGACCACGGCCCCGTGGCCTGGCGCAACCTGAAGCTCCGCGCGCTCAAGGAGTGAGCGCCAGCCCGCGTTACGTGGCGTAACGTCGCGTTTCGAATCGTAACGTCAGGACCCAGTCCGGATCCCGCTCCCCCTCGGAGCGCGACGGGCACGGGATTTGCTCGGAGATTCCACGGCACCACGGCTTGCCGCCCCGACGCGGCCGGGGTACCCTTCTTGAGGAGTATGACCATGGATGTGAGCCGCGTCTTCGAGCTCCTGGATCGCCGTCCCTTCTTCCCCTTCGAGGTGGATCTGGAAAACGGCCACCGCATCCCGGTGACCCACCCGGAAAATGTGGTCATCTTCCCCGACCGGGCGAGGGTCCGGGAGATCCTGGTCTACTACCCCGAGCAGGACAGGCGCTCGATCATCTGGCCCGAAGGGATCAGAGCCCTCCACGTCGAGGGCCCCTGACGGCCCGGGCCCCCCTTGGAAAGGAGCTATACTTCCATGATGCGAAAAGAGGATCTTGACAAGTTTGCGCTGGCCCGGCCCTTCAAGCCGTTCGAGATCCGCCTCAACGACGGACAACGCTTCCGCTTCCGGAAAATCGAGCAATTCATCGTCGGCCGGACCACGGTCGTGACCGCGAATCGCAGCGGCGATTTCAAGTTCATCAACATGAGCCTGATCTCCACGATCGGCCCTATCACCCGGGGCAACCGCCGCCGCCCTGGGTCTGGATAAGGGAGCGTCCATGCAGGCCCGCTTCCCGACTTGGAAAATCGCCGCCCTCGTGGCCGGCGCGGCGCTTGTCTTGCTCGTCGGGTTCATTGTCTGGGTGGAGTCCGTCGCTTCCCGCCGCTGGGCGGAACTGCAGCAGCGCGTGCCGGTGCTCATCGCGGAGGCGCGGGCGAGGGAGAAGCGGCGCCCCGTGCTGCGCGGGGAGGCGCTGCCCGGCAACGCGTGGGACGACTACGCGCAGGCGCTGGCCGCGATCACGGGACTCAAGACCCACGAACTGCGCGAGTTCGTGAATCGCACGCCCAAGGCGGACCGCGCCAAGGCTGAGGCGACCGTCGCGGCTTTTGAGGGCTGCCTGGCACACGTGAGCACCGGCGCGCAAAGGGCCGAGGGGACCTACCCCCTGAATTATGAGAAGGGATTCGAAGCGAACCTGCCCTATCTGTGGGGCGCGACGTGCCTGGCGGAACTGACGGCCTGCAAAGCGCGCTTCCTCGCGGAGGCGAAAAGGCCGCAGGAAGCGATCAGCCTCCTGCTCGACGGCCTGCAGTTCAGCCTGGATCTCGGCCGAAACACGATGCTCACCGCGGAGATGGGTTCGTGGTTGATTCTGAAGACGGTGATGGACGAACTGAAGGACGTGGCGCTGGATCCCCTCGTGAAGGACGTCGCCTGGGCGGACCTGGCCCGCGCCTTGGAACGGCTGGATGAGGGCTTCCCGAACCATGGAGAGTCGCTTCTGGCCGAGACGGCGGTCTATGCGGCGAGCGCGTCGCAAAAGGCGATGGGGAATCTCTTGGAGCATCCAGAGCTGTGGTCCCAATGGCGCTTCGGCTTCTCGGGCCGGATCGTGCTCGCTGACGCGGTCCGGACCCACGAGGCCTGGAGCCGGCGGGCGGCGAAGGTCTGCCGCGGAACCTGGATCGACCTGGGCCGGATGGCGGGGGAACTCGAAGGCCTCCGCCAGTCGGAGAAAAATCCGATCCTAAAGAATAACCTGCCAAATCTCTTTATGGCCCGCGCCGGCCTCGAACGGCGCGCGCAGCTGCGCCTGCTCCGGATGGCCGTGGGACTCCGGGCCTCCGGCGCGCTCAAGCCGCTTGAGGACCCCTTCGGCGGTAAGCTGCACGGCGACAGCGGCAAACTCTGGAGCGTCGGGCCGGATGGGGTGGACGACGGCGGCGTGGGCTATTGGCAACACCAGCACACGGGCGACATCGTCCTGAACCTTCCCAAGCGCTGAGGCCGAGCCGCCGCGCTGCGCGCCGTAAGCGGAGCGATGGAGAAGCCTCGAACTTTCCGGCCGCCCGGGCTACTCATCGCGCATGAATTCGATCCGCCTGGCCTGCCGCAGCGGGGCGCTGCTCCTCCTGCTCGCGGGGCGTTCGCTCGGACAAGCGGCCGACGCCGGAGAAATCCTGCGCGACCCCGGCTTCGAGGCCGTGCCGGCCGGCCTCCTGCCCTCCCCCGGTCCGGGCCGGGACTGGGAGGTCCAGCGGCACGGACGCGCCGTGATCCAGGACCGGCTCGTCGTCGCCTGCGTCGAAGGTCCCGAGACGGCGAAGTCGGGACGGAAATCGCTCTCCCTCTCGATCCCCAAGGACACCGTCGGCTTCGAGTTCGTCACGGTCGGCCAGCGCCACCGGATACCCGCGGCCCTCGAGGTCGAGGCCTCCGTCTGGGTCCGCTGGACCGGCGGCCCCGCAGCGCCGCCTCCAGGCGCGAACGCGACGTCGGGCCACCCCTCCGCGATCGTCTCGTTCTGGGCGCGGCACCGGGACGGCACGGGCGACTTCGCCGGGCGCGACGAGTGGCTCTTTGACGGACGCTGGACCCGGCTCTCCTTCCGACTCCGCGCGACCGACCCCGGAGAGGCGACGCTCGTCTACGTCTCCCTGCTCCCGAACCAGAAGCCCGCGGACACGACGGTGCTCGTGGACGACTTCTCGCTCCGGACGATCGACGAGCCGGGGGAGGCGGAGCTGCGCGAAGGCGAACTCGTGAAGGACGCCGGCTTCGAGGGCCAGAAAACCGGGACCGTGTCCCCGCCCTGGTCCTATGCGGGCATCGGCGGCACGGGCATCCCGGGTCTGATCGTCGGGGACGCGGGGGCGCGCCACGTGAGGATGTCCATGGGGCGGAACACGACGAACTTCGAGTCCGCCCAACTCTGGCAGCCGCTCGACCTGCGGGAGGGCGTGCGGTACGAGATCCGCGCGAAGATCCGCTGGGACGATCAGGCCGCCGGCACTCCCGCCCCCATCGTCAACTACGGGATCTATCACGAGGCTTCGCGGACCTGGTACGGGCCCGTCGACCAGGTGCTCGAGAAGACCCCCGACTGGAGAACCTACCGCTTCGCCCACGTCCCGCCGTATGGAGGACCCTGGAAGCTCTACGTGCAGCTCAACGGCTGGGGCAACTTCGGCAACGGGGTCACGGTGTCCGTCGACGACGTCGGCTGCCGCCCGGCGAAGTGACCCTGCAGCCCTAGCGCCACATCCCGAATCGGCCACTGAGGAGTGGGTTTCTCATCACGTCACGTGGTAGCATTGCATTGGCTCATGTTCTCAAGAACACCGCCGTCGCCTGCCGTAGTAGCTGTACTTGGAATTGTTCTTGATTTGCTGGCATTCGCAACAGGCATCCTTACTGAAAACGTCGCAGTGGCTGGCGACTTCAGAGCTTCGGGAATCTTCTTGGTCATGGTAGTCCCCTATCTACTTGGCAACGTTCTTGCAATCCGCTACTGCCATCGCTCATTCCTGGAGCCCAATGCAAAGAGGTTTCTAGGGATGGCAGTCTATGGCGTCTATCTTGGGGTTTTCGTTTCAACTTTGGCATTCGCTCTGCCCTATATTGGCCTCTACCCCTCCGTGCCTGCGCTAGGAGTGCTGCTTCTTCAGGAAGTCTTTACCCAAATACCTCTGACTGCCACCAAGAATCGGGAGCTCTTCTGGCTCTGCGTGCTCACCCTCAACGCGGGCACCTGGGTAGGTGTGATGAGCATTTACTCATGGACTGTGCGAGGCAGACGGACCCTGCTGTGAGGGTCGATGATCCGGAGCGGGACTGCTTCAAGGCGTAAGCGCCCTTCGACTACCTCGAGAGCGGCGCGCCTTCCTTCAGCCAGGCCTCGGTGTAGACGACACAGCGCAGAGTGGACCCGGACGAGCCCAGATGGTAGATCAGACCGCCGGGCGCCTGCGCCAGCGACAGGTAGCCGCCGGGACCCTCGACCTTGCGCAGCCGCCAGCTCCGGCCGTCGTCCTGAGAGAACGCGGCGAACGTGCCGCCGCCGGGCAGCAACTCCTTCTTGTTGTCGAAGCTCACGAGGAGCAGCGCGCCGCTCGCCAGCTTGAGCGCCGCCGCCTTCTGTCCGACGCCGATCCCGGGGAACGGCGAGGGCAGCGCCTGCCAGCTCTCCCCTGCATCCCCGGACAGCAGGATCGGCAGCGGATTCGGTCCGCGCAGGAACGCGAGATAAGCGCCGTCGTCGCGCTGGACCACCGCGGGATGGATGGCGTACGCGCCCGCCGCCTTCCGCATATCCCCCTGCCCCACCGTCCAGGTCTTGCCGCCGTCGCCGCTGCCCAGCACCCGCTCGTCGCGGTGGCCGAAGTCGCCGTCCGCCGCCAGCACCAGCCGGCCGTCCCGGGCCACGAACGCCGAGCAGGGCTGGCTCATGCGCCGGGGATCCTCGCGCGTCAGGAAAATCCGCGGCGCCGACCAGGTCGCCCCGTTGTCGTCGGAACTGCGCAGCCCTTCCGCAGCGTCGTCCCAGCCGCTGAGCGACTGCGTGAAGAAGTGGTGCAGCCGGCCGCCCTCTCGCAGCAGCACCGGCGCGTGCGTGTTGCAGTCCGCGACGCCGAAGAAGAACGACGGCGCATCCCAGCGCTCGGCGCCCGCCCGCAGCCGCGACGCCGCCTGGGCCGTCTCGCGCCCCTCCTCCTGCGTGCAGGTGTACCAGACCGCCAGCACGTCGCCGTTGGGACAGACCGCCAGCGCCGTGTAATGATTCCAGGCGCCGTAGATCGGCCCCCACTGGTCCTTCGCGACCGCCAAACCCTGACTCAACGGCGCGAAGTACGGCTGCGCGGGATCCGGTCCTCCCTGCGGCGCGGGAGTCTGCCTCACGTCCCGCTGGTTCAGCGGCGCTTCCTCGGCCGGCAGCGGCTTCGTCGCGGGGGCTTCGCCCAGCACGACGCGGAACCCGGTCGCGCGGTGGGCGTCCTCGGGGAGTTGGGCCGAGCGGTTCGCGGAGCGGGCGTAGCGGACCGCGCCGAGCTTGTGGGACGCGGACAGGAAACTCCAGCCCCGGGTCACGCGCGCCGCGGCGTCCGCGCGGCCGACGGGGTCCGTCTGCAGTCCGGCGACATACGGCCCGTAGCCGTCCAGACACCACTCGGCCACGTTGCCGTGCATGTCGTGCAGACCCCAGGGGTTGGGCGGGTACGCGCCCACGGCCACGGGACGACTGAGGCGCTTGCCGTCCGAGCCGATGCCGAAGTGGGCCTGCTGCGCTGTCAGCGTCTCCCCGCCGGAATACGGCGTGGTCGTGCCGGCCCGGCAGGCGTACTCCCACTCCGCCTCCGTCGGCAGACGGTAGGGCCGGCCTTCCTGCTTCGAGAGCCAGGCGCAGAACGCCACGGCCTGCGTCCAGGTCACCAGGACCACGGGTTCGTCGTCCGCCCGGCTGCCCGAGTGCCGCCCTCGATGGCTCTTGTGCGCCGGATCAAAACGCTCGTACTGGGCGTTCGTGACCTCGGTGGCTCCCAGGTAAAAAGCCCGGCTGATGCGGACCGGATGGGCCGGCGCCTCGTCCCAGTCCCGAAGATCCCACTCCTCCCGGGTCCGGGGCGGCGTCTCCCCCTGCCCCATGACGAAGTCCCCGGCCTCGATGCGGACCAGCTTCATGCCCGCCGAGTTGTCGATGACCCGGTCGGGCTCCTGTCCGAGAGCAGCCAGGCAGAGCAGGAACACGGATTCCATCCCGGATAAGGTAGCGCAACGGGGGAAGCCCGGGGGTTCGAATGTGATTTTTCGGCTTCTGTTTTCTCTCCGCCGGCGGTGTATCTTGGAGGAGAGTCCGACTTCCCTCCCGACCCCGGAGGCTTCGTGAATCGACGTCGCTTTCTCGCCCTCGCCGCGGGCGCCGCCGGACTCAGCCTGGCGAAGCCCCTTGAGCGCGTCGAACGGCGCGCCCACGCCCTCGGCAGCAAGATCTCCCTCGTCGCGTATCACGAAGATCGTGCGAACGCTGAAGCCGCGATCGACGCCTCGTTCGCCGCCCTCGACGCCATCGAGGACGTCATGAGCCTCTACCGTCCAGGCAGCCAGCTGCGCCGCCTCAACAGCGACGGCGTCCTGGATCAGCCCCATCCCGATCTCGTCACCGTGCTCCAGGCGGCGATCGACTGGTCGCGCCGCACGAACGGCGCCTTCGACCCGACCGTGCAGCCGCTCTGGGAGTCGGACGACTTCGAAGCCGCCCACGCCCGCGTCGACTGGCGCAGCGTCGAGGTCGGCCCCCACCGCCTCCGGCTCGCGCCCGGTCAGGCCGTCACGCTCAACGGCATCGCCCAGGGTTTCGCGGCCGACCGCGTCCGCGACGTGCTCCGCGCCCACGGCGTCCGCCAGGCCCTCGCCGACACCGGCGAGATCGCCGGACTCGGCCGCCCCTGGCGCATCGGCATCCAGCACCCGCGCCTCCCCGACGCCTACGTCGCCCTCGCCGAACTCCGGGACCGCGTCATGGCGACCTCCGGCGACTACGCCACCACCTCCACCCGCCACCTCGTCGATCCTGCGACGGGCCGCGCGCCGACGACCCTCTCGAGCGTGACGATCCTCGCGCCCACGGGACTCGAGGCGGACGCGCTCTCGACCGCCGTCTGCGTCCTCGGTCCCGAGCGCGGCCTGGAGCTGCTCCGCTCCCGGCCGGACGTCGACGCGCTGCTCATCCTGAAAGACGGCCGCAGCATCGCCACCCCGAAGTTCCCGGAGCTGCGCGCATGACGCCGCTCGCGCTCGCCGTCCTCTGCCTCCTCCCGCTCCAGGCCCCCAAGGACAAGCCGAAAGCGGAGATCCAGGCGCTCATCAAGAAGGTCGGCACGACGCCGCCCGACTGGTTCGCGGCGACCCCGCTCAACTATCCGAAGACGCTGGACCTCAGCTGGCCGGACCCCCCGCCGGGCAGTCCCTGGGACCCGAGCAAGAACGTCGGGCAGTTCATCTGGACCTCGATCAACGAGAACGAGGGCCGCTGGAAGGAGGGCGTCCGCTTCCTGCACCACCTGCTCACCGTGAACCAGAAGAACCCGGTGCTCGTGAAGCGCACGATGGCCGCGCTCGCGAACATGTACCACAACCTGCACGAGGACTGGGCGCGCGCCGCCTTCTGGTGGGAGAAGGCGGGCGAGCTCACGAACACCGACCTCGCCCATTGCTACTTCAAGCTCGGATCGAAGGCGATGGCGGCGGAGATCCTCAAGGGCTACCCCGCCGACAGCAGCCGCCACTGCAACGTCGCGCGGCTCTGGGCGGAACTGGGCGACATCGACAAGGGGCTCAGGATGGCGCTGCAGACGGCGCAGTCGATGCCGGACGTGGGCTTCCTCGCGGCCGGCGACATCTGCCGCGTCGCGGGCCGCTTCCCGGAGGCGCTCGCCCACTACCAGAAGGTCGTGGACGCGCCGTCGGGCGGACGGGATCTCAAGCAGTCGAAGGACCGCGCGACGGCGAGCCTCCAGGCGATCAAGCTCGTCGACACGCTCGACCTGAAGCGGGTGCCGGACGGGACCTACCGCGATTCCAGCATCGGCTACTCGGGCCAGGTGACGGTGGAGACCACGATCGCGGGCGGGAAGATCACGGGCGTCCGCGTCACGCAGCACACCGAGAAACAATACTACTCGGCGATCACGGACACGGCGCGCCAGCTCATCGCGAAGCAGGGGGCGAAGGGCGTCGACGCCACCAGCGGCGCGACGATCACGTCCGAGGCCATCATCAACGCCTCCCTGAAGGCCCTCAGCAAGGGCCAGAAGTGATCCGGCTCGACGTCTTTCTCCCCTTCTTCCGGAAGCGGAAGAAGACCGAAGCGCCCGGCCGGCCGATTCCTGTGCTCTGGAGGCCGCTGCGCTCGGATCCGGAGACGGGCCGCAAGGGCCTCATCCGCCGCGCGCTCCTGAAGATCGGCGGGACCTGGCTGTCCTCGCCCGTGCGCCGTCTCGTGCAGGCCCTGTGCTTCCTCGCGTTCGTCGCGCTCTTCGTCTGGGTCTGCTGGCCCTACGGCGGGACGAACTACGCGCAGCACCGGGAGTCGAAGGAGAAGATCGCCGCCGAGTTCTTCCTCATCATCGATCCGCTCGTGAGCCTCTCGACGGCGATCGCGGCCCGGAGCTGGGTCTGGTCGCTCACGGCGGCGGGCGTCGTCCTCGCCGTCTGCATCTTCATCCCGCGGGGGTTTTGCGGCTACGTCTGCCCGCTCGGAACGGTGATCGACCTCTTCGACTGGGCGGTGGGCAAACGCTTCAAGCGCTGGAAGCTGCCGGACGGGAATCGGGGCTGGTGGGTGCATCTCAAATACTACCTGCTGCTCGCCTGCCTGGTCGCCGGGCTCTTCGGCGTCCTGCTCACCGGCTTCGTGGCGGCGATCCCCGTCGTCACGCGGGCCTTCCTCTTCCTCGTGAAGCCCCTGCAGCTCGGGATGACGAAGGGCTGGTACCTCAACACGGGCTTCAACGCGGGCCACGTCGTTTCGATCCTGCTCTTCCTCGGGGTGCTCTTCCTCGGCGTCTTCCGCCGGCGCTTCTGGTGCCAGTACGTCTGCCCGACGGGCGCGGTCTTTTCGCTGGGCAACCTCTTCCGGGCGACGGAGCGCAAGGTGGAGGCCTCGTGCATCTCCTGCAACAAGTGCATCGAGATCTGCCCCTTCGACGCCATCAAGGCCGACTTCACGACGCGCGGGACGGAGTGCACGCTCTGCCAGAGCTGCGGCGGGGTCTGTCCGACCCATTCGATCAAGTTCGTGGACCGCTGGGATCAGAAGGATTTGAAGAAAGAGGAGACGGGCGCGGAGGGACGTCCGACGCGGCGCGGCTTCCTCACGGGCGCGCTGGCGGGATCGGCGACGGCCGTCACGATGCCCGTGGCGTGGGGGAGCTCCGGGAAGCCGCTGCCGGTGCGGCCGCCCGGGAGCCTCCCGGAGCGCCAGTTCATGGGGGCCTGCATCCGCTGCGGCGCGTGTTTCCAGGCCTGTCCGAACGACGTCCTGCAGCCGATGGGCTTCGAGCAGGGCCTGGAGGGTTTGTGGACGCCGCGGGTCGTCGCGAACTGGGCGGGCTGCGAAGCGACCTGCAACAACTGCGGCCAGGTCTGTCCCACCGGCGCGATCCGCGCGCTCCCGATCGAGGAGAAACGCGTCGCGCGCATGGGGCTGGCGCGGGTCGAGTCGAGCTGTCTGCCGCTCGCGGGCAAGGAGGCCTGCCGGCTCTGCGTGGACGAATGCACGGCGGCGGGCTACCACGCGATCGAGTTCATGCGGGTGCATCCGACGCTCGACGACAAAGGGTTGCCGATCGACGGCTCGGGCTTCGCGGCGCCGGTGGTGCTCGCGGACAAGTGCGTGGGCTGCGGCCTCTGTCAGACGCGCTGCCACGTGATCAACGTGAAGGAGAAGCGTCTGCTCTCCTCGGTCGCCATCGTGGTCGAGGCGGGCGCCGGCCTGGAGGACCGGATCTCCCATGGTTCCTATCTCGCGTTGCGCGAGCAGGAGCGCAAGGCCAAGGCTCCGGCGCCGCCCTCCGACGACGCCTATCTCCCGGATTTCCTGAAGGACAAGTAGGCTCCGGGTAAGAGCGGGAGGCTTCTTACGGCGGGCTTGCCATTTCCCTTCATGAACCGTAATTCATCTCCGCCTCACGTCCCCCTCATCTCCTTGGGAGAGTATGAGGGTGAAGACAGAAGTGAGGTCCCTCATGGCGTATCTGATGCTGGTCCTGTGTGCCGTCCTTCCGGATCACCCGCTCGGGAACGACCTGCCGGTCTCGCTCGCCGTGGCCCCGCCGCGCCGGCGGCAGCAGGATGAACCGATGGAGCGTCCGCCCCGCTTCGATCCCGCCCCGCCGGCGGCCGGGGGCGGCCACCTGTCCGTCAGCGGGGCGCTGGAGATGAAGTTCCTCTCGGGACGCACGAAGGTTCGGGAGCGCGACAGCCGGCCCGAATGGCTGGACCTGGACGGCGACCTGGGCCTCGGAGAGGCGCCCGGGTTCCGCGTCTCGATGTCCCTGGAATCGCGCCGCTTCCGGGGCTTCCTCGAGTTCGAATCGGCGCAGGCGGGCGGGGAGGGCGTCTCCGACCGGGACTTCGCCTACGACGAGGGGGAGTTCAAGGCGGGCATTCCGTACGAAACCTCCGTCAGCATCTACTTCGCGCGCGCCGGGCTTTCGTTCAAGCGGGCCTTCGTGGACCGGCCCACGGCCTCGTTCGGATTCATGATCGGCCTGGAATACCCGAGGATCAGCCTCGGCATCGAGCAGCCGGGGTCCGGGGAGTCGACGTCGGAGCAGTACGACCAGTTCCTGCCCGTCCCCATCGTGGGCCTGGAGGGAGAACTTCGGATCACGTCCTCGCTCACGCTCTCAGGGCGGGCCTTTTTCGGCTATGTGAAGGATCTGCCGACCCCGTTCACGGAGGGCGGGACGCTGGTCATGAGCGTCGAAACGTTCACGGTGGAGGCCGCGCTGACCTGGCAGGCCACCGCGGCGCTGCGCTTCACGCTGGGCGTGGGCTACCAGCGCTGGGCCGGCGAGCTCCACTCGGGCGAGGACGGCAACCAGCTGACGTTCAGCGCCCCGCAGATCACGATCGGCCTCGAGCTGCGGTGGTAGGGGCCGCGTAGCCCGGCAGCGCCGCCGCCCGGAAGTGCTCGAAGATGAGCGAGGTCTCAATGTGCGAGACCAGCTTGTGGTTCGTGAACGCCTCCGCCCCCAGATCTCGCAGCTGCGCCACGTCCTTCACCGCCACGTGCGCGATGAAGTCGATCGCCCCGCTGACGTGGTAGAGCGCCACCACCTCCGGACGCTTGAGCAGCGCGTCCCGGAACGCGTTGAGCTGCGCCTCGTTGTGCCGGCTGAAGCGCACCGAGACCAGCGCCTCCAGCGCGATCCCCAACGCCGCCGGATCCACCTCCGCGTGCGCCCCCTTCAGGACCCCCGCCCGGCGCAGCCGCCGCACCCGCAGCAGACACGAGGACGGCGCCAGGTCCACCAGCTCCGCGAGCTCCTTGTTCGTCAGCTCCGCGTTCTTCTGCAGCGTGTCGAGGATCTCGAAGTCCGTTCGGTCCAGGCGCATTCCAGTCTCCAATTATGCATCTTATTCTATATTCTTCATTCTATACGATATTATCTACTGTTTTCAGCATTGCTACGGAATGCCGTTAGTCCCCGGTGTTCCATAGCTGCATGGAGCACTTCCCCCCTTCCTCCCGGGTGGCCGCCCGCTGGCTGCTGCTGGCGAGCCTGCTCTGGGGCGCCAGCTTCTTCTCGATGAAGGCGGGCCTGGACGCGACCGCGCGCCACGCGGGCGAGACGGCGGCGCCCCTGGTCTTCCTCCTGCTCCGCTTCGGGGTGGCCGCCCTGCTCTTCCCGCTCCTCTTCCCCGCGGCGGTGAAGGGGCTCACGCGGGGGGCGGTCCGGGACGGCCTCCTGCTCGCCCTGCCCTTCCACGCGGGCTTCCTCCTCCAGGTCTTCGGGCTCGCGCGCATGCCGTCCTCGGTGGCGGCCTTCCTCACGAGCCTCACGGTCGTGCTGACGCCCGTGCTCGGCCGGCTCTTCTTCCGGGAGCGGCCCACGACCGGGACCTGGATCGGCGCGCTGCTGGCCTTCGGGGGCATCGCCGTGATCTCCGGGGCGGGCGCCGCCGGGCTCGGCACGGGGGAGTTGCTCACCGCCCTGGGGGCCCTGGCGTTCGCGGCCCACATCCACCTGACGGGCCCGATCACGAGCCGGCACGCGCCGGAGCCGCTGACCTGGATGCTCTTCGTATCCGGAGTCGCGATCGACGGCGCCGCGGTGGCCGCCCTGCGGGTGCCGCCCTCCGTGCTGGGCTCCTCGCTGACGGACCCCTCGGTGCTCTGGGCACTGCTCTTCACCGCCACGCTCTGCTCGGTGGCGGCGAACACGATCGTCAACCGGCATCAGAAGTCGGTGAGCCCGACCGAAGCCGGCGTCATCTACGCGCTGGAACCCCTCTTCGCGGCGGTCCTCGCGGCCGCGTTCGCGGGCGAGCCGTTCACGACCCGGACGGCCCTCGGCGGCGCGGCCCTCCTCGCCGGCCAGTGGGCGGCCTCGCGCGGGAAAGCGCCCGAGCCTCGCCCCTGAGCCTTCCGCCTGTTAAATTGCTCCTGGATGCCGAACCTCATCGTCACCCTGCAGGACAAGCGCGTGGTGTTCCCGGATGGGATCCCGATATGCCTGGCCTGCGGCGGAGAGGTGGCCGGCACCCGCCGGGTGACCTTCGAGCCGGTGGACGATTTCGTCATGCCCACCCACGCCGGAAAACTCATCTCCCACTTCAGGGCGCTGCGCGAGCGCACCGCCTTCGACGCCCCGCTCTGCGAGGCGCATCTCCGACGGGCGGCGGCGCTGGCTTGGAAGGCGCCGCTGCACCTGTTCGGCGGTGCGATCCTCCTCGGCGCCGCCGTGATGACCGTGCTTGGACTCAAGCTCGATGAGAAGTCCAAGGCGAGCTGGCTGCTGGCGCTTCCGGGCTTCGTGTGGTTTGCGATCGGCTACTTCACCTGGATCGCCAAGGACCGCGGCGGCCTGCCCTGCGAGGCGACCCGACTCGAGGACGGCAGCGTCCTCCTGAAATATCCGGACCCGGATCCCGCCGCCCCCTGAGGCTCCGCCTCCGGGCTACGCTCCCCATTGATCGCCTGGCGGGTTCACTCCCGATACGACCTGTGGTACACTTCGAACGTCCTGAAGGATTGAAGCCATGACCCACACCGCCCGGGCGATCCTGAAGCAGGCCCTCCGGCTCGATCCGGTCCAGCGTGCCGAGCTGATCAACAGCCTTTTCCAGAGCTTCGACACGGCTCCGGACGCCCGGCTGGACGCAGAGTGGGCCACTGAGGCTGAGGATCGTATCGACGCCGCCCGCTCCGGCAGGATCCCTTCGGCTCCCGCCAAGACCGTTTTCGCCCGGATCGCCAAGTCAAAGCGATGAACCTTCGCATCCTTGCCTGCGCTGAGCTCGAATTGACCGAGGCGGTGGACTACTACAACGGCCAGAGCGCGGGGTTGGGCTTCGAGTTCGCAGCTGAAGTGAAGGCCACGCTGGGCAGGATCGCAGCCTGTCCCGAAGCGTGGCCGGCCTTCTCGAAGCGGTCACGCCGCTGTATCGTCACTCGTTTCCCCTACGGCGTTCTCTACCAGGTCAGCGACCGGGACATACTCGTCGTCGCCATCATGCACCTCCGCCGTTCACCCCGGAAGTGGAAGGCAAGCCTCAAGCGTCCAGACCGGCGCTGAACCGCCGTCCACCGCTTTTTCCCTACCTCCCCCACCCCGCGCCTCCTACAATCACCCCCGTAAAAAAGGAGTCCGTATGAATTCGCTTTCCGCCGCCCTGGCCCTGCTGCTCTCCGCCCAGGACTTCCCCGTCGAGCGCCTCGAAGCTCTGCCCGGCTTCAAGATCGAACACGTCCTCAAGGCCGACCCCAAGGCCCACGGCTCCTGGATCAACCTCGCCCGCGATCCCCAGGGCCGGCTCCTCCTCGCCGGACAGCGCGGCCAGCCCCTCACCCGCCTCACGCTCAAGGACGGCCAGGTCGTGAAGCAGGACGACCTCAAACTCCCCGTCAGCGAAATCATGGGCCTGCTCTGCGCCTTCGACAGCCTCTACGTCAACGGCATGGGCAAGAACCCCGCCGGCCGCGACGTCTACGGCCTCTTCCGCTGCAAGGACACGAAGGGCGCGGACCAGTACGACCAGGTCGAGTTCCTCCGCGAATGGAAGGGCGGCTCCGGCGAACACGGCGCCCACGGGATCGTCCTCGGCAACGACGGCAAGCTCTACATCGTCGCCGGCAACTTCACCGACATCTCCGCGGACCTGCTCCCGAGTTCGCCCCACCGGAACTACGCGGACGACCGGATCCTTCCTCGCGCGGAGGACGGCAACGGCTTCGGCGCCGGCCGCAAACCGCCCGGCGGCTGGGTCATCCGTGTCGACCCCGACGGCAAGAACCCCGAGCTCTTCGGCGCCGGCCAGCGCAACACTTACGACATCGCGTTCAACGCCAACGGCGACCTCTTCGGCTACGACAGCGACATGGAATGGGACTGGGGCACGCCCTGGTACCGCCCCACGCGTGTCTTCCACATCGCGAGCGGCGCCGACCACGGCTTCCGCGAGGGCAGCGCCAAGTGGCCCAACAGCTACGCCGACAGCCTGCCCACGACCGTCGACATCGGCGTCGGCTGCCCCACCGGCGTGCTCTTCGGCAGCGGCGCCCGTTTCCCCGCGAAATACCAGAAGGCGCTCTACATCCTCGACTGGACCTACGGCCGCCTCATCGCGGTCCACCTCTCCCCCAAAGGCGCGTCCTACACGGCGACCTGGGAGAACCTCGTGGCCCCTGCCGGCCTCAAGGGCAAGGGACCGAAGACGCCGCTGAACCTCACGGACCTCATCGTGGGCGCGGACGGCGCGCTCTACTTCACCGTCGGCGGCCGCGGCACGCAGGCCCAGCTCTTCCGCGTGCGCTACGTCGGGACGGAGTCCACCGAGCCCGCCGTGCTGGCCGACAGCGAGGGTGCCGAGGCCCGGCTCCGCCGCCGCGCGCTGGAGTCCTTCCACGGCAAGGCGGACCCCGCGGGCCTCGAACTCGCCTGGAAGAACCTCGGTGACGGCGACCGCTTCATCCAGTACGCCGCCCGCATCGCGCTCGAACGCCAGCCCGTCGAGTCCTGGAAGACCCGCGCGCTGGAGGAGACGAATCCCCGCGCGGCCCTCGTCGCCCTGCTCGCCCTCGCCCGCGTCGGCGGCGCGGAGGCGCAGCCCGCCCTCCTCAAGGCCCTTGCGCGGATCCCCGCGGCCGCGCAGACCGTCGACAGGCTCCGCGTGATCCAGGTGAGCGTCGCCCGGCACGGCAGACCCGCCGATGCCGCCGCGCTCGTCGCGGAACTCGACCCGCTCTACCCCTCGAAGGACGTCCTGCTCAACGCCGAACTCTGCCAGGTCCTGATCGCGCTCGACGCGCCGCAGGCCGTCTCGAAGACGGTCGCCCTGCTCGCGGCCGCGCCCACGTTCGAGGAGCAGATCGGCTACGTGCTGCACCTGCGCGGCGTCACGAAGGGCTGGACGCCCGAACTCCGCAAGACCGTCTTCGCCTGGTTCACGAAGGACCGGAACAAGGCGGGGCACAGCGACGAGGTCCTCAAGTGGTTCGAGGACGCCGGCCGCGGCTTTTCCGACGGGGCCAGCCTTCCCAAGTTCATCGGAAACCTCCACACCCAGCTGAAGTCCGGCCTCAGCCCCGAAGAAACGACGGCGCTCGCCGACCTGCTCGCCGCGTACGTGCCCCCCGGGCAGAAGCCCCGGACCCCGGCGAAGGCGCGGGCCTTCGTGAAGGAATGGAAGATGGAGGACCTGCTGCCGGCGCTGGAGGGCGTCGCGAAGGACCGCAACTTCGAACGCGGCCGCGAGATCTACGCATCCGCCCAGTGCGCCCAGTGCCACAAGTTCGGGAACGAGGGCGGCGCGGTGGGCGCGGAGCTGACGGCGGTGGCGAGCCGCTACTCGCGCCGCGACATCCTCGAGGCCCTGATCGAACCCTCGAAGGTGATCTCCGAGCAGTACCAGAACACGATGATCCTCACGCACGGCGGCAAGATCCTCGACGGCCGCGTCCTCGAGGAGAACGCCGAGCGCCTCATCCTGCAGCCCAATCCGCTCCTCCCCGAGAAGATCGAGGTGAAGAAGAAGGACATCGACAAGCGCGCGGCCTCGAAGGTCTCGCCGATGCCGGCGAACCTGATCAACACCCTCAACAAGAACGAAATCCTGGACCTGCTGGCCTATCTCGAATCCGGAGGAAAGAAGGACTTCCCCGCATTCGCCTCCATGAGAAAGGCCTCCGACGTGACCGACACGGTCGCGGCGAAGCTGAAGAACAACCGCCTCAGCATCGAGGCGAGCAACGACGCGTTCGGGGGGGACCCCGCACCCGGCGAAGTGAAGCGCCTCAAGGTCGAGTACCTCGAGGGCGGCGAAGCGCGCGTCAAGCTCGTGGGCGAGAACGCGACGCTGGAGCTCCAGGCGCCCGAAGGCAAGAAATTGAGCATCACGAAGGCGGTCTACGGCGTATTTCCATAACGATGGAGGCACGCCGCGGGTACCATGAGTCCCCTTGGAGGATGAAGCCATGAGCAAGAAGAGCCTGTCCCGCCGCCAGTTCCTGGGATCCGCCGCGGCCGTCGCGGCCCCGATGATCGTGCCCGCGTCCGTGTTCGGACGCCCGGGCCGCCCCGCCCCCGCCGACCGCATCACGATGGCCCTCATCGGCTGCGGCGGGCAGGGCAACTCCGACATGGGCGGCTTCCTCAACATCGCGGAGGCCCAGGTCGTGGCCGTCTGCGACGTGGACAGCTCCAAGGCGGAGGGCTCCAAGAAGCGCGTCGAGGACAGCTACACCAAGAAGAACGACAAGGACTTCAAGGGCGTCACCGTCTTCAAGGACTACCGCGAACTCTGCGCGCGGAAGGACATCGACGCGGTCATCGTCGCCACGCCGGACCACTGGCACTACCTCACCGCGGTGACGGCCGTGCGCGCGGGCAAACACGTCTACGGCGAGAAGCCGATCACGCGCACCTACCCCGAGGCCAAGAAGCTGGTCGAGGAGGTCAAGAAACACGGCGTGACCTGGCAGACGGGAAGCCAGCAGCGCTCGGAGTTCAAGTTCCGGCGCGCGGCGGAAATCGTCCGCAACGGGCTCATCGGCAAGGTCCACACGGTCGAGGTCGGCCTCCCGGAGGGCCGCACCGGACACAAGCCCGGCGCCGACAAGGTCGAGGAGCCGCCCGCCAACGTGGACTACGAGATGTGGTGCGGGCCGGCGCAGAAGCTGCCGTTCATGCGCTCGCGCTTCCACTTCGACTGGCGCTGGAACCTCGCCTTCGGCGGCGGCCAGCTGCTGGACTGGATCTGCCACCACAACGACATCGCCCACTGGGGCCTGGACGAGGACCTCGGCGGCCCCCTCGAAGTCGAGGCGGTCGACTTCAAATACCCCGAGGACAAGACGGTCTTCGACGCCCCGTACCACTACAAGGTGATGTGCAAGTACGCGAAGGACATCACCTACTCCATCTGCAGCCAGAACTTCGTCCGCCACGGCACGACCTGGATCGGCGACAAGGGCAAGGTCTTCGTCGACCGGAGCAAGCTCGAGCCGAGCAACCCCGAATGGGCGAAGCCGGACTTCGATCCCGGCCCGATCAAGCTCTACCAGAACAAGGGCCACCACCGGAACTTCATCGAGAGCATCAAGGAGAAGAAGCCGGCCATCTGCCCGATCGAGGTGTCGCACCACTCGATCACGCCCGGCCACCTGGGCTACCTGTCCGACCGGCTCAAGCGGAAGATCAAGTGGGATCCGAAGACCGAGACGGTCGTCGGCGATCCGGAGGCGCACAAGATCCTCAACACGCTCGAGTATCGCGCGCCCTGGAAGTTCGAGTAGGCCTCGCGACGACATGGGCTTGAGCGCCGGCGACGGCGTGGCGCTTCCGCCGTTCCTTTACGGGACGGCCTGGAAGAAGGACGCCACGTCGAGGCTGGTGCAGCTCGCCGTCGAGTCCGGCTTCACGGGCATCGACACCGCCAACCAGCTCATCCACTACCAGGAGGCGCTGGTGGGGGATGCGCTGCTGGCGCTGGCGCAGAAGGGCATCCTCCGGAAGTCGCTCTTCCTTCAGACCAAGTTCACGTCTCCGGGAGGCCAGGATCAGCGCACCCCCTACGACCTCTCCGCCGCCCCCGCCGAGCAGGTGCGCCAGTCCTTCGAAAGTTCGTTGAAGCATCTGCACACGGACGTGCTGGACTCCTACGTGCTGCACGGGCCGTACTCGCGGCGCGGGCTGCTGGCGCAGGACTGGGAGGTCTGGGAGGCCATCGAGCAACTGCATCGCGCGGGCAGGACCCGGCTCATCGGCGTCAGCAACGTCAGCCCCGAGCAGCTCGCGCTGCTCTGCGCGAAGGCGTCGATCAAGCCCCACATGGTGCAGAACCGCTGCTACGCGGCGCTGGGCTGGGACAAGGAAGTCCGGGACATCTGCAAGGTCCAGGGCATCGTGTACCAGGGCTTCTCGCTGCTGACGGCGAACCTGGACGTGCTCGCGGACCCCGCCTTCCGGGCCGTGGCCGCGGCGCACGGAGCGGGCGTCGCGCAGGTCGTCTTCCGCTTCGCGGCGCAGATCGGCATGCTGCCGCTGACGGGCACCACGAACGCGGAGCACATGAAGGAGGACCTGGCGGCGGACCGCTTCACGCTCACGCCCGCGGAACTGAGCCTCATCGAGTCGATCGGCGTCTGAGCCGGCCCCGCCGCGAAGTTCACCCCTTTCTTGACAGTCCTCCGGGGGGACGTTATCCATTACACACCCCTGCGGACGCTCCGCTTCCGCTGCATGAACAAGGAGATAGGATGATCGGCCTGAGAAACTCCCGCCTGCTGCCGCTGCTGGCGCTCGGTCTGCTGCTCTTCGGCGGCGGGGCCGCGTTCGCGGACGAAGCCGACCTCAAGATTCCGGACCTTCACCTGGCCAAGTTCAAGATCGCCGGCGCGGAGATCAGCGCCTGGAACCTGCTCCTCTACGGCGCGCTCGTCATCACGGGAACCCTCGGCATCAGCCTCTGGCTCCGGCACCAGATCCACGTCCTGCCGGTGCACGTCTCCATGTTCAAGGTCGCCGAGATCATCTTCCAGACCTGCAAGACCTATCTCATCCAGCAGGCCCGCTTCCTCGGCCTGCTCTTCGCGATCATCGGCACCGCCATGGCCTATTACTTCATGGGCCTCCAGGGCAAGCCCGTCGGCACCGCCGTCCTCGTGCTCTTCTTCTCCGTCGTCGGCATGGCGGGCTCCTACGCCGTGGCCTGGTACGGCATCCGCGTCAACACCTACGCGAACTGCCGCACGGCGTTCGCGGCCCTGCGCGGCGACCCCTGGCAGGTGGTCAGCATCCCGCTCCGCGCGGGCATGTCCATCGGCCTCTACCTCATCTCCCTCGAGCTGGTGATGATGGTGATCATCCTGCTCTTCCTGCCGCGCGACATCGTGGGCTACTGCTTCCTCGGCTTCGCGATCGGCGAATCGCTGGGCGCCTCCGCGCTGCGCATCGCGGGCGGCATCTTCACCAAGATCGCGGACATCGGCTCGGACCTCATGAAGATCGTCTTCAACGTGAAGGAGGACGACCCGCGCAACCCCGGCGTGATCGCCGACTGCACGGGCGACAACGCCGGCGACTCGGTCGGCCCCACGGCCGACGGCTTCGAGACCTACGGCGTCACGGGCGTCGCGCTCATCTCCTTCATCACGCTGGCGCTCACCAAGGGGGTGGCCGCCAACTTCGAGGAACTCCAGGTCAAGCTCATCGTCTGGATCTTCGCGATGCGCTTCCTCATGGACTTCATGTCCGGCTGTTCCTACTTCATCAACGAGCACGTCTCGAAGATCAAGTACCAGGGCCTGAAGATGTTCGATTTCGAACAGCCGCTCACGCGCCTGATCTGGATCGCGGCGGTCCTCTGCATCACGACCTCCTACGGCATGAGCTGGCTGCTGATCGGCGACCTCAGCGTGACGAAGCCCGGGGGCGTCGTCACGGCGCTCCCCTCGCTCTGGTGGCAGCTGGCGACCATCATCAGCTGCGGCACCCTGGCGGCCGTATTGATCCCCGAGTTCACGAAGGTCTTCACGAGCTCGCATTCGAAACACGTGCATGAGATCGTGACCGCGTCCCGCGAGGGCGGAGCGTCGCTCACGATCCTCTCCGGCCTCGTCGCGGGCAACTTCAGCGCCTTCTGGAAGGGCATGCTCATCGCGGGCCTCATGGCCGGCGCGTACTTCGTGAGCATGTTCGCGCTGCACGACGTGCTGGGCGCCTACGCGGCGACCTTCGCCTTCGGCCTGGTGGCCTTCGGCTTCCTCTGCATGGGGCCCGTGAACATCGCGGTCGACAGCTACGGCCCCGTCACGGACAACGCCCAGTCCGTCTTCGAGCTGGCGCAGACGGAGCACCTCCCCGGCATCAAGGAGGAGATCAAGAAGGACTACGGCTTCGAGCCGGACTTCGAGAACGGCAAGCATCTGCTCGAGGCGAACGACTCGGCGGGCAACACGTTCAAGGCGACCGCCAAGCCGGTGCTCATCGGCACGGCCGTCGTCGGCGCGACGACCATGATCTTCTCCATCGTCCTGCTGCTGGAGAAGGCGGGGCTCCTGAAGCTCAGCCTCACCGACGCCCCCGTCCTGCTCGGCTTCATCTGCGGCGGCGCCGTGATCTACTGGTTCTGCGGCGCGTCCATGCAGGCGGTCACGACCGGCGCCTACCGCGCGGTCGAGTTCATCAAGAAGAACATGGACCTGACCAAGAAGGAGGCGGACATCGAGGATTCGAAGACCGTCGTCCGCATCTGCACCCAGTACGCGCAGAGCGGCATGTGGAACATCTTCGTCGCGCTGATGGCCCTCACGCTCGCGTTCGCGTTCTTCGACCCGAACTTCTTCGTCGCCTACCTCATGTCGATCGCGATCTTCGGGCTCTACCAGGCGATCTACATGGCGAACGCCGGCGGCGCCTGGGACAACGCGAAGAAGTACGTCGAGGTGGACCTCCGCGAGAAGGGCACGCCGCTGCATGCGGCGACGGTCGTGGGCGACACGGTCGGCGACCCGTTCAAGGACACGACCTCGGTCGCGCTGAACCCGATCATCAAGTTCTCCACGC
>CAZUJF010000028.1:0-65971 GCA_964619955.1 uncultured Planctomycetales bacterium
ATCCGGCTTCTAGCCGTTATGTGAAACCCTCGCCTTTAGGCGAGGGTTGTTCATAGTCCCTGCTGGGAAAGCCGCCGGGCCGCACTTCGTCGGCGTTACGCCACGTAACACCGCGTTACGTGGCGTAACGTGGACGCCGGGTCCGCGGGCGGAACGCCGGCCCGCCCCCCCCCCCTCAGCGCTTCGGGGCCGAGGCCTCCTGCACCACCGCGCCGTGCGCGTCGCTCATCACCAGCAGCGCGAAGCGGTCCACCCGGTCCAGGTCGTCCGTGCTCAGCGCGGCGTACTCGAAGCGGCCCCGCAGATCCGTGTAGCCGTCCTTGAAGAAACGCACCGAGCCGTCCTTCCCCCGCGCGAAGACCTTCACGTAGGTCTTCGGCAGCGGCTTCCGCGTCTTGAGCTGCGTCACCCGGAGCTGCCCGTACGCCTCCACCACCTGCACCCCCAGCTCGTGCGCGAAACAGGGCCTGGAAACCCGGCGCCCCCCGGCCACGAGCTCCACCACCACGTTCGCCCCGTTGAACTCCGCGGGCAGCGCAAACCGCTGCGTCCCGCCCTTCTTGGACAGCACGACCTCGTCGCTCCGGTTCGGCATGATGAAACTGAACCGCTCCGACTGCTCCTGCACGAAGGGCTGCCGGGAGAACAGCAGCTCCAGGTCCATCCGGTAATAATTCACCCGGACCCGCTCCAGGTTCTGGAACGCGACGACCCCCTCCCGCTGCTCGATCGTGAGATCGAACGTCGCCGCCGTCGCCGCTAGGCGCCCCTGCTGCTGGTCGCGGTCCGCGGCATCCGACACCGTCGCGGGATCCCCCTCGATCTCGTCCAGTTGCGCCAGCGCGTTCTGGAAGAGCTTGCGCCAGCGGTCCACGGGATGGTCCTGGTGGCGCTCCGCGATGAGACGCGCCGCCGCGGGCTTCTCCCGCAGGAACTCCGCATAAACCTTGAGATAGTCGTACTGCAGCTTCGTCTCGACGTCGTCGCGCTTCACGCGGTCCAGCGTGCCGAGCGCCTCCTCGACCCGGTCCTGCAGGAAGAGATAGTACGCGACCGCGAGCAGCGCCGCGGGGTCCGGCTTCGCGCGGTACCGCAACAGCGACATCAGCCGCTGGTACTGCTCCGCGAAGCGCGTGTTCAGGATGCGGCGCTGCGCCCCCAGCCGGTGCGCGCGCGCGTTGACCAGCGGCGCGTACTCGAGATGCTCGTGCCAGCGGCGCTCCACCGCGTCGAACGAAAGCGCGGGGCTTTCCAAACTCAGCCCGCTGCCGCGCAGCCAGTCCTCCTGGTGCAGCAGGTAGTCGCGCAGCCGGACCGCGTCCTTGTGGAAGATCGTGTAGGACCAGAGCAGGTCGTTGTAGGCGTGCCGCGCCGCCAGCAGATCGAGCGCGGGTCCGTGGAAGGCCTTGTCCTTCATGCGCCACGCCGTCTTCCCGAGATCCAGCCGCTCGACGTTGGCCTCCTTCAGGAACTTCAGCGTCTCCGCCGTGCTGCCGTACTGCGACACGTGCTCCCACGACGTGGTGTCGATCTGGGTGAGGCGGGACACCGCCTTCAGCGGCCAGGCCGGCGCCGCGGTCACCAGCTGCTCGTTTCGCGCGACATGCACCGGATAGTGCGGATACGTGCCGGGGACGGGGAAGTAGAACGCGTACTCCAGCGTCTCCGTGGCGTAGGCCGCGAGCTCCAGCGGGACCCCGCGCGTGACGAAGCCGTTCTTCGCCGGCAGCGCGCCGACGGGGATCTGCAGCAGCAGGTCGAGCTTGTGGGAGGACGACGTCGGGTTCGTCAGCACCACCTGGCAGGTGTAGACCGTGTGGACGAGGAACTCCTCCGTGACGTACTTGTCGAAGGTCTCCTCGCCTTCGCTGCGGGTGCGGTCGTCGTCCCTCAGGAAATTCTGGCTGACGAGGATGGGGAACGCCGCGGCGGCGCGCTCCGCGGGCCGGATCTGGCGGTGGAACACGGCGCTGCGCCCCTGCGGCTTGAGGCTCATGCGGGGGCCGTCGAAGCTCGTCGCGGCCCTGCCCGCCTCGAACGGCAGATCCAGGACCGCGAGGGCGCAGAGGATCTCCGTGAGGTTGCGGGAGGCCTCGGCGAAGTGCGGGGACAGGAAGGGCCCGCGGCCGTCGTGCGCGGCGAAGTCGCGCCAGAAGCGGTTGACCGTGACCAGCTCCGGCCCCTGCTGGTCGAGGGGGAGTTTGTAGTAATTGTTCTCCGCCCATTCCTGGGTCTGCTCGACGCTGCGGTAGAGCGCCCGCGCTTCGCGGCGGCGCTCCAGGTCCTGGTCCTTGGCGCGGCCCCGGGCCGAACGCCGCGGCGCCTCCGCCTTCTTGGACTTGGGGGCCGGGCGGTCCATCTCCCGGTCGTCGCAGGATTCCTCGGCCAGGCTGTCGGCCGCCATCGAGCGGAGCGAGGCGCTGGGTCCGGCCGCTTCCATCGCGGCGGAAGCCTTCGCCGTCGCGGCCCCCATGCCGAGGCTGTCGCCGGTCTCCAGCGCCTTGCCTTTGAGCGCCGTGTCGAAGAGCCGCGCCTCCGCGGCCCGGTCCCGCACGAGCAGCTGCGCGAGCTCCGTCACGTGGCGCGCCACCGGACCGTGTTCGTCCGCGACGCGCCGGCCCAGCAGGATGCGCTCGACGATGTTGAGGCGCCCGAATTCCCAGGGCCGCCGGTACGCGGCGAGGTCGTCGCCCAGCAGGCTGCGGTCGAGGAAGGTCTTGTCCTTCTTGTTCCGCAGGTAGGGCTGGACGCAGGACTTGAAGAAGTCCGGGTCCTTCCGCGAGAGGAACAGATGCAGCTCATGGCAGGCGAACTCGCCGTACTTCGCGCGCTTCTCGGCCTCCGGGAGCTTGTTCCAGCGCGTGATGAATTCGAAGGCGTCGAGCGTCGCCAGGCCCGAGAGGGTCCGATAGAGCCTGAAGACGGCGCCGAGCGTGTCGAAGGTCTCGAGCTTCGTCGTGGTGAGATCCGCGATCTCAAGCGTCGCGCCGGGCTCGAGGATCGCGACGTCCTTCTTCTCCGTGAAATGCAGCGCGGGATCCAGACCGAGCCGGAGCCGCAGATCTTGGTGCTCCGTCGTGCACTCGGGGAGGAACACGTCGCGGACCGCGGTGCCGGAGGAGTCCACCACGACGATCCGGACCTGGTTGGCGTGCGCGAACGCGCTGCGCGGGACCGCGAGCGTCCCGTCCTTCCCGGGACGCAGGTTGACGAGCAGAGCGGCCGGATGGGCGAGGAAGTCGAGGCACGAGGAGGATTCGGCGGGCGCGGAGGCGTCCCGCTCCGGCGCGGCGCAGGCCGGAGGGGCGCAGGGCGCCGGCGCGCCCATCGAGGCGTAGGCCTCCCCGGCCGCCGCCTCCGCGGTGGCGGTCTCCGTGCCCCGCACGGCCCAGGGGTTGAGCAGGAGTCCGGGACGCGTGAGCATGACGCCCGGCCGGCGCAGCCCCTGCTTGCGCTCGAGGATGTAGCGGTACTCGTCGCCGATGTCGCGCCCGGAGACGTAGGCCGAGGAGGCGGCGGCGAGCGGAATGATTCCGGGCCGCGGGAGCCCCTCGCGTCCGAGTTCATGGAAGACCGAGTGGCCGGGCAGCCAGCGCGTGCCGAAGACGTGGACGCGCGTGGCGGGCGTCGCGTTCTCGACGCGGAACTGCAACTCGTCCCGACCGAGCTTGAGACGGGTGAGCCAGACGGGCTCCTGCGGCGTCTCCTCCAGCAGGCGCACGGGGGCGGCGAGCCAGCCCGCGCGGCGCGTCCCTCCCGACACGCGGATCAGCACGACGTGGCCTTCGTCCTTGAGGTGCAGCTCGTAGTCGCCCGCCTCCAGGGCCGCGACGTTCAGGAAGCCCTCTTTCAGGGAGAGGGATGCGAAGCAGTCCGCGCGATAGCGGCCCTGGGCCGTCTCCAGCAGGGCGACGGACTCCCGGCCCAGTTTCTCCGGGATGAACGGAAGGCGGAAGGGTTCGCCCGCCCGGACGTGGAGGGCGCCGGGACGCAGACAGCGGTCGGCGGACGGCGTCCAGCTCTGGCTGCCTCCCGAGGGGAGGGAGGCCTCGATCGAGACGAGATCCTCCGGCGATCCGAGCTCGACGCGCCCGCGCGCGTCCGTCTGCAGCGTGAAGGACTTCCCGAACGTGGTGTGGCGGTGCCGGAGCGTGAGCGTGACCGGGACGCCCGCGCGCGCCTCGCCGGATTTGCCGAGCACGTGGAGGACCCAGCCCTGCCCGGTGCGCGCCAGATGCAGGTCCTCGGTCTTCTCGGTGGTTTCGATGCCGTTGAGCGTGAACGTGCGCTCGTCGGCGACCTCCTCCTTGCGCCCGAGCGAGAGGCTCTCGACGCGGCCCCGCAGCGTGAACGTGAGGCTGAGCAGGTCCTCGGGGACCTGGAAGGGGACGACGGTCTCGCGGTCGTCGCCCAGGTCCAGGCCGCGCAGTTCCATCGTCGACTCGACGCCCTGGCGGTCGGTGGAGCGGATGAGGAGGACGGGATCCTCCAGCAACGCGAGGCTGACGGCGCTTCCGTGGACGCGCAGCGAGGGGCGCAGGAGGACCCGGGCCTCCGCGCGGCGCAGCAGGGACTCGCGGTCGGCGTAGATGCCGGCGCTGAACTGATACGTCTCGGCGCGATGCTCGAAGGATTCGAGCGTGGTGAGGGAGCCGTGGCGGAGCAGGACCGCCTGGCGGCCCGGGCGGGTGCTGAAGGGGACCGCGACGGCGCCGTCCTTGTCCGCGACGTACTCCCGGCCGGCCATCCAGAGGGAGGCGTCCTTGAGGGGCCGGAGGGCCTCGTCCAGGATCGTGAAGACGTGGCCCGCGGAGCCGCAGCGCTCGATGAAATGGAGGCGGCCCTTGCGGATGAGCGCGCGGCTGCTGATGCCGCCGCCGATGAACTCCACGACGAAGACGCCCGGCCGGGCCAGGGTGGGGAACTCGAAGGTGCGGCGCACGCGGCGCGCGGGGGGCTCCGTGAACGTCATCACGCGCTCCTCGGCGGCCACGAGGCCGTCGAGGTCGAGGCTCGTGTCGACCTCCTCGCCGCGCGCGAGGAAGACGTTGAGCGTGTTGATCTCGAAGACCTTCACGACGAGCGTCGGGACGTTCTTGACGTCGACGTCGATCGTGACGGGCTCGTCCGCGCCGTGGTAGGTACGGTTGTGGGGCGGGAACGAGACCTCGACGCGGTTCTTGAGGGCCTGGATGCGGGCGGGGTCGTTGAGGAGCGAGTACCACTGCTCCATGTCCCCGACGCCGTGGAGGATCTTGGTCTCGGCGAAGACGATCTTGAGCCAGCTCTCGAGGATCCAGGTGTCGAAGGCCTTGACGTCCTTCGCGTCGACGAAGAAGTGGGCACAGCAATCGGCGACGAGGGCCTCGTCGGTCGCGACGGCGGGCAGCTGCGTGAACGCGCCGAAATCGCGGCCGAGGCTGACGATGCCGCCGCGCCGCGCCGGGTCGTTGCTGAAGGACTCGATGTACTTGGGCGCCGCGTAGGGGACCTGGCGGGGGATCTGGAGGTAGGCCTCGAAGCGTTTGCGGTCGTAGACGCCGCGGGAGCGGTCGAAGTCGAGCTGATGGTAGAGCACGTGGGCCTTGAGCGCGTTGAACGCGGGGGCGAGCGGCTCGACGAAGGCCCAGAGGCGTTTGAGCCGTGCTGCTTTCTCATCGGGGTTGTGCGGGTCGCCTTCGGCGCCGTCGTGAAGCTGCAGGAGCCGGGCGTGGATGAAGGCTTCGACCTTGAGCAGGTTGGGGTCCTTCCGGGACAGCTCCTCGAGCTGCAGACGGGTCATCTTTCCGTGGATGGGGAGGGAACCGAAGCCCGAGCTGTGTTTGTGCTTGAGGTCGGCGAGGACGAGGTCGACGAGGCCGGGGACGTCGGGGAGCTTGAGCCTCTGGAGCAGGGCGCGGCGGCGCTCGGGCTCGAACTTCTCGGCGACGAGGGAGTCGAGGGCGGCGTCGCTGAAGCCGGCGAGGTCGGTGCTGCCGCCGTAGGAGAGGGCCGTCTCCCGCCAGCTTTTGCGGGAGACCTCGTCGGGATCGAGGCGGGTGGGGAACGTCGGCGCGCGGCCCTCGACGTCGGGCTCGTGGTCGAAGGAGAGGCCGAGCTCGCGGCGCAGCTGCTCGAAGGAGGCGGCGGGATCCTTTTTCAGGGCGAGCAGGGTGCGGCGGCGGGAGATCTCGTGGGCGCGCGCGGTCCAGCCGTGCCGGGCGACCCAGGTCTCGAGCAGTTTTTGGAGTTCGGCGGGGCGGTCCTGCTGTTCGTGATGGAGGCAGTGGTAGTAGTAGTAGTCCTCGGTGCCGGGGATGAGCTGCTGGAGCGCCTTCTCGCGGTCGGCGGCCAGCGCGAACGTTTCGTCGAAGGAAGTGTCCATGGGGCTCCTTTAAGGGGCTTCGGATCGTCCATTAGAGAAGCAGAGCGGCGCGCAGGTTGCACGGAAAAGCGGGATCCCGGCGGCGCGCCGGGCGTGGTATAGTCCGCCCATGTCCGCGATCCGGGTCAATGAACGCGTCGGGGTGCCGGAGGCCGCCGTGGAGACCAAGGCGGTTCGAGCTTCCGGTCCGGGCGGGCAGAACGTCAACAAGCTCGCCACGAAGATCCAGATGTGGGTGGACCTGTCGAAGCTGACGGGCCTGGAGCCCGGCGAGGCCTTCCGGATCCGGGAGTTCCTCAAGTCGCGGCTCGACGCCGACGGCCGGCTGCTGGTGATGTGCCAGGAGACGCGGGACC
This sequence comes from uncultured Planctomycetales bacterium, assembly GCA_964619955.1. GTDB lineage: Bacteria > Planctomycetota > MHYJ01 > MHYJ01 > JACPRB01 > JACQFK01. Next base: position 6,721 of record CAZUJF010000028.1, read on the forward strand.
AGATCCGCAACCGCGAGGACTGCGCCGAAAAGGTCGCGGAGCTGCTCCGCGCCGCGCTCTTCCGTCCGAAGCAGCGCCGCCGCACGCGGCCCACGCGGGCCTCGAAGGAGCGCCGGATCGAGTCCAAGCGCCACCGCTCCGACCGCCTGCGCCAGCGGAACGTGGAGGAATAGGCCGTGTCCGAAACGCGGAAGCGGTCCGGGAAGGAGACGCGGCGCTCCGTCCACGAGGTCCCGCGGAAGGCGCCGAAGCTGCACGGCATCGCGGAGAACCTCTACACGCTGCAGCAGGACCTGGCGATCGCGGGCCGGATCCAGAACCGGCTGCTCCCGCCCTGTCCGGAGCTTCCCGGCTACGACTTCGGGATGTGCTACCGGCCGGCGGGGGAGGTCGGCGGGGACTTCTACGATTTCATCCCCATGGAGGGCGGCCGGCTCGGCATCCTCGTGGCCGACGCCTCGGGCAAGGGCCTGGCGGGCGCGCTGCTCATGGTCGAGGCCCGGGCGATCATCCGCGCGATGGCGACGGTCTCGACGTCGCCGCGCGAGATCCTCGAGCTGGTCAACCGCGTCCTGGTGCGCGATCTCGAGCGGGGCACGTTCGTCACGATCTTCTTCGCGCTGCTGGATCCGGCGAAGCGGACGCTGACGATGGCCAATGCGGGGCACTGTCCGCTGCTCGTCTGCACGGACGCGCGGAAGGAGATCCTCCGCTGCCAGCCGAAGGGGCTGATCCTGGGGCTGGCGTCGGAGGCCCAGTTCGCGAACTCGCTCGCCGAGGAGGTCGTGGAGTTGAAGCCGGGGGACCGCTTCGCGCTCTACTCCGACGGCGTCTCGGAGCTGATGAACCCCGTGAGCGAGGAGTTCGGCATGGAGCGCCTGCAGACCTGGCTGCGGGTGAACGCGCACCTGCACTCGGACGAGGTGGTGGGCAGCCTGAAGCAGGCGCTCGAGCTCCACCAGGCGGGGCAGATGCAGTCGGACGACATCACGTTCGTGACCGGCCGCTTCGACCCCGGGGCCTGATCATCCCCCGAGCGCCTCCCGCTCGCGCTTCACGCGGTCCTCCAGGGCGCCGCAGACGACGGTGCAGAGCCGCCGGACGCTGTCGTCGGCGAGCCGGTACCACGCGTTGAGGCCGTCCTTGCGCCGGGCCACCAGGCCCTCGGCGGCCAGCAGGCCGAGGTGTTTGCTCGTGTTCGCCTGGGCCGCGCCCGTGATCCGGCAGAGCTCCTGGACCGTGCGCTCCCCCCCGAAGAGGGACTGGAGGATCGCCAGGCGCGTGGGGTCCGAGAGGGCCTTGAAGCGCCGCGCCACCCGCGCGAGGGCCTCCGGGCCCAGGGCCGTTTTCTTCGCCATTTTCCCGTCCTCCTCGTTTTCCGGGATGTTTTCCTCTTGACAACACTATAACTATATAGTAATATAGTAGCGTTGTCAAGGAAAAGAAGGAGGAGTTTATGGCGGTGGAAACGGTCTCCCTCAGGGCCCCCGAAGGCTGCGTGACGCACCTGCTCTGGGACCCGGCGTCCCCGGAGGCGCTCGCGATCGACCCCCGGCTGGACCAGGTCGAGGATCTGCTGGCCCTCGCCCGCGAGCGCGGCGTGCGCATCCGGGCCGTCATCGACACGCACACCCACGCCGACCACCTCTCGGGGGCGCGCCGCCTGGCCGCGCGCGCCGGGGCGGAGCTGCTGGCGCCGGAGGGCAGCCGGATCGAGGCTCCCGTGCGCCGGGTCGCCCCCGGCGGCTCGTTCGCCCTGGGCGGCCTGCAGGTCCGTGTCCTGGCCGCGCCGGGCCACACCCCGGACGCCGTGGCGCTGCTCGCCGGCGGACGGCTCTACACCGGCGACGCCCTCTTCATCGAGGGGGTCGGACGGACCGATTTCCCCGGCGGCAGTCCCGACGAGGCGCTCGCCACGCTCGAGGCGTTCGAGGCGCTCCCGCCCGGGACGATCGTCCACCCCGGCCATGACTATCGGGGTCTCGGGTCGGCCACGCTCGAAGAGCTGCGCCGGACGCACCCCGTGCTGTCCGAGGCGGAGCGGGCCCGGCGCCGCGAGCGCGTGGCCGGGAAGGGCGCCGTCATCCCGGACATCCGGCACTTCCTGGCGTGGAACCTGGCGCGGGAGGAGTCCGGCGAGCTGCCGCCCCTCGCGGTCCAGGCCCTCGTGCGGGGCCGCAGCGCCCGGCTCGTGGACGTGCGCAGTCCCGCCGAATTCAACGTCTCCCGCATCGCGGAGTCCCAGCTGCTGCCGCTGGAGGACGTCGAGGGCCGCGCCGCCTCGCTGCTGCGGGATCGCGAGCTGATCCTGGTCTGCCGGACGGGCAACCGGGCGCGCACGGCCCAGGCGACGCTGGCGCGCGCGGGCATCCGGGCCGCCCTGCTCGAAGGCGGCGTGGAGGCCTGGCGGAAGGCGGGGCTCCCCCTCGTCGAGAGCCGTCCGGGCGTGCTTCCGCTGGATCGCCAGGTGCAGCTCGGCGCGGGATCGATGATCCTGGCCGGGGTCCTGCTCGCGGCCCTGGTCTCCCCGTGGGCGCTCGTGATCCCCGGCTTCGTGGGGGCGGGGCTGATCTTCGCCGGCGCTTCGGGGACCTGCGGGCTGGCCCGCGTCCTGTCGCTGCTGCCCTGGAACCGGGCGCCGCTGACCTGCGCGGTGGGGCCGACGCCGTCGTGCAGCGCGGGAGGGGCGCCCCCGGCCTCGTGTTCGGCGGGCAAATGAGATGCTGACGGCGGCGATCGTCCTGGGCATCGGGGTCGGCGTCCTCCTGGGGCTCCTGGGCGGGGGCGGCTCGCTCCTGGCGGTGCCGCTCCTGATCCACGGGCTGGGCCTGTCCCCGGGGGAGGCCGTTCCGGCGGCGCTGCTGGCCGTGGGACTCGCCTCCCTGGGCGCCGCGGCCGTTCATGCGCGGACGGGCGGGGTCGACGTCGCCAGCGCGCTGCCCTTCCTGCTGCTGGGTTCGGCGGCGAGCGTGCTGGGAGCGCGGGCCTCGCTGCATCTAGGGGCCCGGGCCCAGGCGCTGCTCTTCGCGGCGGTGACCGCCGTCGCGGGGATCCGCCTCCTCCGGACCGCCCCCGCGGCGGAAGGTCCCTTCGTGCGCTCCTGGGGCCGGATCGCGGCCGCCGCCCTGGGCGCCGGATTTCTCACGGGCCTGCTCGGCGTGGGCGGCGGCTTCATCCTCGTTCCCGCGCTGACGCTCGCGGCGGGGCTGCCGCACCGGCGGGCGGTGGGCACCTCGCTGCTGGTCCTGGGCGTCACGGCGCTCGCGGGGTTCTGGAGCCATCGCGCGCTGGGGGCGCCGCTCGCCGCGTCCGCGCCCGCCTTCACCGCCGCCGCCGGCGCCGCCGCCCTGCCGGCCGCGTTCCTCGCCTCGCGCGTGCCGCACGCCGCGCTGCGCCGGGCCTTCGCGCTGCTCCTCCTGCTGGTGAGCGTGGTCACGGCGGGATCCGCCCCGGCAGGGTAGACTATCCGGGATGCCGAGATCGTCCGCCGTCCTCCTGCTCCTGGCCCTGGCCGGCTGCGGCCATTGGGAGGAGAACCTCACGCTCCAGGACAACGGCCGCGGCGTCTGGCATCTGCGCTGGTCCGCCCTCAAGCGCGGCATCACGGGCGAGGGGCACCTCGACAGCGCCCGCGCCTCCTGGACCTGCACGCCCCTGCCGGGCGGCAACGGCTGGTCGGTGCAGGCGGCGAGCGTCGACTGGGGCGGAAGCCGGCTGCCGAAAAACACCAAGGCGACGTGGACCGGCGGCGTGTCGGTGAAGGGTTCGACGCTGGTCGTGGACCTCAAGGACGCGACGGGCGCCGCCTTCGAGGGCAACGGCGAATACCCGCTGGTCAACCGGACCCCGACGCACGTGTACGGCCGCCGCTGAGCCGGCGGGCCCGGCTACGCCGGCACGGGGCGGAGGGACGCGGGCTTGAACGCCACGCGGCCCTCCCTGGCGAGCTTCTCGAACTCGGCGATCTCGGCGTCCGTGAAGATCAGGCCGCCCGCCTTCTCGCTGCGCGCGTACGCGCGGTGCTCGAGCTCGCCCGGGAGCATCGTGCCGGGCGTGTTGCCGTGGCCGAGGATGTCCTCCAGCACCGCCTTGACGTTGGCCTTCTGGTCGCGCTTCATCGCGAACGCGCCGCAGTCCAGCGCCTCCGGGCGGATGGCCTGGAAGTAGAACGCGGGCGTGCGCTTCTCCTCCGGCGGGCCCTGGTTCCAGCGGCTGCGCAGCGTCGGCAGCGAGCCACCCGTGAACGCCGCCATCAGCTCGTCGATGAGCGAAAGCCCGTAGCCCTTGTGCGCCCCGAAGGGCAGCAGGGCCTTCACGCGCGCGGGATCGTTCGTCTCCTTGCCGTCCTCGTCCACCGCGCAGCCGGGCGGCAGGGACTTGCCCTCGCGGGCGAGCACCTGGACCCGGCCCATCGCGATCGTGCTCGTCGCCCAGTCGATGCAGATCGGGAAGCCCAGGGACTCCGTCGTGGGGAAGCCCCAGGAGTGCGGGTTGGTGCCGAGCGTCGCGGTCCGGCCCCCGAAGGGGACGACTTCCGCGAGCGCGGCGGTGCAGCAGGTGTACGCGAGATAGCCCTTCCGGGCCGCGTCGATCACGTAGCCGCCGCCCCAGAGGTAGTGGAAGGCGTTGTCGACGGCGACCGCGCCGATGCCGTATTTGTCGGCGAGTTTCATCGCCGCCGCCATCGCCTCGAGGCCGACCGCCTGGCCGAGTTTCTTGTTCGCGTTCCAGCGCTGGACGGCCTTGTAGGGGCCCTTGAGCTTCTCGATCTTCGCGCCGGGGACGCAGCCGCCCGCCTTGGAGCCGAAGTGCTCGTCGAGGTGCAGCGCCTTGATGGCGTTGTGGGTCTTGATGCCGTGGCGGGCGGTGAGGTTCGAGAACTGCGCCGCCTGGGCGGCCTCCTTCGGGGTGTAGCCGCGCTTGCGGTACGCGGCGGCGACGATGCGGTCGTGCAGCTCGCCGGGCAGGATCCATTCGTTCATGGCCGGAAGGTACCCCGCGCCCCCCGCGCCGGTCAAGCGAAGCGGAGGAGCTTCGCGGCGGTGCCGCCGTGCGGGCGGGACCGGGAAATCCGGACGGGGGCGCCCGTCACTTCGCCCGCTCCAGCACCGCTTTCATGATCGCCTCGGCGATGGCCTGCATGCCCTTGTCGCCCGGGTGCGCGGCGACGCCGTCGTGCTTGAACGACCGCTCGGAGCGCGCCACGTTCGAGGCATCCCGGCCGATCGGACCGGCGTCGACGAAGAGGCCGCCGACCTCCCGGCAGGCCTGGCTCAGCACCTGGTCCTTGGCGGCGTCCGCCCAGAAGCTGCTGCGCACCACCACCAGCGGACGGCGCCGGGCCAGCACGCCTCTCAGGATCCTCATCACGGCCGCCTTGAAGCGAGCCTTCTCGTCCTCCGATCCCAGACCCGGCACGTTCTCGCCGATGGCCAGCACCACCAGGTCGGCATCGAACGCGAAGAGCTCCTTCATCTGCCCGTCCACGTCGTAGTCCGCGTACCGGCGCTCGAAGTCCGCGATGTTCCTGACCAGGATCTTCGGGGCGGCCCCGGTGTGCGCGGCGACGGCACGCGTCACGAGATGCACGTAATCCTTCTCCTCCGCGCTGGCCGCCATGCCCCAGTCGCCCGGCCAGTCGAGGTCGGCCTTGGGGGGGTGCCGCGTGATGCTGTTTCCCAGGAAGAGGATCCGGCGGATCGCCGCGGGCTTCACCTCGGGTTCGCCGGCGACGGGGAACATCGAGATCCGGAACTTCGTGCAGCCGTAGGGCACGAGCGTGATCGACTCGGCCGCCGTCTGCCCGCTCATCGGGACCGCCGGCAGCCGGGGATCCTTCGGGTCGGGATTCCAGTCGACCTCGCATGCCCGGACCTTCAGTTTCAGCGGGGACGCCAGGGGCCAGTCCCACCTGGCCGGCATCGCGCCGCGCTCGACGGTCAGGCCGGGCTCCCGGGTTTCCAGCGCAAAGCTCCAGCGCGCGGCCGGGTCGGGCGTGTTGGCGTCCTTCGTGTCGGCGATGGGCAGCGCGAAAAGCAGGGGGCCGTAGGAGACCGAGGCGTACGGCAGGCCCTGCGCGGCCTGCTCCCCGGGAATCGTCACGCGCGTCGTCTTGTGCTCGCCGCTGTACGGCGGTCCCGGGGCGGCATCGCGGCCCGTTTGCACGACGGCGGTCATCGGGAGACGCAGTTGGAGGGTGTCGCCCGCCTTCCATCTGCGGCTGACGCGTGCGAAGCCCCTGGCGTTGCGCTCGACCGGGACGGCCGCTCCGTTCACGCTCAGGGCGGGTTGGGCGCACCAGCCGGGGATGCGGACGTCGATCGGAAAGGCCGCCTCGCGCTCGGGTTGCACGGAGATCTCGATCGTCTCATTGAAGGGATAATCGGTCCTGCATTCGATCACGACGGGCACGCGGTTTGCCGCCAGCGCCGTCACCCTGCAGGGGCCGTAGCAGGTCGCGGCCAGGCCGTTGTCGTGGGTCGCCATCCACAGGTTCGTGACGAACGACGGCACGACGCGGTTGAGCGCCGCGGTGCAGCAGAGCGGGGCGTGCGTGCGCTTGTAGGCGCCGCCGGAGGCCATGGGCCCGTGCGGGAAGTTCGGCGACCGGTTCGCGAAGCGGTTGGGGCTCTGGAAGTACACGTGCGTCTTGAAGTCGCGCGAAACCGTGGCCGGCCCGGCGTTGAAGAAGGCCCGCTCGAGCCGGTCGCCCATCCGGCCTTCGCCGGTCACGGCCAGGAGGGCGGCCTGGCTCCACACATAGTTCGCCACATCGCAGGTCTCGCTGCCGCGGAACGCGCCGGTGGGGACGTACCACTCGTCGGAGACCGGCACGCCGTGGGGCTGCATCGCGACGCGTTCGATCAGATCGTGCCAGCCGACGGCCGCCTGCAGAAAACGCGCATCCCCGGTCCAGAGATACGCCACGGCCCAGGGCGTGGTGTTTTCGACGAACTCGACGACATGCGCGTTGTCCACGGTCGTGCCCGGCTTCAAGTCCGGCGCGTCGCGGTAGCGGCTCAGGGCGGGCATCAGCGCGCCGCCCTCCTTCTTGAACAGGTTGTCCAGCGCGGCGGCGATGCCCGGGTCGCCGGTCCAGGTGTACGCGTCGTAGGCCGGCCAGGCGTTCGCGATGTTGCCGGGGATCCAGCGCAGTCCGTCGGGGTCGCTGCCGTAGGCCTTGACGAGCGCCTCCAGAGCGCGCTTGTCGCCGGTGCCCGCGTAATAGGAGCTCAGGGCGCGGCCCAGGAGCCCGCAGGCCCAGAGCGGCCAGCCGTCGAGCGCGGCGAGGACGGCTTTTCGGTCCTCGGGCTTGTTCCGGTCGAGCCACCAGAGGAAGAGCAGCCCGCCGGCGTTCATGTTGTCGGCGACGGCGTGGACCCGCCGCTTCGCCTGCGCGATCAGGCCCTCGTCATGAAGGGCGCAGCCCAGGCGGGCCAGGCCGTCGAACCAGTAGCCGCCGCCTTCCAGGGGCCAGGCGCCCTTGTACCACAGGAGCCGGTCGCCGGCGGGCTTCCGGTCGGCCGCCCACGCGCGCTGGAACTCGACGTCGACCTCGTCCATGCGTCCGGTGTAGCCGTCCTTCGCGGCCAGGCACCAGTCGCGCAACCAGCCCAGCGGCTCGACCGCCCCGGGCGGCAGCTCGAGGAAGGCCGGGCGCGCCGCCGTCTCGTGGGGCCGCGCGTGGTTGGCCGCCCCCGGCGCGCCGGCCCCGGCGGTCTGGACCAGGGCGGCGCAGAGGATGAGATGCATGCGGTCTCCCTGCCCCCTCCATCCAGGGGAGGCTGATCAATCCCGTTTCCGCGGCGGGCAGGATTTGGCCCAATCGAGCAGCGCCCGGTGTTTGGGGGCCTCCTCCGGGGGCTGGCCGCTGCGCTCCAGCGCGCCCCAGGCGCCGCCGTCCCCCGCCCGCCCCACGTGGCAATAGTGCACGAAGTGGTCGTAGTGCTTGGACATCTCCTCGAGGTATTCGCGGTAGAGGACCCCCATCTCGGGCGAGCGGTTCAGCGCCGCCGCGCGCTTCGTCACGTGCTGGCCGCCCTCGTAGGCGACCAGCCGGAGGCCGGCCTCGTCCGCGATCTTCCGGTGCTTCGCCGACTGCTCCCCCGCCTTCCGGATCGAGGCGCGGAGCTTTTCGACGGCATCCGGGTCGCCCCCGTCCACGTCGTGCCCGAAGTACGGCGCCGCGGCGATCGCGTCGGCTTTCACGCCCCAGGGGTTCCGCTTCGGATCCCGCATCACCTCGAGATGACGGCCGGCGATCCAGGAATTGGCGGACTGGGTGGCCAGCGCCCTCACGACGCGCGGGGAGCCGGGGCCGTACACGAGGTCCGCGGCCCGGAAGACGCGGATCGCGGCCCACGCGTGGTAGCGGAACCCGGCGGTCCAGCGCTTCTCGTCGAGGCCGAGCGCCTCGCCCTCGTCGCAGCAGGCGTGGGACTGCTTGAACGCCCCGTTCCACGTCTCGTTCGAGTACTCGATCCAGAGCCGGAGCCCCGGCGCGAGGGGCGCGCCGCTGCGGACGCCGCCCGCGGCGACGAGTTCCTCCGGGGTCATCCGGGCGAGGCCGGCCTCGAGCGGCCCCAGGTCGACCGCGCCCATGTCCACGCCCGTCTTGACGAGCAGGCAGAGCCTCAACGCGTAGTCCGAGGGACGGTCGCCCGCCGTCCGGGTCACGCTGCGGTGCGGCACCGTGAGCCACAGGTCCGCCCCGCTGCGGTTGCACAGGTCGATCATCCATTCGTAGGCGGCCGGGTTCTGCGACGGCGCGTCGCGCCGGGGACGTTCCGTCCATCGCTCGCGCGCGGAGCCGTTGGTGCCGTCCCAGTCCATGAAGCGCAGCGTCCGGAAGGCCGCGATGTCCTGGAGGAAGCGGGGGTTCCAGGGGTCCGGTCCCGACACGGCGCGGACGTCGCGGAAGCAGTCGTCCGGACGGTGCCAGCCGAGGTTCCAGAAGTTGGTGCCGAGATCCATGCGGTCCGCCGCCGCCGCCTGACAGCAGGCCGCCGCCATCCATGCCAGGATCATTCCGCCTCCATGCCGATCCTGCTTCATTATAGGCGTCGCGCGGCCGGGGTAACGGGTTCCGCGGCCCCCGCGCCGGTCAGGCGAAGCGGAAGAGCGTCGCGGCGTTGCCGCCGAGCACGCGGGACTGGTCGGCGGGGCTGAAGTCGCGGAGGAAGTCCCGGGCCCGTTCGCGCGCGGCGCGGTAGGACTCCGGGGTGGCATCGGGTCCGAAGCCGCCGCCCCAGAGCATGCGTCCGGGTCCGAAGGCGTCGGCCAGCTTCTTCACGTGCGGCGCGAGGCTGCGGTGGGGATACTGCGTGGGCTCCGTCAGCGCGGAGAGCTTCACGACCGTGTTCGGGAAGCGCGACCAGCGCACGACGCGGTCGTGCTCCTCGGGCGTGCCCTGCAGCGGGCGGCCGAGGTGGTCGATCAGCACCGTCGTCGAGCGGAATTCCTCGATGAGCGCCTCGAAGCCGGGCGCGTAGCGCGGCTCGAAATGAAGCTGCATCGCGAGGCCCAGGTCCGAGGCCGTCTTCCAGAGGGCGCGCAGTTCCGGCCGTCCGAAGGGCGGGAGGCGTTCGGGGGCGTAGGCGTGCACGCGGGCCGCGACGAGGGGCGTGCGTTTCGCGAGGGCCGCGAGCGCCTCGAGCGCGCCGGGGCGCTCCGCGAAGAAGAGGCAGGTGCCCTTCAGGCGGCCGGCGCCGATCGAGAGGCAGTGTTCGAGGTAGCGATGGTCGTCCTGGTAGGGCTCCGGGTGGACGATGACGGCGCCGCGCACGCCCGCGCCGTCCATGCAGCGGAGCAGCTGTTCGGGACCTGAAGGCGCGGCGGGGCGGTAGGGGGCGTCTTTGTGGTAGGGGAAGCGCGGATCCGCGGTCCCCGCGAAGCAATGCACATGCGTGTCCACGGCGCCTTCGTCCGGCGGAGCCGCGGGGGCCGGTCCCGCGCAGCCGGCGAGCGTGCCGGCGAGGGCGGCTTTCAGGACGTCGCGCCGGGTGGGCTTCATTTCCGGAGTATATCCTTGGGGGCCGGGGAAACCCACCCATCCCCCGAACTGCCCGCGTTCAGACGATCACGTAGCTGACCTGCGCCGACCCGCTGTAATCCGATCCGTCCGACAGGCGGAGGCTGAAGCGGAGTTGCGTGCTGCTGACGAACTGCGCCTCCACGAAGACCGGCAAGCCCCCGGCGTCGACGGCCGTGGCGACGACCACCGTGGAGGCGCTCAACCAGGTCACGTTGACGGGATCCGGAACATGGAGGAAGGTTCCGGAGGCGTTGGAGATCTTGCCGGCGAAGAGGCGGACCGGTCGCTTGGAGACCCAGGCCGTTCCGTTCCATTCGAGGGTGTCCCCCGCCTGGGGGGTCACGCCGGCGATGGATTGGATCGAGAGCGGCTGGGGCGCCCAGCCGGCGGTGGTCTTCACGACGACGTCGCCGGGCTGCGTGGTGCCGGGGGCGATGCCGGCCATGCCCTCGAAGGTCTGGGGGGCGGGGAAGGGCTGAAGCTGCCAGCCCGCGGGGCCGCGGACGATCGCGTCCCCGGGCGCCGCCGAGCCCGGCGCGATGCCGGCCACGCTCTCGAGCGTGGGAGCGGGGGGGAGGGGCTGGAACTGCCACTGGCCGACGCCGCGGACGATGATGTCGCCCGTGGCGGGGGCGCTGGCGATCCCGGCGACCGCCTCGAGGCTGGGAAGGGGCTGGGCGGCCAGATCCACGCCGGTCTGTTCCGGGGAAGGGCCGGCGGTGACCAGGAAGCGGCTGGAGAAATTCAGCTGCCGGGTGGAGCGCGGGTTGGGGGATCCGTCGGGGGCGCCTCCCACGAGGAGGGAGCAGCAGCCGCAGCGGCGGTACCAGCAGAAGTCGGGCCAGCGGAAGCAGCGCTTGCCGCAGCCGCACCAGCAGCAGGCCCTCCACCAGGCGGCGAGCTCCCGAAGGAGATCGTGCATGGACCGCCAGTCCGCCTTGGCCATCGCGGCGGCTTCGGGGGGAAGTTCGTCGAGACGTTTCCTCCGGATCGCCTCGGCCATGCGCCTTCCCGCGGCGTCCTTCGCGAACGCGCGGAGCGCCTGCTCCCCCGCGTCGCTCTTCCAGGCGAGGATCCCGATGAACTCCCGGAAGAGCCCGGGCTCGGCGGAGAGCGCCTCGAACGCCGCGCGGGTCCGTTTGGAGTCGCCCGATTCGACGGCCTCGAAGACGGCGGCGACGCCCTTCGGCAGTTCCTCGGTGGACGGCAGGGAAGGCTTCGGGGGCGGAATCCGGCGCTTGGCCATGGCTCGTTCCTCCTGCGGGCGATCCTAAATATTTGGAACCCTCCGGATTTTATCGCGCCGGCCCCCGCAAGCAAGCATATTGTCGTGCGTACGTAGGCGATCATGGGTCGCGACGGGACGCTGCGCTCGATCGCGGTGCGATCCGGACCTTCAGGTCCGGCCGGGCCCGAGCCCGTGAGGCATCAGCGCGGGCCGGACGGGGTCGCCGGCGGCCGGGCGGCGCCCTTGCCGAGGATGGGGAAGGGCTTCCGGTAGTACGCCGCCCCGCGCAGCCTCAGATACCCGCCGTCGTCGTCGGCGTATTCGGAGGCGTGGCCGAGGTTCCCGGGGATGGGCGGCGGGTTCGTGATGCCGTCCTTCCGGGCGTCGTAGACGCGCGTGCTGCCGCCCTGGCCCCCCTGGAGCATCCAGCCGACGCAGCCCGCCTTCACGTAGCGGCCGATCGTCGGATTCTTCGGGTAATCCTCGAGGAGCAGCTGCAGCAGGTTGTCGGCGTAGTGACCCTCCGTGTTGTTGCAGGTGCGGAACCACGTGTTGCCCGCCGCGACCTGCCAGACGAAGACGTGCAGCCCCGACGCCGCGTGGAAGTCCGAGATCCACTTGAGATGCGCCTCGAGCGAGCCGGCGACGTCGATCGCCGTCCCGTAGGGGGGCGCGAGGCCCTTCATCCCCTTGTCCCGGTCGCCCGTTTCGAAGACGGCGAAGTCCCAGTCGCCCGCCGCCGCCTTCATCAGCTGGCCCATCCGGGTCCCGCTCATCGCCCCGTTCGCGTCCCAGCCCGAGGGGTTGCAGCCCAGGAGCACGTTCGCGGGCGCGTGCAGGTCGCGCAGCCGCTTCAGGGCCGCGGCGTAGCCGAAGAGGTTGTCGGGCAGCCCCTTCAGCTCCTCCAGGCCGCAGGAGCCGACCTTCACGTCGACCTTGGCGGGGTCCATGCCCGCCGACAGCAGCAGGTGGCACCACTCGTCGGGCTCGATCTGGATCATGACCGGCCAGGGGGCCTCCTGCCCCGCGCCCTGCACGAGCGTGCGGAAGAGGGTGAAGTACTCCTTCATGGTGGACGGCACCCGCGCGTTGACGGGGGTGGCCTGGGCGGGGCCCGGCTTGTAGCGCGCGGGGGCGGAGGCGGCCAGCAGGTAGAAGGTGAACCAGGGCACGACGCCCGCCGTCCGCGCGTCGGCCACGAGCTTGCGCGGGGAGTTGCCGAAGTTCAGCCAGTAGGGGACTTCGCCCGTCGCGGCGCCGCCGGAGAGGTACGCGACCGAGCAGTCCCAGCGCGCGCCGTGTTTCGCGCGCGTCTCCTCGATCCATTCCCGCGGGGCCTCGACCCCGAGCGTGAAGTGGTCGAGGAAGCGCTCCCGGAAGATCCGCTTCCGGGCCTCCGCGCCGGGGTCCTTCGGGGGCGCCTTCTGGGCGAGGGCGGGGGTGGACAGGAGGCAAAGGCAGACGATGATCCGGCTCATGGCGGTCTCCGCTCCAACAGGGGTTCCCGTCCCCGGATCAGGCGGAGGGCCGGAAAGGTAACGCCGTCGCCGGCCGCGGGAACGCCTACTTGGTGGGGCGTTTCACGGGCGCCGCCCGCTCGCCCTGATTCACGTACGGCTTCGCGGCCTCCTGCGGGCGGCCGACCCCCCGGCGCATGAGGTCCTGCAGTTCCTGAAGATGCCGCTCGTAGACCGCGCGCGGATCGACGCCGTGTTTCCGGCACAGGCTCGCGGCCATGCCGACGATCTCGCCCTCCGTGCCGCAGGTGCGCATCACGCGCACCGCGCCGAGCGCCGCGTGTTCCACGCTGATGTTGCGCCCCGCCATGAACAGGTTCCCCACGTTCCGGGAATACAGGCAGCGGTAGGGGATCCAGAACGGCCGGCCCTCCCGGTGCGCGGGGAATTCGCCGAAGTTCGCGCCGGAAATGAAGGCGTCCCCCGGGAACCCCTTCTCGTAGTTCCGGTCCGGCAGGTGCAGGTCGTTGCTCCACCCCGTCGGCGCGCAGCCGTCCGGGAAGCGCCGGTCGCTCTTGAGGTCGTCGAGGCGCAGGACGACGTCGCCGAGCAGCCGGCGGGATTCGCGCTTGCCGAGGATGTACGCGGACCAGTTGAGCACGTGGTTCGGCAGGACCTTGTCGACGTTCTTCAGGGCGTCCCACGCCCCGTACATGGCGCGGAAATTCCAGTCGCGGATGTATTCGAGCTCCAGGATGGGGTCCCGGTCGAACCCGCTCTCCCAGTACCACCCGCCCAGCTTCAGCGGATCGGGTTTGATCTTGTCGCGGCCCGGAAACGGCTTGTCCGAGAGGTCGAGCGCCCACGGGCAGCGCGGGAACGGCTGGGGCCGGGCCGCCTGCGCCGTGTCGGTGTTGATCGCGCTGACATCCTTGCACTCGCAGACGTTCCAGAGGTTGGAGGGGCCCATGCGGCCCCTGGGCTCCAGGTCGAAGTCGGCCCCCGCCAGGGCGCCCACCGTCGCGTCGCCGGTGCAGTCGGCGAACCACGTGCCGCCGAAGCGGAGGCGCCGGCCGCTCGTGGTCGACTGGGCGATCACCGCGCGGAGGCGCCCGCCGGCGGCCTCGACGGCGTTCACGCGGTGCTCCAGGTACAGCGCGATGTTCGGTTCCGCGCGCACCCGCGCGAGCTTCTTCGCGTCCTCGTAGAGTTCGGCGGTGTTGGCCGGGCCGTAGTGCGCCCGCTGGTCCTGCTCCAGCTCGGCGACGACGTCGCCGACGCGCGGCCACGGGTCCTTGTTGCGCGCCCCTTGCAGCCACACGCGGACTTCCGAGCTGTTGTTGCCGCCGAGGACGGGGCGGTCCTGGATGAGCGCCACCTTCAGGCCCAGCCGGGCCGCCGAGAGCGCCGCGCAGGTGCCGGCGATGCCGCCGCCGCTGACGACCAGATCGAAGTCGCCCGCGGGTTCCGGCTCCTCCGGCTGCCCCAGGCAGCCGCGGCGGAAGCGCGCCAGGTCCGCTTCCCGGTCCGGGGGGACGAAGCCGGGGTCGCCGCTGAGGAGCACCGCGTCGCAGCGGCCCTCGAAGCCGGTGAGGTCGTGCAGCACCAGCCTCGCCCGTCCCGCGCGCAGGTCGATCGATCCGCCGTCTTGCCAGTGCCACCGGGCGCCCTCGGTCCCGAAGATCGCGGCGAGCGGGCGGCCCGCGACGAGGACCTTGAAGCTTCCCGGCGCCCCCGGCGCGTTCCAGGGGGCGACCCAGTCCTTCGTCCGCACCCAGACCCGGTAGACCCCGTCCGCCGGAATCGAGATCTCCGTCGAGGCGTCGGCGACCGGACGGCCCAGGCCGTGCGCCAGCAGGTACGGCGAGCCCATGACGTCCATGAACTGCGGATCGACGACCCAGCCGCCGCGCTCGGAGAAGCCCTCCGCCTCGGCGAGGATCAGGGGGCCGGCGGGGCGGGCCGCCTCGCCGCCGGCGGTGCAGGACATCAGGAGGACCGGGAGCAGGAGTCGGGCGCGGATCATCGCAACACCCCTTTCATCGACCGTACGGGACCCGCCGGGGCGATGCCCGCCCCGGCGATCCTATAAGACCGACGCCCCCTTCCCATGTCGGGGAATCGTTCCGGCCGGCCCCCCGCGATCACCCCTTCCCGAGGATGTCCTTGAACGCCGCCAGCGCCTGGTCCACGACCTCCGGACGCGCGCCGTAGCCCATTAGGCCCACGCGCCAGAGCTTGCCCGCCAGCTCGCCGAGGCCTCCCCCGATCTCGATGCCGTGTTTCTCCAGGAGCGCCTTGCGGCCCGCCTTGTCGTCGAAGCCCGCGGGAATGCGGATCGCGTTGAGCTGCGGCAGCCGCCGTCCCTCCTTCACCTGGAACTCGAAGCCCAGCGCGGCCGCGCCCTTCGCGAAGCGCTCGTGCGCCTCCTGGTGACGCTTCCAGCGCGCCTCGAGGCCCTCCTCGAGCACGATGCGCAGCGATTCGTGCAGCCCGTAGACGTTGTTGATCGGCGCCGTGTGGTGGTATGCCCGGTCCGCGCCCCAGTATTTGCGCACCAGCGAGAGATCCAGATACCAGCTCTGGACTTTCGTCTTGCGCTGGTCGAGTTTCTCCACGGCGCGGGGACTGAAGCTGATCGGCGCAAGACCCGGCGGCCCGCCGAGGCACTTCTGCGTCCCCGTGTAGATCGCGTCGATGCCCCAGGCGTCGACTTCGAGCGGGATGCCGCCCGTGGACGTGACCGCATCCACGATCGCCAGCGCACCCTGCCGGTGGGCGAGCTCGACGATCTCCTTCACCGGCTGCAGGTGACCGGTGGAGGTTTCCGCGTGCACGACGGCGACGACCTTGAAGGCCCTGCCCTTGAGCGCCGCCGCGACCTGCTCGGGTTCGAAGCCCTCGCCCCAGCGGGCGTCGAGGACCGTGACCTTCCCGCCGGCGCGGCCCGCGATGTCCGCCATGCGAGCGCCGAAGTAGCCCTGCACGAGGACGAGCACCTCGTCGCCCGGCTCGATCAGGTTGACGAGGCAGGTCTCCATCCCGGCCGTGCCGGTGCCGGAGACCGGGAACGTGAGTTCGTTCGTGGTGCGGAAGGCCTGCTTGAGCATGGTCCGGACCTCGTCCATCAGCTTCAGGAACTGGGGGTCGAGGTGGCCGATCGTCGGCTTGTTGAAGGCCTGAAGGATGCGCGGATCCACGGGGCTGGGGCCGGGTCCCAGCAGCAGCCGCACGGGGGGCTGGTAGGCGGGAAACGGTGCGCTCATGCTTCCTCCGATTTCGTTCTAATCCTTGGGCTTCCCATACGACTCCGCCAGCAGCTGGGCGGGGTGGATGACGCGGATCTTCGACCCCGCCTCGCGCAGGCCGCAGCGGATCTGCATCAGGCAGCCGGGATTTCCGGTGACGACGGTGTCGCAGCCGCTCTTCCGGATCTGCTCGACCTTTCGCGCCAGCACGTTCTTCGCGAGCGCGGGCTGCGTGACGGAATAGAGCCCCGCGCTGCCGCAGCAGAACTCGGCGTCCTCCAGCGGCACGGGCTCGACGCCGGGCACGTTGCGGATCAGCTCCTTCGGCGCCGCGCTGATCTTCTGCGCGTGCAGCAGGTGGCAGGGCTCGTCGTAGGCCACCTTGCCCGCCGTGGATTTCCCGAAGGGCTTCCGGTAGCCGATCTCCACCAGGTACTCGCTGATGTCCCGGATCTTCGCGCCGAACTCCTTCGCGGCGGCGTCGCCGTCGAGCAGCGCCCCGTAGTGGCGCAGTTCGGCGCTGCAGCCCGCGGCGTTGGTGAGGACGGCGTCGTATTTCCCCGCGTTGAAGAGCTTCACGTTCTCCGCGGCGAGCTCCTTGGCGTGGTCGCGTTCGCCGTTGTGGATGTGCAGGGCCCCGCAGCATTGCTCGGCGGCGAGCACGTCCACCTCGCAGCCGTTCTCCGTGAGGACCCGCACGGTGGCCTCGTTGACGTCGGCGAAGAGCTGGTCCGCGAGGCAGCCGGTGAAGAGCGCGACGCGGCGTTTCTTCTCGCCGACGGCCTTGAACGTGAGACGGCCGCGGACGAGGTCGAAGTCCTCCTTGTGGCGGTCGCGGAACGAGGAGAACGGCACGTCGGGGGCCTGGACGGCCATGGCGCCGAGCTTGCCCGGGATGAGCCCCTTGCGGCCCAGCCAGCGTCCGAGCGCGGTGAAGCCGAGGATCTTCTGGACCCAGAGCAGCTTGAAGAGGATGCGCTGGGTCTTGCGCCTGGGAAGCAGCTTCTTGAAGAGGAACCAGCGCAGGATCCGCACGATCCAGCCGTGGGGGCGCTGCGGCTCCAGCACGCTGCGCGTGCGCTCGAGGACCTCCGAGTAGTGCACGCCCGAGGGGCAGGCGGTCTCGCAGGCGCGGCAGTCGAGGCACTGGTCGAGGTGCGTCAGGACCTCCTCGGTGGGCTCGAGGCGGTCCTCCAGGATCCCCTTCATGAGGTAGAGCCGGCCGCGCGGGGAGTCCATCTCCACGCGCAGTTCCTTGTAGGTGGGGCAGGCCTCGAGGCAGAGCCCGCAGTGCACGCACGCGGAGACCTGCTCGAACGAGGGCGCCCCCGACTTCGGATCGAATTTCATACCTGCACCCTTCCGGGATTGAGGAGGCGCTTCGGGTCGCGGAGGTCCCGGAGGCCGCGCATGAGCGCGTCGCCGGAGCCGCCCCAGGGGAGGCGGTCCCGCTCGGGCATCCCCACGGGGGCCGACTCGACGACCGCGTAGCCGCCCATCGCCTGGGCGTTTTCATGCCACTGCCGGATGCGGCGGGGGAGGTCGGCGCTGGGCTCCAGATCGGCGCGCGCCACGCCGGTCCCCGCCGAGATCCAGAGCGGGGCGGACGGCAGCAGCTTGGGCAGATCGTGCGGCTTGGCGCCGATGCGGATGCGGACGAAGTCCCGCAGCGCCTCGGGCAGCTTCTTCAGGGCGTTCCAGAGCGGGTCGGCGACCGCCCCCTCGAGGATGCCCAGCTTGGGCGCGAGCGTCTTCAGCTCGCGGTAATGGCGGTCGATCACGGGACGGCTGCCCTCGACGCCGACGAGCGCGAACGCGTCGCCGTCGACGATGTGTTTGAGCCGTCCGTCCAGGGCCTCGAGCGCGACCGGGCGGAGCTTCGATTCGAAGACCTTCAGCAGCAGCGCATGGGCCTCGGGCAGCGAGGCGCAGGGGATCACGAAGGCGGCGCTGATCTCGGGTTTCGGCCGGAGCTTGAAGCTGGCCTCCAGCACGACGCCCAGGGATCCGAAGGCGCCGACGTGCAGCTTGTGCAGGTCGTAGCCGGTGACGTTCTTCACGACGCGCCCGCCGGAGCGGGTGACGGAGCCGTCGGGGCCCATGAAGCGCGCCCCCAGCAGATGATCGCGGACGGTGCCGTAGCCCAGGCGCCGCGGGCCCGCGCTGTTCGTCGCGATCAGGCCGCCGATCGTGGTGTCGGCGTAGGGCGGGTCGAGCGGGAGCCACTGGCGCTGCTTCGAGAGCTCCGCTTGCAGGTCCGCGAGGCGCACGCCCGCCTGGGCCGTCACGACGAGGTCGCCCGGCTCGTAGGCCGTGATCTTCGAAAGCTTCCGCATCGATACCGGCTCCGGGCTTCCCGCGGGCCCGGGACCGTGATGGCGTTTCGTCCCGCTTCCCTGGACGTGGAGGGCTTTCCCCTCCGCGAGGAGGCCGGCGAGTTCGGACTCGGACTCGGGCGTAAGCATCTAATGTCCGATCGGCAGACGGTTGGCGGGTCCGGGTCCCGTGCAGCGGCCCGCCGCGGGGACGGCCTTGCCGGGATTGCAGAGGCCTTTGGGGTTGAAGAGATCGCGAAGGCGGCGCATCTCGGAGAGGTCCTCCTCCGAGAAGAAGTCCTTCATGAAGGCGAGCTTCTCGATGCCGATGCCGTGCTCGCCGGAGAGGCCGCCGCCCATGCGGCACACGAGCCGGAGGATCTCCTCGCCGGCCTTGCGGACGCGGTCGATCACGCCCTCCTCGCGCTCGTCGTAGAGGATGACGGGGTGCAGGTTGCCGTCGCCCGCGTGGAAGACGTTGGCGATCATCACCCGGTTCTCCTGCTCGATGCGGCCGATCTCGGCGAGCGTCTCGGGGAGCTTGGTGCGGGGGATGACGCCGTCGTGGGTGTAGTAGTTGGGCGCGAGGCGGCCCAGGGCGCCGAAGGCCTGTTTGCGCCCTTTCCACAATTTGAGGCGCTCGGCGTCGTCCTTGGCGAGGCGCGCATCGCGGACGTTCGAGGCCCGCAGCGCCTCGAGCACGGCCTGGGCCTGCTGCTCGAGGTCGTCGACGAGGCCGTCGACTTCGACGAGCAGCACGGCGGCGGCGTCCTGCGGGAATCCGGCGTGGATGTACGCCTCGACGGCGCGCAGCGTCTTCTGGTCGATCATCTCGATCGCGGCGGGCAGGATGCCGCGGGCGAGGATCTCGGTGACGCCCTTGCAGGCGTCCTGGACGCTGTCGAAGATCGCGAGCATGGTCTTGACGCCCTCGGGCAGCGGCGTGAGGCGGACGAGGATCTTGGTGGTGATGCCCATCGTGCCCTCGGAGCCGACGAAGACGCCGAGCAGGTCGTACCCGGGCATGTCCGCCGCGGCGCCGCCGAGCATCGCGAGGCTCCCGTCGGGGAGGACGACCTCCGCGGCAAGGATGTGGTTGGTGGTGACGCCGTATTTGAGCGTGTGCGGGCCGCCCGAGTTCTCGGCGACGTTGCCGCCGATGGTGCAGGAGTTCTGGCTGGAGGGGTCGGGCGCGTAATGCAGCCCGTGCGCGGCGACGGCCTTGGAGAGGTGGGCGTTCACGACGCCGGGCTGGACCCAGGCGCAGCGGTTGGGGACGTCGACCTCGAGGATCTTGTTGAGCCGGGCGGTGGCGATCACGAGGCTGCCGACGGCGACGACGCCCCCCGAAAGCCCGGTGCCCGCGCCGCGCGGCACGAAGGGGACCGAGTGCTGGACGGCCAGCTTGACGATTTTCGACGTCTCTTCGGCGGACTCCGGGAAAACCACGGCGAGCGGCAGGGCGCGGTCGAAGGTCTGCGCGTCGCACTCGTAGGCGAAGAGGTCCCCCGGCTGCGTGACGAGCCGTTCCGGCGGCAGGAAGGCGGCCAGGTCCTTGAGCAGCTGCTGGGTGTTCCCCTTGACCTCGGGGATCTCCTGGCGGGCGATGGGGGTCAGGACGGGGAGGATGGCGCGCTGCTTCACGAGGCCCGCCCCTTCGAGGGCCTGAACGTGGCGAGGTTCCGCGCGAGCTCGCGCTGGGCGCGGGCGAGGTCGCCCCGGCGGAGCGCCCGCACGACGGCGAGATGCTGGCGGTTCGTGCGCCTCATGGCGAGCTCGCTCACGCGGCGGCCGCCGCGCGCTTCCAGGTCGGCGAAATAGCTGACGAGCAGGCCGCGCAGGCTGCGCACGAAGCGGTTGCCGGAGAGCCGCCAGAGCTCCTCGTGGAAGGCGGCGTCGCGGACGAGGCCCTCGCGGATGCAGGCGGCCCCGCGGGGCAGGGGGGCTTCGAGGCGCTGCTCCATGCGGGAGAGCTCCTCCGGGCTGGCGCGGCGCGCGACGAGTTCCAGCAACGCGGGCTCCAGCAGGCAGCGGAATTCGTAGAGTTCGGCGCGCTCCTCGGAGGTCCGGATGCGGGGGATCAGCTGGTCGAAGTGCCGGCCCGGGTCGAGGGGCAGGACGCGCAGCCCCGTCCGGGGGCGGGACGCCACGACGCCCAGGGCGCGCAGGGTCCGGATCGCCTCCCGGACCACCGGCCGGCTCACCCGGAAGCGGCGCGCGAGGACGAGCTCGGCGGGGAGGCGCCCTCCGGGCGGGATGGAGTCCCGCCGGATCAGCTCCCGGATCCCGTCCGCCACGCGTTCAGCCTGCATTTGTCTTACAATTAGAATTGGCGGCGGCGGGACGCGTCAAGCGAAATCCCGCGGACTCAGAATTTATTGGCCTGCGCGTGCGGGGCCTGGCCCGAGAGCACGCGGATCATGTTCTCGACGGCCATGAGGGCCTGGCGCTCGACGCTCTCGTAGGTCCTCGAGCCCACGTGGGGCGTGAGGACGACGTTGGGGGCGGCCAGCAGCGGGTTGGTCTTGAGGATGGGCTCGGGCTCCACGACGTCCGCGCCGTAGCCGCCGAGCTGCCCCGACTTGAGGGCGGCGGCCACGTCGCCCTCGTGGATGAGGCCCCCGCGTGAGCAGTTGAGCAGGTAGGCCCCGCGCTTCATCTGGGCGAGCCGGGCGGCGTTGACGAACTCTTTGTTCTCGTCGGTGAGGTTCATGTGCAGGGAGATGACGTCGGCGGCGCGCAGCACGTCCTCGCCCGCGGGCTTGCGTTCGATGTTCCACTGCTTCGCGAAGGCCTCGTCCCAGTACACGTCGAAGGCGCAGACCTTCATCTCGAACGCGGCGGCGCGCTTGGCGACCTCCTTGCCGATGCGGCCCAGGCCGAGGATGCCCATGGTCTTCCCGGCCAGCTCGCGGCCGGTCGCGCGCTTCCACTCCCCGCGCTTCACCTGCGCGTCCTGGACGGGGATGAGGCGCGTGAGCGAGAGCAGCAGGCCGAAGGTGTGCTCGGCGACCGTGACGTGGTTGACGCCGGGGCAGTAGGTCACGGGGATCTTCAGATCGGTCGCGGCGAGCAGGTCGATCTTGTCCACGCCGATGCCGTATTTGGACAGGACCTTCAGCCGCGGCAGGGCCTTCTGCAGGACCGGGCGGGTGAACGCGTCGTCCCCGCAGATGATGGCGTCGTGGGTGCCCGCGAGTTTGAGGATCTCCGCCTCGGGCAGGGGGCCCCGCGCGCGCTCGATCTCGAACTCGTCGGGCACGAGCAGGTCGTGGTGCCTCCCGGGCGTGTCCTGGAAGGACGTGGTGGTGATCAGGATGCGTTTCTTGCTCATGAGTTCCACTCGGTATGGAAGGGGCCTTTCCCGGGCTTGTCGACACGCTCGTAGGTGTGGGCGCCGAAGTAGTCGCGCTGGGCCTGCGTGAGGTTGAGGGGCAGGCGCTCCGCGCGGACGGAGTCGTAGTACGCGAGGCTCGCGCTCATGGCGAGCACGGGGATGCCGCGCTCCTGGGCGGTGCGGACCACGTGGCGCCAGCGCGGCTGGGCCTCCGTCACCCATCCGCGGAAGTGGTCGTCGAGGAGCAGGTTGGACAGCGCGGGGTTCTTGCGGAACGCGGTCTTGATCAGGTCGAGGAACTGCGCGCGGATGATGCAGCCGCCCTTCCAGAGGCGGGCGATCTCGCCGAGGTCGAGCGACCATTTGTACTCGTCGCTCGCGGCCTTCATCATGACGAGGCCCTGGGCGTAGGAACAGATCTTGGAGGCGTAGAGCGCGTCGCGGACGGCGTCGATGAGCGCCTGGCGGTCCCCGGTGTAGAGCTCCTCCTTCGGCCCGGGCAGCACCTTCGAGGCCTTGACGCGCTCGTCCTTGTACGCGGACAGGATGCGCGCCTCGACGGCGGCGTTCACGGTGGGGATGGCCACGCCCAGGTCGAGCGCGATCTGGCTCATCCACTTGCCGGTGCCCTTCTGGCCGGCCTTGTCGAGGATGAGGTCCACCAGCCACTTGCCGGTCTCCTCGTCCTTGCGCTTGAGCACCTTCGCGGTGATCTCGATGAGGAACGAGGACAGGAGGCCCTTGTTCCATTCGGCGAAGATGTCGGAGAGCTCCCCGGCCGAGAGGCCCAGGAGGCGGCGGAGGACTTCGTAGCTCTCCGCGATGAGCTGCATGTCCCCGTATTCGATCCCGTTGTGGATCATCTTCACGAAGTGGCCGGCGCCGTCGGGCCCGAGCCAGGCGCAGCAGGGGCCGTCGTCCACCTTCGCGGCGATCTTCTCCCAGACGGGCTTGAGGGATTCGTAGGCGTCCTTGGGGCCGCCGGGCATGAGCGAGGGCCCCCAGAGGGCGCCCTCCTCGCCGCCGGAGACGCCGGAGCCGATGAAGCGGATGCCCTTCGCCTCGAGCGCGAGGCAGCGCCGGCGCGTGTCGGCGAAGTGGGAGTTGCCGCCGTCGATCAGGATGTCGCCCTTCTCGAGGAGCGGCGTGAGCTGCGCGATCATGTCGTCGACGGGCTGGCCCGCCTTGACCATGAGGATGATCTTCCGCGGGCGCTCGAGCGAGGCGACGAGCTCCTGCACGGTCTTCGCGCCCGTGAATCGCTTGCCCTTCGCCCGGCCCGCGAGCAGGGCCTCCGTGCGCTCGACGCTCCGGTTGTAGACGGTGATGGGGAAGCCGTTGCGCTCGATGTTCAGGGCCAGGTTCTCGCCCATCACGGCGAGCCCGACCAGGCCGATCTTCGACTGGCTCATGCGGTCCTTCTCGTCCTAACGTTTGATGCGGGCGCTGCCGCCCTTGACGACGTGTTCGACTTCCTCGAGGGTCACCATCGAGGCGTCGCCGCGCGTGGACTGGGCGAGCGCGCCGTGCGCCGCGCCCCACTCGACGGCCTCCTGGGGCCCGCGTCCCGCGAGCATCCCGTAGATGAGGCCGCCCGCGAACCCGTCGCCGCCGCCCACGCGGTCCTCGATCTCCAGGTGCTCATACTTCCGGCTCATGTGGAACTTCCCCTCGTGCCAGAAGATGGCGCTCCAGTCGTTCACGAGGCCGCTGACGACCTCGCGCAGCGTGGTGCCCACGCCCTCGACGGTCGGGTATTTCTTCACCACCTGCTCGACCATGGCCTTGTAGCTGTCGACCTCCAGGCCGCGGAAGTCCTCCTTCACGCCCTCGATCTTCATGCCGAGGACCTTCATGAAATCCTCCTCGTTGCCGATGAGGACCTTCACGTAGGGGATGATCTTCGCGGTGGCGGCCTGGGCCTCCTTCGCGCTCCAGAGCTTGGAGCGGAAGTTGAGGTCGTAGCTCGTCACGACGCCCGCCTCGTGGGCGGCCTTCAGCGCTTCGAGGGTGACCTCCGCGCTGGAGGGGGAGAGCGCCGCGAAGATGCCGCCCGTGTGGAACCAGCGCACGCCCCTCGAGAAGACCTTCTTCCAGTCCACCTCGCCGGGCTTCATGTGGCTTGCGGCGGAATGGCCGCGGTCGTACATCGTGACGGAGCCGCGCACGCCGGTGCCGACCTCGGTGAAGTTCAGGCCCACGCGGTCCGCGCGGCCGACGCCGTCGTAGGGCACCCAGACCACGTGGCTGATGTCGAGGTTGCCCGCGCGCGCGTGGTTGCGGATCATCCAGGCGACGTAGTTGTCGGGCAGGCGCGAGACCCAGCCAGCGCGCAGGCCCATGCGGGCGACCGCGTAGGCGACGTTGTACTCGCCGCCGCCGACCCAGGCCTCGAACTCGGTGCTGAACTCGATGCGCTGGCGTCCCGTGGGGGAGAGCCGCAGCATGCATTCCCCGAGGGAGAGCATGTCGAGGCCGCCGTCCTTGGCTGCGGGGATCTTCATGGCGTGATTCCTAGAATTCCATGCACGAGAAGCCGCCATCCACCGTCAGGTGGCAGCCGGTGACGAAACTGCCCGCCTTGCGGGCGCAGAGGAAGACCGCGGGGCCCATGAGCTCGGAGGCCTCGCCGAAGCGGGCCATCGGGGTGTGCGCGAGGATCTTCTGCACGCGCTCGGGCTGCAGGATCTTCCGGTTCTGCTCGGCGGGGAAGAAACCCGGCGAAAGGGCGTTGACGCGGATTCCCTGCGGGGCCCATTCGCGGGCGAGGTTCATCGTGAGGTTCAGCACCGCCGCCTTGGTGGCGCTGTAGGTGAAGACCCGCGAGAGCGGGCGGATCGCCGACATCGACGTGATGTTGAGGATCGTGCCGCCCCTGCCCCCGTCGATGAGCACCTTGCCGAAGACCTGGCAGCCGAAGACGACGGACTTGTAGTTGACGTCGAGGATGCGCTGCATCTCCTCGTCGCCGATGTCGAGGAAGGGGGTGGGGGAGTTGGTGCCCGCGCCGTTGACCGCGATCGTGAGGCGGCCGAACTTCTTCTCCGTCTCGGCGGCGATGCGCTCAAGCTCGGGTTTCTTCGTGACGTCCGCCGGGAGGAAGCAGGCCTCGCCGCCCGCGTTCTTGATCGCCTCGAGCCGGCGCTCCGCCTTGGCGGCGTCGCGGCCCACGAGGACGACCTTCGCGCCCGCCTGCGCCAGGGCTTGCGCCATGGCGCTGCAGAGTTCGCCCGTGCCGCCCGTGATGACGGCGACCTCGCCTTTGAGTGAAAACTGCCCTTCCAGGAACGAGGACATCCCCAGCGCCCCCCAAAACGAGCGGGTGATTATAGGAAGTCGCCGGGGACAAGTATAGTTTGCGGGCTACGGATTGACGGTGATGAGGATCTCGCCGTCCTCGTCCTCGAAGTCGTCGATGTCGTACTCGGCGGAGAAGAGCACCACGCCGTCGCTCTGGCGGGTGATCTTGACCTTCACCTCATCCGCGCCCTCGAACTCCTCCTTGTAGGTCTGCCCCGGCTGGAGGATGGCGATGTCGTCGTCCACGTCCTGGCCCCAGTTGTTGTCGGCGTCGGCGTCGACTTCGACGATGAGCGCGGAACTCGTGTTGTTCACCACGATGATTTCCTGGTCCCCGGCGTCGTCCGTGGAGCAGGAGGGGATGAGCAGGGCGAGGGCCAGCAGCATTCCGGCGCGGCACAGCATGGATTCGCCTCCTTAAGGGCCTGGGCACTCCTATCCATCCGCCATACGGACCGTCTCGGGGAGCCTCCCCCGGAAACGAACAATTCTCCGGCAAAATTCCAGAGACCC
Source organism: uncultured Planctomycetales bacterium (assembly GCA_964619955.1). GTDB lineage: Bacteria > Planctomycetota > MHYJ01 > MHYJ01 > JACPRB01 > JACQFK01. The sequence continues at coordinate 32,152 of CAZUJF010000028.1, forward strand.
GTCCCCGCCCTCCCCCGGCCGCCCTATTATAGGGCGGGGACCATAGGGGATGACGACGAACGCCGCCGGGCCCGGGAATCTGCTGGGCCCCTACCGCCTTGTCCGGGAACTCGGGCGCGGGGGCATGGGCGTGGTGTACGAAGCCCTGCGCCTGCCCGCCGGCGACCGCGTGGCGCTGAAGGTGCTGGCGCAGGCGCCGTCGGCCGATGCCGGGGCGGCGCGCCAGGACGAGGAGCGCTTCCTCCAGGAGGCGCGTCTCTCCATGGGGCTGCCCGCGCATCCGGGGATCGTCCGCGTGTTCGACTCGGGGACGGACCAGGGCCGCCCCTACCTCGCCATGGACCTGGTCGAGGGCCGGCCTTTTTCGGAGTGGCGGAAGGATCCCGCCTCGGACCTCCAGCGCCAGATCCGCGTGCTTCGGGACGCCGCGCGGGCCGTGCACGAGGCGCACGAGCACGGCGTCGTCCACCGCGACCTCAAACCGCAGAACCTGCTCGTCGACGCGGAGGGGCGGCCGCATCTCACGGATTTCGGCCTGGCGAAGACCCTGGGCCGCGACCTGAGCCTCTCGCTGACGGGGGCGGGGCTCGTGATCGGGACGCCCGGATACATCAGCCCGGAGATGGCGGAAGGGATCCGGCGCGTCGACCGGAGGGCCGACGTGTACGCGCTCGGCGTGCTGCTCTTCGAGACGCTGACCGGCCGCCTGCCGTTTCCGGGGGACACCGCCGTCGAGATGCTGGTGCGGATGGTGAAGGATCCCGCCCCGGCGCCGTCGTCGGTGGCGCGCGCGGTGCGCCGGCTGCCCCGCGGCCGGGATCTGGAACTCGTCTGCCGCCAGGCGCTGGCGCGCGATCCGGAGGAGCGGACGCCGACCGCGAAGGAATACGCCGACGACCTCGACCGCTGGCTCTCGGGGGAGCGCGTGCGGGCGCGCCTGCCCCGGGAACTGCGCGGGAACCCGGTCTCCTGGATGCTGGCGGCGGCCGGTCTGCTCGTGGCGGCGGGGCTGGGCTGGACGACGTTCGCGGGCGGGGTGCCGGCCGCGAAGGAGCTGGAGCGCGCCGACCGGCTCATGCGGGAGCGCCAGTACGCGGAGGCGATGCTTCAGTACGGCGTCGTGCTCGCCCGGGATTCCGGCAACGCCCGCGCCCTGGCGGGGCAGCAGGAGGCGCTGGCGGCGCAGAAGCTGGAGCAGGCGCGCTTGATCGAGGGGGCGGCCCGGGCGGCGGCGGAGCGCGCCGGACGGGAGGCCGAAGACCGGCGCCGCGCGGAGGCGCTGGAGAGCGCCGAAGGCGAACGGGCGCGCCAGTCGCAGGGCCGGCTCGCCGCCGAGGAGCGGGCCCGTCAGGCCGAGGAGGCGCTCAAACGCGCACAGGCCGAACTCCAGGCCGCGATGGTGAAACGGCCGCTCACGCCCGCGCCGCCCGCCGAGCCCCCCCGCGTTCCCGTCCCGCTGAAGATATTCACGGGCCACGCGGGCGACGTCAAATCGGCGGCCCTTTCCCCCGACGGGGCCTGGGCGCTCTCGGCGGGGGCCGATGCCACGGCGCGGCTCTGGGAGCTGCCGTCGGGACGCGCCGGACCGGTGTTCCGCGGCCATTCGGAGATGGTCCGCTTCGCAGCGTTTTCCCCGGACGGGCGCCTCGTGGCGACGGCCAGCCAGGATCGCACGATCCGGCTCTGGGATTCCGCGAGCGGACGGGAGCTTCGGAAGCTCGAAGGCCACAGCAACATGGTCCGCGCGCTCGCGTTCAGCCCGGACGGCCGCAGCCTCCTCAGCAGCAGCTGGGACCGGACCCTGAAGATCTGGGAGCTTCCGGGCGGCGCGCTGAGGGCCACCCTGCAGGGGCACGGGGATCTGGTGAAGGGCGTGGTCTACAGTCCGGACGGCCGCTGGATCGCCTCGGCCGGCGGCCCCGACCTGACCGTGCGGCTCTGGGAGGCCTCGTCGGGCCGGGAGCTCCGGGTGCTCAAGGGCGCGTCGGGATCGGTGGAGGCGGTGCTCTTCACGGCGTCGGGCGGGGAACTGCTCGCCTCGGGCCATGACGGGGTCCTCCGGGTGTGGGATCCCGCGAGCGGCCGGGAGCTGAGGCGCCGCACGATTCACGCGGAGCCCGTGGAGACGCTGGCGCTGTCCCCGGACGGGCAACGGCTGGCCTCGGGGGGCTGGGACCGGAGCATCCGGCTCTGGGACTGGCCCGCGCTTGCGGAGCGGGGATCCGCCGGCAGGCACGACGGCCACGTGCTGGGGCTCGTGTTCACGGCGGACGGGAAGCGCCTCGTGAGCGCCGGCCACGACGGCACGGTCCGGCTCTGGGACGTACCCGCCCCGTGACGCGCGCCTCTACAAGCGGCGGGTCGCCATGAACTGCGCCCGCGACGCGACGACCTCCTCGGCCACGTTCCTCGGCACGTCCTCGTAGTGGTCGAAGGTCATGCTGAACGTCGCCGTGCCGCGGGAGATCGTGCGCAGCTGCGTCGCGTAGCCGAACATCTTGGCCAGCGGGACGTAGGCCTTGATCTCCCGGTTGATGCCCTTGTTCTGCTGGTCCTCGATGCGCCCGCGGCGGGAGTTGAGGTCGCCCGTGACGGAGCCGATGTGCTCCGCCGGCGTGACGATGTTCACCAGCATGATGGGCTCGAGGAGCTTGGGGCTGGCCTTGCGGAAGAGCTCCTTGAACGCCATCGAGGCGCAGGTGTTGAACGCCCGTTCGCTCGAGTCGACGTCGTGGTAGTCGCCGTCGACGAGGCTGACCTTCATGTCCACGATGGGGAAGCCGGCCAGAACGCCCTTCGCCATCGCGGCGACGACGCCCTTCTCGACGGCGGGGATGTACTCGCGGGGGACGCTGCCGCCGCGGACGTCGTCGGAGAACTCGAAGCCGGTTCCGGGAGGCAGGGGTTCGCAAGTGAGGACGACGCGGGCGAAGTCGCCCTTGCCGCCCGTCTGCTTCTGGAGCTTGTGGTCGTATTCGGCCTTGGCGCTGATGGTCTCGCGATAGGCCACCTGCGGGCGGCCGACCTTGCCCATGACGCCGTGTTCGCGCTTCAGACGGTCCACCAGGATCTCCAGGTGGAGCTCGCCCATGCCCGACATGATCGTCTCCTCCGTCTCGGGGTCGAAGCTGACGACGAACGTCGGATCCTCCTCCGCGAGCTTCGCGAGGCCGATGGAGAGCTTGTCGCGGTCGCCGCGCGATTCCGGCTGAATTGAGACCGAGATCACGGGCGCCGGGAACTCGATGGATTCCAGCGTGACCGGATGGTCGACGTCGCAGAGGGTGTTGCCCGTCAGCGTCTTGTCGAAGCCGATGACGGCGCCGATCTCCCCGGGCCCCAGCGACTCGCGGGCGATCTGCTTGTTGGCGTGCATTTCCACCAGGCGGCCGACGCGCTCGCGGTTGCCGCGGGAGGAGTTCAGGACGTAGGAGCCCGAGCTCATCGTGCCCTTGTAGACGCGGACGTAGGTGAGCTTGTTGTGCTTGTCGCTGAAGATCTTGAAGGCGAGGGCGGCGAGGGGGCCCTCCTCGATCTTGGGCGAGGGCAGGTAGTCCACGACCGCGTCCAGCAGGGTCTGCACGCCCAGGTTCTTCGCGGCGGATCCGCAGAGCACGGGGACGATTTCGCGGGCCAGGGTCGACTTGCGGAGCGCGGCGCGGACCTCTTCCGCGGTGGGCTCTTGGCCTGACATGAACTTGTCCAGCAGGGCCTCGTCGGTCTCGGAGACCTTCTCGATCAGGATCTTGCGGTACTCGGCGGAGATTTCCTTCATGTTGTCGGGGATGGGGTGCTCCACGACGCGGGGAACCCCCTTCTCCTCGACGAAGGTCACCATGATGTTCCTGACGAGGTCGATGAGGCCGCTCAGGTGCTCGAGCTTGCCGACGGGAAGCGTGACGGCCACCGCGGGCGCGCCCAGTTCGTTCTTGATCTTTCCGAGGACCTCGTAGAAATCGGAGCCCGTGCGGTCCAGCTTGTTCACGAAGGCGATCACCGGGACGCCGTACTTCTCGGCCTGGCGCCAGACGGTCAGGGACTGGGGCTCGACGCCGCCGACGCCGCAGAAGAGGGCGACCGCGCCGTCCAGCACGCGCAGGGAGCGCTCGACCTCGACGGTGAAGTCCACGTGGCCCGGGGTGTCGATGAGGTTGATGCGGAAGCCGCGCCATTCCACCGCGGTGGCGGCGGAGGTGATGGTGATGCCGCGCTCGCGCTCCTGCTCCATCCAGTCGAGCGAGGTGTTGCCGTCGTCGACCTCGCCGATCTTGTGGGTCCGGCCGGTGAAGTAGAGGATGCGCTCGCTCGTGGTCGTCTTGCCCGAGTCGATGTGCGCGATGATGCCGATGTTCCGGATCTTGCTGGGTTCGACCATGGGATGCTTCCTTCCTGTCTACTCTGGACTTCCGGCCATTTGGGGGCGGCAGTTTAGCGGGAACGGGCCGGGTTTGCAATCCCCCTCTCAGCCTTCGGTTGACCTTCCCCGCCGCCTGAGCTAAGGTCAGCGGTCGATATGAGGAAAACACTCGCCGATCTCGCCGCCCTGGGCGTCGCCCCGCTGGACCGCCGGCTGCCCGCCTCGCCGCGGCGCTTTCCGGACGGCGCCCAGTACCGGGTCGAGATCCCCAGCATCGAGACCGCCGATTCGCTGGCGGCCGTGCTCGAGGAGGCCGACAAGCGCAAGGTCGTCGTCCACCGCGTCAGCCAGGGCAGCGGCATCATGCTGCTCGGCGACGACGAGATCACCCAGATGGGCCGGATGGCCCGCGACGCGAAGATCGAGCTGTCGCTCTTCGTGGGCCCGCGCGCCGGGTACGACACGACCGCGCAGCCCCTGACGTCCGCGGGAAAGGTCATCGGCGGCAGCCTGCGCGGCGCCGCCCAGCTGGCGTATGCGATGGAGGACGTCCAGCGCGCGTGTGCCCTGGGCATCCGCAGCGTGCTCGTGGCCGACCTCGGGCAGCTCGCGCTTATCCAGGCCCTCAAGAAGAAGAAGCGCCTGCCGCAGGACCTCGTGGTCAAGATCTCCATCCTGCTCAGCGTTCCGAACCCCGCGACCGCCCGAGTGCTCGAGGATCTCGGCGCCGGGACGCTCAACGTCTCCCCGGACCTCTCGCTCGCGCAGCTCGCCGAGATCCGCGCTGCCGTGACGCTGCCGCTGGACATCTACGTCGAGGTTCCGGACGGCTTCGGCGGCTATATCCGCAGCTACGAGGTCCCGGACATGATCCGCGCCGCCTCGCCCGTCTACGTGAAGCTCGGCCTGCGGAACGCGCCCGACATCTACCCCTGGGGCGAGCAGCTGAAGACGGTGTCGCTCGGCATGAGCCGGGAGCGAGTTCGCCGCGCCCGGCTGGTTCTCGACATGATCGAGCGCCAGTATCCCGGGGCCGTCGCGTCGAAGCCCGGGGCGCGCGGCCTGGGCATCCCGACATGCTGAAGATGATCCCCGTCCGGCGCCGCTTTCCGGCGACGCCGGAGCTCGACGTCCGGGGCAGCCTCCGTCCGAAGCTCCAGGCCGGCGTTCGCTCCGGCATGAGCGTCGCCGTGGGCGTGGGCAGCCGCGGCATCACGGGCCTATCGCTTGTGGTGCGTGAGCTCATTGACGCGTTGCGAGACGCCGGCGCGAAGCCCTTCCTCGTCCCCGCCATGGGGAGCCATGGAGGCGCGACCGCGGAGGGACAGCGGGGGCTGCTCGCGGAATACGGCGTGAGCGAGTCCTCGATGGGCGTCCCGCTGCGCGACTCCATGGACACGGTCCTGCTGGGGACCACCCCCGAGGGGCTGCCCGTCCATTTCAGCGCCGAGGCGCGGCGGGCGGACGCCGTCGTCCTGGTCAACCGCGTCAAACCGCACACGGACTTTTTCGGGCCGCTCGGAAGCGGGCTCCAGAAGATGCTCGCGGTCGGCTTCGGCAAGCAGAAGGGGGCCGCGACGGTGCACGCCGCCGCGAGCCGCCGCGGAATGGAGTCCGTGATCCGTTCGGTCGCCGCCGTCATGCTGCGGGAGGTGCCCGTGCTCGCCGGCGTCGCCCTGCTGGAGGACGCGCGCCACCACACGGCGCGGCTCGAGGTGCTGCGGGGCGCCGAGATCGCGGAGCGGGAGGGGGAGCTGCTTGCTGAGGCGAAGCGGCTCATGCCGCGCCTGCCCTTCGACGGGATCGATCTGCTCATCGTGGATCGCCTCGGCAAGAACATCAGCGGCGCGGGCATGGATCCGAACGTGATCGGCCGCAGGATCAACGGATACTCCTCGGCGCTTTCCGAGCACCAGGAGCCCCCCGGCATCCACCGGATCTTCGTCCGCGAGCTGACGCCGGAGTCCCACGGCAACGCGACGGGCATCGGGCTCGCGGATTTCGCCACGACCCGATTGGTCCGCGGGATCGACTGGACGGTGACCCGCATGAACGCGTACACGTCGCTCAGCCTGAACGCCTTCAAGATCCCGTTCACGTACGAGAGCGACCGCGAATGCCTGCTCCAGGCGCTGGAGACCATCCCGCTCGCGCCGGGCGCCCGGCCGCGCGTGCTGCGCATCCGCGACACGCTCAATCTGGAGACCGTGGAGGCCTCGGAGGCCTTTGCGGAGGAACTCGCGGGCCGGGCGGACCTCGAGACGGCGGGGCCGGCCCGGGAACTGGCCTTCGACGCCGCGGGAAATCTGGCGCCGCTGGGGGATTGAAAAGGTTCCGCAGGACGGGGGCCGGAGCTACGATGCCGCTTCCGGGGGTTTTCACAAAGGCATGGAACGGGGGTTGCATGGCGCTTCACGGGAAGAATCTGGTGGCGGGGGTGCTCTCGGCGGCGGGCCCGAAGAGTTTCCGGGCGCTGAATCCCGCGACGGGACAGCTGCTCGACGGCGACTTCTTCGGGGCGGACGCCGGGGAGGCGGACCGGGCCCTCGAGCAGGCGGCCCTGGCGTTCGCGGACTACCGCCGCTGCGACCCGGCCCTGATCGCGCAATTTCTCGAGAAGATCGGCGAAGAGATCCTCGCGCTGGGGCCAGAGCTGCTCGAGCGGACTTCCGCGGAGACGGCGCTGCCGCTGCCCCGGCTGGAGATGGAGCGCGGCCGCACGGTCAACCAGCTCAAGATGTTCGCGGAGCTGGCGCGCGAGGGGTCGTGGGTGGACGCACGGATCGACCGGGCGCTGCCCGACCGGAAACCGCTCCCGCGTCCGGACCTCCGGCGCCGGCTCGTGCCGCTGGGCCCCGTCGTGGTCTTTTGCGCCAGCAATTTCCCGCTCGCGTTCAGCGTGGCCGGCGGCGACACCGCCTCGGCGCTGGCAGCGGGCTGCCCCGTCGTGGTGAAGGCGAACCGTGCTCATCCCGGCTGCGCGGAGCTCGTGGGGGAGGCCGTCCGCAAAGCGGCGGCCGCCTGCAAGCTCCCGCCCGGCGTCTTCTCGCTCCTGCACGGGGCGAGCCACGATCTGAATCTACGGCTCGTGCGGCATCCGTCGGCGAAGGCCGCCGGCTTCACGGGGTCGCTGGGCGGCGGCCGCGCGCTCTTCGACGCCGCGGCGTCGCGTCCCGATCCCATCCCCGTCTTCGCCGAGATGGGCAGCGTGAATCCCGTCTTCGTCCTGCCCGGGGCGCTCGCGGAGCGCGGCGATGCGATCGCGGAGGGCCTGAAGGGCTCGGTGACGCTGGGCAACGGCCAGTTCTGCACCAAGCCCGGGGTGGTCGCGGGTCTGCGGGGGCCGGCGTTCGAGGCGCTCGTGAAGAAACTCGGGCTCCTGATCGGGCAGCAGGCGCCGGGCACGCTGCTGCATCCGGGGATCCAGAAAGCGTACGAGGAAGGGCTGGCCGGTTTTGCCGCCGTCGCGGGGGCGCGCTGCGTGGCGAAGTCCGCCACGGCCGCTGACCGGGCCCGCACGCAGGTGGAAGCGGCGGTCTTCGAGACGGACGCGGCGGTGTTCCTGAAGGAGCGGCGCCTGCGCGAGGAGGTCTTCGGTCCGGCCTCCCTGGCGGTCCATTGCGGCGGCCGCGCGGAACTGGAAGCGGTGGCGCGGGCGCTGGACGGCCATCTCACCGCGACGATCCAGGGCACGGAGGCGGACCTGCGGGAGCACGCGGGGCTGCTGGCGATCCTGGAGGAGCGGGTGGGCCGCCTCGTCTTCAACGGCTTCCCGACGGGCGTCGAGGTCTGCTCCGCCATGCAGCACGGCGGGCCGTATCCCTCGAGCACGGACGGGCGCTTCACGTCCGTGGGCACGGCGGCCGTCTTCCGCTGGGCCCGGCCCGTGGCGTACCAGGGCTTTCCGGACGCCGCGCTCCCGCCGGAACTCCGCAACCGCAACGAGCGCCGGCTGTGGCGTCTCGTCGACGGAAAACGCACCCAGGAGGATCTCGCGTGAAAATCTCCCGCATCACCCCGCTCGTGCTGGGCACCCCCTGGCGCAACCTCACGTTCCTCAAGGTGGAGACCGACGAGGGGCTCGTCGGCTGGTCCGAGGGCCGCAACGTCAACCGCACCGAGGCGCTGCTCGGCTACCTGGCCGGCATCTCGAAACGCTACGTCGTGGGAAGCGACCCCTTCCGGATCGAGGACCTGGTCCACCGGATGGCGCTCGGCGACTACTCGCGCGTGGACGAGGTCTCCGGCATGGGCATCGCGCTGGTGGAGATGGCCTGCTGGGACATCTTCGGCAAGGCGCTGAAGCAGCCGGTGTACCGGCTGCTCGGCGGGGCGGTGCGCGACAAGATCAAGGCGTACGCGAACGGGTGGTACACGGTGGAGCGGACGCCCGAGGCGTTCGCCGGCGCCGCGAAGAAGGTGACGGCGAAGGGTTACCGGGCGCTCAAGGTGGATCCGTTCGGCGCGGGCTTCTACGAGATGGAGCGCGCGGAAAAGACCCGCTCGGTGTCGCTGATCGAGGCGATCCGGGGGGCGGTGGGGCCGGACGTGGAGATCCTCGTCGAGATGCACGGCCGCTTCAGCCCGGCGACGGCGATCGAGCTGTCGCGGGACCTGGAGCCCTTCAAGCCGTCGTGGGTGGAGGAGCCGGTTCCGCCGGACAATCTCGAGGCGATGGCGAAGGCGGCCGCGAAGATCATGATCCCCGTCGCGACGGGGGAGCGGATCCACACGCGTCACGAGGTGCGGCGGCTGCTCGAGCTGGGCTGCATCGACGTGCTGCAGACGGACATCACGGAATCCGGCGGCCTGCTCGAGGGGAAGAAGATGGCGGCGATGGCGGACGCGTACTACGTGACGTTCGCGCCGCACAACGTGGGCGGTCCGCTGAGCACGGCGGCCTGCCTGCATCTGGCGGCGTGCACGACGAACTTCAAGATCCAGGAGCACTTCAACGACTTCGTCGATTCCTGGGTGAAGGAGGCCGCGACGGGCCCGGGTTATCCGGAGGTGGTGGACGGCTATTTCTCCCTGCCGGGCGGTCCGGGCCTCGGGGTGACGGTGAACGAGGATTTCATCCGCGAGCATCCGATGCAGACGGAGGGCTTCAACCTCTTCCAGGAGGACTGGCACCGCCGCCAGAGCAAGGGGTAGGGGGTCTCAAGCCCCCAGCAGGGCACCCGAGGCGAGCAGGGCGCCGGCCTGGTCGGCCGGGACGGGCTTCGAGAACATGTAGCCCTGGCCGTATTCGCACTGGAGGTTCCTCAGGGCGGCCCGCTGCTGCGCAGTCTCGATCCCCTCGGCGATCACGTGCAGGTCGAGGTTCTGGGCGAGGGCGACGATCGCCCGCACGATCTCCTGGCCGCCGCCGTCGGGCCGCATGGCCCCCACGAACGAGCGGTCGATCTTCAGCGCGTCCACGGGGAAGCGGTGGAGGTAGCTGAGCGAGGAGTAGCCCGTCCCGAAATCGTCGAGATGCAGCCGCGCGCCCCCGTTCTTCAGTCCCTCCAGGATCTCGGAGGCGCGGGGGGAGCCTTCGAGCAGGACGGATTCGGTGATCTCCAGGCAGAGGGCCTCGTCGGGAAGCTTCGTCTCCCGGAGCGTGGCCTTCACGACGTCGACCAGGTCGCCCCGGGAGAACTGGCGGACCGAAAGGTTGACGCTCGTCGTGAGGTTCTTGGCGGAGGGATAATCGCGGCGCCATTCGACCAGCTGGCGGCAGGCCTGGAAGAGCACCCAGCGGTCGAGCTCGACGATCAATCCGGTCTCCTCCGCGGTGCCGATGAAGTCGCCGGGGAACACGCGGCCGCGCTCCGGATGGTTCCAGCGGAGCAGGGCCTCGAAACCCGTGACCCGGCCGTCCTTCAGCGTCACGATCGGCTGGTAGTGCACCTCGAACTCGCCGCGCTCGAGCGCCCGGCGGAGCTCGTTCTCCGTGCGGAGCAGGCTGACGGCGCGGGAGTGCATGCTGCGGTCGAAGACCTCGTGGCTCGCGCCGCCCCGGGCCTTCGCCCGGTACATCGCGATGTCGGCGTCGCGGAGCATGTCCTCGGGGCGTTCGTAGCCGGTGTCGCTCAGCGCGATGCCGATGGAGGCGGTGGTGAAGATCTCCTGTCCCGCCACGGTGATCGGGGTCTTGAGCTGCTGGTGGATGCGCTCGGCCACCTGCGCGACGTCGCTGCTCCCCTGCAGGTCGTCGAGGAGGAGCGTGAACTCGTCGCCTCCGAAGCGGGCGACGGTGTCGCCGGGGCGCACGCAGCGCTCGATGCGGCGGGCGATTTCGGAGAGGAACTGGTCGCCGACCATGTGCCCCAGGCTGTCGTTGATGAGCTTGAAGCGGTCCATGTCCAGGAAGAGCACCCCGAAACGCCGGTCCTTCCGCCGCAGGGACTGCCGGAGGGACTGCCCCAGGCGGTCGAGAAAGAGCGAGCGGTTGGGCAGCCCCGTGAGGGCGTCGTGGAAGGCGTCGTGCACGAGCTGCTCCTCGAGGGCCTTGCGCTCGGTGACGTCGAGGCCCGTGATGACGGAGCGCGTCGCGCCCGCGCCGCCGGAGCCCAGGGGGCGGAGGGACCAGGCCACGAGGGGCCGCGTCCCGTGCCGCGTCACCCAGGCGTGCTCATGCTGGCCGGCCGTCGCCTCCGAGGGGGGATTCGCCAGGATTTCGCGGACGGCATCCCGGTCCTCGGGGGAGCAGACGAGGTCCCAGAACGGCCGGGCGGCGGCCTCTTCCGCGCCGTAGCCGGTCAGGTGCCGGAACGCGCTGTTGGAGCGGAGGATGCGCCCCGCGGGATCGAGGGTCACGACCAGCATGGTCGTGGAGTCCAGGACGCCCCGGAGGAGGTCGCGCTCCTCGAGCAGGCTCTGCTCGGTGCTCCGCTGCTTCACGGCCTCGAGGGCGAGCGCGGCGAGATCCGCGATGGAGGAGGCGAAGTCCTGCTCCTCGAGGGGCCAGGCCCGGGGCGGCCCCACCTGCTCGTGGCAGATGACGCCGACCAGCCGTCCGTGGATGCGGATGGGCGCATCCAGCATGGAGGTGATGCCGTGGGGTTTGAGATACCCCTCGGTGAATTCGGAGGTGCGTTCGTCCTTCCGGGCGTCGCTCGCGGCCACCACGCGATGCTCGTTCAGCGCCTCGAAGTAGCGGGGATATTCCGAGGCCTGGAGCCGCAGCCCCTTTTCGAAGGTTCCCTTCGAGTGCACATGAAGGCATTCGCAGACGACGGCCCGGCGGGCCTCGTCGAAAAGCCAGATGCCCGCGCGTTCGACGCCGAGGGTGGAGGCGCTCGCCTCCGTCAGCCAGCGCAGGGTCTGTTCCCAGTCGGAGTCGTCGCGTTTGGTCAGGTCGAGCAGCACGCTCTGGAACTGGGCGAACTTGTCGCTGCGCCGGCGCAGCGCTTCGCGGGAGCGGCGCCGCTCGGCGGCGTAGCGCAGGGCCCGCACGAGCAGGTAGGCGTCGAGATGGTGTTTCAGGAGGAGATCCTGGGCGCCGCGCTGCGCGGCGAGGGTCGGCGTGCAGTCCGCGGGGGATTCCGCCAGCAGGATGACGGGCAGGTGCGGACAGGCCTTGCGGAGCCGCTCCAGCCCCTCGAGGCCGCCGTCCCCGGGGAGGGCGAGGTCCAGGAGGACGGCGTCCTGCGGCTGGCGCTGCTGCACGGCCAGCGCGGCCTCCAGGCTCTCGCAGCGGGTGGTGATGAAGGAGACCACGGAGCGGACGCTGTCGAGCATCGTGGTCAGGAGGCGGACGTCCTCGGGATTCCGGGCGAGAAGCAGGATGTGGTAGGTGGCGCCCGCTTCCATCCGGCTGGATCCCATCAGCGACTCCGGTTTGCTCCTGATGAGTATAGCCGCGACTCGGGAAGGGGCGGGTTCAAATCAGGAAGGACGGGAAACGCCGGTCTGCCAGGACGCGAATTCGAGCACGGCGCGGCAGTGGGGACAGACGTAGGCGCGCTCGAAGACGCGGGGCTGGATCTCCCGGTCGAGCCTCACGACGTTGTCCCAGCCCAGGACGCCGCGGCAGGAGCGGCAGATCGAAGCCCCCTCGGGGAGCGGGCCGGGCGCGGGCGGCCTATTGGACGTCGTACACCCGGACCTTGAGCCAGTGCCGCTTGTTGCGCTTGATGAATTTCAGGTGTTCCGGATGGACCTGGTAGGCGTCGTGCGCGGCGATGCCGTCGAAGACCACGGTGAGCCCCACGTCGTAGGTGGCGTCCACCACCTCGCGGACCGGGGTGCCGGCGACGGGCCCCGCCCAGAGATGGCTCACGGTCGGCGTCTTGAGGTACTTGCGGCAGTCGGCGATCAGCTGCTTCTTCGCCGATTTCGGCGCGTTTTTCTTGAGCCAGAAGAACACGGTGTGGACCAGCATGGGGCGTTCCTTCGTAAATGAGGTCCGAGACTCTACCGGATCCCCCCTCGGGGAATCAAGCCCCGCGGCTTGCGCCCGTCCCGCGCTTGCCCTATCCTCCGGGGATGCGATTGCTGGGCGCCCTGGCGCTGCTGGCCTGCCTCCGCCAGGAGGACGCGGCGCTGCCGCCGCCGCCCTCGCCGCTCTACGAAACGCGGGCGGTCCACGATCCCAACGGCATCGGCAAGTTCTACCTCGGCCGCGAGATCGCCCACGTCATGGGGCCCGGGGGCATCCCCTGGCTCGACCGCCCTGAGCGGGAGGACGAGGAGGCGCCCGCGAAGATGATCGACGCCCTGGAGCTCCAGGGCGGCGAGGTCGTCGCCGACTTCGGGGCGGGCAGCGGATATTTCTCCTTCCGCCTGGCCCCGAAGCTCCCGAAGGGCCGCGTGCTCGCCGTCGACGTGCAGGAGAAGATGATCGAGCTGCTCCGGCGCCGCCGCGGGGAGCTCAAGCTGGACAACGTCGAGGTGGTCCACAGCACGGAGGAGGATCCGCGGCTGCCGGAGCAGGGGGTGGACGTGATCCTGATGGTCGACGTCTACCACGAACTGGCCTTCCCCTACGAGACGATGAAGAAGCTGCGCCGCGCCCTCAAGCCGGGGGGCCGGATGGTCCTGGTGGAGTACCGCAAGGAGGACCCCAAGGTCCCGATCAAGGAGGTCCACAAGATGTCCGAGGCGCAGATCAAGCGGGAGATGGCCGCGGTCGCCCTGGACCATGTGAGGACCGTCGCCACGCTGCCGCGCCAGCACATCGCGATCTTCTCGCGGAAGTAGTGTCACCAGCGCGGTTCTTCGGCGAGCAGCAGCCCCGCCTCGTCCGCGGGCACCGGCTTGGAGAAGAGGTAGCCCTGCCCGAAGCCGCACTTGAGCTGGCGCAGGGTGCCGAGCTGGTCGGCGGTCTCGACCCCCTCCGCGATGACCTTCATGCCCAGGCTGTGCGAGAGGGTGGCGATCGCCTTGACGATCTCCTGCCCCTCGTTGGGCTTGCTCAGGCGCGCCACGAAGGAGCGGTCGATCTTCACCGCGTCGATGGGGAAGCGCTGCAGGTAGGAGAGCGACGAGTAGCCCGTGCCGAAGTCGTCGAGATAGACCAGGATGCCCAGGGAGCGCAGCTGGCGCAGCATCTCCATGGCGCGGTCGCTGTTGTCGATCAGCACGCTCTCGGTGATCTCCACCGCGAGGCTGCCGGGGGGCAGCTTCTCCTCCTCGATGACGCGCTTGATGTGCTCCACGAGGTCGTTGTGATGGAACTGCTTCACGGAGAGGTTGACGCCGACGGTCAGGCGCTCGCCGTCGGGGAACTTCTCGCGCCATTCCTTGAGCTGGCGCCAGGCCTGCCGCATGACGAGGCGGTCGATGGCGACGATGAGGCCCGCGTCCTCCGCGACGCCCACGAAATCCACCGGGTTGACGATGCCTTTCTGCGGATGGCGCCAGCGGACCAGCGCCTCGAAGCCCCAGATCCGGCCGTGGGTGAGGGAGACCACGGGCATGAAGTACGCCTCGAACTCCTCCCGCTCGATGGCCTGGCGCAGCTCGTTCTCCACCTGGAGCAGCTGGACGGCGCGGGCGTGCATGGCGCTGTCGAAGACGGCGTGGCGGGCGCGCCCGTCGGACTTGGCCCGGTACATGGCGGTGTCCGCGTCCCGCAGGACGTCCTCCGCCTTCTCGTATCCGGCGTGTCCGAGCGCGATGCCGATGGAGGCGGTGCTGACGATGTCCTCGACGCCCACCCGCATCGGCTTCTTCAGCGAGGACTGGATGCGTTCGGCCACGCGGAGCGCGTCGTCGATGTCGCCGATGTCCTCGAGCAGCACGGCGAATTCGTCGCCGCCGAGGCGGGCGACGGTGTCCCCGGGGCGCACGGCCCCCTCGAGGCGCCGCGCGCTCTCCACCAGCATCTCGTCGCCGGCGGTGTGGCCGAGGCTGTCGTTGACGAGCTTGAAGCGGTCGAGGTCGAGGAAGATCACGGCGTAGGCGCGGTCCTTCTGCCGCCGGGAGTTCCGGATGCGGTGGGTGAGGCGGTCGATGAAGAGGGAGCGGTTGGGGAGGTCGGTGAGCGCGTCGTGGAGCGCGTCGTGGATGAGCTGCTCCTCGGCGAGCTTGCGCTGGGTGGTGTCGGTCTGGGCGCCCACCATGCGGTAGGGCTTGCCGCCGCCTTCGCGCACGGCCAGGCCGCGGCTGAGGACCCAGCGGTAGCCGCGGTCCCGGTGCCGCATGCGGTGCTCGCTCTCGAACGTGGGCGAGCGCCCCTCGAGGTGGTCCTGCAGCTTGGACTGCATGAGGGCGAGGTCCTCCGGGTGCACGCGGCGGAACCACTCGAAGGGGGTGGTGCCGATCTCGTCCTTGTCGCACCCGAGCATCGCCTTCCAGCGCTCGGAGTAGTAGACCTCGTTCGTCTTCAGGTTCCAGTCCCAGAGGCCGTCGTTCACGCTCTGCGCGGCGAGGGCGTAGCGCTCCTCGCTCTCGCGGAGGGCCTGCTCGGCCTGCCGGCGCTCGGTCATGTCGACGGCCATGGCGCCGACGAGCCTCTGGGCCGGGCCGGCGTCCACGGGGAACTGCAGGATCCACCAGTGCTGCAGCGCGCCGTCGCGGCCGGGCAGCGACTCGTAGAGCTGGCGCGGCTTGCCGGTCTCGATGACCGCGCGCTCGCTCTCGGCGATCTCCTTGCGGGTCTCCGCCGACCACGGCTCGACGTCCGAGCGGCCGATGACCTGGTCCCGCCGGAGGTTGAACGTCAGCTCGAAGGGGATGTTCACGTAGACGTAGCGGCCCTCCGCGTCCCGCACCCAGGCGACCGCCGGGCTGTGGTCCATGAAGGCCTGGAAGCGCTGTTCGCTCTCGCGGAGCCGGGCCGTCACCTGGTCCGTGGAGCGCCGGTGCAGGACGCCGACCATGACCACGAGGACGGGGGTCACCGTGGACAGGACGAGGAGGCGTTCCAGTTCGTCCCCGTGATAGGAGAACGTGAGGGAGAAGTAGAGCAGGGAAATGGCGGCGCTGATGAAGCCCGGACGGAATCCGCCCGCGAACGCGGAAAAGGCGACCGTCACGACGAGCAGCGCCGCCGATTCGCTGGCGGAGAAGCCCGCCTTGGAGAGCAGCCAGAGGAGGCCCGCGGTTCCTGCGGTGAGGAGCGGGCCGCCGATGTTGCTCCAGCGGTTTCGTTTGATGAAGTCCTGGAATCGCATGGATTGTGGGGTCCTGTTCCGGCCCTAAGAGCCTCGTTGCTCAGGACAAGTATAGCGGCTCCCGGGGTCGCCGGGGGTCCCGGCGCGCCCCCGGGTCCGGCAAAGATGGAACATCCGGGTCACCCCCCCGCGCGTTTGGAGCGGAATCCGTGCTCGAGCAGCGCGTCGGCCAGGGCGTCCCGGTGGTCGCCCTGCAGCTCGATCGTGAAGCCTTTCACCGCGCCGCCCGTGCCGAGCCGCCGCTTCAATTCGCGGGCCAGCTCGTCCAGCTTGAAGCCGCCCCGGGGGAAACCCTCGAGGATCACGACCTCGCGGCCGCCCCCCCGCTTCTCGCGCCGCATCTTGATGAACTCGGGGCGCAGTTTCCTTTCGGCGGACGGGGCGGGGTCCGGGGGCCCCGGCGGCAGCAGGCAGGCGCAGGCGGGCGGCGGCAGCCGTCCGCACACGGGACACGGGATCTCGAGGGGCATCGGGGCGGGTTACTTGTTCGGCTTCGGGCGCGTGCGCACGACGCGCGGCGGACGCCCGCAGTCGGGGCATTTGATGTGCGAGGCGTCCGGGCTCTTGGTGCAGGCGAAGCAGAAGAATTCCGCGTCCGAGGAGTTCCAGTAGAAATAGTTGAGTTCGGAGCAGGAGGGGCACTTCGAGATGAAGACCTCCTTGTCCTCGTGCACGCCGGAGTCCGAGCAGATGAACATGATGGCCCCGGTGTCCTCCACCCGGACGCCGTCGCGCTCGGAGGGGATCTGCTGGCCGGGGAGCAGGCTCGCCTTCGCGAGCCGCGTGTGGGGCCGGGCGACCACCACGGGCTCCGCCCCCGAACTGCAGGCCGCGAGACCCAGGATCGCCAGGGCGCAGGCCGTCGTCTTCATATCCATCCACCCCTTTCAACGATGGATCTAGTATACCCCGCCGGAACCCCTTCGCTAGAATGTCGCGAGCATGAGACTTTTTCGCACCCGCCGGGGCGTCCTGATCGAGGAGGGCGGCCGCGCCGGCCTGCTCCGCGGGGCCGAATGGGACGCGCTCCTGAACCACCGCTCGCTTGAGAAGCACGTCCGCTCCGCGTTCGCGAAACTCGAGACGACGCCCTTCGACCCGCTGAAGGCCGCCCTGCTCCCCCCGCTGGGAACGCAGGAGGTCTGGGCCGCGGGCGTGACGTACTACCGCAGCCGCGACGCGCGCATGGACGAGTCCAAGGCCTCCGGCGGAGGCGACTTTTACGCGAAGGTCTACGAGGCCGACCGCCCGGAGATCTTCTTCAAGGCCACGCCGCATCGCGTGTCGGGGCCGGGGAAGCCCCTGCGGATCCGGACGGATTCGAAGTGGAACGTGCCCGAGCCGGAGCTGGCGGTCGTCGCGAACGCCGCGGGCCGCATCGTCGGCTGGACGATCTGCAACGACATGAGCTCGCGCGACATCGAAGGCGAGAATCCGCTGTATCTCCCGCAGGCGAAGGTCTACCGCCAGTGCTGCGGCCTGGGGCCGGGCCTGCTCGTGGGCGGGGAGATGCCGCCCCGCGGCGCCGAGGTCCGCCTGGAGATCCGGCGCGGCGGCAAGACGGTCTTCAACGGGGCCACGACGCTCAGCCAGCTCAAGCGCGAGCCGAAGGCCCTGCTCGAATGGCTCTTCCGCGACAACGAATTCCCCTCCGGCGTCGTCCTCTCCACGGGCACCGGGATCGTCCCGCCGAACGACTTCACGCTCACGGCGGGCGACGAGGTCCGCATCACGATCGAGCCCGTCGGGACCCTCGTCAACACGGTGGTCCAGGGATGACGGGCTTCGCGCTGGCCGTCCTGCTGGTCCTGCAGACCCCCGCGGAGGCGGCGCTGCTCAAGACGTTCCGTTCGGAGTTCGTGGAGCTCACGCCGGGGAAGAACGGCTTTCCGGACGGCTTCGACCGCGCCGGCGGACGCGTGAAGATCGCGCACGACTTCAAGATTTCGAAATACGAGGTGACGCAGAATCTCTGGCAGGCGGTGACGGGGGCGAATCCCAGCCGCTGGAAGGGCCCCCGCAACTCCGTCGAGCTGCTGAGTTTCGACGAGGCCGGGAAGTTCTGCGCGAAAGTCTCGGAGCTGCTGCGCGGGCTGAAGCTGATCGGGGACGGGGAAGGGGTCCGGCTCCCCACGGAAGCGGAATGGGAGTACGCCGCGCGGGCGGGCAGCACGACGGCCTATTCGTTCGGCGATGACGCGGCGGACCTGGGTGCGTACGGCTGGTTCCACGGCAACGCGGCGGGGAACGATCCGCCCGTCGGCGCGAAGAAGCCGAATGCCTGGGGCTTGTACGACGTGCACGGCTACCTCTGGGAGTGGTGTTCCCAGGATTCCGCGGAAGGCGGCGTCCTGCGCGGGGGCAGCTGGAAGGACGGCGCGGAGAGGCTGACGAGCGCCTCCCGTCGCGAGGCGCCCCGGGATTTCAAGGACGACGCCGTCGGCCTCCGTTGCGTACTCGCCTTCGCGAAACCGTGATGCCATGCCTTCGTTGAGCCCGGACGAAAGAGCCCGCCTCGAGGAGCACGCGCGCTTCGTCGGCCGTCTCGACGCCGCCCGCCGGGTGCTGCTGCCGGGCGCCTCCTTCGCGGTGGAGACGCTGCAGTTCTCGCTGATCGAGCTGACGCGCGAGGATTTTGCGTGGGGTGGCTGCGGGAACAACGCCGGAATCAAGGCGCGGCTCCGGGTCGGGGAGGGGCGATGCGCGCGCGAGCTGACGATCGGCCCGGAACCCGGGATCGTGCGCCATGGCACGTTGCAGCTGGCCCTGGCACCGGAGAGCGACGAGCGGGCGGCCGTGCTGGTCTTCGCTTGATCCCGGCGGCTCCGAGGATATAGAGTCAGGGCCATGTCCGCCAAAGGCCGCCACGTCATCCTGGGCGACAAGGAGAAGCAGCGCCTGCTCGCCGCTTCCACCGACGAGGTCGTGCTGGGTCTGATCGAGCAGCTGTCCGGGCTGACGGACCCTTCGCGCTCGGCGGATTGCGGGCCGTACTGGGATGCGATGCACCGGACGCTCTCGAACGGGACGCTCTATTACGACGAGGGCGAGTATCCGCTGAACCGGGTGGTGCTGGGCGGCCGCCAGCTGCTCCGGGAGGGCGACGGGGCCGCCGCGCTCGTGGAGCCTGCCGAGGTGAAGGACGCGTCCGCAGCCCTGGCGGCGCTGACGGAGGAGCAGTTCCATCAGCGCTACGACCGGATCGATCCGGACGACTACGAGGGTGAATTCGGCGAGGACGACCGGCGCCACGCCTGGAACAAGCTGAAGGACGTGCGCCGGCTCTTCAGCCGCGCGGCCGCCGAGGGGGCGTCCGTGCTCTTCTTCGCCGAAGTCGTTCCCGTCGGCGACGGGGACGACGGCGAGGAGGAGTGAGTTTTCCCCGTCGCGTCACGCCGGGGCGTCGTAGTGCTATGGGGTTGCATAACGGAGGATGAGCATGAGATTCGCACTCAAGGCGCTGGCCCTGCTGATCGTGCTGGCGCCCTTCGCGGCGTCCACGCAGGCGCAGGACAAGAAGAAGTACAAGATCCTGTACATCACGCAGTCCAAGGGCTTCAAGCACGGCTCGGTGAACCGGAAGGATCCGGCGGCGCTTGCCCCGTCGGAGGTCTCGATGACGGAGCTGGCGCAGTCGTCCGGGCTCTTCGACGTCGAGTGCACGCAGGACGCCTCGGTGCTCACGGCGGAGAAGCTCAAGGAGCTCGACGCGGTGATGTTCTACACGACGGGCGGGATCCCGGTGAAGGAGGTCTTTCCGCAGTTCCTGGAGTGGCTCAAGAGCGGGAAGGCGATGATCGGCGCGCACAGCGCGACCGACACGCTGGGGGACTTCAAGCCCTACTCGTCGCTGATCAACGGGACCTTCGACGGGCATCCCTGGGGTTCGGGCGAGACGGTGACGGTCGCGGTGCATGAGCCGGACCACACGGTGGCGAAGCCCTGGACGGCGGAGTACCAGATCAAGGACGAGATCTACCAGTACCGCAACTACGACCCGAAGTCGGTGCGGGTGATCTCCAGTTTGAACATGGCGAAGTGCAAGACGAAGGCGCCGTACCACGTGCCGCTCTGCTGGGTGCGCGAGATCGGCAAGGGCCGCCTCTTCTACACGAACCTCGGACACAACGAGGGCACCTGGACGAACCCCCAGTTCAAGGAGCACCTGCTGGCGGGGATCCGCTGGGCGTTGCACCTGACGGACGGCCCCGCGGAGCCGAATCCCGCGCTTCAGTACGCCGAGCAGGCGCGCGCATTCGCGTGGGTGGCGGGCGGCGCGGCCGGCAAGAACGCGGACGAACTTTCCGCGAAGGCCGCCAAAGCCGCATCGGCCGACGCGGCCTGGGGCGAGAAGCTCTACACGGACATCGACAAGTACCGCCGCATGGACAAGAAGAAGGACGCCGAGAAGGCCAAGGCGGAGGCGGACCGCATCCTCGCGGAGATCGAGAAGAAGTAGCCCGGATCGACGATTTCAAGAGGGCCGCCGCTCCCGAGGGGGGCGGCGGCTCTTTTTATTTCACCGCGCGCCAGCGCAGGCCGCGGAAGAGCGAGGTCGTCGTGTAGTTGGTCAGCCCGAAGGGCAGGGCCGCCTCGACCGCGGGATGCACCGTGATCTGGCGGTCCTTCAGCTCGAGGTTCACGACCTGCTTCTCGTTGATCCAGATCTCGATCTTCGCCGGCGTCACCCGCAGCCGCGCCCGGTACCAGCGGTTCTTCACGTAGTCGTGCACCGTCGACGTCTCGTTCTCCGAGGCGTTCATCTGGTCCACGCTCGAGAGCCCCGTCACGCTGCCGCCCCAGCCGCCCGCCACGAAACTGCAGTGCGACTTGCCGACCGGGAAGACGATCCCCAGGAAGAAATCGCTCCCGTCCACTTTCATCGCCTCGAGCTCGAGCTCGTAGTTCGTGGTCGGAAGCTTGGACCCCGTCCAGTGCACCCCCGAAACGCCCGCGCCCATCTCGACCCGGATCGCGCCGTCCTTGATCGAAACCTCGCCCTCGCCGCCGTATTCGGTCTTCTTCCAGGCGCCGAGCGACTTGCCGTCGAAGAGGCTCGTCCAGCCGTCTTCGGCGGCGCCGCCGTCGGGGCCGGAGGCGCAGCCCGCCGCGAGGACGAGCAGCAGGGACAGGGAAGCGCGGCTCATTTCTTCACCGGCTTGATGCGCAGGTCCTTCCAGCGGATCTCGAACGCGCCGGGCGCATGGTACTGCAGCGCCAGGATGCCGTCGCTGCGGCGCTTGGCCTCGTCCTTGTCGTCGAATTCGATCGCGGTGACGCCGTTGACGATGTGCGTGACCTTGCTGCCCTCGGCCTTGACGACGTAGGTGTTCCAGTCGTCCTTCGCCGACTTGGCCGCCTCGGGCGCCGCCTTGGCGAGCACGCCGCGGCCGCCCTCCTCATAGAGCGTGCCCCACCAGCCGTCGCCGATGTCCGCCTGATAACCGCCGACGCCCCAATTCTTCGGATTCTTCAGGACCGATCGATACTGGATCCCGCTGTTGGGGAACTTGCCGGTCTTGATCAGCTGGCACTTCACCTCGAGCGTGAAGTCCGAGAAAGGATGGGCGTAAACGAGGAAGGTGTTGCCCTTGACGGACTCGGCCTTGCCCGAGATGTAGCCGTTCTCGACGCGCCAGACGGCGGGGTCGCCGTCCCAGCCCGTCAGATCCTTGCCGTTGAAGAGGCTGATCCAGCCTTCCGCGTCCGGGGCGGGAAGGGGCGGCTTTTCCTGGGCCTGCGCCAGGGGCGCGGCCAGGACGAGCAGGGCTGCGAAAGCGGCGCGGATCATCGGCGAATCTCCTTATGGGTTTCGATTCTTATATAACGGCGGGGCGCGGGATTGTCACGCAGACTTTGCCGCGTACAATGGGCGGCCTTGAGGGAGACGACGATGAAACGGATCTGCGCGGTTCTTCTGGCGGGTCTCGCGGCCTGTTCGGATTCCACGACGCCGCCGCCCGCCCCACCCCCCGCCGCGGCGCCTGCGGCGGCGCCGGCCGGAACCGGCCCGCTCCACGATCCGTCGCATCCGGACGCCTCGCGCGTCGCGCCGTCGGAGTTCCGCGTCAGGTTCACGACCTCCAAGGGCGACTTCACCGTCATCGCCTTCCGGGAATGGTCCCCGCGCGGCGTCGACCGCTTCTACAACCTGGTGAAGGCGGGCTTCTACGACGAATGCCGCTTCTTCCGCGTCGTGCCGAACTTCGTCGTCCAGTGGGGCCTGCCCCCCGACCCGAAGGTCGCGCGCGCGTGGGAGCCGGCGCGGATCCAGGACGATCCC
The DNA here is from genome assembly GCA_964619955.1 of uncultured Planctomycetales bacterium. Classification (GTDB taxonomy): domain Bacteria; phylum Planctomycetota; class MHYJ01; order MHYJ01; family JACPRB01; genus JACQFK01. The sequence goes on from CAZUJF010000028.1 coordinate 54,395, forward strand.
GTCAAGCAGACCAACGCCCGCGGGATGATGACGTACGCCAAGAGCGGCCCGAACACCCGCACCACCCAGATCTTCGTCAACACCAAGGACAACACCGGCCTCGACGGCCAGGGCTTTCCGCCCTTTGCGAAGGTCATCGACGGCATGTCGGTGGTGGACGCGCTCACCTCGGAATACGGCGAGCAGCCCCAGCAGGGCCGCATCCAGGCCGAGGGGAACGAGTACCTGAAGAAGGACTTCCCCAACCTGGATTTCGTGAAGTCGGCGCGCGTCCTGGAGTAACCCGCGGCGCGCGAGGCGTGTTGTAAGCTCGTCTTTTCAAGGGCCGACCGAATGCGCCTGCTGCTCGCGCTGGGCTTGCTCGCGGCCTTCAGCCCCCAGGAAGGCGCCGCGCCGCGCCCCAACATCCTCTGGATCACCTGCGAGGACATCAGCCCCAACCTCGGGTGTTACGGCGACGCGTACGCCGTCACGCCGAACTTGGACCGCCTGGCGACGCAGGGCGTCCGCTTCACGCATGCCTTCGCGCCCATCGGCGTCTGTGCGCCGTCGCGCTCGTCGCTGATCCTGGGCACCTACGCCTCCTCGGCCGGATCCCAGCACATGCGCTGCAAGGCGAAGCTGCCGGCGTACCTGAAATGCTTCCCGGAGTATCTTCGGGAGGCGGGGTATCACTGCAGCAACAACGTCAAGACGGACTACAACTTCGACGTGCCCCAGGGGGCCTGGGACGTGAACAGCGCGAAAGCCCACTGGCGGACGCGCAAACCCGGCCAGCCCTTCTTCTCGGTTTTCAATTTCACGCAGTGCCACGAGTCGCAGATCCGGATCCCCGAGGCCGCGCATCGGAAGCGGATCCAATCCTTCGCAGCGGGGGAGGCCCACGATCCCGCGAAGGCCCCGCTGCCGCCGTATCACCCCGACACCCCCGAAACACGGCAGGACTGGGCGCGCTATGCAGACTCGATCACGGTGATGGACCGGGAGGTCGGCCGCGTCCTCGCCGAGCTTGAGGCGGACGGTCTCGCGGACAACACGATCGTCGTGTACTTCTCGGATCACGGGGCGGGCATGCCGCGCAGCAAGCGCTGGCTCTACGATTCCAGCCTGCGGGTGCCGATGATCGCGCGCTTTCCGGAGCGCTGGAAATCGCTGGCTCCGGGCGCGCCGGGCTCGACCTGGGACCGCCTTGTCACGTTCGTCGATTTCGGCCCCACGATGCTCTCGCTCGCCGGCGTGCCGGTCCCGGCCCACATGCAGGGCCGGCCCTTTCTCGGGGCGGCGGCGGTCCCGGCGCGCGAGTACGTGCACGGGTTTCGGGATCGGATGGACGAGCGTAGCGACTTGCTGCGCACTGTGCGCGACCGGAAGTGGCGCTACATCCGGAATTTCCGGCCCGACCTGACCTGGGCTCAGCACATCGGCTACATGTACGAGATGCCGACGATGAAGGCCTGGCAGCGGCTGCATGACGAGGGAAAACTCGATCCCGTGCAGGACCGCTTCTTCAGCGCGACGAAGCCGGTCGAGGAGCTCTACGACACGGAGGCCGATCCTTGGGAGATCAAGAATCTCGCGGGAGATCCGGCGCAGCGGGCGACGCTCGAGCGCCTCAGGGCCGAACTGCGCCGCTGGATGCTCGAGATCCGGGACCTGGGTCTGTTGCCCGAGGCCGACCTGCGCTCGCGTTTCGGCGCGGAGGCGCCGCATGAAGCGGTGCGGAAGGATCCGGCGTCGTATCCGCTGGAGCGAATCCTGGACGCGGCGGACCCCGCCGCGGCCGCCGCGTTCAGCGACCCCGATCCTGCCGTCCGCTACTGGGGCGTGATCGGCGCGCGGATCCGCGGGTCGAAGGAGGGTCTTGGGGCGTTGCTGGCGGATCCATCCCCCGCGGTGCAGCTGGCGGCGGCGGAAGCGCTCGCCCGCGCTGGGGACTACGAGGTGGCCCTGCCGGTCCTCGTCCGCGGTCTGGCTCATCCTCAGGAAGCGGTCCGTCTGCAGGCTGCGCAGGCGCTGGACGATCTTGGCAGCCGCCATCGTCCCGCCTGGGAGGCTTTCCGGGGCCGGCCGAAGGAGACGAGTGAATACGTGAAGCGTCTGACGGATCACGCGCTCGAGGCGCTGGGGCGCTGAGGCTACTTCTGCAGCGAGGAAAGGGCCTGGAGGACTGCCTTGAACCGTGCGTCCAGGTCCTTGGCCCAGTCGATGTCTTTGCTCTCGAGTCCGCACAAGGCCCGCTTCACCTGGATTCCCGCGTCGCCTAGAAGCTGGATCAAGTTATGGGCCTCCGCCTTGGCGGCCTGGAATCGCCGGGCTGCCAGGAGCTTCTTTGTCAGGTCGATCCGGGCATTGAAGTCCCAAGGGTGCTGGAGACAGCGAATCTGTAGCAAGGCGGTGGCACGTCCCAGCTTCTTGGTGAGCAGGGTCGCCAAGCCCTGCGCGATCTTTTGTTCAACCCGTGTCGGCACCAGGGTTTTGAAGCGGGAGGATGTTGAGAAGATGAAGAGGGCTTTGCGAGTGTCGTAGCCGTCCGGATCTTCGGTAAGCATTTCCAGGAGCTTGTTCACAATGTGGGCGTCGTGGGATAGTCGTGAGTGCTTCTTGACCATGTCGTCCTCGGTGGATCGGTTCAGCCTATCAAGGATGTCAGGCGTGACCCAACGGAAATGAGCGGCTGACGGATTCGCGACCGATCTCAAGGGCTGCCGGCGTACAGGAAGGTAAGATGCCGAGCTGATTATGGAGATGCGTATGAAGACGATCCTGAGCACCACGCTGGCCCTGCTTGCCCTCGCCGCCACGCAGGACGATGGATGGACCCCGCTGTTCGACGGCAAGACCCTGGACGGCTGGGAGCAGCAGAACGGGACCGCGACGTACCGCGTGGAGGACGGCTGCGTCGTCGGCAAGACGAGCGAAGGCAGCGGCAACTCCTTCATGTGCACGAAGAAGTCCTACGGCGACTTCGAGCTGAAGTTCGAGGTCAAGGTCGCGGACGAGCTCAACTCCGGCGTCCAAATCCGCTCGGCGAGCAAGCCCGAGCACAACAAGGGCCAGGTCCACGGGCCGCAGGTGGAGATCGCCATCAACGGCACGGCGGGCTTCGTCTATGGGGAAGGGACCAAGTTCGGCTGGCTGAGCGAGGACCGCAGCGATCCCAAGGCGCAGGCGGCGTTCAAGAAGGGCGAGTGGAACAAGTACCTCGTCCGCGCCGAGGGGAAGTCCATCAAGACCTGGGTAAACGACGTCCCCGTCGCGAACCTGGTCGACGAGAAGACCGGGCAGCTCTCGGGCTTCATCGGTCTTCAGGTCCACGGCATCAAGAAGGGCACCGGCCCCTACGAAGTCCGCTGGAGGAACATCTCCCTCCGCGAACTGAAGAAGTAGGGGCCCATGGCTCCCCAGACGGCCCTCGTGACCGGCGCCGGCACGGGCATCGGCAAAGCCGCCGCGCTCGCCCTGCTCAAGGACGGCTGGCGCGTCGCGCTGGTGGGACGCCGCAAGGCCCTGCTCGATGAAGTTGCTGCTTCAGCGCCCGAACGCGCCCTCGTGCTTCCGGCAGATCTGACCCGGCCCGCCGAGCTGAGCGCCGCCTTTGCGCAGTTGAAAGCGCGCTGGGGACGCCTCGACCTCCTGTTCAACAACGCGGGCCGGAGCGCGCCCCGGGTGCCGCTGGAGGATCTGAGCCTCGAGCAATGGAAGGCCGTGGTCGACCTCAACCTGACGGCGATGTTCCTCTGCGCGCAGGAGGCGATCCGCCTCATGAAGAGCCAGGACCCGCGCGGCGGTCGCATCCTCAACAACGGTTCGATCTCGGCGCAGACGCCGCGCCCGGATTCCGCGCCCTACACGGCGACGAAACACGCGGTGACGGGCCTGACGAAGTGCATCGCCCTCGACGGCCGCAAACACGACATCGCGTGCAGCCAGATCGATCTCGGCAACGCGGAGACGGAGATGTCCGCGCCGATGGCGGAGGGCGTCCCGCAGGCGAACGGCGCGATCCTCGCCGAGCCGCGCATGGACGTGGCGCACGCGGGCGAGGCCGTGCTCTTCATCGCGAAGCTGCCGCTCTCGGCCAACGTCCTCTCGATGAACCTCATGGCCACGAAGATGCCCTTCGTGGGGCGGGGTTAACCCAGCAAGGCCCGCGCCTTGGCCGCAACATGCTCGGCCGTGAAGCCGAACTCCTTGAAGAGGCGTTCCGCCGGCGCGCTCGCGCCGTAGCCGGTCATGCACTGCGTCGCGCCCTTCAGGCCGACGTACTTGTGCCAGGGCATCGGATGCGCGGCCTCCACCGCCAGGCGCGCCGCGACCGACGGCGGCAGCACCTCGTTGCGGTAGGATTCCGGCTGGCGGTCGAAGAGCTCCATCGACGGCATGCTCACGACCCGGACCTTGCGGCCCTCCTTCTGCAGCAGCTCCGCGGCGCCGAGGCAGTGCTGCACCTCGCTGCCCGTGCCGATCAGGATCAGGTCGGGCGTCTCCTTCGGGCTGCCGACCAGGATGTACGCGCCTTTCTCGAGGTTCGAAGCGGCGGGATACTTGCTGCGGTCCAGGACCGGCAGGTTCTGCCGCGTGAGCGCGAAGGCCGTTGGGCCGTCGCGGCGCTCGATCGCGAACTTCCACGCGGCCGCCGTTTCGGTGGCATCGGCGGGACGGAAGACGACCAGGCCCGGGATCGAACGCAGGCTGGCCAGTTGTTCGACCGCCTGGTGCGTGGGGCCGTCCTCGCCCAGCCCGATCGAGTCGTGCGTGAAAACCCAGAGGGACTGCACGCCCATGAACGCGCTCAGGCGGATGGCGGGCTTGCAGTAGTCGCTGAAGATGAGGAACGTCGCGCCGTAGGGGATCAGCGTCTGCGAGAGCGCGATGCCGTTCATCGCGGCGCCCATGCCGTGCTCACGCACGCCGAAGTGCAGGTTCTTGCCGCCGAAGCTGCCGCCGTCCATGTCGTGCCCGCCGGCATGCCGGGGGTTCGTCGGAGCCTGGAATTCGCCCAGCCCCTTCACGTACGTGTTGTTCGACGGCGCGAGATCGGCGCTGCCCCCGATGAGCATGGGCAGCTTGGGCGCGATCGCCGCGAGGATCTTGCCCTGCGCCGCGCGCGTCGCCATGGGCTTCTCGCCGGCGAACGTCGGCAGCGCGTCCGCCCAGCCGGCGGGGAGCTTCTTCGCCTGCCAGTCCTTCAGCTGTTGCGCGAGCTCGGGATGCGCCTTCGCGTACGCGTCGAACCTCCCGTTCCAGGCGGCCTCGGCCTGCTGGCCGCGCTGTTTCTGCTCGAGCAGGCGCTTTCCGGCCTCCTCGGGCACGTAGAAGCTCTTCTCGGGGTCCCAGCCGTAGGCCTTCTTGGTGAGCTTGACCTCGTCCGGCCCGAGGGGCGAGCCGTGCGCCTCGTGCGAGTCCTTCTTGTTCGGCGACCCGTGGCCGATCACGGTGCGGATGTTGATGATGTGCGGCTTGTCCTTGACGGACCGGGCGTTTTCGATGGCCTTCGCGATCGCCGCGATGTCGGTGCCGTCCGCCACGCTCTGGACGTGCCAGCCGAGCGCCTCGAAGCGCTTCGCCCGGTTCTCCGTGAACGCGACGGACGTGTGTCCTTCGATGGAGATCTCGTTGTCGTCGTAGAGGTAGACGAGGTTGTCCAGCCGCAGGTGTCCGGCGAGGGACGCGGCCTCGCAGGCGACGCCCTCCATGAGGTCGCCGTCGCTGACGATGGCGTAGACGGTGTAGTCGATGATGTCATGGCCGGGGCGGTTGAAATAGGCCGCGAGATATTTTTGCGCGATGGCCATGCCGACGCCGCTGCTGAAGCCCTGGCCGAGCGGGCCGGTCGTCATCTCCACGCCGGGGGTGTGGCCGACCTCGCTGTGGCCGGGACACTTGCTGCCCCACTGGCGGAAGTTCTGCAGCTCCGAGAGGGGCAGGTCGTAGCCCGCCGTGTGCAGCAGGCTGTAGAGCAGCATGCAGCCGTGGCCGGGGGAGAGGATGAAGCGGTCGCGGTTCAGCCACGCCGGGTTGGCGGGATTGTGCCGCAGGAAGTTCTGCCAGAGCGTATAGGCCATCGGGGCCTGGCCCATCGGCGCGCCGGGGTGGCCGCTGTTGGCCTTCTGCACGCCGTCGATGGAGAGGCAGCGCAGCGTGTTGATGCAGAGCAGATCGAGTTCGGCCTGGGTCATGGATGCTTCCTTCGCTTCAAAAGGTCCCCGGGAAAGCACCAAGGTACGGAGTTGCGCGGGAAATTCAACGGATATGCGCGGGAGGGACGGGATAATGTCCCCCATGATGGATCGACGCGCCTTCCTGGCCTCGGCCGGCCTGCTCGCCGCGGGTTGCGTGACGAACGCGGGGCGGACGGCCGGGCAACGCCTGCTCTACGTCGCCTCTCCCGGCCTGCGCAACTATGTCGAATGGGGCGGGAAGGGCGTGCTCGTCTACGACATCGACGCCGGCCACAAGCTGATCCGCCGCATCCCGTCGCCCTTCGACGATCCGGGCGGCCAGGTCGAGAACATCAAGGGGATCTGCGCCTCCGCATCCGCGGGACGCCTCTACGTCAGCACGATCCGGCGTCTCGCGTGCCTGGACCTGCTGACCGAGCAGTGGCTTTGGGTGCGCGCCTACGAGGGCGGCTGCGACCGAATGTCGATCACGCCCGACGGGCGGAAGATCTATCTCCCGACGCTTGAGAAAGACGACTGGGCCGTCGTCGACGGCGCGAGCGGAGACGTCCTCACCCGGATCACGCCGCGCTCCGGGGCGCACAACACGGTCGTGTCGCTCGACGGGACGCGCGCCTTTCTCGGCGGGCTCAAGTCCTCGCTCCTCCGCGTCGTCGACACGAGTACGGACAAGGTGATCCGCGAAATCCCGTTCACGAACTCCATCCGCCCCTTCACCGTCGACGGCCGGGCCCGCAAGGCCTACGTTTGCGTGAACGATCTGCTCGGCTTCGAGGTGGGGGACGTCGTCGGCGGGACGATGCTGCACCGCGTCGAGGTCCCGGGCGTGAAGAAGGGCCCCGTGAAGCGCCACGGCTGCCCCAGCCACGGCGTCGGGCTCAGTCCGGACGAGCGCGAGGTCTGGGTGGTCGACGCCCACAACAAGGCGGTGCACGTGTTCGACAACCGCGCGACGCCGCCGAAGTTCCTGCAGTCCGTCGCGCTCTTCGACGAGCCGGGCTGGATCACGTTCACGCGGCGCGGCGACTTCGCGTATCCCTCCACCGGCGAGGTGATTGATCCCGCGACCCGGAAGGTCGTGACGCGGCTCGTGGACGAGCAGGGCTCGCCCGTTCAGAGCGAGAAAGTGATCGAGATCGCCTGGGAGGGGGGCAGACCCGCGGCGAACGGCGACCAGTTCGGCCTGGGCCGCGTGTCTTGAGCCTGGAGCGGCGCTGGGTCCCGGTGCCCGCCGAGGCGCTGCCCGCGCGGGGAAGCTTTTCGCCGCTGACGCTCGAGGGGCGCGAACTGCTGATCCACAACCTCGACGGGGTCTATCACGTCACCGGCGCCATTTGTCCTCATCAGGGGCGCAGCCTGGCGAGCGGTCGGCTGGAGGGGGCGGAGTTCACCTGTCCCTGGCATGCCTGGGTCTTCGACGTGACGAACGGCGGCTCGCCGTACACCCCGCGGGCGAAGATCCCCTGTCACGCGCTGAAGCTCGAGGCGGGTCTGCTCTGGGTCAGCGTTTGAACGTGTCGCCGCGCTTGCGCCAGAGCCGCGTGGGGTTCGGCCCGCCCTTGCCCTTCATGACGCGGAGCTGCAGGTCGACCTCGTCGATTTTGAAGCGCGCGAGCAGGACGTCCATGAGCGGGCGGTAGCCGTCCATGCCCTCGTCCACGACCACGGGCTCGCCCTCGAATTCCGTCTGAATGCCGAGGCACACGAAGCGGGTGGCCCCCTGCGGGCGCTTGAACGCGAAGACCTCGTGGATGTCGTCGTAGCGGACCTCGCCGCGGCCGCCCTTGCCGTCGTGCAGCGCAAAGCCGTCTCCGAGCAGTTCGATGCCGGCCTTTCGCGGGGGATCGACTGTCTTTTTTCGCCGCAAGAAGTCGAAAAGGCCCATCGGTATTTCATACCACAGCCGCGGCGCGAAGTGTGGTATAACTCCCGCCGAATCGATTCCGGAGGAGACGCGCGTGGCCCACTTCATCATGCAGGTCCAGAACCTGCGGAAGGTCATCGAGAAGAAGGTCATCATCGAGGACCTGACGCTGTCCTTCTACCACGGGGCCAAGATCGGCGTGCTCGGCGGGAACGGCGCGGGCAAGTCCACGCTGCTGCGCATCCTGGCGGGCGAGGACAAGGATTACGACGGGAAGATCTACTGGCACCCCGGAGCGAAGATCGGCCACGTGGCGCAGGAGCCCAGGCTGGATCCCGAGAAGACGGTACGCCAGGTGGTGGAGGAGGGCGTGGCGGAGGCCACCAACCTCGTGAAGGAGTACGAGAAGGTGACCGCCTCCCTGGAGGGGAACCTCGACCCCGACGCGATGCAGGCCGCGCTCGACCGCATGCAGGCGCTGCAGGAGAAGATCGACGCGACGAACGCCTGGGAGACGGATCGCACGCTCGAGATGGCGGCGGACGCGCTCGAGCTCCCCCCCTGGGACCAGAAGGTCGGCGTGCTCTCGGGCGGCGAGAAGCGGCGCGTGGCGCTCTGCCGCACGCTGCTGATGGCGCCCGACCTGCTCTTCCTCGACGAGCCGACGAACCACCTCGACGCGGCGACGGTCGGCTGGCTGGAGCGCTACCTCAAGAACTTCAAGGGCAGCGTGGTCGCGGTCACGCACGACCGCTACTTCCTGGACAACGTGGCGGGCTGGATCCTGGAGATCGACCGCGCCAAGGGCATCCCCTTCGAGGGCAACTACTCCGCGTGGCTGCTGCAGAAGGCGAAGCGCAGCGAGATGGAGGAGAAGGCCAAGGACGCCCGCGCCAAGACACTTGATCGCGAACTGGAGTGGATCCGCAGTTCGCCGCGCGCGCGCCAGGCCAAGCCCAAGGCGCGCATCGCGGCCTACGAGAAGCTGGCGGCCGAGGCGCAGGAGCTGCACACGGAGGCGATCGAACTGCAGATCCCGCCCGGGCCCAAGCTCGGCACGAAGGTGCTCGAGATCAGGGGCCTCAGGAAGAGCTTCGGGGACAAGCTGCTCATCGACGGGCTGGACCTCTCGCTGCCCCCCGGCGGCATCATCGGCGTGATCGGCCCCAACGGCGCCGGCAAGACGACCCTCTTCCGCATGATCACGGGCGCCGAGAAGCCCGACGCGGGGACCCTGGAACTGGGGCCCAGCGTCGTGATGTCCTACGTGGACCAGACCCGGGACACGCTGGACCCCGAGCGTTCGATATTCGAGGAGATCACCGGCGGCGAGGAGGAGATCCCCTTCGGCAAGACGCGGATCAACGGCCGCGTCTACGTGACCCGCTTCGGCTTCCGCGGCACCGAGATGCAGAAGAAGGTCGGCATCCTCTCGGGCGGCGAGCGCAACCGCGTCCTCCTGGCCAAGACGCTCAACCGCGGCTCGAACTTCCTGATGCTGGACGAGCCCACGAACGACCTCGACGTCGACACGCTGCGCGTGCTCGAGGACGCGCTGCTGAACTTCAACGGCTGCGCCGTGGTCATCAGCCACGACCGCTGGTTCCTCGACCGCCTCGCGACGCACATCCTCGCGTTCGAGGGCGAGGGCAAGGTCCGCTGGTTCGAGGGCAACTTCCAGTCGTACATGGAGAAGCGGCGGGAGGAGATCGGCTCCGCCGCGGACCAGCCCAAGCGCATCAAGTACAAGACGCTCGGATGATTTGCTTCGCGTCGGCGGACTCCGCGGCGCGCGATTTGGTGTAGAATCTGCCGGGCTGTTGTTTTCTGTCTTTCCAAGGGAGTGCGACTGCATTGAACGGGAACGTGCCCCGCAAGTGGACGCTTGCCGACTCGGTCGAGACGTACGACATCCGCACCTGGGGGTCGCCCTACTTCGGGGTCAACGACAAGGGACACGTCGTCGTGCATCCCGACGGCCCCGCGGGCCCGACCGCGGACCTGAAGGAGCTGGTCGACGAGGTCCGCCGCCGCGGCATCGGCCTCCCGCTGCTCCTGCGCTTCAGCGACATCCTGCGCCGCCGCGTGATCGAGCTGAACGAATCCTTCCGGAACGCGATCGCCGAGTCCGGCTTCAAGGGCAGCTACCGGGGCGTGTACCCCATCAAGGTCAACCAGGTCGCCAACGTCGTCGACGAGATCCTCAAGGCGGGGCGCGCCTACCACTACGGCCTCGAGGCCGGTTCCAAGCCGGAGCTGCTGGCGGTGATGGCGCTGCTCGAGGATCCCGAGGCGCTGATCATCTGCAACGGCTACAAGGACGAGGAGTACATCGAATCCGCGCTCCTCGCGGGCAAGCTCGGCCACACCGTGATCCTGGTGGTGGAGAAGCTCTCGGAGCTCTCGCTGATCTCCGCGGTGTCCAAGAAGGTCGGCGTGAAGCCCCACATCGGGATGCGCGTCAAGCTCTCCTCGCGCGGGGCGGGGAAGTGGGAGTCCTCGGGCGGCGACCGCTCGAAATTCGGGCTCTCGTCCTCCGAGCTCGTCGAGGCGCTTTCGATCATGCGCAGCAACGGGCTGATCGACTGTTTCGAACTGCTGCATTTCCACCTGGGCTCGCAGATCAGCGCGATCCGCAGCTTCAAGAACGCGCTGCGCGAGGCGGGCCGCTTCTACATCGAGCTGTCCAAGGCCGGGGCGCCGCTGCGTTTCATCGACGTCGGCGGCGGCCTGGGGGTCGACTACGACGGCTCCCAGACGAATTTCGAATCGTCGATGAACTACACGATGCAGGAGTACGCGAACGACATCGTCTACGCCCTGAAGGAGATGTGCGACGCCTCGGAGGTCGCGCATCCCATCATCGTCTCGGAGTCCGGCCGCGCGGTGGTGGCCCATCACGCGGTGCTGGTCGTGGACGTGCTCGGGACGCTCGAATTCCAGACCGGGGCGGTGCCGGAGCAGGCGCCGGTCGCGGCCGCGCCGGTCGTCCAGAACCTCTGGGCGACGCACAAGGACCTGACCCGGAAGAACATCCTCGAGTCCTACCACGACGCGGCGGACTTCAAGGAGGAGAGCCTGCAGCTCTTCACCCTCGGGCATCTCTCGCTCGACCAGCGCGTGCTGGCGGAGAACATCTTCTGGGGCATCTGCCACAAGGCGATGCGGATCGTGAAGGAGATGGACGAGATCCCCGAGGAGCTCGAGCATCTCGAGAAGGCGCTCTCCGACACCTACTTCCTGAACTTCTCCGTGTTCCAGTCGCTGCCCGACTCCTGGGCGATCGACCAGCTTTTTCCGATCATGCCGATCCACCGGCTCAACGAGGAGCCGAGCCGGCGGGCGGTGCTGGCGGACATCACGTGCGACTCGGACGGCAAGATCGACCAGTTCATCGACCGCCGGGACGTGCGCGACGTGCTCGAGCTGCATCCGATGCAGAACGGCCGCGAGTACTACCTGGGGATCTTCCTCGTGGGCGCGTACCAGGAGATCCTCGGCGACCTGCACAACCTCTTCGGCGACACCAAC
>CAZUJF010000029.1:0-65643 GCA_964619955.1 uncultured Planctomycetales bacterium
CCGGATAGGGCAATAATTTCCGGAAAAGCAGGGCAAGAATATCTGGAACCTGCATGGTGTGATTCGATCCTATACGGAGCGCGAATCCGACTGCCAGGAGGAGCTTCTGGACCTGTTCGCCGCCTTCTCATAGCACTTATTCTTTAAACTTGGCCTCCTCAATTCCGCTTACCTTGTAGGATGATAATGAAACCTTGAGCATGGTTGAATTCGCCGTCTGTCCCCGGTGCGGAAAAGAGCTCTCCAAAGCCCGGCTCGAGAAGGATTTCGGGGGGATCTGCCCGAGCTGCCTGGGCGGGCTATTGTCGCGAGAGGAGAAGCGGACCCACGGATGGGCGGCGACCGCTCTGACGCGCTTCGACATCGAGCACGCCCCTTTCAAGGAAGGAGAGAGATTCAGATCCTTCGAGATACTCAACCTGGTCGCGCGCGGCGGAATGGGGTATGTGTACCGCGCACGCCAGACTCCTCTCAACCGAACGGTTGCACTCAAGATACTTTCACCCGAGTTGGCATCGTCGAAGCCGTTTGAAGCCCGCTTCGATCGGGAGGGGAAAATCCTGGCGGCTTTGAGTCATCCGAACATAGTCCAGGTATTCGACTTCGGACGGGAAGGGGACATCCTCTATATGGCGATGGAGCATGTGGAGGGGGCCGACCTTCAGACCCTATTCGATCGCAAAGATCGCCTGGATCGCCTGCGGCTCCTGCGCATCGTGAGGGATGTCACACGAGGGTTGCGAAGCATTCATGAAGCCGGGCTGGTCCATCGGGACATTAAACCTGCGAACATCCTGGTTACCGGAGAAGGCCAGGCCAAGATCGCCGATTTTGGAATCGCCATTGAAACCGAGGAGAATCAGCGGTTGACTGAAACCGGCACCTTCATCGGAACTCCGCACTTCGTCTCCCCGGAGCATATCCAGGGCAAACCGGTTGACGGCAGATCGGACCTCTACTCTTTGGGCGTGATCTTGTATCAGGGGCTGGCTGGACGCCCTCCCTTCTCCGCGCCAAACCCGACGGCGTTGCTGCTGAAGCATGTCCAGGAGGTCCCTCCGGCGATGTGGAAGTCCGTGACGGACATCCCGCCGATAGTGGGGGAGATCGTCCGCAAGCTGCTGGCGAAGAACCCGGCCGCGCGGCATGACTCCGCGGCGATGCTCGAGAAGGATCTCGACCGGGCCATCGAGCAGGCGGGAGGGTGGCAATCCATAGACGAGAGCAGAGCTCCACTTCATCCCTCGTCCAAGCGGAGAAGTACGGCCCGCAGAAGTCCTGTCTCAACGCCGCAGAGGTCGTCCATCACTATGCGCCTGGTGAGCGGAATCGTTGTCGGGGCTGTCCTTCTGGCCTCGCTCGGCATTTTCCTACTGCAGCGGGGGACTGAAGCGAACGTGGAGCCGAAATCGCTTGTTGTTCGTCCTCCGCCCTCGCCGACGGGGGACCCGCTTTCCACAAATGAGGATCCGGCCCGTCCTCCGTCGGTTTTCCCGGATTCGGTCCCGCTCAAGGTACTCGGTTCCCCCCAAGCGGCGGATTCCCCTCCTCCGGTAGCTCCGGCGAGAGTGGGACAGGATCCGGTTGCGAAACAGAAACTCGCGGACTTGAGTTCGCCGGAGCGCCGGCGCCGGCTGGAATACTATGTTTCGATCGTCAATCTGGCGGGATTGGCGGCGGTCTATGCCGACCTGAAGGGGATGAAGGAAGAAGTGGTCCAGCTCCGGCAGAACATGACCCAGACGGATGAGCTCCTCAATGAGCTGCTTGCCTTCATGAAGCAGGAGGGGCAGAACGTTTTCGTGGATGAAACGCTGCGTCCGACCGATCGATTGACGACATTCGACAGTCAGACGCTCGAAAAGATCGGGAAGGAGCAGTCAATCGCACTCCTGGGATCGTTTGTGGCAAAGGTGAAGGGAGGATCTCGCGCCAGGGTAACGGTCCTCAGAGAGGGGACGCTCGAAGAGTTCATGATCCGGTTCGATGAGCGGCCGAAGGATCTTCAAGTCATCGCCCAGGTGGTGGGCCTGATTCCAGGCCAGGAGGTCGTCGCAGGTTCCACGGACCCGTCCGTTGCGCCCCTTCCCCCAACATCGGACAAGAAGCAGGAGGATCCTGCAGGGAAGAGCTCGCCCCCCCAAGATCCGGCTTCGAAAAAGCCGGTGGTCGCGGTCAAGAAGGCCGCGGTTCCGGAGGGCCAGGCGCTGAAAGATGCGGAGAAGCTGATACGAGATCTTTTCAAGGCGGAGTACGCGAAGGCTTTTCCTGCAGACAAGCTCGCTTTGTCGAATGTGCTCCTCAGGCAGGCCGTCGATACCAACGACGATCCGGTGGCCCGCTTCGTCTTCTTGCGCGAAGCACGCGATCTGGCGGCGGAGGGGGGCGATGTCGAGGCGGCTTACCGGGCGATCGCCCTTCTGATGGAAGGGTACGCGGTCGACCCCCTTGCCATGAAAGGAACCGCACTAGCGACGGCGGCCAAAAGCGCCAAGTCGCCCGACGAACTCCGCCGCGTTGCCGAAGCCTGTATGAAAGCGGGGGAAGCGGCTCTCGCAACCGGCGATGCAGAGCTGTGCGGTCAGGCGGCGGAACTGGCCTTGACCGCTGCCCGCCGTGCCAAGGTGCCCACCCTTGTGACTCAGGCAGAATCGCTCGCCAAGGCGAATTCTGAACTCAAGGATAGGGAACGGGCGATGATGGCAGCCAAAGAGAAACTGGCTGCGATGCCCGAAGATCCGGCCGTCAACCTGATCTTGGGCCGCTGGTTCTGCTTCGACAGGGGAGATTGGGGCGTGGGCTTGCCACACCTTGCCCGAGGCGCAGATGCTCGCCTGAAGGAGCTTGCCGCGAAGGATGCCGCCAGTCCGGGACTTCCTGCAGATCAGGCGTCTATTGGCGACTTCTGGTGGGAGGTGGCGGAAAAGGAGAAGGGGAAGGCAGCAAACGCGTGCCGGGGGCGCGCCCTGTACTGGTATGAGTTGGCGGTGCCGCATCTGACCGGCTTGGCGTTCGTGAAGGTAACGCAGCGGATCAACCTGAAGGACAACCCCTGGCTCACGTCGACCGCGACGGCCTGGATGTCGGCCGACCTCTTCGGCCACTGGAAGATGGATGATGGAGAAGGTTCTGCCGCCTTTGACGTCGCCCCGAAAAAGCGGATCGGAAAGGTGCAGGGCGCGACCTGGACAAAAGGGCTGGAAGGCGGCGCTTTGAAGTTCGACGGCCGAAGTTCACGCGTGGTCATCGGGGCGGGCGACGTGCCTCCCCCTTGGACGGTTTTGGCCTGGGTGATGCGGGAGGATGCCCCAAGTGCGACAGCCCGACTTATGGACTCCGCATCGGGCAAGCCTGGCACCACAAGCCTTCGCCTCGAACAGTCAGGGAGTTCACGGCGGGTGGGTATCACGAAGTACGCAGCGGTGGACCACGCATTCAACTACACGGCACCTGTGGGAACCTGGGTTCACCTTGCCTGGGTAGCCACGGCAACGGATATCACCCTGTTCGCGAATGGTGCGTCTGTGGATTCCCTGAAGATGGCGATGCCACTCTCCGTGGATATTCTCGGTACGCACGGCGACAACGCCTTCAAGGGTAGTCTGGATGATCTTCGGATCTACTCCCGCGCACTGGAAGCAAAGGAAATAGATCTCATGTATCGTTTCCTGCCGGCAACCGCCTCCCCTCCGGGGGCAGCGCAACCCATTCCTGACGAAGCTTCGGTGAAGGCGGCTCACACACTGCTTCGTGAGATCTTCAAGGGGGACTACGCAAAGAAGTCCCCCGTGGATCAGGCGGCGCTTGTCAAAAAACTCCTGCAGCAGGCCGGCATGACAAAGGATGATCCGGCTTCTCGTTACGCCCTGCTGCGCGAAGCGCATGAGCTCGCGAGCCGCAACGGAGACGGGGATGTATCCATGGAGGCGCTGGACCGCCTCGCTTCCGCATTCAAGGTGGACCACTCGCTCATGAAACGAGCGGCGGCCTCGGTCCTGAGCCGGTCGGCAATCAGCTTAGAGCAGCTCAAGATATGTACCCGGATCTTTTCCGAACTTTCGGAAGAGGCGCGCAGGGGAGGCGATTTTGACGTCGCCGACAGGGATCTCGAAACAGCCATCACCCTCGCCCGCAAGGCGAAGGACGCGCCATTCCTGGCGCGGGCTGAATTGAGACGCCGAGAAATCAAGGAGGCCAAGGCGTCCGCCGATCTTCTCAAGCAGGCCCGAGAAACGCTCTCCCAGACTCCCAACGATCCTGCTGCCAGTGAAACGGTTGGTCGCTTCGAATGCTTCACGAAGGAGAACTGGGAGTCCGGCCTAGCACTCCTGGCCAGGGGAGCCGATCCCCACCTCAAGGATCTGGCGGCACGGGACCTGGCGGCGCCCTCAGAGGCAAAGCTCCGGATAGCTCTGGCGGACGGCTGGTGGGACCGGGCCGAGAAAGAACCCGCCGCATCCAGGATTTCCATACGGAGGCGTTCGACCTATTGGTACCGGCTGGCTCTGCCGTCTACGTCCGGCCTGGTTCGGACCCTCCTGGAGAAGCGGATAGCCGAGGTGCCTCCCGCGCCGGGCGGGCTGCCCACCGATGGATTGGTCGGATGGTGGAAATTCGACGATGGAGCCGGAACGGGCCTCGCGGACGAAAGCGGGGGTGGATCCATGGGGACAATTCAAGGCACGCCGCGATGGACGCAGGGAAAGTCTGGGATGGCTCTTGAATTCAAGGGTGGCGAGAGCTGGGTCAGCCTTCCGAATTCCGAGCGCCTCATAGGTGTCCAAAAAGCCTCCTACACGCTCTCGGCCTGGTTCAAACCCGCGAAAGTTCCCCAGGGGTCCGGATCGGCCAATGACGCAAACTTTGCCATTCTCATAAGAACCGGCTTCCACACGGGACTTCACTACACCACGGGTGGAAGGTTCTGCATGGTTCAATGGCCGGCCGCCGGCAGCGGAATCTGGGCGACCAGCAAGCAACCCCACGTTCCCGCTGTCTGGTACCATGTCGCTGGGTCGGTCGATATCGAACATAAGGCAGTCCGGCTTTACATCAACGGGAAGCTGGAATGCACCACCGAGTCGGCGTCTGGAGTCAGCGGAAGGGATTTCGGCGCGGAGACCTGGAAAGTCGGAATCGCCCAACCGAACGCCAATGAGTGGAGCTGGCCGGCGCAAGGCGTCATTGACGAAGTGCGGATCTACAATCGCAAGTTGTCAGATTTTGAAATCCAGGCTCTGGCAGGCGAGTAGGCGCATGGACGCTCGGTTGTCCGATGCTCTGTCCGTGGTTTGACGCATCCGATGGAAGGGCGGGAAAGATGGTGCTGACATTCCTGATGATCCTGGCAGGCTCGGCTGTGGTCCAGGACTCCAAGCTGCCGGTTCCCGATGCAGCCGCTCAGAAAGCGGCTCGAAGCACGGTCCGGGAACTCTTTAAGAGCGACTACGCCAAGACCGGGCTCGGAGATCGGAAGGTCCTGGTGGGCAAGCTTCTGAGGCAGAGCATCGAAACCAAGGACGATCCGAACGCCCGCTTCGTCCTTCTTCAGGAAGCACGTTCCCTCGCTGCTGAGGCCGGGGACGTGGCGACTGCGCTGCAGGCAGTCGACGAACTGTCAGGCCAATTCGAAGTGGATCGTGTGGCGCTGAAGCATTTGACCTTGGCCACTACGAGCCTTAGCGCGCGTGACCCTTCCACAATGTCGGCGGCGGCGGAACGGCTTCTGCAACTGGTTGATGAGGCGCTTGCGGATTTGAACGTCGGCGTCGCTGAAAAGTCCGCCTCGCAGGCCCTGAATATGGCGAAGGCATCCGAGAATATGCCGCTGACGGCACGGGTGACGGCGAAGCTCAAGGAACTCTCAGGGTGGAAATCGAAGATCGCACAAGTGCAGGCGGCCAAGGACAGGCTCAAGGCGAATCCCGATGATGGCGATGCCAATCTTAGCGTCGGCCGTTTCACGTGCCTGACCCTGGGTAAGTGGGTATCAGGGATCCCGTTCCTGGCCAAGGGATCCGATGCCGCGCTCAAGACTCTCGCCCTACGGGATCAGAATGGCCCCAAGGAACCTGCCGATCAAGTTGCCTTGGCCGATGGATGGTGGGACCAATCGGAGAAGGAGGGCGGATCCGCAAAGGAGCACCTGCGCACACGGGCCGCCTATTGGTATCAGGAAGCGATTTCCACTCTGTCGGGCCTGGTTCGCACGAAGGTCGAGAAGCGGCTCAAGGATGCACCGCTCCGCGTCGTACCCGGACTCCGAATCGACCTTCTGCGGATGATTGATCCCGCGAGGGACGGGCTGAGCGGGACCTGGGAGAAGTCGGGAACCTCATTGACCTCCCCAGACCGGGATGGGTTTCTGGAGGTCCCCTATGCGTCGCCCCCTGAATACGATCTCCTGCTTACCGTGGAACGGAAGTCAGACGAGAAGACGCTGAACTCCTTGGTCGTGGTCCTGCCTTTGATTAATGGCAAGGTGGCTGCGGTGGTGGATCAGGAGGGCTCAGAAGAGATCAGTGGTTTGAGCAAGATCGACGGGAAGTTGATCGTGGACAACGGGACGAAGTACGTGGGCCGCCAGCTCCGGCAGGGTATCTCCAGTACCGTGATCTATGCGGTTCGGAGGACGGGAGTCTCGCTTTACGTCGATGGCAAGCGGATTTTCGATTGGAAGGGAGATCTTCAACGATTGTCGTTCACAGCGGCGACCGGCAGGCAGGCGGATACGATCTGCCTGGCCTGCAATGCCAGGTTTCTGATCACGGGCATCGCCCTCGTTCCCGTAGGCGAACCCGGGAAGTCGACCCGGTAAAGGAATTGTCATGAAGCGCAGTTGGATGTTTTCGTTCCTGCTTCTAGGATCGGCGCTCTCGGCCGACGAACTCGTGCTCAAAGACGGGAAGAAGGTCGAGTGGGTCAGCCTCAAGGACTTGGGGGAGAGCTTCGAAGTGGAATCCAAGGGGGGCGTGAAGCTGGAGGTGAAGAAGTCCGACATCGCGCGGATCGAGTTCCGGTCCCGGGCTTCGGACAGGTCGGATGCGGTCAAGGTCGACGCCCTGCTCACCGGGGCAAGCTTCACCTTCGACAAGACCGTCAAGCTCCTCCAGTTCGATCTCCTGAAGTCGATCGATCCCAAGGCGGCCACTTCCGGCGATTGGAGGCTCAGCAAGGGAGTCCTGGATGCGGACGGGACCAAGCTGGGCGGCGGCAACGCCCACCTGGAAACCTCCTATATTCCCCCGGAGGAGTACGACCTCACGATGGTGCTCGAATGGGTCGAAGGGGTAAGCCACTTCATCGTGGGGTTGCTTGGCGGTGGAAAGCAGTTCTGCTTCTCGGTCAACTATGAGAAGTCGGGCTGGAACGGGCTGCACAGTGCGGGGGGGCAGCCCATCGACAAGTCCGGCTTCGGCGTGAAGGAGAACCTCTTCCCCAAAGTCCGCACGAAGAGGACGTTTCTGATCATGGTCCGGAAGTACGGCGTGAATGTCCGGCTGGACGGCAAGGACTACATCACCTTTAAGGAAGACTGGTCGCGCATGTCGACCCCGGGCGGAGAGTTGGAAGCGGTCAAGAAGAACGTCGTCTTCTTCCTGGTGAAGTGCACCACGGCCTGGAAGATTCACAGCGCTGTGATCACCTTCCCGAAGGACTGAGGTTGGCAAGGCCCCCGCGAGTCGAGGGCTATTTGCGGTCAAGCAGTTTCCGCGTGCCCATCCACTCCAGGCAGCGGTCCTGCCATTGCTTCCAGAGCGGGCCCACCCCGCAGCCCAGGCCGTGCTCGCCCGTCGGGAGCTCTAACAGCTCGGAGGCGACCCCTTTGGATTTGAGCGCCTCGTGGAAGAGCTGGCTGTGTTCGAGGGGGACGACCCGGTCCGTTTTCGAGTGCACCAGGAACGCGGGCGGGGTGCGCTCGGTCACCTGCTTCTCGCTCGAGAGAAAGTCCAGGTCCGCCTCCGACGGCGTCGCCCCCAGCAGATTCTTCCGCGAGCCGCTGTGACCCTTGGTCCCCATCGAGATCACGGGATACACCAGCACGAGGAAGTCGGGACGGCAGCTCTGACGCTCCACCAAATCCTCCGCCGCGGGATTGCCGGCGTCGAAGTGCGTGCCTAGCGTCGAGGCGAGATGGCCGCCCGCCGAAAAGCCGATCACGCCGATGCGCGCGACGTCGAGCTTCCACTCCGCCGCGCGCGAACGGATGATCCGCATCGCCCGCCGGGCGTCGTCCCAGGGAGCGGGGTGCCGGTTCGGGGCGACCCGGTACTTCAGCACGAAGCCCGCCACCCCGCGCGCGTTCAGCCAGGCGGCGATGTCGTGGCCCTCGTAGGACAGCATCAGCCCGCCGTAGCCGCCGCCCGGACAGATCAGCAGCGCCGTCCCGTTCGCCTTGTCCGCGAGCGGCAGATGCACCGTCAGCGTCGGACCCTTCGGGCCGTCCGAACCCCAGAGGGGGAGCTCCTCGCCGAGCAGGAAGAGCAGCGCCAGCGTCGCCGTCACGCGGACTCCAGCCCGCGCATCGTGCCCGTGCTCGACGCAAAGCGGTCCGTCTCCAGACCGAGCCGCTGCAGCATCGACACGAAGAGATTCGGCAGCGGGTAGTTGCGCTCCAGGTCGAACACCAGATGCTGCCCATGCTTGAAACCGCCGCCCGCCAGCAGCACCGGCAGGTTCGTCGTCACGTGCGTGTTCGCGTTCCCCAGGTTGCTGCCGTAAAGCACCATCGTCCGGTCAAAGAGCGTCTCCCCGTCCTCCTTCGCGCCCCGCAGGCCGCCGAAGAGCCCGTCGAGCTGCTTCATGTGCTCGCGATCGATGGCCTCGAGCTGCTGGATCTTCGCGGGCGACTTCCCGTGGTGCGAGAGGTTGTGGTAGCCGTCCTTGATCTCCGTGCCCTCGAGCTCGAGGGCGGGGGAATTGACGCTGTCGAGCATCAGCGTAATCAGCCGCGTGGAGTCCGTCTCGAACGCCAGCCGCGCGAGGTCGTACATCAGGCGCACCTTGCGGAAGTAGTCGCGCGGCGTGGGCGGATCCACGGGCTCCGCGCCCCGGGCGGCGGGTTTCGGGACCGATTCCCAGTCCTTGGCCTTCTCGAAGCGCTGTTCGAGATCGCGCACGCCGGTGAAATACTGCTCGAGACGGTCGCGGTCCCGCGCGCCGAGATTCTGCTGCAGGCCCTTGGCCTGCTCGCCGACGGCGTCCAGGATGCTCCGCCCGATCTCGAGCCGGCGGATCTGCGCCTGGACCTCGTCGGGACTGCCCTGCAGGAAGAGCTTCCGGAACACCGCGGAGGGCTTCTCCTCGCAGGGGATGAGCACTCCGGCGGCCGTCCAGGACAGGCTGCGCTGGCCGTTCTGGATGTTGACGCCGAGCGTCAACGACGGGAAGCGCGTGAGATGGCCGATCTGCTGCGCGGCGTATTGGTCGAGGGAGATCGTGTTGCGGAAGCCGCCGTTGGAAGGATGCGGCGCGCAGGTGAGGAAACAGTTGTCGGCGGGA
The DNA here is from genome assembly GCA_964619955.1 of uncultured Planctomycetales bacterium. GTDB lineage: Bacteria > Planctomycetota > MHYJ01 > MHYJ01 > JACPRB01 > JACQFK01. The sequence continues at coordinate 9,502 of CAZUJF010000029.1, forward strand.
TGGCCGCCGTCGACGTCGGGATGCGTGACGCCGCTGAAGACGGTGAAGTCGTTGCGGCGCGCCTTGAGGACCTCGAGGTAGGGGGAGAGGACGTAGTCCCGCCCCTTCTGCGCGGGGGCGGGGAAGAACTTCTCGGGAAGCATGCCGAGGTTGTTGCAGACGGCGAGGATGCGCCGCGGAGGCGCTTTGGGTTCTGCACCGCGGACGAGCGAGGGCAGGAGCGGCAGGGCAAGCGCAATGCCGCTGCCCCGGAGGAAGCTGCGTCGGTTCATGTGCATCCTTCCTTACTTACGCTGGAAAAGGGGACTCAGGATGATTTCCTGGATGATTGTGCGGACGCAGTAGCCGGACGCGGCGGCCCGGTCGAGAATCGCCTCCAGCCGCTCGCGGTCGCCGAAGCGCACCGGAGCGCCCGTGGCGTAGACCAGGAGCTGGGAGGCCAGCGCGCGCGCGAGCTGCCGCTCGTGCTTCAGCAGCAGCGCCTTGAACCCGACGATGTCCTTGAAGGTCCCCGCGCCGGGCAGCTCGCCGGAGGCGTCGACGGGCGGGCCCTCGTGGAACTCGAAGGGCTGGCCGTTCTTCCCGAAGCCGGGCACCGGCTTGCCCTCGCCGAGCGCGCGGTAGCGCGTGCGCCAGCCGCCGAAGACGTCGAAGCTCTCGAGCGCGAAGCCCGGCGGATCGATCTTGAGGTGGCAGGCCGCGCAGCTCTGCAGCGTGCGGTGTTTGTCCAGCTGCTCCCGGATGGTCTGCGCCCCGCGGATGTCGGGCTCGACGGCCGGGATGCTCGGCGGCGGGGGCGGCGGCGCCTGGCCCAGGATGCGCTCCATGATCCACGCGCCGCGCAGGACCGGCGAGGTCGTCGTCCCGTTCGCCGTCACTTTCAGCACGCAGGCCTGCGTGAGGAAGCCGCCGCGGGGGCTGCCGGCGGGAACGGGGACGCGCCGGAGCGCCGTCCCCTCGACCGGGGGCAGTCCGTAATGCGCGGCGAGGCGTTCGTTGACCACGACGAAGTCCGAGGCCACGATGTTCCGCACGGGCAAATCGCCGCGGATCAGTTCCTCGAAGAAGCGCCGGGGCTCCTCGTTCGCCGAATCGACGAGCAGGTCGTCGAGGTAGTAGTCGGGATAGAGGGCCGCGTCCGGCGAACTCGCGTCCAGGCGCCGCAGGTCCAGCCAGTAGTCGAGGAAGGCGTCCACGAAGCGCCGGGACTTCGGATCTGCGAGGAGCCGCGTCGTCTGCGCGCGAAGATCCAAGGGTCCGCTGCGGAGCGCCGCGTCGGGCGGCGAGTTCGTGAGGAAGTAGGAGAGCCGCGCCGCGAGTGCGGGCGCATCCAGCAGGCCCGGGCGTTCCTCGAGGCAGACGAAGCCCGGGGAGCAGAGCACCGCGGAGTACGCGGCGATCATCGCCTCGCGGAACGACGCGCCTTTCGCCTGGGCGAGCTGCGAGATCTTGAGGAAACGTGCGACGTCGGTCTCGGCGACCGGACGCCGATAGGCGCGCGTGAGGAAACCGCGGAGCAGGCGTTCGGCGTCGGCATCTCCCCCGAAAAGCAGCTGATGTCCGGCGGGAGGCCAGGTCTCGATCAGCGGGCCTTCGACCTCAAGCCAGCGATACGCGACGCCCGGCTGGCCGTCCTTCTCCGCAAGCGGGTTGTGCCAGTTGGGCGGCCGCGAACGGAAGAGCCGCGCGGCATCGGGGCGGATCGTCTCGCCCTCGAGGAGATAAACATCCAGCTCGTGGACGGCGGGCTCCGGGCTCACGTCGAAGGAGCCCAGGCGGCGCAGCTGGCGCGGCGGACGTTCCGAGTAGAGCACGACCGGCTCGGGACGGCGTCCCTTGGAGACCGTGTCGATGTCCGGCCGCCACCATTTCGCGTCCTTGCCGGGGCCCACCCAGACGGAGAAGCCGTTGATGCGGACCTTGTAGCGTCCCGTGCGCGGGGCCTTGAATTCGTTGAATTTCGGCTCGAGGGGTTCGTACGCGGAGGCGACGACGCCCATCGCCTCGCGCTCGCGCTTGTCGGGGTCGCTGAGCGGGGCCTTCTGCGCGCGCACGTCGGGCTGGCCGTGGAAGTCGAGGACGGGAAACGTGGCGCGTTCGGGGCTGCGGTTGAACTCGTTGTAGATCATCTTCTTCGCGAACGAAGGCATGTCGCGGGTGTGGTAGCGGCAGGTCGTCGTCTTGGGACGGGGGCCGTCGGCGACGACCTCGCGCAGGGCGTAGTCCGCCGCCGCGAGGTACTGCGCCATCTGGACGTGGGAGACGTCGAGGGCGTCGCCGACCTTGTTGAAGCGGTGCGCCTCGCCGTCCTCCGGGAGCATCTCGCGGATCTGCAGCCAGGGGGCGTCGAGCAGGTCGCGCAGCGTGTTTTCGTATTCGTAGCGGTTGAGGCGCCGCCAGGTGGAGCGTCCGACGCTGGCTTCGCGCGCGAGATCCGCGGCGGCGAGGGGCCCGGCCAGCGATCCCAGGAAGGCCTGGAGCGCGGCGGGCGCGGGGCGGGGTTGTTTGGCGGGGGGCATCTCGCCGTCGCGGACCCGGTCGTGGACCTTGACCCAGGCCGCGAAGGCCCGGGCGTCGTCGAGGTCGAACTTCAGCTTCGAGAGGTCGAGTCCGCCCTTGGCGCCGGCGCCCTCATGGCATTCGAGGCAGTTGGCCTCGATGAAGACGCGGTCGGGGGCGGCCTGGAGGAGCAGGGACAGGAGCAGCATCATGCCGTCCTGTATAAACACGCGGGGCGGGATCTTGCGAAAGAAAAAGGGCGCCCCCGCGGATCGCAGGGGCGCCCATCCTTGGATGCGGGAAGCTACTTCTCGAACGAGTACTCGTGGGTTTCCTTGTTCACGAGCTTGTGTTTGCGGCCGGCGCCCTCGAGGCGCTTGAGGTTCGTCTTGAAGCAGAGGTCCATGAAGTCCACGATCTCCTTCTGGAGCGTGTTCTCGTTGTTGTCGTCGTAGACCTTCTTCTCGTGGGCGAACATTTTGCTCCAGACCTGGTGGGTGCCGAGGTACTGCTTCTCCAGCTCGGCCTTGTAGGCGTCGCCGACCTTGCGCGTGCCCTTGAGGGCCGCCTCCAGCTGGCCCGACTGGGACCAGAGCGTCAGCAGGCTCTTGTTGGCGACGTTCTTCAGGGCGGGGATGTTCGCGTCGAGTTCCTGGTCCTCGATCTTCAGGCCCGCCTCGCGCAGCGCGACGTAGGCGAGGGCGTAGTCCTCGATGACGTTCTTCGCCTCGTCCTCGCTGCCCGCGAAGACGTCGCCGACGAGCAGGAGTCCGGCTTTGGCGCCCGAGCCCGCGATGACGTTGTCGCGGTACCAGGGGTACGCGCGGCGCGCGGGGCTGTCGAGGGGCGCGAAGATCGCCTTGACCTCGCGGTCGAAGTAGAACTCGCGGCCTTCGGCCTTGTATTCGGCGCGGATCGCGTCCTCGGCCGCCTTGCGGCCGGCGGGGTCCGCCACGTAGAACCAGGCCTTGAGCACGCCTTTGGGGTTGGCCGCCTTGTCGAAGACCTTGCCGTCCAGGAGGCCGGCGAGATAGGCCTGGCGCTTGGCGGGATCCGCCTTGGCCTCGTCGAAGGAGACGGCGCGGACGCCGGACCCGAGGGCGGCCAGGGCGAGAAGCAGGGCGATGGGTTGCATGTTTGACTCTCCTAATATTCCGAATTCGAGGCGGACACTATACCGGGGCGCTCCCGGAGGGGCAACAGGATATACGACGTCCGGGACGGCGCGGCGGAAACTTGCGAACGGGCGTCATTTTTACTTAGAAACATATCGTTTAATAGTAAATAAGCTCTCATGGCGACGCGCCTGTATTCCGTCCCGGCCCTGGAGAAGGGGCTCGATCTGATCGAGGCCCTCGCGGGGGATCCGCGTCCGCAGTCGCAGGCCGAGCTGGCGCGCTCCCTCGGGAAGGGGCCGAGCGAGATCTTCCGCATGCTCAGCTGCCTCGAGCGCCGCGGCTACATCTCGAAGGAGGCGGGGAGCGGCCGCTACCGGCTGAGCCTGCGCCTCTACGAGCTGGCGCACACCCACTCGCCGGTCGACGAGCTGCGGCGCGCGGCCGAGGCGCCGATGCAGGACCTGGTCCGGGAGACGGAGGAGTCCTGCCATCTCGCGGTGAGGTCCCGGGGCAAGCTCGTCGTGGTGGGGCAGGCCGACAGCCCCCGCCGCATCCGCATCTCGGTCGAGGTCGGCGGACGCTTCCCCCTCGTCCGCACCGCCTCGGGCCGCGTGCTGCTGGCGCAGCTGCCGGGGGCGGAGATCGACGCGTTCCTGGCCGGGGACGAGGACTGGGCCGCGCTCGGGGATCCCGCCCGGCGGCGCTTCCTGAACGACCTGATCGGCGTGCGCCGCAGCGGGGTCTACGTGGGCCGGAGCGACCTGACCGAGGGCATCCGCGATTTCGCGGCCCTCGTGGGCAATTCCCGGGTCGGCGTGAGCGCCGCCCTCTGCGTGCCCTCCCTCGCGTCGGTCGGCCGTCCGCTGCCGGCCTCGCGCCTCCGCGAGGCGGTGCGCCGGGCGGCGGAGCGGATCACGCGGAACCTCGGCTTTTCGGCGGCCCCTCAACTCAAGAGAACACAGCCATGATGCGATCCTTCGCCGCAGTCCTGCTGCTGTCGCTGGCCGCGGGCGCCCAGGAAACGGCGCCCGCCGACCGCGAGGGCGTCGCCTTCTTCGAACAGAAGATCCGTCCCGTCCTCGTCGCGAAGTGCTACAGCTGCCACAGCGCCGACGCCAAGAAGGTGAAGGGCGAGCTGCTGCTCGACACGCGCGAAGGGACGCTCAAGGGCGGGGAGAACGGCCCGTCCGTCGTCCCGGGCGATCTGGAGAAGAGCCTGCTCATCAAGGCCGTGCGCTGGGCGGACGACGACTTCAAGATGCCGCCGAAGACGAAGCTGCCGGCGGACGTGATCGCCGACTTCGAAGCCTGGGTGAAGCGCGGCGCGCCGGATCCGCGCAGCGGCGCCGCGGCCTCCGTGAAGAAGGCCATCGACCTCGATCAGGCGCGGCAGTACTGGGCGTATCGCCCGCTGCAGGTTCCGGAGGGGAAGCAGTCCATCGACGCGTTCCTGCTCGCGAAGATGCGGGCCGCGGGCGTCCGGCCCAACCCGTCCGCCGACCCGCGCCGCCTCGCCCGCCGCGCCGCGTTCGCGCTGACGGGCCTGCCTCCGGCCCCCGAGGACGTCGACCGTCTCGTCGCCGATCCCTCCGGCTTCCCGGCCTACGTCGACCGCCTGCTGGCCGATCCCGCCTTCGGCGAACGCCAGGCCCGGCCCTGGCTGGACGTCGCGCGCTTCGCGGAGAGCCACGGCTTCGAGCAGGACTACGACCGCGAGAACGCCTGGCACTACCGCGACTTCCTCATCAAGGCGTTCAACGACGACATGCCGTACGACCGCTTCGTGCAGTGGCAGGTCGCCGGCGACGAGCTCGCCCCCGCGGATCCGCTGGCCTGGATGGCGACGGGCTTCCTCGGCGCCGGGGCCTTCCCGACGCAGCTGACGGAGACCGAGTTCGAGTCGGCCCGCTACGACGAGCTCGACAGCATGTCCGCGACGACGGCGAGCGCGTTCCTCGCGACCAGCGTCGGCTGCGCGCGCTGCCATGACCACAAGTTCGATCCGATCTCCGCGAAGGACTACTACCGCCTCACGTCGGCGTTCACGACGACGATCCGGTCGATGGCGGAGTTTCTGATGGATCCCGCCGGCGATGCCGCGGCGCTCGCGGCCTGGGAGAAGGATCACGCGGGGCTCAGCGCCGCGCTCGCGACGTTCGAACGCGAGGAACTGCCCAGGCGCTTCGAGGCCTGGGCGGCGGGACGTCCCTGGGAGAAAGCCGCCGCGCCGGTCTGGATCCTCCTGGAAGGGATCGAGGCCAAGTCGAAGGGAGGCGCGACGTTCACGCCCCAGAAGGACGGCTCGCTGCTGGCGACGGGGAAGAATCCGCCGAACGACACCTGGACGTTCACGGTCCGCAATTCGATCGCCGGCATCCGCGCGGTGAAGCTGGAGGCTCTGCACGATGCCTCGCTGCCGCACAAAGGCCCCGGCCGCGCGCCGAACGGGAATTTCGCGCTGGGGAACTTCAGCCTCACGGTGCGCCCGGCGGCGAAGATGAAGCTGTCCGCCGGCAAATTCAGCCACCAGCAGAACGCCACGACGCTGTCGGCGGCCTCGTCCGTGGACGGCGATCCGAAGACGAGCGGCTGGGCGGTGGACCCGCAGTTCGGGAAGGACCACGCCGTGGTCTTCGAGCTCGCGGAACCCGCGCCGGCGGGGGACCTCGTCTTCGAGTTCGAGTTCGGCGTGAACACGCAGCACGCGATCGGCCGTCCGCGGCTGTCGGTGTCCACCCACGCCTCGCCGCCGCTCGACGGCGCCGCGGGCTCGCAGGCGCTGTCGGCGCTGCTGGAGACGCTGCGGGCCGGAGGGAAGGCGGACGCGGCGGCCTATCGTCCGCTGGACGCAGAGTGGCAGAAGCTCGACAGGGCCGTGCGCGAGCACGCGGCGAAGAAGCCCGCGCCCAAGGCCACGAAGGTGCTGGTGACGACGGACGGCCTGAAGCCGCTCAAGCACCACGCGGACGACCGCGGCTTCCCGCACTTCTACAAGGAGACGCACATCCTCGCCCGGGGGGACGTGAGCAAGAAACAGGGCGTGGCGACCCCGGGCTTCCTGCCGATGCTGACCAAAGCCGGGGTGGAGGAGATCCGCTGGGCCGCGCCGCCGGCGGAGTCCAAGACGCCCGGCCGCCGCGCGGCGCTCGCGCGCTGGCTCACGGACGTCGACAGCGGCGCCGGAGCGCTCACCGCGCGCGTGATCGTGAACCGGCTCTGGGCGCTGCATTTCGGCCGCGGGATCGTGGCCACGCCGAACGACTTCGGCGTCCAGGGCGAGAAGCCCTCGCATCCGGAACTGCTCGAATGGCTGGCGTCGGAGCTGATCCGCGGCGGCTGGAAACTCAAGCCGATCCACCGCCTGATCCTGACGAGCGCGGCGTTCCAGGCTTCGTCGGCGATGTCGGCGGACGCCGCGAAGCTGGATCCGGAGAACAAGCTGCTCTGGCGGCGGGATCCGCGGCGCCTGGAGGCGGAGGCGATCCGGGACTCGCTGCTGCACACGGGCGGCCTGCTGGACCGGAGGATGTACGGGCCGGGAACCCTCGATGAGGCCATGCCGCGCCGCGCGGTCTACTTCTTCCAGAAGCGCAGCCGCCTGATCCCGATGATGATGATCTTCGACGCGCCGGAGCCGCTGGCGAGCCAGGGGGGGCGTCCGACGACGACGATCGCCCCGCAGGCGCTGCTCTTCATGAACAGTCCGCTCGCGCGGCGAAGCGCGGCGGGACTGGCGAAGGCCGCTCCGACGCCCGAAGCCGCGTATCGGCGGGCGCTGGGCCGCGTCCCCACGGAAGCGGAGGCTGCGAAGGCCGCCGCGTTCCTGAAGTCGCAGGCCGCCTCCTACAAGGCGGGCGGCCACGCCGACCCCGAAGGCGCGGCGCGGACCGACTTCTGCCACGCGCTGCTCTGCCTGAACGAATTCGTCTACCTCGATTAGGACCGCCTCCATGAATAACCTCTGCAGCCGTCGCGAACTGCTGGGCAAGGCCGGCAACGGCTTCGGCCTGCTGGCGCTGGCCTCCCTGCTCAAGGGGGAAGGCCTGCTGGCGCAGGAGCCGTCGGGGGATCCGCTGGCGCCGCGCGCGCCGCACTTCAAGGCCCCCGCGAAGGCGGTGATCTGGATCTTCGCCAACGGCGGACCCAGTCACGTCGACACCTGGGACTACAAGCCGGAGCTCGCGAAGCGCGACGGCCAGGAACTGCCAGGCTTCAACAAATTCACGGGCTTCTTCGCCAACGAAGTGGGCGGTCTGATGAAGTCGCCGTTCACGTTCAGCCCCCAGGGCCAGTGCGGGAAGATGATCTCGGAGATCTTCCCGAACCTCTCGAAACACGCGGACCGCATGGCGTTCATCCATTCCGGCTACACGGAGTCGAACAACCACTCCCCGGCGCTTTTCATGATGAACTCCGGCGAGAAGACGATGGGGCATCCCTGCGTCGGCTCGTGGGCGACGTACGGGCTCGGGTCCGAGAGCCGCAACCTGCCGGCATTCGTCGTCATGAGCGATCCGCTCGGGCGCGGGCTGCCGAAGGGGCACGCGGCCAACTGGGGGGCGGGCTTCCTGCCGAGCGTCTACCAGGGGACCTATCTCAGGCCCGCGGGCGCGCCGATCGACAACATGGCGCCCCCAGGGGAGCTGGCGGGGGAGCGGCAGCGGCGGCAGCTGGACCTGCTGCGCGACCTGAACGGCGGCGGCCTCGCGGGCAGTCCCGCGGAGAAGGAACTGGCCGCGCGCATCGAGAGCTTCGAGCTGGCGTACCGGATGCAGTCCGCGGCGCCCGAGGCGCTGAACATCGACGCGGAGTCGGAACCGCTGAAGAAAGCCTACGGCCTGGACAACAAGAAGTGCGCGCACTTCGCGAGGCAGTGCCTGATGGCGCGGCGCCTGGTGGAGCGCGGCGTGCGCTTCGTGCAGATCTATTCGGGCGGCATGGAGAACCAGCTGAGCTGGGACGGCCACAAGGACATCGAGGGCAACCACCGCGGCTTCGCGGAGGAGACGGACCAGCCGGTGGCGGCGCTGCTCGAGGATCTCGCCCAGCGCGGCCTGCTCGACCAGACGCTGGTCATCTGGGGCGGCGAGTTCGGGCGTCTGCCGATCGCGCAGAAGGGCGGCAAGCCCGGCCGCGACCACAACCCGCACGCGTTCACGACGTGGATGGCGGGCGGGGGCGTGAAGGGCGGCGTCACCTACGGCGCGACGGACGAGGTCGGCTTCAAGTCGGTGGAGAACCGCGTGAGCGTGCACGACCTGCACGCGACGATCCTGCACCTGACGGGGCTCGACCACCAGAAGCTGACGTTCCGCCACAACAGTCTGGAGCAGCGCCTCACGACCATCATCGCGGACGCCCGGGTCATCAAGGAGGTCGTGGCCTAGGGGTGGCCCCCATTATGCGGCGTTTTATGCTGCATTTCCCGGGCGGGGCGTATAGACTCTTTGGGTTGCCGAACTTGAACCCAAGGAGTGTTTCGATGAAGACCGCGACGCTGCTGCTCGGATTCCTGGCCGCCCTCCCTATGGCCGCGCTGGGCCAGGACGAGATCCGCGTGATCGTCGGCTTCAACGGCCGTCCGGACCGCGCGACGTTCGAGCGCCACGGCGGCCGCAGCGCCTCCGAGGGCTCCGGCTTCGTGGCGGGGGACATCTCCGCCCGCCAGCTCGCCTCGCTGCGCCGCGACGCCCGCGTCGCGTACGTGGAGCCCGACTTCATCGCGACCCGGAGCGCCCAGTCCACGCCGTGGGGCGTCGCCCGGGTCAAGGCTCCGCTTCCCGGTTCGACCAACACCGGCGGCGGCGTCCGCGTCGCGATCCTCGACACCGGCATCGACCGGAACCATCCGGACCTGGCGGGGCAGGTGGCCGACGACGCCTCCAACCAGACGACGTCGCCTGCTGCAGACGTCGACGGGCACGGCACGCACGTGTCGGGCACCGTGGCCGCCGCGAACAACGACATCGGCGTCATCGGGGTCGCCTTCGGGGCCCAGGTCGTCGCGGTCAAGGTGCTCGACGACACGGGCAGCGGGTACTACAGCTGGATCGCCTCCGGCATCACCTGGGCCGCCGCCCACAACTGCAAGGTCATCAACATGAGCCTGGGGGGCTCCAGCGGAAGCACGGCCCTCCAGACGGCGGTGAACAATGCGAGTTCGACGCTCACGATCTGCGCCGCCGCCGGCAATGCCGGCACCACCCGCGCCCAGTATCCCGCCTACTACTCCGGCTGCATCGCGGTGGTGGCCGTGGACAGCGCGGACAAGCGGGCGAGTTTCAGCACTTACGGAAGCTGGACCGACATCTCCGCCCCCGGCGTCGGCATTCTTTCGACCACGGGATACAACCCGGCGGTGCCTGATTCCGGCTACGCGTCCTGGAACGGCACCTCGATGGCCACGCCGCACGTCGCGGGCGCCGCGGCCCTGGTGTGGGCCTCGTCCTACGGCAGCAGCCCCTCGAGCGTGCGGAGCCGCCTGGTCGGAAAGCGGGATACGGACATCGTCGGCCCCGTGGGCTCCAAGCGCTACGTCCCGGGCATCCTCAACTGCGAGCGGGCGCTGAGCGCCCCGTAGTTCAGGGCTTGCCCAGCCTGTTCAGGGCCGCACGGGCCGCTTCGCGGACCTCCTCGCTGGGGTCCGATCCTGCGATCGCCGTGAGCTTTTCGCGGGCGGCCGTCCCCTCCAACCCCGCCAGCGAAGCCACTGCGGCGAAGCGCACGTTCCAGGCGGGGTCCGCCAGCGCCGCGCGGGCGGCGGTCCGGGCCTCCGCGAGATCCTTGAATTCCCCCAACTGACGCACGGCGATCTCCCGCAGCTTGGGGTCGGCGTCGCTCAGCGTTCCGACGATCACGAGCTGCTGCGGCCCGCTGAGCTCCCCGGCTTTCGAGCCCAGGAGTTCCAGCGCCCAGCTGCGGACCTCGAAGCTGCCGCCCGGCGCGGCCGCCGCCCCGAGGATCCTGGTCAGCTGCTCCGGGCCCAGCTCCGCCTGCTTCAGACCCGCGAGGGAGCGGAAGCGCGAGGGTTCGTCGGCCGCTTCGAGGCTGCGGTCCAGCAGCGCATCGGCCACCGTCTTCTGCGCGGGCGATTCCCCGGGCGCGAGCGTCAGCCACTGGCCCAGGCCCCAGGCCGCCTCGCCGCGCAGGCTGGAGTCGGGATCCGCGGAGAGCACGGTGAGAAAAGTCTGCCTCAACGTGCCGAAGTCCGCGGCTGTCTCGCTGCCCAGCGCGCTGCCTTCGGCCTGGAGCGAGTGGAAGAGCACCTGCATCACGGTCCGTCGAAGGTCCAGGTCCGCGTGAGCGGCGAGATCCTGCACCGCGAGGCGGAGCTCCGGGTCCTGCAGCACGCGCCGGATCTCCACGCTCAGGCCGTAGGGGGTCTCCTGGATGAAGGGTCCGGGGGCATAGTCGAAGGTCCCCTCGCGGCCGCGGTCCAGCGCGGATCCCGTCGCCAGCACCAGCGTGCGCAGCCAGGCCGCATCCCCTCCGGCTTCGAGCGCCTTCCGCAGCGCGCGCCGGGCGTCGTCGAAGGGCAGGCTGCCCAGCACGAACGCCGCGAGCTCCCGCCGGGCGGGCGGCTGCGAGGGATCGAGCAGCAGGGCGACGAGGCGGTCGCGCAAGCCCCGGTCCTTCCGGGCCTCCGCCTGGAGCCGCGAGGCGAGCTTGCGCCGTTCGTTGCGATCCTGGGGATCCGGAATTCGAAGCGGGGCGGGCGCTGCGATGGCCGGAGCGTCGGCCTCGCGGGGTTCCGGCATCCCGGCCTCCGGGACCCGGGGGGCGGGCGCGCGGTGCTCCCGGCGCCAGAGGAAAACCCCCGGGATCGCGAGGAGCAGCAGGAGCACGGGCAGGAGCGCACGACGTCCGGACATGCCCGGAGCCTAACAGGGAGGCCGGGGGCGTACGAAGTCTTTTGAAACGACACTGGACGGGAACGTGCGTCGCCGGGGTAGAATGGGCCGCGCTCAGGCGGCCGGGGGGTCCGGCCGGACCTGGCGACGACGATGTCCGACCAACGAAACCGGCTGCTGGTGGGCCAGATCGGCCTGGATCTGGGCTTCCTGACCCCGCAGCAGCTTCAGGAGAGCCTCGAGCTCCAGGCCGGCCAGCCCTCGCCCCGGCCCCTCGGCGAAGTCCTCATCGGCGCGGGCGCGCTCAGCGAGGCGCAGTGGGCCCTGATCCGCGACGAGCAGCGGCGCCGCCTCTCCGAATCCGTCCCCTATTCCGGCGCGCCCAAGGAGTCGGTGTCCTTCGGCCGGCTCCTGGTCCGCGAGGAGCTCGCGCCGCAGGAGATCGTCGACCAGGCGCTCCGGGCGCAGCAGGACATGGCCGACCGCAGCGCGCGCAAACGCCTCGGCGAGATCCTGGTGGAGTCGGGCCATCTCAGCGTCTCGGACGTGCACCGCGCGCTCTGGCTCCAGGGCAAGGTGCTGATGGCCTGCAGCTACTGCAAGGTCCGCTTCAACATCCTCGTCGTCACCGCCGAGCACTTTCCCTGCAAACACTGCGGGATGACGCTGAAGCCGGAGACGGAGGCCGTCCGCGCCGACGAAAGCGCCTACCTGATGCCGGTGGTCCGGGCGGTGCCGCAGACCACGCGTCTCTATACGCGGCTGGGGACGGCCGCTCCCGCGTCCGCGCCCGCGCCCGCCACGCGGATGGTCAGCACCCGCGTCGTGAAGAAGAAGAGATCCTTCCTGCTGACGGCGGTCATGACCCTGCTGGGCATGGTCTTCGGGGGCGTCGTGGTGTACCTCGCGATGGAGGAGCGCATGCCGGCCCCGCCGGAGGCCGTCGCGCAGGATCCCGTCCCCCCCGCGCCGGCGCTTCCGGAGGCTCCGGCGCCCGCGCCGTCCGCCGTTCCGCCGCCCCGGGCGACGCGACGGCTCGTCGTGGAGATCCGCTGCGCCGCGCGCTACTACCAGGGACAGCTGGGCATCGTCTCCGCAGAAGGGGGCGCGGAGGCCCAGCAGGCGGTCCGGGACTCGGGGCCGCGGGAGCTGGTCTTCGACACGCTTTCGTCCGGCGCGAAGCACGTGGTCTTCCTGCCCCGCGAAGGCGCGATGCACGCCGTGTTTCCCGTGCGCCTTCCGGAGTACGGCGAACTGCGGCTGCCGGTGGAGCTCAAGGCCGGCTCGAAACTGAGAGGGAGCGTGCTGGACGAACAGCGCCGGCCGGTCGCGGGGGCGCGGGTGACGTACACGGTCGCGGATTTCCTCCCGGGCTTGAGCGGGCCGGGCCTGCTCTTCATGGGGGGCGGAGGCGCCGGGTTCGGCCCGGCCGCCAGCAGCAGCCTGAGCCGTGCCGGGGTGCTGTCGATGTCGGCCGTCACGGATCGATCGGGGGGATTCACGCTCGAGGGGCTGCCTCCGGCGCCGCTCACCCTGCGGGTGACTTCGGGGAAGACCAGCGTGGAAGCCCCCGGCCTGGTGCCGGGCGAGGCGGTCGTGATCCGGCTTCCCGCCGGGCGGCCCTGACCTGCGGCGCGCCCGGCACTCAAAGCAGGACAGAATCCCCCGCCCCGTGCGTTGGTAGAATGCGGTTTCCAGGGGATGACGATGATGGCGCCTGTCCAAGCGGAGCATCCTGAAGGGTCCCACGGAACAGGGGTCTTTCGATGCTGCTGAGATCGCTGCTGTTCCTGGGCGCCCTCTTCTGCGGGGAGCCCGCCGCCGGCCAGGATCCCGAACCCCGCGAGCTGCCCGCGTTTCTGGGGCCGCTCAAGAAGCCCGTCGCCCCCGGGATCAATCCGATGAGCGACGCCAAGATCGAACTGGGGCGGATGCTCTATCACGATGCGCGCCTTTCCGGCAACGGGTCGCTTTCCTGCGCCAGCTGCCACAATCCGGCCAAGGGCTTCGCGGACGGCCTGCCGAAGGGGGTCGGCTCGAACGGGGTCATCCTCGGTCGCGGGTCCCCGACGCTGCTCAACGCCGCGTACTTCGAGTCGCAGTTCTGGGACGGCCGCGCCGAGACGCTGGAGGACCAGGCGAAGGGGCCGATCCAGGCGGACAAGGAGATGAACAACACGCCGGAGAAGGTGGTCGCCACGCTCGCGGCCATCCCCGGCTACGCGAAGCTTTTCCAGGAGGCGTTCGGCGCCGGGCCGACGTTCGACCGCGTGGCCCAGGCCATCGCCTCGTTCGAGCGCATCCTCGTGGACCTCGATTCGCCCTTCGACCGCTGGGCGCGCGGCGACGACGAGGCCATGAGCGACGCGCAGAAGCGCGGGCTGGATCTCTTCAGCGGGAAGGCCCGCTGCGCGGTCTGCCATTCGGGCTCCCTGTTCTCCGACAAGCGCTTCCACAACACGGGGCTCGGCGACGGGGACGAGGGCCGCCTCGCCGTCACGAAGGATCCCGCCGACCAGGGGGTCTTCAAGACGCCCTCGGTCCGCAACGCCGCGATCACCGCGCCCTACATGCACAACGGGCGCTTCAAGACGCTCCGCGAAGTCATCGACCACTACGAGAAGGTGTCGAACGACCGGGAGAAGCACCCGGGTCTTTCGATCTTCGCGCTGCCCTTCAAGCTGGAGGAGGCGGAGAAGGCGGATCTCGAAGCCTTCATCCACGCCCTCACGGGGGACCGGCGGGACCCGAGGGCGGGCGTCGTCCCGGAGCTTCCGAAATGAACGCGTCCATAATCCCGAACAGGACGTAAAGTACTGACATGAAGACCGCCCGTTTCTTCGCGGTGCTGCTGCTCCTGGGGTCCGCCTGGGCCGCTCCCGAGCCGCAGCAGGGGGTTTCGCTCAAGGGAAGCGTCCGCATCAAGGGGGAGATCCCGAAGCCCCGGCGCATCCGCATGGACATCGAGAAGCACTGCTCCGCGGCGGTGAAGGGGCAGGAGATCGACAACGACGACATCGTCGCCGACCCCAAGGGCAACGTGAAGTGGGCGTTCGTGTACGTGAAGACGGGGCTGGAGGGGAAGAAGTTCGAGGTCCCCAAGACGCCGGTGGTGATCCAGCAGCAGACCTGCCGCTACAACCCCCACGTGGTGGGGCTCATGGTCGGCCAGGATCTGACGATGCGGTCCGGGGATCCGGTCATCCACATCCCGCACGTGAACCCCAAGAACAGCAAGGAGTGGGGCTTCTCGCAGGCGAAGCTGGGGGAGGAGCGTTCGAAGCAGTTTCCCGTCGCGGAGGTCATGGTCCGCCTGATCTGCGACGTGCATCCCTGGATGCAGGCCTGGATCGGCGTGCTGGAGCATCCCTATTACGCGGTCACCGACGCGGCGGGCAAGTTCGAGATCAAGGGTCTGCCGCCGGGGAAGTACACGATCGAGGCCTGGCACGAGCACTTCATGCCCGTGACGCAGGAGATCGAGATCGCGGCGGGGGCGCCCAAGCCCCTCGCGTTCGAGCTCACGAACCGGACCGACCGCAAACGTTAGTTCAGGCCCATTCGAAGGCGACCGCTGCCGCGATTTCCGGGTTCAGCAGCAGCGGCCGTGTCTCTCCCCAGGTCATGCGCATCAGACGCCGCTGCACGGTGAGCCCGTGCGCGGCATAGACCGCCGTCCGCTCCGCGCTGCGGGGCACGTCCGCCTGCACCGTGCTTCCCTCGAGCGACGCCGAGACCTGGTCCAGCAGCGACGAGAGGGATCCGGCGTCCGGGGCGATGACGGGACCCAGGTGGAACGCGACGCGGCCGGGGCGCAGCAGGGCGTAGCCGCCGTCGGCTTCGAAGAACTGCACGTCCGTTTCTCCGGCCAGGTGTTTCAGGAGCGCGCCGCGGTCGAGGCCGGTCGCCGCCCGGTCCAGGTCGAGGACGCGTTCGATCGAAGGCGTGCGGATCGGAGCGCTTCCGCGGAGCGGGCCGGACCAGCGGTCGACGGGGGCGACGTCGTGGAAGCCCAGCTTGAGGTAGAGCGGGCGTCCGAACTCGGTCGCGTCGAGGCCGACGCCCTCGGGCGCGAGTTGCCGGGCGTGGGCGAGGGCGCGTTCGAGGAGGCGGGATCCGAAGCCGCGGCCGCGGCAGCATTCATCGACGAGGACCATGCCGATCCAGGAGAGGCCAGGGGCGGGGGAGGCGGACGTGGCGGTCGCGACGAGACGTCCGTCGAGGCGTCCCGCGAAGCCGCCGTCCGGGGAGAGCTCAAGGAGGCGGCTCCAGTCCGGCGCCAGCTGGTTCCATCCGGCGGCGCTCGAAAGAGCGAGGGCTTCGGGGAGGTCCGCGGGCCGAAGGGCATCCACGATGAGGTCGGGCATCGTGCGGCCATTATAGGGATGCCCCGGGGTGCCGCTTGCGGGCTCCAGATGAGTTGCCTTCCCGATCGGGTATGATGAGGGTCATGAGTGCCGGTTCGGCGGAATTCTTGGAGAGGCTGCTCGAGGGTTCGGAGCAGCCGCCGCTCAAGAAGGTCTTCGAAGTCATGAACGAGCTGCTGTCCGAGCGGCTGATCAAGGACTACGCCCTGGGAGGGGCGATGGCGGCGATGCGCTACACCGAGCCTTTCACGACGAACGACGCCGATATCTTTTTCGCGCCCGTGGTGGACGATCTGACGGCGGGCATTCCCGCCATCTACGCCTATCTCAAGTCGCGGGGCTACGATCCCCGGGCGGACCATGTCGTGGTCGGGGGTTTCCCCGTCCAGTTCCTGGCGGCGAGCGGGCTGACGGACGAGGCGCTGCGCAAGGCGGAGGAAATCGAATTCGAGGGTGTTCGGACGAAGGTGTTCCGGCCCGAGCATCTGGCGGCGGAGGCCGCCCGGCTCGGCAGGCCCAAGGATCAGGTTCGTCTGGAACTGCTGCTCACGCAGGCCCGGCTCGACCGGCGAAAGCTCCGGGGGATTCTGAAGCGCCACAAGCTGGAGGCCCGCTTCCAGGCCCTGTCCGGGAGGGCGCCGTGAAGGAAGCGACGCTGTCCGAGCAACTGGCCGCCTTGCCGTACGAGGTGAAGGTCCGGATCTGCTTCCGGCTCCTCAAGTCGGCGGGCTGCCTCAAGAAGGCGAGGGCCGTCGGCAGGAATCGCGGCGGGGGCTCCAGGCCGCTCAAGACCAGTCCGAAGCGATAAGCGCTCGGGAGTGGAGTGAGCCTGTGAAGACGTTCGCCAAGGTGCTTGCGGGCCTGCTGGTTCTGGCGGCGCTGGCCTGGACCGGGATGTTCCTCTACTGGCACGTCACAATCGTGGGGGCGCTCCGGACGCTGGAAACGCAGCCGGGTCTCGTGCAGGAAATGGAGGCTTTCAAGACCCTTCAAGACGGCGCCGGATGCCGGGCGCTGCCGTACCTCGTGGCAGCGTTGCAGCCGACGAAATCCCCGTATTTCCTGGAACGCGCCAGTTTGCTGATCCAGCTTGAAGGCGCACCGCACCCCATGCAAGGACCGCAGTGGGGTCCCAATTATGATCCAGTGGAGTTTCGACTGCCATCCGAGGATTCCGCAGCGGAGCGGCAGCGCAAGATCGGGTTGATCCGGCTATATTGGAAGCAGAAGGGCCATCGCCATCACCAGTTCTGGCGCGTCTGGTCGAAATCGTGCGTTGGCAACGCCGATTCCAATCACTTCGAATACTAGCGGCCGGAGGTTAAGGGGGGAGCCCAAGTACGAAAGAGGTCGTCTTGCCCGAAGGATCCACCGTGGAAACCTGGAGCTGGGTCCCGTCGATGCGGACGGATCTGAACAGCCGTTCCTCCGCGATCCAGGTGCCCGCAGGCGGGGCCGCCGGGATTCCCTCGCCCGTCGCGGATCGCCACTCCGGCCGCCAGGGGCCGTGGCTCGGGGCTGCCGGATGAAAGCGCAGCTGTAGTGCATCGCCTTGAGGCAGGGTGACGACGTCCTCCAGCTCGATGCGTTCTCCGGCGGCTGCTTCGATCTTGACGGGGGTTTGGGTTCCGGTGGCGACATCCAGCCAGATCGCCGAGAACACCGGTGCGGGCTCTTGACCGAGCACGAGCAGGACTTTCCCGCTGTTCGTCAGGCGGCCCTCGAGGAGGATCCGGCGTTCGATCCCCCGGTCGGCCTTCAGGCTTGCCACGATTTCCAGGGAAGGGAACTGCTGCAGCTGAAAGGTTCCCCGCGGGTGCTCGGAGATTCCCAAGGAACCATCAGGAGACACGCGCAAAGCCGGCTTCGGGGTGTCTCTTGAGAGGATCTTCGGCCCGCCCGCGCCCAGTTCCCAGCAGTTCAGCATGTATCCGGAGACGCCGTCCCCATTCACCACGGCGACCACCGGGGGAGACGCTGTCCCGACGATCCAGCATTCCACCCGCGCCATCTGGCAGACTCCGTGGGGTGTTAGATCGCAAACCTTCGTGGTGCGGACAGGCGCCGCCGGGCCTTCCGTCCATGAGAGCAGCTGCAGCTCATGCTGCAGGAAGTACTCGCAGCTGGGACCGCCGGGTTTCAGAGGCGCGCGATGCTTGAGTTCCGCGAGCATGACGAATCCGTTCCCGCTTCGGCGGAAGGTCTGGGGGAGGAATCGGGTTTCTGGAGAGGTGGGATGCTCCAGAGGCGGACTCTGATGAGAATTGTTCCCTCGCGCGGCCCAGCCGAGCGTGACGAGGATGCCCACGCCCCCGAGCAGCAGCACCCCCAGGAACAGTCGAGGGCTCCTGATCGGAGCGGCCGGTTCTGGATTCGGCATCGATTGAACTATACCCTGAACGGGGGCTGGTCCGCTCAGCGGCCGCAGCACTTCTTGTATTTGGCGCCGCTGCCGCAGGGGCAGGGGTCGTTGCGGCCGATCGCGGCGGCGCGGTTGACGACCGGGGGCACCCGCAGGCCTCCGCCCGGGGCGCAGCGCTCGTGATACGCGGGCGCCAGCGCGCCCACGAACTTGCCCAGCGAGTAGCCGTCCCCCAGGCGGCCCACGTCCTGCAGCCATTCGAGGCACGCGCGCACGATCTCCGGCACCGCCTCGCGGACGGCCGCCGGCAGCTGCAGCGCCGGCAGGTGTTCGAGCAGCGCGCGGCGGACCG
Organism: uncultured Planctomycetales bacterium; assembly: GCA_964619955.1. GTDB lineage: Bacteria > Planctomycetota > MHYJ01 > MHYJ01 > JACPRB01 > JACQFK01. The sequence goes on from CAZUJF010000029.1 coordinate 28,050, forward strand.
ACTCCTCGGAGGCCTCGCCCGCCTGCTCGAGGAAGGCGGCGCAGACGGAGGCGGTGTGGTCCTTGACGGCGTCCGGCAGGAAGGAGCCGGGCGTCGACTGGGCGAAGTCGGAGGCCCAGTCCTCCGCCTGCTCGCGCGAGCTCATCCGGCGTCCGAAGTCTCGGCGGGGCCGGCGCTCGCGGCGATGTCCTCCTGCTTCACGTTCCCGACGTTGAAGCGCGCGGCGCGTTTGACGATGTCGTCGAGCGCCTCGTCGAAGGGCGGCAGCGTCTTCATGAAACGTAGCGGATTCACGCGCGCCACGACGAACGCCTTGAGGTAGGGGCTCTTGAAACCCTTCTCCTGGAGCGCCTTCACCGCGGCGGCGACGTGGACGTCGAGCTCGACGAGTTTCGCGGCGCGGGCTTCGCGCGTCTTGAGGGCGCTTTTCAGCGGCGTCTCGAGCCAGCCGTCGACGCGTTTGAGGATGGGCTGATACGCGCCGCCCGAGAAGCGGCCGTTCTGCTCGTAGCAGATGCCGAGCGTCGCGAACGCGGGTTCCTCGAACTCGAGGGCGAAGCCGCTCTCCACGGGGCCGTCGCCGCCCGTCGCGACCATCGCGCGGTACATGCGGGTCACCTCGATCGACTTCTCGCGCAGGTTGTGCGCCTTCTCGATGTTGAGCGCGAGGATCTTGTACTGGATCTCGGGGTCGGGGAGCACGAGCGCCGTGATCGACTTCGCCCCGAGGCGGGACATCGACTCCAGCCGGTGCCGTCCGTTCGGGGTCCAGAACTCGTCGCCCACGTTCACCGCGATGATGGGATCGAGGAAGCGGCCGATCTTGCCGATCGTGTCGGTGAGCCGCTTCGCGTGGGAGTCGGAGAGGTCGCGCTGGAAGGGGGTGGGTTTGACCTTGTCGAGGGGCAGGATCGCGAAGAGCGTCGCCTGGCCGCCGAGGGGTTCGCGGTAGGCGGCGAGCACGGCGCCGCCGAGGGCCGCGACTTTGGCGGAGAGCTCCGGCAGTTCGGCGCCGCGGCAGTCGGCGGGGGCGAGGCCCTTGGAGCCGGGCTCGGCGCGTTTCTTGGTGCGGGGTTTGGCGGGGCTCTTCTTGGGGGTCTTAGGGGGCATGGAGGGGGATTATAACAAGGGCGGGGTACCCTCGCGTCCGGTCTTCCGTCGTTCAGGCCGCCGTCCTGCCTCGTACCCTTTCCGGAAGGCGCCGCACAAGCTCCGCGTCGCTCCGGTGCTTGGGATGTCCGGAGGCGCGTCGATCGAGGAACGCCATGATCTTGAGGAGCGCAAATCCGGCGATGCTGACGCAGCGGACGGCCAGGGTCGCGTCGACTGCGGAGAGGACGGTCCAGGTGCAGGCCTCTTCGAATCCCACGACGCCCATGATCGTCCGGGAGACGGGCCAGCAGAGTTCCCCATCCCGGGCGATCCGGGGGCCGTAGGGGATGAGATCCACCATGCTCTTGCCCAAGTGCAGGCGATGCTCGATCCGGGGGTCGGTCGCCAACCCGCGAGCGACGAGGTTTTCCTTGAGCCGGGTGAACTCAGCCCAGTCGGCAAGATCCAGGGCGAAGTCTGCATCCAGCGTGCCCCGGGTCGGCCCCAGATCCGGCTCCTCCGCGGCCGCCAGCTGGGAAGCCAGGGCTCCCACGAGCACCGCTTCAAGCTTCAGATCCTCCGCCGCGCCCAGCACGGCCTGGATCGCCTGGCGAAGTTCAGGGTTCACGTCCGGCTTCCTTGAGGTGTTTGTCGAAGATCATCCGGGCCGCCTCGAGTTCCCGCGGGCGGCCGTTGTTCAGCAGTTCGGCATAGATCAGCAGGGGCGTGGCCTTCCGTCCGGCGGGGTCGGCGGGATCCTGGGCGCCGGGTCCGAAATGCTCCAGAAGCGTGAGATTCCCGCCGTCGGGATCCGGGAGCATGCGCTCGCGTTCCAGCAGGCTGCGCGTCCGCTCGTCGACGAACAGGGTGACGCTGTCGGCGCTCAGGTACCCCGTCGCTTCTTCGGCCGCAAGCCCGCCCGTCAGCGTCATCCCGGCTCCCGCGGGTTTCAGCACCTTCCTGAGGCGTTCGTGAAGCCGGCGGGGATCTTTCAGTTCATGACGGTACGTCGCGAGGAAGCAGGCGGGTCGGAGTTTGAGGGCGTAGCCGCGGACAAAGAGTTCGAGCAGCTCGGGCTTCCTCTGGAGCTCCCGGAAATCCTTCCGGGTCTGAACGAGATAGCCCGCCTGCTGCAGTTCGCGCATCACGACGGCGACGGTTCCCAGCGCCACGCCCGCCCCGTGGGCGATTTCGCGGTACGGGGCGTTCACGGCCGGGGCATGCGCCAGCAGCTGATGCAGGACCTTGAGGCCGGTCGGCTCCAGGAGGCGTCCCCGCTCCGCCTGCGGCCTCCGCTCGGGCGTGCGTCCCCGGACGTCGACCAGGAGGCCCTGTTCCGCCAGGTCGAGGTGGATATTCCCGACGGCATCGGCATAGAAGATCCCGGCCTCCCGGAGCAGGGCCCCCATCTCATCGGGGATCCAGGGGGCCCAGAGGGTCAGGTGTCCCGCCTGTTTTTTCGTCCGCCGTGCCGTTCGGGCGATGAGATGGTGGATCTGCGCGCGCGCGATGCGCGCCACGTTCTTTTGTTCGACGAGGAGCCGCACGGGGGGCGTTCCCCTGAGCGTGACTTTCCAGTCGTACGCGGCCTCCGGGGGGGCGGGCCGGGGGGTTCCCGGCGCCCGCCGCCGGGGCAGGCAGCGCCGCAGCTGGAGGAGGCAGGCCTCCCTCAGGCGTGCGTACTCGTTAGGTCTAGTGTTCATTGTCAATGAACAGTATATTATACAGAACACAAGAGTCAAGGCGCGGATATCCCCGGCACGGGCAGGGGAGCAATGGGCGATCCGGGACCCTCCCCCGGCTTATCCATCCCGCTCCTGCGGACATCGGACGGGGTAGACTTCTACGAGCAGTCCGATGGTTCCCTTGACCGACACCCGCAGCCCCGAGAGTGGGCCGCGGCATGGGTTTGCCGCTCTCGTTGCGCTGCTCCCCTGCGCCCTCGCCCCGTGTGCCATGGGGGTCCTGGGCTACGGTGCTTATCTGCGATCCCTCTCCCTCGTCTTTTTTCCGCTCCTCGTCACTTTCAGCTGGATCACGTTTTCCTTCCTTCGTTCCAGGGGAAGGCTCATGGGTCGCCGGAAGCTGGGGAGCCGTCCGGAAGTCCCGATGATCCGCGTTGCCCAACCATGGGGCATTCTCTCGGCATTCCTGCTCAGCGCAGGCCTGTCCTGGTTCGCGGGAATACAAATTCGGGACTGGCGTTGCGAATCCATCTGCAGGAAGGCTCAGCCCCTCATCGACTTGCTTGAGAAGCACCGAACGGAGCACGGCTCGTACCCCGCGACGCTACAGGACCTCCTTGGATTCGGGGCCTGGGAGGAGCGGTCCGGGTTCAGCGTCCGGCAGGGCAGGTATCTGAGATCCGAACTCGATGTGGCGGGGATGGAGGGCGCGGATCTGACGCTGTACCTGACACCCTTGGATTACCTGTGCATCGTCCCCTTGGAACAGAAGCTTCCGATGAGCATCACGCGCTTCCACATCCTCCGAAGGGACTCCGAGTCCCCCCGATGGACGAGGGACTTCATGATCTGGTCCTTCTCAAGCCGCCGGGACGACGCCTTTTGAGGAAAGCCGGAAGGGGCTGGGCCCGATTTCCCCTTGGAGGCACGGCGGCCCGGGGCATGGAGGGGGATCAAAACAAGCTCAGGGGGAGCGCACTTCCAGTCGCACGGAGGGAGGGTCTCCTCCGTGGGTCACCCGGTAGTCGAGCCAGGCGCAGGGGAATTCCAGGGTCGTCCCGAGTTCCGAGTCCGCCGGGCCCCCGAGGCGGGCTTCGGAAAGCTCCGGCACGAACCGGTCGAACAGACTTCGGAGGGAGAGGTCCGCGTGCTGGGAGGATTTCACGAAATCCGGATCGGGTCCTCCTCCCCCGAACTCCAGGAGGGAGGCGTCGAAGCCCAATTGTCGGTACAGCCCGGTTTGAGCTCGTTTGAAGCCGATGGGGGAGACGGAGTCCTTCACGGAGTTGACGCAGCGGATCCGACAGTCTTTCCGGGACGCTGCGGCGACGGCGAGGAGGTGGGGGACCTGGGCGGCGTCGCGGATCTGCTCCCGTGCGGGACCGAAGTAGTCCTTCGCGAAGACGTTAGCATGGGTCCAGGCGCCGGCGACGTTGCAGTCCAGGATCAGGTTTCCGCTGGTCTTGGTGAACTCGGATCCGATGCCCAGGAAGTACCGGTTGGCCTGGGTGTAGCCCGAGTTGTCGAGGATCGCGGAAAACGTGTTGGGGGCGAACTTGAAGAGCAGGTGGGCCAGGTAGCCCCCGTGGGACGACCCGAAGAGGATGACTCTGGAGCGGTCGAAGGGAAAGCCTTCCCGCTTCAGGTGGTCGAGCACGTGGAGGTGGTCTAGGGCCTGGATGACCCCGAAGTTCTGGACGGTGCCGTCGGCGGGACGCAACGTTGCCTTCAACCTCAGCGGGGCACGGAGTTTGGGGCCGATGTCCTGGATGAGGCGCAGGGCGTTGTTCCCGGTCACGGGTTCGTGGATGCCGAGCCGGCAGAGCAGGCCCTGGAGCGCGAGCGCCGACTCGTCCGGAAATTCGTAGGTCGCCCCCGTCTCCGGGCGGGATCGGAAGCAATGGTACTCGACGCTTACGACGGCGAATCCATGGGCGTCCGCGATGTGGGCACGCAGTTTCCGGTCGTACCCCAGGTTGCCGTCGGCTCCGAACCCGTGGATCACGAAGACGAGGCCTCGGGGGTCTTTCGGCGGGAGGGTCCAATGGAAGGTCAGCGGGTTTGGACGTGGCGTTCCGAGTTCGACGTCCGGAGCGCCGGGAATCGTGGCGGTGCCGGAGGGGCTGAAGGCGTTCAAACCGGCTTCATGGTAACACGGGGACAAAGCGGGAAGGCGCGGAAACCCATCGACTCCGCTGGCTGCATTTTCCCATGGGCGGCGAGCTTCTTCGTGCGCACGGGGTTTGGGGACCTCGAGGGAGGTCATCCCACGCCCGGGATGGTATGATTCCGCTCCCATGGACGAGCCCGCGCGCCCGGCCCTTCCGCCCCCCGCCAAGATCCATTTCCACCTGATCCTGCCGGTCATCTACCTCGTGGTGGTCGCGGCCCCGCTCGGCTGGATCCTGGCCCTGATCAACGTGCTCAAGGGCACGCTCGATCCGGCCCAGCGGCGCTGGACGCAGGCCCTCGTGGCGCTCGTCGTGCTGGACACGGTCGTGCTGCTCGGCGGCATGGGCCTCCTCCAGCAGCGGCAGCAGGTCTTCGGCCCCGGACTCCAGACGAACTTCGAGTCGGAACGCCCGACCGGGCTGCAGTTCCCGCCGGACAGCGGCCTCACGAAGCTCAGCGGCGTCGCCCCCGGCTCCCTCGCGGCGACGGCGGGCTTCCAGGCCGGCGACGAGATCGTCGCCATCGACGGCCAGGGCATCGAAGGCCTCATGGATCTCTATTACCTGCTGCTCGCCGGGGACTCCGGCACGAGCCGCACGCTGAAAGTCGACCGCGGCGGCACGCTGCTCGAACTCCAGCTCACCCCTCCGGGACGGAGCCGCGAGAAACTGGGACTGTTTCAGACGGTGCCGGGACAGGACCTTCCGAGCCCCCTCGATGCGATGCTGCCGTTCCTTCCCGCCGCCCTGGTGGGGCTGGCGGCCTGGGGCTGGTCGCGCGCCCGGCAGGCCCCGCGGCTCCCGATCTGGCGCGGCGTCCTGGCCGTGCTCCTGCTGGCGACGCTCATCGGCGCGGGTGGTATCTGGGCGCAGGGCGTGGCGACCGGCGGCGCGAGCGCGGGCGGCGTCCTGCTCTCGCTTCTGGCCCAGCACCTCTGTCTCGCGAGCCTCTCCTGCGGGCTGCTGCTCTACCAGCCTCCGGAGGGGCCGACCCCGCCGCCCCAGCCGGCAGGCCCCGTCGTCCGGCAGGGGATCTTCTATCTCCTGTCCGGCATCCCCCGCGTGGCCGTCCTCGTGCTCGCGGGTCAGGCCTTCCTGTTCAGGAGTTCCGGCGCGGGACAGGATCCGCTGGCCTCGCTGGCCCAGGCCGATCTGGGGGGCTTCGGCGCGCTGCTCTTCCTCCTCCCCGTGGTGTTCCTCGGGCCGCTCGGCGAGGAACTGCTCTTCCGGGGCTATCTGCTGCCGCGCCTCGCCCGGCAGCTCGGCGCCGTCCCGGCCCTGCTCCTGAGTTCGGCCGTCTTCGCCCTCCTGCATCCGCACTACTCCGCGCAGATGTTGCTGATCTTCTTCTTCGGCCTGATCCTGGGCTGGGCGCGGCTTCGCTCGGGCGGCCTCAAGGCCCCGCTGCTCCTCCACATGGGCCTGAACGCCTTTTCAGCCTTCATGCTGCTGGGATAGAAAATACATAAAGGATGTTAGATCCGGGGGTCCCGGGGTTAGGAAGGGGACATGGACGAGCGTGAACTCATCCGCCGGGCGCGCAAGGGCGACCGGGAGGCCTTCGGCGAGCTGGTGCGTCTCTACCAGGCGCGGCTCCGGGCCTATGTGGCGCGTTATGTCGCGCGGCCCGAGGACGTCTTCGACATCGTCCAGGACGGCCTGCTCGACGCGATGGAGCATCTCGACCGCTTCGACGAGTCGAAGGAGATCGGCCCCTGGCTGCGCGCGATCTGCCGCAACCGGATGCTGAACCACTTCCGCTCGCGCAAGGTCCGCCAGAACGCCGCGCAGCAGCTGCTGGGCGAGGCGATCGAGGAGACCTGGGGGGCGATGGAGGACGACCTGGGCGACGGCGCCGAGCGCGTGGCCGCGCTCAAGGTCTGCATCGACGAGCTGGAAAAGTCCCAGCGCGAGCTGATCCACATGCGCTACCGGCGCGAGGTGCCTCTGAACGAGCTGGCGCGGAAGATGGGACGGAGCGCGGCGGCGCTGTCCATGTCCCTCTTCCGCCTGCGGAGCATCCTCGAGAAATGCGTGGAACGCCGCCTCTCCCCGGAGCAGACATGAAGCCAGAAGACATCCAACAGCTGCTGGACGCCTGGCGCGACGGCACGATCAGCGACGGCGAAGCGCGGCGCCTGGCGGAGGCCATGCGCGCCGACCCCGCGGTCGCCGCGGAGGTTCGCCGCGAGCAGCTCTTCGCCGGCTTCGCGGCGCAGGCCCTCGAGGGCGACGACGGCGAGGCCTTCGTCCGGAGCTTCCGCGAGCGGAGGACGGCGGAGCGCCAGTCCACGGAATTCATCAAGCTGCTGGAGCGCCGGGCCTCGTCCCGGCGCAACGCCCGCCCGGCCGCGTCCGCCGCCTGGATCTGGGCGCTGCCCGCGGCGGCGCTGTTCCTGGTCCTGCTGACGGCCGCGATCGTCACCTCGCGGCGCCGGGAGAAGCCGGAGCCCCTCGTGCAGGCGACCGAGCCCGAGCCCGCGCCCAAAGTCGAACTTCCCGTGACGCCCCTTCGGGAAGCGCGCCCGACGGCGGCTCCCCGTCCGCCGGAGCCTCCGCGCACGGAAGCTCCGCGTCCGGAGCCCCCGCCCGCGCCGCCCCAGGAAGTCCCCCGCGAGGAAGTCCCGGTTCCGAAGCCGGCGCCGGCCCCGAAGCCCGCTCCCGTGGCCCCGACCCGGGTGCTCACGGGCGTCGCGCGGATCGAGCCGCTGATCGGCGATGTCTGGCTGCTGCAAGGCGGCCGCCGACTCAAGGAGAAGGTCGTCCCCTCCGGCTCGGGGGTGGCCACGGACGGCCTGTCCCAGGCGGCCGTGATCTTCCCCGACGGGACGCGGCTGACGCTGGAACCCGGAACCGTGATCCATGAGATCGTGCGCGGACCCAAGGGGCTGCGCGTCCAGCTGGACAAGGGGACGCTGACGGGCGACATCGAGAAGCAGCCCGCGGACCAGCCGCTGGTCTTCGTCACGCCGCAGGCGGAGGCCCGCGTGCTCGGCACGGTGCTCAAGCTCGGCATCGAGGGAGGCGCCACCCGGCTGGAGGTGCGCCAGGGAAAGGTGCGTCTGTCGCGGGACGGACGCAGTCTCGACGTTTCGGGCGGCCAGTACGCGCTGGCCGGCCCCCAGGGCTTCGTGGCGCCCAAGCCGATCCATCCGGACGAGGTCGTGCTCCTGCCGCAGCATGCGAAGCTGATCGGCGGGGAATGGACGCTGGTCCGGGACCCCAAGAGCGCCACCAGCTGGGCGCTGGAGGCGGGGCAGACGACGCACAAGCCCTGGGACCACGTCGAGGACCGGCTGTCCTACGTGACGTATACGTTTCATGCCTCGGCGGACCGGGAGTATCGCCTCTGGGTGCGGGCGTCGAGTGCGGAACGCGGGGACGCTTGGATGCGCGACCAGGTGGTCGTGGAGCCGGTGGGGGCGAAGCTGAGCCGGAAATGCGATAAATTCGGCACCCATCCGACCTCGGCCTATGTGTTCACCGGGGTGGCCGCCACCACGGGGTACGTCTGGCTGAGCGGCCACGGGGAGGCTTGGAACGTGGAGGACCCTCCGATCACCGTCCGTTTCAACGAGACGGGGCCCCAAGCCTTGAGGATCTACGTGGGGCACCCTTCCGTCCGGATCGACTCGGTCTGGCTCTCCGCCGCCCAAAAGAGCCGCCCCGCCGCCAAGCTGCTGCCCCCCGCCGAGCGTTGATTTAATCGTATCTGATCGCGCAAGTGTCTGACTCACAGTCGGATACTCGGTCCCCCTTATTTGACTTCCCAGGGGGGGAAGGGGACAATACGACCTCGCCTAATCCCGGCCCTCGGGGCCGGGCAGCGGGGGAACCACGATTGTGGGGTGAAGGTCTTCCGAAAGGGAGCCCGGGCCAACTGATGGGCCCGAACCCGCCTGCGCGGCCGAAGCCCTTGTGGGCGTGGCCTCCAGGCCGAGTCTTAGCGGCCGCTTCGGCGGGGCGAAGGCCCGTCAGCTAACCCCGTCGGCGTTGCATCAGGGCGCTGATCCCGCCCCCATCAGGCCTCCCGCGACGCTCCGCCTTGGCGGGGCCTCGCGAGGGGACCCATGACCAAGATCCGTTGGACCGAGGTGCTCTTCGGGAAACCGAAGGACCCCGGCGACCCTAAAGTTTATAAGCATCTGTCGCTCATAGCTTTGCTCGCGTGGGTGGGGCTGGGGGCGGACGGGCTCAGCTCCGCCTGTTACGGTCCTGCGGACGCCTTTGCGGCGCTCGGCTCCAACCGGGGCCTGGCGATCTACCTCGCCCTGGCCACCGTGGTCACGGTCAGCATCCTTTCCGCCTCCTACGCTTCGACCATCGCCGCGTTCCCATCCGGGGGTGGTGGCTATCTTGTTGCCAGTCAGACACTTGGGCGCCTTCCCGGTATGGTCTGCGGGTGCGCGCTCGTGCTGGATTACATCCTGACGGTGGCCATATCGGTGGCGGCGGGCGTGGATGCGATCTTCAGTTTTCTCCCGCTGGCCTGGGCGCCCTACAAGGTCTATGCGGCCGTGGGCGGGGTGCTCTTCCTGATGAGCCTCAATTTCCGGGGGGTGAAGGAATCCATCCTCGTCATGGTCCCGATCTTCATCAGCTTCCTGATCCTCCATGCCGCGCTGATCCTCATGGCCCTCTTCGGTCCGACGGGCACGCCGGCGGTCCCCTTGTCCCAGCCCTCCGGGCCCCTGGGGGCGCTGGCGGCCTTCCTGCTGGTCCTCAAGGCCTACTCCCACGGGGCCGGCACGTACACGGGGATCGAGGCGATCAGCAACTCGGTGCAGATCCTGCGGGAGCCCAGGGTGCAGACGGCGCGCAAGGCGATGTTGTACATGGCGATCTCGCTGTCGCTGGTGGCCGGCGGCCTGCTGGTGGGGTACCTGCGGATGGGGGTGGGCCCCGAGGCGGGGAAGACGCTCAATGCCGTGCTGGCGGACCGGGTCTTCGGAGGCTCCGGCTTCGGCAAGATCCTGGTGACGCTGACGATGATCTCGGAGGCGACGCTCCTGCTGGTGGCGGCGCAGGCGGGCTTCATCGACGGCCCGCGGGTGCTGGCGTCGATGGCCGTCGATTCCTGGGTCCCGCGCTGGCTGAGCCGCCTGAGCGACCGCCTGGTCGTTTCGAACGGCATCCTGATCGTGGGCCTGGGCAGCCTGGCGGCGATCCTGGCGCTGCGGGGCCACGTGGAGCACCTGGTCGTCGTCTACAGCTTCAGCGTCTTCGTGACGTTCCTGCTCTCGCAGTCGGGCATGGTCCGCTACTGGAAGACGCACGGCGGGGCGGGCGTGCGCATGGGCATCGCCGCGGCGGCGACCCTGCTCTCGGCGCTGATCCTCGGGGCGCTGCTGCTGGTGCACGGCCTGGGCCTGGCGGGCTCGGCGCTCCTGGTCATCTTCCTGATGGCGCTGCTCTGCACGCTGGTGCACCGTCATTACCTCGGCGTCTCCAAGTCGCTGCGGCGCCTGGGGCCGCTGATCCTGGCGGCCGAGACGGATCCGCATCATCGCGAGAAGGAACCCTGGGACAACAACGCGCCCACCGCGGTCTTTCTGGTGAGCGGCTACTCCGGCGCCGGCATGCATACGCTGCTGGGCCTGCAGCGGCTCTTCCCCGGCTTCTTCAAGCAGATGGTCTTCATCGGGGTCGGGGTGGTGGACTTCGCCCGCTTCCGGGGCGAAAAGGAGGCGGACGAATTCCGGGCGGGCGTGAACGCCGAGCTGGCGAAGTACGTCGCCCTGGTCGAGAAATGGGGCTACGCCGCGGAGTACCGGGCGGCGTTCGGCGTGGACCTCATCGAGGAGCTCGAGGACCTGTCCGTCAAGGTGGCGAAGGATTATCCGCGGGCGGTCTTCTTCTGCGGGGATCTGACGTTCACGATCCCGTCCTTCCTGACCCGGCTGCTGCACGCCCGCACGGCCGAGGAAATGCAGCGCCGCTTCCGGAACCGCAGCCTGCCGCTGGTGGTGATGCCGATCCGCGTGTGACGGCTCAGCGCGCCTTCACGGGCCGGACGCCGGGCTTCTCGCGCCAGAGGATGGTCCAGGTCCAGGTGGGATACTTGTCGTGGTACTCCTCGCCCTTGCTTTGGGCGTCGCCGACGGAATCCACCCACTCGGAGAGGGCCTTCTCCTCGGACGAGGACCAGGCGAGGTACTGGATGCCCGGTCCTTCCGGGAGGTCGATCCGGAGTTCCTGGGGGGTCGTGTCGACGCCGATCTGGGCAATCTCGGGCTTGGGGTCGTCCAGGTCCGAGGTGTAGCCGCAGGCCGCGAGGGCCAGGAGCGCGAGGCCGGTCGTGAGCGTCTTCATGGGGGATATTCTAAAGAGGGAATCGAGAATAGAGAATAAAGAATGAGCCGGGGATATCCCGCCGGGGAGCCGTCGTTGCATTGGATCGAAGGAGAATGCCCATGAGCCTGCTCGTCGCCGTCCTGCTGGCCGTCCAGAATCCCCCGCCGCTCGTTTCCCCGGAGGTGCATGCGGACCGGACCGTCACCTTCCGCCTGCGCGCGCCCAAGGCCCAGGAGGTCAAGGTCTCCGCCGGCGAATTGAAGGCCGTCCTCGGCGGCAACTCCAAGCTGATGACGAAGGATGAAAAAGGCGTCTGGTCGCTGACGATCGGGCCCGTCGAGCCGGGGATCTACGACTACGCGTTCGAGATCGACGGCCTTCGCATCGCCGATCCCGCCGGCGACCACGTCTTCGGCAACCGGCGCGGGGCGCGCGGCTACCTCGACGTTCCCGGTGCGGCGCGGCCCGACGGCTGGCGCGACGTTCCGCACGGCGCGGTGACGGCGCACTGGTATGCGGGCGAGGCGGGACGGCGCCGCGTCCACGTCTACACGCCGCCGGGCTACGCGAAGGACAAGGCGGCGAGCTACCCCGTGCTGGTCCTGCTGCACGGGAGCGGCGACAACGATTCGCATTGGACGCAGCTCGGCCAGGCGAACGTGATCGCGGACAATCTGATCGCGGAGGGGAAGGCGGTCCCCCAGGTGATCGTGATGACCGACGGCCACGTGGCCGTGAAGGATCAGGAGGGGGAGGACGCGCCGGCGCGCCGCGCGCGGGCGTCCGCCGCCTACGAGCGCGACCTCCTGGACCGCGTGATCCCGCTCGTGGAATCCGAATACCGGGTCAAGACCGACCGGGAGTCGCGCGCGATCGTCGGGCTCTCGATGGGCGGGGGCCAGTCGCTCGGCGCCGGCCTGCGGAACCCGGACCGCTTCGCGTGGGTGGGCGGCTTCAGTTCGTCGACGCGCGGCTGGGAGAAGGGCGTGCCGGGCATGAAGGCGGACGCGGCCGCGCTCAACGGGTCGCTGAAGCTCCTCTGGATCCAGATCGGGAAGGAGGACTTCCTGCTCGAGCAGAACCGTTCGTTCGTCGCGTGGCTGAAGGAGAGCGGGATCAAGCACCACTATCTCGAGACGGAAGGCGCGCACAGCTGGTCGGTCTGGCGCCGCTACCTGCCCGAATTCCTGCCGCTGCTGTTCAAGTAAGGCACCGCTCAGTCTGTCGGGACCACCTTCCACCACAGCTCCCGGCCGAGGCGCGCGCCGAAGGCGATCTTCTTCCCGTCGGGACTGAAGACGATCCTGTAGATCGTGTCGAAATCCCCGATCTTCCGATCTCCGACGACCAGGAACTCCCGACCCTCCCGTGTGACGGCATCGCCCTTGAACGCCGAGTAGGCGATTTTCTTCCCGTCAGGGGAGAAGACGATTTCGTGTTCGGAGCCGTAGGAGTCGAATTCCTCCCCCTTGCGGCCGTCGAGGACCACGAAGAAGCGGCCCTTGTGGACCGCGCCGAAGGCCAGGGTCCTGCTGTCGGGGCTGTGGAAGGCGTATCCCACCGTGTCGAAGCCGTCAATCTTCCGGTCCCCGACCATGAGGAAGGTCTTCCCGTTCTCATTCCCTATGTAGGACAGAATCCGTCCGTCCGGGCTGAAGCGGGGGAACTCGGCCAGGTTCTTGGCCTCCTGCTTCTTGGCGTTGACTACGAGGTAATCTTTTCCGTCCTTGTGGGCGGTGAAGGCGATGGTCTTTCCGTCGGGACTGTAGACGGGCGTTGAGCCTGTGCCGATCCCGTCGAAGGCTTCGCTCTGTTTCGAGCCGTACACGAGGATCGACTTTTCATTCTGTCGGGTCCAATAGGCGATCTCTTTGCCGTCGGGACTGAAGACGATCTGATAATAATCGGTTCCTCCGGGCAACTCCGTGGCATGGTCACCCAGGACAACGAACGTTCGTTCTCCCCGCGTCGCCCAATACGCGACGGTTTTCCCGTCGGGGCTCAGGACGGGGAATTGGGCCGAGTCGAAGTCCTGGCCGCGCCGCTCCGTCCCCACGAGGACCACCCACTTGCCGCCTGTGCGTGCGTGGTAGACGGCGGAGCGGCCGTCGCCGCTCAGGCCTGCGAGGTCGACTTCATCAAAGGATTCCCCCCGGACGTCCCCGACGGCCACGAAGCGCTCGCCCGGGACACGGGCGGCGTACGCGACGCTGCGGCCGTCCTTGCTGAAGACACAGCCGGTGAGGACGGCGTCCTCGGGGATCGCGGCGAGGCGCCGTTCTTCGAAGCTGGTCTGCAGGAGCAATGCCAGCAGCACATCCATTGTGGAGAATGTATCAGAAGGGACTCGGCGGCGCAGGGCTGCCGCGGGATCAGGCTCTCTTCCCGAACTCCAGCATCCATTCCCAGGCGGGGCGGAGCTCGACGCCCTTCGGCAGTTCGGCGGTCTCACGTCCGCTGATCGTCAGCAGCAGCCCGCGGGGGCCGCGCTGTGCCGGACGGGCGTCCGCCAGCGCCCGCAGCTCGCGGTCCAGGGTTTCCGGGTCGCCGACCTCGGCTGCGACCTGGATGAGTTGTGAAGGACCCTGGAGAGGGGTGGCCAGGAAGTCCACCTCGTAACCGGCAGGGGTCGTGACGTAGCCGGTCTCGCAGCGGCGGCGCTCGAGTTCGATGCGCACCGCCGTCTCGAGGGCCTGTCCCAGATTCCGGCTCCCGGTCCGGTCGAAGGCCGCGATGAGCCCCGGGTCCACCGGATAGATTTTCCGCGGGTTCACCTGGCGGCGGCGCTCGGAGGCCTCCGCCAGGGAACTGATCCGGATCAGGAAGGCGTCCTCCAGATGCGCGAGCATCGCGTAGAGGAGGTCCTTCGACACGGCCACGCCCTGCGAGCGCAGGTCGGCGTGGAATTTGTGGACGCTGAAGCGTCCGGCCGGCGCGCCCAGCAGCCGCCGCACCAGCTGCCGCAGCGCGACCACGTTGGGGAGTTCATGCCGCTCCACCACGTCCCGGAAGAGACAGGTGTCGACGTAGCCCTGCAAGAGCGGCAGGCGGTCTTCCGGGCCCAGCCCCTGCGCCTCCGGGAATCCGCCGGCCTCCAGGTAGTCCCGGAACGCCCGTTCGAGCCGCGAGCGCGCGGCCTTGGGGACGAAGCGCGGATCCGCCGGCAGCTCCAGACCCCGGTGCGTCAGGTACTCCCGGAAGCTGAACGGGAAGATGACCGTTTCGGTCGACCTTCCCCGCAGGGACGAGGCCACTTCCCGGCCCAGCATCTTCGCCGAGGAGCCTGAGACGAAGATCTCCGCCTTCTCGGAGTCGAGCAGGCGGCGGATGAAGGTCTCCCAGCCGGGAACGACCTGGATCTCATCGAAGAAGAACGTCACTTCGCGCCGGTCCCGGAACTGCGGGCAGCGGACGTAGTACTCCTCGACGATCCCTCCCAGGTCCGCCGCCGTCATCCCTGCGAGGCGCTCGTCTTCGAAGCTGAGGTAGAGGAGGGCCTCCCGGGGGACGCCGGCCTCCAGGCGGTCCCGGAGGCATTGATGGAGGAAACAGGTCTTTCCCGAGCGGCGCATGCCCGTGACCGCCCGCGCCTTGCGGGGGATTCGCGGCAGGAGGGCCTCCCGCCGGGTCAGCGCCGGGAGAGGGGAGGCCAGGGCGTCGGCGATCTTCTCCCGGAGGACGCTTCTGAATTGTCCTTCCATAAAGGACAATTCTACTAAAAAGTGTTCTCTATAAAAGGATAATCTTGCAACGCTGGCCGCCTACTGCTCCTTGCCCGCGGTCGTGCCCGGCCACTCGTCCGTGCGGAAGGGCGTCGCGGGCAGGCCCTCCTTGCTGAAGAGGTTGCAGACCGGGTTGTTCGCCCAGGCGTAGCGGACCGCGACGGGGGCGGAGACCTGCTCCGACCAGACCTCGATCTGGTTCTTCCCCAGGATGCGCGCCTGCGCGTGGACGAACTTCCTGTCCTCGCCCGCGATCGTGCAGCCCTTCACGGCCTGGACGTCGAAGGCGTAGAGCCCGCCGCCGACGTGGTCGAACGTCAGCACGAGGCGGCCGTCCTTCTTCTCGCAGGATTTGTAGGTGGGCGAGCGGTGGGGGACGGCGACGCCGTAGTCCTTCGCGAGCGCCCAGCGGGCGAGCCGCATCCCGACGGCCTGCTTGTTCCGCGGATGGATGTCGCGGCCCTCGCCGACGTCGATGATCACGGCCTCGCCGGTGTTGGGCAGGGCGGATATCGTCATCGTCTGGGCCTCGCGCAACTCCGCCCAGGCGCTCTCGGCGGGGTCCGGCGTCTCGGCCATGTAGTCGGCGAGCTGGACCCAGTAGAAGGGGAACTCGCCCTGGCCCCAGACGTCCCGCCAGTTCCGGATCATCAGCGGGAAGAGATGCCGGTACTGGTACGCGCGTCCCGCGTTGCTCTCGCCCTGGTACCAGATCGCGCCGCGCAGGCCGTAGCCGATCACGGGGTTCAGCACGCCGTGGTAGAGGTTCGCGGGGCGGTGGTTGCTGCCCACCGGGCTCTGGGGCGGACGGGGCCTCACGGGCGCTTCCTTGCCCGCCTCCTTCGCCTTCCGGGCGTCCGCCTCCCATTTCTCGAGTTGCTTCTGGGCGTCCGCCTTCAGCTTTTCCGGGTCGAAGGCCGCGACCCGGTCGTCCCAGCTCTTCAGCAGCGGACCGTAGCGTTCGTGCGCCTCGAGCACGTCCCGCCTCACCCAGGCCTCGGCGGCCGAGCCGCCCCAGGAGTTGTCGATCAGGCCGACGGGGATGCCGAGCGTCTGGTGCAGCTGCCGTCCGAAGAAGTAGCCCACGGCCGAGAAGGACGCGGCCGTTTGCGGCGTGACGGCCTCCCACTGCCCCTTGAAGTCCGTGAGCGGTTTCTGGGAGGCCACCTGCGGGACCGAGATGACGCGCATGAGAGGGAATTTCGCGGTGGCCGTCTCGAGATCGGCGTCGTTCGCCTGCGAGAGGTTCCAGGCCATGTTCGACTGCCCGGAACACAGCCAGACCTCGCCGACGAGGACGTCCTTGAGCGCGAGCGAGTTCTTGCCCGTGATCGTGAGCGTGCGCGGCTCGGCGGACACGGTCATCGGCGTCAGCACGATCTTCCAGGCGCCGTCGGCCCCCGCCGTGGCGGAGTGTTTCTGCCCGGCGAACTCGACGGTGACGGCCTCGCCCGCGTCGGCCCAGCCCCAGACGGGCACGGCCTTGTCCCGCTGCAGCACCATGTGGTCGCCGAGGATGGGCGGGACCTTGACGTCCCCGAAGGCCTGGGCGGCCGCGCTCAGGACGAGCGTCGCGATCGAGATCGTGCGCATGTGAGGTCCCCTACTTTTTCTTCGCGGGTTTGGGCTTGTCCAGGTTCGCCTCCAGCTGCTCCTGGGTGGGGTCGGCGGACGGCACCCCTTCGGCGGGCACCTCGCCCCCCGCGATCCAGAGGCAGGCGTTGAGCACCACCTTGCGGTGGTTGGGGTTGCCCCAGTTCCAGTGCCGGTGGCCGCCCGTGAAGCCGAAGCCGCGGGCGCCGTCGGGACGCTGGCTCACCCACATCACGTGCTCCGCGGTGCCCTTGCCGATCTCGGCGCGCACGGCGGGGTTGCCGCTGTGGGGGCCGTCCTTGCCCTGCCGGGTCGAATCGGGCGGCACGGCCGAGAGGATCGGCGTGACCCCCGACATGCCCTCGCGGAAGCGCATGTGGTAGTACCACTCGTCGTTGATCTCGTAGGGCTGGACGCCGCGCGAGACCGGATGATCCGGATACTTCTCGAACTTCGCCGTCCAGTGGGGGTTCACGGACCAGTTCGTCTCGAAGTAGCCGCCGATCCAGTCGAGAAATTTATCGCCGCTGGGTCCCTTGGGGGTCTCGACCCCGTAGTGGAGGCAGCCCATGCCGACGCCTTTCTTGTTCAGCGCGTCGACCTCGTCCAGGCGCTTGTTGGCCAGGTGTCCGCCGCCGCCGTCGCAGTAGATGACGACCGCGTTCGCGTTGTCGAACGCCGTGGGATCCTTGGGCCAGCCGTGTTTGTAGACCGTCGCGACGACCGGCAGTTTGCTCTCGTTGAGGCCCTTGGCGAGGAGCAGGCAGCCCGCGTAGTGCTCATGGTCGCCGTAGCCGTGGCTGGGGCCGCCCGAGATGAAGACGACCTTCTTCGCCCCCTCGAGCGGCAGGCGCTTGAGGCGGATGTTGCGGAACTGCACCTTCATCGGCGGCCCCGCGTGCAGCTGCAGCGCGAGGATGCCGCTGCGGCGGCGCTGCTCGACGTCGTCGTCGGAGCACTCCGCCGTCACGTTCCCGTTGATGCGGTGGACGAGCAGGTTGCCCTTCGCGACGATGTGGTACTCGTTCCAGTCCTCCTTCTTGATCTTGGACTGGAGCTCCTTCGAATCGCCGACGTCGCCGGTCTTCTTCGCCTTGTGGTCGGCGCCGATGGAGGTCTTCTGGCCGCGGGGGCAGAGCATGCCGCGGTAGCGTTCGCCGTAGAGGATGCCGGAGTAGGTGTCGCCGGCCTCGAAGTCGGCCTGGTAGCCGCCGACGACCCAGGGGGCGTCCTTCACCTCGAAGCTGCGGTACTGGATGCCGGAGTTGCCGCCGACGATCTTGTACTCGACCTTGAGCTCGAAGTCGTCCGTTTCGCCCAGCCGCCAGATGAGGAAGGTGTTGCCCTTGGTGGGATTCTCGGCGGTGGTCTGCCCGGTGATCGAGTCCTCCTCGACCTTCCAGAAGCGGGGATCGCCGTCCCAGCCCGTGAGATCCTTGCCGTTGAAGATCGATTTCCAGCCGTCGGCCGCCGCGTCCTGGGCCGGCAGCGGCGCGGCCGCGCAGAGGCCCAGCACGAGTCCCATCACCCCGGTGAGTCGCATGGTTCTTCTCCTGTCGTAAACTCCAGGTGAATCGACGCTGACTCACCCCGAGTGTGTTACACGAACGGCACCCCTCTTGGGGAGGAATTTCGCTCGGGGCGGGCGGGCTGGAGGATGGCGGGGCGCCTATTGGGGTGGGGAATCGGATTTGTACAAGACAGGCTTCCCGGCTGCACTGGCGAGAAGGGTGGCCAATTCTTTCTGCTTTGCCTTCTGAAGTTCAGGATCGCTTTCGAAGAATGGCCAGCCACGAATAACCGCATGGCGAGGAGGCGGCTCATCCGGGAACAGGGTCAACCTGGCTTCAAGGACCGATTGGGCTCTCAAAATCCCCGCTCCATAAAGCGTGCGAGCGCCTGCTGCGAGCAATCCCAGCTTCCAGAGTTCAGTTGAAGGATCCGATCCATGCCGAGAAACGGAAGTTTCCCGATCCTTCGGGTTCGGGAGGAATGCCGCCGGCTTGACCATGGTGGAGTTGAATTGACTGCTCTGCGTGAGGAATCTGGCCAAGTCCTCCGCAGCGTCGATCTGGTCAGGCAACCCGGAGGGCAGTGGTCCCATGTTTTACGATAGTTAGGATTTCGTTCAGGATCCGCGGGGGCAATGAGGCTCCGTCGAACTGCACAACTCCGTGCCCTTTGTCCGTCCCGTCCAACCAGGCGAAGGCCAGACGGTTGCTGCTTCCAACGCTCAATGAAAGCAGTCGGTATCTGGAGTGAATCCAGTCAAGGGAGACAGCCCCATCCGGCTCAGGGGCGCATTCGGGCAGGGGGAATTCATCGGGCAGATTGCGCACCAAGACTTCCGCTTTCACCACAGCTGCCGGGTCGATGCCACGTGCTCCATTTCCATCCCAATTGCCTTCTGCGCACTCGCGCTTCATGGTTTGGAGCTGCTCGATCAATCGAGATTTTCCCCCGAACAAACTCTGGGAACAGGTGGCGGTTTCCATGATCGCGGAGGCTGCTCCCCTCGCATCATCCGCGGATGAGGAAACAGCGCTGCTCCCAAGGTGGGCATACACGCTCATGGCGGCGTAGCCCATGAAGCCGAATCCCGTGGTTATCGAAAGAGGAGTAGGCATTCGTCGGTCAACGTCCTTCTGAATATATGGTTCTTCAAGTCCCTCAGTTCTAGAATCTTTGCGAGAATCGAAGGCCAATCTGCGACCGATCCCGTGTGGGGGCTCAGGACGCAGTTGTCGAAAATTATGGGCAACGTTTCACCTTCCGGTGACTGCGCGGTGAGGACGGTGTTGATCTGGTTGCCCGTCTTCTTCTCCGTCAGCGACTGCTGGATCAGGAAGCCTGTCAGGATATCGCTCTCTTGATCGGGGATAGAAGGGCCGATCCGGAAGTATCTCTCAAGGTTTATGCTCGTATCCTTCCTGGGCAGCAATATTCGGTTGATGTAGCGAAGGCGGATCAGCCGGATTCCGATGGGCGATGCCACCTTGACGTAAAGATTCCAGGTGCGCTCTATCTCCGGAAGGTAGTCGTCCAGTGCTGAGTAGGGGGCAAGGCGGTTGAATGAGAAGCCTTTCGCCCTGACCTGAATGAGCTGCTTTCCGTCAGCCTGGTGAAACTGATAGGCCTGTACTCCATGCCGCATCGATTGGCTGGAGATGCCCCTATCCGTCACTTCGATCTTATGCGCATCCAGGAATTGAGTCTGAAGCCTGGGGTATTGAGGTTGGAACTGTTCCCGGGCTGATTGTTCAAGAGTCTCGATCGCTTGACCCGGCGGCAGGTCGCATTCGATGTCGAGTACGGCCTCCACAATCGGGGGGTTCTTGATGTCGACCCCTGCTTCATTCATGGTGTTGCTCAAGTATAGCAAATCATGCCATGCCATGACCTTCGCCGTGGCTGCCGGTAGGGCGGCAGCCCAATTGTCGCGATATTGATCGGGGACAAGCTGTCACGAGGTACACTTTTGAAGTGATGAGCAAGCGCCGGCTCGGGGGGCTCCTGGTCCTGCTCCTGGGCTGCACCTCGAAGGAGGCTGAAACCGTGTCGTTGATGCAAGCCGCCGCCGCGATCCCGCCGCTCGACGCCGCCGCGCCCGCGAAGGCCGAGACGATCAGCTTCGCGGTCGGCTGATTCTGGACTCCCGACTCCAGGTTTGGAGTCCTGCCCGGCGTCGTCCG
Organism: uncultured Planctomycetales bacterium; assembly: GCA_964619955.1. Taxonomy (GTDB): domain Bacteria; phylum Planctomycetota; class MHYJ01; order MHYJ01; family JACPRB01; genus JACQFK01. The sequence continues at coordinate 48,299 of CAZUJF010000029.1, forward strand.
CACCCGCGTGGGCTACGCGGGCGGCACGCTGGAGAAGCCGACGTACCATCACATGGGCGACCACACGGAGTCCATCCAGGTGGACTTCGACCCCGCCGTCACGAGTTTCGAGAAGCTGCTGGACCACGTCTGGCGCTCGCACAACCCCTGCGCCGCGGCGTACGGCGTGCAGTACCGGAGCATCGTGTTCTACGAGAACGAAGCCCAGAAGGCGCTCGTGGCCGCGAGCAAGGCGCGGATCGAGGCGCAACTGGGCAAGCCGGTGAAGACCGCCGTCGAGAAACTCGCGACGTTCTGGCCCGCCGAGGACTACCACCAGAAGTACGCCCTTCGCGGGGAGGAGACGCTGCTCCAGGAGTTCCGGACGCTCTACCCCGGCGAAGCGGCGCTGCTGAGGTCCACCGTCGCGGCCCGCCTCAACGGCTACATCGCCGGGGACGGGAACCGCGCCCGGCTGGAACTCGAACTTCCCAAACTCGGTCTGAGCGAGGCGGGGCGGGAACGTCTGCGCCGCTACGTCGTGCGTTAGCGGGGCTGCTTGCGGAAGCAGTCGCGGCAGTAGACCGGACGGTCGCCGCGGGGCTTGAAGGGCAGGTCGGTGTCGATCCCGCAGGCGGCGCACTTCGCGATGAAGACCTCCCGCGGACCGGGGTTGAAACTGCGCGGCGGAGGCGGGCCCCCCGGACGCATCGGCATCGGCGGGCCTTCGCGGGGCGGACCGAACGTGGGACGCGGCCCCCGGATCTGCCGGCGGTCGTCGTTGCGCATCCGCTGCATCTGGCGGCAGACGGGGCAGCGCTTCGGCTCGTTGCGCAGCCCCAGCATGGCGTGGTGCTCCTGCTGCCGGCTGGACCAGATGAAGTCCGCGGTGCAGTCCTTGCACTTCAGGGGCTTGTCGACGAAGGGCATCAGGGTTTCCGTATTAGCGTACGCCGTTCCGCGCCGGGGCATTTCACCCGCGCCTTCTGATTAGACTCCGAAGCGCGCGCTTCAGGCAAGGATTTGTTCCCCGCGCCCCCGGACGGCCTGAAACCCCGGCCTCCGTCGGGGTGTAAGGTTGCAGGAGCGGCAGGCGATCGGCCCTCTTCACGCTCATGAAACGAATCCTTCTCGTCCTCCTGGCCGTCAACCCCGCGCTGGGCGGCGTCCCCCAGGCCGCGCCCGCGGCGGATCCGGACGGCGTCGAATTCTTCGAGAAGAGGATCCGCCCCGTTCTCGTCGAGCGCTGCTACTCCTGCCATGCCGAGGGCGCGAAGGCGATCAAGGGCGGCCTCCGCCTCGACACCCGGGAACTCACGCTCAAGGGCGGCGATTCCGGCGCCGCCGTGGTCCCGGGCGATCCCGACAAGAGCCTCCTCATCCGCGCCGTGCGCTTCACGGACGAGGAGCTCCAGATGCCGCCCAAGAAGAAGCTCCCCCCCGAGATCATCGCGGACCTGGAGGCCTGGGTGCGCCGCGGCGCCCCGGACCCCCGCACGGGAGGGCCTGCCGTGAAGTCCCCGGACCAGGAGAAGGCCGCCCGACACTGGGCGTTCCAGGCCCCGAAGGAGCCGGCGCTTCCTGCCGTGAAGAACGCGGCGCTGGCGAAGTCCCCGATCGACGCCTTCGTGCTCGCGCGCCTCGAGGAGGCCGGCTTCAAATTGCAGCCTGCGGCCGACAAGCGCACGCTGCTCCGCCGCGCCTTCATCGACCTCGTCGGGCTCCCCCCCGCGGCCGCGGAACTCGAGGCCTTCGAGGCCGACGCCTCCCCGGACGCCTTCGCGAAGCAGGTCGACGCGCTCCTCGCCCGCCCCGCCTACGGCGAACGCTGGGCGCGGCACTGGATGGACGTCTCCCGCTACTCCGACACCAAGGGCTACACGTTCCAGGAGGAGCGCCGCTTCCCGTATTCCTACACGTACCGCGACTGGCTGATCCGCGCGTTCAACGACGACCTGCCCTACGACAAGTTCCTGACCTACCAGGTCGCCGCCGACCGCATGAACCTCGCGGGGGCCGAGCAGCGGCACCTGGCCGCCATGGGCTTCCTCACCCTAGGCCGGCGCTTCCTCAACCGCATCCCCGACATCATCGACGACCGCCTCGACGTGCTCTTCCGCGGCACGCAGGGGGTCAGCGTGGGTTGCGCGCGCTGCCACGACCACAAGTTCGATCCCATTTCGACCAAGGACTACTACTCCCTCTACGGCGTCTTCGCGAGCTCGATCGAGCCGAAGGACCTTCCGCTGATCCAGATGGGAGAGAAGTCGAAGGAGAACCTCGCGTACGAGCAGGAGATCGCGAAACTCCAGGGCGAGGTGCAGAAGTTCCGCGAGACCCGCCACAAGGAGATCACGGCGAAACTGCGCGAGGTCAAATCCGTCGCCGCCTACCTCGAGGCCGCCCAGGAGGCCCGCGGACTGAAGGACGACGAACTCCGGAAGCTCGCGGAGAAGCGCGACCTCTTCGCCCACGTGCTCACCCGCTGGCGCGATCTGCTGGATCGGACGGCCAAGACTCCGGACCCCGTCTGGATCGCCTGGCACGCCCTCGCGGCTCCGAAGCCGGGCGTGCCCGCCGGGGCGGACCCGAGGTTCGTCGAGGCCTTCAAGACGCCCCCGACGTCGCTCAAGGACGCCGCGGCGCGTTATGCCGCCGTGCTCGTCGCGCTCAAGGCGCTCGACGCCGAGGGCAGCCCGCCCAACCCGCCGTTCGCCGAGCTCGACCGCGTCTACACCCGTGCGGACCGGGACAAGCAGAAGCAGCTGGAGAACAAGGTCCAGGCCGTGCAGGTCAGCCACCCCGGCGCGCCGTCGCGGGCCATGGTCCTCCAGGACGGCCCGATCCACGAGCCCCATGTCTTCATCCGCGGCAATCCGAACAGCCTGGGCGAGAAGGTGCCGCGCCAGTTCCTCTCGATCCTCTCGGGGCCCAAGCGCGAGCCCTTCAAGGACGGCAGCGGCCGCCTGGACCTCGTGCGCCAGATCGCCTCGAAGGAGAACCCGCTCACCGCGAGGGTCCTGGTGAACCGCGTCTGGGCGGAGCACTTCGGCCGCGGGCTCGTGCCGACGCCCAGCGACTTCGGCCTCCGGAACGACCCGCCCTCGCATCCCGCGCTGCTCGACTGGCTGGCGCTCCGCTTCATGGAGGACGGATGGTCGGTGAAGAAGCTCCACCGGCGCATCCTCCTGTCGGCGGCCTGGCAGCAGCGGAGCGACGACGTCCCGGCCGCGCGCGAGAAGGACCCCGAAAACACGCTGCTCTGGCGCCAGAACCGGCGCCGCCTCGACTTCGAGGCCATGCGGGATTCGATGCTGTCCGTCAGCGGCCTGCTCGATCCCGCGATGGGCGGGCGGCCGGTGCAGATCAGCGAGAATCCCACCGCGCAGCAGAAGATGCAGGCGGAGACCATCGTGAACACGGTGGGGGACCCCGGCCAGGAGCGCAGTTCGAAACGGCGCTCGGTCTACCTCTATATCGACCGCCAGAACCTGCCCAACACGTTCCGGAATTTCGATTTCGCCAGCCCGGACACGCACAGCCCGCAGCGCTTCATCACCACGGTGCCCCAGCAGGCCCTGTTCCTCATGAACAGCCCCTTTGCGGTGGAGCTCGCGGTCGGCCTGATCCAGCGTCCGGAAGTGGTGCGTGAAAGCGACGTCGAGCAGCGCATCGCCGCCCTGTACCGGACGGTCTACGGGCGCGCTCCTTCCGCGGCGGAGCAGACGCTGGGCCGCGCCTACCTCGAGGGCGAGGAGCGCTCCGGTCCGGCGCTGGCCGCCGGGCCCTCGGGCTGGCAGCAGGGCTACGGCTCCTATGACGAGGCTTCAAAGCGGCTGAAATCCTTCACGGCGCTCCCGCATTTCGAGGGCGGCGCCTGGCAGGGCGGCCGCAAGATGCCCGATCCGAAACTCGGCTGGCTGCTGCTCACCGCCGAGGGCGGGCATCCGGGGGCCGTGGCGGCGGGCGCGACCGTGCGCCGCTGGGTGGCTCCGAAGGACGCGGTCGTCTCCATCACGGGCGTGCTGGCGCACCGCCAGGCCCAGGGCGACGGGGTCCGCGCCCGCATCGCCAGCAGCCGGCTGGGCGAACTGGCCTCCTGGACGGCGCACAACACCGAGGCGGAGACCGCGATGTCCCGCGTCGAGGTGAAGGCGGGGGACTTCATCGACTTCATCGTGGACTGCCGGGGCGAGGAGAGTTTCGATTCCTTCGCCTGGGCGCCGGTGATCCGGACCGTGGAGACCGCCACGGCGACCGGGGCGTCGCCCGCCCAGGAATGGAGCGCGGCGAAGGGCTTCCGCGGCCCCGAGGGCAGGGCGCGGAAGGCGCTCGGCTCGTGGGAGCGCTATGCGCAGGCCCTGCTGCTCGCCAACGAGTTCATGTTCGTGGATTGAGAGCGAGGACCGAATGCCTGCCGACGATCACGCGCCCCGCTGGGAGGACGGCTTCCTCACCCGCCGCGAACTGCTCTGCCGTTCGGGGATGGGGATGGGGGCCCTGGCGCTGGCGAACCTGGTCGGCCGCGCCGACCTGGCGCTCGCCGGCGACGCCGCGTCCCTCAACCCGCTCGCGCCGAAGCGGCCGCAGTTCCCCGGCAAGGCCAAGCGGGTGCTGCACATCTTCCTCAACGGCGGCCCCTCCCACGTCGACACCTTCGATCCGAAGCCGCTGCTCGACAAGTACGCGGGCAAGCCTCTGCCCAAGGACAACCTCAAGACCGAGCGGAAGACCGGCAACGCGTTCCCGTCCATGTTCAAGTACGCGAAGTACGGCAAAAGCGGCATCGAGGTCAGCGAGCTGTTCAAGCACACCGCGGAATCGATCGACGACATCTGCGTGATGCGGTCCATGCACGCGGACGTTCCGAACCACGAGCCGTCGCTGCTGCTGATGAACTGCGGCGATGCGCGGCAGATCCGCCCCAGCATGGGCTCCTGGGTCACCTACGGCCTCGGCAGCGAGAACCAGAACCTGCCGGGCTTCGTCGTCATGTGTCCCGGCGGCTACCCGATCCAGGAGTCGCAGAACTGGCAGTCGGGCTTCCTGCCGGGGGCGCATCAGGGCACGTACCTGGACACGGCGAACCAGGACGTCGAGAAGCTCATCAACCACATCCGCAACACGGTCACCGCGCCCGACGAGCAGCGGCGGCAGCTGGACCTGCTCCGCGAGCTCAACGTCCGGCACCAGGAGGCCCGCCGCTCCGACGGGCAGCTCGAGGCGAGGATCCAGTCCTTCGAACTCGCCTACCGCATGCAGATGGAGGCGGTGGACGCCTTCGACCTCTCCCGCGAACCCAAGCACATCCGGGACGCCTACGGCCCCGGCACGCAGGCGCGGCAGCTGCTCACGGCGCGGCGCCTGCTGGAGAAGGGCGTCCGCTTCGTCCAGGTCTGGACGGGCGCCGGACAGCCCTGGGACAACCACGACGACCTCGAGGTCAACCACCGGCGCCTGGCCGGGGATCTGGACCGGCCGCTGGGCGCCCTGTTGAAGGACCTCAAGCAGCGCGGCATGCTCGAGGACACGCTCGTCATCTGGGGCGGCGAGTTCGGCCGCACCCCCGTCGTGGAGATGCCCACGCCCGGCTCCAACGCGGGCAAGATCAACGGCCGCGATCACAACCACTGGGGCTTCACGATGTGGATGGCGGGCGGCGGCGTGAAGGGCGGCCACGTGCACGGCGCCACCGACGAGTTCGGCTTCCGCGCGGTGGAGAAGCCCGTCCACATCCACGACCTGCAGGCGACGATCCTGCACCTGCTGGGCTTCGATCACGAGAAGTTCACGTTCCGCTACGCGGGGCGGGATTTCCGCCTCACGGACGTGCATGGGCACCTCGTGAGGGACGTGCTGGCCTGACCTAACGGGTGGCCGGGCGGCGGGAGGCGGGGCGCCGCGCCGCGGCGGCGATCGCGGCCTTCAGTCGGGCATCGAACCCGGGGGTTCCGATGTCCGCCTTCGAGATCACGTGCTGGACGCCCAGCTCGCGGGCCTCTTCCACGGCGGCCTTCGTCGCCTTGGCCGTCACGATCAGCACGCCGGGACCCTGCCGGGCGTGGAGGCTCCGGACCACGCGGATCACCTCCAGTCCGTTCATGCGCGGCAGGTCCAGGTCGACGAGCAGCAGGGCGGGCTGCTCCGCGGCCGCCACCGCCACCGCCTGGAGGCCGTCCTCCGCGAGCAGCACGCGCACGTTCATCGAGGCGAGCCGCGTCAGGAGCTGCGCGCGCACGTCCTCGTCGTCGTCCACGACCAGCACCTTCATGCGGTCGTCGCGCCGGTCGGTGGCGGGGGTCCTCGAGGTCGGGCGGTCCAGGAGGCGGCGGATCCGGTCGAGGCTGCCTCCCGAGAGGAAATTCGCCTTCACCAGGAAGTCGGAGACGCCCAGCAGCACGGCCTCCTTGATGTAGTCCGCGGTCGTGTTCCCGGTGATGATGGCGATGGGGATCTCCCCGAGCTCCGGCATCGCGCGGATGATGCGGATGACGTCCAGCCCGTTCAGCTTGGGCAGGTGCAGGTCCACGAGACAGAGCGCGGGCCGGACCTTGCCGGCCGCCTTGATGGCCTCCAGCCCGTCGGCCGCCGTGATCACCTCGACGTCCAGCGAGGAAAGCAGGGCCTGGAGGATCTTCGAGACGTCCTGGTCGTCCTCGATGACGAGAACCCGCTTTTTGGGCATGTGTGGTATCTGAACCAGCAAGACTCATACCAGCGCGTTCCCGGGAGCGTCAAGGGCGCAAGCGACCGCGATCCGACGTAAATGTCGGAAGGGTTCATCTTAATTGCGACCTACGGCGCGTCCCGGGCGCAGCGGAAGCCGACATGGGAGGCGCCCGTTTCGATACCGCCGGCGCGCCGCGAGCCCGGGAGGTAACGGGCGCAGTAGGAGTCGCTGCAGAGGAAGGAGCCGCCTTTCTGGACCCGTTGCTTCGCCCCCGGCTCGCGTGGATCGAGGCTCGTATCGGGCCCCTTCGGCGGGCGCGACGCGTTGCTCCGGAAGTGGTCCCTGCGGTATTCGTCGGAACACCACTCCCAGACGTTGCCCGCCATGTCGTGCAGGCCGTAGGGATTCGGCGGGAAGGACGCCACGGGCGCTGTTCCCGGGAAGCCGTCCTCCGCGGCATTGGCGTGCGGGAATCCCCCCTGCCAGAGGTTCGCCGCCCAGCGCCCCCCCGGCTTGAACTCGTCGCCCCAGAGGAAGCGCCGCCCCTCGAGCCCGCCGCGCGAGGCGCGCTCCCATTCCGCCTCCGTGGGCAGCCGCTTGCCCGCCCACGCGGCGTAGGCCGCCGCATCCGGGAAGGCCACGTGCACGACCGGATGCCGCTCCCGTCCCGCGAGGCCGGATCCCGGGCCCTCGGGCTGCCGCCAGCTGGCGCCGGGCAGGGCCTTCCACCAGCCCTCGGCGTTGTGCAAGGGCACTTTATGCGGGGGCGGCGTGAACACCGTCGAGAAGGGGAGCCGGTCGTCCGGGGGGAAGCCCGGGAAGCGGGCGGGGTCCGGCTTCCGCTCCGCGATCGTGACGTAGCCCGTGGCCTGGACGAACTTCGCGAACTGCTCGTTCGTCACCTCGGTCGCGTCCATCCAGAAGCCGTCGATCGTCGCGTCGTGGGCCGGGTGCGATTCCGGGAAGCCCGGATCGTCGCTGCCCATCCGGAACGTCCCCGCCGGGATCCAGACCATGCCTTCCGGGGCCGCCGGGACGGGGTTGAATCCGGCCCTCACCTCCATGAAGGCCAGGACCCCGACGAAACAGAGCGGGAGGGCGAGGGCGGGCAGCAGCACCTGCCAGCGGGCGTGGGGCGATTCGGACGGCGAGGCGGCGGGGGGCATGGCGTCGTATTGTAGGGTCGCGACGCGGGGAAACCAACGGGTCAGCGCGCCAACTTGAAGGTGGCCCGGGCCCGCGCCCACCAGCCGGACCAGGCCTCGCCGGTGGAGAAGGATTCCTGCGTGATGTCCTTGAGGGCCTGCAACGCGGCGGGCAGCAGCTCCTGGATCCGCTTCCGGAGGGCGTCGTCGGCCGCGACCTGCACGTTCTGGCCGTCGGGCGTGGTGAACTCCACCGCGCCGCCCGCCTGGGATTTCTGCTGTTTCTCGAGGCGGATCACGAGCGCGATCAGGGGCTCGATCGAGGCGGCGCCCCGGATCTTCGCCGCGGCGGCGACGGCCGCCTTCGCCGTGCCGGCGTCCTTTTCGTCGAAGGCCTTGTGCAGGGACGGCAGCGAGGAGGGCTCGGCGAGGCGTCCGAGCGCCTCGAAGATCGCGACGGCGACCAGCGGATCCTTCAGCCCCGAGGGAAGCGCCCCGGTCAGGGCGCCCGCCGCCGCCTTCCTGTGATCGGTGAACGCCCCCAGCCCGCGCGCGACGGCGATGCGCACGGAGGCGGCGTCGGAGCCGAGCACGGCGCCCAGGCGGGCCGCGGTCTTCGGATGCTGCACCGCGGCGAGCTCCGTGACGGCCCTGGCCCGGTCCGCCTCCGACGTCGAGCGGATCGCGGTCTTGAACGCGTCCAGGGCCTCGTCGGCGGTCTTGTCGTCGGTCTGTCCGGACCCCAGCAGGAGGACGAGGAGGAGGGACATCTATTCTATGTACACGGAACCCGGGCATCCCCGCCGGAAATTATCGAAGATCCAGCTCGATCGCCAGCACGAGCGCGGGTTCGCGGGAGGCCCTCAGGGCGAGATCCGGGGAAAGCTCGCAGACCAGCTGCCCCTTCACGAAATCGCGGGTGAATCCGCTGATCCCGCGCGCCTGTCCGAGGATCCGGGGGGCGCTGCCCGGCCGCGGCTGGAACGCCGCCGTCGGGATCGTCAGCGTGGCGGGCAGGAAGAGCTCGTCCTCCATGCGCAGCAGCAGCGCGTAGACGACGTCCCTCCGGCGCAGGAAGCGCCAGCGGCCGTCGGAGGCGGGGACGGCCGGGACGACGTCCGTCAGCGCCTCGGCATTCGCCTGCAGCCAGTCGCGCGCTCCGGGCGGGATCGTCGGACACGCGACCCGCTTCCCGCGCGCGCGGGCGTCGATCAGGCGGTGGACGAAGGCGGGCGCTTCGAGGTCCGCAGACAGGACCTCCTCCCCCGCAGACGGGGCCGCACCCGCCTCGAGGACGCGGAAGCCGGGGTCCGCCGGGGGCGGGACCGCGCAGCCCGCCGCCAGGACGAGCAGGCTACTTGCCCAGCGTGCGCAGGTACGCATAGAGGTCGGCGATGTCCCCCGGTTTCAAGCCGTCCAGCAGGCCGTTGGGCATGAGCGAGAGCGTGCCGGGCTTCTGCGCGGCGATGTCGCCGCTCGCGAGCCGCACGGTCGTGGTGGCGCCGGTCTGGAGGATGTAGCCGTCGGCGCTTTCGAACGCCGTGATGCCCGTGTGCAGCTGGCCGTCCTTCATGAGGTACGTCGTCGTGCGATACGGCGGGGCGATGTCCCTCGACGGATTGCCGATGGCTTCGAAGAGGTCCTCCTTCGAGAAGCGCGCCGCCGTCCCCGCGAGCGCGGGGCCCAGGGCGCCCTGGACCGCGTGGCAGGTCTGGCAGCCGCGCGCGCGGAAGACTTCGGCGCCGCGGACGACGTCGCCCTGCTCCCAGGGTACGCCCTTCAGCCGGGTCGCCACGTCGATGCCGCCCGCGTCGAGTTCCGCTTTGAGCTCCGTGAAGGCGTCGAACACGGGGCGGTAGGCGGCGGCCGGCTCGGGGCCCTCCGTCACGTCGAAGCGGCGTCCCGATTCGCGGCTGAGCAGGGCGAGCACCTGCCGCCGCTTCGCGCTTTCCTTGAGCTCCAGCGTGAGGCGGCGGAGCAGCCGCAGCAGCGGCACGAGGCTGTCTTTCGAGCCGTCCTTCGGCAGCCGCGCGAGGGCCTCGAGCGCCGCCCGGGCGACCTGCGCGTTGGGGGCGTCGACGGCGCCGAGAAATTTGTCCCGGTCCTGCGCGTCCGGCTCCTGCGCCAGCACGAGCAAAATGGAATCCCGAAGCCCGTAGTTGGACCACTGGGCGCGCAGCGCGGGCAGGGTTTCCGTGGAGGGGAGCGGGGCGATGAGCCGCAGCAGCGGCTCGGACCAGGGGAAGGCCGGGTCCTTCAGGGCGGCCGTCAAAAACAGCCTGGCTGCTTTTTCGCGGGCGGCCGGGGGCAGCGCGGCGGCGATGGCCACGTGGCCCGGCTGCACGAAGGCGGGGTGTTCGAGGACGGCGTCCACGAACGCAGGGTCGCGGCGTGCGAAGAGCTCGGTGAGCTCGGCGACCCGCTGGCTCCAGGCCTGCTTCGAACGCTGCTCCTGACCCTCGGACTTGCGGCCGAGCGAGAGCAGCGCATGGGCGAGCAGCGAGGCCGGACTGGGCGCCTTGAGGCGGCTCAGCACGATGAGGACCTGCAGGTCGTCGGTGGGATGGCTTTTCGCGGTGAGCAGGGCCCCCAGCGCCGCGGCGCTCTCCGGAGCGGGATCCTCAAGCAAGGCCAGCACGCGGGCCGCCTCGGGGTCGGGCAGCAGCGCCCGTGCGGCCTTCAGCAGCGGCGCCGCGACGGTTTCCGCGACGGGGTTCGCGAAGGCGACCATGGAGTGGACCTCGACCGCCGGCTTGTGGATCGCGTAATCCCCCAGGGCGAGGACGGCAATGCGGAGCGCGTCGAGGGAGGCCTCGCGCTCCAGGAGGCGGAGGCAGTCTTCGAGGGCGTAGGCCGCGTGCCCGCGCCAGACGAGGGCGAGCGCGCGTCCGAGCACGGCGGGGACTTCCTTCCAGGCAACGTCGTGGAGCTTCGCCGCCACCTGCGCCGCCGCGCGGAGCACGCGGCGGTCCGGATGCGCGAGCGCTCGTCCCAGCGAGCGGGCTTCGTCGGGCCCCAGGGCGGCGGCCCGCGGCAGCAGCGCCTCCAGGAGCTGCCGCAGGGCGGCGGCATCCTGTTCCGTGGCGAGGGCGGCCCCCAGGCGCGGGTCCGCGGGGGCGAGGCGGCCGAGCGCCCAATACATCCGGGTGCGGAGGACGGCGTCGTCGGGGAGCGGCACGCGGCCCAGGTCGCCGAAGACCTCGACGAGGATTTCGACCGCGCGGATCCGGGAGGGCAGGTCTCGGACGCCGTCCTCGAGGACGGCCTGGAAGGGGGCGGCTCCGAGCGCGCGGGCCTGCGGCTCCCAGCGCGCGCGGGACCAGGCGTCGAGCGGCTGGGGCGCCCGGAGCACGGCGTCGAGCGCATCCTTCGGGGGAGGCGGGGCGAGGGGCGATTCGGGGACGATGCGATAGACCCCGCCCCGCGTGCGGCGCCCGCCGATCGAGACGAGCAGGGCCCCGTCGGGGGCGACGCAGAGGTCCGTGGGCGCGAAGCCGTCGCTGCCGGAGGGTTCGAGGAAAACCTCGGCGCGGGTTTCGTACGAGGCGCCCTTGGGCGTCAGGGCGAGGAACCAGACGCGGCCGAAGGTCCAGTCGAGGACGAAAAGCCCGTCGTGATACTTCGCGGGAAAGGTCCCGTGGCGGTAGACGGTCACGCCGGTGGGGGAGCCGCGGCCGATCGGCGCGAGCATCGGCACGGTGTCGATCCAGAAATCGCGGCGCGCGAAGCTGCGCATGTGGCCGTCGAGCCGCCAGCCGTGATGCTGGCCGGGGTCGACGTGGTAGACCCGGGTCGGCGTATACCAGGGCAGGAAGAAATCGCGTTCACAGTCGCTGTCGTACGTGAAGACGTCCCCCCGGGAATTCCAGTCGAAGTCGTAGGGGTTGCGGAAGCCGTGGGCGACGACCTCGGAGGTCTTGAAGTCGGGGCTGAAGCGGACGAGCCCGCCGGTCTCGGGCTCGCGGATGGGCGGGTGGGACGTCGTGACGTGCTCCTTCGTGAGGCGGGTGTTGTTGCCGCCGATGAGGGTCCAGGATCCGTCGGGGCCCTTCCGGAGGGCGTGGTGGCCGTGCTCCCCGAAGACGAACTTCGCGAGCAGCTCGGGTTTGCCGTCCATCACGCCGTCGCCGTCGGCATCGCGATGCCGCCAGAGGCCGCCCGCCTCGGAGCTGAGCAGGTCGTTTCCGTCCGCGCAGAAGCCCATGGAGCCGGAGCGGCTTTCGGCGACGGATACGGCGCGGTCGGCCCTGCCGTCGCCGTCCGTGTCCTCGAGCCTGCGGATCCAGCCCTGGCTCGAGACGAGCACGCGGCCTTTGGAGTCGAGCGTCATCGAGTAGAGGTCGTTGGCCGGCGTGTGGTCCGCCCACTGGGTGATCTTGAAGCCCGGGCGGATGCGGAGGCCCAGATCCTCGACGGGGACCAGGTCCTGGACCGCCAGCAGCAGGAGGCCGAGCATGCTGCCTATCCTACGGGGACCGCTTTGCGGGCGAGCCAGAATTCCCGGGGATAGTTGAAGTCCAGGTGCCGGGTCTTCTCGATGCGGAAGCCCGCTTCTTTGAGCAGCCCGCGCGCGTCGGCGGCGCTGCGGTCGACGAGGTCGCTGTATTCGCTCAGGGCCCAGCCCTTGTGGAGCCAGACGTGATGGCGGCGGAGTCTGCTCCCCAGTCGTTCGCTGAAGGAGGCGTAGAAGAGGTCCTTGTCCAGCACCACGGCTTCGGGAGCTTCCACGATCAGGTTTTTGAACGAGAAGAAATCGAAGAGGAAGACGCCTCCCGGGGCAAGGAGCCGGTGGATCGTCCGCAGATCGCGGCGGAGTTGGGCTTTCGTGAAGGGCAGGTTGAACCAGCCGAGGCTGACGATGCCGTCGTAGGGCGTCCGGGCGGGCACCTTGAGGGGGCCGTGCACGGGCGAGACGAAGAGCGTGGAGGCGATGCCCGCCTGTCGCAGGCGCGCGGAGGCGAGGCGTTTCACGTCCTCCGTGAACTGGACCCCGTCCATGCGGAGGCCGAGCCCGGAGATGTACTCGATGCAGCCGCCGGTCATGGCGCCGATGTCGAGGGTCGTGCGGCAGTCGCAAGCGAGGAGCCAGCGGCCCATGAGGTCGAGTTGCTTCGGGAAGTCGACGTAGAAGCCCCGGTCGAAGGCCGGGTAGTGCCTCGTGAACGGAAGCCGGTAAGGGAGGTCGAGGAAGCCTTTCATCCTATTTCTGGATCAGCACGAGAACCTCTTGGGGCCGGGAGCGCAGTCCGGAAGTATAACATCGGGGCTCCACTCAGCTCTTGTCCCCGCTGAACAGCTTGGCGATCGTTTTCATCGACAGGTAGAGGTGCAGCGGATCATCCAGGAGTTCGCGGAACCCGTGCGCCCGATAGAAGGCCTTGGCCCGCGCATCCTTGGCCAGGGCGTCGACGGCGTAGAGGGCAAGATCCTTTGAGACCCGATGCGCTCGTCGTAGGGCGTCGGCCAGAAGGAGACTCCCCAGCCCCTGTCCTTTGATCTCCTGATCCCGGGCCAGTCGTCCAAGATGGGCCACGGGCGCCGGATACCTGGGGAGCCGCCGGCTTTCGTCCGGAGGCAGGTGCTCCCGGGCCACCGCGGCGCCGCTGAGCGTGTAGTAGCCGAACACGCGGGGCCGGTCCCCCTTGAGCAGGACAAAGGTCCGGCCGTAGTCGAGGTCCGCATTCTGGCGGGCGTATTTTTTAAGGTAATCGTCGAGGGCCGGGGAACCGGAGTTGAAGGCTTCCCGGTCGTGGGTCCTGGCCAGGGGTGTGATGCGCCAGGGGGCGTCATCCACGGAGTTTCGTCAGGCGCTTCACGGCCGCCTTCAGCTTCGGCGCCGGCTCCTCGTCAGCATCGAGGATCTGCAGGAAACGTTTGAAGTCTCGGGCCGACAAAGTCGTCAGCGACTGCCGGCCGACGACTTCGCGGGCGACGTCCAGAAGGGTCGGAACGGCAAAAGACGTCACATCCAGCCCCTTGAGGCGGGCCGCACGTTCGATCAGCTCCTTCTCCTCGCCGCTGAGCCGCATTTCCAGCCGCTCAGTCTTGGCCGCCATCCGTCCACCTCCTGTACGCCTAATGTCCGTACATAGTATAGCACGGAGCCGTTCCAGATTCCAAAGCAGTTCGTGCTACTTCTCAAGCAGCGGGGCGGCCTGGGCGGGGGTCGTCACGCCGGGCGGCAGTTCGAGGATGCGGATGTTGCGGAATTCGATCTTGGCGCCCTCGGATTCGAGGCAGAGGTAGCCCTTCTTCTGGGACGCCTTGCTGATGCCGTTGACGAACTTTCCGTTCACGGAGAGCTTGATCGTGCCGTCCACCGCGACGACGTCGTAGACGTTCCACTCCCCCCGCGGCTTGCAGCGGTTCTCGACGGACTTGCTCCGGGTGCCGCGCGGATTCTCCGGGACAAGCGTGAGCCCGCCGACGCCGAAGAGCTCGCCGTGCACGTAGGCGTCCGGCCGGGGCGTGCCGTCCTTCTCGGGGTTGAGCTTCGGCCAGTCGAGTTCGAGCATCTGGATCTCGACGCCGCGGGGGAAGGGCGAGCCCTCCTGGGGCGTGCCGCCCGCCCAGGCGAAGCAGCCCGAGTTGCCGCCCGGCTCCAGATGCTTCCATTCGATGTGGAGGATGAAATTCTCGTACTGTTTGTCCGTGCGCATGACGCCGATGGGCTTGCCGGAGCAGACGAGCAGGCCGTCGCGCACGGACCAGGTGTCCTTCGAGGTGTTGACGTCGACCCAGCCCGTGAGGTCCTTGCCGTTGAAGAGGTCCTTCCACCCGGCGGCGGGTTCCTGGGCGGCGGGTGAGGGGAGCGCAGCGAGCAGCAGAGCGATCAATCGGACCATGAGATCTCCTTTGAGCAGGGGCGCCTACGCCAGCAGGCCCTTGACCACCTGGCCGTGCACGTCGGTGAGGCGGAAGTCGCGGCCGGCATAGCGGTACGTGAACTTCTCGTGGTCGAAGCCCATCAGGTGCAGGATCGTCGCGTGCAGGTCGTGCACGTGGACCTTGCCCTCGACGGGGTGCAGGCCGAACTCGTCCGAGGCGCCGTGCACGTGGCCGCGCTTCACGCCGCCGCCCGCCATCCACATCGAAAAGACGCTCGACTGGTGGTCGCGGCCCGCCTCCTTGCCGGGGCGGCCCTCCACCGTCGGCGTCCGCCCGAACTCGCCGCCCCAGATCACGAGCGTGTCCTCGAGCATGCCGCGCTGTTTGAGATCCTGGATCAGCGCCGCGAGCCCGCGGTCGCTGTCCCCCGCCAGCTTGCTGATCGCCCCGTGGATCCCGCTGTGGTTGTCCCAGGGCTGCTCGCGCCCGGTCCAGACCTGCACGAAGCGCACGCCGCGTTCGAGCAGGCGCCGCGCGATCAGCAGCTGCCGGGCCTGCACGCCGGGACCGTACATCGCGCGGACGTGCTCCGGCTCCTTCGAGGCGTCGAACGCGTCCAGGGCGTCCATCTGCATCCGGTACGCGAGTTCGAAGGACTGGATCCGCGCCTCGAGCTGCGGGTCCGCCGGCCGCGGTCCCTGGTGCTCGCGGTTCAGGTCGCGCAGCAACGCGAGGCTCTCCTGCTGCTCCTTGGAGGACATGCGGCCGTTGCGCACGTTCTCGATCAGCTTCTCCACCTCGGTGTGCTGCGTGTCGAGATACGTACCTTGATAGATACCGGGAAGGAAGCCGCTCTGCCAGTTCTGCGACTGGTAGATGGGATAGCCGAAGGGACACATCGCGATGAAGCCCGGCAGGTTCTGGTTCTCGCTGCCGAGGCCGTACGTGAGCCAGGACCCGAGACTCGGACGCGACTGGCGCGGCTCGCCGCAGTTCATGAGCAGCAGCGAGGGCTCGTGGTTCGGGTCGTCCGCCTGCATCGAGCGGATCAGGCAGAGTTCGTCCGCGACTTGGCCCAGGTTCGGGAAGAGCTCGCTGATCTCCATCCCGCTCCGGCCGTATTTGCGGAACTTGAACGACGAGGGGAACGCGACGTTGCCCTTGGTGTTCGCCCCCTTGGTGAATTCGGGGGGCAGGGGTTTCCCGGAGATCCGCTCCAGCGCGGGCTTGGGGTCGAAGGTGTCCACGTGCGAGGGGCCGCCGTTGGCAAAGATGTGGATGACGCGTTTCGCGCGCCCCGGGAACGGCGAGCGGCGCGGCGCGAGGGGCGAGAGCGCGTTGTGCTCGTCGGCCGCCGCCGCCAGGCCGGCGAGCCCGAGGGCCCCCATGCCCATCCCCGAGCGGCAGAGCAGTTCGCGCCGGGTCATTCCTGAGTTCATGTCGGCGTCCTAATCCAGGAACAAAAACTCGTTCGACGAGAGCAGCACGTGCGCCAGCTTCTCCCAGGGCGCCAGCGGCGGCGGGGGCGGGGCGACGGGACCTGCAAAGCCGGATTGTGCGTTGAACTCGCGCGTCCCCAGCGTCAGCACCGGCGCCCACTGGAAGCCGTCGCTGTCCGACCCGCTCCGGCAGTCCACGATGAAGTCCAGCGTCTCGCCCGCCTCGACGACGAGCCCCTGCAGCGAGGTCTCCGCCTTCGACCGCGCGGCGACCCAGGAGGCCAGTTCGCCGCCGCGGCTCGAGACGAGGCGTCCGTGCACGCCGTCGCCGCTCTTGGACTCATGCGAAAGCGTCCCCGAGATCTTGAGCGTGCCCGCTTCGGGGGCCGTCCAGCGGCGGATGACCCCGTGCGCCGCGTCATTGCCCGCGTGGCCGCCCGTCGCGGTCAGCAGGCACCAGCCGGTCGCAGGATCCGGGAGCTTGGGACCGCCCTGCCAGCCCTGGCCGGTGAAATGAGCCAGCGGATGGAAGTCTGACGCCCCCGTGCCCCAGCCGTAGGACCAGGCGGGCTTCGGGACTTCCAGCGGCGTCGCCGTGCTGGTGGTGACGAAACGAACGGCGAGGGACACCTCACGTTCGGTCGCGGCACGACCGAAGAGCCGGCGGTAGAGGCCCTGGATGCGCTGGACGGAGTCGGACCCGAGCTCCGGACGCGCCGCGAGCAGCTTCGCCTGCTCCATGACGAAGGGGTTGTTGAGGAAGTAGAGCGCCTGCTGCGGGATGCTCGTCTGGTGCCGCTGCGGGGCGTGCATGTCGGGGATGGGGAAGTCGAAGACCTTGTGCAGGTTCGCGAGGTTGAGGCGGTCGATCCAGCCGTAGATCGTGCGCCGGGCCGAGGCGCCCAGCTCCACCGAGGGACCGCCGACGGAGACGTCCAGCGTCCCGGTGGCGGCGAGCAGCGAATCGCGCATGGACTCCAGGTCCAGCCGGCGCCGGTTCGCCCGCCAGAGCAGCAGGTTCTGCGGGTCCTGGGTGCGATACTTCGGGTCGTCGCGGACCTCCTGGCGGTAGGCGGCCGACGTCAGCAGCAGGCGGTGGAGCTTCTTCGTGGACCAGCCCGCCTCCTTGACGAACCAGCGGGTCAGCCAGTCGAGCAGTTCGGGATGCGTGGGGCGGTCGCCGCGCGCGCCGAAGTCGCTGGGCGTGCGCACGAGCCCCGCGCCGAAGTGCTGCGCCCAGACGCGGTTGACCCAGACGCGCGCGGTCAGCGGATTCTGTCCGCC
>CAZUJF010000030.1:0-65572 GCA_964619955.1 uncultured Planctomycetales bacterium
CGGAAGTGTCAACTTAACTTCGGCCCAGAATGTCTCACTAATTCGGTCGGCGACAACGGTCTACAACAACTGTATTCTTTACACAGGCCAGAGGCATGACGCCGAAGCTGGAATGTTTCAGTATAGAACTCGGAGTTACTCGGCAAGCCTTGGACGATTCACGAATCGCAATCCCTGGGGGTACATACAGGGAAGGTTGAATCTTTACGACTATTGCTGGATGCGTCCGACTATCTCAAGCGAGCCTTTTAGCTATGGGATGTACAACGGTGCGCCGAATGCGGCACCTCCTGCTACACCACCTAACACTCCATTAGAGGACGAGCTTGAAAAGCAAGCGAAGGCGAATTCGGAAAAGAGGTCAAAAGAGGGAGGGGGCTGGAAGGGCATTGTTGAGGCGGATACTTCCTTTACAAATGAGGTTAAGTCGCTGATCGGCGATTGGAAGCCGCTGAAGAACGATTGCGGAGAATGTAAGAGATATGGGGAGAGGCGTTACATGGGGGCAAGTCTTCGGAAATTCTGCGAGTGTATGCCCAATGACCAATGGAGCCAAGAAGTCAGAGGCTGCCTCGCGCAGATGGACAAGGCCAATGTTCGTACGGATCTTGCGCATAGTATCTGCTACAGGCTTGCCGATAGGCTTGACTATACAGCGCAGGGCATGCTGACGCCCTATCTGTTGTGGTGTTGGCTGACGGGTTCGTTGTGGAATTAGTGTATGCGAACTCCCTTCCTCGCAGCTCTACGGGGTGCACTGATGGCGGAGGTAGGATATAGTGCTACGAGGATCGTAATCGTCAGCCATTTGTGTGTGCTTGGGCTTAGTCAGATTATTGCGTGTTTGATTATTGATGTTAGGTATAACGCTTATTATCTACATGGCATCGTTGCCTTAATGCGAATAGTTGCCATGTTCATGTGGGGCTTTGGGGCGTGCCTCTTGGTGATGGAACGACCACGAGGTTTCTTAGGCTGGCTGTCCTGGGGGTGGGTGCTAGGGGTCGCTTGCCTGTATGCGTGGTCGTTCTGGCGGTTTGGGAGATTTGTTGCGCTGTGGTGAGACCTTACATGCGCAAGTGTCATGGATGAGGGTGCAGTGTTCCAAAATGCGATCGGATGTTCGCGAGACCTCTTGGAAGTGGTGGTTTAGGAACCTTTCGAGGCGATCTTTGCATCGGACGGCTCTGGGCAGCAGGGCCGCTGTGAGAAATCAATTGTCGATGCCCATGGGGCGCGTTGCATTGGATGACGCAGGCTTAAAAATCCGTGTGGCTCAGGGATTGCTGACCCGCACCGTCACCGGCGCACTGGTCGTCTGGAAATTCCACAGGTCCGTCGCCCGGGCCGTGAAGACGTGCTCCCCCGGCAGGTAGGGGATGGACGACCAGAGGAGCTCGTAGGGCGCCTGGTAGTCGGTGCCCAGGGACAGACCGTCGACGAAAAACTCCACCTTCCAGAGACCCCGGTCGTCCGCCGCGTCCGCCCTCAGGCTGACGAGACCGGAGACCTCCTGCAGCGGCGCGGGCGTGACGATCGACACCGTCGGAGGCGTGGTGTCGTCCGAGAGGTAGAGGACTTCGATCTCCATGTCGAAGGCCAAGTCGTTGCTCGTCGGGCCGGACTGATGCACGTCGACCGCGACGACGTTGCGGCCGATCTGCGGCTGCCACTGCCAGGGCTCCAGGATGAACTCCTCGTAAACCAGGCCGGCCTCGCGGTCGGAATACGCCGGGGTCCCGTATTCGGCGTCCGCATTCGATGAGAACACCGTGCCGCCGTTGATCTGCAGGGAGAAACCGTCGTCGTAGAGCACCCGGATTTTGATCTGCCGGAGCGGGAGCCCGACCGGATAGTCGAAGTCCTTGCGGAACAGCGTCGTCAGGCGCCGGTTCAGCGGGTCCGGCCCGAACCTCACCTTCGTGGCGATGTAGGGCTCGCCGTAGCCGAGCGGGGCGGGCCCGGTTCTCCAGGTGCTGTCGTTGAATTCCGGCAGGACCCAGTCGTAGCCCGGATCGATCCCGTTGTCCCGGTACTTCCAGACGGATTGCTTCGGGAGGAGGATCTGGCTGGCCAGCACTTCGTTGTTGGTGAGGTACACGGCGGGCAGGCTGGTCGTGACGTTGCCGGCGTCGTCGGTCGCCACCACGGTGATCGCGTGCGGGCCGTTGGGCACCGTGCGCGTGTCCCAGGAGAATGGCTCGTTGAACGTGAAGGCGGAATCCCGCACGGAAACGGCCACGCCGTCGACGAGGATCTCCACCCGGGACAGGATGAAATCGTCGGACACCTGCGGGTACAGGACGACCGGGTAGACGCCGCCCACCACCGGCGGGGGATTGGGGATGGGCATCGAGATGACGGGGGTCCGCGTGTCGGCGACGATGTCGATTTGAGCGGTCAGCTCGGCATCGAAGATCAGATCGGTGCTGGAGGTGGAATCCTGATGCACCTCGATGGCGAGCCAGTGGGTCCCGTTCAGAGTGCTGAGCGGCAGATCGAAGGACTGGTAGAGGCCGTCCTCCGCACGGTCGCCCAGCGCGGGCGTCAGGGGGTTGGGATAACCTTCCGGCATGTTTCCTGAGGCGACCAGGTTCCCATCGAGGAAGGCCGCGAAACCATCGTCATAACGGACCTTCAGGGTCAGTTTGCGCAACGGATACCCGTTGCCCAGGTAGAACGGGCGGCTGAAATAGGCGGTCATGGGCCGGTTGTCGGGGTCCGGGCCCTGCGAGATCGTCGTGCCCAGCCCGGGGAACCCGTAGCCCAGCGGTCCGGGGCCGCGAGGCGTGACCGGGATCACCCCGTACGGCCAGTTGTATCCGGGAGGCGTTCCCTGGTCGGCATAGGCCCATTCCGACTGGCGGGGGATCAGCGTCACGTCCTTGGGGGCGGCGCGCGTCACGGTGAGGACGTCCGTGGCGGTGAATCCGTTGCCGTCCGTCGCCGTGACCGTGATCCGGTTCGCGCCCAGGACCAGGGCGACGGGGAAGGACCAGAGCGTGATCCCGGAGGCCAGGCCGGACTGGTTGGTGGTCTCGTTGCGCCAGGACACCGAAAGGATGCCGTCGTCGTCGCCCGCGGAGCCGGACACCGTCAGCGACGGCGTGAACACCGTGATCGAATCCCAGCTGGTGGGGCCCGTGATCGACACGGAGGGCGGCGAGGTCCGGTCGATGCGGGTGATGAACGCGTCCCCCGAGGCGATCGGGCTGGAGTCGAAGCCGCGCGGACCCTGGAAGTCGCCGGAGCTGGTGAAGCCGGTCACGATCGCGCGACCCTGGCCGTCGATGGCGATGGCGTTCGCCTCGTCCCAGCCCCAGCCGCCCAGGGCCATCGACCAGTGGAGTTTGTCGCCGGCGGCCGCGATCTTCACGACGTAGGCGTCCTGGCCCGTCCGGCCGTACGGCGCGCCGGCCAGCGGGAAGTCCCCGGAATGCGTGGTGCCGGTCACGAAGACGTTGCCGGCGGCGTCGAGCGCCAGGCCGGTCGCCGTTTCATCCCAGCCGCCTCCGACGAGGGCCGACCACTCGACCCGGTCGCCGGCGGGCGGCACCTTCATGACGAACATGTCCGCCGAGTTGCCGTTGCGGGGCGGCGCCAGGTTCAGCGTCGCCACGAAGTCCGGGGATTTCGTGGTCCCCGCCAGATAGGTGTTCTTCGCCGCGTCGACCTTAAGGGCGCTGATGGCGTCGGAGTTCGATCCTCCGATCAGGGAGGACCAGACCAGAGAGCCGCCGTTGGCGGCAAGTTTGCTCAGGAATCCGTCGGTGCTCCCCCCGTGATAGGCGGGTCCGAAGCCGTTCTTGACCGGGAAGTCCGCGGACCCCGTGAGACCGGCGGCGTACACGTTGAACGAGGCGTCCACCGCCAGGGCCTGGGTGGTTTCCCCTCCGGAGCCGCCGAGGAACGTGGACCAGACGATCTTTGTTCCGGCGGCGTTGATCTTCGTGACGTAGGCCTCGCTCGCGCCCGCAAAGGTCTTGTCGAAGCCCGTCGCCGGGAAGTCGGCCGAGGTGGTATGGCCGCCGACATAAGCGTTGCCGTTCGAGTCCACCGCCAGGGCTCTCAAGATCTCGGAGCCGGACCCGCCGACAAACGTCGACCAGAGCAGGGATCTTCCGTTCGCTGCGATCTTGGCGAGGAACCCTTCGCCGGAGGCGCCGGCGGCGCGCAGGGGGGCCTGCAGGGGGAAGTCGCTTGAATAGGTGTCGCCGCCCACGTAGACCCGGCGGGAGGCGTCGAGGGCGATGGTCCAGGCGGAGTCGTCCAGGGATCCGCCGAGGTAGCTGGACCAGAGGATCGCCGACCCGCTGGCGGCGATCTTCGACACGAAGGCGTCTTTCTGCGCGCCTACGGCGTCGAAGGCGCCCGGGGTCGCGGGGAAGTCGAGCGCCCAGGTCTCCCCGGCCACGTAGATGTTGCCGTCGGCGTCCAGCGCCACGGCGCGGGCGCTGTCATCGGCGGGTTTGCTCTGGCCTCCGAGGAAGGTCCCCCAGGCCAGGGTCGTGCCGTCGGCGTTGAAGCGCACGATGAAGCCGTCGGTGTCGGCGCCCAGCGTCGTGTCGTACGCGCCCGGCGTCACCGGGAAATCGGCCGAGGCGGTCTGGCCCACCACCACCGCTTCACCGCTCAGCGTGGCCGCGATGCCCCAGCCCTTCTGCCAGTTGGACCCGGTCAGCAGCGACGCCCAGGACAGGGCTCCGGCGGAGCCGTATCTCGCTACGAAGGCGTTCTCCACCCCGGCCCACGGGGTGCCGAGGCCGCCCTGGAGCGGGAAGTCCGCCGAACTGGTGAAGCCCGTGACGAAGACGCCGTCCGAGCCGTCCAGGGCGATGCTTCTCGCTTCGTCGACGGCGCCCCCTCCGAGGCAGGTCGACCACGCCAGGGTGGAGCCGTTCGCCGAGAGGCGGGCGACGAAGGCGTCCTTCACGCCCGAGAAGACTCGGGCTCCGGCTCCGATGGCGGGGAAGTCCGAGGAATAGGTCCATCCCGTCACACAGGGTTCGCCCTGCGTGTTGACGGCGAGGCCGGTGATCTCTTCGAGGGAGCTGCCTCCGAGGAACGTCGACCACAGGAGCCGCGAGCCGTCCGGAGGGAACTTGCAGACGAAGGCTTCAGGGCCGGCCGGAGTGGAGCGGAAACCTCCGACGATCGGGAAGTCGCCGGAGCTGGTACTGCCGCCGACGATCACGTTGTTGGACGCGTCCACGTCCACCCCGCGGGCCAGCGCCCCCTGGCTTCCGCCCAGGAACGTGGACCAGCGCAGCGTGGTGCCGTCCCCCGCGATCTTGGTCACGAACGCGCCCGGCTTCAGGGGCTGGAACGCCGCCCGGAGCGGGAAGTTGGCCGAGTCCGTGGAGCCCACGACGATGACGTCCCCGGCGGAGTCGACGGCGAGCCCGTAGGCGCTGTCCGAGCCGGAGCCCCCGAGATAGCTGGACCAGACGACCGCGCCCTGGGGGCTCAGTTTTGCGACGAAGGCGTCGCTGCCGCCGCCCCTGGGGAGGAGGGGGAGGACTTGGGGGAAGCCGTACTGGGTGGTGCCTGACAGGAAGATGTTCCCGGCGGCATCCAGGGCGAGGGCGGGATCGTAGGAGACCTGGCCGAGCACGGTCGACCAGAGGAGCGCCGTGCCCGCGGCGTTGATCTTCGTTACGAAGAGGTTGTTGTAGAAGCCATAGGCGGTGGTTTCCCCGATGCCCGGGAAATCAGAGGCCGCCGAGTAACCCGTCACGATGATGTTGCCGGCCGCGTCGTACGCGACGGTCTGGGCCATTTCCTGGATCTGATACAGGGGGTGGGGTTGATGGGCGCCGCCGAGGAAGGAGGTCCATCCGATGACGGGGTCCACCTGCAGGGCCAGGGAGGGATCGTAGGCGCCCAGGGCGATCGCGACGCCGTCCGACCCGTCGGCGCGGTAGGTCGCCTCGACGTCGACGCGGCCGGTATGGGTGTCCTGCCAGACCTGGAGTCCGCTTTCGCGGAGGATCGAGGTTCCGGCCGTGATTTGGACGGAGTCGCCCTTGGGCGAGACCTCGACGGACGTGGCGCCTTCGTAGCGGAAGCGCAGGCGGGAGGCGTCGGATCCGGGGGCGACGCTCAGTTCGTAGTGGACGCCGCGGGGGCGGGACTGCACCCGCATCTCGACGCCGGGGAGGACGTCGCGATAGCGGAGGGCGGTCGCGGCCTGGGTCTGCGAACGCCAGGTTTCCTGCGGGCCGCTGAACGAGCTGATCGCGGCTTCGGACGTGGTGAGCACCTCGGGCTCGACGGGGCGGGCGCCCGCGAGCCCCCACTGGACCCCCCAGCCTTTCCGGGTGGCGGGATCGACGAGGGCGAAGCCGATGCCGCGGGCGTTGAAGTGGGCGTTGAGGGGGCCGTCGCGCAGGACGAAGCGGGTGTCCCCGCCCGCCGGGACGGCGGCGATGAGCGGCGCGAGGGAGGCGATCTTCGTGCGGGCGGCGGCATCGGCGGCCGAAGCGTCCCGGGAAGGAGCGGGGCGTGTGAGAGCGGAGTTCCGGGGCTGCTCCTCCGGGGCGGCCGGGTGAGGGCGCTCAGCGTCCGGCCCGGGCGGCGTCCCGGGGCGCAGACCCACGGCGAGCAGCGCCGCCAGGAGGAACGATGCAAGCAGGGTCCGGCGGAGGATGTTCATGGGTGCTCCCTCTCTTAAGTGAGGGGATTCTGACATGAACGGAACTGAATTCAATATTATTTGTCTGTCTGTCTGGCGGGCTGGGGGGGCTTCAGCGGAGCTTCTTGCCCTGGCCGCTGAGCGGACTCAGGATCAGCCGGCTGAAGTGGATGCGGGAATCGAAGGCCCCGACGAAGAGCAGGCGGTTGTCTTTGCCGGCATAGGCAGGACTGGGGGACAGGCGGCTGTAGGGGCCCGGGAAGGAGAGGAGCGGCTTGCCGTCGAGGGTCACCGTCACGCCGGACTTGCGGACCGTGGTGATGATCGTGATGGGTCGGCCTTGCGGCGCATGGGTGCCCGGGAGGGCCGCCGGGCTGCGGTCCAGGAAGATGCCGTCCAGGATATCGAGGCCCGAGCGGCACCCGAGCCCCGGGTAGCTGTCGAGAAGGAGCGCGAACGGGGTGTTGCCCCTGGCCAGGCCGACCAGGACGGCGTTGTCCCCCTGCCGCCGCTCCGCCATTTCCCTGATGTCACCTTTGAAAACGGAGGGACTGGCTGGCATAGACTTCGGCGATTCCGGCTTCGAGGGGGCGGGGCAGTGGCCATTCGGGACTGCACCAGACTCGGGATCGGAAGATCAGCCTGGGAGGTTGCCCGGCCGCTTCCGGTCGCCGGGGAAGGGTCAGGTAGGGACGGGTTCCCGTGATGTGCTTCAGCAGTCCGACGATGCGGGCCACGGAGGCTGCCTGGCCGGAGCAGAGGATCTTCGTCACGCAGGACCCCGCCGGTTCGCGCTCGAGGCGCTCGAGACACAGCAGGATCCGTTGTGCCGCATCATCGACGTGCAGGAAATCGCGGAGGGTGTCCATGGGCACGTATATCGCGGCGGGCTTCTTGTGCAGCAGTGCATGGCACAACTCGGAAATGAGATTTCGCCTCTTTGATCCTTCGGGACTGGGGCCATAGAGATTCGAGATGCGTCCGATGAGACAGGAGACCCCGCTTCGAGTCGAAGCCCAGTGCGTGAGCATTTGTTCCTGCTCCACTTTGAGCCGGCCGTAGGGTGTAAGCGGAGTGGTCTGGGAACTCTCGTCGATCGCACTACCCCGGGTTCCCGCGTGGACGGCGCCCGCAGAACTTGCGAGGAAGAAGGTTCCGGGGAGTTCCGCAGCTTCCGAGTCAAGGACGGAAATCAGGAACTTGAACGCTTCGCGCTCGGATTCCAGTTGATCTTCGGGAGAGCTCGGCCCCCCAACTCCGGCACTCCACAGGATGCGCCAGCGGCTCCGGGTCCGGCGGGCTTCCTCGAGGTAGCCTTTTGCATCCCTGCGGAGCTGGTGGAGGAGGTGCCCTGAATCCTTCCAGGCGTACGGTGGGGAGGGCCGGGCTCGGCCACCGCCCAAGTGGCGTCGTAGCGAGGATCCCAGAAGACCCCCGCTCCCCAATATCCAGGCTCTGGATTTGATCATGGTTTCAGGGGGTTGCGTTGGGGCCTGGCAAGGATCAGATAGGCGGGCTTGCCCATCGCCATGATCAGCGTCAGGCCCAGATATTCGGCCATGATGCCGAGGCAGCAGATCAGGAGTCCCAATAAAAGGGAGAGCATCGAGAACAGCAGTAATAGAGGTTCGGCCTCTTGCCGGGGTCCGAATCGCTGCCAGAGCGTGGTTGCCCCCCCGGCCAGACCAAGTCCCGTGACCAGGAGGCCGAGGAGGAGGATGATTCGGAGCGGTCGGGTTCCCGCCGTCAACGTAAGGCGGAAGAAATGGACGGCCAACTGGCCCCACGAGTACCCCGAGCCTTCCCGACGCTCCTTTCGGAGGGTGATGGGGACGGCGCCGGCGTGGGATGCCACCCAGGAGAGGGCTACATCCAGGTACACCCCGTGCCCACAGTAGGCAGCCAGGCTCCGGGCGAGGTCGCCCCGCACTAGGCGGAAGCTGTGAGCGTTACGGGGGAATTCACGTCCCACGATGAGATGGGATGCGCGCTTGGCCAGATACGAGAGGATGTTCCGAAGGAACCGGTGCGGGGGCGGATTCGTCGGACTGGCGTAAATCAAGGGGGCATTTCCCGAGAGGGCGCCATCCAGCAGGCGGGCGACATCGGCGGGGTCGTGCTGGCCGTCCTCGTCGAGGGTGGCAATCCATTCGGCGGATGAGGACGCCATGCCGGCCAGCGTGGCCGCGTGCTGCCCGAAGTTTCGCGAGAGCCAGATGGGACGGATGAAGGGGTGCTTCGCCTCCAGCCGCTGGATCACCTCGTCGGAGCGGTCCCGGGCGCCGTCGTGGACCAGGATCAGCTCGGTGAGGACGAAGGGGACGCCTCCAGGGGTCCGCCCCCGGTCGGCCAGCGCGACGATCTCCTCGACCAAGGTGTCCAGGGTCTGCTCACCCAGATAGACGGGAACCACGATCCCCAGCTCCAGCGGGGTTGGGGACTCCTCAGGCCGGCTCGTCATGATCCAATTCCTGCAATCAATTGACGAGGTGGATAGTACCCACTGGAAAAGCAATCCTCAGGACTTTGTTGCTCGGGTGTAAGACATATATCGCGCCAGGCCTAGATCAAATCTCGCCCGGAAAGAGCCCACGGGGGCAGCCGCTATCAGGGTCTGGTCTTCTTTCCCTTCCCCGTGATCTCGATGAGTTCGATCTTCTGGAAGGAGGTGACGCTCTGGTAGCTACCCACGCCCAGCGTGGATTCGCTGCGCAGATTCAGCAGCGGATGGTTGCTCATGTTATCGAAGGATTTCAGCTCCTTGATGAGTTTGTCGTCGAGGTATCCCTTGGCTCCGTCCTTCCGGACCTGCACGAGCGAGGTGTACGTGCGGGAATTCGAGAGGCCATCCGGGAGGATCTGAGTCCAGGGATTCCCAGGCTGATCCACCCAATTGTTCTTGTGGGAGCCGAATCCCGCATAAAACGGGCCCGAACCCGTGCCCAGGGCCCACGCCAGAGTGCCCTTTCCCCGTGTCAGAATCTGCTGGATGTCGCCCATTCCTTCGTGCCGCGTAAAGACGATACGGAAGTCGTACTCCACCGGGGGCTCAAAGGGGATCTCGAGTCTTCCGAATCGCGTATTGTCGGACCAGAGCCTTCCATCTTTGAAGGACCACGTGCCGGCGACGGCATCTTTTGCGGGGTCGATCATCCGCAGTAAATTGATCGTGCCCGGTACCGGGATATCGAGGGCGTCGAGCCGTTTCTCGATCCTGATCCGGACGAGACCGGAAGCTCCCTCCTTGGCGGCTTCATAGAGCAGCCTGGCGTGTGCCAGCAAATGCCCCTTGCGGAGGGAGGGCTTCTCCTTTTCCGCGAGATCCCACCAACCGTCCGCGATCAGGACCAGAGCGGCGCTTTCCCCCGTCAGCGCCAGTTCCCGCTCAGCCAGGGTCTTCAGGACGGCATCCGAACCCTTGGCCAGGAAGCGCAGGCCCAGGTCCCAGCTTCCCTTCACGAAGCACAGAAATTGCCCCATCTCCAGATTCGCGGGGGGATCGTCGGAGTTCCTGGCCAAAGCTTCGAGCACTTTCTTCATCCCGGTGAAGCGGGACTTCGCCTCGGCCACGTCCTTCATCCGTGTGGTCGTGCGGAGCGAAAGGGCGGAATCTCCCGACCGGCGGGAAAACTGCTGAGCCTGGACGGCCGCTTTGTCCGCCGCTTCGTATTGATCCGTCGCGATGAGTTCGTCCAGCAGAGCCAGGAGCGCTTCGGCCAGGGTCCGGAATTCGGAGGGCTGCTTTGCCGACTTTCCGACGGCCGTCAGCGCCGTCATGCGGAGGGCGATCGCATCAACGTCGAACGCTCTCGCCATTTCATCGACGGCCGCAAGGGCCGTCTGGACGTCGCCGGCTTGAACGGCGAGGTCCTGAGCATCACGACAGAGCACCCAGGTGGCGGCAGGGTCAGCGAGGGTTTTGGCCGCCTGCTGAAGCAGGGTCTTCGCGAGTGCTATGCGATCGACAGGTGTCTTCTTCGCGTACTCCGTTTTGAACAGGTCCCGGATCTGTTTCTCGGCGTCCTTCAGACTCTTGGCCTCCGGGACCGGGTGGCGTTTCGTAAGCTCGATCGAGGGAACTGGAGCGGCTGTCTGCTCCGGCTTTGGGGCGGCATCGGGGATCAGCGGTTTGGGCGCAGGGGCGGGTTCAGAGGCCGGCGGAGCGTTGATCGCGACCCTGCCGTCGTTCACCAGTTTCATGAGCTGGTTGACGGCCCTCAGCCTTTCCGCTGCCGTGCGCTGCTGCTCCGGCGTCCCGATTTCCTGGAGGACGAGATATTTGATGCGCGCATCCTCCAATTTAAAGCCCGCTTCCACGAAGGCGGGAAGCGAGCGGCTTGATCGCGCATCGTCGTACGCCGACCTGGCCTGACCGAGCAGAGTGTCCGCTTTTTGCAGGACAGCGCCCAGATCCTGGGCCGCCGCGACCGGTCGCAGCGGAAGGAGGAAAGCGATCAGCAGGAACGGAAGGAACTTCAGCCCGGGCCGCTGCGGGGTCATGGGCAGGAATATAAACGATTTCGAAGGGTATTCCGATCCTTCAGATCAATATTATTTGAGCAAACAGAGGAGCGGATGGCCTGAAGTCCCCGTCTCCCAGGGTGCTGGGATTCTGAGGTGGGTGTCGCGAAGTGCATGAACATCCGGCTTCCATGAGCTATCAGCGCGGGCGTGGCCATCCGTCATGGGGCCTCCCCAGCGGCTTCAGGGCAATAGTTTCCAAAGTTTGAATCTATCCACTCGGCCCGCCTCCGAATAGTTTTCCCTGATGAATTGGCGCATCTCCGGGTAGCTTTGCAGCAACTGCTCGGAGCTTTCCGGACGGAACAGCGCGCCGTCCCCGCCCGTGACGATCAGCGCTGGCTTGTTTCCTCGGAATTGCTCGACGAGGCGGGAAAGACGCTCATGCCCCTCCCACGGCGGAACCACCAGAACGAGGTGGGCGAAGGGGCCTGCCATGCGCCGTCCGCTCAGGAAGTACGCCAGGGGTTCGTTGGTCCACAGAAACACCCGATCGTCCGGCTGGGTCAGTTCCCGGATGGCACCTGCCAGCAATTGTCCCCGGTCCCGAGAGAAATTGCCGAGGCGGCAGTCCCGATCGGGAAGCGCCTCAACACCCCGTGGATGGAGGAGCCCTTGCCAGCGGGAGACATTGTCGTACGACAAACGGACCAGAAGCGTGCCGATCAGCAGGATGATGGTGAGTTCCCGCAGGAGGATCAAACCCCGGGACCCCTCAATCTTGCCGTCCGGGTGGGCATTGCTGGGAAGCCGCAAAGCGGCCAGTCCGATCCCCAACGCGAATATCGGCAGGAGAACGATATGGTGATATCCGTAATAGCGCCTCTGTAGAGCCATCCCCAGGAGTCCGGCAGAAAGGCAGGCGACCCATGCCAGGGTCTCACGAGGGCGGCTGCGCATGCCTTTGAAAACTCCGACCAGGAGCAGGACTCGAGCCTCCAACGGAATCCCCGTGAACGCCTCGATGATCTTGTGGATATGCCAGGCGATGGAATTGGAGTGCCATTGCCGTGCATACGCCGGCCCATACACGAAGACGGCATCGATGAATTCCCCGAGGGCACCCCGGCTGAGGTAGTAAAGAGCCAGCAAGACAGGAAGCGTGGCCATTCCGGCCAATGTCGCCAGGCTCGGCATGAACCTTCTACCGCCGCTTCGTGTCCGGTCAAGTGCCAGACGCTCGGTCAGGACCACAAGGCAGAACGTAACAGCTGGTGTTTTCATCAGAACCGCCGCCCCCATCAGCAGCCCACTGAGGAGACAGGCGGCGGACGGATCGTTCGGGGCATCTTTCGGGGGCCACAGTGCCAGCCCCCAGAGCATAAAGGGCAGCTGGAAGGATTCGCACTGAGCCGTGCTCCAATGCCCGTAAGGCACGTAAAGCAACGGGAAAATGATCGCCGCGAGCAGCCCGCACCTGCGGGAGGCAAAGCGTCGCTCGCCAATCTTGAGCAGGGCTGCACATGAGCACGCGACTCCGATCAACTCGACCAGATGCACGGACCATTCGGTACGGCCGAATAACGCGAAGGATAAATAATAGGTGTAGAAAATTCCGGGAGGTCGCAACTCCCATGCGTCGCGGTACGCGACTCCTCCGTGAAGGAGACAGTCGCCAATCGCTGCAAAGATGGCCTGATCGAAGGCGAAATGATAGGAAAGCAGCGGAAGCGAAAGGATCGCGCCTGCCAGGGCGGCTGTCAAAGACCACCGGTGTTCCTTGATGGGGAACTTGAAGTGCATTCGCATAACAGAGGCATTTCCGGGGGACCTGTCTAGGAAAATGAGAGATTGTTCAATCCGTGGCGAGGGCGCTGGCAAAAAAAGGTGCTGCAGGGATGTCAGAGGTTGGAACACGGGTTTTCCGGTTCCCGGCCGCCTCACCTTCCATGAGCCCCGACTGAGGTGCACTCCCGCCGAAGGCGACGGGGCTGCAGGCAACTCTTGGGCGATCAGACGGGGCTGCCAACGATGCCGCCTGATGGCCTGCACGGCTCGGGTACGGTTTGAATGATTGAACGTGCACCTTGGAATCTGGTAGAAGGGCCACCGTGATTCCAAACCGTGATTCCGGGGCACCCGATCCCCGGACGCGTAAGGGCTGGCCCTGGCTCGGTCCCTCGATTTGCGCCGCCCTGAGCGCGATCCTCTCCTTGCCCCTCTTGGGGTTTGGCTTTACATTTGACCAAGGGGTGTTCTCCACGCTCGCCGATACGATGCTTCGGGGGGGCGTCGCCTACCGGGATGCCTGGGAACACAAGCCGCCGGGAGTCCTCTATGTGTATTATCTGTCTTTCCTGCTGATCAAACGGGAGATCTGGGCGGTCAGGGTGGTCGAGATCCTCATGCTGGCGGCGTCGTCGGCGGGCCTGTTCAAACTGGTGGAACGCCGCACGGGCTCGTCACTGGCGGGCTGGGTCTCTGCGGTGGTTCTGCCTCTGACCTACCTCAATCTCGGACAGAACACCGCCCAGGCGGAATCTTTCCAAATTCCCTTCATCATCGCTGCATTTCTGGTATGGCCGGGCGCCGGGGAGGCATTCCGTGTCTCACTCCGATGTTTCGCAAGCGGGTGTCTGATCGGAGTGGCCGTGCTGTTCAAGACGCCCGGCATCCTCATTGCTGCGGTGTTTCTGATCGAGAGAATCTGCTGGGACCGCCGCCAGAAGGAAAACCTCGGGAAGGTCCAGCTGACACTGATCACCGCCCTCGGGATGCTCGCTCCGCTACTGCTCCTCTTCGCCTATTACGGGGCTCGAGGTGCAGGGGGGGCACTTCACGATGCCCTCTTCATATACCCGGTGCGTTATGCGTCCGCAGGGATGGATCGCTCCTTTGCTTCCCAGGCGTCGGCTGCCGTGGCTTGGATGTCCTGGCTGGTCCCTTTCGCCACGCTGCTCCTCATCCTCCTGGGGGTCATCCGGGGTTGCTTCGTCAGGCGGATCGAGGTTTTACGCTGGGTCGTGGTGTTCCTCGCCTCCTGGGGATCGGTTGCGATTCAGGGCCGGTATTTCTCCTACCACCATTTGCCCCTGCTCCCGGCACTGGCGTGGGGAGCGGGGCTTCTGTTCTGCACGGCAGACGGGAGGCTCCCGACTCGATCGAAACCTGATGATCATTGGGTCACTCTCGTGCCAGTCGCAGGCTTTGCCCTGATCGCCATCAGCATGGTTCAGTATTTCTGGTGGGATCGGCCCCATGCCGCCGCCTTGGGACGATGGGCGACCTTTGATCAGCCCAACGGCATCCCTGACGACAAACAACTATGGTCCAGCCAGAGGGAAGTCGCACGAAGGATTCGAGGGATGACGCGCGCCGAGGACAGGATTTACATCTGGGGGGACGCCCCCCTGGTGTATGCCATGGCCGACCGGCGAATGGCAGGCCGCCACGCGCACTTGATGCAGGTCGTTCCGCCCTGGCAGGACCCCCAACGACTTTCTGCCCAGTTGGAGCGCCTCGCCCGCGAGATGCCTCAGATCGTGGTCGTTTGTCCGGAGAGTCTATGGTGGCGCAAGGATCAGACTCCCAAGGAACTGCTCAAGGCTTTTCCGGCCATGCAGCAATTCATTGTCAATTCCTACAGGATGGCGGGCTCCTTCAAAGGTTATGAGCTCTGGGTGCACATCGACGGCGGCTAACCATTTGCTCCCCATGCCGCTTCGGCGCGCTTCGCATGGAGGAGCTCTACGGACCGGGGCCGGCACCGCCCCCGTCGGGCGGCATGCCACGCTGAGGGGGCCGTTCCTGCTTCAGCAGCCAGACCGAGACGGCGAGCCCCAGCAGGTCCAGGCCCAGCAGACCCAGACCCGCCTGCGAACTCCGCCCCGTCCCGAAGCAGCCGCAGTCGATGTCCAGCCCGCGCAGCAGCGCTGACGACACCGCGACGGCGAAGGTGCCGAAGAGGAGCGTCGAGAGCAGGCCGGCCGCGCGGGGCCAGAGATTAAAACACAGGCCCAGGCCCGCCAGCAGCTCCCACCAGGGCAGCGCGAGGGCGAGCAGATGGGCGGCGGGTGCGGTCACCAGCCGGTAGTTCGCGATGGACTCCGCCATCCCGGACGCCGCCCCCACCTTCAAAAGGCCCGCCCCCGCGAGCGCAGCCCCCAGGACGATCCGGGCAGCGGAGCTCATGGAGGGACCTGCCTCAGGCCCGCTTTGGAGTACTCCGACCAACCCCCGTGCAGGACCTGCACCCCCGCGTGGCCGAGCTTTTCAAGCTGGGCCGCGACCCGGTCGGCCGCGGGACAGCGTTCGCTCTCGCAGATCACGAGGATCCGGAGCGCCCCCCGAAGCCGGGGGCCCAGCCCCTGCTGCGCGTACTCCTGCAGAAACCGGGGACCCGGCGCGTTGAACGCTTCCGGGGCGTGCCCCGTTTCGAAGGCCTTCCGGGACCGGACGTCGAGGATGGCCAGGGGTTCCCGCAGTTCCAGCCAGCGGCGCAGTTCGTCGACGGTCGCGCGCGGCGCCCGCTCGGGCCAGGCTCCCGGGCCTTGGGCGTCGAAGATCCGCAGCGGCCGGGCCGACAGCGCGTCGACCCCGATCCCCAGAACCAGGCCGGCGGCCGTCAGGAAGGCCGTGCGGAGCAGGTCCCGGCGCATGCTCAGGGGGTTCGCAGAGGAGCGGGGCTCGCCGAAAACCGGTAGGGGATGTGCAGCGGCTCGGCCTCGCCGGCCAGCTTGAGTTGAAACTCCCCGAAGCTCCCCTTCGCGGGAATGCCGTTGTTGAAGCGCAGGGTCACGCGGAGCTGCCCGTCCGGCTGGGTGGCCTGCTCGAAGCTCAGGGGCTCGTCGCGGGATTCCCGGACCGACTCGACCTGGAGGGCGCCGCCCTTCTTGTGCCGGACCTTGATCTCGAAGGCGGCCCCGGAGCCGGAGGGGGCCGGCGCCGGCAAGGCGACGGCCGGCTCGAAGACCACATCGCCCTCTCCCTCGAGATGCACCGAAAAGGCGGGCGCGCCCGCGGAGGCGGGATCCATCACGAGCTGCACGTTCTCGGCGATGCTCTGCGTCCGGGCCGGTTTCGCCGTGCACGTGAGGGTGTATTCGACGGGGTTCTTCTGATCCTTGGCCTTGGTTTCGAATGAGAATTCGGGACGGGGGCAGCGGACCTCCTTCATCGCGAAGGGTTTGCCGTCCCGGCGCCGGACCCCGAGACTCAGCGTCCTCGTTTCACCCAGCGGCACCCGTCCGAAAAGCAGCAGCTCCGGTTCCAGGATGAAGTCCTGCTCGATGCGCCCGTGGACGCCGATGACGTGCTGGGTTTGTTTCGCCCCCTTGACGATCACGCGCACGTCCGTGTGATACGTCGCCCGGCCGGGCAGGCCCGTGAACGTCAGCTTCATGAAGCGGGTTTCCCCCGCGGGAATCACGGCGGCTTCCAGACCTCCGGAGAGGCAGGTGCAGCCCATGATCGTGCGCAGGACCATGGCCGCCTCGGTCCCGGTGTTCTCGACGCTCACCGTGAGGGTTTTGCGCTCGCCCAGTTTGATCGTCTCGAAATCGAGGAAGTCGGGCGAGATCACGAGGGTCGTATCCGGGGGCAGCGGCTTGCCGGAGACGATGTCCGGGATGGCGCGGCGCGCGGGGTCGGGCTGACGGCTCCGGAACACGGCAAAGGAGAGGGCGGCCAGCAGCGCCAGCCCCGCCATCGTCCACGGCAGCCAGGGGACGCGGGGCCGCGGGTCACTCGGTGACGTCATGTTCCAGATCCTTGACCGCTTTTTCCAGGGCGCGCACGACCGCCTCCTCCCGGCCCTCCTTGCGGGCCCGGATCAGCTGGTCCTTCATGTTCTGCAGGCGGCCCCGGCGGCGGTCCTGGTCGATGAGCTTCTTCTCCCGTTCGACCCGGGCCGCGTCGGCAACCTCGAGCTTCTTTACTCCGGCCAGGAGCGCGTTCAGCTCTTTGAGCTGCGGCGATTTCTCGAACTCTGGAAGCAGCTTTTCAATCACGGCCCGGGCCTTGGAGAACTCGTTCGAATTCTGATAAC
Source organism: uncultured Planctomycetales bacterium (assembly GCA_964619955.1). Taxonomy (GTDB): domain Bacteria; phylum Planctomycetota; class MHYJ01; order MHYJ01; family JACPRB01; genus JACQFK01. The sequence goes on from CAZUJF010000030.1 coordinate 17,142, forward strand.
CCTCGGCGATCTTTTTGAGGGCTTTCAGGCGCAGGTCGGGCGAAGGCGCCACGGCCAGCGCCCGTTCATAGAAGGCCACGGGACGCAGCCAGTTGTCCTGGTCCGAGGAGAATTGGGCCTCGCCCGCCTTGAACCAGGCCTCGTAGGCGAACGCCCCTTGGGCGTACGCCCCGGCGTAGGCCTTGAGCAGCGCCTCGAAGCGGATGAGGAAGGCATCACTTTTCTTGTGCAGTTCCCAGAGGGAGCGCTGGAGGACGTTCGTCCAGTAGGGGAGGGCGTCTACGTCCTTCTGAGAGACCTCGAAAAGCGGCAGCGCGGGAGGCGCCCCCGGCTTCTCCGCGCGGTCGGCGATCTCGCCGACGCACAGCTGCTCGAGGACGGAGCGGACCTGGGCGCGTCCGAGGTCTTCGCTTTCGAGACGATGCCACGCGGCGATCAGCGGCTGGATTGCAAAGTGTCCGGCCTGCGACTTGAGGGCCAGGTCCGCCGCCTCCAGGATCCAGGCGGCCGGGCCGGGTATGTCGGAGGGGCGCAGTTTCGCGGCGTAGTCCTTTGCGCGCTGCGGCTCGTTCGCCCGCAGACAGGCCACGAGCAGGAGCTCCGCGCGGCTTCCGGGGAGACCCTCGGGTCCCAGAGGCTGCGCGATCAGGTCGTCCATGGCCTGCTGGATCTGTTTGATTTCAAAACCACCGACGGCGGCGGCCCGGATCAGCTGTTCCAGTTCGGACAGGGTTCCGGCCCTGAGCAGCTTGGGCAGGAAGGCCTTGTTGAGTTCGATCAGGGCCGGACGCAAGGCGGCGATGCCGCGATGCTGGCTCCAGGCGTGATAGGCCGGCGCCGACACGGCGCGCCAGGAGGCGTCGTCGAGGCGTTCCGTGAGCAGTTTGAGAAGCGCCAGCACCTGGGCGCTGTCGTAGTGGCCGGGCCAGGCCTTCCAGAGCTGGTGGGCGCTCCGGACGAGGGCGGGGGCGTCCGCCGGGTTCTCCGGGGTGACGAGCGGCGCGAATTTGGGCGCCGGGGTGAAGCCGGGGCCGAAGAGCGCCCAGGCGCTGACGAGCAGGAGCGCGAGCGCGCCCAGAATCAGAACTTGCTTCAAAGTCTCCCTCTCGGTCTGTCGAGGACGCTAGGAAATAGCAGGCCGGAGGAACGAGGTCAATCCATTTGTTCATAATCTTTATTCAAATTCCTCTCGACAGAATGGGGGCCGCTTAAATATAGTCCGCCGGTTCACGAAACGTGAGGATGGGGTTCATGACGGTGCGACGCTTCTGGGCTCTCGCGGCGGCTCTCTGTTTTTCGGGCTGCGGCTCCGACCCCGAGTACATCCCGCCCGTGACCCAGTGGGCCGGAGTGCGCCCCCCCCTGGCCCCGGGCCAGCCCGCCCCCAAACTCAGGGAGGGCGGGGTCGAACTGCTGGACAGGATCCAGACGGCGTCCGATGCGGTGGCCGGCAGCTGGGGCTTCGTGGGGCGCTCGCTCCTGACCTCGGAAGTCGAGTGGGGACGACTGCAGCTTCCGGTGGAGCCCTGCGAGGAATACGATCTCTTCCTCAAGGTCACCCGCCGCCGCGGGGAGGACTCCCTGAATCTCGGGCTTCCCTTCGGCAAGCATCAGGGCATGCTGACGATCGATGGATGGGGGGGAGAACAGACCGCGCTCAGTGTCCACGGGCCCAAGGACATTTCCGTGCTCCCTCCCTTGGAGCCCAAGCGACGCCTGGACAAGACGCAGCCCCGACTCCTGGAGATCCAGGTCCGCAAGGCCTCGCTGCTGCTCAAGATCGACGGCGCGGAGGTGCTTGCCTGGAAGGGGCATCCCGCGGATCTGAAAGTGCTCAGCGGGTTCTCCGTCCCGAACGCGAGGGCGCTGTTTCTCGCCTCCTGGGGCACGCTGTTCCAGATCGACGAGCTGCAGATCGTCCCGGTCGGGGGAGCCCTGAAGCTGCTGCGGTAGGGAGACGAGGGTGAGCCAGGCCGGTCCTGCGGCCCCCCGGGCGCTGGGGCTGGTCCTGGGCCTGCTGCTCTTCCGCATCGCCTGTCTTCCGTTGACACAACTCTGGCGCGACTGGGCCGCCGTCCTTCTCGTCTATGCCGCGCTGAGGCTGCTGCGTCCGGCTTGGGACCGCGGCACGCTCCTGACGACCTTCGCTTCGTACCTGTTTGCGATTTATCTGGTCGGACAGGGACCTCATCTGCTCGCGGTCTGGGGACGGGCGCCATGATCCTGGGCTTGGCGGGTCTGCTGCTCTTCCAAGCCGCGACGGCGCTGGGGGCCCACGCGATCCTCCGTCGCCGGCCGCTGCCGGCGCCGCTCCGGCTCAGCACGTTCCTGATCCTTCGCTGGCTGCTGCAGTCGCTGATCATCCTCGCGGCGGGTTGCAGCGGCCTGCTCGCCCCCCTCCCGCTGTCGGTGGGCGCCGCCCTCCTCCTGGCGGGGCTCCTGTTCCTGGGCGAGCACCGCTTTCTGCCCCGCGGTTTCGGGGCCCTCATGAGGGAGCATCCCCTCGCCTGCGGCATCGCGGCCCTGCTCCTCCTGCGCTGGATGGCTCAGGTCTGGATCTTCGTCCCGCACGTGGGCGATGTGCTGACCTATCACCTCCCCAAGATCGCCGAATGGGTGCGCGCGGGAGGCTTCACGCGCGAAATGGGGGCGCACACGCACGTGACCTTTCCGGCGGGGTATGAACTCCTCGAGACGGTCTGGGTGGTCTTTCTGCGCCACGACGGCCTGATCGAGGCCGCGAGCGCCGACGTCCTCCTCCTGGCGTTCGCGGCCGTGCGTGCGCTGGCCCTGCAGTTGGGGTTGGCTCCCCGGGCGGCCGTCTGGGCGGGCCTGGCCTACCTCCTGGTCCCGGGCTTCTATCTGGGCTCGCTCTCCTGCCTGAACGATTCGGCGGCGGCGGCCTTGATCCTGACCGCGATGGCGGCGGCGTTCGGCGGCGGCGGGCTCCCGCTGCTGGCGACCGTCGCCGGGCTGGGTCTGGGCGTCAAGCCGACGTTCGGGTTCGCCCTGCCGGGCATCTGTCTGCTCGCATGGCTGTCGCGAGGAGCTGCCGTCTCCGCGGGACGGGACTGGGCCGCTGCGGCGCTGGCGAATGTCGTGGGGGCTTTCTGGTACGTCCGTAACGCGGTCTGGTTTGGGAATCCGTTTTATCCCCTCGGGGAGCCGAACTTCGAGGATCCCACGCCCGTCCAATTCGGCCCGAATCTCGTCTCGTTGTGGGGAAATCTAAGAGACCTGCTTAATATCAGAATCAGCGACGCGGCCGCGCCTTACAGTGCCAACGGAGATCATCAGGCCGCGTGGGGCATCCTGGCGTTCGCCGTGGGATCGCTGGGCGCGCTGGAATTCCTGGGCGCCTCGCGTCCCTTTCGTCGGCTGGCGCTCGGTTTCGGGGTCTCTCTGTCCTGTTTGCTCCTGTTCTCTCTCAACGACCCCTGGTGTTTGAAATACGTGTTCTTCTTTCCGGCCCTCTTGATTCTGGGGGCGGTGCACGGGGCGGTAGAGCTACCGACCCTGCGACCGGTCCTGGCGGCGGGGCTGGCGCTCTGTTTTTTCGGGACCTTTCTTTCGTACGATCTGCGGGGCTCGGACGTGTGGCGGCTTTGGGAGCGGCCGTTCTTGACCCGCAGCGCGGCGATCTTCGACTACGGCCGCCTGCAGGGACGCGATCCCGAAGGTCCCGTGGCCTATTTCGGCGGCCCCCTCGGCGCGACGTATCTCCTGTACCGTCCGGACTACTCGCGGCAGGTCTTCTATCCGCGGATCGAGCGGGAGACGGACCTTCGCGCTCAGATGGGCGGGGCCGCCGAACTTTTCGCCCCGAGGCCGACGCCGGTGCAGCGTCGCCTCTTGGAGGAGGCGGTTCGGGCGGGCCGGCTGGCGCCGGTCCTGGGGGTCTGGTATCGAGTCCCTGATTCGGAACTCAAACGATGAGAACCTTGGTGGTCGGGGGCGCCGGGTATGTCGGGGGGGCGACCGTCTGGGCGCTGCAGCGGGCGGGACACTCCGTCGCCATCTTGGACGATCTGAGCGAGGGGAGCACGGAGGGGTGCCCGGCGACGTGCTGCTGCATCGGGGGTCGGTGGCGGACGTCCCCTTCGTGAGGTCGCTCCTGGACTCGCTTCGTCCGGACGTGGTCCTGCACTTCGCGGCGGGCATCCAGGTGGGCGAGTCCATGCGCGCCCCCTTGAAGTACCTGGAGGGCAATGTTGCCGGGACCCTCGGGCTGCTGCGCGCGATGGTGGCGTCAGGGGTGAAGCGCCTGGTGTTTTCATCGTCCGCGAGCGTGTATGCCCCGGGTTCGGAGCCGTTGACGGAAGAGGCGCCGACCCGGCCGACGAGCCCGTATGGGGAGTCGAAGCTCTACCTCGAGCGGGCCCTGACCTGGGTCTGCGCGGCCCACGGGATGCAGGCAGTGTCACTGCGCTATTTCAATGCGGCCGGAGCCGTCGAAGGCCGCCGTGAGAACCACCGCCCCGAGACGCACCTGGTGCCGCGGGTGCTGGAAGTGGCGGCGGGACGGGCTCCCGTGCTGGACCTCTTCGGGGCCGACTACGCGACGCCGGACGGCAGCTGCATCCGGGACTATGTCCACGTCGGCGACGTGGCGGACGCCCATGTCCGGGTGCTGACGGAGCCGCGCGAGGGTCACCGGATCTACAACGTGGGCTCCGGCCGGGGGCATTCCGTGAGGGAGGTCGTCGCCGCGGCCGAAAAGGTCACGGGACGAAAGGTGCCGCTGCACGTGGCGCCGCGCCGCTCCGGCGACCCCGAGCGCCTGGTGGCGGATGCCTCCCGCCTGCAGCGGGAGACGGGCTGGACGGCCGGCCGGAGCGGCTTGGAGCGGATCCTGTCGGATGCCTGGGAAGCTCTGAAAATTAGAATTCAGACTTGAGAGAACTTCAATTGTAGACTCGTTTTTTGTTTACAGACTGGAGTTCCATAAATTAGCATCCTGTCTTCTTAAGGCCCATGACGAGGTGGTCATGGGCGGCCCCAGGGACATGAAGCAGAGGGAGCACCCATGCCACGGATGATAAAGCGCTACGGCCTGCCGGGCGGAGTATTCCTCGCCGCGCTGCTGATGAGCATGTGGGCGGGCCCGTCGCTGGGGTCGATCCTGCTGCGCACCTCGCAGACGCCGACGGGGCATTGCGATTGCGACTGCAATCCCGAGACCGGGGTCAAGGATTGGAACTACAACTGCCGGGGCGAGGGTCTGCAGGGTTCGTATTGCCCCAAGTCGATGCGGCCGGTGAAGTTCGGGAGCGGGGAGAACATGATGTCGATCCCGCTCCTGAGCAACGGGGGCATGAGCGGGTTGAGCTTCGGGATGGCGTTCGTGCACGATCCGATTTATGCGGACGCGACACTGGGACAGTCCCTGAGGGAGGCGTCCCGGCAGCGGCTCCTGCAGGACGGGGATGTCTACAAGGTCCTCCGGGGGCACATGCCCGTGAGGTCGTTCCGGGACAACTTCAACGGGACGTTCACGCCGACCCAGCCCGGGTTCCTGGAGACCTTCACGGCGAACACGGGGGCCCAGGAATTCAAACTGGAGGGGACCTCCGGGGCGGCGTGGATCTTCCACGACTTCTCGAAGCCGATGGCGGGGCAGCTGAAGGAGGTCCGGGACCAGCACGGGAACGCGACGACGTTCGTGTACGGGCTGACGCCGGCGACGGTGGCGTACGGGAAAGTGCTGGAGATGCAGCAGACGGATCCGGGAGCCCCGGGCGTGCTGCATAAGTACCTCTATGACTACAATCCCTCCGGTGCCTCCATGGGCATGCTTGCCAGTGTGACGTACCAGCGGAGCACGGGTGGGCCGGCGACGACGGTTCGTCAGGTGCTCTATGAGTACCATACGGTGCCGTTGAACGAGGTGAAGTGGATCCGGGTGACGGACGGGACGGCGCAGCTGGAGGCGCATTACTTCAGGTACACCTACATTAACCGGGATCTGATCAACCGGTTCATCGGGGTGCCGGCGGTGAGCCTGATCCTGAACTCGTCGGGCTACGACCGGGCGCTGGCGGCGTATGGGACGGATCCGAACATCGAGGCGCAGTCGAATACGGTCCTGGAGCAGTGGGCGGAATACAAGTTCACGTACGACGTGAACGGCCGGGTGGCTTCCGAGACGGTGCAGGGCGAAGGCTGCGGTTGCGGGAGCGCCGGGGGCAAGGGGACCTACACGTTCTATCATGAATACGGGGTGGGCCCCGGGTACCATGGGTTTACGCTCCCCACGGCGTGGTGGCACCGGAGTTTTGAGACCGAGCCGGGGGGGCTGACCCGGATCGTGTACACGAACCTCTACGGCTGGAAGATGCTGGAGACGATCGGGAGCATCACGAAATTCCACTTCTATACGGCGAACGGCCAGCTGTCGGGTGTCTGGATGCCCTCGAACGAGGGGACGTACCAGATAACGGACCCGCTGCTGCGGCCCATCGATGGCGTCTACGGGCAGACGATGACCTACGCCTACTACGCCGCGACGGACCTGCCCAACGGGGCGGTCAAGGGCTACATGAGCCTGAAGATCGAGAAGAACGTCCAGACCGACTACAAGTACGTCGAGCGGGTGGTGGGGACCTCGAAGAGCTACCACCTTGCGAGCGAGACGGTCTACGCGGGCCCCGGGCTGACGAATCCCCGGACGATCAGCTACGCCTACACGTTCCCGACGAGCTCGCACCAGCCGTCGCAGAAGGTGGTCACGTATCCGACGGTGACTGCCGGCAACAACGGCTCGGGGACGGCGACGACGGAGACGATCCTCTACGACACGTACGGGCGGGAGACCTGGCGGAAGGACGAGGAGAACTTCCTGCACTACCGGGAGTACGACATCCTCACGGGGGCGCTGAAGAAGCAGATCCGGGACGTGAACACGGCGACGCTGCCCAATCCGCTGGGCTGGACCACGCCCGCCGGGGGCGGTCTGCACCTGAGCGACGATTACGAGGTCGACACGCTGGGCCGGACGACCAAACACACGGACGCCGGAGGCCGCATCACGTTCGTCGTCCACAAGGACGTTCAGGAAGAGAAGAGGATCTACGCGGGCTGGAACGGGACGACGACCCCGACGGTGCCGACGATCGTGATCCGGGAGGACGGGGCGAAGCGCTACCACGAACGGATCGGGATGACGGCGCCGATCGACATCATCGGCGGAGTGCCCACGGGGAACGAGGCGATAGCGAACGTGCAGTCCTTGGAGCGGGAGTACCTGGACACGGGCGACCGGGTGACGCACCGGGATAGTTACTTCCAGCTGGCGGCGTATTCGCCGAACGTTCCCCTGGGGGGCCAGGGGACGGACTACTACCGGATGGTCTACAACTACGACCTGGGGGGCCGCAAGGACCGGGTGGTGGACTGGACGGGGACGGTGAGCCGGTCGGTCCACGACATCTTCGGCCGGGTGACAAGCCAGTGGATCGGGACGGACGACACCCCCACCACCGGGGACTGGAGCCCGGGGAACGTGTCGGGGACGAACCTGGTGAAGACCACGGAGTATGAATACGACGGGAACACGGGCAAGGGCGACGGGCTCCTGACGAAGGTGAAGCGCTACACGAGCGCGGGAGTCTCGCTGGACACCTTGATGCAGTACGACAAGGGGACGACGCAGCGGACGGGCGTGAAGGGCCCCGACGGGGTGGCGCGGAAGTGGACCTTCGACGGCCTCAACCGGCCCACGGTCGAGGAGACGTATGTGGACGGCGGAACCGCGTTTGTCATCGATGCGGGAGAGCTCCGGCGCCGGAACGAAACGGCCTACGACGAGAAGGGCCAGGTCTGGAAATCGGTGGTACAGGAGGCGGACCCCTCGACGGGGGTGTCGCCCGGCACGCTCCGGGAGCGGCTGACGACGACGCGCTGGTACACGGCGCGGGGGCAGCTGGCGAAGACGCGCTCGCCCAACGGGCAGTTCCAGAAGGCGCTGTATGACGGAGCGGGGCGTCTGTCGCGGAGCTTCGTCAGCTACGACGACGCGGAAAACACGTACGCGCTGGCGCTGACGGTGGCGTCGGACACGGTCTGGCAGGAGGACGTCTACACGCTCGACGGCTCGGGCAACGAGCTGCAGCGGACGAGTTACGCCCGCGTGAGCGGGGTGGCGAAGACGGGGGACCTGGCGACGAGCTGGGCGGTGGCGGATTCGCGCCGCACGTTCGTGCTGAACTGGTTCGACACGGCAAACCGCCTGACGAACACGGTGGATTACGGGACGAACAACGGGGCGAACGTGACGCGGCCCGGAACGATCCCGGCGCCCAACTCCAGCAACAACTACCTGGTCACGAAGTACGAGTACACGGCGGGCGGACACGTCCACCGGGTGACGAACAACCTGGCGAAGATCCAGGAGCGGGCCTACGACCTCCTGGGCCGGGAGACGAGCCTGATCGAGAACTGGGTCAACGGGGCGACGGCGGAGACGGAGCTGGACACGGACCGCAAGACGACGCGGATCTACGATAGTTCGGGTCGGATGAGCCAGTTGATCGCGCACAACCCCAAGGGGACGGGGCTCGGAGTCGAGCAGCAGGTTACGAAGTACGTCTACGGATTCACGTCGGCGACGCTGAACCGGAACGACATGCTGGTGGCGGAGATCTATCCGGACTCGGACGACGTCGAGTCCCCCCTGGGGAACGGGGCGGACACGGTCTACGACCGGATCGAATACACGTACGACTATGCGGGCCGCCGGGCGACGATGAAGGACCAGCGGGGCCTGGTGCACACGTACGCGTACGACAGCGTCGGAAGAACCCTCTCGGATGCGGTCACGACGCTGCCCGCAGGCGTGGACGGCGGGGTGCAGCGGATCCAGTGGGGCTACGACGAGCTCTCGAGGGTCAACCTGATCTCAAGCTACGATCTTCCCAGCGCGGGCAACATCGTCAACCAGGTGAAGTCGACGTATGACGGCTGGGGCAACGTGGCCAAGAGCGAGCAGTCGCACGTGGGGGCGGTGACGGGCGGAACCCCGGCTTACCAGGTGACGTATGCCGAGGGCGGGACGCCCGAGGCGCTCTTCGTGCGGCCGTCGATCCACACGTATCCCAACGGCCGGCAGGTGCATGTGAACTACACGGGCCCCGGGGACGACCGGCTGTCGAGGCCGACGAGCTACTCGCACCTCGCGGGCGGCGGCGCTCCGGTCTTTGCGCAGTGGACGTATCAGGGTCTGGGCCGTATCCAGAAGGTGGAACATCCACAGAACGGCCTGACGCTCTCCTACGGGACGGGAGGCAACCCCACGGGCTGGGACCGCTTCGGGAGGGTGCTGCAGCAGAACTGGGGCACGAACGCGGCGCCGTTGCAGTACGAAGCGTTCACGTACACGTATGACCGGATGTCCAATCCGCTGACGAAGGACCGGACGACGTCGGGGGGCCCGACGGACCGGGACGAGCAGTACACGTATGATGGCTTGCATCGGCTCAAGACGATGAAGCGCGGCACGCTCGCAGGCACCTCGATCGCGAACACGGCATCGACGTTCAACGCGGAATGGAACGCCCTCGAATCGCTGGGCAATTGGCGGACGAACCGCTGGGACGCGAACGGCGGGGTGGGCAGCGGGGGGACGATCGCCTGGACGACGCAGACGCGCAAGCACAACAAGGCCAACGAAATCGACGTGAACAACAACGACGCGGATGCGGCGGGGGCGTCGATCACGGGAACGAACGCGAACTGGGTGGACCCGGTCTACGACAAGAGCGGGAACATGAAGAGCGCGCCGGTGCCCAACGCGGAAACCACGCGGCACCACTACACGTACGACGCCTGGAACCGCCTGGTCAAGGTGCAGGCGGATAATGCAGGCGTCCCCGGAACGACGGTCGCGGAATACCAATACGACGGCCGGACCTACCGGACGTGCAAGCTGGTCGCCAACGGCGGCAACTGGGACCGCACGGACTACTACTACAACACGAGCTGGCAGGTGCTCGAAGAGCGCACCCTCACCACGGCCAGCAAGACGACGGTGGCCACGGCGATCAAGTACCAGTACGTCTGGGACCTTAGATACATCGACGCGCTGGTCCTGCGAGACGAGAACAAGGACGCCGACGGCGACTGCATCGATGGCACGGATCAGCGGCTCTACTACGTCCAGGACGCGAACTACAACGTGACAACCCTCGTGGACGTCAGCGGCGCTGTCGTTGAGCGGGTGCAGTACGACGCCTACGGCAAGCACGTCCTCTACAACCCGGCCTGGTCCGCCACCCAGCTTGCGACGGCCTACAATAACCAGATCCTCTTCGCCAGCTACCGATATGATGCAGAGAGCGGACTTCACCAGGTGCGCCATCGCCTATATCACGCATCCTTGGGGCGTTGGCTAGGGAGAGATCCCATCAAATTTGGTGACGGTCAGAACATGTACCAGTATGCCAATTCAAGATCAATCTCATTCGTTGATCCAAGCGGCCTACAAGGTGGAGCCCCAGTAAAGGGTGGTGAATGTTGTCTGAAGTACGAACATTTTTGGAAACACTATGGGTACCAAAGTCTCCGTGATTGTGAAAACAACTATAATTCTGAATATCGCTTTGACGATGTGGATACTGCTAATGTATTTGCATACGGCCTGGCTGGGCTTGGCATGGAGGCTGTAGCTGAGAAAATCGGTTCCAAATCGCTGGGGACGGCAGGCAATGTTATCGCGATTGTTTCAGTAGGGATTGGCGCTTGGGAGTTTGGAACCGTTATGAGCGCTTCAATAGAGTGTGCCAGCTCGAAATGCGCCAAGTACGGGGAATACCAAGAGGTAGAATTCTCAGTACCTGCAATCACGAGTGCGCGTAGTGGTTCTTCTTGCCCGTATAAGGGCACTCGGCTGGAGTGCCGTGAGAAAAATAAATAGAGCTGGTGAGGCTCCCCATGATAGGAAAAGGATTGAAGTGGCGAAGAACTATTCAACTTTCATTCCTTATTGGAATATTTACGCTGAATGGATTAGCGCTAGGGAGGTTTCGCCAAGGAGGCGCATTTTGGACTCCATTCTGCGCTGGACTTCTGTTGGCCGCATTCATGCTTATTATCGAGATACGGGAAAGGCGAAATGGGCGAAAGGCTCCGTAGATCAAAACGTATCCGGGTACTCACAAGGGCTCCGAGATAGTCTCTGCATCGGACGGGCCCGGAACTCGGCGGAGGCAGGGCTGGCGATGGGTGAAGTTTATTGTCGCAGCCACGATCGGTGCGACTTTCCCCCGGCCTATTCGATGATGAACGCATCCGGCTTGGAGGTGAGCATGACGCGGAGCGCCAGCACCGGACCCGCAGGCTCCAGCCGCCAGGCGTGGCGGTCCCAGAACTCCAGCTTCAGCGGGCCTGTTAGGAGCACCAACTCCGAGCCGGATTCTCTCCGGACCAGACCCCGCTCGGAAGCCAGGTAGTCCACCACAAGCGTAGCCCGAGTGGCGCCCTTCCCGAGAGAGTCTGAGCTGGTTTCCAGACGGAAGCCCTGAAGGCCGGGGACGGGATCCAGCTTCTTCAGCTTCACCCTGCCCCGCCAGTCGGCTTGCAGGATCTCGAGGGCACGTTCGAGGGAGACTTCCCGACGGCCGATCTCCTTCTGGCGGCGCGCCGCCTGGAGCGAGGCCTGGCTGGCACCCGCCACCCCCGTGAGGAGGAGCGCTGCGACGGCCACCGCCACCATGACCTCGACCAGCGTGAAGCCTCGCATCAGCGCAGCTCTGACCAGTCGAGATGTTTCGAGCCGTCCGGGGCGCGCACCACTAACGTGAGTCGCGACAGCCCGTTGAGCGGCAATCCCTCCTCTCGTGCCGTCCGGGCCTCCCAACGCAGACCTTCGCAGGCGGGCAGGGGGCCCTCCGCCGCGCGCTCGATGCCGAGATGAAGCTCCGCGAGTTTGGATTCGGCCGCGCGGAGGACCCTGATATCTTCCTGGGCCCGTACGCTTTTGCGAAGGCTTGCGCCGTTGGCCGAGAGGATCAGGATCAGCGCTCCCGAGGCGATCGCCAGCGCCACCATGACTTCGATCAGGGTGAACCCGCCTTCGCCAAGGCTTCGGCGTGGTGCACCGCCTTCGCCCTTCGGGCTTCGGCGTGACAAGCCCGCTTCGTCAAGGCTTCGGCGTGCCAGCCCGCCTTCGCCAAGGCTACGGCGGGGCAAAGCCCTTTCAGCGTGGCGCATTGGCGATCTCCACGTCGCTCGTGAGGGGCGCAGGCGTCAGGGTCAGCCGGTCTCCTGAGGCGTTCGATAGGGTGATCCGCGTCTCCGGGAGCACGCCGCGAGGAGTGAAGACGATCCGGCGCACGCCGCTGCCTTCGAGCCGCTCTCCAGACCCGAGACGTCCCTTCCGGAGCAATTCTTTGCCGCCGCTCACCTGGTAGCGGTCTTCTTCGAGTTCCAACACATACGTCACCTCGAGCGCCCGTGCCCGCTCACGCCAGGTCGTGATCACAGACCCGAGCGTTCGGGCGGAGTCCTGGAGGCGGTCCCGCGAGGAAAAGGCTGTCAGGCGGACGATGACAAAGCCGGAAGCAAGCACCACCACGGCAAGCGCAATCGCCAGCTCTAGCAGCGTGAAGCCGCCTTCGCCCTTCGGGCTTCGGCGTGGCAGCCCGCCTTCGCCAAGGCTACGGCGGGGCAAGCCCGCTGGGCGCTTCATTTGGACGCCGATCCTTCGGTGGAGAGATCCGCGTCGGGGCCCTCGCCGCCTTCCTTTCCGTCAGCGCCCAGCGAAATCACCTCGAAACGGCGTCCCGTCACCTTGTAGACGTAGTCGGTCCCCCAGGGATCCTTCGGGACCGCGCGGCCCTTGAGGTAGCCCCCTTCGGGCCAGTTCGCAGCGTTCGAGGGCTTCTCGACGAGTTCCAGGAGCGCCCGCGGCAGACGGCCGACTTGGGAGTGGAAGGAGATCACGGCGCTCTCGAACTGCGAGAGATGTGCTTTCGCCGCCGCCACCTTCGCCTGGTCCGTCTGACCCGCGTAGCGCGCAATTACAATCGTCGCCAAGATCCCGATGATTGCAATGACTACCAGCATTTCTACCAGGGTGAAGCCGCCCCGGGACGAACGTTTTCTCATGGCTGTTCCTATTGGACCTGCGAGAAGTCCGTGATCGGCAGCAGGATCGCTGCCACGATGAAGCCCACCACGACGCCGAGCACGACGATCAGGATCGGGTTGAGCAGCTCGGTCAGACGCCCGGCGGCGATCTCAACCTCTTCGATGTAGCTTTCGGCGATCTCCTGGAGCACTTTCGAGAGCTCGCCCGTTTCCTCGCCCACCCCCGCCACAAATCCGATCGCGGGCGGCAGCACCGTGCTGCGCTTGAGCGCTTCCGACAGCGACGCGCCCTCCATCACCTCGCGCTCCACTCGGCCCAGATCGTCGGCAAGCAGCGGGCTGCCCACCGCCCCCCGGACCACACTCAGCGCCTGCGCCACCGGCACCCCCGAGGCGACCAGCGTCCCCATCGTCGCCGCCCAGCGCGCGACGTGCTGCTTGCGGGCGAGATCCCCCAGCCCCGGCAGGCCCAGCAGGAGCCGGTCCCGGAAGCGCCCGCCCCGTTCGGTCGAGAGGTAACGCGCCGCCCCGATGAGCAGCAGCCCCAGCGCCGGCAGCAGAAACCAGCCGTGCTCGGTGACGAGACCGCTCGCCCAGAGCAGCAGCTCCGTCGGCCAGGGCAGGGACTTCTTCTGCTCCAGCAACACCTCCGCGACTTTCGGCACCACGAAGGCCAGCAGGAAGGAGAGGATCATGACCCCGACCAGCCCCATCAGCGCCGGATACGTCAGCGCCGAAACGACTCGGTCGCGGATCTTTTTCTGCCGCTGGTAATAGGCCGCGACTTCTCCCAGCACCCGAGGCAGCTCGCCCGCCTGGAGCCCCGCCCGCACGACCTGCACGAAGAGCACGGGGAACCAGCGCGGATGCGCCGCGAGCGCCGCATCGAAGTCCGCCCCGTCCCGCACGCGGGAGGCGAGATCCTCGATCGTTTCCTTGAAGCACTTGTCCTGAATCTGACCGGCGAGCACGCCGAGTCCCTGGCCGAGCGCGACGCCTGCCCGCAGCAGCAGCGCGAGATGCCGGGTCGCCTGAGTCAGCAGGTCGAGACGGCGTCCGGACAGCCCGATCCACGAGCCCCCGAGCGAGGGCCCCCGGGCCGGGGCCTCAGGTTTGGCGGGGACGAGATCCACCGCGAGCAGGCCCTGCTCCCGGAGCGAGGCTTTCGCGTCGGCGGACGAGCCCGCTTCCGTCGTCCCGGCGCTCAGGCGCCCGGCCTCGTCCACGGCCTCGTAGCGGTAGAGCACGCTCCTACTCCAGATCCATCTGCGTGACGGCCCAGACTTCTTCGAGCGTCGTGAGCCCCGCCGCGACGCGCCGCAGGCCGTCTTTCCGCAGCGTGAGGAAGCCCTTCGCGAGCGCCGCGCGCTTGAGATCCCCGGCCGAGGCGCGCCGGACGACGAGGTCCCGCAGCTCCTCCGTGATCACCAGCAGCTCGAAGATCGCGGTCCGACCCCGGAAGCCGCTCCCAAAACAAGCCTCGCAGCCCCGGCCGCGGGAGGTCTCCCGGCAGCCGAGTTCTGTGAGGTAGTCAAGTTCGTCCTCCGACCAGCCCCGCAGGCGCTCCGCGGCCTTGTCGAGCGGCACCCGCTCCTTGCAGGCGCTGCAGACCGTCCGCGCCAGACGCTGCGCCAGGATCGCGTTCACCGAGCTGGCCGCGAGATAGGGCTCGACGCCCAGATCGAGCAGCCGCGTCAGCGACGACGGCGCGTCGTTCGTGTGCAGCGTGGAGAAGACCAGATGCCCCGTAAGAGACGACTGGATCGCGATCGTCGCGGTCTCGAGGTCCCGGATCTCGCCGACCATGAGGATGTCGGGGTCCTGCCGGACGATCGAGCGCAGCCCCTTTGCAAACGTGAGCCCTTTGCGGACGTTCACCTGCGTCTGGGTGATGCCGGGGAGCTGGTACTCGATCGGGTCTTCGAGCGTCAGGATGTTGAGCTCCGCGGAGTTGAGCGCCGAGAGCATCGCGTAGAGCGACGTCGTCTTGCCGCTCCCCGTGGGACCCGTGACGAGGATGATCCCGTGCAGGAGCCCCAAGATGCGCTTCACCCGTTCGAGGTCCGGGGCCGCGAAGCCCAGCACGTCCAAGGAGAGCAGCCCGGTCGTCTTGTCGAGGAGCCGGAGCACGACGCGCTCGCCGTGCTGGCTGGGGAGGGACGCGATGCGCAGATCCACGCGGCGCTCGCCCACGCGGATCGTCACGCCGCCGTCCTGCGGCAGCCGGCGCTCCGCGATGTCCATGCGCCCCATGACCTTGATGCGGCTGAGCACGCCGTCCTGGACCTCCCGGCGCAGCATCGCGCGGTCGTAGAGCGTGCCGTCCACGCGGAAGCGCACCCGCAGACCGCTTTCGCCGGGCTCGAGATGGATATCGCTCGCCCGCTGGCGCACCGCCTGCAGGATCATCGAATGGACGAGTTTGACGGCGGGGGCCTTGTCGTCGAGTTCCAGGACGTCCTCGCCGTGAAGCACCAGTTCGCCGGCCTCCTCGCGAACCTCGAGTTCCCGCGCGACCGTCGCGACGTCCTTCGATTCGGCATGGTAGGCCCGCGCAAGCAGCGCGAGGACTTCAGCCTCGGGGGAGGCGACCAGTCGGCACTCGTGGCCGAGCGTTATCGCGATGCGGTCCGCCGCCCAGACCCGGTCCGGACGGCCCAGCGCGAGCAGCGCCGGCGCTATTGCGACGACGGCATGTTCCCGCGCGAAGCGCAGCGGAATCTGCTCCAGAAACTCGCGCGGCACCGTCAGTCCCGCAAGCGATGCGGGTCCGGGCTCGACCGCGTCCGTCCAGAGGAAGTCGGGAGGGAAGACGGGGACGACGTCGCTCACCGCGGCCGCTCCAGGGGCAGGGGCGCTTCCCGCACGCCCGTATCCGCGGGGGGCAGGACGTTGCGGGCCTCGTCCTTCACCCGGGCATCCCGGATCATGGGCTGGATCGTGTCGGACTTCTCCTTCGACGCCGCTTTCAGGTCGTCGAAGTTGTCGCTGCTCAGGATCCTCGGGCGCACGAAGAGGTAGAGGCGGCTCTTCGTGAGCCGGGTGGTCTTGTGGCTGGCCAGCCAGCCGATAAGGGGAAGGTCCATGAGAAAGGGGACTCCGGTCCGGGTTTCCTGGGCGGAATCGCGCGTGAAGCCGCCGAGGATCGCCGTGTGGCGGTCCGGGACGGTGATCATCGTGGTCACGTTGTTCGAGATCTTGGGGGGCGGCACGCCGGCGGCGGAGGAATCGCCGCTGAACTCCTCGAAACTCTGGGTGATCTTGAGGTTGAGGTAGCGGTCGGGCGAAATCTGAGGGGTGATGCTGAGGCTCGTCGTGGCGTCCGCAAAACCCGCGAACGAGGTCTGGGTCGAGGTGTTCCCCTGCGAGGTCACGATCGTCGGCTCGCTGACCTTCGTCGTGAAGTTCGCGTCCTCGTTGTCGTTCACGAGGAGCAGCGGCTGACTCATGATGTTGACGTGGGCTTTGGTCGAGATGGCCTTCACGAGCACCGAGAGATCGTCGGGACGCAGAAAGCGGAACGCGCCGCCGGTAAAGCCGCTCACGTTCTGCTGGGTGGGGAAACCCTGGCCTGTGGGGTCGGCCTGGGTGCCCTGGCCGAAGCCGGTCCCGCCGCTGACGACGTTGCCGTTGCTCTGCGCGTTGTTGAAGAGGGCTTCGATGCCGAGGTCCATCTGGTCGTCGCCGGTGACCTGGAGGATGGCGACTTCGATGAGGACCTGGCCGCGGCGGCGGTCGAGCTTTTCCAGGATGCGGGCGACTTCCTCGTGGATCGCCTGGGTGGCGATGACGACGAGCGTGTTCTGCGACTCGATGGGGACGACTTCGATGTCCTTTCCCGGTGACGGTGCGCGGGGGCCGTCGCCGCTCGGCGCGGCGGGCTCGATCTCGGGCGTCTCGTCCGTGCGGGGCTTCGCCGGCGGAGTGACTCCGGCGGGGAACTGGGCGGCTCCCGTGAGCTCGCGGTTCGGGGCTCCGGAGAGCGGCCCCGCGGTCTTCGTTCCGCCCTTGCGGGTGGCCCCTTTCCCTCCGGCAGGCAGACCCAGGAACTGGCGGATGTGGTCGGCGATCTCCACGACGGGAACGTGCCGGATCTTGAAGTAGGCGATCGAGCGCTTCACGGAGGGCAGTTCCCGGTCGACGGATTTCAGGAACTCCTCGGCGCGTTTCACGTCTTCCGCCCGGCCGACGAGATGCAGCTGGTTCAGGCGCTCGTCCGCGAGCAGTTCGAGACGCGCGCGGCCGGCCTCGCCGGTCGCGAGTTTGTCGACCGCCTGGGCGAATTCCGCGACCTGGCTGCGGGCCTGCGTCGCGGTCACATGGAGCAGCACGACCGAGCTGAAGGCGATGGGATCGCCCGGCACGTCGAGCAGCGAGAGCAGCTTCTCCGCGCGCTGGACGGAGGCGGCGGCGTCGATGACGAGGATGAGGTCGGAGTTCGGGATCGGCGTCGCGACCCCCGCGGGAGAAAGTGCGGTGGTGATGGCCCCTTGGGCCTTTTGAGAGGTCAGGTACTTGGGGATGAACACGTAGTAGATCACGCCTTCGCCCTGGGGGATGGCCTGGCCGCGGGAGAGCACGGGATGCACCCCGGGTTCCTTCGCCGCCTGGGTGGCGGGGACGATTTTCACGAGCTGGATGTTGGCTTCAGGGGAGGGCACGAGGGCGAAGCCGTGCAGGAGGAGGACGGACTGGAAGACGCGGTAGAACTCGTCGGGCGTGATGGGTTTCTCGGACTGGAGGGAGACCTTCTTGCCTTTGAGGAGCTGGTCCTGGAAGACGAAGCTCTTCTTCGTGACGCGCTCGACCTGCTGGGCGAGGGCTTCGAGCTCGATGCCGACGAAGGCGACTTTGACTTTGTCTTCTTCCTGGGCGCCCACGAGGCCCAGCATCATCAGGAACAGCGCAGTGATTCTCATGGCTTACCTCTCCACGGTACCGACGGCATCGGCAGGGACTTCTTCGATCTTCTGGAACGTGACCCGGAAGCGGCGGCGTTCATATTCGACGATGAGATAGTCCTTCACGTCTTTCAGGACGATGCCGGTCTCGCCGATGCGGTCGCCGGCCTTGTAGGCCTTGGACAAACCGGTCGCGGGATTCTCGAGCACGGCGAGCGTGGGCTGCTTGCCGCCGAAGTCGAGCAGGCCGGTGAGTTTGATCAGGCCTTCGAGGGGGACGGCGACGGGGCCGCTGGGCTTGGGCGCGGCGGCTCCGGCGGCAATCCGTCGCGTCATGCGGCGCTCGGCGAGCGGACTGGGTCCCAGTTCCAGCGTCCGCAGCGCGTGCTCCTGGAAGCTCGGGAGCACGATGGTCTGTTCCTTGGGGATCCGGAAGAGCGTGTCGGCGAGGACGCCGAGTCCGGCGAGGCCCAGCACGCCGTAGAGGACCCAGAGGCCCCGGGCGATGGCGCGGTCTTTGCGGGTCCTCACGGTTGCAGCTCCTCGAGGGCGAGACGCGCGCCCCCGGGATGGAGGAAGACCCAGGCCTCGCGGCTGCGTCCCGCGGCCTGCGCGGAGAGCCGGGCGGAGAAAGCCTTGCTGTTGACCCCGAGGGAGTCTTTCAGCTTCTCGTAGAGGTTCCGGCTGATGCGGAAGGTCCCGTCGGGCTGTAGGCTGCGGGTGACGATGCCCTCGATGAGCTCGAGGTCGCGGGGATCCTGGAAGACCTTCACGGCGGGTTTTTCGCCGTCGCGCGTGCCGCGCCAGCGGACGATGCTCTCGACCATGGCCGCGTCGAGCTCCGGATCGAGCGCGGCGAGCACGGCGCCCGGGGCGGTGTTCAGGTTGATGCGTCCGTCTCCGAAGCAGGTGAAGTAGCGCGCGAGGGTGCCGAAGACCTCGTCCAGCTCCAGGCCCGTCTCGCGGAGGCCGTCGAGCGTGAGGAGCGCTTCGGTCTTAGACAGCCGTTCCATGACTTTTTCGCGGAAGGAGGCCTGTTTGCGGTCTTGTTTCGCCAGCGTGTCCAGCAGCCGCGCGGCACGAAGCCGGATCACGGGGGCTTCTCCGGCATGGGTCCAGATCCGCGCGAGGTTGATCTTGCCGCTTTCGTCGGCGACCGTTACCGAGGCCGATTCGCCGACGCCGAGCTCGAAGCGGAGGGGCTTCGTCCAGGGCGCGTTCCAGGCGACGGGTTCGTCGGGGAGCAGGGGGGCGATCATGCGGCGGGCGACGGCGCCGCCCGAGTCGAAGAGGCGGCGGAACGCGGCGTCGCGGGCAGCCCGGTCGGCGCGGAGGGAGTCCGCGGAGGCCCGGGAGGCGAGTTCGACGGCGACGATGCTGAGGACCGCGACGGCGGCGATGACGAGGATCAGGACGGCGCCGCGGTCGGCGGTCCGTTTCCTCACGGCTTCTTCTCCGTCGCTCGGGCGATCACAACCTCGGCTTCCTCGTAGGCGTTGGCGAGTTCGCGGGAGGGACGCAGATGGAGTTCCTTGATCCGGGCGCCGCCGCCGCGCGCTTCGATGTCTTCGAGGAAGCGGACGAGCTGGGGGTGTTCCGCGTTGAGCAGGCGCAGGACGAGCTGGCGTTCGCGGCGGCCGCCGTCGCTGTCGCGTTCGTTCTCCGAGAGGTAGCCGAGCGAAACGCTGCGGGCGGCGGCGAGTTCCTGCGCGAGGGGTTTGAGCGAGCCGTCCGGGGTGGATGCAGGCGCCAGCGTCCCGAAGCGGCCCGGTTCCTTCGCCGCGAGTTTAAGGGCGGATTCGAGCTGGGTCTGGGCGCTCTCGCGTCCCGTCCGCGCGAGGCGGAGGGCGCCGAGGCGCTGGGTCATGAATCCCGCGGCGCCGAGCAGCGCGAGCAGTCCCAGGACGAGGGGCGCGAGCGAGCGCTTCATGGGGAATAGTCCATCCGGAGCCGCACGTGGACCTGGCCTTCGCGGACTTCCGAGTCGCCGCGCAGGGTCATTTTCTTCGACTGGCCGAGCGCGCCTTCGAGCTGGGCGGCGGCTTTGAGCGGGTCGTCCTTCGAGACGGGGAGGCGTCCGCTCAGGCGGCCTCCCTCGGGGGCGAGGTCGAGGGATTCGAGCGTGAGGCCGAGCGCGTCGGGGTCGGGCAGATGCCGGGCGAGTTCCCCCCAGAAGGCGAGGGCGGAGGCTTGTTTGGGGCCGACCGTGTCGCCCAGTTGTTCGCGGACGGCTTGGAGCAGTCGGCCGGGGCGCGGCTCTTGTC
This sequence comes from uncultured Planctomycetales bacterium, assembly GCA_964619955.1. Taxonomy (GTDB): domain Bacteria; phylum Planctomycetota; class MHYJ01; order MHYJ01; family JACPRB01; genus JACQFK01. The sequence goes on from CAZUJF010000030.1 coordinate 37,390, forward strand.
CGGGAAGCAGGCGGTCCCAGGCCTGGAGCTCGCGGGTGCGGAGTTGTTCGAGGACGGCGTTTTCCCGGGCGGCCTCCCTGTGGAAGCGCACGCCGAGGGCGGCGCAGAGGAGGGCGGCGGCGGCCGTGACTCCCAAGAGCGCATCGCGGAAGCGGCGCACGAAGGGGATTTGATACGACGGATGGTTGCGGAGGAGGTTCGGGACCGCTTCGGGATCGACCAAGGCGGCGGCAAGCGCCGCGGCTTGGGCAGGGAGGACTTCCAAGGTCTGGTAGCGGAGGGGTGCGACGTCGTCCGGAGCGCTCGTGGGGCGGACGCGCCACTGGGGGCTGCCGCGTCCGTCCAGCCGGATCTCGAGGCGTTCGCCGCCTGCGTTCAGGCAAAGCGCGCCGAAGAGGGCGGCGAGCGCTGCGGGGCTGCTGGTGACGAGGCTGAGTCCCTGGGCGGCCAGGGCGTCGAGCTGTGTTCTCTGGAGCGCGATGCCGAGGGCGGCCTTGCCGCGGGCGACGACGTCGATGGCGAGAGGTTTGCTGCCGCCGTCCAGCGTGCGGGCTTCCGCGAGGGCGGTCTGGACCTTGAGATCGGCCTTGGGGGAGGTCCAGGAGCCCGCCTCGTCCAGGAGGGAGGGGGAGAGGGCGACGGCCCATGACGCGACGGGTTCGCGCAGGGGTGAGCGTTCGCGGAGGAGCTTGAGGATGACGTCGGGGGCGGGTTTCTCCGGGGTCTCGACGGACCAGCTCTGCACGAGGGTGAGCTCCGTCGGGTGAAGCGCAAGCGCTTGGCCGCCGGAGGGATAGAGACAGACGCCGACACGTAGAGCCACGAGTCCCCTATTCCAAAAACCCAGCCGGGCAGAGGTGTGAACTCCCGAGAACCTCCCTCAACCCTGGGGGGCCATTCTAGCGGGGATATGGGCCGGGGATCAATGGGGGATTTGGGCTTCAAGGCTTCGGGTTCAGGCGGGCGAGTTCCGCTTCCAAAGCGGTTCGGTCGGGCCAGTCGGGGGGTGCAAGCTGGAGGGCTTTTTTGAGGTCGAGGGCGGCGGCAGCTTTGTCGCCGGCCTTGGCGAGGGCGAGGCCGCGTCCGGCCCAGGCCTTGAGGTAGCGGGGATCGGCTTCGAGGGCGCGGGTGAAGTCGGGCACGGCGGCCTTGGCGCCTCCGGCGCGCAGCCGGGCGACCCCGCGGTTGTACCAGGCCTCCAGGGGCGGGCTGGGAAGGCTCAGGCAGCGATCGTAGTCGGTGAGGGCCGCGTCCAAGTTGCCCGCCGCGGCGTGCGCGAGGCCCCGGTTGTTGAGCGCCAGGGCATGGTCGGGGACCTGGTCGAGGACTTCGTCATAGAGCTGGACGGCGCCGGCCGTGTCCCCGGCGTCCAGGCGGCGGTTGGCCTGGAACATGAGTTCGTCGGGGCTGAGGGAGATGCCCTGGCAGGCGGCGAGGGCGAGGCCCATCACGATTCCGCAGAGGCGCTGCATGCTTGAGAGGATACCAAGGGGCGGGGGTGAGGGCACTCACTAGTTGGGGGTGCCCCGTTCCCGGGTGAAGAGTTCCGGATGGCCATTGGACCGTTGCCGCTTGTAAAGGCATTCGGGCGCTAGGTGCGGGTCTGCCTCGTCGCAAGAGATCTGCGCAAGGTCCACCTTGAGGGAGTCGAACTTTACATCAACCGCATCACCTTCAGATCGGCCGCCTGGAACCCGTGAAGGCGGATTGAGACGTGCCTTGGGATTTCCATGTCCGGCAAGGGTGTCATCAGCGGCTCCTGTTTCGCCACATCGGCTGCCGTGATCCGGCAAGTGATCATTCGGTCCCCGCCTCGAAGTTCCACCCGGGCCGACCCCACCCCGGGACGCAGTCCCAACGCCGACAGCACGATGGCAAAGCGGCCAGATTCCAGGCGGCAGGCGGTCGTGAATTGAGGAGCAGCCGCGACGCAGACGACGCTCGCATCTGGAAACACCTTGGGCATCCAAGGGATGGGAATGGCCTGCCACACATCCAGAGAGGACTGCTCCTCGGCGACCGCCGCCGGTGCCCAGCGCTCGAAGAGATTCTCCGAAAGGTCGGAAACTTCCAGCACGACCCGTGCATCCCCCTTACCAACGGGCTCCGATGTCACGCCTGGGAGGAGCCTGGGATGTGTGCGAGCTGCGCGGCGCATCCAGTCGACAAGGCGTCCCGCGACATTCGGACTGACCTCCGCCGACCGGGCAATCTCGGCAAGCACCTTGTCTGCAGGGATCGATGGGCCTCCCTCCGCCTCCAGAGCCCCGGACTCCCGGAGCACTTGGGACGGCAGAGACACCCGGTGGGCCAATTTCGACAGGCAGTCCATCGCGCGGAAAAGCACGAGGGGCTCCACGTTCTCCGGCGGCGACACCTGATCTTCCGCGAGTCCGGGCAGCAGCGCATCCTGTATTGCCAGTTCGACCTGTTTCCGGTCCGCAGCCTGAGCGTGCATGAGCGCGTCGAGGGAGGCCTGCTCCCGATCGGAAAGGGCCTCTCCTTGAGCCGCCCCGAGTGCCTCAAGGATCTCAGCTTCACGACCTTCCTTCGGCATCAAACCCGCGCAGGCCTCGCAGGTTTCCAGGTGGCCGGTGAAGTCCTCCAGTCGTCCGCGGCAAGCCTCCACCGCGGCCGGATCCCTGGGATTCTTCAGCAGGGCCGTCCAGAGGTCGCAATCGGAGTCCGCCATGATCCGCTCCTTCTTTACCGGTCGTCCTTCCACCTTTGCCAATGAGGCGGCGAAGGCGGCCAGGATCCGCCGCCGTACCGCCCTGCCCTGCGACAAACTCATGCCAAGCGCCGAGGAAACATCAGCCAAGGGCCTTCCCTCGCCCCACACACCCTTCGCCAGCGCACGGTCCGCGGGCTTGAACGCTTCTGGGTCCAGGAGCGCCGCAAGGCGCGCCAGGGCCTCCGCGCAGCGCTGCCGGTACGCATAGCGCCCCAGGTCGAAGCGCCGGGCGGCAGACCGCTCACGGAGGCCGTCGGCCACCCGGGCCTCCAGGAATTCCCGGTCCCGCCCGGGCAGCCTCGCCAAGGCGCTCCGCATCCGCTCGATCGATGCGACATCGGGCTCCTCGACGGCCGGCAATGACGCGAGTGCATCGAGGGGCCTGAGCATGGCGCGCCACTTCGCCGCCCGAACCAGCCGCGGCCGCGTGAAGTGAAGGAACGCGGCGCTGAGGTAGGTTCCGAACGCCGCCTTCTCCGCGTCGAAGCGCTGTAGCACGCCCGGCCAGGCCTCTGCGCGAAAGTCGGCGACCAGGTCCGGTCCCTCGGTCAACACAGCGGGAAAACCTTGGCGGGAAAGCCGGGCCAGCACGGCGTACAACAGGGGTTGATAGTGATCGTAACCCTCTGGTTTCCAAGGAGCTGCCATTTTAGCTGTCGTTCCCTTCACGCCCTGTTATTGTGCCGGGGCGGCCGATTGGTCGGAAAAATGTACCAAGAATCGTTCAACATTAATTAATATTCAAGGATCGTGCCGACCACCCCGCTGGTCACGCTGCTCCACGTCTCGGATCTCCATTTCGGTAACCTTGACCTGATCGGCGGATCCTCCATCCTCGAACCGGAAGTCCCCGCTTGGTGGCGCTGGCACCGGTCCTTTGACGGGTTCATGGGCCACCATTTCCGCGCCGTCGCCCAGCTGGCCGATTTTTTTCGCAACCTCCGAAAGGTGAACCCCGACCTCAAGCTCATTGTAACCGGAGATGTCACCGCATACGGGACTCCTGCGCAGTTCGATCTAGCCCGGGAATACCTGACCAACGCCGCGGACATGGGCGGCGCCATGCCCTTGGGCCTGGGCGTACAGGATGCCGTCCAGCGCACGATCCCCGGAAACCACGACCACTGGCCTGGAACCGGGGCAATCTGCGGGGCTCCGTCGGCCGGCTTCGGGACCTTCTTCCGGGCAACCCCTTTCGTGGAGACCCTCCCTCTTGTCGGAAACCGGAAACTCGGGATTATCGGGATCAACACGGATGCCGAGGTGCACCCGCATCGATTCCAGCGCCGGGCCGCCCGCGGTTCCTTCGTCTCCCAGTTGACGAAGGCGGACCGCGAGCTCCTGGAACAGCCTGCCCACGACCTCCGGGTCCTGCTCCTGCACCATTCTCCCGCCCACACGGGCTTCATCCTCGGCATCGATAGATCAAGCCGCGAGGCACTCCTCGCCTTCGCGAGACGCCGGGGCATTCGGATCCTGTTGTCCGGCCATGCTCATGTGCCTCTTTCGGAGGAACTCGGAACCGACGGACGTCGTCTTCTTGAGCTCCGCTGCGGGACCACGCTCCAGCGCGACGAGATCCCTTACGACTGGATCGCGAAAGGCGTCAAGGAGGAGAGACTCGTACCCAACACGCTTCTGCTTCACCGCCTCGTCGAGGACGGCGGCGGATTGGCGTGGGAGATGACCGTTCACCAACGAACCGAGCAGGGATTCATCGCCCAACCGGAGCACCCCGCCAGCGGCACCTGGCAGCTTTGACCTATCACGGTCCCGCCGCCGCCGCGCCGGTGGTGCCGCCCTCCTTTATGAACTGCAGACTTCGCGTTCGCGGGTGAAGAGCCGAGCCCTCATTGCTCCATCCCGCCGTAGCTCGGCTGCGCCGAGCGTAGGCGGATGGAGCGGGCGACCGGATTCGAACCGGCGACGTCCACCTTGGGAAGGTGGCATTCTACCACTGAATTACGCCCGCACACGCCCGCGTTGCCGCAGACAGCCCCCATTCATATAATCCCCCACGTGGCGGTCAAGCAGAATCTCCCGGTCCTCTTCGCCCTCCTCATCGCCGGAGCCATCGCCGGCGGCGTGTTTTTGATCCAGCCCCCCGACGAGGACCAGCTCCGCCAGGCCGCCCAGGCCCATGCCGCCACCCTCGGCGACGTCCAGGAAGTCCTCCTCACCGGCTCCGTCGCCGAAGTCGTCCTCAAGAACCAGCACGTCTACTGGATCCAGTTCGAGAAGCGCGACGGCCGCTGGACCTTCGCCCGCGATGCCGGCCTCGAGTTCGAGCGTGCCATGAAGGATCCCCACGTCCAGGGCGAACTCGTGCAGCGCCTCGGACAGCGCCTCAGCCAGCGGCTCCGCATGGACGTCAAATTCAAGGAGGGTCTCGAGTACCAGTACGGCATCCAGAAGGACGAACACGGCATGGCCGGACTCTGCCGCACCGGCTTCCTCTATCCGCCGGGGCAGGACGGCAAGGCCCGCCGCGGGCAATACCTCGAGGTCTTCCGCTGGAACGGCTCCTGCTGGAAAAGCGAAGGGGTCGGCTCGCTCTTCGACTCGACCGCGAAACCGTGACCCTCCAAGAACTCCTCGAGCGTTACCGCGCCGAGCACGGCGGCTCCCTGGGCGAAACCGTCCACGGCGTGCTCGAACTCAGCGACCGCTTCAACGGCATCACCCCCTTTCGCCCCGGCTACCTCGCGAACGCCCCGCTGCGCCGCGCCTACGTCCAGTACTACCTCCCCGTCAACGCCGAAAAAGTCGCCCGCGTCCTCGCCGAACTCGCCCGCTATCGGCCCTTCGCGGGCAAGCCCCTCCGCGTCCTCGACTTCGGATGCGGCCCCGGCACCGCCTCGATCGCCTACCTGCTCGCCGGCGGCAGACCCTCCGAACTCTGCCTGGTGGACGTCGTCGACGAAGCCCTCGAGGACGCCCGCCGCTTCGCCCTCGACCTCGGCGTGCGCGCCCGCACGCTCCACGAGGCCCCGCGCGGCGAGACCTTCGACCTCATCCTCGCCGCCAACGTCTGGTCCGAATACCTGCCCGCCCTCGAGCCGCTCGTCGCGTCCGACGGGCACCTCGTCGTGATCGAGCCTGCCACGCAGAACGCCACCCGTCGTCTCATCGAGTGGCGGGACCGCAACGTCGCCGCCGGCTTCAAGGTCGCCGCGCCCTGTCTCGGACAGGCGGCCTGCCCCATGAAGAAGCGCGAGGACCTCTGGTGCCACCAGGACCTCCCCTGGCTGCGTCCCGCGAACATCGCGGAAATCGACCGCCGCACGGGCTTCATCAAGGAGTCGCTCAAGTACAGCTACGTCGTGCTGACCCGGACGGGCGGCACGTTGTCGGACCTCGAAGGCCCCGACGCCCGGCGCCTGGTCTCGAACCTGCACAAGGAGAAGGGCAAGGCCTGGGCCTGGACCTGCGGGCGGGAAGGCCCCCTCTGCAAGCTCGAGGTCCTCACCCGCCACCGCGGCCCGGAGACGGCGGCGTTCTTCCATGCCGGCCGCGGCGACATCCTCGACGTGAAGGCGGAGGGGGAATTCTATCGCAGCGCCGGGCCGGTTTCGAAGTAGGTCCGTTCCTTGTCTGCCGCGCCGATTCTGCTATAATCCGCGCTCCAAAAAGAACAGCGGGGGATCGGTCGCATGAAGGTCAAGTGTTCCCGGGGGCGGCTCCACGAGGCGTTTTCCATCGCCTCCTCGGTGGTGCCCCTGCGCACCACCATCCCGGCCATCACCTGCGTCAAGATCACCGCGGCCAAGGACAAGTCCGGCGGCACCCTCGAACTCGCCTGCACGGACCTCGAGTTCGGCCTGAAGCTGACGATCCCCGCCACCGAGGTGAAGGAGGAGGGCACGCTCGTCCTCCCCGCCGCCCGCATGGCGGGCATCCTGCGCGAGGCCGGCGAGGGCGACATCACGATCGACTCCGACGGCAACATCGCCCACGTCAAGCTGCCGGACGCCTCGTTCAAGATCGTCGGCATCGACCCCTCGGACTTCCCGACGGTCCCGACCTTCGAGGACAAACACGCGATCAAGATCTCCACCGAGGACCTCGGGGCGATGATCCGCAAGACGCAGTTCGCGGTCTCCACCGAGGTGGTCCGCTACATGCTCACGGGCCAGCTGCTGGAGATCAAAGGCAAGGAAGTCCGCATGGTGGCGAGCGACGGCAAGCGCCTCGCCTACATCAAGAGCCGCTCGATGGGCAAGCTCGAGGGCGGCAAGGACATCCGCGTCATCGTCCCCACCAAGACCATGAACCTGCTGGACAAGGTCCTCACGGGCGAGGAGGAGCAGGTCTCGCTGAACGTCGAGGAGACGCAGATCCGCCTCAAGACCGAGCGGGCGCTGATCTTTTCGCGGCTCATCGAGGGCGCGTTCCCCGACTACGAGGCCGTGGTCCCCGCGAACCTCGACAAAAAGATCCTCATCGACCGCGAGGCGCTGCTCTCCGCGGTGCGCAAGTCCGCCCTGATGACGACCGACAAGACGCGCGCGGTGAAGATGATGCTCGGCAAGAACCGCATCACCCTCTTCACGCGCACGGCGGACGTCGGCGAGGCGAAGGTGGAGATCCCGGTGGACTACAAGGGCGAGGACCTGGACATCGTCTTCAACCCCGACTTCATCGCGGACTATCTGAAGGTGCTGTCGGAGCCGCAGGTGGAACTGCACCTGAAGGACCGGGGCGCGGCGGGCGTGTTCAAGAGCGGCAAGGACTACGTCTACGTCCTGATGCCGCTGACGATCAACCTGTAGGACGTGAACTGCGTGCAGACGGGGCGCCGCGGGGAGCCGAAGGCGATCGGGGGGCTCATGAAGGAGCTCCTGAAATCGGTCGCCGGGCCCAAGCGGCGCGAGCTGGAGGAGTTGAACGAAGCCTGGACCCGCGCGGCGGGTCCCGATGTGGCCCGGAGGTCATGGCCGTTGAGCCTGGGTAGAGGGGGACAGTTGACCGTCCGGTTCGAATCGGCGGCCCTCCGTCAGGAGGTCCAGGCGTTCCGCAAGGCGGAGATCCTGGCGAAGCTGCGCGAGGCCTTTCCCGCGCGGCGCATCGCCGCCCTGAAATGCGTGTTGGGGGGCTGAGCCCCCCGGACCCGAAAGAGCATGACGGAAGAAACGAAACCCGCGGTCAGCTACGGCGCGAAGGACATCCGCGTTCTCGAGGGCCTCGAAGCCGTCCGGCAGCGCCCCGGCATGTTCATCGGGGACACGGGCGCGCGGGGCCTGCACCACCTCGTCTACGAGGTCGTCGACAACTCGATCGACGAGGCGATGGCGGGGCACGCCAAGCTGATCCAGGTGCGCCTGCACCCCGACGGCTCCTGCAGCGTGATCGACGACGGCCGCGGCATCCCCTGCGACATCCACGCGGAGGAGGGCAAGAGCGCGCTGGAAGTCGTGCTCTGCACCCTGCACGCGGGCGGCAAGTTCGACAACAAGTCCTACAGCGTCTCGGCGGGCCTGCACGGGGTCGGCGTCTCGGCGGTGAACGCGGTCTCCGAATGGCTCGAGGCGACGGTGTGGCGCGACGGCGAGGAGCATTTCTTCCGCTGCGAGAAGGGCATCCCGAAGGCGCCCGTCGAGAAGAAGGGCCCGGCGACGAAGCGCGGCACGCGGGTGCACTTCCTGCCGGATCCGACGATCTTCAAGGACACGCAGGAGCTGGTCTTCGAGACGCTCGTCAAGCGCCTGCGCGAGCTGGCGTTCCTGAACAAGGGCATCCACATCACGCTCTCGGACGAGCGCAGCGGCAAGAACGAGGAGTTCAAGTACGAGGGCGGCATCGCCGAGTTCGTGAAGTACCTCAACCTCGGGAAGGGCCGCGTGCACGAGGGCGTCATCCACTTCGAGCGCCAGGTGGGGGCGGTCTACGTCGAGTGCGCCCTGCAGTGGAACGACCGCTACGACCCGGTGGAATTCTGCTTCGCGAACTCGATCAACACGCACGACGGCGGCACGCACCAGTCGGGCTTCCGCTCGGCGCTGACGCGCACGCTCAACAGCTTCGCGCGCGGGGCGCAGCTGCTGCGCGAGAAGGACGCCCCGCCGTCCGGCGACGACTACCGCGCCGGGCTGACGGTGGTCGTGAGCGTCCGCCTCCCGAACCCCCAGTTCGAGAGCCAGACGAAGGTCAAGCTGACGAACACGGACATCGAGGGCGTGGTCACGCAGGTCGTCAACGACGAGCTGAAGGACTACCTCGAGAAGCACCCCGAGATCGGGAAGGCCGTCTTCCTCAAGGCGATGTCCGAGTCCCAGGCCCGCGAGGCCGCGCGCCGGGCGCGGGAGACCGTCCGCAAGGGCGCGCTGACCAGCGGGGACCTGCCGGGCAAGCTGGCGGACTGCACGTCGCGGGACCGGGAGAACACGGAGCTGTACATCGTCGAGGGAGATTCGGCCGGCGGCTCGGCCAAGCAGGGCCGCGACCGCCGCTACCAGGCCATCCTGCCCCTCAAGGGCAAGATCCTCAACGTCGAGAAGGCGCGCATCGACAAGATCCTCAAGCACGAGGAGATCCGGGTCGTCATCAGCGCGATGGGGACGGGCATCGGGGACCAGGACTTCGACCTCGCCAAGCTTCGCTACGGCAAGATCATCATCATGACGGACGCCGACGTCGACGGCAGCCACATCCGCACGCTGCTGCTGACGTTCTTCTTCCGCCACATGCGCAAGCTGGTGGACGGCGGCCACGTCTACATCGCGCAGCCGCCGCTCTACAAGGTGACGTCCAAGAACAAGGAGCAGTACGTCCACAACGAGAAGGCGATGCTGCGGATCTTCGTGGATCTGGGGATCGACGGGGCCGCGCTCGAGGGGCCCGTCCGCAAGATCCACGGGCCGGACCTGCGGACGCTGGTCGAGGCGGTGATGCGCATCGAGGACGCGCTGGTGCTGGTGCAGCGCAAGGGCCTCACGATGGACCGCTACCTCCAGCAGTACGACGCGAAGGCCGGCAAGCTGCCCGTCTACCGCACCCGGCGCGACGGCAAGGAGTGCTTCTTCTACTCGCAGGAGGCGCTGGACCACTGGATCGGCGAGGAGGAGAAGGCGGCCGGGACGGAGCTCGAGGTGCACAGCGACGACTTCGAGGCGCCGCCCCAGGGCGTGACGCCCGCCATCCTGCTGAACGAATTCCACGGCGTCACCGAGGTGGCGGGGGCCGTGAAGGATCTGCTCAACCTGGGCTTCACGGTGCCGGAGTACTTCCGCGCCGAGGACGCCGAGGGCAAGCCGAAGTACCACCTGGGCCACGAGGCCGACCGCGTGCCGCTGCGCTCGCTGCGGGAGATCCTCAAGGCGATGCGCACGGTGGGGCGCAAGGGGCTCAAGGACGTGCAGCGCTTCAAGGGCCTCGGCGAGATGGACGCGGAGCAGCTCTGGGAGACCACGATGGACCCGGAGCACCGGACGCTGCTGAAGGTGTCGATCGAGGACGCGATCCAGGCGGAGCGCATGTTCTCGATCCTGATGGGCGAGGAAGTGGAGCCGCGGCGGGAGTTCATCGAGAAACACGCGCTGGAAGTGAAGAACCTGGACGTGTAGGCGGCGGGCGAGAGGCGTCAGGCGAAGAGAGGCAACGTGAGTCAGCAGACGGCGAAGAACGCGTGCCCGGCCTGCGGGGTCAAGTTCCGCACCGGGGGGCTGCTGCCGCTCCAGGAGCAGCAGCGGCTCGAGAAGGTGGGGATCTTCGACCTGGGCGAGCCGCCCGAGCAACTCGCCTGCCCGAAGTGCAAGGCCAGCCTCAAGGTGGTGACCGTGCGGATGGGAAGCTTCTTCCAGAAGGCCTGATGCGATGGGCAGCTTCGAACGGTCCGGCCGCTTCCAGGATCGCGAGCGTTTTCTGGCGGGCGTGAAGGACAAACTGGCCAAGGTCGTGGGCGGCCCCGGGCAGGGGATGACGACGACCTGGGAGAAGTCGGGGGCGGACGACGTCGGCCGCCTCGCGGGCTTCGGGGTCAAGGTCGAGCTCGTGGTCGGCGCCTCGACCTGGACCTGCAAGGCGGACATCCCGGTCTGGCTGCCCATCCCCCAGAGCATGATCGAGCAGAAGTTCGACGAGAAGTTCGCCGATCTCGGGAAACTGTAAAAGCGCTGGAACTGGACGATTTCCGCCATTAGAATCGGACTCCTGTGCCGACCCGCAAGAGCGACATCACGATCGAGCAGATCGCCAAGGAGACGGGCGTGGACGCGGATCTCGTCCGCGACATCCTCCGGGAGCAGCCCGGCGTGGGCGCGTCCCGGGATACCCAGGACCGCGTCTTCAAGACGGCGCGCAAGCTGGGCTACGACTTCCGCAAGCTGAAGATCGGCAAGCGCATGCAGCACCGCAAGGAGCTGCTGGACGAGGTCCTGGAAAAGCTGGCGGAGAACAGCGGCTGGACCCGCGCGGACGTCGTCAAGTACCTCAAGGAGTCCCGGGCCCTCATGGACCGCGTGCACCAGCGCGTCTTCCGGGACGAGTTCGGCGAGGGCGGCGGCCGGCGCTAGTGGTTCGACTGACTCACCACTAGGCGTCAGGCGCCGGGGGCTTCCGCTTCCGAGAGCAAGCGCGGCAGTTCTCCGAGCAGGTAGAACGGGAGAGAGAGAAGCCGGAACGGGTGCGGGGGCCTGCCGGGCAGTGTCGCGACGACGTCCCGGACCTGCAGGGGTTCGGAGCAGACGCGCACGCCGAGATCCAGGTTCTTTTCGGCCACCATCCGGTGCAGGCTGCGCAAGGCTCCGGTGGCGCCGGCTTTCACCTCGACAGGGACGATGCGGCCGCCGGCCTGGAACACGTAATCCACCTCGGCGTTGCTGCTCCGGGCTTCGCGGATCCAGGTGAACAGCGCGGGTTCCTGGTTGAAGGGCCGGCAGGCGCGCAGTTCCTGGCCGACCAGTTGCTCGGCGAGCTGCCCCTCGTTGATCAGCGTGAGGTCCTGCCGGCCGGAGACGGCGAGGGCATCGACACCGCACATCGTCGCGTAGAGGCCGACATCCAGCAGGCAGACTTTCTGATGGCGTTCGTCGACCTCGGCGCCCAGGGGGATGCCGTTGGCCCGGGTGCGCAGCACGGGCGTCAGGACCCGGGCCAGGGCGAGCAGTTGGAAGGCGTCCTTGAGCTCCCGGCTTTTCTCCTCGCGGTCGACCGCGGACGGCATGAACTTCCGGCCGACCAGCCGCGGCAACGCGGCGAAGACCTTGCCCAGGCGGCCGGTGTTCACTTTGAGGGGTGCCCGTGTCGAGTACTTGGCGAAATCGTCCCGGAGGGTCTGGAGCAGGTCGCGGTGCAATTCCGAGACGGCGGCAAAGGAGCGGGTGTCGAGCCAGGTCTTCACGGCAGCCGGCATTCCGCCGACCAGGGTGTAGGTCCGGACCAGTTCCATGGCTTTGGGGTGAAGGATCGCCGGGAGTTTCGCCGTCGGCGTGCAGGCCTGGATCGCCAGGAGCAGGCGGTCTTCGCCGCAGGCGAGCAGGAATTCGGCGAAGGACATCGGCTCCAGATGGCCGTACGTGATCCGGCCCATCGGCATCGAACAGGCCGGATCGGCAAGGGCGAAGTCGAGCAGGGATCCGGCGGCGATGAGATGGAGGTCCGGGAGTTCCTCGTGGAACCAGCGCAGCTTTGCCAGGATCTCGGGGGCGGTCTGGATCTCGTCCAGGAACAGCAGGGTCCTGCCTGGCGCGATGGCCCGTCGCAGTCGGATCTCAAGCAGGGCGAGCACCGCCCTTGGGTCGTTGGGGGCGAAGCAGGGGGCCAGATCCGGATCCCGCTCCAGGTTGACATAGGCCAGATCCCCCTGGAACTGCTCCGCGAGATGTTTGATGAGCCATGTCTTGCCCGTCTGGCGAGCCCCGCGAAGGACGAGGGGTTTACGTCCGGGCTGCGCCGCCCATGTGGCCAGTGGGCTCTCGGCAAGGCGCTTCATTTTGTACATTATCAAATGTACTAACGATGATTAGTGCATTGATTAATGTACTAATTAAGTATAAAAAACAATAGTCTTTTATATTATCACGGCATATTAATGGGAATGCGGGTGCGCATGGCCCTCGTGGCCGTGCGGCGTGCCGTGTTCGCAGCCCAGCGCCTCGCCGGGCCCGGTCTCGAACTGCAGCGTGGCGTGGTTGATCTCCCAGCGCTCGTCCAGGAGTTCCTGCGCCCGCTTTCCGATGCGTTCCGACTCCGAGACCGGCACGTCCTCCTTCAGCCGCACGTGCGCGGTGAGGGAGTGCATCCGGGAGGTGATCGTCCAGACGTGCAGGTCGTGCACCTCGAGCACGCCGGGCAGGGCCTGGAGGGCGGCGCGGACCTCGTCGAGTTTCACGTGCGGCGGCGCGGCCTCGAGGAGCACCGCGACCGACGCGCGCAGCAGGGACACACACCAGCCCAGGATGAGGATGCTCAGCAGCACGGCCACGAGCGGATCGGCGGGGCTCCAGTTCCAGAAATACACGGCGGCGCCGGCGGCGAGGACCCCCACGGAACTCGCGCCGTCGGCGACCATGTGCAGAAAGGCTCCGCGGATGTTGAGGTCGTGTTTCGCGTGGTGGTGGAGCAGGGAGGCGCAGACGATGTTCACGACGAGCCCCACGGCGCCCACGATGAGCGTGCCGGCGGCGTGGATCGGGACGGGATGGCGCAGGCGCTGGACGGACTCGTAGAGCACGTAGCCCGCCACGGGCAGCAGGGCCAGGCCGTTCACGAGGCCGGCCAGGATCTCGACGCGCCAGTAGCGCCAGGTCTTCTCCGGAGGGGCGGGCCGGGTGGCGATGACGATGGCCGCGTACGAGAGGCCGAGCGAGAGCAGATGGGTGAGCATGTGGATCGCGTCCCCGAGCAGCGCCAGCGAATGGGTCATCCAGCCGCCCACGAACTCGGCGAGCATCGTGAGCGCGGTGAGGAGGATGACCGTCAGAAGCCGGCGCTTCTCCCCGGAGCGGACCACGCCGATGTGCATGGCGCTTTCGCTCAGTCTCGGATGGTGATGCTGCTCCCCCATGGCCCCCATGGTACCACACGCCTTGAGCGCCCCGGCAGGCTCTGTTAAGCTGTCGATTCCGCGTCGATTGGAGGGAACCTCCCGGCGGCTCCGCCGTACCTGCTCAGCTTCCGAAAAGCGGGGAGGTGGGTTATGGCGGAATCGGGAACCATCGCCGGGATCCTGTCGTGTAACGTCATGGCGGCACGAGACGAACTGGCATCGCTGCCCGACAACGAGCTGATGGCGCGCCTCAAGACGGCGCCGCCGGCGGAACTCATGTCGGGCTTCGAAATCCTGGTGGGGAGGCACAAGAACGCGATCGTCTCGTTCCTGTTCCGCTACACGGGGGATTTCCGGACGGCGGAGGATCTGTCGCAGGAGGCCTTTCTGCGTGTCTTCAAGAAGCTGCAGGACTACAATAGCTCCGCGAAGTTCTCCACCTGGCTCTACACCATCGCCTCGAACCTCGCCAAGGACGAATTCAAGCGCCGCGCGCGGCATCCGGCGCGCTCCCTGGACTGGCGCGGCGGGGGCGACACGACGCGCAACGTGCCGCAGGCGAAGGCGGACACGACGGAATCGGTGCCGGACGTCCGTCTGGAGCATGAGGAGACGCGCCAGGGGGTGAACCGGGCGCTGGACCTGCTTGAGGCCCACGATCGCGAGATCCTGGTCCTCAAGGACGTCCAGGAGCTCTCGTACGAGGAGATCTCCCAGGTGCTCGACGTGCCGATGGGCACGGTCAAGTCCCGGATCTCGCGGGCGCGGACGGCCTTCAAGGAAGTCTGGAAGAACATGGGGGTTTGAGATGAAGAACGCATCGGGCTGGTTCTGCTTCGTGCTGCTGCTGGGGGCGGTCGGCGGCTTCTCGGCGGGGCGCTGGGACGTGCAGGCGCAGTCGCTCGACAACAAGTCGACGCGCTATCTGGCCGGGACGCTGACCTACGGGCAGTCCACGGACGCCTTCGTGCTCTTCGACACGCAGACCAACCGGCTGGCCCTCTACACGGTCGGCGGCAACAAGCGGCTCGAACTCATGGCGGTGCGCGAGGCGACCTGGGACTTCCGCCTCGCCACGTTCGGCAAGCAGGAGCCCACGGTGCACGAGGTCAAGGACGCCTTCGAGAAGGCGGAGAAGGCCGGCCGCGCGGGCGAAGCGGTGATCCCGTCGGACAAGGACAAAAAATAGCCGATGAGCCTGAACTGCCAGACGACGCAGGACCTCTTCTCGGATTACTACGACGGCGGGCTGGAGCCCGCCGAGCGGAGCCTGCTCGAGGCCCATCTCGAGGCCTGCGGGGACTGCGCCTCGGAATATCACCATTACACCGAGTCGCTCGACGCCCTGCACGACACGAAGCCGCTGGAAACCACGCGGATGTTCATGGCGAACGTCCGCGCCGCCGCGGCGGCCCACCTCGACCGCAAGGAGAACCTGCTGCGCCCCCCGAGCGAGGCGATCACGATGGTGACGCCGAGGGCCGACGCCGGGGCGCCGGGCGGCGCGCGTCCGCCGCAGGCCCCGGCCGCCGTCGAATTCCACGTGCCCCCCTGGGTGCCCTGGGCGCTGGCGGCGACGACCTTCATCGCCTTCGTCCTGGGCTGGGCGGTGTCGGGCCGCAAGGCCGCGCCCCCCGACGAGGAGCGCGTGACCGCCCTGGTCGAGGAGCGCCTCCGCCGCCTGCCCGCGCCGGCCGTCCCGGTCCACGAGCCGGTGGACCCGCGGCGCGTGCTGGAGGAGCAGGGCCTCGTGCAGCACCAGGGCCAGTGGATCCCGCTCCGGATGCGCGACGAGTTCGCGCGCGGCATGGTCTCCCTCGCCGGGAAGATGCTCAGCCGCGAGGAGGCGGCGCGCACGCTGCTGCGCGAATTCCCCCCCGAGCAGCCCGCGACCCCCGTCCCCCAGACGGCCGCGCCGAGCGAGGAGGAGGTGCTCGCCCGCTTCATCGACCGGGAGAAGTACGCCCGGGCCGCGTCGGGCGCGCTCGTCCCGCAGGACTGGATCCGCAAATGGGAGGAGGGCTGGATCCAGACCGGCCCCGACACCTGGAAGAAGGGCTCCGAATTCCGGGAGGAGTTCGCCCGGGACAACCACCTGGTGGAGCATCGCGGACGGCTGATGACGCGCGAGGAGGCGGAGTCCCTCCAGGCGCTGCAGCGCGTGAAGGCGCCGCCGGGCGCGGCCGCGGCGAACGAGTTCACGCAGACCGTGGAGGGGATGGAGATCGGCACGCCCGTCTCCTTCAAGGGCCTGACGGTCTGGCCGGTGCTCGCGGCGAGGCCGTCCCCGGACTCGGCCTGCCTGACCCTGCACGCGGCGCTCGACACCGGCCGCCTGGAGATCTCCGACACGCTGGGCATGCTGCAGATCCAGGTCCGGAACGGGCTGGACCTGGACGTGCTCCTGCTCGCCGGCGAGATCCTCGCGGGGGGTCGCTGCGCGCGTCTGGTGGCCGAGGACGTGCTGATCCGGGCGGGGCAGGCGGTGAAGGTCCCCGTCGTGTGCGCCGAGCCCGGCGCGTGGCGGACCGGCGACAAGTTCCTGCGCGAATCGGGGCATCATCTGGCCCCGCCCTCGCTCCGCCGCGCCCTCGTGTCCGAACTGGGGCAGGGGGCCGTCTGGAGCTCCCTCTCGCACCGGCTCTGGAAGGGGGCGGTCCCCGCGGACCTCTACCGGAAGCACGCGGAGCCGCTGGCCGAGCTTCGGGCGTTCTTCGCGGCGCTGCCGGACCGTGAGGCGGGCGCGGTGGGCCTGGCCGTGGGCTGGGGGGACGCGCTGGAGTTCCTCGAGCTGTTCCCGAGCCACGAGGCGTTCGCCGCCTGGTTCGACCGGATCCTTTCGGGGGCCGCCATCGACCTGCTTGACCGCGTGAATGAAGCGGCGCCCCCGCGGTCCGGCCCCGCCTTCGCCAACACGCCCAAGGGGGTGAAGCTGCTCTTGGAAAGCGTCTTCAACCTGAAATACGAGCCCGCGGAGCAGGGCTACGGCGTGCGCCGGGACGAGGCCGCGGCGGGGCGCGTGACGCTGTCCCAGGGGGCGCTGCAGCACGCGATCCTCTTCACGGCTCCGGCCGCCGCGGATCCGGACCGCAAGGCCGGCGCCGCGGTGCCGCGCGAGAAGGCGCGCAAGACGCTCGACGAGTACGAGGCGCGCCTGAAGGCCGCGGGCCCCGCCCGGAGGGCGCAGCTTCTGCACGAGGTGGCGTCGCTGGGCCTTCCCGACGCCGTCCCGCTCCTGGTGAAGCAGCTGGCGGCGACGGACGTGCAGACGCGCCAGGCGGCGATCCAGGAGCTCGGGCTTTCCGCGGACCCCCGGGCCGCGGATCCGCTGCTGCAGGTGCTCGCCCGGAGCCGGGCGGATTTCCCGGTCTTCGCGGAGGCGGCCCGCGCGCTCGCCCGGCTGGGGGACGAGCGCGCGGCGGATCCGCTGATCAAGACGATCGATCCGGCCGAGCCCGAGAATGCGCGGACGGTGATCGGGGTGCTGCCGGAGCTGCTCGGCCAGTTCCGTTCGAAGGACGTGCTGGAGCGCTCCATGTCGCGGCTGGTGGGGCTCTACGAATCCTGGGAGGGGACGGGCGGCAAGGACAACGCGATCCTCGACCCCGTGGGCAAACCCGCGCGCTCCACCGAGCTGCAGACGCTGATCGACGCGGCCCGTCACTCCCTCAAGCAGCTCTCCGGGCTCGAATTCGCCACGGGGGCGGGCGCCCGCCGGTGGTGGAACGACCGCGAGGTCCGCGAGCGCTGGCTCAAGGAGCGCGCCGGGAGGCCGTGAGTTCCCGGCGGATCGCCGCGGCGAAGGCCTCCACCGCCTCCGGCTCCGTGTCGAAGGACGTCATCCAGCGCACCTCGCTCCGGGCCTCGTCCCAGACGTAGAACGCGAAGCGCTTCCGCAGCCGGGCGACCGCCCGCCGGGGCAGCCGCGCGAAGACCGCGTTCGCCTCGACGGGCTGGGTGATCTCGAGTCCGGGCAGGCCCCGCACCGCGGCCTCCAGGCGCCGGGCCATGGCGTTCGCGTGGCGGGCGTTCTTCAGCCAGAGATCCTGTTCGAGCAGGGCGAGGAACTGGGCCGCGACGAAGCGCATTTTCGACGCGAGCTGCATCCCCTGCTTCCGGAAGAAGGGGAAGGCGGACGCGGGGCGGAGCAGCAGAACCGCCTCGGCGCCGATGAGGCCGTTCTTGGTGCCCCCGAAGGAAAGGACGTCGACGCCCTCGCAGAGCGCGCGGAGGGGGACGCCGAGGGATGCGGCGGCGTTGGCGAGCCGCGCGCCGTCGACGTGCAGGATCATGCCGTGCCGGTGCGCCAGCCGGGCGAGGGCGCGCAGCTCGGCGGGGGTGTAGACGGTCCCGCATTCCGTCGACTGGGAGATCGAGATCGCGCGGGGCTGCGCCTCGTGGGGGTCGCCGAAGCCGCGCAGGTGCGGCCGGAGGAGGGCCGGCGTCAGTTTCCCATCGGGCGCGGGGATCGGGACGATCTGCGCGCCGAGGAAGGTCTCGGGCGCGGCGCATTCGTGGCGGTACAGGTGGGACGAGGCCGCGCAGAACACGGCGTGATACGACTCGGTGAAGCAGCGCAGGCCGATCACGTTGGCGGCCGTGCCGGTGAGCACGAGGCGGGCCTCGGCGCGGGGGCCGAAGAGCCGGGCGAGGCGCCGCTCGACGCGGATCGTGAGCGGGTCGTCCCCGTAGGCGGGGCAGTGGCCGCGGTTGGCGCGCTCGAGGGCCCGGAGCACGGCGGGATGGGCGCCCGAATGGTTGTCGCTGGCGAAGCTGGACACTATTTCAGGCCCTTCACGAAGGTCCGCCACTCCTTCTGGAGCTCCTCCGCCTTCGCGGCGAAGACCTCGTCGTAGGCCTCCTGCGGGATCTTCCCCGCGCGCAGGAGCGCGAAGTACTTCTCGATGAGCCCGCGGTGTTTCCCCTTCTCGAACTCGTAGAAGTAATGGAGCATGGACCAGGCCTGCGCGTACTTGATGTGCGATCCGGGCCCGTAGAACTCCCGGGGCGTCTCGTTCATGATCTTGGAGAAGGGGTAGTCCGACCCGACCTCGATGGTGAGCTGGATGGTCTGGAGCCGCGCCTTCTGGATCTGCGCCTTCGCGGTCACCTTGCCGTCCTTCACCTCGATGGCGCCCAGATATTCCGCGATGCCCTCGTTGTACCAGAAGGGCGGATCGCGGGGCGTGACGAGGGTCATGAAGTGGTGCACCGCTTCATGGAAGAGGGTGTGCATGGAGTCCCCGCCGAAATTCGAGTCCTCGAACAGCACGAGTTCGTTGAGGTTGGGGCGAAAGACGCCGAGCGTGTACTCTCCGCGGTTCTCCGAAAGCAGCTCGAAGTACGTGTAGTAGTTTTCCGCGGTCTGGAAGATGGCGACGCGCGGCTTGCGGCTCGTCGGCGCCGGCGCGTGGAAGGTCTCCGAATAGTGCCTGAAGGCCGCCTCGAGGTTCTCGCCGTAGCGCTTCGCCGCCTCGGCGCTGATGTCGGTCGAGATCTTGTAGTGCGCCGTTTCGTGCTCGAAGCGGCAGCCCAGGTCGCGGGGGCCGCGGGTGTGCACGCGCAGCATGCGCTGGTGGGACATGGCCTCGCCGTCGTGGGGGTCCAGCTTGCGTGCGATCGAGAGGTCGTCCATGAAGACCTGGAGGCCGGCCGGATTCAACGCGAACGCGGCACGCGCGCGGAGCACGAGCCCATCGACCGAATCGGGCTTGGCCTCCAGGGCGCGCCGGGCGAGCTGGAGGGTCTCCTCCTCGCGGTACTCGTCGAGCGCCAGTTCGCCCGCGAGCACGAGGGCCTCGTGGAAATCGGGGAACAGGTCCAGCGCTTTCTTCAGGTCCTCCTTCGCCCCGCCCGGATCCATGCGGGACTGGCGGAAGGCCGCCCTCACGTACCAGAGGGAGGGCACGTCGGGGTGTTTGGCGAGGAGGGCGTCGACGGTCTTGCGCCATTTCTCCGGCGTGAGGGGGCCGTCGATGTCCACGCCTCCGTCGAGCGCCTTCTTCATCTCCTCGTAGGACGCGAGATCCTCGTTGGTCTTGATGCGGAAGTTGAAGTAGGGGTCGTCCGCGCTGAGGACGAGAGCCTCGCCCTCGCCGAGGATGGCGCGCGCCTTGCGCTGGGCGCGGCGGCGCTCGATCTCCTCGAGCTCGGGGTCGAGCGCGCGGCGCAGCATGACCTCGGTGTCGTTCATGCGGCGGTCGAGTTCCCGGGGCTCCATCCGCCCCTGGATCTGGAGCGGGGCTTCGATCCTGAGGCGGCCCGCTTCGATGCGGAAGCCGAAGGGTCCGGCGGGCGGCGCCTGCGTGATCGGAAGCGGCGGCTCCTCGGCGCTGAACGCGGGCTGGCCCTGCGCCGTCAGCGTGAAGCGGGGGTAGCGCGCCTGGAGGCGGAGGGACATCGGCTTGCCGGGCTGGAGTTTGAGCTGGTCGGATTTCGCGGCGGGTCTGCGGCGCTCCTGTTCCGGAGCGGCGGGGTTCACGCGAAAGAGGGTCGTTCCCGTCGCGGCGAGTTCCAATTCGTAGCCCGAGCCGGCGCCGCCGGGCAGAAGGAACACGACGGTGGTGTCGGAGACCAGGCGCAGATCCGCCGCGACGTCCCCGATGAAGACCATGGGGGCGTCGCCGCTGTCGGCGGAGGCCCGGCCCCAGAGCCAGACGGGGCGCGGACCGGTCGCCTCGAGCTGGGCGGCACCGTCCTGGTGCACGAGGCCGTAGGTGAAATCCTCAAGCTGCTTCGGATTCTTGAAATCCCAGGTCAGGCGCACGATATCGCGGCCGAAGCGGCGGGCGGCGCCGCGGAAGCCCGCCTGGCCGCCCATGAGCCGTTCGAGGGTGTCGGAGAAATCCGAGACACGGGACTCGAAGCCCTGTCCGAGCTTCGCGGCGGCCGCGAAGGCCTCTCCGGCCTCCTTCCAGAGCCGCCGCGCGACGTAGAAGCGCCCCTTCTCGAAAAGGTCGGCGGGGTTCTTCACGTCGAAGAGCAGCGCGACGGCGGCCGGCAGGGACTCGGGCCTGACGTTGTCCCAGGTGATGCGCACGGGCTGGTCCGCGGCCTCTAGGTCCGCCTCGTGCAGCGTGAAGCGGACCACGGAGGCGTTCCGGACCGTCTCGCCGTTCTTCATCGCGATCGTGAGGGTCTTCCCCGCGATCCGCTTCTGGAAGGCTTCATGCGCGGCGGCGGCTTCCTTGCGCTCCTGTTCGAGTTCCTTCCTCACCTCCTCGAGGCGTTCCTGCGCCTCCTGTTTCTTCTTCGCCCGGCGCGCCTCGAATTCGGCGCGGGCGGCGTCCTCGGGCGTGCGGACGGCGGCGGGGGGAAGGTCCGGCGTCCGGACCGCGGGGGCGGGTTTCGGGGGCCGCGGGGCCTCGGGCGCGGCCGGCGGGGCAGGCTCCGGTTTAGCGACGGCGACCGGGACCGGAGCGGGCGTCTTCGGCGGGGGTGCCGGCGGCTTCGCGCCGCCGATGAACAGCGCGGCGAGCCCGCCGAGGAGCACGACCGCCGCCGCGCCGCCGATCAGGAGGCCTTTGCGGGAGGGAGGGGGTGTCTTCGCCTTCGGCGCCGCCGGGCGGGGGGCGCGGGCCGGCTTTGCGGCGGGCGCCGGCTGCGGCAGGGGCAGCGGCGGATGGCTGCCGGCTTTCGCCTGGTTGAGGGCCCGGATGATCTTGCGCGCCGCGTCGGCGGAGAGCAGGCGGAGTTCGACGGCGACCTGCGCCAGCGTGCGCTCGTCCCCCTCCGCCAGCGCCTGGCGGCAGCTCATGATCTGGGCGGGACTGAGGGCCTTCGACGCGATGGCCTGGCGCGCGAAACGGTCGTCGTGGGCGTGGGGCATGTCCGGTCACCTCGGGAGGGGGATGTCCTTGATCTCGAAGACGACTTCATCGGTGTGGCGCTTGAGGATGCAGGGGATGCGGATCTCCTTCACCGGTCCGGCGTTCTCCGCCCCGTAGCGCAGCTCCCAGGTGTAGCCGTCGTTGCCGCCGCTGCCGGACATGCCCTGGCTCTGGAGCCGCTCGCCGCCTTCGGTGAGGACCTCGATGTCCTCGTACGAAAACGGAAGGCGTTCGTCGAAGCTGCCCTCCTGCGGGCCGTCCTCGAAGCGTCCGCCCGTCTCGATCGTGAACGTGACCTGCTTCTCCGTCGTCTTGAAATCGCGGAGCGTGATCTTGAGGCCGCCGAGTTCGCGCAGCGTCTCCGCGGGCCCGCCGGGTTTCGCGAACACCAGGGTGCTGGTCTCCTTGGGGAAGGCGAGCAGGGCGCTGCCCCGGAGCAGCGCGAGGCTGCGGGCGTCGTTCTCGGGGAACTTGAAGGGCACCGTCTCGTTGTGGGTGAACGCGAGGTGGCTCCTCTGACGGTAGCGGCTCATGCGGGGCTGGGCGTTGGGCTCGGGCAGGAGCGAGCGGCCCTGGTCGTCCCGGAGCTCGGACACGCGCATCTCGAGGACGCTGTCCGGCCGCACGTCCGGGAGCCAGGCGAGTCCGAGCGTGAGATGAGCGTTGCTGGCGTTGGCCTGGAAGTTCTGGATGCGCGTCAGCAGGACCTGCTGGACCTGGATGCGGTAGTGCCGCACCCAGGCCGCCGGGTAGGCGGGTTGTTTCTGGACGTAGACGAGCAGCCGCGGCCCCTGGGCCGGCGGCGCGGCGCGGCGGCGGCGGAATCCGTACGACTCGCGCTCCTCGGCGCGCCAGGAGGCGCCGGCGGCCCGGGCGAGGGTGTCCAGGGCCTCCAGCGGCAGCGCGTCCTTGAGGAAGACGGTGACGGAGGGGAAGATCTGCCCCTCCGGGAGGTCCACGGGGATCTGGATCTGGCGGGAGAGTTCCTCGAAGCCCTCGCGGGCGGAACGGTTTTTCAAGTCGAGGGTGACCTGCTGAAGCCGGGGGAGGTGTTTCAGCAGGGTGTCCTTGGACTCGATGAGTTTGACGGCTTCCAGGACGCGCTCGCGCGGCTCCCCGTCGAGCGACTCCGCGCGTTTGCGGAGGAGGCCGAGGGCGGCCGGGCCGAGGTCCCCGAGGGCCCGCACGGCCGCGTCCCGGGTTTCAAGCGAGTCTTCGCGGAGCCGGGGCAGGATTTCCTCGATGCGCCGCGCGAGCTCGTCCTGGGGGAGGGCGGCGGCGAGGCAGCAGAGCGCCAGCGCGATCACACGGCTCATGAAGCGGACTCCTTCCCCGGCCCTCATTCTAACGCTCCTTGGACGGGATGTCCTGCATTCCCGTTGGAGCCTCCGGCAGGAGCAGCGCGGGAAGCAGGGCGGCGCAGCCGCCCCGGAGGGCGACGGTGGCGCGCGGGGTCAGCGGGGTGGGCTCGAGGTTGATCTCCACGACGGCGGCCCCGCGGGCGAGCGCGGCCTCCGCGAGGGACGCGGCGGGCTGCACCTGCCCGGAGGTCCCCGCGACGAGGAAGAAGTCCGCGGACTCCGCCGCGCGCCAGGCTTCGGCCAGGAGGGCGGGGTCGAGCGTCTCGCCGAACCAGACGACGCCGGGGCGCAGGAGGGCGCCGCAAGCGCAGCGGGGTGGGACTTCGGGGAGGGGCGTGCGGAGCTCCTCCCGGGTTTCGCCGCAGCCCGTGCAGCGGACGCGCCAGAGGCTGCCGTGGATTTCGAGGACGCGGCGGGAGCCCGCGCGGGTGTGGAGGCCGTCGACGTTCTGGGTGATCAGCGTGAAGGATCCACAACGCCGCTCGAAATCGGCGAGGGCGCGGTGCCCGGCGTTGGGTTCGCAGGCGGCGACCGTGCGCCGCCGGGCCTCGTACCAGTCCCACACGAACCCCGGATCGCGCGCGAAGGCCTCCGGGCTGGCGACGTCCTCGGGGCGGAACCCCTTCCAGAGTCCGGCGGCGTCGCGGAAGGTGGGGATGCCGGATTCCGCGGAGCCGCCCGCGCCGGTGAGGACGGCGACGGAGCGGGCGGCGGCGAGGCGGCGCCGCGCCTCGTGCAGGCTCACGCGAGCCGCGTCTCCAGAATCTGCTCCGGCCGGAACCCGGCGAGCTTGAGGACGCGTTCGCCGTCGGCGGGGAAGGCGGCCCGGGGCAGGAGGCCGATGATCTCGCTGGAGCGGACGGCGACGCCCTCGGCGGCCGCCTCGCGTTCGACGGCCCGGAAGGCCTCGAGCAGGCCCGTGCGCGCGAAATCGCAGACGTTCATGGAGACCTGGGCGCAGCGCCGGCTGTCGAGGTAGAGGCCGAGGGCCTTGAGCGCGGGCAGGCCGCCGTCGCGCTCCCGGATGCGCCGGGCGATGCGCCGGGCGACGGCGGGGTCCTGCGTCTCGAGATCGACGTTGTAGGCGACGAGCGGCCGGCGGGCCCCGACGGCGACGGCGCCGGCGGTGGGGTGGATGCGGCGCGGGCCGAAGTCGGGGTCGTGCGCCGGGTCCGTTCCGATGAGCGCGCGCAGGCCCTCGAACTGCGGGCGGCGGACGTCGGCGAGGTTGCGGCGTCCGGGCCTGGTCGCGGCGGCTTCATAGAGAAAGACGGGGAGGCCGAGTTCGTCGCCGAGGCGGCGGCCGACCTCGCGGGCGAGGCGGACGGCGTCGTCCATCGAGGCGCCCTCGAGGGGGACGAAGGGGAGCACGTCGACGGCGCCCATGCGGGGATGGCGGCCCTCATGGCGGGTGAGGTCGATGAGTTCGACGGCGCGGGCGGCGGCCGCGAAGGCGGCGCGGGCGAGTTCGTCGGGGCCTCCCGCGAGGGTGAGGACGGAGCGGTGGTGGTCGGGGTCGAGTTCGAGTCCGAGCACCCGGGCGCCGGCCCCGCGGGCGGCGGCGGCGAGGGCCTCCCCGATTTCGGGGCGGCGGCCCTCGCTGAAGTTGGGGACGGCCTCGAGGATCATGGGGAGAGGATGAAGAATGGAGGGGGGAGAATCAAGAGGGGACTATAATGCCGCCAGATGAGGAAGACCCCGGCGTACGTCTCGATGTTCCTGATCGTGCTCGGCCTGGCGGCGGGGGACGGATGGCTCCTGACGCGGGCGGAGGGGCGGCGGCTGCTCGTGGAGGGCCGCCTGCGCGACCTCTTCGGGGAGCAGTTGAGCTGGGGGAACGCGGACATCTCGATCGACGGGACGGTCACGCTGGAGGAGACGCGTTTCACCACGCCGCGCGGGCTGCAGGCGCTGGCCTCCGACCACGTCGAGATCCGCATGGGCTTCAGCGGCCTGGAGCAGGTGCGGCTGGAGGGGTTCCGCGGCACGCTGACGCAGGCGCTGATCGAGGAGCTCGTGGAGCTGAGGGGCCCGGAGCGGCCGGTCCGCGAGCTGTTTCCGAACCCCGACCGCACGCCCGCGCTGCGCGCCCTGAAGGGGCGGCTGGAGGTGCGGTTGCCGGCGGTCTTCGCGGGCGACGTCCTGCAGACGCTCGAGGTGCACGAACTGCGCGCGGTGCCGCTGGGCGGCTACCGCTATGCGGTGCTGGCCGAGGTGGGTCATGCGGTCTACGGGGCGTGGAGCCTGCGGGGGGAGCTGGATCTGGAGAAGGGGACGCAGCGGCTCCGGGCGGAGGGGCGGGGCCTGCGCGTGACGCGCGGCTGGCGGGATCCGCTGGTGCCCGGCTTCCGGGAGATCTACGACCACTACCGGCCCGAGGGGCTCTGCGACGTGGTGGTGGAGCTGGCGCGGAGCGGCCGGGAGGCGCCGCTCGACGTGAAGGTGACGCTGCTCGCGCGGGACCTCCGGATGGTCTACTCCGAATTCCCCTATCCGATGGAGGGCGTGCACGGGGAGATCGAGTTCACGGGCGCGGGATTCTCCATCAAGGAGATGCGGGGCCGGCATGCGGGAAGGCTCGCGAAGTTCGACGGCGAGGCGGGGGGCTACTCGCACGGGGATCCCATGGATTTCCGTTTCGAGATGGACGGCCTGCCCCTGGATGCGGCGATCCTGCAGGCGCTCCCGCCCGCGACCCGCGCGGCGGTGGCGCAGTTCTCCCCCAAGGGGGCGGCCAACGTCCGCGGCCGCGTCCTCCGCCAGCGGGGGCGGCGCGAGCAGATCCCCCTGGAGATCTTCCTGGTCGATGCGGACCTGACCTACGCGGGGTTTCCGTATCCGTTGAGACACGCGGAGGGGCTGATCCAGGTCGACGGCGAGGAGGTCCGGGTGCGGGGGGTCACGGCGCGGGACGGCGCGACGGTGATGAGCTGCAGCGGGACGATCCGGCATCTCTCGGGGGATCCGGAGATCGACCTGCGCATCGAGGCGGAGCGGCTTCCGCTGGACGCCCGGCTGAAGGCGGCCATCGGTCCCGAGGGCCGGGCCCTCTGGGACCGCTTCGAGCCCACGGGGGAAGTGGACGTGGTCTGGCACGCACGGAAGCTGCCGGGGAAGGAGGTGGTGCACGATTCGCGGACGCGCTGTCTGGGCAACCGGGCGAGATACAAGGATCTCCCGCTGCCGGTCACGGACCTGCGGGGCGAGGTGTTCATGGAGGGCGGGAAGTTCCGCCTGAACCACCTGATCGGGAAGGTCAAGGGCGGCGAGGTGGAGCTGCACGGCGGGATCGAGGGGGACGCCCTTTCGCTCCACGTGGACGGCACGGGGCTGCCGATGGACGACGAGCTGAAGGCGGCGCTGCCCCCGGAGCTGTCCGACATCCTGCGGAGCCTGAACATCACGGGCACGGCCTCCTTCAACGCCGGCCTGATCTTCAAGAAGGACGTCCGGCAGGTGGACCTGGTCTGCCGCCTCTCGAAGGGCTCGATCGGCACCGACATCCGGCTGGAGGACGTGGAGGGCACGGTCACGCTCACCGGCTACGCCGGCGCGGACTCCCAGTACATCGGCTTCATGAATTTCAGCCATGCGCTGCTCTGGGGCAAGCGGCTCACGGATCTCGGGGCGAGCTTCAATCTCCGGGGCAACGCGCTGAGCTTCTCGAACCTGAAGGGGACGGCCTACGGCGGGATGCTGTCGGGGAAGAGCTATCTCGTGGACCTGAAGTCGAAGGACTACTTCGCCGAGGAGCTCGTCCTGGACGGGCTGGACCTGCGGGAGTACTCCCGGGAGACGAAGTATCCGCTGGGCGGGAAGGTGCGGCTGGAGCTTCCGCTGCTCAAGGGCAACACGCGCGACGCCGGGACGGCCGCCGGCAAGGGGCGCATGGTGATCCGCGACGCGCAGCTCTGGGAGATCCCGGTGTTCATCCAGTTCTTCACGCTGAATCCCGGCGAACTCCTCAAGGAGAAGCGGAAGTTCGACGCGGGCGCGCTGGACTTCGACATCAAGGAGCGCCGCTTCGACATCTCGCGGCTGGCGTTCACCAGCGAGAGCGTGAGCATGGTGGGCGACGGCAAGATCAACTTCGACGGCAGCCTGCACGTGACGCTCCGGCCGAAGTCGGGCCCGCTGCTGGGGATCGACTTCTTCATCCTGAAATGGGCGGGCGACCTCATGAGCCTCGTGCTCGGCAGCAGCGTGAAGGTGGTCGTCACGGGCACCTTCGACAAGCCGGAAGTTCACGTCCGGTAGCCGAATTTTCTCCAGCCACCCCCTCCGCCTGCCGATACAGGTATGGATAGTGAGAGAGAGGGGCGATATGGCGGAGACCAAACATTCCTGCTCCCATTGCGGGGGCAACGGGCTCTGGCGCGGCATCGTCGACGGCTTCAAGCGGGCCTTCCGGCTCAAGCGCCAGGAGGACCGCCTCATGTACATCCCGGTCGACGCGGTGGACCAGAACCCCTTCCAGCCGCGCGAATACGTCGTCGAGGAGCCCCTCGGCAACCTCAAGAAATCCATCGAACAATACGGCGTGATCGTCCCCATCATCGTGAACCGGCAGGGGAAGAGGCACACGCTGGTGGCCGGGCAGCGGCGCCTCCAGGCGGCCCGCGAGCTCGGCTTCAAGTTCATCCCGGCCATCGTCCGCCACCTCAATCCGCGGCAGATGATGGAGGTGAGCTATCTCGAAAACCTGCATCGCGAGAGCCTCTCCACGATCGATGTGGTCCAGATGTTCGACCGCATCCACCGCAAGTATCCGAAGATCGAGGAGGATGCGATGGCCGAGGCGATGGGGCTCAAGGTCGACGAGTTGCGCCACGCGCGGAGCCTGCTCGACCTGCCCATCCCGGTGCTCGAGGCCCTGCGCGCGAACATGATCTCCGAGGGGCACGCCCAGGTCATCAGCCAGATCTCGGATCCGGACGCGCAGCTCGAGATCGTGGAGATGGTCTACAACGAGAAGCTCGGCGTCGAGGAGACGCAGGAGCTGGTCAACCGGATCACCAACAAGGAGGCGGCGTTCGTGACGGCCGACCAGGCGGCGCACTTCCACGCGCCGACCTGCCCCTACGCGCAGCTGATCCCGGAGGACCGCAAGCTGAAGTTCCACTCGCGCAAGGAGGTCTCCAAGCGCGGGAAGATGCCCTGTATGCAGTGCCTGTAGGCGCGGGGCATTCCCAAGGGGGCGGCGGGCCCGTATAATCGCCGCCCGTGGCGCGTACTGAGAAGTCGCTTTCCGACTCGCGGGTGAAAGTCCCGTCCG
>CAZUJF010000031.1:0-38453 GCA_964619955.1 uncultured Planctomycetales bacterium
GGCGCCATCAAGTCGGGCGGCACCACCCGCCGCGCCGCCAAGATGGTCTGCCTCGACATGGACCACCCCGACATCGAGCGCTTCGTCGACTGGAAGATGAACGAGGAGCAGAAGGCCCGCGTCCTCATCGAGCACGGCGGCCTGCCCTCCGACTTCAACGGCGAGGCCTACCACACCGTCAGCGGCCAGAACTCCAACAACTCCATCCGCGTCTCCGACGACTTCATGAAGGCCGTGGAGAGCGACGGCACCTTCGACACCAAGTGGCGCTCGACCGGCAAGACGGCGAAGACCTACCGCGCCCGGCAGCTCTGGGACAAGATCTCCCAGGCGGCCTGGTCCTGCGCCGACCCCGGCGTCCAGTACGACGGCACCATCAACAAGTGGCACACCTGCCCGAACACCGACCGCATCCACGCCTCGAACCCCTGCAGCGAATACATGTTCCTCGACGACTCGGCCTGCAACCTCTCGTCGCTGAACCTGACCCGCTTCCTCTCGCCCGAGGGCATGTTCGACGTGGCCCGCTACCGCCACGCGATCGAGATCTTCTTCACGGCCCAGGAGATCGCCGTCGAGTTCGCGAGCTACCCCAACAGGGAGATCGCGAGGAACTCCCACGACTACCGCCCGCTCGGCCTGGGCTACGCGAACCTCGGCACGATGCTCATGCTCCAGGGCATCCCCTACGACAGCGACCGCGGCCGCGGCATCGCCGCCGCCCTCACCGCGATCCTGACCGGCCACGCCTACAAGCAGAGCGCCGAGATGGCCCGCACCAAGGGCCCCTTCGCCGGCTACGAGAAGAACCGCGAGCCGTTCCTCAAGGTCATGCGCATGCACCGCGACGCGTCCTACGCCATCAAGGCCGAGGACTGCCCCTCGAACCTGCTCAAGGCCGCGCGCGAGGACTGGGACGACGCCGTCGCCGCCGGCGAGGTCCACGGCTACCGCAACGCCCAGGCCACCGTGCTCGCCCCGACGGGCACCATCGGGCTGCTCATGGACTGCGACACGACGGGCGTCGAGCCCGACTTCGCCCTCGTCAAGTTCAAGAAGCTCGCGGGCGGCGGCTACTTCAAGATCGTCAACGAGTCCGTGCCGGAGGCCCTGCGGCGCCTGGGCTACACGAGCACCCAGGTCCGCGACATCGTCGCCTACGTCATGGGCACGAACACGCTGAAGTGCGACGCGCCCATCAACGAGAAGGTGCTCCTGGAGAAGGGCTTCTCCGCGGAGGAGATCGCCAAGATCGAGGCGCAGCTGCCCAAGGTCTTCGAGCTCAAGCAGGCCTTCTCGCCCTTCGCGCTCGGCGAGGCCGTCATGAAGCGGCTCGGGCTCAAGTCCGACGAGGACATGCTGCCCGGCCTGGGCTTCACCCAGGCCGACATCGACCAGTCCAACGACGTCCTCTGCGGCCGCATGACGATCGAGGGCGCCCCGGGCCTGAAGGAGGAGCACCTCCCGATCTTCGACTGCGCCAACAAGTGCGGCAAGATCGGCCAGCGCTTCATCCACTGGATGGGCCACATCAAGATGATGGGCGCCGTCCAGCCCTTCATCTCCGGCGCCATCTCCAAGACGATCAACATGCCCTCCGAGACCACCGTCGACGACATCAAGGAGGCCTACACCCAGTCCTGGAAGCTCGGCGTCAAGGCCGTCGCCCTCTACCGCGACGGCTGCAAGGCGTCCCAGCCGCTCTCGTCCAAGGCCGCCGACAAGAAGCGCGATCCGAAGGCGGTCGAGGCGGAGATCGAGGCCGAGGTGCAGCGCCGCGTCCAGGAGGCGCTCGGCAAGATGCCGCTGCTCCAGGGCCAGCTGCTGCCCACCACGGTCTCCAGCCCCGTCAGCCCGACGGCGGCCAGCCAGAGCCTCAAGCGCTTCCGCCTGCCGCGCAAGCGGACGGGCTTCACCCAGGAGGCCCGCATCGCCGGCCAGAAGGTGTACCTCCGCACGGGCGAGTACGCCGACGGCACCATCGGCGAGATCTTCGTCGACCTGGCCAAGGAGGGCGCGGCCTTCCGCTCGATGATGAACTGCTTCGCGATCGCCGTCTCCCTCGGCCTCCAGTACGGCGTGCCGCTGAAGGAGTTCATCGACGTCTTCACGTTCTCCCGCTTCGAGCCCCAGGGCCCCGTCGACCACCCGAACATCAAGATGTGCACGTCCATCGTGGACTACCTCTTCCGCGTCCTCGCCCTCGAGTACCTGGGCCAGGACGAGTTCGCGCAGGTGAAGCCCGCGGAGGGCGACACGCGCCGCCGCCAGACCGACTTCATCCGGAAGGTGGAGAGCAGCCCGCTCGCCGCCCCGCTTCCGGTCCAGGCCGCGGCCTCGCCGGTCCAGGTCAACGTCGTCAACGTGATCCAGGGCCCCGCCGCCAACCACGAGGCCAGCGCGCTCTCGGAGCACCTGGGCAAGATGATGGGCGACGCCCCCTTCTGCAACCTCTGCGGCCACACCACCGTGCGCAACGGCGTCTGCTACAAGTGCCTCAACTGCGGCAACACGCTCGGCTGCTCCTAGTGGTGAGTCAACTTACAATCCGTAGGTGCCCGCCGATGCGGGCAACCTACGGATTGAAGTTAGTCGAACCACTAGGATCCCGAAGCATTCCTCAACCCGCCCGGCCCTCGGAAGGGGGTCGGGCGGGTTTTTTCAAGGGACGAAACAGGCCAAACCCAGACCAAAAAGCCAGACCAGACTGTCCGCTCTGGCTTTTTTGGTATTACAAGTTTAATTCTACAATTCTATTGCTCCGCTTATTGTATTACTGGTATTACCTGATAGGCTTTATTCGATGGATTCGCTGACGGAGACCACCTTCCAAGCCATGCTGGGACGGATTCAATCCAAG
Source organism: uncultured Planctomycetales bacterium (assembly GCA_964619955.1). GTDB lineage: Bacteria > Planctomycetota > MHYJ01 > MHYJ01 > JACPRB01 > JACQFK01. Next base: position 2,861 of record CAZUJF010000031.1, read on the forward strand.
GCCTGGCCGGTCGGCCATCGCCTCCCCAGCGAACGCCGCCTCAGCGGGGAATTCGGCGTCAGCCGCGTCCCCCTCCGCGAAGCCCTCGCCCGCCTTCGCGCCCTCGGCCTCCTCGAACACGGCCGCGGTCGCCGCAACCTCGTCCGCCCCGTCGGCACCGACAGCATCGCCCGACTCCTCCCCCTGCTCGTCACCCTCGAAGGCCAGCACACCTTCGAACAGGTCTTCGAACTCCGCCTCGCCCTCGAAAGCCGCAGCGCCGCCCTCGCCGCCGAACGCCGCTCGGAGGCGGATGCCGACGCCCTCCAGGATCTCGTCGCCCGCTTTCGCCGCGCCCAGGAGACGGGCCTCGAGGACGCCGCCGCGCTCGACCTCGCCTTCCACATCCGCATCGCCGACGCCTCCGGCAACCCCCTCTTCGGACTGCTCATGCGCACCCTGGCCGAAATCGTCCGCCACGTGCAGATCCGCAGCTGCAAGGACGACCCCGTCCGCAGCCGCCGCGCCCTCCATTCGCACGAATCCATCGCCGAAGCCATCGCCGCCCGCGATCCCGACCGCGCCCGCGCCGAGATGGAGGCCCACCTCCGCTACAGCGCCACCCGCCGCCTCGAACCGCCCGCCCCCGGAGGCCCGGCATGAACCGGCTCTGCATCGCCCTCGCCCTCCTGGCCGGCTGCACTTCGGCGCCGTCCGGGGACGCGCCGCTCATCCCCGTCGGCCTCGACGCCTTCCGCCGCTGGGACCTCTGGCCCGCCCAGCGCATCGGCGCCCGCACCTACATGCGCTCCACGTACGACCGCCGCGGCGGAAACGAATCCGCCGACGCCAGCCACTTCCTCTACCAGGAATCGAAGACCCGCTCCGTCCCCCTCGACGTCTCGGGCCCCGGCATCCTCGTCTTCGCCCGCTACAACCACTGGCACGGCAGCCCCTGGCACTACGAAGTGGACGGCACGAACCACATCGTCCAGGAATCCAGCTCCGCGGACCCCACCCGCCCCGTCGACCACTCGGTCTTCCTCCCCGGGAACGCCTTCCCCGCCCCGCTGGCCCAGACCTGGTCCGTCACCCAGGGCGCGGATCTCTCCTGGGTCCCCGTGGCCTTCGAAAAATCCTTCCGCATGGCCTACACCCGCACGCGCTACGGCACCGGCTACTACATCTACCAGCAGTTCGTCGAGGGCGCGAAGCTCTCCCGCCCCCTCCGCGCCTGGAGCCCGGCCGAAACCCCCGACCCCGCCGTCCTGGAACTCCTCTCCCGCCCCGCCGACCGCCTCGATCCGCCCGGAGACGTCCATCGCGCCGCCGGCCGCCGCCTCGACCTCGCCGGACCCGCCTCGATCCGGCTCCTCACCCTCAGCGCCCCGCGCGAACGCGCCCTGGAACTCGGCCGCGCCCGGCTCCGCATCACCTGGGACGGCCGCGACGAGGCCTCCGTCGACGCCCCCCTCGCCCTCTTCTTCGGCGCGGGCAATCTCCACAACCGCGACGGCCGCGAATACCTCGTGAAGGCCTTCCCCATGAGCATCCGCTTCGATGCCGGCCGCGTCCACCTCACCTGCGCCTACCCCATGCCCTATTTCCGCTCGGCCCGGATCGAGGTCGGCGGCGAAGTCCCCGTCGAACTCGCCGCGCGCACGACCCCCTTCGACGGCCCGCCGAACCATGCGGCCTATTTCCATGCGACCTATCGCGACCTCCCCGAGCCCGTCCCCGGACGCGACCTCGTCCTCCTCGACACGAAGGGCGCCGAGCAATCCGCCGACTGGAGCGGCAGCTTCGTCGGCATGTCCTGGATCTTCTCCCACCGCGCCGACCTCACGACGCTGGAAGGGGATCCGCGCTTCTACTTCGACGACAGCCGCTCCCCCCAGGCCTACGGCACCGGCACCGAGGAATGGGGCGGCGGCGGCGATTACTGGGGCGGCCGCAACATGAGCCTCCCCTTCGCGGGCCACCCCTCCGGCGTCCGCAACGAGAAGGACGCGGCCCGCCCCGAGGACCTCGTCCAGTCCGCCTACCGCTTCCTGCTCTCCGACCTCATGCCGTTCGGCAGACGCGCCGTGATCCGGCTCGAGCACGGCGGCCGGAACGAATCGACCGAGCATTACGAATCGGTCGTGTACTGGTACGGCCTGCCGGGCGCCTCGCTCGTGCCCGTCGACGAGATCGACGTCGGCGACGAGGCCAGCGAGCGCGCCCACGGCTACGTCGCGACGGAAGTCTCCCCGCCCCTCGCGATCGAATCCCGCTTCGAGGAGGGCCCCGACACCCTCAACGGCCGGGAGATCTTTCCCACCCACACGGAGACCGGCCGCAGCGTCCGCGGGCGCTCGGAGTTCACGCTCAAGATGGACCCCGCCAACCACGGCGTCCTGCTGCGCCGCACCCTCGACTACAGCCACCCCAACCAGCGCGCCGGGGTCTGGATCGCCGAGCCCGGGACGGAGGACTTCAAACCCGCGGGCGTCTGGTACCTCGCCGGCGCGAACACCTGCGTCTACTCCGACCCCAAGGGCGAACTCGGCGAGACCCAGCACAAGCTCCAGACCTCGAACCGGCGCTTCCGCGACGACGAGTTCCTGCTCCCGGTCGCGCTCACCCGCGGACGCACCGCCCTCCGCGTGCGCCTCGTCTTCAGCCCCGTCGATCGCGAACTCTTCCCGGGCACGCCCTTCCCGGGCGAACAAGCCTGGAGCGAGCTGCACTATCGCGCCTACGCGTGGCGCCTGCCGCCGGCGCCCCCCTTGAAGTAGAATCCCGGAGTGGCGGACGACCCCCTCCTCGACTACATCCGCAGTTGCGGCGTCGAAACGCCGTCCCTCGCCGACCTGCTCCGGCAGGAGCCCGCCCGCGGACTCGAACTCCTGCGCAACGCCTCCGCGCAGACGGAGTTCGCCGCGGCATTCGACGACGGCGTGCTCCGCCTGGCCGAATCCGCGTTCGACAGCGACCCCGGCAGCGTCTTCTGGATCTGCCACAACCTCGCCGAACGTGAGGCGGCGCGGGCGCCGCAGCTGCTGCAACGCTTCGTCCGCCTTTTCCCAAAGGCCCCCGCCGCCGCCATCGACGCCCTCTACTACGTCTGCACCAACAACCCCGCCCTCCTCGACCGGACCCTCGCCGACCTGCTCGTCGAACATCTCGCCGCGAACGCCGCCCAGGCCTTCCAGGCCCTCGGCTACATCCTCCAGCGCCGGCCGGAGCTGCTCCGCCACGACGCCGTCGGGGCCGTCGTCCGCAACCTCGGCCTCCAGGCCAATCTCGCGTTCGACCTCATCCGCGAGATCGCCAAACAGCGGCCGGAGGAGACGCCCCTTTGCGCCCTCGCCCTCTTCGAATGCCTCGTCCGCGAACCCCACGGCTGGCGCCGCCAGGAGATGCTGCAGGACATCGTCGCCATCGCCGACCGCTCCCACGTCCGCGCCGGGCTCGACCGCGCCCTCCGCGAGCCGCCCGCGACGGGCAGCCGCCCCGCCCGCACGCTGCTCGCCCTGCTCTTCCGCCAGAACACGCGCGCGGGCCAGCGCATCCTCCTCGAAGCCCTGCACCTCGCCGCCCCCTGGGAGTCCGTCTGGGACTTCCTCCGCTTCCTCGCGGAAAGCTCCGAGCCGGACCGCGTCAGCGCCGCGCCCGCCGCGCGCTTCCTCGAGGCCGTCTACCGCCTCCACCACCTCGTGCCGGGGCACGTCTTCGAGGAGCTGCTCGCCCGCCCCCTCGATCTCCGGGAGACGCCGCCCGCGCCGTTCCCCCCCGACGTCGCCTTCCTCGACGGGGATCCCGCGCTTTCCGCGCTGCATGCGAAGATCGCCCATCTCGCCGCGCGCTTCGGACGGCCGCTGCGGCTCGCCCCCCTCGAGGACTTCCGCTCGCGCATCGCGCGGGCCGAGGCGGAACAGCGCGCCCTCGGCGCCGCACAGACCACGCGCCGGCGCAGGCGCCGCGAGTCCCTCGAGGAGCGGCTGCTGCGCTGGAGCCGCGGGGAGAGCGACCCCAGGGAACGGCGGGCGCTCGCCAAGAAAGTCGCCGACGCCCTGCGCGCCCAGGCCGTCGACATCGCCCAGGCCGCCGTGGAAAGCGCCTCCGCCGGCGCCTATCGCTCCGCCATCCGCGAGGTGCTCGGCCGCGACGTCGAGCCTTCGGCCATCGACGCCTCCGTTCTGCCGGCGTTCCTCTATCACAGCCGCCTCGGACGCTTTCCCCGCAACCGCCGCGCCCTGGTGCGCCTCATCGAGGACCGCATCGAGCGACGCCCGCACGACTGGCTGCGAAACGAGCCCGAGGCGCGGGCCTGGGCGGAGCGGGTCCGGGAGCGGCAGCCCTCCGTGCGTCTCGAACGCTGGCGGACGGAGTTCCGCCGGGAGTATGCGTACGCGACGGAGTCCGCCGCCCGCGAGCGCCAGGGCCGCATCGACCGCGACCTGGAGCAGACGCGCGCGCTTTTCGGGCGCCTCAAGGTCGACGTCCCCCCGGAGGCGGACCTCGCCGCCCTCCGGGATCTCTACCTGCAGCAGCGCGGAGGCCCCGGGAATCCCGTCGTGCTCGAGGAGATCGCCGCCAACCTCGAGCGGCTCCGTCTCGTCGAGCAGCAGGACGCCGCTTCCGACTACGACGGCCGCGTCGCGCTGGAGGTCGAGACCGACCCCTTCAAGGTCCTCTTCATGGGCGAGCACGGCTTCGCCTCCTGCCTCTCCCTGCGCGGCGTGAACGTCTGGGGCGCCGTCTCGAACGCCGTCGACATCGACAAGGCCGTCGTCTGGGCCCGCGACGCCGCGGGCAACATCGTCGGACGCCGCCTCATCGCCCTCGTCCCGGAGGGCCTGCTCTCGTACCGCACGTACAGCAACCGGCACGGTCTCGCGCTGGATTCGTACTTCGAGCGCTTCCTCGCCGAATACGCCGCCCACTGCGGCACGGCCGTGACGCACGAGGGAAAACCCGGCCCGCTGCTCAGCGACGCCTGGTACGACGACGGCTCCGTGTGACAGCGCGGGCCGCCCGGGGTACGATGCCCCGCTCATGAAGAGCGCCTGGATCCGGGGTCCCTGGACGGACCTCGCCTGCTTTTCGTTCGGCTGGCTGCCCGCCCTCGCCGCGTTCCTGCTCGCGGCGCCGGGCGCGAACCGGCCCCTCCTCGTCACGGGCGTGCTCTTCTTCAACTTCCTGCACCGGCACCTCACGCTGCCGCTCGCCTACGCCGACCCCGAGGAGTTCCGCCGCCGCCGGATCCGCTACGTGCTGCTGCCGCTCTTTTTCGCCGCGCTCAGCGCCGCGCTGCTCTCCCACTCGCGGGAGGCCTTCATGATCCTGGCCGCGCTCGCCGTGCTCTGGACGATGTTCCATTCCGTGCAGCAAAAGATCGGCCTGCTCCGCATCTACGCCCGCAAGGCCGGCGGGGGCGCGCCCTGGGCGGACCGGCTCTTCGTCTGGTCCTGGTTCGCCGCCTTGCTGCTCCACCTGGGGGCGTCTCCGGCGATCCGCGCGCAGGCCGCGTCGCTCGCGGTGGCCGGACGCTGGCTCGCCCGCGGGCTGGACGCGGCGGGCCCCGCGGTCCCGATCCTGGCCTGGAGCGCCCTCGCGCTGGCCCTCGTCTCCACGGCGCTCTTCCTCCGCCAGGGATTCACGGCTGCGAAAGCCCTCTTCGCGCTCTCGATCCTCGCGCTCTACGGGATCTTCCTGCACGACCTCGTCATGGGCTACGCCGTCTTCGCGTTCTCGCACGCGGTCGAGTATCTGGCGTTCGTGAACCTCTACGCGCGAAAAAAGTTTCTCGCCCGGCCGCCGGAATCCTCCCTGCTCGCAAGAGCCGTGCGGCAGCAGGCTCTGGTCTTTGGGGCCTTCATCGTCCTCGTCGGCGGGACCTTCGTCGCCTGGAACTGGATCTCCCGCCCCACCCTGCAGATCTACATCATCGGCAGCGGCTTCCTGCATTTTCTCTATGATGGCTGGCTCTGGAAGGTCCGGCATCCGGAGGTCGGACGTCCGCTCGATCTCGCGTACGAGGCCCCGACATGATGCTTCTGCTGCTGGCCGCCCTCCAGGACCCCGGCCTCGTCGCGGAATATTCCCGCGGGACGGGCAGGCCGTTGCTGGTGCGGATCGAGCCGGACGTGAACATCCCCCTCGCGAACGGCGAATTCCCCGGGACGCGCCTGGCGGAGCAGTTCTCCGTGCGCTGGACGGGCCTGCTGCGCTGCGCCAAGGACGGCATGTACGGCTTCTATGTGGAGTCCGACGACGGCTGCCGGCTCTTCATCGACGGCGAACTCGTCATCGACCACCGGTCCGCCCGCGGCATGGAGCAGAAGTCGGACCGCATCAATCTGAAGGCGGGCGATCACGAGCTCCGCCTGGAGTACCAGCAGCTCGACGGGCCCGCGGGCGTGAACCTCCAATGGAAGGCGCCCGGCAACAAGCGCGAGATGATCCCCCCGGGCGTCCTCTTTCATCGCAAGGGGACGGAGGCCGTGGAGACGGACCGCGCCGCGTGGGAGGCCCTGCCGCCCGGCGCCGCACGAGTCCCCGTCACCGTCGGCCGCCCGGGACGTTACGCCGTCATGGACTACGGCGCCTCCCTCGCGCGCACGATCGCGGGCCAGCCCCTGCCGCTGGCCTACTCGGGACTGAACATCAAGGTCGGCCCCGAGGCCGCCGTGTGTTTCGACACGCAGCGGCTCTGCTGGACCGCGGCCTGGACGGGATCCTTCCTCAAGTTCCCCGTCGAACGTGACGGCGTCGCCGGCTTCCCGAGCATCGCCGGCACGGTCGTTCTGTCCACCCCGCGCGGCCCTTCCGACGGCCCGCTTTCGAAGGATCAGGGCCGCTGGCGCGGGCACTACGTGAACGGCGCCAAAGTCGTCCTCTCGTACACCCTCGGCAAGACCGAGATCCTGGAGCTGCCGGGCTACGAAGCAGGCTCCTTCACCCGCACGTTCCGCGTCGGTCCCGGTCCGGCGCTCGAAATCCCCCACGCGGATCCCGCACGCCGCTCGATCTCGGTACCCGCCCGGGAGAGCGCCCTGCTGCTCAAAGTCGCCGTCCCGTCCCTCCTGCTCTCGCCGACCGAAGATCCCGAACCGCTCACGAAGGGCGGAGCCGCGCGTTGGAAAGAACCGGTCCTCACCCGCGGCCAGCTGGGACGCGAGCCCGGGGCCTACGCCGTCGACACGCTCACGGTCCCGGAGGAGAACCCCTGGGACTCGTACATGCGCATCAGCGGCCTGGATTTCTATCCGGACGGACGCGCCGCCGTCTGCACGTTCGACGGCGACGTCTGGATCGTCTCCGGCATCGACGAGAAGCTCGAGCAGCTGACGTGGAAGCGCCACGCCGCGGGGCTGTATCAGCCGATGGGCCTGCGCATCCGCGACGGGGAGCTCTTCGTCCTGGGCCGCGACCAGATCACGCGCCTGCGCGACCTCAACGGCGACGGCGAGGCGGACTTCCACGAGAACTTCAACAACGACTGCCTGCTCTCGGGCAGCTTCCACGAGTTCTCGATGGATCTGCAGACCGATCCCGCCGGGAACTTCTATTTCGCGAAGGCGGCGACGCTCGGCTACGCGAGCGGGACGCCGCATAACGGCTGCGTGATGAAGGTCTCCCGCGACGGTTCCAGACTCGAGGTCTTCGCGATGGGCTTCCGCACCCCCTTCGGCCTCTGCGTCGGTCCCCAGGGCCAGATCACCGCGACCGACCAGCAGGGCAACTGGATGGGCACCTGCCCCATCGTCTGGGTCGAGCAGGACAAGTTCTACGGCCACCTGCTGGAGCAGCGGCCCGAGACGAAGACGATGACGCGCGAACCCGTCCTCTGCTGGATCCCGATGGACATCGACAACTCCTCGGGCGGCCAGGTCTGGGCGACGTCGGAACGCTGGGGCCCGCTCAAGGACCGCCTCATCCACACCTCGTACGGACAGGCGCGGATCTTCAACGTGCTGATCGACGAGGGCGGCGCGAAGGTCCGCCAGGGCGGCGTCGTCCGGCTCCCGCTCTCCTTCGCGAGCGGCATCCACCGCGCGCAGTTCAACCCGAAGGACGGCCAGCTCTACGTCGCCGGTCTACGCGGCTGGCAGACGACGGGCGTGAAGGACGGCTCCCTGCAGCGCGTCCGCTACACCGGCAAGCCGGCGGGGCAGCCCGTGACGCTGAAGGTCCGGAAGGGCGCGATCGAGCTGGGATTCACGGACGCGCTGGATCCGGAGACGGCGGCGGACACCGACAGCTACAGCGCCGAGGCCTTCCACATCGAGTCGAACGCGGACTACGGCTCCCCCGAATATCTGCCGGACGGCTCGAAGAAACGCGGCCGGGCCAAGTGGGAAGTCCGCAAGGCCGTCCTGGGCGCCGATGCGAAGACGCTGACGCTGGAGCTCCCGCAGTTGAAGCCGGTCACGAACCTCGTGATCAAGTATTCGATCCGCGGGGCGTCGGGGATGAAGATCCAGCAGGAAGTGGCGCTGACGATCAATGCCCTGCCAGAGTAATCACTTCATGTCCTGCAGCGCCGGGAACTCCTTCCGATAGGTCAGGAGTCCCGCCAGATCGACCTCGGCGCTGAAGAAGCCGGGGGCGTTGGCACCGTCGGCGATCACCACGCCCCGCGGATCAACGATCTGTCCGCGTCCCGAGTAGCGCAGCTTGGGATCGCTGCCGCAGCGGTTCACGCCGATGACATAGGCTTGGTTCTCGATCGCGCGCGCGCGCAGCAGGGCGAGCCAGTGGGCTTCGCGCGGCTCGGGCCAGTTCGCGATGACGGCGTAAAGTTGCGTCCCGCCCTTCACCGCCGCGCGGAAGATCTCGGGAAAGCGCAGGTCGTAGCAGATGAACGGTGTGACCGCGACGCCGTTCCAGTCGAAGCGCACGATCTCCGTGCCGGGCGCGTAGTGCTGCGTCTCCCCGCCGTAGGAGAACGGGTGGATCTTCGCGTAGCGGGCGAGCGGGCTTCCGTCGGGGCCGAACGCCGCCGCCTCGTTGCGGCCGCGGCCGTCCTCCTGTTTCACGACCAGCCCGCCCAGCACGAAGCAGCGGGTGGTTTTGGCCAGCTCCGAGAGGAAGGTCTCCGTCTCCCGCGCGGGGCTCTCGTGGATCCCGGCGACGTTCATCGAGAAGCCCGTCGAGAACATCTCGGGCAGGACGAGCAGCGCGCCCGGCTCGGGCTTCGCGGCGGCGGCGAGCTCGCGCACCTTCGCGAAGTTCGCGGCCTTGTCCTCCCAGACGATGTCAAGCTGGAGTCCGATGAGCTGCATGGCCTACCTCTTCCCCACGACGGCTTTCAAGCCCTTCACGAGCCGTCCGATGCCCTCGGCGGCGGTGGCTTTCTCGAGCGCGCCGAACGCCACGCGCAGACTGCAGCCCTTCTCGATGCCGAACGCCGTCCCGGGGATCGCGGCGACGCCATGTTCCCGCACCAGGCGCTCGACCAGCTTCAAGGGATCCAGTTCGGAGCGGATGCGCAGGAAGAAGTAGAACGCGCCCTCGGACTTCGGCGCGGTGCAGAGATCGGAGACTTCGGCGAGCGCGCGGACGGCGATCTCCCGGACGGCGGGCAGATCCTTGTTCTTGGAGGCGCAGTAGCCCTCCCCCACTTTCAGGGCGGCGAGCGCGGCGGCCTGCGAGACCATCGTGGGGCAGATGAGGTTGGTGTCCTGGATCTTGCGCACGGCGACCTGCAGGTCGGCGGGGATGACCATGTATCCGATGCGCCAGCCGGCAAACCCGTAGGCCTTGGAGAGCGAGAAGAGTTCGATCGTGTGCGGCGCGCTGCCCGGGATCGAGCCCGGCGCGAAGGGGCGTCCCGCGCCGTACGTGAAGTACTCGTAGGCCTCGTCGTGGATGTGATAGATCCCGCGCGTGCGGCAGAGTTCGTTCACGGCGCGCAGGTCCGCCTCGGGATACAGCGCGCCCGTGGGGTTGTTCGGCGACACGGTCACGATCGCGCGGGTCCGCGGCGTGACGGCCTTCGCGATCGCATCGAGCCGGAGCTGATGGCGCTCGTCCGTTTCCACACAAACCGGGACGCAGCCCGCGATGCGGACGGCCATCTCATGGTTGAAGTAATACGGGGTCTGGAGGATGACCTCGTCCCCGACGCTCGCGACGGCGAGCACGGCGTTGAGGAAGCCCATGTTCCCGCCGGACGTGACGACGACGGCGTTCTCCGCGTTGATGGGGATGCGGTTCTCGCGCAGCAGTTTTGCGGCGAGGGCCTCGCGCAGGGCGGAGGTCCCTTCGACGGCGCCGTAGAGGTGGCTCGAATGGTCGTACGCGGCCTTCGAGGCGGCCTCGATGGCCTCCGGGGGCGGCCCGTAGGAGACGACGCCCTGGCCGAGCGAGATGGCGCCCGGGGTGGAGCGGACCAGGTCCCCCACGATGGGGATGATGGGGGTCTGGACTTCGGCCATGCGCCGGGATTCGGACATCGAGCGAAGATAGGGCGGGGCCGGGGGAAAGGCAAGGGGAAGGCGAGAGGCGGCTCAAGCCCGGAGACGCCACAGGGCATCCACGGGAAGGGCGTCACCCCGGGGCTTGTGGTTGAAATTCAACCACTTAATGGATGATTTTACACCGCCAGGTCACCTATGGGCTGGGTCCCCGCCGGGCTTCGGACATCGAGCGCTGATTGGGGCTGGGGCGGGGAAAGGCACGGAGAAGGCCAGCTGCAGAGGCCCACGGCCGCCTACGCGATCCCGTCGAGATACGATTCATCCGCCAGCGAACGCAGATACTGGAGCGACTCGTCGAGTGTGACGGTCTCGATGCCGACCTCCCGGCCCCGGTCATCACAATCCCGCAGCGCCATCAGGTCCTCGAAATGCTCCGACTGTTCCAGGACCTCCCGCTCGTCCTTGCCGAGCATTCGATCCTTGTAGGCGAGTGCCAGCATGTGATGCTCGATCAACCAGGACGTCCGCTCCGTGATCGTCCCCTCCAATGCCGCGAGCCCCGCCGCGGTGTGGTCCGAGCGATCGATCGCCTTCCCGACGTCGTGCAGCAGCGCCGCCAGGAGGAACTCCTCGTCCCAAGGCCGCTCGTGCCGGGCGAGTTCGAAGACCTGGAGGCTGTGGTAGAGGGCGTCGCCCTCCGGGTGCCAGCGAGGGTCCTGCTTCACGATCTCGAGGGGGAACAGCAAGGTCCGGTACAGCTCGAAGCGGTCGAGGTGATCCTCAAGCCGCTCGATTTCGGACTCGAGATCCGCGTTCGGGCGCTCCTCGCGGAGCCGCCGTTCCAGGACCGCGATCGTCGCCTTTTCGATGGCCTGTCCCGTGATCGAGCTCTTGAAGACATAGCCGATCTTGTCGGTCGGGTAGACCGTCAGCTCGTAGGTGTGGCGGTCACGGACATGGATGTGGGTGAACTGCCGCTCCTCTCCGTGCTTCACGACGCGTTTCCGCTCGATGTCGTAAGGGACGCCAAAATCGTCCAGCACCGCGGTGAGAGAGGATATCGCGTCGGTGAAGACATGGATGTCGATGTCGGAGCCCTTCCGGACGTGCCCTGTCCAGACGCTCCCGATCAAGCGGGGCTCGAAGCGGGTCAGTCTGCGCATGAGGCGAAGCGCGTCGAGACGCATCTCGCGGAGCGTTTCTCTTCGCCGGTCGCCTTCGAGAAGGTCCGCAAGCTTCTGGATCTCATCGCGGATTTCGCAGTTGGTGGGAAGGTCGTGCGGCCTGAAGCGCGGGTCCAGGCCAAGCTCTCGGGCGGCTTTGCGCTTGGCGGTGAAGTACTCGGTTTCGGAGCGTTCGTACATCAGCTGGGCTGCGCGGAGCGTGATCCGTCGGCGGATCCTTTCGTCGGCCATTCCAATCTGCGCCGGATATCATGCCCATCCTTGCCGGCGCCGGGCGTGCTTACTCTACCCCGCTCTCCGCAGGGAATCCATCCGAATTCCGCACGCAGGGCCGCCTCAGCCGCTGAAAAGTGGGACGCCGCGTTACTTCACGGGCTCCCGGGGTTATGGGTTGGGTACGGAGCGGAGATCGATATGACCCTGATGCTGGCGCTCGCCCTCGCCCTGCAGGCCGACCCCAAGCCCCCCACGGACATCCCCCCCATCGGAAAGGGAAAACTCCTCCTGCAGGAGACCTTCGAGCTCGCTGCGCCGGGTCAGATCCCGGACGGCTGGCAGAAGACCGGCGAGGTCGCCGTCGCGGAGGACCAGGCCCACACGGGCCGGCGCTCGCTCCGCATCGAGGCCGCCAAGAACGGCCCGCGCCGCATCACGTTCAAGGGCGACATCCTCAAGCAGCTCGGCGGACAGCACTGGGGCCGCCTCTACTTCCGGATCAAGCTGCCGACGGCCGTGCCCTCCGCCGGCGTCATCCACTCGACCCTCGTGTCCGGGACCGCGACCAGCCCGCTCGCGAAGGACCCGATCGAGGTGCGGCCGCTCGACACCATCCTCACCACGCAGGGCAGCTACGGCTTCATCTACAACGTCCAGCCGCAGAAGCGCCCCGAGTTCGGCAAGGGCAGCCCTTCCAAGTTCAAATTCTCGGAGCAGTGGACGCTGGCCGAGTGGTACGTCGACTTCGCCACGCAGACCTACCGGCTCTTCATCAACGGCGAGGAGATCAAGGAGATCGCGTTCATGAAGGGCGCCGGCAAGTTCGAGAACTCCGAGATCCCCGAGAGCTTCGAGACGATGTCCTTCGGCTGGAACAACTATCAGGCCGCCGAGCCGGGCTTCACCGCCTGGATCGACGACATCGCGCTGGCGAAGGACCGGATCGGCGCGCGCGGCATCCTCCCGCCCCCGAAGAAGAAGCGCTGAGCCCGCCGCCCACCGCCGGTAACAACTCCTGAACGTTGCGAGGGCCTATTCCTCCGCCTCGAAGGCGCCCGCATCGGGGCGGGCGCCGGAGATCCGCTCCCCGGCCGTGCCGGGCAGGGGGCCGCCCCGGAACGCGGTCGAAAGATCCCTCCCCGCGTCCACCGCCGCGCTGCCGCGGCAAGGACGGTGCTTCGCGTCCAGCGGACCGGCGTCGTCGACGTAGCGCGAGTTCGGCTCCTTCCCCGACCCCTCCGGCCAGGGCCGGCCGCCGCCCACGGCGACGTTGTGGTCCGCGGTGAAATTGACCGGAGCGGCCGTCCCGCGGTTGCGGAAGAACCCCCGGGCCAGGAAGAGGTTGTTGTAGTAATGCCAGCGCGGCGCGCCGATCCCATGGCCGCCCTTGTTGAAGCTGCTGTACTGCAGCGCCGCGTCGCCGCCGACGATCGTGTTGTGGTAGACGTAGCCCTCGGCGGGCGAGTCGTCCATGCTGTACCAGAGGTTGAACGGCGAGCCGCCCTCCAGCAGGTTCCGGTAGATGAACACCGGGCCGATCCGCGGCAGCTTGAAGCGCAGCCCTCCGTGGGTCCGGCGCAGGGTGTTGTGGTGCACCTTCACGTCGATGCATCCCGCCCCCAGCTCGATGCCCGAGTCCCGCGTGCGCTCGATCAGATTGTCCCGGATCTCGGTGCCCCGCCCGTCCTCCGGCTTCGCCAGCGGAAGATCCAGGGACTCCACGGCCCAGTCGCCCACGTTGACCCCGTCGAAGGTCTCGAAGACGTGGTTGCCCCTCACCAGGGTCCCGGCCCCGGCGCGGACGACGGAGACGCCCACCCGGTCGTAGAAGCCCACGTCCTTGTGCACCTTCCAGATCTCGTAGTTCGCCTTCGAGCCGCCGTCGGGGGTCCAGTCCTCGAAGGCTCCCCTGAAGATCCGGTTCTCCTCGACGCGGCCGCCGAAGCTTCCCTCCGACACGGACACCCCCGTCCGCTCCCAGGGGCCGATGGTGCAGCCCGTCACCCCGCAGTCCTTCGAGCCGCCCGACAGGGCCACGCCCGTGAACCCGCGCGCAAGTGTCAGGCCCCGCAGCGTCGCGCCCGTCGCCCCGCGGAACGTCACCACGGCGTCCCGCGTCCAGGTCGCCGACCAGGAGCGGGCGCCCGGGTTTTCCTCCCCTCCCACCCGCACGTACGCCGCCTTCTCGGAAGGCACGTGGACCCAGAGCGCGCGGATCTGCGAGAAGCCGCCCAGCGGCGGGCCGACCGACAGCAGCGTCCTCCAGGACCAGGGCCCCGACTCGGGCGCGCGGCGGGGATCGATCTCCGCGATGATGCGGCCGTCGAGCAGGAGGACCTGGGGCTTCTTCGGGCTCTCGAAACGGTACACCCCGGGGCCGATCTCCGGCGCCGGAGTCCAGCGGACCTGCAGCGGCTCCGAGGGATCGAGGATCGCGCCCTCCGTGCCCCTCAGGTGAAGGGTCCGCGTGATCGTCACCGTCTCCCGGTAGACGCCCGGGGCAAGCACGAGCGTGGAACCCTCGGGTGCCCGCTCGATCGCCGGGCCCAGGACGGGGCGTCCCCGGGGATCCGGGGCCACCGGAATCTCATCGGGACTCAGGGCCGCCAGGACCGCCAGGATCTCGACCAGGAACCGGATCATTCCGCCCTCCAGTCTTACAACGCTCGGGCCGCGTCCGACAGGGGGTCCGACACGCGGAAAACAGAACGAGCGGCAGGAGCAAACCGTAGTATCAGGACATGATCCTCACCGCCCTGCTGCTCGCGCTCCAGACCGACGGCTGGACCGACCTCTTCCCCGCGAAAGACCTCAAGGGCTGGACCCGCGTGCCGATCAAGCCGCTGGCCGACAAGGCGGTCTGGACGCTCAGCGAGGACGGAAAGACGCTGGTCGTCGACGGCGTGGGCGCGACCGAGATGCTGCTGTATGACAAGGAGTTCGGCGACGGCGTCTTCCACGTGGAGTGGCGCTGGCGCAAACACACGGATCCGAAGGCGGCCTACAACGGCGGTATCTACGTCCGCACCCCGGCCGACGGGAAGAGCTGGGTGCAGGCGCAGGTCGCGCGGGCCGACAAGTCGCCGGTCGTGGGCGATTTCATCGGCATGATCCCTGGAAACCCGAAGCGCCAGGAGCACTTCCAGAAGGGCGCAAGCGCGGAGCATCCGCTCGGCGAGTGGAACGCCTACGACATCACCTGCAAGGGCGGCACGATCTCGCTCTCGGTGAACGGCAAGCCCACCGCGGTCTGGGAGAACTGTCCGCTGCTCAAGGGCCGCGTCGGCATGCAAGCCGAATTCGCCGTCTACGAGGTCCGCGCCATCCGCTTCAAAGCAGACTGAGCCCCGCGCCTGGAGGTTCTTCATGACCGGCTGGATGCACGGGATCCTCACGCTGGCGCTCCTCGGCGGGAGCGTGAACGCCGCCGGACTCCGCACCGAGGTGTACGTCGACGTCCGGCGCGGAAGCGACGAACAGGGGGATGGCACTTCACAGCGGCCCTGGAAGAGCCTCCGGTCCGCCGTCGCCCGGATGAAGCCGGGAGACGTCTGTATCCTCCGAGAAGGCGTCTATCGGGAGACCGTCGTTCCGGAGGACGGTCAGACGTTCGCGGCCCATCCCGGGGAGCGGGTCGTGATCAGCGGCTGCGACGTCGTCGAAGGATGGACGGCCTTCCGGGAGGGCGTCGAGCAGGCGGCCGTCGCCGGCGAGGTCCGCGACGTGTTCGTCGACGGCCGGCGGATGCGCAAAGCCCGGTACCCCGACGACGACGAGAATCCCTACGACAGCTCGGACTGGGCGAAGACCTTCGCCGGGCGCGGACAGCCCCAAGGGACGGGCTCCGGAAAGGTCACGTTCACCGCGGGACTCCAGGGAAAGACCTTCGACGGCGGCTTCTTCACGGGACTCAACGGGAAAAATCCCTACCAGGCGAACATGGGGCGCATCGTGCGCACCGAAGGAGACGCGCTCCACTGCGACCGGACCAATTTGCGCTGGCATGCCAGTCAGCCGGGGGAATTCGAGGGGGACGGTCGCGGCTACATCACCGATCATCTCGCCTGCCTCACGTCGCCTCGCGAGTGGCACTGGGGGCAGGGGCGGCTGTACCTGTCCCCGCCCCCCGGAAAGCCGCTCCCGGAGAGCACGGTGGAGGGGCGCACCCGCCTCTGGGGCTTCGACTGCAGCGGCCGCAAGGGGGTCGTCATCCGCGGACTGTCGTTTCACGCGGCGTCCGTGCTCATGGAGGCGGCGACGGACTGCGTCCTGGAATCCTGCGAACTCGAGTATGTGTCGCCTTGGGGCGGGTTCTACGACGACCGGCGCGCGAAGGGGGATCCCGAACATTACAGCTACGGCAACCCGGAGGACGGCACGTCGGGGATCACGATCGGCGGCTCCGGAAACGCGGTTCGGGGCTGCCGCGTCTCGAAGGGATGGGGCGCGCTGATCACCGTGCGCGGACGCGCCAACACGGTGGAGAACAACGTGATCGAGGACGCCGGCTGGCAATGCCGGGAATTCGCCGTGAACCTCGTGGTCAACGGCGCGGACCACCGCATCCTGAGGAACACCCTGCGCCAATCCACCGCCATGCTGATCGTGATGATCGACATCGACCGGGTGCCCACGACCGCCCCCGTCATCCGTCTCAACGACTGCCGGGACTACGGCTACGTCATGCTGGACGGCGGGACGGCCGCGATCTACCAGAACGGAAACAACGATCTCCAGGGCGCGGACATCTCGTACAACTTCATCGCGGACAACCGGACCGCCAACCAGCGCGTGTCCTGCGGGATCTACCTCGACGACGGCGCCGCCAACTTCCGGGTCCATCACAACGTGATCGTCGGAAACGGGCTCACCCGGAGCGGCCTCTTCACCCACCGGGGCGACGCCCGGATGCTCGTGGCCCATAACACGTTCTGGCGGCAGAAGGAGGCCGGCTGGATCTCGGCGGTCTGGGAGGGGCGGCGGGACACGGCGTCGATGATCTTCCGGAACAACCTGTCGGGGGGAACGGGGTTCGCCGTGAACGGGATCCGCGATCCCATCACGCAGGATCACAATCGCGAGCACGCGCCGGCGGACGACTTCGAGGACGCGGCCGCGCTGGACTTCCGGCTCAGGAACCCCCGCTCCCCCGCCGTCGACGGCGGCGCGGCCATCCCCGGGATCACGGAGGCGCCTGACGGAAAGCCGGACCTGGGGGCCTACGAGCGCGGCCTCCGGTGGAAGGCGGGCTCCGACCTCCCGGCCCGGCCGTCCCGATAATGGACGCACCGCGCATCGGGGGCCCGAGGTGCGCGCGATCCGCTTCAGCCCGGGAACCTTTCTCCAGCGGATGCCGTCCAAGTTGCATGAAAGGCGTTCTCGTGCTCCTCGCCGCCCTCGGCTGCGCTCCTCCCCCTCCGATCGTGACCCTCTCCCCGGTGGAGGCCATCGTGTTCCACGACGTGCATCCCCTCTTCGGAGGAACGAGGATCTTCTTCCGGAAGGGCGCCGGAGTCTGGGCCCAGACGATCCGCCGGAGCGGGGAGGAGATGATCGAGGCCCGCTTCCACGATGAGGCCGCCCTCGAACTCCCGGCGGACTTGGCCGTCCAGCTGAGGACCGATGCCTTCGCCTCAGCCAAACCCTCGGGTCGGCCGCTGATCGTTTGCGGCGTGCCCCTGGCGTTCGAGGTGCGCTACTCGGACGGCACCCCCAGGACCGTCCGCGATCATCCCGAGCAGCCCAGCCCGGAGTTCCTGCCCGCAGCACGCTGGGGTCGGGATTGGATCCGCAGGGTTCCCTCGATGAAGCGCCTCCACGAGGGCAAATGGACGCCCGAACTCTATTGGACCCCGCCGGGCTTTTAGCTTACTTACTGCCCCGCGGGCATCGGGGCCTTCACCGCGGCCCGCCAGGCGGCGAGCCGGCCCAACATCGCCGCGGCCAGATCCTTCCGCTCGGCCGCGAGGTTCCGCCGCTCGCCCGGATCGGCCTTGAGGTCGTAGAGCTCCAGGCGGCCGTCCTCGAAGGACTCGATCAGCTTCCAGTCGCCCTCCCGCATCGCGCCCGCGGGCGTCGTGCGCCACTGGTCCTTCCCCGCGCCGAGGTAGCCCGGGAAATGCCAGTGGAGGGCGCGCGGGACGTCCGGGCCTCCGGCGAGCACGCCGAGGCGGGAGATCCCGTCAAGAACCTGGCCCGGGGGCGGCGCCGCGCGCGCGACCTCGAGCAGCGTCGGATGGAGGTCGACGCTGTGAAACGGCGCCTCGCTCACGAGACCCGCGGGCAGCCGGCCCGGCCAGCGGAACAGGTAGGGCACCCGGATCCCCCCCTCGGTGAGCATCCCCTTCCCGCCCCGCAGCGGCGCGTTGTCCGTCACGTCCCCGGCTTTTTTCAGGCCCTCGCGGACGTAGCCGCCAACCCCGCCGTTGTCGCTTGAGAAAATCAGCAGCGTGCGCCCGGAGAGGCCGAGTTCGCTCAGCAGAGCGGACACGCGGCCCACGCTCTCGTCCAGACTCGCGATCATCGCCGCGTAGACCGGGTCGTCGTGCCCCCCGGCGGACGCCTTCCGCCGGAAACGCTCGACGAGCTCCGGCTTCGCCTCGAACGGGGAATGCACGCCGAAATGCGGCAGGTACAGGAAGAAGGGCCGCTCGCGGTGGCGGCGGATGAAGTCCAGCCCCCGCTCCGTCAGGAAGTCCGCGAGGTACGCCCCCTTGGGGACCTCGACCGGCGGGTTGGTCTTGAATCCGAAGTGCCGCCCCATGCTGACGAGAGCCTCGTCGAAGCCCTGCGCCGAGGGGTGATGCGCCGGGTCCTCCCCCAGATGCCACTTCCCGAAGATGCCCGTCGCATAGCCGGCCTGCTTCAGGGATTCGGCGACCGTCACCGTCGCGGGCGCGAGTTTGAGGACGTTGTCCACGGGCCGCAACGGACGGCGGCTCCAGTCGAAGCGGTCGATCCCGCCGACCGTGTAGATCCCGGTGCGGGGCCCGTACTGCCCGCTCATCAGCGCGGCGCGGGTGGGCTGGCAGTTCGGGCCCGCCGTATACCCGTTCACGAGGCGGACCCCCTCGGAGGCGAGACGGTCGAGATTCGGCGTCTCGTAGTAGCGGGAGCCCTGGCAGCCGAGGTCCGTCCAGCCCAGGTCGTCGGCGAGGATGAAGACGATGTTGGGCGGCGGCGCCGGGGCTTCCTGCCGGACCGGGCCGCAGGCGCCGAGCAGCGCGAGGAGGAGAGCGCGTCGCATGAGGATCCAACCCGGCGGATCCGGCGAAGTGGCGGCGGACTTCGGCGTCCCCGCGCTCAGCGCTGGATGCGGAAGGCGATGATCAGGCGCTGGGCCTGCGCGTGTTCGCGCAGTTCGGAGAAGAAGGCCTCCGCCGTCACGGCGTCGTCGGAGATCGGATACGTAAGCTCCCCCAGCTTGCCCCGCAGATCCAGAAACAGGGTCCGGCTCGACAGGCCCAGGCCGAGGACGGCCAGGCAGAGGAAGCCGCCGAGGCCGAAGAGGATCTGCCAGAGCGTGGACCCGTCGCGCCAGCCCCAGAAGTAGAAGCCCGCGCCGGACAGCGCCAGCAGCGTCCCGAAGAAGCAGAAGAGAAACACATCCCCCTCGTTCCGGCCGTAGCGCAGCACGACTTCGTGCAGGTCGGCGAGCGAGTGGTCGGCGACGAGCGCCCCGCCCTCGTGGCGGCTCAGCGTCGTCCCGCTGAACTTCAGCGACGACTTGGGCAGCTCGTAGACCTTGGCGTCCTCCATCCGCCTCCAGTCTATCACCCGGCCTGTATGGCCAGGGCGGGTGATACCATGGAAGCGGTTCGCGGGCCTGCATCCCGAGAGGACTCATGGAACACGACTTGGAAGCCACGCTGGCGCTCCTGGCGCGCACCCCGCCCGCGTTGGATCCGCTGCTGCGCGGGCTTCCCGACGTCTGGACGCGCGCGAGCGAGGGCGCGGGAACCTGGACGGTCTGCGACGTCGTCGGCCATCTCATCGAGGGCGAGCGGGTCAACTGGATGCCCCGGGCCAGGCACCTGCTCGATCGGGGGGAGAGCGAGGCGTTCCCGCCCTTTGACCGCGAGGCCCATCGCAAGGAGGCCCAGGCCAAGTCGCTCGAAGAACTGCTCGACGGGTTCGCCCGCGCGCGCGCCGCAAATCTGCGCGACCTGCGGGCCTGGAAGCTCCAGCCGGAGCAGCTCGCCCGCCGCGGCAAACATCCTTCGTTCGGCCCGGTGACCCTGTCGCAGCTGCTGGCCACCTGGGCCGCCCACGACCTGACGCATCTTCATCAGATCACCCGGATCCTGGCATCGCAATACCGCGAGGCCGTCGGCCCGTGGGTCCGCTTCCTGGGGGTGCTCCAGTGCAAC
Organism: uncultured Planctomycetales bacterium; assembly: GCA_964619955.1. GTDB lineage: Bacteria > Planctomycetota > MHYJ01 > MHYJ01 > JACPRB01 > JACQFK01. Next base: position 23,021 of record CAZUJF010000031.1, read on the forward strand.
GGACACAGCGCGCCGGCCTGAAGCCCCCGGACGGCGCCTGGGGGATGGGGTCGACTCAGTCGTCATCGGGATAATTGACGACTCAGTCGTCATTTGTCATGATATTTGACGATGGATCCGTCAAATGTCCCGATCCGAAGGGAGCTCAACCTGGGGCCGCTGCTCCAGAAGAAATCCCATTTCCTCTTCGGGCCCCGGCAGACCGGAAAGACCTTCCTCATCCGGGAAACCCTGCCCGGGGCACGGGTCTATGACCTGCTGGATTCGGCGGTCTTCCTCGCCCTCAGCCGGGATCCGGGACGCATCGCGCAGGAACTGCCCGCCAAGCCCCCTGTCGTCGTCATCGACGAGATCCAGCGGCTCCCCTCGCTGCTCAACGAGGTCCACCGTCTGATTGAATCCCGGGGCGTCCGCTTCCTCCTCACCGGCTCCAGCGCCCGCGGCCTGCGCGGCGCCGGGGTGAACCTGCTCGGCGGTCGCGCCCGGGAGAAACGACTGCACCCTCTGAGCGCCCGCGAACTCGGCGACCGCTTCGACCTCGACCGCGCGCTGGATCGGGGGCTGCTCCCGTCCATCTATCTCTCGGACGATCCGGACGCGGACCTCGCCGCCTACACCGGCACTTATCTCCAGCAGGAAGTCGTCGCGGAGGGAGCGGCGCGCAACGTGCCCGCGTTCAGCCGCTTCCTCCGCGTCGCGGCGCTCTGCAACGCGACCGTGGTCAACTTCACCCGGCTGGCCAACGACGCCCAGGTCCCGCGCACGACGGTTTACGAGTATTTCCGCATCCTGGAGGACACGCTCCTGCTCGCGGAGCTGCCCGCCTGGAGGACGGGACGGAAGCGCAAGCCCATCGCCTCCTCGAAGTACTACTTCTTCGACGTCGGCGTGACGCGCTCGCTCCAGGGGCGGCGCCATGTGCGCGGCACGGCGGAGTATGGGGCGGCTTTCGAGTCCTGGGTCCATCACGAACTGGCAACCTGGTCGGACGCCGTCTCCGGAGCCCCCCTCTCGTTCTGGCGCTCGACGAGCGGCCTCGAAGTCGACTTCCTGGTGGGAGACCGGACGGCGATCGAGGCGAAGGCCAGCGCGCATATTTCGGCGTCGGACCTGCGCCCGTTGAAGGCGCTCGCGGAGGAGGGCGCCTTCCCGACACGGGCGCTGGTATGCCTCGAGGAGCGCCCGCGCCGCGTGGACGGCATCGACATCCTTCCCTGGCGGGTTTTCGTCGACCGGCTCTGGTCGGGCGGCCTCTGAGTCTCGCGGGTTCCGAAGAGGAAGCGATCATCGCGCGATCGCTATAGTGCGGCTCATTGGACCGGTCCGCTCCGCGGTGAGCGCGAGCACGTCCTAGAGGCCGGGCGTGCCGAGCAGACAGAACCGGGAGGGCGATCGGCGTGAGGCAAACCGGAAGCGACCCTGTTAAGCTCGAAACAAGTCATTGATGCAAGCGTCCCATATCCACAGCCGCTTGAAAGGAGGGGATGATGAGCGCTTTTGGAATGTTCCTGAGTACCGGCGTCGGCTTGGCAGGTGAAGCCATGGCCCAGACCGCTCCCGCCGGAACTCCGGGGGAGGCGACGGGAGACCGGCTCCGGCACCTCGAAATCCGCATCGACAAACTGGTGCTCGCCAGCTCGGCGCTCTGGTCCCTCCTGAAGGAGCACACGCCGCTGACCGACACGGATGTCGTCCTGCGGATCACGGAGCTCGACCTGCGCGACGGACAACTCGACGGGCGCCTCTCCCCCGCCGTCACGTGTGTGAAGTGCGGGAAGAAATCATCCCGGCGCCACGACCGCTGTCTCTGGTGCGGTGTCTTCCATCCGACCGACTCCCCTTTCGAAAGCGTCTAGCGGATCCGCCCCTCCTCCCAGGGTGTCCGACACCTTGAGCAGCGCCGCGGAATCGGGGACACTGCCCGCATGACGCTCCCCTGGCCGGCGATTGGACGGCGCCTGGGGGCGTGGGCGCCCGCCGGAGCGCTGCTCGCGGGGCTTCCCGTCGCGGGATGGGTGATCCGGACGCTCGCGACGCTCTGCCATGAATTCGGCCATGCGGCCACAAGCTGGCTCTTTGGGCGGCCGGCGATCCCCGCGTTCGACCTCTCCTTCGGCGGCGGCGTGACCACGATCGGCGAGCGTGCGGTCTTTCTGCTCCTGCCGCTTGTCGGCGCGTGGCTCTGGCTGCTCTGGCTGGCCCGTGTGCGTCGCCTCTGGTTGATCGCGTCCGCCGCGGGCTTTGCGCTCTGGCTGCTGCTGCTCGCGCTCGGCGGCGATGCATGGCTGATCTCGGCCATGGGCCACGGCGGCGTGCTGCTCATCGCCGGCGTCTTCGTCTTCCGCGGGCTGACGGGCTACGCCGAACAGTTTCCGGGCGAACGCCACCTCTACGGCGTCATCGGCTGGGCGCTCTGGTGGGGTGAGGCGGGCTTCGCGGTGACGCTGCTCCGCGACGACGAGTTCCGCGCGTTCTATCTGGACGGCAAACGCGGCATCGACAACGACCTCCTGGCGCTGGGCGGATCGCTCAACGGCGTCGTGCTCGCGTATCTGGCGCTGCTGCTGCTCGGCATGGGAGCGTCCGTCGGCATCGCCCGGGGGTGGGTTCACCGCAGCGCCAGAGCCTCGTAGAGAGGCTTCAGCCCCGTGATCCGCTCCGCGGTGAGCGCGAGCACGTCGTGGCGGAGCTCGACCTTGCCCGTCACCTCGTAGGGGCCGATCGTGCCGAGCAGGCGCCGATAGCGGCGGTAGACCTGCGGAAACAGCACCACCTCGAAGAGCCCGTGTTCGTCCTCCATCGTCAGGAATTCCATCGGCTCCTCCCGCGCCGTCAGCGCGAGCCGCAGCGTAGCCATGATGCCGACGATCTGCACCCGCCGGCCTCCCGAGCCGCGCAGGCCGCGGCTATCAAAGGGACGCGGGCCCGGCGCCAGGTAGGACAGCAGATGCCGGCGCGCGGAGAGGCCCAGGATCTGCAGCTCGTGGCCCGCCTGCCCCGCCTCCGAAAGTTCCGGCAGGCCCGCCACGTCCCGGCCCCCCGTACGCAGGTACATCAGGATGCGCGGCCGCGTCCAGCCCGTCCAGTCGAAGGCCCCGCAGAGCACCAGGTTCCGCAGCGACGGCTTCGAGAGCCGCGTCCGCAGCAACACGTCCTCCAGCGACGCGAACGGCCGCGCCTCCAGCAGCTCCGCGCGCTCGCGATCCATGAGTTCCGGGATGCGGTTGAGCCCGATCCGGATCGCGCGATCATCGAGCGTGAACTCGTCCGCCGAACGCTGCACGCAGGGCAGCCGGACCGCGATCCCCTCGCGCTTCGCCTGCTCGAGATAGACCCGCGCATCGTAAAGGCCCTGGTTGTTGTTCAGCGCCGCCACCCAGTGGGCGGCCGGATGATGCGCCGCGAGCCACGCGGACGCCCACGCAAGCACCCCATACGACGCGGCGTGCGCGCGGCAGAACGAGAAGTTCGAGAACTTCGCCATCTGCGTCCAGAGATCCCGCGCCACCGCGGACTCCGTCCCGGCCCGCGCGGCGAGCGCGAGAAACTCCGCCGACAGCGCCTCGCGCTCCGCGTCCGTCCGCAGCTTCTGCACCCGGCGGCGAAAGCGGTCGCCGTCCGCGAGCGGCAGCCCCGCGAGGGCCGACACCACGAGCATCGCGTCGTCCTCGTAGAGCAGGATCCCGTGCGTGTCCGGCAGCAGCGCCCGGGCCTGCGGCGGCGCGCTTTCGAGACCCCGCACGCGACGCACGAACGACTCCTTCATGCCCTGCCCCGCCGCGCCGGGACGAATCAACGCCAGCGCCTGCATCAAGCCTTTCGCATCCCGCGGCCGCATCATCTGGATCAGCGAGCGCATCGCGGGCGACTCCAGCTGGTTGCAGCCGAGCGTGCGCGCCTCCGCGAGCAGCGCCTCAGCGGCGGCATCGCGCGCCGGCAGCCGCTCGACGTCGATACGCAGGCCCTCCGTCCGCTCGACGATCTCCAGCGTCTCCCGGATCGTCGACAGCGCGCGGTTGCCCAGCAGGTCGATCTTCACGAGGCCCGCCTCCTCGACGTCGTCCTTGTCGTACTGCGTGACGACGACGCCCTTCTCCGCCCGCTGGAGCGGCGCCACGCCGTCGGGCCCCAACACGATCCCGCCGGGATGCACGGAGAGGTGCCGCGGCAGGCCCAGCAGCGCCGCGGCGGCCGCGTTCAAGCGCGCGGCGTCGGGCACCTCGGCGCGCCCCCGCTGCAGCGCGCTCACCTGCGCGTCCGAATACCCGTAGGCCCGCGCCGCCTCGCGGAACGCGGAGCGCTCCTGGAACGTGATGTGACTCGAGACCATCGCGACGTCGCCCCAGGTGTCGAAGACGTGCCGGATCACCTCGTCACGTACGCGCCAGGAGAAGTCCACGTCGATGTCGGGGAAATCCACCCGCCCCTCGTGCAGGAAGCGCTCGAACGGCAGGCCGAAGTCCACGGGACACACGTTCGTGATGCCCAGCACGTACGCGACGACGCTCGAGGCGCCCGAGCCGCGGCCCGCGACGGGCAGCCCGCGCTGCCGTGAATACGCGACGATGTCGTGCACGACGAGGAAATAGCCCGCGTAGCCGAGCTTCGTGATGACGCCGAGCTCGCGCGCCAGGCGCTCCCGCGGCGGCCGATCCGGATAACGCCAGACGAGGCCCTTCTCACACAGCGCCTTCAGGCGCTCCAGCTCCCCGGGCTCCCGGGGGAAGATCTTCGGCGCAGGGAGGAAATCCTCCGTGCAGGACTCCAGAAACGCCTCATCAAGCACGAGGCCCGCATGGAGGAACGCGCCCGGATCCGCAAGGCCGTCCACGTGCGCCACAAGCGTGTTCCTGCGAATCGCGCTCAGCAGACGGTGAATCCGCCATTCGCGCGCGGTGGCGAAGACGACGTCGTGCACCTGCGCCTCCGGCGCGATCCAGAGCCCGTCCACGTCCTCCGGCAGGGCCCGCCCGAGCTTGCGCGCCGTGATGAGCCGGCAGAGCTTCGCATAGCCTGCGCGGTTGCGCGCGATCCAGACGCGTCCGGCCAGGCGCACGCCCAGGACGGGACGGATCCCCGCGGCGCGGCAGGCTTTCCAGAACGGGACGGCGCCGGCCAGGCTCTCCTCGTCGGCGAGCACGAGCCCGCGCAGGCCGAGTTCGGCGGCCCGGGCGGCGAGCGCCTCCGGCCGCGAGGGGCCGAGCAGCAGGCTGTGGCAGCTGCGGACAGTGAACGAGGGGAGGCGAGAGGCGAGAGGCGGAAGGCGTGAAGCTTCCCCGCCCCGCGCCTCCCCCCTCACGCCTATCGCCTGTCGCCTATCGCCTATCGCCTCACGCCTCACGCCTCACGCCTTCCTCACTTCGTCAGCGACGGCGTACGCAGCACGTAGCCGTACGCGTCCTTGGGCAGCGTCCCGAGCAGGGCGATGGAGCGGCCGGAGACGATCGCGCCGTGGCCGTGTTTGTCGCGGACGGCGTCCACCGCCGCGTGGAACGACGCGACCTGGGGATCGTCGAAGAGGCCGAGCTGGCCGTCCGCGGATTCGAGATTCGAGAGCTGGACGCCGACGAAGCGCACGGTGACGCGCCGGACGTAGAGCTCGCGGAAGACGCGGCGCACCAGCGGCTGGATCTCGCCGTCGTAGGCGCTGGCGCCGAACGTGATCGAGCGGGCGTCCTCGACGCCGTCGGAGCAGCGCAGCCGCACGCGCAGGGTGCGGGCCCGCAGACCGCCCTGCCGCAGGGAGCGGATCGCGCGGTCGACGAGATAGAACAGCATGCCCTCGATCCAGTCGCGGTCGGCCGTGGGCTGCTCGAGCGTGGTCTCGCGGGAGATCTGCCGCGGCACCTCGCGTTCGCAGACGGGACGCGAGTCCTCGCCACGGGCGCGCTCGTAGATCGCGGCCCCCGTGAGTCCGCCGAGCAGCGCCTGCAGGGCGCCGAGCGGGACGGCGCGCAGCTCGCGGACGCTCCGCAGGTTCAGGTCATGGAGCAGCGCGGCGGTCTTGGGTCCCACGCCGGGGATCTTCTCCACCGGGAGGGCGAGCAGAAACGGCTCCTCCTCCTCGGAGCGGAGCAGGCGCAGGCCGTCGGGTTTGACGGACTTGGCGGCGAGTTTGGAGAGCATGCGGTTCCGCGCGAGACCCACGGTGACCCTGAGGCCGGTCTCGTCCAGGATCTCGTCCTTGATCCGGCGTCCGAGGGCGAGCAGATCGGGATAGACGTGGTCGAGGTCCGTGAAGTCCGCGAAGGCCTCGTCGAGGAAGGTCTCGAGGACGGGGGCGTAGCGGCGGCAGACCTCCCAGACGGCGTCGGTGAAGCAGCGGTAGACCTCATGGCGGCCGTCGACGACGACGAGGTCCGGGCAGAGCCGCAGCGCCTGCTGGATCGGCATGGCGGTGGCGACGCCGCGCGCGCGGGCCTCGTAGCTCGGCGAGGCGACGACCCCGTTGCCCACGGCCACCGGCCGCCCGCGAAGGCGGGGGTCCTTGAGCTGCTCGACCGAGGCGAAGAAGGCATCCAAATCCAGATGAAGAATGGACATAGGCGACAGGCGTGAGGCGATAGGCGAAGCGGGACGTCCCCCGCCTATCGCCTCTCGCCTAACGCCCGCTCCAAGGCTCGTGACATGCGGGAGATCTCCTCGACCTCCTGCTCCAAAGATCCCAGAGTACCATGGTTCATATAGCCCAGATCTGCGGCCATCAAGAGCTGGGTCTGCAGTTCTCCCAAAGACCCCAGGGCGATGGACATGAAGTGATGGAACTCCCGCCCTCCCACACGGGTCTTGCCCTCAGCGATGTTGGCGGGAACGGAACGTGCCGTTTTCCGGGTCTCCGCGACAAGACCGTATTTTTCGTCCGCAGGATAGAGACGGGTAACCTCATAAGTCCGCCTCACCAAGGTCATTGCCCGCTTCCACACCTCCAAGTCCTTGAAGCTCGGTATGCGGTTCATCGCACGCTCCTTTCGTTCTCCGCCCCGTCGCCTCACGCCTATCGCCTTCCGCCTTCCCCTACCCCAGCACCCCCTCCACATACCACAACGCCTCGCCCTCCTTCCACGAGAGGACCACGACCTCCTCGCTGCCCAGGGTCACCGAGAAGAAGTATTTGTGGGGGCGCGTGGCGCGGTCCACCCAGCGGGCGTTCACGGAGCGCACCCGCAGCTCCCGCACGCCCCAGCGGAACTCCAGCGGCTCGATGCGACCCGCTTCAAAACGCACCAGGACCCGGGCCAGCCGCTCGTGAAGCTCGGTTTCCGCCATATGTTAGCCTAATGTTATATACCCCTCTTTATCGGCATATGCAAGGGCCTGCATGAATATGCAATTATGCAAACGGCGAAAAGTTTCCACAGAGTATCCCGGCGGGAAGTACGCCGGATGTTAGGGGGCGCCGAGGGTGACGACGCTGCGCAGGAAACGGGCGCTGGAGAGCTCGCGCTCCAGGTGGTGCAGGACGCAGGCGTCGAGGATCTGCCGGATCTCCGCCACCAGCGACTTCTTCACCGGCTCCTTGGGCATGTCTCCTTCCCCGAAGCGGGCGATGCATTCCAGGGCCGTGCGCCGGACGGGAAACCAGCGCTGCTCCTTGGGACGGCAGCCGGGGCAGAGCACGCCGCCGTCCTGGACCGAGAAGAAGAGGTCCGGACCCGCGGCGGCCTTCCGGCAGACGCCGCAGTCCCGCAGCCGCGGCAGATACCCCAGCGCGCGCAGGGAGAGGGCTTCGAAGGAGTAGACCACGTCCGGCACGGGCACCCCGGACTCCAGGCGCTCGAGCGCGGCCACCAGCAGCTCGTAGAGCCCTTCGATGAGCTGCCCCTCGGGCGCGAACTGGTCGACGAAGTCCGCCGCGTAACAGCCCGCCACGTAACGGGGGTATTCCTCGCGGAGCTTCGTGAACGAGCGCACCCGCTCGGCCTTGGTGAGGATGTCGAGCGTGCCGGGGCGCCGCTCGATGCGGATGAGGTCGTAGATCGAGAGCAAATCAAAGGGGGCCAGGAAGGCGCTCTTCTTGCGCTTGGCGCCTTTGGCGATGCAGCCGATCTTGCCCGCCGTGGGGGTGAAAAAGCGCAGGATCTGGCTGGTCTCGCTGTAGTCCGTCTTGTGCAGACAGACGGCCGGCGTACGTTGAAACATAGGCGATAGGCGATAGGCGGGAGGCGCGAGGACCCGGCCGCCTAACGCCTCTCGCCCATCGCCTCTCGCCTAGCTCAACTCCTTCACGAACTTCTCCAGCCGGTCCAGGCCCTTCTCGATCTTGTCCATCGAAGTGGCGTAGGACAGCCGGATGAAATCGTCCGCGCCGAAGCCCGAGCCCGGGACCGTGGCGATGTGCGCCTTCTCGAGCAGCGTCTCGGAAAGCGCCAGCGAGCCGCGGAGCTCCTTGCCCTGGAACTTCTTCCCGTAGAGCGCGGCGACGTTCGGGAACACGTAGAAGGCGCCCTGGGGCTCGCCGCAGGAGACGCCCGGGATCTTCCGCAGGCGGCTCACGATGTAATCGCGGCGCTTGGCGTACTCGACGCGCATCTTCTCGACGCAGCCCTGCTCGCCTTCGAGCGCGGCGATCGTCGCGTATTGCGCGATCGACGTCGCATTCGACGTGGACTGGCTCTGCATGCGGCCCACCGCCGTGAGGATGTCCTTGGGGCCCGCGGCGTAGCCGATGCGCCAGCCCGTCATCGCGTAGGCCTTGGAGGCGCCGTTCACGACGACGGTGCGGTCCTTCATCTCGGGGCGCGCCGTCGCGATCGATGCGAACGGGATCCCGAAGATCAGCTTCTCATAGATCTCGTCGGAGATGACGAGGATGCCCTTCTCCACCACGACGTCGGCGAGCGCCTTGAGCTCGGCCTCGGTGTAGACCATGCCCGTCGGGTTGGAGGGGCTGCAGAGGATGAGGCACTTCGTCCGGGGCGTGATCGCCTCGCGGAGCTGCGCGGCCGTCATCTTGAGGCCGTTCTTCTCGGTCGTCTGCACGATCACCGGGGTCGCGCCGGCGCACTTCACCATCGCCGGGTAGCTCACCCAGTAGGGGGCGGGGATGATCGCCTCGTCGCCCTCCTCGAGGATCGCCTGCATGACGTTGTAGAGCGAGTGTTTGGCGCCGCACGAGACCACGATCTGCGAGGGGTCGTACGTGAGGCCGTTGTCCCGCTGGAACTTGGCCGCGACCGCCTTGCGGAGCGCGAGCAGTCCGGACGCGGGCGTGTACTTCGTCTGCCCCTTGGCGAGCGCGTCGGAGGCCGCCTTCTTGATGTGGTCGGGGGTGTCGAAGTCGGGTTCCCCCGCGGAGAACGAGATCACGTCGATGCCCTGGTCGCGCATCGCGTTGGCTTTCGCGGTCATCGCCAGCGTGACGGATTCCTCGGCTTCGGAGGCGCGGCGGGACAGGATCTTCTTTTCGGTCGTAGGCATAGGGGGATGAGTCTAGGGAATGGAAATCCAAGAATCAAGGAGACGTCAGGCCTTAGAATCGGGGAATCCATGACCCGCACCCGCGGCGCGGCGCTCGCAGCGCTGCTCGTCCTGATCGCCCTGGCGATGGCCTGGATCCGCCCTCAGAAACCCGAGGAGCGGCCCCTGGCGGACCTCGTCCCGGACGACGCCCTGGCCTACGCCGGGTTCCAGAGTCCCGCGGCCTTCGAGGCCTTTCTCGTCCGCCTCGACCCCGACCGCGCGGCGGAATGGCGCCGGCGGAGCGTCCCGCTGCAGCCGCACCTCGCGGGCGCCGTCGCGCTCTATCTCGACCGCGAGCGCCGTCCCGTGCTGCTCGCCCGGCTCCGGCGCCTGGCCACCCTGTCCTCGGAGCTGAACGTCGACGGCGACGCGCTGGTCTGGACGGAGACGCCCGCCGCGCTGGCCCGCCACCGCGCCCGCAAGGCGCCGCTGGCGTCGCGCCGCGAGTTCCAGGCGCTCGGACGCCGCGGCTTCGTGGATCTCGCCGCCCTGGCACTGCCCGGACGGCTCGCGGATTTCCCCGTGCTCGGATTCGACGTCGACGCCGGCACGCTTCGCGGCAGCCTGCCGTATTCCGCCGCCGCCTTCCGCACCTACCTCGAGCGCTACGTGCACGCGCCCCGCTCGGGCGGTGTCCCCGGACAGCTCCTGCTCACGGAATCCTTCCCCCGCGTCTGGGAGGAGATCCTGGCCGCGCTCGATCCCAAGGACCGCGAGCGCGTGGAGCGCGAGGCCTACGTGCTGGGGCGGGACTACTTCGAGGGACGCAGCCTCGCCGAGTTCTTCGGCCGGATCGGCCCCAGCTGGGGCTTCCAGCTGAATCCGCCGGCGCTCTGGATCGACGTCCCGGAGGAGCTGACCGCGACCGCGCGCGCCATGATCACGCGGGCGGTGGCCGACGGCACGCGCGTGCGGCGTCAGCGGGAGCTGCCCCCGCTCGTCGTCCTCCGCGAAGAGGGCCCGCTCACGCACGTGACGCTGGACGGCGAACTCGGGAAGCGCTGGCATCCGTCCTTCCAGTTCCGGCAGGGGCGCCTCGTGGTGTGGAACGGCGGCGCGGCGCCGGAGATCCCGCCGGCCCGGTCCGGATCCCATCACGTGACGGGGACGCTCGACGTGCCCGCGCTCGCGGCGCTGCTGCCGGAGTTGAAGCTGGGGCGGCTGGGGGAGCTGCTGGGCCGGGTCGAGCTGACGGGCCACTTCACGAGCGAGGGGTTTCAGTTTGAGGTGAGGGGCATCCCGCCGTAGCTGGCCGGGGGTCGAAATGCCCGCCTTCGCGCGTCCTTGGGGTTGGCGCTACGGCGGGGCATCCGCCTTCCTGCTGGCCTCCGGCCAGCGAAGGCGGATGGTGGGCGGGGCGGGAGTCGAACCCGCATGCCTTGCGGCATACGCCCCTCAAACGTACGTGTCTGCCAATTCCACCACCCGCCCACGGGTGTTGCGTGAGGGAGCCTATTTCTAGCGGCGCAGGGCCGGGGAAGCAAGCACTATCTCTGGGGACCAGGCGTGAGGCGACAGGCGATGGGCGCGGACGTTTCACGCCTTTCGCCCATCGCCTCTCGCCCGTCTCCCTCCGCTATACTGCGCGTCATGAAACGCCTCCCGCTGCTCATCCACAACGAGGCCGTCGACACGGCCGCCACGATCCGCGTCCACAACCCCGCGAGCGGGGAGCTCGTCGGCGAATGCGCCCAGGCCGGGCCCGCCGAGCTCGAGCGCGCCGTCGTCTCGGCGCTGAAGGCCTTCGAGCAGACGCGGACCTGGTCGTCGTCGCGTCGTGCGGAGCTGCTCGGAAAGGCGGCCGTCGGACTCGCGGCGCGCCGTGACGAGATCGCGCGCATGATCACGCTCGAGAGCGGCAAGCCGCTGAAACTGTCGCGGCTCGAGGCGGACCGCGGAGCCGCGACGTTCGCGCTCGCGGCGGACGAGGCGCGGCGCATCGGCGGCGAGGTCCTTCCGCTCGACCAGACCGCGGGCGCCGAGAACCGCTGGGGGCTGACGCGCCGGATGCCGCTGGGCCCGATCCTCGGCATCACACCCTTCAACTTCCCGCTGAACCTGGTGGCGCACAAAGTCGCCCCCGCGCTGGCGGCGGGCAACAGCATCGTGCTCAAGCCGGCGAGCGCGACGCCGCTGACGGCGCTGCTGCTCGGGGAGATCCTCGTCGCGGCGGGGCTGGAGCCGGGGGCGCTCAACATCGTCCCCTGCCCGGGCGCGCTGGCCGACACGCTGGTCGCCGACGAGCGCTTCAAGCTGGTCACGTTCACGGGGAGCCCAGCGGTGGGCTGGGCGCTGAAGTCGAAGGCGGGGCACAAACGCGTGGCGCTCGAGCTGGGCGGGAACGCGGCGGTGGTGGTGCACGACGACGCCGATCTCGACGCCGCCGCGGCGCGCTGCGTCATGGGCGCGTTCGCGTACTCGGGACAGATCTGCATTTCCGTGCAGCGGGTCTACGTGCAGGAGCGCGTCGCGGACGTCTTCACGGCGAAGCTGCTCGCGCGGACGGCGAAGCTGGTGACCGGCGACCCGCTGGACGAGCGGACGGATCTCGGGCCGATGATCGACGAGGCGGCGGCCGCGCGGGCGGAGGCCTGGGTGGACGAGGCCGTCGCGGCGGGCGCCAAGCGGCTCTGCGGCGGGAAGCGCGAGGGCCGGCTGTTCCCCGCCACGGTGCTGGAGGGGGTGCGGCGCGAGATGAAGGTCCACTGCGCCGAGGTCTTCGCTCCCGTCATGAATCTCTACCGCTACGGCGACTTCGACGAGGCGCTCGCGGCGGTGAACGATTCCATCTTCGGCCTGCAGGCGGGGGTCTTCACGAAGGATGTGGGGCGCATCTTCCGGGCTTTCGAGCGGCTGGAGGTGGGGGCGGTCCTGGCCAACGAGGTCCCGACCTGGCGCATCGACTCGATGCCCTATGGCGGGGAGAAGGATTCCGGCCTGGGTCGTGAGGGGGTGCGCTACGCGATCGAGGAGATGACGCAGCTGCGGATGCTGGCGCTGAGGCTGTAGGGAAGGCGGGAGGCGTTAGGCGAAAGGCGGCGGGCGGGCGTGATATGCTTCAACGTCATGCCCGGCTACGAGGCCCATCTCGAAGAAATCAGCGCTCTCCTGCATGAGGCGGAACACCAGTACCGGGAGTTCAAGGTTCACATGAACCTCGGACTTGCACCCCAACCGGGTGAAGCAGAACCGGGGACAGCGAGATATCCGAAACCCGGCACACCTTGGCACAAGCGATGGAAGGCCTACGCGTCGACTGATGAATACCGGCGCCTACAGATGCTCTGGATCAAGAGCACAGAGGGTATGGAGGCGCTGGCCGAATCCATCCGAGATGGTCTCCGGACCGGCCGACTTGAAAGCGTCGACCGGGCCCTCGCCTTCCTGGCCGTCCGCGTCCGGACGTTCAGGTCCGGCTACTGGACGCAACGCATTGCCAGGGTCCTCAAGCGGTCACCCCTGACCGAAGGGCAGCGCGACATCCTGCGCCACATCCTCCTGGACAAGATCACCTGGGAGGGAAAAGTCACCTGGGACGTCTGGCGCTGCTATCCCTTGGTGCGGACTCCAGAGATGGATCAGGCCCTCCTGGCACTCACGAAGCACCCCCAAGGATGGGTCACCCAACGGGCTCAGCGGATCTCGGGGAAATACGGGCCCGCCACATGAAGCACTTGACAGCCTGGGAAACATAGGATATAACGTTACTAGTCATGGGAAATCGAGAGAAGGTTCTGGAGGCGGCCGCCTGCATCTTTGGCAGGTCGGGCTACCAGTGCACGACCGTGGATGAGATCCTCGAATCCGCGGGCGTCGCGCCGTCCAACTTCTACTACCACTTCAAATCCAAGGAGGAGCTGGCCCTGGAGGTCCTCGAGCAGTTTTTCGAGCGCTTCCGGCAGATCATCGCGCCCATCTTCATCAACCGCTCCCTCTCGGCCCCCCAGAAGCTGGAGCGGGTACACGAGTATTTCGTCAAGAAAACCACCGACAACTGCTGCTGCGGCGGCTGTCCGCTGGGCAACCTGGCCCAGGAACTTTCGGACGTGCATCCCGAGTTCCAGAAGCGGCTGGCCGCCTTCTTCGAGGAGGCCATCGACGGGCTCGCCGGCGTCGTCCAGGAAGGCATCCAGCAGGGCCAGTTCCGTGCCTCGATCGACCCCAAGTCGGGAGCCTACCTGCTCTTCGGCTCGCTCGAGGGGCTCCTCCTGCTGACCAAGAGCCTGAAGAAGGTGGCCCCCCTCGAACAGGGATTCCGAATGGCCTTGGAATTGCTCCGTAACAAATAGATTTTTTCGACGTCTCTATAGATGATTGCGTATCTAACTAATATAGGTGAGGGAGCTATGGAAACCCACTTCGAAAACCTGATCGAGGCGCAGCGGCCCGCTTTGGATCGCGCAGCCTTGAAGTTCTGCCACGGGGACTTCGACCTGGCCCAGGACATGGTCCAGGACACGCTCCTGAAGGCCCTCCGCAATGCGGACCGCTTCACGCCGGGCACGAATCTCAAGGCCTGGCTGATCCGCATCCTCTACAACACGGTCATGAGCAGCTACCGGCACAAGCAGGTGGCCAAGGAGAACCCCTACCCCGAAGGGTTCGACCCCGAGGTGGAGCTCTCCAGCGACCTGGAGGTGAGCGACGAGGTCACGCAGGCCCTCAACGAGCTCCCGGAGGACTACCGCAAGGTCTTCCTGATGGCCGCGCTCGAGGAGTCCCCCTACCAGGAGATCGCCGACAAGCTCGGCATCCCCGTGGGCACGGTGATGTCCCGGCTCTGGCGCGCCCGGCAGGCCCTGCAACGCCGCCTCTCCCTCGCCTCCGTGAATTAACGGCGCGAGCGCAGCAGCAGCAGGAAGAACGGCGCGCCCGCCAGTGCGGTGACCGAACCGACCGGCAGCGCGGCGTCCGGGGACAGCGCCCGCGTCAGCGCGTCCGCCGCCGCCACCAGCGCGCCCCCGCCCAGCAGGGACGCCGGGATCAGCGAGCGGTGGTCCGGACCCAGCCAGCGGCGCACGACGTGCGGCACGATCAGCCCGACGAAGCCGATCATCCCGCAGGTCGCCACGGCGGCCGACGCGCACAAGGCCCCCGCCGCCAGCAGCCGCCGCTTCACCGGCTCCGCCTCCACCCCCAGCTGCGCCGCCGTCTCCTCGCCGAAGAGCAGCAGGTTCAGCTCCCGGGCGTGCGCCCAGGCCAGCCCCGCCCCGACCGCCAGGCACGGCGCCAGGATCTTCACCCGCGGCCAGGGATCCGCCCGCCCCACGTTCCCCATCAGCCAGCCGATCACCTCCGCCCAGCTCCGGCTGTGCAGGAGGATCAGGATCGACACCAGCGCCCCCGTGAACGCCCCCAGCGCCGCCCCCGACAGCACCAGGCCCTCCGTGCTCACCCGTCCGCCCACCCGAGACAGCGCATACGCGAGAAACGCCGCCCCCATCCCCCCCGCGAACGCCGCGATCGTCGTCGCCCCCATCCCGAAGAGCGTCGCCTCCACCCCCGCCACGATCGCCGCCACCGCCCCCAGCGCGGCACCGCCGGAGACCCCGACCACCCACGGATCCGCCAGCGCGTTCCGGAAGAGCCCCTGGAAACAGGCCCCCGACACCGCCAGCGCCCCGCCCGCCAGGAACGCCAGCACCGCCCGCGGCAGCCGGTAGACGAGGATCACCTCGCGCGTCAGCTCGGCCCAGGGCACCGACCCCACCGTCAGACACAACGCGAGCGCCAGCCCGGAGGCCGCCCCCAGCAGGACCCAGCTTGCGGTGGGCCCCGTCGAACCGCCCCTAACGCCTCTCATGAAGGAGCCTCACCACCTCGTCCATCCCGTCCGCCAGCCGCGGCGTCGCGAAGAAGAAACACTCCGGCGTCACGACGAACACGCGCCCCGACTTCACCGCCCGCAGCCCCGCCCAGCCCGCCCGCTGCTCCATCGCCGCGCGCCGCTCATGCGCGACCAGGATCACCTCGG
>CAZUJF010000031.1:38553-65151 GCA_964619955.1 uncultured Planctomycetales bacterium
CCCGCCCGCTGCTCCATCGCCGCGCGCCGCTCATGCGCGACCAGGATCACCTCGGGGTCCTTCGTCAGCACCCGCTCCCAGTCGATCAGCCGCCAGCCCCCGTCGAAGATGTTCCGCGCCCCCGCCCGCCGCAGCATCTCGCCCAGAAAAGTCTCCGCCCCCGCCGTCCCCAGCGGATCCGCGCTGTGCTCGAAATACACGGTCGGCCCCGGACCCGTCCGCGGCACCCGCGCCTCGATGGACCGGATCCGCCGCTCGAGCGCCGCCGCGGCCGCCGCCCCCTCCGCCGCGCGCCCCGTCAACTCCCCCACCCGCTTCAGCACGTCGCCGATGCCGTCCACGTCCGTCGCCTCGACCGCGTAACACACGAAGCCGCGTGCCTCCAGCTCCCGCAGCGTCTTCCCCGTCTGCGACACGCCCCCGATCACCAGGTCCGCCTTCAGCGCGATCAGCGACTCGGGATCCACGACCAGATCCCCCACCCTCGGCTTGGACTTCGCCTCCTCCGGGAACGTGCAGTACTTCGTCACGCCCGCCACCTGCGCGCCCGCCCCCACCGCGTACAGCAGCTCCGTCGCGCTCGGCATCAGCGATACGATCCGCCTCGGCGGGAACGGGACCGCCACGGACTTCCCCCGGGCGTCCACGAACAGACGGGTCGTCCCGGCCGGCGCGGCCGCGGGCTCGCAGGACAGGAGCAGCGCGATCAGGGGGACAAGAACACGCATGGCCCCCCCGTTTCAGGATGCGGACGCACGATCAGATGCCCCCCGAAGACCGGCCGCAGCACGGACTCCGTCAGCAGCTCCGCCGGCGGCCCCTGCGCGACCACCCGTCCCTTCGAGAGCAGCAGCAGCCGGTCCGCGCAGAGCGCCGCCACATTGAGGTCGTGCAGCGCCGCCAGCACGCCCAGGCCGCCCTCCCGGCACAGCCCCTTCACGATCCGCAAGAGCTGCGCCTGGAAGGAAAGATCCTGGTGCGCGGTCGGCTCGTCGAGCAGCAGCAGCCGCGGCTCCTGGGCCAGCGCCCGCGCGAGAAAGACCCGCTGGCGCTCGCCCCCGGACAGCTCCGTCACCCGCCGCCCGGCGAAGTCCTTCACCCCGGCGCGCTCCATCGCCCGGGCCGCGATCTCCAGATCCTTCGGCCCCTCCGAGGCGAAACGCGCCAGGTGCGGCGAACGGCCCATGAGGACCACGTCCGCGACGCTGAACTCGAAATCGAGCGTCGTCTCCTGCGGCACCACCGCGATGGCCCGCGCGCTCTCCCGCGCCGGCAGCGCGTACAGGTCGCGGCCGTCCAGCAGGACCCGGCCCGTGCGCGGACGCAAGACGCGGCTCAGCGTCCGGATCAGCGTGGATTTCCCCGATCCGTTGGGGCCGATGACCGCGACGAGCTCCCCCGGGGCCAGGCGCAGCGAGACCCGCGACAGAACCTCCGCCTCGCGGTAGGCGCAGCTGAGCTCCTCCGCCTCCAGGATCATCGCCCTCCCGTCAGACGAAAACGGATCGTGACCCGCGTTTCGCTCTCGACCGGCCTTCCCGCCCGCTGCGCGGGATCGAAGCTCCATCCTAACACCGCCCGGCGCGCCGCCGCGTCCAGGACCGCAAACCCGGAACCGCTTTCCACCTCGACCCCGAGCGGGGCGCCCGCGGCGGAGACCCGGACCCGCAGCACGACGCGCCCCTCCGCCCCCTGGCGCCGGGCGGATTCCGGATACGGCGGCGGCGCGTTGTCGCTGCGCCGCTGCGGCTCGGTGGTCGACTCCTCCGCGGGCGGTTCCGGCAGGCGCTCGAGCACGGCCTTCGGCCGGCCGCTCGGCCCGTCCCGGAGCGGACGCCCCTGAAGCGGCGCGGGCTCCTCCACCGCCGCGACGAGCAGCGGGCGGCCGGGGGTCTCCAGCGGAGGCTCGGCCGCCTCCAGCGGAACGGTGGCGGGCGCCGGCGCCGGGAACGACGGCGCCGACGCCTCCGTCTCCACGCTGAAACGGACGGAGAGCACGTCCGGCGCCGGGGAAGCGGCGGGCGCCCCCGGCGGGCCGGAGCCCAGCCAGAGCGCCCCCGCCAGCACCGCGGCGTGGGTCAGCAGGGACAGGACGAAGCCTCTCAGCATCAGAGTCTGATCGTGTACTCGAAGCCCGCCAGCCACGACGCGTGGGTGCCCGGGTATCCGAGGATCTCCTGGTACGCGACGTCGAAGAGGTTGTCGACCCGGCTGATGAAGCGCAGCCCCTCCACGATCTGCACGTAAAGCGCCAGGTCGGTCTTCCAGTACTCGTCGTTCGTTTCGCGCACGGCGGGGAACGACGTGAACGAGGAGTCCTCCCGCCGGCCGACGTAGTTCACGTCGATGAAGATCCCGGCCGTGTCCTTCACGTTCACGCCGACATAAGCCCGGCCGCTGTGGGTGGGCCGGCGCAGGAAGGCCTCATCCTCGATCAGGGTCGGCGCCGAATCGACCGGCGCGTCGACGTCCGTCGCCCGCGTCCGCAGATAGGTGTACGAAGCCCCGATCGTCACGATCTTGAAGAGCTCCGCCTCCGCCTCCGCCTCGATGCCGCGCGCGATGCCGTCGCCGCCGTTGATGTAGGTCCCGAAGGGCGGCGCGAAGGACGACTCGAAGAGGATCATGTCCGTCAGCCGGTTCTCGAAGTACGACACGCTCACGCGGACCCGGTCCTCGAAGAGCCACTGGTCGATCCCGGCGTCCCAGCCCACGGCCTGCTCGGGCTCGAGGTTCCGGTTCCCGTTGGCGCCGAAATTCTGGTCCAGCCGGGGCTCGGTGATGCCCGTGCCCCAGGAGGCGCGGATCTTCGTCTGCGTTTCGCGGTGCAGATACGCCGCCGCGATGCGCGCGTTCGGGTCGCTGCCGAACTCCTGGTTGTCCTCCAGGCGCACGCCGGGGGTGATGAAGACGCGCTCCCAGAAGCGGAAGGAGGCCTGGGCGAAGATCGCGCGGTTGGAACGGTCCTCGTCCGTCAGCGTGGTGCTGCTGAACACCAGGGGAATGTCGAAGAACGACGTCTCCTCCAGCTCCTCCGTCTCGTATTCCGCGCCCGCCGTGAAGACCGCCCACTTGCCCGCATAGCCGTTCACGATCAGCTCGGCGAGGTTGCGGTCGAAGTTCGTGCTGGTCGTGAACGTCGACGTGTCCACGGAATCGACCTGGTCGTTGCTGTACTGCTGCGTGTCCAGCCGCGAGAGGCGGAGCTTCACCTCGACGACGTCGCCCACCCACTGCGTGAACTCGAGGCCGAGGAGCAGGGTGTCGTCCTCCCGCGTGCCCTCCTGCTCCCGGGGCGTCAATTTCCCGCCGCTGTTGAACGGCGTCTCCTGGAAGGCGCTGCTGTAGCGCGAGATCAGCTTCACCGTCGTGTCTTCGCCGAGCCGGTAGTCGACGCGGCCGGAGAACGAGAGGTTCTCGTAGTCCGAGTGATCGAACTGGCCGTCCGCCTGTTCGAAGCGCGACACGGACATCGAGTATCCGAGCTTGTCGTCGCCGCCGAAGAGCTCGGCGACGGCGCGCGAGGTGGTGAACGTGCCGCCCTCCACGCTGAGCCGCGCGGTGCCGGGACCCTGCCCGCGCCGCGTCACGAAATTCAGCACGCCGCCGATCGCGTCGGACCCGTAGAGCGCGCTCGAGGGCCCGCGCAGCGCCTCCACGCGATCAAGGTTGTCCAGCGTCATCTGGTCGTACTCGAAGAAGCGCCCGCCGTCGCGGGTGACCTGGAAGCCGTCGACGAGCACGAGCGTGTGGTTGGAGTTCGTCCCGCGCGTGAACATCGAGTTGACGCTGTTGCGTCCCGAGCCCGTCCGGGTCATGTGGAAGCCCGGCAGCCCGCGCAGCAGCTCCACGACGGAGTCCGGGCGCTCCTCGGCGATCCGTTCCGAATCGACGACGCTGAGCGACGAGCCGGACTCCTTCACCGGGGTGTCCAGGCGGGTCGACGTCACTTCGACCTCCTGTTCGGGTTTTTCCTGCGCCGCGGGCGTTTGAAGCAGCCCCAACGCCATGAAGATCCACATCGTGCTCTCTCCTTGTTATTTGCGGATTCCCGCAAGGTCCAAAATCCGATCCAAATCCACATGCGCCCCGACGTGGTCGGCGAGGCGGTCGAGTTCGCGATCCGGGTCGTAGGCGGCGCCGCCGGAAAGCGGCGCCCAGCCGCGCGCGGCGCGCAGGCCGTCGACGAACGCGCGGCGGAATTCCGCGCGGTCGAAGAGTCCGTGAACGTAGGTGCCCCAGGCGCGGCCCTCGAAGGCCCGCGCCCCGTCGAAGTCGTGGCAGGCCCGGCCGCCCCGCTCGCCGATGCGCAGCGCGGGGGTGACGGGGCCGGAGGCGGCCTCGGAACGGCCCTGGTGGATCTCGTAGCCCTCCACCTCCGCCCCCGTGTCGAGGTGGACCCCCCGGACCTGCGCCGTCTGTTTCGCCGCCGCGAAGCGCGTGCGGATCGGCAGGATGCCGAGCCCCTCCTCGCCGCCGGAGGGGGACTCGACGCCGTCGGGATCGGCGACGTGCTGCCCGAGCATCTGCAGGCCGCCGCAGATCCCCACGAGACTCGCCCCCCTCTCCAGGGCCTTCCACAGCGGCCGCGCCCAGCCCGCCTGCTTGAGGCGCCGCAGGTCCGCGACGGTGCTTTTCGTGCCGGGCAGGATGTAGGCGTCGGGGATCGTCCCGTCCGGGGCCTCGCAATAGCGCAGGCGCACGTCGGGCTCGGCCTCGAGCGCGTCGAAGTCGGTGAAGTTCGCCATCCGGGGCTGGAGGACGACATCGATGCGGACGCGGTCCCCGTGCAGGCCGGCATCGCGCTCCGGCAGGGCGTCCTCCTGCGGGAGCCGGATGCCGCGGAAATGCGGGACGACCCCGAGCACGGGCCGGGAGGTTTCGCGTTCGAGGAAGTCGAGGCCCGGCTTGAGGAGGGACAGGTCGCCGCGGAACTTGTTGATGAGGAAGCCCTTCACGCGCTCCCGCTCGCGCGGCAGGAGCAGGTGGAGGGTTCCGACGATCTGGGCGAAGACGCCGCCGACGTCGATGTTGCCGGCGAGCAGCACGGGCGCGTCCGCCAGCTCCGCGGCGGCCATGTTGACGAGATCCCCTTCGCGGAGATTGACCTCGGCGGGGCTGCCCGCGCCTTCGAGGACGACGAGGTCGTGGGTGCGCTTGAGCTTGTCGAGGCAGTCGCGGATCAATCCGAGCAGCGAGGGTTTGAAGGCCTGGTATTCGGCGGCGGACATGGCTCTGACGGGGCGGCCCATGAGGACGACCTGCGCATCGGTGTCGGTCGAGGGTTTGAGGAGGACGGGGTTCATCTCGACGGCGGGCGGGATGCCGCAGGCGAGGGCGTGCAGGGCGGTGGAGCGGCCGATTTCGGCGCCGTCGGAACAGACGAACGCGTTGTTCGCCATGTTCTGGGCCTTGAAGGGGGCGACGCGGAGGCCCCGGCGGCGGAGGAGCCGGCAGAGGGCCGCGACGAGCGTGGTCTTGCCGACGCCGCTGGCGGTGCCCTGGACCATGAGCGCGGGCATAAAAAAAACCGGCTGCAGTCCCTCCAAGGCGGGAAGCTGCACCCAGTTCGCTTCGTTCCCGTGCGGCGAGCGGCCCTTCTCCGGGGCGCCACCTATGTCGCACAGGCAGGTCTTCTGGCTTCCGGATCCTCGACCCGTCCTTCCCGCGCTTCTTCCGGGAGCGCAGTGGACCGGGCCGCACTTCTGTTCCGGTTACAGCGGCGGGACCGCCCCCGATTTCAACGGGGTTCCCTTTTGAGCCCTCAGCGGGCACCTGTGACGAGGGTCATGATAGAGCGAGGCAGGGCAAAGTCAATGGCCGATTTTCGTGTAACCCCGGATCTCCCGCCCTTCTTCCTACCCCGGCCCCAACGAAGGAGAAGAGCCATGAGCACGACCGCCGTCCGCAATGACTACCTCGAGCAGGTGGTCGCCCAGCAGGCCCGGGTCGCCGACGACCTGCGCGCGCGCCGCAGTTCGGCCAAGAAGATGATGATCGCCAACCCCGAACCCGCCGGCGCCGCCATGCCCTGCGAGATGCCGGCCCCGACCGGCTCCAGCCCCGTCGACGTCCGCATCACCGGCTGGTGGCGCTGGAAGAACGTCCTCGTCCCGCCCAACGCCTACGTCGTCCACACCCGCCGCGGCCACGCGGACCCGCTGCACCTCGGCCTCGGCGTCTCGTTCAGCTTCGACCCGCTGCGTGACTCCTTCATGGTCGTGCCCGCCGCGATGCAGACCCTGCTCATCAACGCCAACTGCATCTGCCGCGAACGCCAGGGCATCCTCGTGCAGGGCTACGTCCAGTGGATCATCGAGGACTTCCCGACCGCCTACCGCAAGCTCGACTTCTCCGACACCTACGACCCCATGCGCGTCGTCAACGTCCAGCTCCGCGAACAGGCCGAAGCCGCGATCAAGGACGTGGTCTCGACGATGGGGATCGACGAGGTCCTCTCCGACAAACAGCCCATCATCCAGGAGCTCACCGCGCGCCTGCGCGGGCTGGCCGAGGGCGACGGCCAGGGCAAGGGCCTCGGCCTGCGCATCGTCACGGTCCAGATCAAGGAGGCCGTCGTGAGCTCGCCCCAGGTCTGGGAGCTGCTGCAGCGGCCCTTCCGCGCGGAACGCTCCCGCGAGGCGCGGCTCGCCGAGCTGACCCACCAGGCGGTGGTGCACACGCGCGAATCGGAGGCGGAGAAAGCCGCCGCCGCGCGGCGCATCGCCAAGGAGGCGGAGGTCGCGCGCCTGGAGGCGGAATCCGAGGCCTCCCGTTTCGACCGCGAGCAGGGGGAGCGCGTCCGCCGCGCCCGCACGGAGGCCGAGACGATCGCGCAGGCCATCGCCCACGAGAAGGAGAAGGCCTCGCGCGAGGCGGAGCTCGCGCGCCTGAAGCTGGAGCACGAGCTCGTCGACCACGGCATGCGCCTGGAGGCGCAGAACCGGCAGTCGGAGAAGGAGATCGCCCTGGACGCCGCGCGGCGCAAGGTGGAGAACGAGCTGTCGGCCGCCGCGCTCCAGGCCAGGCTCATCGAGGGGCTGCCGGAGATCGCGTCGAAGCTGCCCCATCCCAAGGAGCTCAAGTCGTTCCAGCTGGGCGGCGGGGCCGACGCGCTCGCCTCGCTGATCGGCGGCCTGACGCAGCTGATCGGAAAGGCGCGGGGTGTCTGACGGTTCGACACGCTTGATTCACCGGGTTGCCCCGCGGGGGAACAACCCGGCGAATCAATGCCGCTAATCGATCACGATCCAGATGCCGCCGCGCAGGCCGTGGCCGCAACCGGGGCCGTGCACGTGGCCGTGCAGGGAGTAGTACACCCCGCCGTGGTGGTAATGGTTGCAGCTCGCCGCGCAGACGTGCGGACCGCTGAGGACCACGGGCGCCGCGACGACCCAGCGCCCTCCGTGATAGTAGTGTCCGCAGCCGCTGCCGTGGATGTGGCCGGCCGCATGGATCCAGCCGGCCCCGTTCCAGAAGTGTCCGCAATTATGACCGTGCACGTGCACCGGCGCCGGAACCACCACATGAGGTGCGGGGGGTGCATGAACCACGGGACGGGGCGGGGCCGGGGGGAGCGGGGGGCGATGATGGACCACGTGGTGCGGGCAGCCCGCCAGCAGGGCCAGGGCCGCCATAGGCAAGAGCGTCTTCATAAAACCTCCGATTCCGACTTCCTACTACCTATACGGATTCAAACCGCGGGAGTCCAGTCCCGGCCCAAGATCGGAATGGCGATTTCCCCTCCGCCCCGCTACTATTTCCCCATGCTGCCCGCGGTTCTTGCCGCCCTCTGCCTGGCCGTCCTTCCCCAGGACGCGCCCCAGAAGGACCCCCTCGCCGCCGCCCGCTCGCTCCGCGACCAGGGCCGTTTCGACGACGCGATCGAAGCCTTCTCGATGGTCCTCGGGGCGGGCAGGGACGTCCCCACCCGGGAGTCCGCCCACTTCGAACGCGCGGACACCTGCTTCAGGGCCGCCCGCTTCGAGGAGGCCCACCAGGACTACGAGGCCTTCCTGCTGCGCTTCCCCCAGACGGAGCGCCTCGCGGCCGCGAAGCGCCGCCTCATGGAATCCGCCTTCGAACTCGCCAAGGCGGGCGCCACCGGCTATCTCGGCATCCCCACGGGCTCGGGCCTCGGCGTCGGCCACCTCCGGGACGCGCTGCGCCGCTATCCCCGCGAGGAATTCTCCTCCGATTTCGCCCAGAAGCTCGGCATGTTCTTCTACGAACGCGCCGAGTACGACAAGGCGACCGAGGAGTTCGGCCGGGTGCTCGACCAGTACGGCGACAGCGCCGACGCCGTGCTCGCCCTCTACATGCTCGCCCGCTCCGCCGAGGCCCGCTTCGACGCCGTCGACTACGACGCCAAGCCCCTCAAGGAGGCGCGCCGCCACTACGAACGCTTCCTCGACGAATCCGAGAAGCTGCGCCGCCTGCCGGATCCCGCCCGCGGCTGGGTGGAGCGCCTGCTCCCCGCCGTGAAGGAGCGCCTCGGCGGCGTCTACGTCCGCCTCCTGGCCAAACGCCTCCAGGTCGCCGCCTACTACGAATGGAAGGGCCTCCCCAAATCGGCCCGGCTCACGTATGCGGCCATCCTGAAGGAGGACGCCCTCTTCCACAAGGTCCTCCCCTCCTTCCCCGAGACGGAGGCGGTCCGGACGGCCCGCCTGAGGATGGCGGACATCAAGCCGTGAGGGCCGCGCCGCTGCTCCTGCTCGCGCTCGCCTCCTGCGGCTACGAGATCGGCGCGCTCTACGCCGTGCGCGACGTCCGCGTGGACATCCTCGACAACGCCAGCGAGCGCCGCACGCACGAGCTCGACCTCACGTCCGCGATCTGCCAGGAGCTGGTGGCGCGCGGCATCCGCGTGAACCATCCCAACGCCGCCCACACGCTCCGCGGAAGCATCCTCGACCTCCGCACCCCCGCCCTCGTCGACGAGCGCAGCACGGACGAGATCCTGGTCGGCTCCCTGCACCTGACGCTGGAGATCCGGATGCTCGGGGCGAACGGCCAGGAGCTCTGGCGCGACAAGCGCTCCGAGTCCGCCTCCTTCACGCGGGAGCGCGGGGAGACCTTCGAAACCGCCCGGCAGAAGACCTTCGACCGCCTGGCCCGCTGGGTCGTGACGCATTTCGAAAAGGATTGGTAGGCCGCGGGCGTTTTAGTATAGGATGAACCGTCCGGGCTGAAGACCATGGAATTCGACGAAGACCCCCCCCGCAAGGAGGAGCCCCGGCAGAGGAAGCCGCGCAGCGTGCTTCTGCTCCTGGTGCTCGTCCTCGTCGGCATCCTCCTGCTCTGGGGCAGCAAGTCGATGCCCGGTTCCGGCGCGGGCGTCGCCGACATCTCCGTCGAGGAGTTCCTGGACCTCAAGCGGCAGGGCTTCGTCTCCAAGGTGCTCATCGAGCACGACGAGCTCACCGCGGAGATGCACAAGGCGGCCGTCCGGAACAACAAGCCCTACAAGAAGGCCCGCGTCACGCTGCCCCCCGCCTACTTCATGGACTACCAGGGCCGCGCGAAGCTCACCGAGGGCCTCAAGGGCGAGGAGATCAGCGACTCCCGGCCCAACCCCCTGCTGGGCCAGTTCCTCATCCAGTTCGTCCCGTGGATCATCATCATCCTGGTCGTCTGGTACTTCTTCTTCCGCCAGATCCGCAACTCGGGCGGCCCCGGCAACATCCTCTCGTTCGGCAAGAGCCGCGCCCGCTTCATCACCGCCGACAAGATCAAGACCACCTTCGCCGACGTCGCGGGCATCGAGGAGGCCAAGGACGAGGTCGGCGAGATCGTCGAGTTCCTCAAGAACCCCCAGAAGTTCGCCAAGATCGGCGGCCGCATCCCCCACGGCGTGCTGCTCATCGGCCCGCCGGGCACCGGCAAGACCCTGCTCGCCAAGGCCATCGCCGGCGAGGCGGGCGTGCCGTTCCTCTCGATCTCGGGCTCGGACTTCGTCGAGATGTTCGTCGGCGTGGGCGCCTCGCGCGTCCGCGACCTCTTCAAGCAGGCGAAGGAGAACTCGCCCTGCATCATCTTCCTCGACGAGATCGACGCCGTCGGGCGGCGCCGCGGCACGGGCCTCGGCGGCGGCCACGACGAGCGCGAGCAGACCCTCAACCAGATCCTCGTGGAGATGGACGGCTTCGACACCGACGAGGGCATCATCGTCATGGCGGCCACGAACCGCCAGGACGTGCTCGACCCCGCCCTGCTCCGCCCCGGCCGCTTCGACCGCCAGGTCATGGTCGACCTGCCCGACGTGAAGGGCCGCGAGGAGATCCTCAAGATCCACGCCCGCAAGGTGAAGCTCGGCCGCGACGTCGACCTGAAGAAGATCGCCCGCGCCACGCCGATGTTCTCGGGGGCCGACCTGGCCAGCCTCATCAACGAGGCCGCGATCATGGCCACCATGGCCCGCAAGGAGTTCATCGACCTCGCCGATCTCGAGGAGGCGCGCGACAAGGTCCTCTGGGGCCGCCAGAAGAAGTCGCGCGTCATGCTCGAGAAGGAGAAGAAGCTCACCGCCTACCACGAGGCCGGGCACACGCTCGTCTCGGCCCTGACCCCCGAGGCGGACCCGATCCACAAGGTGACCATCATCCCCCGCGGCCGCGCGCTCGGGGCGACCTTCTCCCTGCCCGAGCACGACAAGTACGGGCGCGGGCGCAAGGAGCTGGAGGCCATGCTCGCGATGGCCTACGGCGGGCGGATCGCCGAGGAGCTGGTCTTCAACGAGATCAGCACGGGCGCCTCCAACGACATCCTGCAGGCCACCGAGACCGCACGCCGCATGGTCTGCGAGTACGGCATGAGCGAGAAGCTCGGCCCGATCTCCTACAGCGAGGAGCAGGAGCACATGTTCCTGGGCCGCGAGATCGCCCGCACGCGCAACCACAGCGACGAGACCGCGAAGCTCATCGACTCCGAGGTGCGCCGCCTCATCGACGAGGCCTTCCAGAAGGCGAAGACGATCATCACCCAGAACCAGGACAAGCTCGAGGCGATCGCCCAGGCCCTGCTCAAGTACGAGCTGATCACCGGCGAGGAAGTGCGCATGCTCCTGCGCGGCGAGAAGATCGACGAGCTCAAGGACCGCGAAGCCGCCGAGGAGAAGGCCCGCCTGGAAAAGGCGCGCGCCACCGACGCCTCGCCGCGGCCCAGCCCGGACTGGAAGCCCGGCGGCGGCCCCGTCCCGGGCCCGCAGCAAGCCTAGGCGGGAGGCGAAAGGCGTGAGGCGTGAAGCGCCCCGTTCCCCCGCCGTGCGCCCATCGCCTCCCGCCTATCGCCTCTCGCCTTCCCCCTCACGCCGGACCCTCGTCATGGGCGTGCTCAACGTCACGCCCGACTCCTTCTCCGACGGCGGCTCCTGGACCGACCCCGCCGCCGCCCTGCGCCACGCGCGCCGCATGGTCCGCGACGGCGCCGACTGGATCGACGTAGGCGGCGAGTCCACCCGGCCCGGCGCCCGCCCCGTCCCGCTCCGAGAGGAGCTTCGCCGGGTCGTCCCCGTCGTCGAGGCCCTCGCGGCCGAGGGCTTCACCGTGTCCGTCGACACCTCCAAGGCCGCGGTCGCCCGCGCCTCCCTCCGCGCCGGGGCCGCGATCGTCAACGACGTCAGCGCGCTCCGCGCCGACCGCCGCATGGCGCGTCTCTGCGCCGATGCCGGCGCCCGCGTCGTCCTGATGCACCTGCAGGGCAGCCCGCGGACCATGCAGCGCGCCCCCGCCTACCGGGACGTCGTCGCCGAGGTCGGCGCCTTTCTCCGCGAACGCACGGATTTCGCGTTGAGGGCCGGAATATCGCGTGATAAGATTCTTTGGGATCCGGGCATCGGCTTCGGCAAGACGGCGGAGCACAGCCTGGAATTGCTGCGACACCTGGACACGCTGGGCCGGCCGGGGTGGCCGCTCCTGGTGGGGACCTCCCGCAAGAGTTTCATCGGACAGACCCTCGGCCGACGGGTCGGGGACCGCCTGTTCGGGACCGCGGCCAGCGTGGCCGCCGCGATCCTGCGGGGCGCCGCCGTGGTCCGGGTGCACGACGTGCGCGAGATGGCCGACGTGGCCCGGCTCTGCGACCTCCTGAAACCCGGCATCGAGGGGAGATGATCGAGGAACTCCGGCAGCCTCGGACCTGGGTCGAGATCGCCGTCCTCACGACGGCCTTCTCGTTCATCCTGCACTTCGTCCGGGGCACGCGGAGCGCCGGCATCCTCAAGGGCGTCATCTTCCTCTTCACCGTCGTCTTCCTGCTGCTCATGTTCCTGGTCGAGCGCTTCCATCTCGAGAACATCCAGCGCATGCTCGCCTGGCTGCTCTCGGGGTCCGCGATCGCGGTCATCGTCCTCTTCGCCCCGGAGATGCGCCGCGGCCTCCAGCACCTCGCCCAGTCGCGGCTGCTCTCCCCCTTCCTGCGCAACCCTTCCAGCGGGCTCGTCGACGAGCTCGCCGACGCCGCGATCCGCCTCTCGAAAAACCGCATCGGCGCGCTGGTCGCCATCGAGCGGGACGTCGGCCTCGGCGACTACATCGAGCACGGCTGCCGCATCGACGCCGCCCTCACGAGCGAGCTCCTCGAGACCATCTTCTACCCCGGCTCCGCCCTGCACGACGGCGCCGTGATCGTCCAGCAGGACCGCGTCGCCGCCGCCGCGTGCCTCCTGCCCCTCACGGACAACACCTCGCTCTCGAAGTCCATGGGGACGCGGCACCGCGCCGCCATCGGGATCTCCGAGGAGACGGACGCGATCGCGCTGATCGTCAGCGAGGAGACCGGCCGCATTTCGGTCGCCGCGGACGGCCGCCTCTTCGGCGACCTCAACCGCGACACCCTCCGGAAGGTGCTCGGAGACCTCTACGCCCACCAGGACCGCGACCTCCGCGCCGCGCCGCAGGCCAGC
Organism: uncultured Planctomycetales bacterium; assembly: GCA_964619955.1. Lineage (GTDB taxonomy): Bacteria > Planctomycetota > MHYJ01 > MHYJ01 > JACPRB01 > JACQFK01. The sequence goes on from CAZUJF010000031.1 coordinate 51,458, forward strand.
GAAACCTCCGTGCTCTGGGCGCCGCCCGTCGCGCGCCCGCTGCACTCCGCCACGCCGCCCCCGCTGCCGCCTCCGGCGGAGGAGCCCCGCAAGGAGACGGACCGGCGCGGAACCAAGTCCCGCGAGAAGGACGCGGAGGGGGCCGCGTGAAGAGCAGCGCGCTCACGCACGTCACGACCGTCGTGATGGCCCTCTTCCTGGCGATGCTCACGTGGACCTACCTGTTCATGCAGGGCAACGGGCCGGCGGAGATCGAGGTCCAGTTCCTTCCCAAGATCGACCCGGGCGAATTCGCCTCGGTGTCGTGGAAGGCGCCCGACGGCGACGACCTGCCCGAGGGCGGGAGCCTTCAGATCCGGGTGCTCGGCCCCAAGGCGGACGTGCGCACCCTCTCCCTGCGCCCCAAGGTCTTCGCCTGCGAGTTCCGCGTGGATTCCAAGGAGTTGTCCGGCCTGCAGGGCTCGTTCCGCCGTCCGCTCCAGCGGGAGGACTTCAACCTGCCCGCCACGTTCACGGTCGACCCGCTCCCGCACCTCACCGTGAATTTCGTCCGCTTCGAGGAGCGCGAGATCGAGCTCGGCGTGACGCCCTACAGCTTCGAGGGTTCGCCGAGGCAGGGCTACGAGGTCGAGGCCATCACGACCATCCCCAAGCGGATCAAGGTCCGGGCGCCCGCCAACCTCAAGGACCTGGACCGGGTCCCCATCCGCCGCGTGCCCGTGGCGGGGCGCGACGACTCCTTTTCGCTGCCCTCCTGGCAGCTGGATCCGCCCGCCGGCCTCAAGATCCAGACCCTCGAGCCGTTCACCGTCGAGGTGAAGCTCACGCTGCGCCCCGCGGTCCGCCAGCTGCGCAGCGACCTGCACATCCTCGCCCATCCCGATCACCTGGCGCGGATCCAGCTCGAAACCCGCTCCGTCGTGCTGGAGCTCCGCGGGCCCGAGGAGCTCGTCCAGCAGGCCGCCGCCCGGCCGGGCATCTTCCATCCCTACGTCGTGGTGGGCGAGAAGGAGCTGGAGACCCCGGGACCCAAGACCGTCGCCGAGCTGGGCTGCCATATCCTCGACCCGGATTTCCGCGGCCGCCTGACCGTCGTGGTCATGGCCGACGCCCAGCCCGCCATGCGCCACGCGAAGCTCGTCGTGCGCCCCCGGTAGGGCCCTTGATTCAGCGCGCCCCATGCCCCATACTCTGCTTCTCTCATGGCCTCGATCTTCGGCACCGACGGCATCCGTGACCAGGCGGGTCGGGGCTGGCTCAGCCCCGCCAACGTCCTTCGCGTGGGCCGCGCCGCGGGTTCCGTGCTCGCCTCCCGGCCCGCGGACGTCCGGAGCTTCATCCCCGCCTCGCTGAAGCGGCTGCGGACGCCGCTGTCCCGCACGAGCCCCGCGAAGGGACGCGTCCTCATCGGCCGAGACCCCCGGGCCTCGGGGCCGGACATCGAGGCGCGGCTGGCCCGGGGGCTCGCGCTCCAGGGGATCGAGACCGCGCTCGCCGGCGTGATCAGCACCCCCGGCGTCGCCTATCTCGCGCGCCGCTGGGGCTGCCTGCTCGGCATCGTCATCTCCGCCTCGCACAATCCCGCGGAGGACAACGGCATCAAGCTCATCTCCCCCCAGGGCTTCAAGGTGCCCGACGTCGCCGAGGCGGCCATCGAGGGCATCCTGGAGGGCCCGGATCCCCTGCCCGCACCGCGGCCCGCCGGCAAACCCCGGGACTGCTCGAAGCGCGCCTCCGAATACCTCGACTTTCTCGAGGGCTTCTCGCGTCCGCTCAAGGGGATGAAGATCGTCGCCGACTGCGGACACGGGGCCGCCTCCGCCTTCGCCGGGCCGCTCTTCAAACGGCTGGGCGCGAAGGCCGTGATCCTCAACGCGAAACCCGACGGGCGCAACATCAATGCGGGCTGCGGCGCGCTGCATCCCGAGGGGCTCGCCCGCGCCGTGCTCGCGGAGCGCGCGGACGCCGGCGTGGCCTTCGACGGGGACGCCGACCGGGCCATCTTCGTGGACGAGACCGGCCAGGTCCGCGACGGGGAGCACGTGCTCGCGCTCGCCGGCGTGCACTTCAAGACGAAGCGCCGCCTGCCCGGCAACGTCGTCGTCTCGACGGTCATGGCCAATTTCGGGCTCGAACGCCACCTCGCCGCGCACGGCATCACGCTGCGCCGCACGAAGGTCGGCGACCGCTACGTGGCCGAGGAGCTGCTCGCCACGGGCGCCCTGCTCGGGGGCGAGCCGTCGGGCCACATCCTCTTCTTCGACGCCTCGCCGGCCGGGGACGGCATGCTCACGGCGCTCCGCGTCTTCGATTTGCTGCGCGAGCAGGGCCGGCGCTTCTCCGAGACCGCCTTCCCCAAGTTCCCCCAGATCCTGCTCAACGTCCGCGTGGCGAGGAAACCCCCGCTCGACCAGGCGCCCCGCATCGGCGAGGCGGTCCGGCGGGCGGAGGCGGAGCTCGGCGCGGACGGCCGCATCCTCGTGCGCTACTCCGGCACGGAGCCGCTCTGCCGCGTGATGGTGGAGGGGCCCCGGAAGGATCTCGTGGACCGGCTTTCCAGCGACGTCGCCGGCGTCGTGCAGAAGGAGCTGGCATGACACCGATCCGCCTCGGGGTGAACATCGACCATGTCGCCACCGTGCGCCAGGCCCGGCGCGGGGAGCAGCCGGACCCCGTCGAGCTCGCGCTGCTCGCGGAATCCGCGGGCGCCGAATCCATCGTCGCCCACCTGCGGGAGGACCGGCGGCACATCCAGGATCACGACATCGGCCGGCTGCGGACGCGCCTGAAGGTGCCCCTCAACCTCGAGATGGGCCTGAGCGCGGACGTCATCAAGGTCGCCCTCCGGGTCAAGCCCGCCCGCGCGACGTTCGTGCCCGAGCGCCGCCAGGAACTCACCACCGAAGGGGGGCTGGACGTGGCCGGGCAGCTGGACAAGGTCCGCCGCGCGGTGAGGAAATTCCACGCCCGCGGCATAGACGTCAGCCTCTTCATCGATCCGGACCTCAGCCAGGTGGCGGCCGCGAAACGCTCCGGGGCGCGCGTCATCGAACTGCACACCGGGGCCTATGCGAACGCGAAGAAGAAGGGCCCGGAGCTCCGGCATCTCCTGGCGGCGGCGCGCGCCGCGCGGCGGGAGGGCCTGCTCGTGGCGGCCGGCCACGGCCTCACGGTGTCCAACGTGCCCGGCGTCGCGGCCCTGGCGGAGATCGAGGAGCTGAACATCGGCCACGCGATCGTCTCGCGCGCGCTCACGTTCGGCATGGCCAAGGCCGTCGCCGAGATGCGGGAGGCCATGTCCGCCGTCCGCCGATGAAGGGCCGCCTTGGGGGCTTCGTCCTCGTCGCGGCTTTGTCCGCCTGCGCCCCGGACGCCCCGCCGCCGCCCGCCCCCGCGCCGGCGAAGTCCCAGCCCGTGCCGCCCCCCATGCCCGACCTGGCGGATCTGAAGTTCCGGGACTGGAGCGAGGTCGCCCCGGAGCAGCACCTCGAGATCGCCCCGCCCCCGGGAGCGGAGGCGCTGTCCTGGCGCTTCGAGGAGGCCCGCCGCTTCGGCTACGATTACGGAGAAACGCTCACGCAGAAGATCCACCGCACGCTGGGCGAGCGCAGCGAGGAGCATCTGTCCCGCGAAAAGAACCGGGGCACGTTCGAATTCATCGGCGCGAAGGACCGGACCGCCCTCTGCCGGGTCAAGATCCAGACCTCGGAGCTCTACGTGGACGGGCAGCCCGCCGCCCGGCCTCCGCACGAGGAGAATCCGGAGTCGGCCTCGGAGGCGGTGGTCCAGCCGGACGGCTCGCCGGACCTGAAGAAGGCGGGCGGGCGCGCGGATGCGCGCTTCTACCTGCTCACTCTGCTGGCGCTGCGGCCGGGGGAGCGGGAGCTTCAGCATGGGCAGGTGCGGACGAAGATCGCGGGGGCCCGCAAGGTGGAGCGCTGGGACTGCGTCCGCATCGAATCCGAGTTCGAATCCCGCGTCGAGGGCGCCCGTCTGCGCCAGGTTTTCAAGGGCCGCGCGGTGGGCTATTTCTGCCCGGCGGAGGGCCGCTTCATCCGGGCGGCCGCCATCGTCGCCACCTCCAGCCGGCGTCTCGAGCTCACGAAGGACGGCACCGCCTGGGTCGTCACCCGCCTCGACGCCGTCTCGCAATCCCGGGTCACGCTCCTGGACTGAGATCGCCCGGTTTTCGGTTGACTCCGTTCCGGGCCCTGCCTACCATTGACCCCCCTATGAACCTAGAAGGATCGTTCGTCGCGCTCGTCACGCCGTTCTCCAAGGGGAACGTCGACCTCGCGAAGGTCGCCGACCTCGTCGATTTCCACCTCAAGAACGGGACGCGCGGCATCTGCTGCACCGCCACCACCGGCGAGTCGCCCGTCCTCTCCATCGAGGAGAAGGCCTCCGTCATCAAGACCGTCATCAAGACCGCGCGCGGAAAGATGCTGGTCTTCCCCGGCACCGGCACCTACGACACCGCGGACTCGCTCGAACAGACGCGCATGGCGCGCGAACTCGGCGCCGACGGCGCGCTCATGGTCACGCCGTACTACAACAAGCCCACGCAGGAGGGCCTCTACCGCCATTACGAGGCGGTCGCCCGCGGCGTCGACCTGCCGATCATGCTCTACAACGTGCCGGGCCGCACCGGCGTCAGCATGGCTCCCGAGACCACCGCGCGCCTCTCGAAGATCCCCAACATCATCGGCCTCAAGGACGCCTCCGGCAACGTCGAGCAGGTCACGATGGTCCGCGCCCTCTGCGACATCCAGATCCTCTCCGGCGAGGACTCCCTCACCTTCCCCATCCTCTGCATGGGCGGCGTGGGCGTCGTTTCCGTCGCGGCGAACGTCGTCCCGAAGCAGGTCGCCGAGCTCGTCCGCGCCACCCGCAAGGGCGACCTCAAGAAGGGCCGCGAGATCCACGACCGCTACTTCGACCTCTTCAAGGGCCTCTTCATCGAGACCAATCCCGGCCCCGTCAAGACGGCCCTTCAGATGATGGGCAAATACAACGGCGAGATGCGGCTGCCGATGGTCGAGCTGCAGCCGGGGAACGCCGCGAAGCTCAAGACCCTCCTCAAGGCCTGCAAGCTGGTCTAGCGGTTCTCGTCGGCCGACACGACCCGCCAGCCTTCGGGTTCCCGCTTGAGCTTGAGACGCAGGCTGAAACGGCCCAGCTCGCGGCCGAGCGCGTGGAGCCTGATCCCGCAGGTCGCCTCCGCCTGGTCCCCCGAGACCTGGATCGCCGCGCCGACCACCTCCACCTGGCCCAGCTGTTGCGCCAGCGCCCGCCGGATCCGGACCTCCGCCGCCGCCCGGTCTTCCGTGCCGTTGCGGTAGTCCGCCGAAAGCAGTCGAGTCACCTCCTCGACGTCCCCGCGCTCGGCCGCCGACGCCCCCTCGAGCAGCAGTTGTTCGATCGCCTCCTCCTCGCTGGAGCGGAAGAGCCAGAGCGCGCCGGACGCCAGCCCCACCACCGCGGCGACCGCGAGCACCATCTTCAGCTGGAATTTCATCGCGCCGCCCCCCGCAGCCGCCGCACCAGCGCCACCGTGCGCTCCGCCGCCTGATCCAGTTCCTCGGACGTCGTCAGCACCGAAAGGCTGAAGCGGACCGCGCCGCGCGCGAGCGCCTCCGGGACCCCCATCGCCTCGAGCACGACGGAGCGCTCCCGGGCGAGCGAGGCGCAGGCCGACCCCGACGAGATGCAGACGCCCTCCGCGTCCAGCGCCATGATCAGCGGCTCCGCGTCCACCCCCTCGAACGCCGCGCAGAGGATCTGCGGCGCTCCGCCGCCGAACACGTGCCGGCCGCCCGCCGCGGCCAGGGCGTCCGCGAGGCGCGCTCGATACTCGCCCAGCCGCGCGGCCGTGGCCGCCTGCGTCCGGACGGCGATCGACGCGGCTTCGGCCAGCCCCACGGCGCCGGCCACGAACTCCGTGCCCGAGCGGCGCTCGAATTCCTGGCCGCCGCCGCCGAGCTGCGCTTCAAGCTTGAGCCCGCGCCGCGCGATCAGCGCCCCGATGCCCTTCGGTCCGTGGATCTTGTGCCCTGAGATCGTGAGAAGATCGGCGCGCGGCAGCGGCACCTTCCCGAGCGCCTGCGCCGCATCCGTGTGCAGCAGCCCGCGGCCCTGAAGCTCCCCCAGCGGCTGGATCGTCCCCGTCTCGTTGTTCACCGTCATCACCGAGACCAGCGACAACCCCGCGGGCAGCTTCGCCGCTTCCACCCGCCCGTCGCGGTCGACGCCGAGCCGCGTCACGGCCACGCCCGCCTTCTCCAGGCGCAGCGCCGCCGCCCGCACGCAGGGATGCTCGACGGCGCTGACCGCCACGGGACCGCGCCCCGCCGCCCCCAGCAGCGCGAGGTGGTTGGCCTCCGTGGCGCCCGACGTGAACACGACCTCGCGGGGATCCGCGCCCAGCGCGGCGGCGAGCTTCGCCCGCGCATCCTCGAGCATCCGGCGCGCCTCTCGTCCGGCCTGATGCGGGCTGGACGGATTCCCGTAGACCGCGTCGAGCGCCGGCTCCATCGCGCGGCGCACCTCGGGCAGCATCCGCGTCGAGGCCGCGTTGTCGAGGTAGATCATTTCGGCGCGAGGCCTTCGTAGTAGCGCCGCACCAGGTCGCGGTAGGCGGGCGGGATCAGCTCGCGAGAAAGGGAGTCCTCGGCGGCGCGCTTGAACTGCTGGACGACCTGGTTGAGCGGCACCTGCTCGGGCCGGCCCTCGCCGCCGGGCGCGCGGTCCGTGTAGACCTTCAGCGTCTTTTCCTCCAGGTCCGTGCCGGGCTTGTGCGCCTTGAGCTCCTCGGGAACGAGCTCGACCTTGGGACGCTCCGACGGCTGCTGCTGCCCCGCGCGGCCCGCCAGGCCTCCCGGCGTCTTGGGGGGCTCCTTCTTGGGCTTGGGCTGCCCCCCGCCACCGCCGCCCCCGCCCGGGCTGTCGGAGGGATCCTTGACGCGGATGTAGCGGACTTTCTCCTCCTCGTCCTCGCCCTGCGGGCCCTTCACGAACAGCCGCACCGTGTAATGACCCGGACGCCGGTACACATGCGTCGCGTTGCGCTCCTCGCTCACCCGGTCCGGGGCGCCGAGATCGCCGAAATCCCAGCGCCAGGAGCGCAGCTCGCCCTCGGACGCATCTTCGAAATAGACCTCGAGCGGCGCCTCGCCTTCGCGCGGAAACGCGCGGAAGTCGGCGAGCGGCTCGTCCGGATGCGCCACTTTGATCAGGCGCTCGCGGGTCTTCTCGTCCGCGCCCAGGTCGTTCTCCACCCGCAGCGTCACCGAGTAAAGCCCGGGCTCCCGGTACACGTGCGTCGGCGAAGGCTCCGCGGACGTCCCGCCATCGCCGAAGGTCCACAGCTGCTGCTTCGCGTTCCGGGAACGGTTGCCGAACTGCACCTTGAGCGGGCCGCGACCCTTCACCGGTTTGGCGTCGAAGTCCGCCACCGCCCGACCGGGAGCCAGCACCTCGACCGACTGCTCCGCCGATGCGCGGCCTCCGGGACCCACGATCGTCAGCCGCACCCGGTAGCGTCCGGGAACCCGGTAGACGTGCAGCGCCTGTTCGCCCGTGCCGCGCTCGCCGTCCCCGTAGTCCCAGAGGAACTCGTCGATCGCCCCGATCGAGGTGTCCGAGAACGCCGTTTCGAGCGGCGCGGGTCCGCGCAGCGGCGACGCCGAGAAGTCCGCCTGCGGCGCCTCGTAGAGCGAGGGGGGGAAGGTCCAGAGCAGCGCCGCGATGCCCAGCGCCAGCGCGATCCCCCAGCGGTAGCCGACCGGCGCCCGCGGCAGCAACCGCGCGGGCTGCGTCTCCCCCGCGAGCTGGGCCGCATCCCGGGCCAGCGCCTGCACGAACGGGGCCTCGCCGCCGGCGAATTCCGCCGCCGAGGAGAGGCGGTCCTCCGCCCCCGCGGCGCGGTCGAGTTCCCACGCGAGGCGCGGGGCGGACACGGGACTCGCCAGCAGGCGGCCGGCCGCGATGAGCAAGCCCAGACCCAGGCTGCCGCCGAGCAGCAGCGCGATCGTCGCGCGTCCGGACAAAAAGCTCACCGACCAGCCGAGCTCAAAGGAGAGACGGTCCACGAGCAGGGTGCCTGCGGCGAGGAGCGTCAGCGTGAATGCCGCCTCGAGGAAGAAGTCGGCGCCGCGCACCAGGAGGCGGCGGCGGCGGTAGCGGGCGACGAGCTGGAGGACGGGATCCACAGCCCTGCATTCTACCCCGGGGCTTGACAGGGGGAAAGGAGGGGGCGACACTCGCGCGGAGAGATGGGGAAAGCGTCGTTCGTCCGCTCCGCCGGACTCGTCAGCGCCTGCACGCTGCTGTCCCGCGTGCTCGGGCTCCTCCGCGACACGCTCTGCTCCCACTACTTCGGCGCCACGATGCTCTGGGACGCCTTTTCCGTGGCGTTCCGCATCCCGAACCTCTTCCGCCGCCTCTTCGGCGAGGGCGCCCTGACCGCCGCGTTCCTTCCCGCGTTCGTGGAGCGGATGGACGGCGGACGCCCCGAGGAGGCGCGCGCGCTGCTCAACCGCCTCGTGACGGCGCTCGCGCTGTTTCTCGGCGTCGCGGCGGCCGTCGTCGCCGGGGTGACCTACCTGCTGCCGGACGACCCCAAGACCGCGCTCACGATGCCGCTGCTGCGGATCATGCTGCCCTACCTGCCGCTGATCTGCGTGGCCGCCATCTTCGGGGCGGCGCTCAACGGCACGCGGCATTACTTCGCGCCGGCCTTCGCGCCCGTGGTGCTCAACGTCGTCCTCATCGCCGCCCTCTTCATTTCCAAGGGCAGCGTCACGGCCCAGGCCTGGGCGGTCGTCGTGGGCGGCGTCCTCACCGTCGCCGTCCTGATCCCGCCGCTCCTCGCCCGCAAGCTCGCGCCGGCCCCCCGGCTCGACTTCGCGGACCCCGGCTTCAAGGACGTCCTTTCTAAATTCCTGCCTGTGGTGATCGGCCTCGCCCCCGTGCAGATCAACGAGCTCGTGGGCAGCCTGATCGCGCAGTACGCCATCCCCGGCCACGGGGCGGTCTCGGCGATCTACTACGGGAACCAGCTCGTCCAGCTTCCGCTCGCCCTCGTCGGCACGGCGATCGCCACGGTCGTGTTCCCGCTCTTCGCGTCGCCGAAGGAGGACTTCGCCGACGTCTTCCGCCGCGCGCTGCGGCTCGTGCTCTTCCTCGCACTGCCCGCCACGGTGGGCCTGCTCGTGCTCGCGGAGCCGATCGTCGACCTGCTCTTCCGGCACGGCCAGTTCAGCGCCGAGGACGCCGTGCGGACCTCCGGCGTCGTGGTCTTTTATGCGGCGGGGCTCTGGTGTTACTGCGCCAACCAGATCCAGGTGCGCGCGTTCTATGCGCGCAAGGACACGCTGACGCCCGTGCGCGTCAGCGCCGCGATGGTCGTGCTCAACTTGGGACTGACAATTTCGCTGGTGGGCACGCTCCGGGAGCGCGGCGTCGCCCTCGCGAACTCCGTGACGGGCTTCGTCTCGTTCCTGCTCCTCAACGCCCTGCTCCGCCGCCGGCATGGCGCCCTCGACCTCAAACCGCTGCTTGGCATGGTGCTGAAGGTCCTCGTGGCCAGCGCGCTGATGGGCGCCGCGGCCTGGGGGACCTGGCAATTGACGGCCCCCTGGGGGGGCGCTACGATCGCCGCGAAATCGGCGCGGGCGCTCGTCCCCGTCGCGGCCGGCCTCGCCGCCTACGGCCTCGCGGTGTGGCTCCTCCGGCTGGACGAGGCGCGCCTCCTCTTCCGGAGACGCCATGAAGATCGCTGAGTTCCAGGACCTCATCCGCCGCACCTACCACGCGCGCGACGCCGAGCGCGGCCTCGACAAGAACTTCCTCTGGTTCGCCGAAGAGGTCGGCGAGCTCGCGGAGGCCCTGCGCAAACGAAGCGAGAAAGAGATCCTGGAGGAGGCCGCCGACGTGCTGGCCTGGCTCGCCACGCTCTGCTCCCTCTCCGGCGTGGACCTCGAGCAGGCCGCGCTCGCGAAATACGGCAAGGGCTGTCCGCGCTGCGGGACCATTCCCTGCTCATGCCCGTAGAGCTCCTCGTCCTGGGCATCGTTATCGGGCTGCCCGCGGTCCTGGCGGCGCTGATCGTGCTGCGCGTGCGCGCCAAGGAGCGCCGCGCGGCCTCCTGGCTCGAGCGCGTGAGCCAGGCGCTCACGGCGGCCGGCGCCGAACGGCTCGAGCCCGGCCTCTTCCGCTGGGAGGACCGGGTCGTGCGGGTGCAGGCCTCCACGAATCCGCTCGTCTCCGCCGCGTTCACGGTCCGGATCTCCGCGTATTCCGACACGGTCGATGAGTTCGAGATCCGCCGCGGCCGTCCGGTCCCGGAGGGCTGCGAGGCCTTCGCGGCGCTGCTGGACTGCTGGCAGACGGCGGGCAAGCAGGTCACGGAGTGTTATGCGGCGTCGGTGACGGATCGCGAGGACCTCGTCGAGGACCTGCGGCGCGTGATCGCGCTGGCGAAGCTGCCGCGCACGCACGTCTTCAAGGGCGGCATTTTTACGTGGCGCGAGGGCTTCGAGGCCAAGTGTCCGCAGGTGCACTGGAGGCACGACCTGCGCGCGAAGCTGCCCGAAGTCGTCCATCGCACGTGCATCAGCTACTGGTCCGACGGGCCGCTGCTGAACCCGGTCCTGCTGCGCGTGCTCTGGGAGCTCGCGCCCGGGTCGAAGTACCATTTCATCAGCGACGTCGAGGATCTTTCGGTCCTCGATCACTCCTTTGATCCTGCGTTGATCCGGCGCCACGACACGCTCCTCGAGCTGGGGCATCCCGATCTGCCCTGGGCGGCGGATCTGGCGACGGACGGACGTTTCTTCGGCGGCCTGATCGCGGCGGACGCGCTCCCGAGGGGCTTCGAAGGCCGCGTCCCGCAGTACGCGTGGCTGGAGCGGGCGGTGGCGGCGCTGCCGGAGGCGCAGTTTTACGTCCGGAGGCTGGACGACGACGAACGGGCGTGGTACAGCGGGGAGTACGAGATCCTGAGCGTGCGGCCGCTGCCGGTCCGGCAGGCGATCGAGAAGGTGGCGCTGGAGATCGGCGCGACGGCGATGGTGATCGAGCGGCGTTTTCACAAGCGGATGGTGGTGCAGCGCTCCTACGATTGAGGGTTCCATGGCGCAGCTGGAAGTGGAGATCAAGCGACTGCCGGGCTCGGACGACGTCCCGCTCCCGGCCTACCAGTCGGCGGACGCGGCGGGCATGGACCTGCATGCGGCGGTCGCCGAGCCGCTGACGCTCGCGCCGGGGCAGATCCTGGCGGTACCCTGCGGCTTCGCGCTGGCGGTGCCGCCCGGCTACGAGGCGCAGGTGCGGCCGCGGTCGGGTCTGGCGGCGAAACACGGCGTGACGGTGGCGAACGCGCCCGGGACGATCGACGCGGACTACCGCGGCGAGGTGAAGGTGCTGCTCGTGAATCTCGGGAAAGAGCCGCTCGCGATCACGCGGGGGATGCGGATCGCGCAGCTGCTGATCGCACCGGTCCCGCGGGTGGTCTGGAAGCCGGTGACGGCCTTGACGGACACCTCCCGGGGCGCGGGGGGCTTCGGGCACACGGGGCGCTGATGCTGCTGCCGCGGCTGATCGACACGCTGCTCGCGCTGCATCGCGCGCTGATCGACTGGACGAAGCGCGAGTACGAGCGCGACCACGGTCCGGTGCAGAACCCCTACCAGCTCTTCGCGCTGGTCTCGCAGGACCCCGCCTTCCAGTGGCTGCAGCCGCTCACGAAGCTGCTCGTCGAGCTCGAAGAGCTGCGGGACCGCACGTCGCCGCCGCTGGCGCCCGAGGAGCTCTCGGGGGCCGCCGCGCGCATCCGGCTGCTCCTGGTCTCGACGGACGCCGGCTTCGCGGCCAAGCTCACGATCGCAGTCGATGCTCACCAGGGGGCGACCGCGTCCCACCAGGCGCTGCGGAGCCTCCTGGATCAGACCCAAGGACCTTGACGCTCCTCCGCGTTACCCCGCGTAACACGGTGTTACGTGGCGTAACGTCGCAGAGCAGCCCTCCCGACACTTCCCCAGCAGAGCCCCCTGGCACGCCGCTTGCTCTGGACCGGTTCATGGTCGCGGCGCGCTACGTGCGGCACGAGCCCGAGAAGACTCTGCTCTACCAGATCGTGCAGGAGAACCTCGAGACGTTCCTACAGCTGACCGGGGAGCGGGGCGGCGGGTTGCCGCGCTATGTGCGCCAGACCTTCCGACGCTTCTTGGGATGCGGGATCCTGGCGAACGGGTTCGTCCGGGTCCGCTGTCCAGACTGCGGCTACAACAACGTCGTCGCGTTCAGCTGCAAGGAGCGAAGCCTGTGCCCCTCATGTTCGGCTCGGAGGATGTCGGATATTGCCGCGCATCTGGTGGACAAGGTCTTTCCCCAAGTGCCCGTGAGGCAATGGGTCCTGTCTTTGCCGAGGAAGCTGCGCTTCCTCTTCGCCCGCGACGCGAAGCTGCTGGGCGCGGGGCTGAGGATCTTCGTCTCCGAGGTCTTCCGGCACATCCGAAAGGCGTCGGGAGTGCGCCCCCGAGGCCTGGCGCTTCCCGGAGGCGTGACCTCGATCCAGCGTTGGGGATCCGCCCTGAACCTGAATATCCACTTCCACTCCTTGTTTCTCGACGGCGTCTACGTCGCGAACCCCAAGACCGGGGTGTTGGAGTTCGTCCCCCTGCCGGAGCCCACGGAGGAGGAGCTGTTCAACGTGGTGCGCCGCACGTCGGAGCGGATCCAGGACATGCTCCGCCGCAAGGGCATCGTGCTGTACCCCAAAGAGGAGGAGCAGGAGGAGGAGTCGGGTGGCGAGCAGGAACTCCTGCAGACGCTACAGGGAGCAGCGGTGGCGGACTGGGCGCTGATGGGGGGCCAGCCGCACCCCCTCGAGATGGACGGGCGCCGCAAGGGGCCCTATCCGGCCCGTATCTCCTTGCCCTGGACGGCCTCCTGCGGGGACTTCAACCTGCACGCGGGGGTCAGGATTGCGGAAGGCAATCGGGAGGGGCTGGAGAACCTCTGCCGCTACGTGCTGCGACCCGCTTTCTCACAGGAGCGCCTGGAGCGGCTGCCGGACGGCCGGATCCGCTACTCCTTCCGGAAACCCCGCTTCGACGGCGCGACGAGCGTGACCCTGAAGCCCCTGGAGTTCATGGAGAAGCTGGCGGCTCTTGTCCCGCCCCCGAGGGCGCACCTGGTGGTCTACCACGGGCTGCTCGGGCCCCGGAACAGGCTCCGAAACCGGGTGGTGCCCAAGCTGATTGCGCCAGCGGAACCTTGCGAGCACGAGCCCTCGCCGCTTCCCAAGCCTGAGCGGCCGAAACCCAAGCTCTCCATTCCGGAGTCCCCGTCCACGCCTCCCGTCTCCGCTGCCGGCCCCCAGCCGGAGCTTACCCAGAGAGCTCCGCTGTTCACGGGGGGGACCCTGGCAGAGACGGTGCACGCCCCCCGGCGTTCCCGGCAGCGGACGGACTGGGCGGCGCTGCTGAAGCGGACCTTCGAAGTGGACGTGCTGCAGTGTCCGAATTGCAGCGGCCGCATGAAGGTGATCGCCACGATCGAGGAGCCGGAGGTGATCCGGAAAATCCTCGCCTCGATGAACCTGCCGACCTCGCCGCCCCGGGCGGCCCCCGCGCGGCCAGGCTTTGGTAGAAACAATGCCGGGCTGATGTTGCTGAAGTGAGTGGGATGGA
>CAZUJF010000032.1:0-62541 GCA_964619955.1 uncultured Planctomycetales bacterium
CCGGATAGGGCAATAATTTCCGGAAAAGCAGGGCAAGAATATCTGGAACCTGCAGGGTGTTTCCTACGGTCCAGGACGGGGGGAAGGGTGGCATGGAGCTTGCTCTCTGGTATAGTGTTCAAGGTATTTTTGAGAGGAAAGCCATGCGCAGACTGATGGGACTGGCACTGATGGGGTTGATGGCGGCGTGTGCGACGACGGACTCGGGATCCATGCCTTGTGAAAGCTGCAAATACAAGGTGTCGGACATGAAGGCATCTCCTCCGAAGATTTATTGCAAAGTCGAAGGCAAGGAAATCGACTGCAAGACCAATCCTGCGGCCTGTCCGGGCTGCAAGAAGTAATCCCAGGTTTCGGGCCGCGGGGGCTCCGGCTCCCGCGGCCCGGAATTTGCTCCACGTACCGTCATGAAGAGCCCGAAGACGCCCCCGACGACATCGTCCCGGCGGAAGTCGATGCTGGCCCGGGACCTCATGAGCCGGCCGTTGCGGCGGCTGACGACCGCCTCCACCGTCAAGGATGCGGCGGACTTCATGGTCCGCTGGAAGATCAGCGGCGCCCCGGTGATCGACGAGCATGGGCGCTGGGTGGGGGTCTTCACGATGCACGACATCGCCCGCCACATCCAGGATCGGCTGGTCCGCCGCAAGGGGAGGGTCGAGCGCACGCTCGAAAACCGCGAGGCGCCGGAGGCCGGCTTCGACTGGCAGGGGTTCGAGAAGACCCCCGTGGCCGAGGTGATGAGTCCGGGCATGGTCACGGTCTTTCCGGAAGCCACGATGGACGAGGTGATCCGGAGCCTGAACTCGCTCCCGATCCACCGCGTCTTCGTGCTGGACGAGAAGTCCGGCGAGCTCCTGGGCATCATCACGACACGCGACATCCTCCGCCGCCTGGCCTGAATCCGGACGAAAAGCCGGACGAAAAGCCAGACCAGACTGTCCGCTCTGGCTTATTGAAGCCAGAGCGGACAGTCTGGTCCGGCTTTTTCTTCAGGCGGGGATGGCGCCGGCTTCGGTCTGAAGCAGCTTGCGGATCTGGGCGATTTCGAAGGGTTTGCTCAGCACTTCGCGCACCCCCAGCGACTTCAGGTGCTTCACGATCGGATCGAAGGCGTAGGCCGTCAGGGCGATGACGCAGGTCATGGGGCTCCGCTTCAGGACTTCCGCCGCCAGCTCCACGCCGCTCACGCCGGGCATCCGCAGGTCGGTGATCACGGCGTCCACCCGGACGGATTCCATCAGCCGGAGGGCTTCCTCGGCGCTTCCCGCCGCCCGGACGTCGAAATCGCGCTTCAACCCCTCGGCCAGGGACCAGCGGATGAGCGGTTCGTCGTCCACCACCAGCACCGTCTTCATACCCGCCTCCTTGGCCGACCCTAGAGCACGAGCAATGACTGTGCCATGGGTCGGAGGGGCCGGAGGGGCGGCACGAATGCTGAAGTTCCGACGTCCCGGGGGTGGAGCTGCGGGATTTTCCGGAGCGGCCGGCGTTCTCCCGGCGGATGCGGCGTGGTACGCGGGTTGCTCTCTCCTTCAGCATGATTGGGAGGTGGGCATGTTGAAGAAGATCCTGCTGGCCTTGGACGGTTCGGAAAACGCCGAGCGCGCCCTTCCTTGGGTGAAGCGGTACGCGGGCCCGGAGCGGGCCCAGGTGGTCCTCTTCAGGGCCGTGGACACCGCCACGCTCGACAAGGAGTTCATCCCCAGCCAGATCGAGGATGCGCGGAACTACCTCCAACGCCTCGAGAAGGAGCTCAATTACGCGGGCATACCCGTGAAGGTCGTCGTTCGCCAGGGACCTCCGGCGGAGAGCATCGTCCGCTGTGCGGCGGACGAGGGCTGCGAGATGATCCTCATGTGCACGCGTGGAGGCTCTCCGGTGCGGCACTGGGTCCTCGGGGGGGTCACGGACCGCGTGCTGCGCCTGAGCCCCGTGCCGGTGCTGCCGGTCTGCGCCCAGACCTCGCTGCCCAAGCAGGGCCGGGTGCGCCGGATCCTGATCCCCCTGGACGGCTCGAAACTGGCCGAGAGCGTGGTCCCCTGGGCGCGCAAGCTGGCCCGCTTCTTCAAATGCCGGGTGGTGTTCCTGCACGTGTACCCCATGGGGGTCGCGGGCCTCAAGGTCTCCCATCAATCGCGCTACGACGCTCTGCGCCGGCGGGTGGACCAGCTGATCGAGGGCATGACCCAGGCGGGCGTGAAGTCGACGTTCAAGCTTCAGCGGGGGGACCCCGCGGAGCGGCTCCTGCGCTTCGCCGACCAGAACGATCTCATCCTGACGACCACCCATGGGTTCGGAGGGTTCAAGCGCCTGATTTTCGGCAGCGTGACCGAGAAGCTCATCCGGAACGCGACCGTTCCGGTGCTGGTGTACAAGACCGCCCGCCAGGCGGATCTGACCGAGGCGTCATGAAGTGAAGGGGGTCCTATGAGGAGCTTGCTTGCCGCCCTGCTGGCGGCCCTGATTCTGAACGGCGGGAAACCGGCGTCCGGCCGCAGCGGCGTGATGGTGGATCCCGAATGGCTCCAGGAGCATCTGGAGGACGGACAAGTGATCGTCCTCCATGTCGATTTCGGCCTGGACGCCGCCGATGCGCGGGGACGGCTTGAATACCTGGACGGCCATGTCCCCGGCGCCCGGCTCGTATCCTGGCACGAGATCGTGACGGCCCGCCAGGGCCTCGCCAACGAGATGCCTCCCGTGGAGGACCTGCTCTCGCTCATCCGCCGTCTCGGCATCGGCCCGGAACACACGATCGTGCTCTACGACACGGGATGGGGTCTCGAGGCGGCGCGGGCGTACGTGGCGCTCGACTACCTGGGCCTGGCGGGCAACGCCGTCATGCTGGACGGCCAGTGGAAACGCTGGTGGCGCGAGGGCCGGCCGGTCTCCCGGTTGCCGGCGGAGGTCGAGTCGACGTACACCCCCGCGCGGCTGCGCCCGGAAATCCTGATCGGGACGGCGGCCGTCCGGGATTGCGCCTGGCTCAGCGCGGAATCCGAGGGCCGCATCGGGATCCTGGACGCCCGGCCCCTGGAGGAGTTCTGGGGCGAGCGGCCGGGGAAGGACATCCAGCGGCCGGGGCATATCCCCGGCGCCGCGAGCCTGCCCTGGCGGGAACTGCTCGGTGAGGCGAACCCCACCCTGAAGAGCGACGGGACGCTGCGGAAACTCTTCGAGGCGGCGGGCGCCGAGCCGGGGAAGCCGGTCGTGGTGTACTGCCGGACCGGCGTGCAGGCCTCCTGGCTCTACGTCGTGGCCCGGCACCTGGGCTACGAGAGGGTCTACCTGTACGACGGCTCTTATGCCGAATGGAGCGCGCAGCCCGCGCTTCCCGTGCGCAACAAGTGGATGTGAGGAAGAGGGTCATGACGGAAAAGAAACTGAGCCTGCTGGTGCCGGTGGACGCCTCCCCGGAGTCCGAGTCGGTGCTGCCGATGCTGCTCCCGCTGCTTCGGGCGCGGCCCGCGGACGTCACGCTCCTTCAGGTCGTGCCCCGTGCGGAGGACGTGGGCGGCGCCCAGGCCCATCTGGAGGATTGCCGCGCCCGTCTGGCGGAGCAGGGGGTGTCCGCCCGGGGGCAGACCGTCTGGGGACGCCCCGTGGAGCGCATCCTCGAAGCCGTCCGGCAGGGAGGGCATGACCTGATCGCCATGGGGACCCATGGCCGGCGGGGACGGGCCCGGCTCCTGCTCGGCAGCGTCGCGGAGGAGGTGGTCGCGGCCTCTCCGGTGCCGGTCCTGCTCTGCCGTCCGGACATCCGGCTCCGGGACTGGAAGCGGCTCCTGGTGCCGCTGGACGGGACGCCGGAGGCCGAACTGGCCTTGTCCGATGCGGTGCCGCTGGCCCGGGTGCTGGGGGCGACGATCCATCTGCTGCGGGTGCGCCTGGCGCTCGTCCACGAGGAGGGCTACCGCGGGATGCGGTATTGCACTCCGTGCGCGGATTCGAATCCCTACCTGGAGGGGGTGAGCGAACGGCTGGCGAAGGAGGGGGTCCTGACCCTCACCGAGCTTCGCGAGGGGCTGCCGGCGGAGGAGATCCTCAAGGCCGTCGAATGTCTGGACGTCGGATTGATCTGCCTGGCGACGGAGGGGGGGCCTTTGGCCGAGCGGAACGTGACGGCCGAACTGATCCGGCGCGCCGGCTGCCCGGTGCTCGTGCGCAAGCTCCTCAGCAAAAAAACCGCCCCGTGCACCCCGTAGGGTGCCAGGGGCGGGAGCTTGGGCCGGCCTGGTTCAGGCCTCGTGTGTTTTGGTGAACCCCCGGCGGCGCTGGACATGGTCCTCGAGCCGTCGCGTGATCGCTTCAAAGGCGTCGCGAAGGGCGGTCTGGACGTCGAGTTTGTCCTCCTTGGTCACGACCAGCTCGGTGCCGGGCACGGTGAGGTCGACCTTCACCGCGTAGTGGCCCTTCTTGTGGTGACGGGTGGGGCCCTCGACCGTGACCCGGCAGCGGATGATGCCGTCGTAGTAGTGCTCCAAGTGGGCCGCTTTTTCGCGGATCTCCTCCTGGGCCGGACCGGTGAGGGCGATGTCCCTGAGAATGAGTTCGATGGGATTCTGCACGATTCCTCCTCAAAAGTATCCGTGTAGGGGAGAGCAAAGGCTGTGCCAGCCGGGTCTCCGGGGGAGGCAGGCGGCTTTTTTCCGGGCGTTGCGCAGGATTCCCCGGGGCGGGGGCTTTTCCCATGGCGCAGGCCCGTGGCCTGTCTCTTGCAACCTGAGTTTACATGCTGAAGAGAGTTCTGGTGCCCCTGGATGGATCGAAACTCGCCGAGGCGGTGCTGGGTCCGGTGGTGTCGCTGCTCGCGAAGACGGGCGGGACGCTGACCCTGCTGCATGCGGTGACGCCGGCGGAGCAGTTTGCGCTGAGCGCGCGGGAGTTCGTGCAGCGCGAGCGGCGTCACGCGGCGGCCTATCTGGCGCGGCTGGCGGAACGGCTGGCGGAGCAGGGCCCGGGGATCCAGGAACGGGTCGTGAACGGCGAGGCCTCGAAAGTCATCATCGCGGAGGCCAGGCGGAGCGGGGTGGATCTGATCGCGCTCTCGTCGCACGGCCGCAGCGGCATCCGCGAGTGGGCCTTCGGGAGCGTGGCGGAGCGGGTGCTCAGGGGGACGTCGCTCCCCGTGCTGGTGTTCCGGGGCCCCGTCCGGGGACGTTTCGTGATCCGGAAGCTCGCCGTCGCGCTGGACGGGAGCAGCGAGGCCATGGACATCCTGGGTCCGGCGGGTGAACTGGCCTCGACGCTGCAGGCCTCGGTCGTTTTGCTGCATGCGGGCGCGAAGCTGCCGGCCTCGGTGCAGGATGCGGCGCGCCGCCTGACGGCGCTAAGGATCCCCGTGGAACTGGGTCTGGTGAAGGGTCCGCCGGCGCCGGCGCTGCTGGCGGCGGCGCGAAAGGCCGGGGCGGACGTCCTGGCGCTCACCCCCTCCGCCCGCACCCGGAACGGCCGCCTCTTTTTCGGCAGCGTGGCCGAGTCCCTGCTCAAACAAGCCGACCTCCCGCTCCTCGTTCAGCACCCGTCGTAAGACTCAACAAAACAGCCCGTCTGCTTTGTTGCCTTGTGCGGGCAACAAAGCAGACGGGCTGTTTTGTTGAGTCCGGGCTTGAATGGGGAGGGGGTGGGGTGGGATGATCGGCCGCATGGATTTCGGGGATTTCGGATATCTGCGCGTGGCGGCCGTCGTACCCCCCGTTCACCTCGCCGATCCGGCCGCCAATGCCGCCGACATCGTCGACTGGGCCCGCTCGGCCGCCTCCCGCGGCGCCTCCCTCGCCCTCTTTCCCGAACTCGCCGTCACCGGGTATTCCTGCGAGGATCTCTTTCAGTCCCGGGCCCTGCTGGACGGCGCTCGCGAAGGCCTCGCCCACATCGCCCGGGAGACCGCGGACCTGAATCTGGTCCTCGTGGTGGGCGCCCCGCTCCAGGCCCCCGACAGCCGCCTCTATAACTGCGCCGTCGTGCTCTCCGCGGGACAGATCCAGGGCGCCGTTCCCAAGGTCCATCTTCCCACCTACGGCGAATTCTACGAACGCCGCTGGTTCGCCTCCGGCGCGGGCGTGGATCTCGACCTGGGCGGCTTCCGCCTCTGTCCCCGGCAGCTGTTCCGGCGCGGGCCCGCCACCTTCGCGATCGAACTCTGCGAAGACCTCTGGGCCCCCATCCCCGAAAGCGGCGCCCACGCGCTCGCCGGCGCCACGCTGATCCTCAACCCCTCCGCCAGCAACGACTGGGTCACCAAGGCCGACTATCGCCGCGATCTCGTCCGCCAGCAGTCCGGCCGCCTCAACGCCGCCTACGCCTATGTCTCCTCCGGACCCATGGAATCCACCAAGGACGTCGTCTACGGCGGCCACGCGCTGATCGCGGAGAACGGCGCCCTCCTGCTGGAGAACGAACGCTTCGAGCTCGAAGGGTCCATGATTCTCGAGGACCTCGACTTCGACCGCCTGGACCATGAGCGCGCCCGCAACAGCACGTTCGCGGCCTCGCCTCCGCCGCAGGGGTACCGCCGGACGGACCTGGGCCCCGGCCCCGCCCTCCCCGAGATCGGCCGCGAGTACAGCCGCACCCCCTTCGTCCCCGCCGACCCCGTCCGCGTCTCGGAGCGCGCGCAGGAGATCCTCGCGATCCAGTCCACCGGCCTCGCCCGCCGCCTGCTGGCCAGCGGATCAGAAGGCGCCGTATTGGGCATCTCCGGCGGTCTGGACTCCACCCTCGCCGCCCTGGTCGCGGTCGAGGCGGCCAAGCGCCTGGAGCGTCCGCCCGCCATGATCCTCGCGGTCAGCATGCCCGGCCCCGGGACCACCGAGCGCACCCGCTCCGCCGCCTCGGCGCTGGCGCAGCGCCTCGGGCTCACTTTCCGCGAGATCCCCATCGGCCCCGCGGTCCAGCAGCACTTCAAGGACCTCGGCCACGACCCGGCCCGGCACGACGTGGTCTTCGAGAACTCCCAGGCCCGCGAACGCACCCAGCTGCTCTTCGACCTGGCGAACAAACACAAGGGGATCGTCGTCGGGACGGGGGACATGTCGGAACTCGCCCTCGGATGGTGCACCTACAACGGCGACCACATGGCGAACTACGCGGTGAACGTGTCCGTCCCGAAGACCCTCGTGAAACACCTGGTGTCGTGGTATGCCGGCCACGTGGCCGACGCCGAAACCCGGCAGGTGCTGGAGGGCATCCTCGCCACGCCCATCTCCCCCGAACTGCTGCCCCCCGGGGCCGACGGTGAGATCACGCAGTCCACCGAGGCCGTGCTCGGCCCCTACGTCCTGCACGACTTCTTCCTCTACCAGCATCTCCGCTGGGGGGCGCGCCCCCGGAAGATCCTGGCCCTCGCCGCGCGGGCGTTCGCCGGGGAATTCACGGAGGACGAGATCCGCCGCCGGCTGAAGCTCTTCCTGGAGCGCTTCTACCGGCAGCAGTTCAAGCGGACCTGTCTGCCCCCGGGGCCCAAGGTCGGGAGCGTGAGCCTCTCGCCCCGGGGCGACCTGCGGATGCCCGACGAGGTCGACCCCGGGGCCCTGATCGCGGAGCTTTAGCAGCCGCCCAGCACGCCCTTGGACGCGCGGGGCGTTGAGGCCGCCATCTTGAGCGACCGCGCGCGGGCCTTGTGCGCGGCCGGCGTGTCCCCGTGGGTCTTGGGCACGGCCGCCGTGCGCTGGATCAACATGGGGAAGGCGCTCTTTCTGAGGATCTTCTCCGCCACCGATCCGAACAGCACGCGGTTCAGCCCCGTCCGTCCATGAGTCGAGAGGGCGACCAGGGTGTGTTCCTCCTGGCCGGCCAGTTGGATCACCTCCTCCGCGGGATCACCGTAGCGCACGGTCATGTCGGTGCGGATGCCCTGGTCCTCCATGGCCTTCTGCTCATTGAAGAGGTTCTTGGCGACCAGTTCCACGGGCAGCGTTTCCTTTTCGGTCGGAGACACCACCGTCAGGAACTGCAGCCGGGCACCCAGCGCTTTCGCAAACGGCGCCAGCGCGGGCAGGATCGTGCCGGAGCGGTGGGATCCGTCCAGCGGGATCACGATGCGGTGCAGGTGCGGGGCCCCGGCGCCCTTCTCCCGGGGGTGGGCGATGAACACCGGGATCGTCGAGCGCTCCAGGATTTCCTCCGCCGTGCTGCCGAAGATCAGCCGCTTGAGCCCCGTCTTGCCCCGGGTGCACATCATGATCAGGGAGCTGCCGGCCCGTCGGGCGTGCTGCAGCAGGGCTTCGGAGGGTTTTCCGGCCAGGATCGCGGTGTCCACCACCGCGCCCTTGTTCCGGAGCTTGTGCGCCACGTCCGAGAGATAGGCGCGGGCGGCTTTCTCCTCGCGGGGGGTCCCCTCCGGGGTCACCATCGCGAGCGTCACGTTGGCGTCCTTGGCGGCCAGGATCAGTTCTACATAGGACAGAATGGATTCGGAAGTCGAGCTTCCGTCCAGGGCTGCGAGGATCTTCGTAAGCATCCGGTTCTCCTTTCAATGGACGAGGTGGCTATTGCAAGCCGGTTGCCAGGGACGCTTCCCCAGGGAAAGCCCCTTGGCGGCGCGGAAAAATCCGCATCTATCCGTCATCTCCCGGGCCCTTGGGCATGGCCCACAGCTTGCTCCTGAAAATAAGGAGGAAGAGAAGTATGAACACCCCCCTCAGGAGAATTCTGGTTCCCACCGACGGGTCGATCGCGGCCGAGGCCGTCTTGGGCATGCTGACCCCCTTCGCCCGGCAGGAGCAGTCGGAGGTGGCGGTGCTCTATGTGGCCGGAGAAGGCCAGGGCCTCCAAGGTCCGCCCCCCCGGATCGACCACCTCTGCCAGGCGCTCCGAACCCTGGGCATCCGCGCGTGGATGGAGCTTCGCGAAGGGAAACCTGCGGATCAGATCCTCTCCTGGGCCCGCGAAAAGGGAGCCGATCTCATCGCCCTGACCAGCCACGGCCACAGCGGGATGCGCCGGATGATGCTCGGCAGCGTCGCTGAAGAGATCCTCCGTCACGCCGAGATCCCGGTTCTGGTCATCCGGCCGGAGACCCCCGCCCATGCCTGGAAACGGATCGTGGTGGCCCTGGACGGTTCTTCGCAAGCCGAGGCCGTGCTTCGGGATGCGGTGGAACTGGCGAAGATCTCCGGCGCCGCCTTGGAACTGGTCCAGGTGGCCCTGCCCGTGGTCAGCGCCGCCGGGGTGGGCGAGTTCCCGATGCTCATGCCCTCCGAGGACCCCCGGCCCTATCTGCGCCGCATGGCCGAACGGGTCGAGGCGGTGGGCGTCAAGGCCGAGCCGGTGGCCCTGGAAGGACGCGCGGCTTCCGAGATCCTCCGGCACCTCGAACAGGGCGGAGCCGCGCTCGTCTGCATGACGACGCACGGGCGCACGGGACTTCCGCGTCTCCTGCTGGGCTCGATCGCCGAGGAAATCCTGCGGCATGCACCCTGTCCGGTCTGGATCCGCCGCAGCGTCGCGGCGAAGGTCCCCGTCAAGGTTTGAGAGGAGGCTCCCGTGTTCGTGAGAAACTGGATGTCCGGGCCCGCGCTGGTGACCACGCCGGCCCGCTTCGCCCACGCGGCGAAGGAGTTCATGCAGAAGCGCGGCGTGCGCCGCCTTCCCGTCGTGGAGGATGGCGCCCTCGTCGGCATCGTCACGCTCAGTGACCTGGTCTCCCTGAAGAAGGGGGATCCCCGCATGGTGTCCCAGGTCATGACCTCGAATCCCCTGACGGTGGACCGCGACGACACGCTCGAAACCGCCGCCCAGAAGATGATCACGGAGAAGGTTTCCGGCCTGCCCGTGATGGATGAGGGCCGGGTGGTCGGCATCCTCACGGAATCCGATCTCTTCCGCGCCCTCTGCGCCATGCTGGGCATCGGAGAGAAGGGGGCCCGGCTGATCATGAGCGTGCCCGACGACCAGGACCTGCTCGAGGCGATCCGCGCGAAGACCGGGAGCGTCGCCGTGCGCAGCCTGGTGACCGTCCATGACGCCAAACGCGGCCAGTGGGACGTGGTGGCCCGGGTGAGGGGGCGCGTGACGTCCAAGGCGCTCGCCGCCAAGTAGCGTTCAGCGGGTGCGGCGGGCGGTGTGGCTCTTCCGGGCGAGGCTGCGGTGGAAGCCGACGCGCCCGCCGTTCTCGGCGTCCTTCGGCGCGATCTCGATCCGGTAGATGAGGACGTAGGGGATCAGGTGGAGGGACAGTTCGCAGCTGTCGTCCGCCCCCTGATAGGCCCGCAGCGAGAGGTAGTCGTCGCTCAGCTTGTCGATCGAGCAGACTTCGAGCTGGGTGGCGTCGCTCAGGTAGAGGGTCAGGCGGTGGGTCTTGTCCCTGCCGGCCTGGTCGAGCAGTTCGCCCAGCGTGATGTTGAAGAAGGTCCGGTTGAAGGGGGCGTCGGTCAGGGATCCGCCGATCAGCTGTACGCTCATGCGGGGAAGTGTATCACGTCCGCAGGCGGCCCGTCTCGGAAGTCAGGGCCTTGAGGCGGTCCCAGGTCTCGCGCGTCAGCGCCCCCGGCTTCAGCCTCCAGCCCCAGTTGCCCGTGGCCACCCCGGGCAGGTTCATGCGGCCTTCGGGACCCATCGAAAGCAGGTCCTGCACGGGGGTGACGGCCGTGTCGGCGGCCGAGCGCAGCACCGCGGCGATCATGACCCACGCGAGGTCCGTACCGTCCGTCTGCAGGTAGCGATGGATCCAGTCCTTCGTGCCCGGATGATCCACGGACTGGTACCAGCCGATCGAGGTGTTGTTGTCGTGCGTGCCCGTGGCCGCGAGCGAGGCCTTGGGGTACTTGTGGGGCAGATGGGTCTGGGCGGGGTCCCAGCCGAAGCCGAATTGCAGGACGCGGATGCCGGGCAGCCCGTAGCCGTCGCGAAGCTGCTCGACTTCAGGGGTCAGGGTGCCGAGGTCCTCGGCGATGAGGCGCTCCCCGAGGGGGCCGATCTCGGCGCGGAGCTTCTCGAGGACTTCGGCGCCGGCCCCGGGCACCCAGCGGCCCTTGAGGGCGTTCTTGAGGCGCGCGGGGATGGCCCAGGCGCGGTGGAAGCCGATGAAGTGGTCGATGCGGACGGCGTCGAAGCGTTTGAGGATGGCGCGGAGGCGGGAGAGCCACCACTCGAAGCCCTCCTCGCGCATGCGGTCCCAGTCGTAGAGCGGGAAGCCCCACATCTGGCCGTCCTTGGCGAAGTCGTCGGGCGGCACGCCGACAACGCGTTTAGGCTGTCCGCGGCGGCCGAGCGTGAAAAGGTGCGGGTGAGCCCAGACCTCGGCGCTGTCGTGGGGGACGTAGAAGGGCAGGTCGCCGATGAGGCCGACGCCCTTGCCCCGGCAGCGCTCGCGGAGGGCGCGCCATTGGGACTCGAAGGCGAACTGGACCCATTCGTGGAAGCGGATTTCCGCGCCGAGGTTTCGGCGGGCGGCCTCGAGGGCGGCCGGGACGCGGTCGCGCACGCCGGGCTCCCACTCATTCCAGGGGACGCCGCCCTGGGCATCCTTGAGGGCGCGGTAGAGGGTCCAGTCGGCGAGCCACGGGGTCTCGTTCCGGAAGGCCTCCATCTCGTTGGAGGGTTTGCGGCGGAAGCGGTCGAAGGCGCCGCGGAGGCGCTCGATCTTCAAGGCGGCGTACGCGCTGAACGGGACCCGGTCCTCGGGCCAGCCTTCGGGGGCCTGGAGGCGGGGTTCCCCGAGCGCTTCGAGGCTGACGAGGAGCGGGTTGCCGGCGAAGGAGGAAAGGGCGGAGTAGGGGGAGTTGCCGTAGCCGGTGGGGCCGACGGGGAGCATCTGCCACCAGGACTGCCCGGCGTCGGCGAGGGCGTCGACGAAGGCATGGGCGGCCGGGCCAAGGTCGCCCGCGCCGGCGGGTCCGGGCAGCGAGGTGGGGTGCAGAAGGACGCCGCTGCTGCGCCGGGCAAGGGTGGGCACGGGGAAGGTGTACCAGATGGGGGCCTTGCCCATCAAGGGGGGCCTTTACCCCGCAGGGACTTTGGGGTACATAGACGGATGCGCCCCCGTAGCTCAACTGGATAGAGCACCGGTTTTCTAAACCGGCGGTTGACCGTTCGATTCGGTCCGGGGGTACCATCAAAAAATCAGCCTGTCCACTTTGTCGTGTCCCGGAACACGACAAAGTGGACAGGCTGTTTTTTTCGGATCAGCCCTTCTCGGCTTCGAGGATCGTCAGGGTGGTCTTGAGCAGGGAGTCGGGGTTCAGGGAGATCGAGTCGATGCCCTCCTTCACCAGGAACCGCGCGAACTCCGGGTAGTCGCTCGGGGCCTGGCCGCAGATGCCGATCTTCCGGCCCTTCGCGCGCGCCGCCCGGATCACCTGGGAGATCAGCCGCGTCACCGCGCCGTTCCGCTCGTCGAAGAGGTGCGCCAGCAGCTCCGAGTCGCGGTCCACCCCCAGCGTCAGCTGCGTCAGGTCGTTCGAGCCGATCGAGAAGCCGTCGAAGATCTCCGCGAACTCGTCCGCCAGGATCACGTTGCTGGGGATCTCGCACATCACGTAGACCTCGAGCCCCGCTTCGCCCCGCCGCAGGCCGTGCGACGCCATCTCGGCGATCACCTTCCGGCCCTCCTCCACCGTCCGGCAGAAGGGGACCATCACCTTCACGTTCGTGATCCCCATCTCCTCCCGGGCCTTCCTCAGCGCCCGGCACTCCAGCGCGAACGCCTCCCGGTAGCGGGGGTCGTAGTATCGTGAGGCCCCCCGGAACCCGATCATCGGGTTCTCCTCCTTCGGCTCGAAGGGGGCCCCGCCCAGCAGATCCGCATACTCGTTCGTCTTGAAGTCGCTCAAGCGCACGATCACGTCGTTCGGCCAGAAGGCCGCGCCGATCGTGGCCACTCCCTCCGCGAGACGGTCCACGAAGAAGGCCGTTTTGTCCGGGTAGCCGGCGGTCAGGCGCTCGATTTCCGACTTCACTTTCACGTCCGTGAGCTCGTGGAACTTCAGGAGCGCCATGGGATGGACCTTGATCGTGTTCGAGATGATGAACTCCTCCCGGGCCAGCCCGACGCCGTCGTTCGGCAGCGCGGCCAGACGGAACGCCTCCGCCGGATTGCCGACGTTCATCATGACCTTCGTGCGCGGGCGCTGGAGCGAGCCCAGGTCCGTGCGCTGCACCTCGAAGGGGACCCGCCCCTCCAGCACCACGCCGGTCTCGCCGCCTGCGCAGGAGACCGTGACCTCCCGGCCGTCGGACAGGGTGCGTGTGGCGGTTCCGCTGCCGACGATGGCGGGCAGGCCGAGCTCGCGGCTCACGATCGCCGCATGGCAGGTCCGGCCCCCGTGGTCCGTCACGATCGCCGACGCCTTGCGCATCACGGGCTCCCAATCGGGGTCCGTCTTCTCGGCGACGAGCACCTCTCCGGGCTTGAAGTCGCCCAGTTGCGCCGGGCTGCGCACCACCCGCACCGGTCCGGCGCCGATCCTTTCGCCCACGCTGCGGCCCGTGAGCAGCACCCGGCCCTTGCCCTTGAGCTCGTAGCGCTCCAGCGAGCCGGCGGTCTTCCGCGACTGCACCGTCTCCGGCCTGGCCTGCACGATGAAAAGTTCGCCCGTGCGGCCGTCCTTCGCCCATTCCAGGTCCATGGGGACCGGCCGGCCCCGCTTCGCGCTGTAGTGGTCCTCGACGATGCAGGCCCAGCGGGCGAGCGTCAGGACCTCGTCGTCCGTGATGCAGTAGCGCGCCCGGTCCTCCGGGCTCACGGGCAGGGTCCGCACCATGCGGCCGCCGTCCTCGTCGTAGACGAGCTTGAACTCCTTGCTGCCCAGAGTGCGGCGGATCAGGGGCCGCGCGCCCGTCTTGAGCGGCGGCTTGAAGACCGTGAACTCGTCGGGGGTGACGGAGCCCTGCACGATCGTTTCGCCCAGGCCGTAGGCGGCGTTGACGAGGACGACGTGCGGGAAGCCGGTCTCCGTGTCGATCGTGAACATGACCCCGGAGGCGGCGAGGTCGGAGCGGACCATTTTCTGGACGACGATCGAAAGCGCCACCTGGAGATGGTCGAAGCCGCGGCCCGCGCGGTAGGAGATCGCGCGATCGGTGAAGAGGGAGGCGAAGCAGCGGCGGCAGTGGTGGAGGAGGGAGGCCGCGCCGCGGACGTTGAGGTAGGTCTCCTGCTGGCCGGCGAAGCTGGCTTCCGGGAGGTCCTCCGCGGTCGCGCTGCTGCGGACGGCGACGTCCCCGTTCCCGAGTCTGGCGTAGGCGGCGACGATGTCGCGTTCCAGGTCGGGCGGCAGGGGGGCGTCGAGCAGCGTCTGCCGGAGTTCATGCCCGCGACGCTGCAGGTCCGCCACATCGGACGTCTTGAGGCCCGCG
The DNA here is from genome assembly GCA_964619955.1 of uncultured Planctomycetales bacterium. Lineage (GTDB taxonomy): Bacteria > Planctomycetota > MHYJ01 > MHYJ01 > JACPRB01 > JACQFK01. The sequence continues at coordinate 14,302 of CAZUJF010000032.1, forward strand.
AGGATCCGGGTCAGCACGGCATCCAGCTTCGAATGCTTCAGGAAGGCCCGGTAGGCGTCCGCCGGGATCGCGAAGCCGTCGGGGACGCGGACGCCCTTCGGGGTGAGTTCCCGGAACATCTCCCCTAAAGAGGCGGTCTTGCCGCCCACCCGGGCCACGTCCCCGATGGAGAGATCCTTGAGCCAGAGGATCGAAGTCATGGGGGCGATGGAGCAAGCCGGAGGCCAGCCGGGGGGCGAGGGGACGGCGTCCTTCCGGATGCGGAACTTTCCGCCCCGTCGGGGAATCTAAGGGACCTCGCAGTCCTTGTAGAAGCGATCCATCAGGAAATCGAGGCCCGCGAGGGAGATGCCGAAGTAGTCCTCGAGCGGCCGGGGCTTGGCGAAGTAGGCGTCGCGCAGCAGCTGGATCGTGTCCGCGCGGTAACGACCCCCGTCGAACGTCATCAGGAAGAACACGACCGCGCCGGCCCCGCGATAGTTCTTGGAAATGTCCCCGGAGTCCCAGGAGCCGGATTCGGAGAAGAGTTCGATCATGGCCCGCAGGGAGTGCTCCTTGTTGCCCCCCGCGCGGAGGCCCGTCCGGTACTGGGCCACCCGGCCGTTGTCCTTCAGGCCGCCCAGCCCCAGCGTCCCTCCCCGGAACTCGGCGTATTGCAGATAGACCGCCGCACCCTCCGTCAGCCAGGGCGGGCCGCCCCCGCCGTCCGACGACTCCCCGAGGATCTGGTGGGTGAGTTCGTGCTGCATGAGCCCGATGCTGAAGTCGCCCCGTCCGCTGCCGCCGTGGAAGAACGTGGCGTGTTTGCCGCCGGAATAGAAGCCCGCCGCCCAGTCGGTCGGGGGATTGGCGCTCGCCTTGAACTGCGCCTCCGTCCGGTAGAAGTTCACGAGCAGCCGCTTCTTCGTCGGCGCCATGCCGAAGATGAGCGACGCGCTCTTGCCCGGCGTCTTGCCCGCGAAGAAGAGGTCGTATTGCCGGAAGGCCTGCAGGTAGAACGCCTCCATCCGGGCGAGCAGCTTGACGTTGACCTCGTAATCCGCCGTCGAGCTCAGCTCGAAATGTTCGCTCGGCAGCTTCCAGGGGTTCGAGACCTCCGCGTGCAGCTTGTTCAGGTCGGCGAGTTTCCCCCAGGACTTGCTTCCGGGGTCCCAGATCTCGCCGGCTTCGAGTTTCTCGCGCCCCTTGATCGGGATGTAGCCCCACTTGGGGTCCCAGGACAACCCCAGGCGGTGCTGCTCCTGGTCGAAGGGCCGCAGCCAGCGGCCGTCGACCCTGGCTTCGCCGAGGGCCCGGTGGGCGCGTTCGTTGTCGGGGTCCACCTGCAGGAGGAAGCGGTAGAGGTCGAAGGCGTAGCCGGGCTCGTTCGCCGCGAGGCACTTCTCCACGGCGCCGAAGATCTGGGTGGTGAAGCGTTTGAGCAGCGCCTTGATCGGCGTCTCGACGAGCCCGGCGGATTTCTTCAGTTCGTCCGCCGCAGCCTCGGCATGGGCCACGCCCTTGAGCTCGGCCTCGAGCGCTTTCCGGTCGGCCTCATTGCCCGCGAGCAGGCCCTGGACGAGGACGCCGACCTTCTCCCGCAGCTCCGCGGGGGCGTAGGAGCGTTCCTTCATGACGGCGAGGATCTTGCGCACGTCCTCGACGGCGGCCTGGGTGCGGCCCTCGCGGTACTCGGTGACGGCCTCGCGGGCGGTGTCGCCTCCGCTGCGGGCGGCCTCCCGGGCGCGGCCGTCGCCGGCGGGCTTGGCGGGCGGGGGAATCTTCGCGAGGATCGCCTGGACGGTCTTGCGCTCCTCGGCGAGTTTTTCCTTCGCGCACCAGGCCTCGAGTTCCCGGAGCTGGGCGGGTCCGGTGGCGGCCTTCAGCAGATCCTCGAAGCGCGGCCGGGCTTCCGTGGGCTTGGTCTGCAGGAGCAGGAGCAGGAGCAGGAAAGGCATCATGAATGAGACACCGACGACGCCCCTATTATGACCTGCTTCAGACCGATTTGAGGACCTTCAGGAAGGCGTCGCCGTAGGCTTCGAGTTTGGCGAAGCCGATGCCGTGGACCTTGAGCAGCCCGTCCTTGTCTTTCGGACGGAGCCGGGACATCTCGCGCAGCGTCCGGTCGCTGAAGACCATGAACGCCGGGCGGCCCTCCTCGTCGGAGATCCGGCGGCGCAGATCCCGGAGGCGCTGGAAGAGGTCGCGGGCGTCGCCCTCGAGCGGCGCCGCCTCGCCGGCGGCCTTGCGCTCCTCCGCCGTGCGGCGGCCCGACGCCTTCTTCGCGGGGCGCGGCGGCCTCGAGCCGGTCGTTCCGTAGAGCGAGACGCCTTCCAGCCCCCGCATGACCTGGGCGCCCTTCGGGGTCACCCTCAGGACCCCGTATTCGCCCTCGACGTAGAGCACCCCCTGGTCCACGAGCTGGTTCAACCAGGAGGTGAGCGTGCGGATCTCCTTCCCGGCGAAGCTTCCGAAGACGCTGCAGTCCTGGTGGTTCCTCGCCTTGACCCGGTCGCTCGCGAGGCCGCTGAGGACCTCGGCGACGTAGACGGGACCAAACCGCTGGTCGAGGACGAGGATGCCTGCGAGCAGCCCGCGCGCGATCTCGTTCGAGTCGGGCAGGGCGCCGAGCAGCCCGAGGCAGACGTCGCAGGCCCCGCAGCCCGCGCGGTCCCAGGCCTGGCCGAAATACTCCACGAGCCGCCGGTGCCGGCAGCGGGCGTCGCGGCAGAAGCCGTACATGTCGCCGAGCATGCGCAGCTTGGTCTCCGGATCGCTGGGCTCGTTCTTCGAGATGATGGAATGCCAGAGCTGGTAGTCGGCGCCGGAGTAGAAGAGCACGCAGTCGGCGGGCTGTCCGTCGCGCCCGGCGCGGCCCGTCTCCTGCTGATAGTGCTCGATGGACTTCGGCATCGCGGCGTGCAGGACGTAGCGGATGTCGGCGCGGTCGATGCCCATGCCGAAGGCGACGGTGGCGACGACGACGTCCACCTCGCCGGTGATGAAGCGGTCCTGGGCTTTCGTGCGCTCCTCGTCCCCCAGGCCCGCGTGATAGGCCTCCGCGCGCACGCCCTCTTTCTGCAGGCCCTCGCAGATCGAGTCGACGTCCGCGCGGCGGATGCAGTAGACGATGCCCGCCTGGCCCGCGCGCTTCTGCACCTCGCCGAGCACGTCCTGGAAGGCGTCGTCCCGCGGGAGGGCGAGGTAGCGCAGGTTGGGGCGGAAGAAGTCGCCGACGAGGATCTCGGGGGTCTGGAGGCCGAGCTGGCTGACGATGTCCTCCCGCACGCGGGGCGTCGCCGTCGCGGTGAAGGCATGGATGGGGACGCCCGGGTACTCGCGTTTGAGCCGGCCGAGTTCGCGGTAGTCGCCGCGGAAGTCGTGGCCCCAGTGGCTGATGCAGTGGGCCTCGTCGATGGCGAAGGCGCCGATCTGCGCCGGATCGATGAGTTCCGCGAAGTCGCCGGCGCTGAAGCGTTCGGGGGCGACGAAGACGAGTTTGTACTGGCTGCGGGCGATGCCGGCGCGGACGCGGTGGCGGTCCCCGGAGTCGAGGCTGGAATTGAGGAAGGCGGCGGGGACGTTGCGCGAGAGCAGGCGGTCGACCTGGTCCTTCATGAGGGAGATGAGCGGGGAGACGACGACGGTGGTCTTTCCGGAGAGCAGGGCGGGGGCCTGGTAGCAGAGCGATTTTCCGCCGCCGGTGGGGAGCACGACGAGGGCGTCGCGTCCGTCGAGGGCGGCCTGCATGGCCTCGCGCTGCAGGGGTCTGAGGGTGTCGTAGCCCCAGGTTTTCCGGACGATGTCCTGCAGCGGATCCATGAGGGCGCATGGTAGCGCCGTTTATTGACGCGCCCTAACAAAAGGAGCTAAATGGAGCGCCTTGGGCATCCCGCATTTCAAACTTCCGGTGAACATCCCGCACGCGGCGCAGGTGGCCGTGCGGGTGCGTTATCACCTGCACGGGATCTGCGTGGCGGAGGAGCTGACGGCGAAGCTGGTGGAGCTCCTCGATCCGTGGCGGCACGGGGAGGACAATCCGACCCCCGAGCAGGCGCCGCGGCTGGTGGAGGACGCCGCGGGGCTGGCGCGCGAGATCGTCGCGGAGATCGAGCGGACGAAGTCGGGCCACGACCGCGTGGGCCAGTCGATCCGGAACCTCTTCGAATGTCTGGGGCTGGGGGAGGAGGGGGCGCTGATCTCGCTCCGGGCGGGGGAGAACCCCGACTCCCTGCTGCGGCCGACATGAGCACGCCCGCCCCCGCCCGATGGATCCGGACGCCGGCCGAACTGGCCGAGCTGGCCGGCATCCTCATGAAGGCCGGCACGGTCGCGGTCGACACGGAATCGGACAGCTTCTTCCATTACTTCGAGAAGGTCTGCCTGCTGCAGTTCGCGGACGGGGAGGGGAATTCCTGGCTGGTGGATCCCCTGGCGGTGAAGGACATGTCGGCGCTGTCTCCCGTGATGGCGTCGCCGGAGGTCGAGAAGCTCTTCCACGGCGGCGAGAACGACATCGGGCTGCTGAAGCGGGACTTCAAGTTCGAGTTCGCGCGGGTCTACGACACGCAGGCGGCGGCGCGCTTCTGCGGGCGCCAGGAGCTGGGGCTGCAGGCGTTGCTGGACAAGGAATTCGGGATCCGCCTGTCGAAGGTGCATCAGCGGACGGACTGGTCGCGGCGGCCGCTGGATCCCGGGCAGCTGGCGTACGCGGCGGAGGATGTGCGGCATCTGCGGAAGCTGCGGGACCGGCTGCTGGAGGATCTGGTCCGGCGGGGCCGGGAGGCCTGGGCGCGGGAGGAGGGGGACGCGCTGGGGGCGATGGGGGCGGCGGCGGTCCGGGATCCGGCGGACTTCCTGAAGGCCAAGGGCGCGAAGGATCTGGGTCCGAAGGCGCAGCTGGCGCTGCGGGAGCTCTTCCGGCTGCGGGAGGGCTGGGCGCAGCGGGCGGATCTGCCGCTCTTCAAGATCGTGGGGGACGAGGCGCTGGTGACGATCGCGGGGCGCCGTCCGACGAACATCGAGGGGCTGCGGGGCATCCGGGGGCTCGGGCCTCGGCTGGTGGACTGGCGGGGGCACGAGATTCTGGCGGCTTTGCAGCGGTCGGAGTCGCCATCGGTGGAGCCGATCGCCAAGCGGGAGTTCGCCCCGCGGATCCGTCGTTCCACGGCGGCCTGCCTGCTGATGGATCGTCTGAAGGGGTGGCGTCACGAGGTGGCGCCCCGCGTCGAATTGGAGGCGGGGGTGGTGCTGCCGCAGCGGCTGATCGAGGCGATTGCGGACGTGATGCCGAAGGACCTTGAGGGCCTGGCGGCCGTCCCGGGCATCCGTCGCTGGCGCCTGGAAGCCTTCGGCCCCGACCTCTCCAAACTCCTCCGTCCCTGACGAAAAAAACAGCCCGTCTGTTTTGTCGAGTCCCGGGACTCGACAAAACAGACGGGCTGTTTTTTTACGGGGGGGTGAGGTAGGTGAGGGCTGGGGCCAGGGCGGCGGAGGGCGGGGGGCTGTGGCCCAGGCCGGGCACCTCGAAGAGCCGGACCTGCTTGAACCCCTCCTTCTTGAAGCCCAGTTCGAACACCGCCCGCGTGTTCTTCAGATTGAAGTCCTTCTCGCCCGTCATCAGCGCAAAACGCCCCGTCGCCTTGGCGATCTTGAGCGCCTCGTCCACCGGGATGTACCCGAGCGGCCAGGATTTGCCCGCTTCCGAGGGGATGTCCTTGTAGAAGTTCACCCCGCAGAGCGGCAGCACCCCGGGGAAAAGGTCCGCATACGCCACCCCCAGCATGCTCGCCACCCGCGCCCCGCCCGAGAAGCCCGAGATGATGACTCGGTCCGGATCGACGTCGAAGCGCCGCTGCCCGTTGAAACAGGCGTCGACGGCCAGACGGAAGCGGTCGAAGATGTTCCGGCTGTTGCCCGCCCGGTACGGCGCCAGCGCGATCAGCCTGTGCTTCTCCAGGACCTCCGCGTATTCCGCCGGCAGCCCCGGCGAATCGTCGGCGCTGATGTAGATGAAGAGGCCCCAGCGGGCCCTGGGGGCGTAGGACTTCGGCAGCAGCAGCCGGAACTTCTCCTTCGACACATCATAGGGGCCCGCGTTCTCCCGGGATCGAAAGCGGGCCTTGAGCTCGTCCGCATCGCTGTGGGGCGGCGATTTCTCGAAGACGATGTCCTGGGCCCCCGGCGGGAGGGCGGCCTGCGCGAGCGCCATCAGCAGGGCGATCATCATCCATACGCTACACCGGCCTCCCCCGGACCCGGCAGGATTTCGTGTCCCGGGCCCCCGGGCCTGTGATAGGGTGTCCGGACCCGGAGGGAAATCATGATGCTGAGACTGAGCCTGCCCCTCGTACTGGCCGCCGCGGGCTGCTCCGCCCCGATCGTGGCGTGGGCCGACCACGATGAGACGGTCTCCTGGCCCAAGATCAAGACCTGGGCCTGGTATCCCGAACCCGGGGACGCCGCCTCGACGGGCGGCATCCTCGAAGTGAACTACAAGCGGGTCCGCAACGCCATCGCCGAGAACCTGTTCGAACGCGGCGGCCGCCTCGCGCCCTTCGAGCAGGCGGACGTCCTCGTGGCCTTCCACGCCATGGTCGGCGGGATGGAGGAGGAGAAGGCCCGGCGGGTGGCCTTCGGCTACACGGCGGGGCCCGCCCCCGCGCCCGGTCGCCAGATCGGGGAGGGCACCCTCATCATCGACCTCGTCTCGAACACCCAGCCGCCCCGTCTGATCTGGCACGGAGTCGCGTCCGGTGCCGTCACCCGCGGCCTGTCCGCGGAAGAGACGGTGGCGCGCATCGAGGAGGCGGTCCGGGCCGTCCTCCAGCTCTACCCCCCGGGGAAACCCTAGGGTGGACCTGGCCGGGAGCCTCGCCCGGGCGCTGTCCAGACTGGTGTCCGCCACGCTGAGCGATCCCTCCGGCGGAGACCTCCGCCGCGTCACGATCCGGCCCCTGGCGCTGAAGGGCAGGCGCGTCTTCCAGTTCGAGTCGCAGCGGGGCGCCCAGGCGCTGCACCGAAACCTCGACGAACGGGCGGCCTTGGACGAACTCGTCCTCCTCTTGAAAACGTTCCGGCAGGCGCACTTCGCGACCGAGGATCGCGATCTGCACTACGTCGCCGGCCGCCTCTCGGAACGGCCCGCGAAGCGGGCTCCGGCCCAGGCCTCGCATGACCGCTCCAAGCGCCGGCTGATCGCGGAAGGCGCCCCGGTGGCCTTTCTCCAGCGCCTCGGGGTCATGAACCGCGAGGGGCGGGTGCTCGCCGCGAAGCAGGACAAGTTCCGGCAGATGAACCGCTACCTGGAGTTCGTGGACGACATCCTCGACGAGCTTCCCGAGGGGCCGATCCGCGTGGTGGACTTCGGGTGCGGAAAATCGTACCTGACGTTCGCCCTCCATCATTTCCTGCGCGGCGTGCGCGGGCGGGAGGTGGAACTCGTCGGGCTGGATCTGAAGCGGGAGGTCGTCGAAGACTGCGCCGCGATCGCGCGGGACCTGAAGTGCGAGGGGCTGCGCTTCGAAGTCGGCGACATCGCGGGGTTCCGCGGCTTCGAGCGCGCGGACCTGGTGGTGTCGCTGCATGCCTGCGACACCGCGACCGACGAGGCGCTGGCGAGGGCGGTGGCCTGGCAGTCGGCGGCGATCCTGGCCGTGCCCTGCTGCCAGCACGAGGTGGCCAAGGAGATCCGGAACGAGGTCCAGACCCCTCTCCTGAGGCACGGCATCCTGAAGGAGCGGATCGCGTCGCTCGTCACGGATGCGCTGCGGGCGGAATTGCTGGAACTGGCGGGCTATGCGGTGCAGGTCGTCGAGTTCATCGACACGGAGCATACGCCGAAAAACCTCATGATCCGGGCGGTCCGGCGGGGTTCCGCCCAGGATCCCGCCGCGTATCGGGCGTTCCGGGACGCCTGGGGCGCCCATCCCACGCTGGCCCGGCTGCTGTCGCTTTAGGAGATCGAGAGGATCTTCCGCCAGATCTCGCTGCCGATCTGGGCGACCAGCGCGACCTGGGTCCCGGCCTCGTTGAAGACAAACGGACTCCAGGCCTTCATCGGGCCATGATAATTGTCCCCCGCCCGGATGCCGGACTCCTCCCCCCGGCGCGCCTTGTAGATCAGCGTCCGGCCGTCCGGCGAAAAGAGGGGCTCGTCGGACCCGTCCATCAGATCGCCTGGAGTCCCGTCCAGGAAGATCCGCCCGCCTTCCCCCCAGGCCAGCTTCGAGCCGTCCCGGTTCAGCACCAGGGGCCCGATCCGCTCGCGGGTTTCCCGGACGAGCACTCCGCGGTTGTAGAGCCGGTACCCCCCGCCTTTCTTGAGGACCCAGGCCGCCGCCGCACCTTCCTCGGCGGCCGCGAGACGGAACAGGAGGTCCCCCCGCTCGGACTCCTCGCCGTTGACGACGACGAACTGGTCCTGGCCGTCCCGCGCGCCGTAGGCGAGCAGCGAGCCGTCCCGGCTCATCAGGGGACTGCCGACATCCTCATACGCCCTGCCCGCCCGGTGGTCCTGGACCAGCACCTGGAGGCCCTGCTGCACCGCCACGTAGGCCACCCGCCGTCCGTCCGGGCTGAATTCGATCCCCAGGCAGCCCTCGAATTTCGGCCCGGCCTCGCCGTCGACGACCACCCGGCAGCCGCCGTCGGCAAATGCCGCGTAGGCCATGCGCTTGCCGTCCGCGCTGAACGTCACCCGGAACGGCTCCCCGTGATCCGCCGGGGCCTTGCCGTTGATGAAGAGCGAGCGGCGCACCCCGTCCTCGCTCGCGATGCACACCAGACGGGTGCCGTCCGGACTCCAGATCAGGTCGTCGATGCGCGGATGCGTGGGTCCCGGCTCTCCCGCCAGAAAGACCCGCGAGCCGCCCCCGACGGAGAGGTCCCCGGCGTACGCGAAGACCCCCTGGCGGCTCCAGGCCGCCTTCTTGATGGACATCAGCGTCGGCCCGGGTTTCCCGTTCAGCACCATCCGCACGAGCTTGAGACGCGGTTCGGTCGGGTGGGGGACCGGTTCCGGGTGGGCCTCGCCCAGGCCGTCGGGGCTGAGGTGGAACCTCCCTCCGGCGAGTTCGCCGGCCAGCTGGCCGTTCACGACGAGATGCAGGACGCGTTCGAAGATACGGTGTCCGCCGGCCTCCTTGGACCTCAGATCCGGATCCTCGCCGACGTAGGCCCACATCGTCCCGCGATCCGAACACTGGAACTGGCCGACGGTCTTGAACTCCGGGCCGACGCCGTCGTTCATCACCGCGCAGTGGCGTTCCACGGGGTCCGCGTCCGGTTCCTCCACCGGAGCCACGAACGGCACCGTTCCGGAGTACAGGACGCGATCGAGCGCGGGGCTCACCAGGGGGCCGGGGCCGGGACAGCCTTCCAGCGTCTTGGGGAACGTGGAGAGGCGTTCCTCCGTGAATACCGCATTTGACGACATCGGTCGGTTATAGTAGACGTCCGACACGCGTTGCTGAAGGAGAATCGCTCATGAAATCCCTGCCGGCCCGGCTCGGGCTCCTGGCGGTGCTCTTCACCGCGGTCGCCGCCGGCAAGGCCGACCTGCTCGCGACGCGGAAGCCGTACGTCGCGGACCTGCGGGCCTCCGTGGACCTTCCCGCGTGGAAGGCCTGGACGGGGGAGTCGAAAAGGAACGCCTCGAACATCGAACACGTCTGCAAGGAGTTGAATCGTTGATCGGCAACATTGATCCGGCCGCGAAGATCGGCAGCGGCGTCCAGATCCACCCGATGGCGGTGATCCAGGCGGGCGTCACGGTCGGCGACGGCGTCGTCGTGCATCCCTTCGCGGTCCTCGGCGGGCCGCCGCAGCACCTGAAGGATTCGGGCGAGGGGACCACGCTCGAGGTGGGCGCCCGCAGCGTGATCCGCGAACACGCCACGCTGAACCGCGGGACGAAGGCGGGCGGGGGCAGGACGGTCATCGGGGCGGACTGCTACCTCATGATCGGCACGCACGTGGGGCACGACTGCATCATCGGGGACGGCGTCGTCCTCGCGGGCGGCACCGTGCTGGCGGGGCACATCGAAGTGGGGGATTTCGCCCTCATCGGCGGCCACTCGGCGGCGCATCAGTTCTGCCGGATCGGGACGATGGCGATGCTGGCGGCGGGCTCGGGACTGAGCCAGGACGTCCCGCCGTACTGCATGGCGGTGGGCAACCACGCGCGGCTCATGGGCCTCAACGAGGTGGGGCTGGACCGGCGGGGACTGCCGACGGAATCGATCCGGGCGCTGCGCTCGGCGTACCGCACCGTGTTCCGGTCGGGGCTGCCCCGGGCGGAGGCCATGGCGCAGTCGCGAAGCGAGCAGGGCGGCGTGCTGGAAGTCGCCCGCTTCCTGGATTTCATCGATGCCTCCGGCAAACGCGGCGTGGCGCGTCACGGCCGGGGGTAGTCTTCCGGGGCGCCATCGGGTAAAGTCTGGATCCTCGTGACCGTCATTCTGCTGCTTCTGGCCCTGGCCGCGGTCCTGCTCTGCCTGAACGCGTTCTTCGTTCTGGCGGAGTTCGCGATCGTCAAGGTCCGCCCCTCCCGCCTGGAGCAGCTGGTCGCCGAGAACCGGGCAGGGGCGAAGCTGGCGCAGCAGATCCAGAAGAGCATGGACGAGTATCTCTCCGTCTGCCAGGTGGGCATCACCGTCGCCTCCGTGGGCCTGGGGGTGGCACTGGAGACGCCGATCTCCCATGCCTTCATCCTCCTGACGGGGGCGACGACGGGCCTGGGTCACAGCATCGGCTCCGGGCTCGCGGTCGTGGTGGCGTCGGCGCTGCATATCGTCCTCGGCGAGCAGGTGCCCAAGCGGATCGCGATCCAGCGGGCCGAGAGCATGGTGCTCCGGGTGGCCCGTCCGATGAAGTACTTCCGGACGCTCTTCCTGCTGCCGCTGCTCGCCCTGAACGGGACGACCTCCGCCATCCTCCGCCTCTTCGGCCTGGGCGGGAAGATCACGGAGAGCGAGCACAGCGAGGAGGAGCTGCGCATCCTGCTCTCCCAGTCCCAGAGCATCGGGTTGATGTCCTTCCGCCGGCTCCTGCTGCTCGAGAACATCTTCGACCTGGCGGACGTGAGGGTGCGCGACGCGATGCGGGGGCGGGACGCGGTCAAGGTGCTCCGCCTCGGCCTCCCCTGGGAGGAGAACTTCAAGGTCATCCGCGACTCCCGGGTCTCGCGGCTGCCGCTGCTGGACGGCGGGGAGCTCCCGATCGGCGTCGTCCACATCAAGGACCTGCTCTACGAGGGGCCGGAGAAGATGGCGGCCGCGGATCTCAAGAAGCTCGCCCGCGCTTATGTGACGGTCATGGAAGACGCCCCGCTGGAGAAGCTGCTCGCGGAACTGCAGAAGTCGCGCACGCATCTGGCGGTGGTGCGCAACGCCGAGGGGCGGTGGACGGGGATCGTGACGCTCGAGGACGTGCTCGAGGAGATCGTGGGCAACATCGAGGACGAGTTCGAGACGGAGCCGCCGCTGCACATGGGGGACGCGCTGACGCCGGGGCGCGTGGCGCTCGAGGTGGACGCCTCCAGCATCGAGGAGGCGGTGGGGCAGATCTTCGGGCGCATCCCGGCCGCGGAACTGCCGCTGCCCGTGGAGAAGATCGTCCGGGCGGTGCTCGACCGCGAGCGCGCGATGAGCACGTATCTCGGAAGCGGCCTGGCGATTCCGCACGCGAGGCTCGAGAAGCTGGAGAAGCCGGTGATCCTGTTCGGCCGCTCCAGGGAGGGGGTGCCGGTGAAGGGGCGCGAGGACAAGGCGCACTTCTTCTTCGTCCTGCTGACGCCCGCCGGGAATCCCCGCGCGCAGGTGCGGCTGCTCGCGCGCATCTGCGGGTTGATCGGGAGCGATTACGTGGCGGACCGCCTGCGCGAGGCGGCGAGCCCCGCGGACGTGGTCGAGGCCATCCGCGCCGCGGAAATGATGGCGACGAGTTGAGCATGGACGTGCTCGAGGGCCGGATCTGCGTGGAGGCGGCGCTCCGGGCGGGGCGCCGCACGTTCGAGTCCCTGCTGGTCCGGCAGGGGATCAAGGACGAGAGCATCCGCGATCTGCTCGACCTGGCCGGCGCGCAGGGGATCCCGGTGAAACGGCTGCGCGAGGAGGCCCTGGAGGCCGTCTCGCACGCGAAGTCCCACGGCGGCATCCTGGCGACGGCGTCCCCGCTCCCGCCCGCGGCGCTCCCGGCGAACCTGGATTTCGTGCTGTTTCTGGACGGGGTGGACGACGGCCGGAATCTGGGGTTCGCGCTGCGTTCGGCGGAGGCGTTCGGGGTCCAGGCGGCGATCCTGAAGAAGCGGGCCTGGACCTTCGACGGGGGCGACGTCTCGCGGGCATCCTCGGGGGCCTACGAGCGGCTGCCGCTGCTGCTGGCGGAGGAGGCGCCGCCGGGCCTGGCCCTGATCGGGTGCACGTCGGGGGCCTTGAAGACGATCTACGATGTGGATCTGACGCGGCCGCTGGCGCTGGCGATCGGGGGGGAGAAGCGGGGGTTGTCGGCGGCGGTGCGGGACCGCTGCGAGGCGCTGGTGTCCATCCCGACCCGGCCGGGGGCGCCGTCGCTGTCCCTGACGCATGCCGCGGCGGTGGCGATGGCCGAGGTGGCCCGCCAGCGGAGGAAGCCATGAGGATGTCGGTGCTCCTGCTGGGGCTGGCGGCCTGCGGTTCCAACGCGGCGCCGTCCCTGAACGGCCGCGTGCCGGCGCAGGCCCTGGCCGGCGTGCCGGGGCTGGCGAACTTCGCCCGCCTCACGCCGCAGCTGTACCGGGGGGCGCAGCCCTCCGAGGAGGGCTTGCGCGAACTGAAGCGCCTCGGGATCAAGACCGTGGTGAGTCTGCGGTCTTGGCATTCGGCGAAGGCCTGGATCGAGGCGGCGGGGCTCAAGGCGGTGGAACTGCCGCTGCATGCGGACGTGTTCGGTTCCACGCCTCCCACGGAGGAGGACCTGGCGCGCTTTTTCGGGGTGATCCTGGATCCGGAGGCGCAACCGGTGTATTTCCACTGCGCGCACGGGAAGGACCGCACGGGCACGATGGCGGCGGTGTACCGGATGGAGGTGGAGGGCTGGTCGGCGGAGGAAGCCATCGCCGAGATGCAGCACTTCGGGTACCACGACATCTACCGCGACCTCATCGGCTTCATCCGCAGCTACACCCCCCGCGGCTACGCCCGCCGCCCCCGCTGACCCCCTTCAAGAAACAACAAAACAGACGGGCTGCTTTGTTGCCTCCGCTGGGCAACAAAGCAGACCGTCTGTTTTGTTGAGTGGGTTTCGGGCGGGCTTGACGACGGGGGGCAGGGGGACCATCATGGGCGGCCTGTGGTCGCCCCCCGAATCGAATTGAGCCCCGAACGCCTCGGCGGCATCGTCCTCCTCTTCTGCTCCATGGCCCTCGCGTCGCCCCTGGTGGAGCCCGTGCCCGGACGCACGTCCGGGCTCTTCTGGCTGGCCCAGGCCGCCGGTCTCGGCGCCGCCCTCGCCGGTCTCGTCCGGCCCGCCTGGCAGAGCCGGGCCTTCCTGGCGGTCCTGCTCGCCCAGGTGCTCGTCCCGGCGGGACTCCAGATGCACTACCGGGCCTGGGACGGCCCCACGGGCTTCTGTCACGACTCCGTCCTGCAATTCGAGATCGCCCTTCGTGACCTCGCGGCCGGCGTGAACCCCTACGCCCGCGACTACAGCGCTACGCCCCTCGCCCGCTGGAAGGGCTGGGCGGAGAATCCCGCCCTCCACCACTTCGTCTACCCCCCGCTGCTGCTCCTCCTCTCGTTTCCGCTGGAACTGCTCTGCCGCACCTTCCTCTTCCGCCTGCCCGGCGGGGTCGCCCAGCTGGGGGAGCGCTACTACGACCAGCGCCTGGTGCTGCTGCTCTGCTTCCTCGGCTTCGCGCTGCTCGTCTGGCGCCTCCTCCGCAGCCACCCCCAGCGCATCCCCCTCGCCTCCATCATCCTCCTGAATCCCTGGTTCGCCCCCTTCGTGATCGAAGGCCGCAACGACGTGGCCATGCTCCTCTGTGTCGCCGCGGCGGCCGTTGCCTTCGACAAGGGCCGGGGGTGCTGGGCCGACTTCTTCCTCGGCCTGGCTATCGCGATCAAGACCCTGCTCCTGCCCGCGCTGCCCTTCCTGCTGCTGGCCCGGAAGGAGGACCGTCTCCGCCGCAGCGCCCTCCTGCTCGGCCCCCTGCTCGTCACCTGCGTGCCGTTCCTGGCGCTGGACGCCGGAGCGTTCCTGGACGACGTCCTTCTGGCTCCGGCGGGCCTGGGCACCCATCCTTTCGAGATCCGCGGCTGGGGCGGCTACGGATTCGCCAATCTGGTGCTGGCGTTGGGCCTGGTCTCGTCGCCGAAGGCGTGGTTCCCGTTCTCCGTCTTCCAGGCCGCGGCCTATGGCGCCGTGCTCTGGAAGGGCTTCCGCGCGCTGGGCGGGACGCCGGACTGGCCCCGAAGCCTGCTCTGGGGCGTCGCCGGGGTCTTCGTCGTGCTCTATTTCGGCCGCTTCATCCACGACAACTACATCGGGGCGCTGCTGTCCACGGCCGCTATCGCGTGGTCGCTTTCAGAAACAGCTCCAGACGCCGGAAGTACGCCCGCCCGAACCTGATTGTGAGTTCGTTGTGCCCGGCGTGCTTGAACCATTCCCGCTCCTTCGGCTCCGCCGCCGCCTCGAAAAGACGCTCCGCCATCGCGAACGGGATCATCTCGTCGTCCCGGCTGTGGAGGAACAGCTTGGGGATCTTGAGCGTCCGGACCTTCGAGAGATTGTCGAAGTTCGACCGCATCAGCCAGCGCGCGGGAAACCAGGGGAGCACCTGCGAGGCCATGTCCCGGGTGGACGTGAACGTCGACTGCACGATCAGCGCGGCGCAGGGCTCCTTCGACGCCAGTTCGACGGCCACCGCGCCGCCCAGCGATTCGCCGTGCAGGACGAGGGGCAGGGACGGCTCCCGTGCGCGGAGCCAGTCGAAGGCGGCCTTGGCGTCCGCATAGAGCCCGGGTTCCGACGGGGCCCCCGCGCTCTTCCCGTAGCCCCGGTAGTCGATGGCGAACACCGCGGCGTCGAGCGCCGACAGATCCTTGAGCAGATCCCGGCGGTCCTCCAGGTTCCCGGCATTGCCGTGGAGGTGCAGGATCGCGCGCTTCGCGCCCGGGCGGGGGAGGTACCAGCCGTGGATCCGGACGCCGTCGGCCGTGTCCAGCCAGACCTCCTCGCCCGGACTGGCGCCCACGCCGTCCTTCACCGGGAAGTAGATCAGCTTGTCTTCGAAAAACACGACCAACCCCGTTCCCAGCAGGGCGATGACGCCCAGCGTCAGGCCCGCCGTCCTCAGGATCCGTTTCCAGACCGGGACGCGCGGCTTCTCCTCCACGGCTACTTCAGGAAACTCCGGGCGATGACGATCCGCTGCACCTCGCTCGTGCCCTCGTAGATCTCCGTGATCTTGGCATCCCGGAAATGCCGCTCCACGGGATAGTCCTTGATGTAGCCCGAGCCGCCGTGGATCTGCACCGCCTGCGTCGCATGCTTGTTCGCCATCGTCGAGGCGAAGAGCTTCGCCATCGACGCCTCGCGCGTGTGCGGCTGTTTCGCATCCCTCAGGCGGGCCGCCCGGTAGATCAGCAGTTTCGCGGCGTCGATGTCCGTCGCCATCTCGGCGATCTTCCACTGGATGGCCTGGAAGTCGGCGATCGGGCGGTCGAACTGCCTCCGCTCGCGCGCGTATTTCACCGAGGCGTCGAGGCAGGCCTGCGCGATGCCGAGAGCCTGGCAGGCGATGCCGATGCGCCCGCCGTCGAGCGTCGTCATCGCGATCTTGAAGCCCTCGCCCACGGCGCCGAGCACGTTGGCCGCCGGCACCCGGACGTTGTCGAGGAAGAGCGTCGTCGTCGAGGAGCCCCGGATGCCCATCTTCTTCTCGGGCTTGCTGACGCCGAAGCCTTTGTAGCCGCGTTCGACGATGAACGCGGTGATGCCCGCGGTCTTGTCGGGGCCCGTGCGCGCGAAGAGGACGAAGAGGTCCGCGAAGCCCCCGTTGGTCACGAAGTTCTTGGTTCCGTTCAGGATCCAGCCGTCGCCGTCCTGGACGGCCGTCGTGATCAGGGCCGCGGCGTCGGTGCCGCTGACGGGTTCGGTCAGCGAATAGGCGCCGATCCACTCACCCTTCGTGAGCCTGGGCAGATAGCGCTGTTTCTGCTCGGGCGTCGCGTGGCGGAGCAGGGGGCCCTGGCAGAGGGAGTTGTGCACGGACATCGCCACGCCCGTCGACGCGCAGGCCCGGTTGATCTCGATCTGGACGAGGGCGAGCGCCAGGTTGCTGAGGGCGGCGCCGCCCAGCTCCTCCGGGGCGAGCATTCCCATGAATCCGAGCCCGGCCATCTTCGTGAAAAGGCCGCGGGGCAGCTCGCCCGTCCGGTCGATCTCGGCGGCCAGCGGCGCGAGTTCCTTGTCGGCGAAGTCCTTCGCCGTCTGGCGGATGAGGGCTTCATCCTCGCTCAGGGTCAGGTCCATCATAGGCGTTCGATTCCCAGGGCCAGGCCGTTGCCGCCGCCCATGCAGAGGGTGGCGAGCCCGCGCCGCAGGCCGCGGTCGGCGAGGGCGTGCAGCAGGGTGACGACGATGCGGGCGCCGCTGGCGCCGATCGGATGCCCGAGCGCGACGGCCCCGCCGTGCACGTTGACGCGCGCGGGGTCCAGCCTGAGATCGCGGATCGCGGCGATCGTGGACGCGGCGAAGGCCTCGTTGATCTCGACGAGGTCCGCGTCCGCGGCCTTCCAGGGGTTGCGCTCGTCGAAGCGCCGGACGGCGTCGATCGTCGAGACGAGGACCCAGCGCGGGTCGACCCCGGCGACCGCGTGGCCGGAGATGCGGGCGAGGGCGGGGAGCTTCAGTTCCTTCAGCGCGCGCTCCGAGACGAGCACCAGGGCGGCGGCCCCGTCCGAAATCTGGGAGGCGTTGCCCGCGGTGACGCGGCCGCCGTCGGGCTTGAACGCGGGCTTGAGCTTGGCCAGCTTCTCGAGGGTCGAGTCCGCCCGCGGACCTTCGTCGGCGGTGACCGTCTCGACGGCCAGAATCTCGGCGCTGAACTTGCCGGCCTGCGCGGCGGCGAGCGCGCGGCGATGGCTGTCCGCCGAGAACGTGTCCATGTCCGCGCGCGATACGTCGAAGCGCTCCGCGACGAGTTCGCAGGACGAGCCCATGTGGAAGTCGTTGAAGGCGTCCCAGAGGCCGTCGTGGATGAGCGCGTCCAGGGCGCGGACGTTGCCCAGCTTGGAGCCCTTGCGGACGTCGGGCAGCAGATGCGGGGCGTTGGACATGCTCTCCATGCCGCCGGCGACGACGACGTCCGCATCGCCCGCGCGGATCGCCTGGACGCCGCCGATGAGGGAACGCAGCCCGGAGCCGCAGACCTTGTTGATCGTGACGGCGGCGACCGTGTGCGGAAGGCCGCCGTGCAGGGCCGCCTGGCGCGCGGGGTTCTGGCCGAGGCCCGCCTGCAGCACGGCGCCGAAGAGGACTTCGTCGACGCGGGCGGGATCCACGCCCGCACGGCGGACCGATTCGCGGATGACCGCGGCGCCGAGGCGCGGGGCGGGCAGGGAGGCGAGGCCGCCCAGGAAACGGCCGATCGGGGTGCGCACCGCGGAGGCGATGAAGACGTCGTTCACGGCGTCATTGTACCCCGGGGCTGCGGCGATCCGTCAATATCCGCGGCCGGCGGCGCGCTCGCGCATCTTGAGCTGCGAGATCGTGAGGAGCACCTCGTTGAGCAGGTGGTCCATGGCCGCGTCATGGGGGACCCGGGTCGCCTTGTTCAGCCACTCGAGGGCGGTGGGGTAGGACAGTTCCACCGCCCACATGCGGCCCAGGCGGTAGTAGGTCTTGACCAGGATGACGTCGGCGGCGGCGTCGAGTTCCTTCGCCTTGCGGACCACCTCGACGTCGGCCGATTTCAGGAGGGCCTCGGCGTTCCGTTTCGCCTGGAGCAGGCCGGCCTCGGACGCCTTCCAGGACTTGTCCGCGCGCGTCAGGTTCTTGGGTTCCGCGTCCAGGCCGTCCAGCCAGGATTTCGTGGCCTCCTCGATGAGGTCGGCGGTCCGGGCCACGAGGTCCTTCTCCTGCTTCTCCAGGACCTGGGCCTTGGCCTCGGCCTTCGCCTCCTTCTTCTCCTGGAGCTGGAGCTTCTTCGCCTCGTTCGCCTTGGCGACGTCCTCGGCGACCTTGGCGACGAGTTTGCGGGCCTCTTCGCCGTAGGCGGTGTCGGCATACTTTTCGATGAGGACCTGGCAGATCTTGTTCGCGTCCTCGTACTTGAGCTCGGTGGCGAGGCGTTTGGCCTCCTCGAAGCGCGCGCGTCCGTCTTCGTTATGGGCCTCCTCGCGCCGCTTGAGGGCCTTCTCCTCGAGCGACTTGTCGAGCCGGGCGGCCTCCTCGAACTCCTTGGCGGCCTGGAAGTAGAGGCCGTTGGCGATGCAGAATTCGCCGAGCGCCAGACGGGAGGGGCCGTTCGACTTGTCCGCCCGGTCGAGTTTGAGCCGGTAGACGGAGTAGGGCTGGAGGTCCTTGAGTCCGAGGCGTCGGGGCTCCTTCTCGCCGTTGATGAGGATCTCCACGGTGTCCGCGTCGAGCCTGAGCACCCGGCCGACGACGATGCCGCCGTCCCTGCGCTGGAGCACGTCGTCGGGGCGCTTGCCCTCCTGGGCCGCGAGGGGGAGGGCCGTCGTCAGGAGGACCGCGAGGAAGCCGATGGTTCTGCGCATCGTTGACTCCTTGTCACCTTAGACGAGGCTCAAGGCCCCATCCCTGCCGCCATCTGTTTATACCCCCGGGAAGCGGGGAACCCCCGGCGAATCCGCGGTTTGGGACGGGCTTGGGGTACTATGGGGGGATGTATTAACGGGAGGCTCGGATGATCGGATGGATGCTCGCCCTGCTGCTGGCCCAGGACACGCCGGAGTTCAGCCTGGAACGGGACGTGGTCTACGGCAAGGGGGCGGGGGAGGATTTGAAGCTCAACCTCTGCCGTCCCCGGGAGACGGGATCGCCGCGGCCCTGCGTGCTGGTGATCCACGGGGGCGGCTGGGCGGCCGGGAGCCGGGAGGGGCACAATCCCCAGATCCAGGAACTCGCCCGGCGCGGCTACGTCGCCGTCACGGTGGGCTACCGTTTCGCGCCGAAGCATCCGTTTCCGGCGCAGGTGGAGGACGTCAAATGCGCGGCGCGTTTCCTGCGCGCGCACGCCGAGAGGTACGGGATCGACAAGACGCGCCTGGGCGCGGTCGGTTTTTCCGCGGGCGCGCATTTGTCCATGATGCTCGGCACGATGGAGAAGGAGGACGGACTCGAGGGGGAGGGCGGCTGGGAGGCCGAATCGAGCAAGGTGCAGGCCGTGGTCGCCTGGTTCGGCCCGACGGATTTCACGCTCGAGTATCCCGAAGCCAGCCGGAAGATCGTGCGGACGTTCCTGGGGGGCTCCCTCGCCGAGAAGCCCGAGATCTACAAGCGCGCCTCGCCGATCACGTACGTCAGCGCGGGGGATGCGCCGACGCTGATCCTTCAGGGCACGAAGGACCCGCTGGTCCCGCATGAGCAGGCGTACCGGATGGTGGATGCGTTCACGAAGGCGGGGGTGGCCGGCCGCTGCGACCTGATCATCGGGGCGGGGCACGGCTGGGGAGGGGAGGAGCTCAAGCGGACCGTCGACGCGAGCTGGACCTGGTTCGACAAACACCTCCGAAAATAGTATTTGGCCTCCGGAAAGTCACATTCGGTATGGGCCGGCGTTATACTTTCTGAAGATCGATCGCGGAGATGAGGGCATGAGCATGCTGGACCGCTGGTTCGGGCACTCCAAGAAGGAAGCACCCGCAGCGCCGGCGGCCAAAGCCTCCCCGCCGAAGCCCGCCGAGAAGGCGCCGGAACGGGGCACGTCCACCCGTAAGAAGTCCTCGGAGACCTCCCGGAAGACGAAGTCGCGTCTGAAGGACGACGAGGCCTATCTCAAGCGCGCGCTGACACGCCAGCAGTCGGGGGATCACGACGGGGCGATCGAGGATTTCACGAAGGCGATCGAACTCAACGCGGCGTGTTTCAAGGCCTTCGAGGGGCGCGGCGTCTCGCGCGAGCGCAAGGGCGACACCGCGGGCGCCAAGTCGGACTACATGAGCTCGATCTCGATCCAGGTGACGGCCGAGCTCAACCGCCAGATGCGCGAGAACCCCGACGTCCCGGTATAGAGTGGGATCCTTCGTCGCAGCCGCGCTCGTTCTGGCGGCGGTTTATGCCCCGACGATCGCCTGGCTGACGGGGCGCTGGGGAAGCGATCCCTTCTATTCCCACGGCCCCCTCGTTCCGCTCATCTCGGCCTGGGTCCTCTGGAACCGCCGGGAACGCCTCCGGCTCGACCCGGCCGTTCGGGGCCCGGCCCTGGGCCTGCTGGCCGGAGCGGCGCTGCTGCTGCTGCTCGGAGGTCGTCTGAAATTCGAATTCCTCTCGTCGATCTCGATCCTGCTCTCGCTGGCGGCCCTGCTTCAGCTGGCGGGAGGCGCGGCGCTGCTCCGGGAGGCCGCGTTCCCCCTGGCCTATGCGCTCTTCGCCCTGCCGCTTCCGATGCTGCTGCTGGAGAAGATCAGCCTTCCGCTGCAGGTCTTGAGTTCGGCCTGCGCCGGCGGGTTCCTGGGCGGCCTGGGCGTCGAGGTGACCCGCCGGGGCGTCCTGCTGGTGTTCCCCGGGTTCACCCTGGCGGTGGCGGATGCCTGCAGCGGGCTCAGGTCGCTCATCACCGTGCTGGCCCTCTCGACCCTGGCGGCGCACCTCATGAAGGCGCCGGCCGCCCGCAAGCTGCTCCTCGTGGGGGCGGGCATGCTCGCCGCCCTGGCGGCCAACGTGCTGCGCATCGCCCTCTCCGGACTGGTGGGGCTGGTCGCGGACGGCGACGCCGCCGTCGCTTTTTTCGAGGGCTGGTCCGGCCTGCTCTTTTTCGCGCTGGTCATCCTGGGACTGCTGGGCGGCTCGGCGCTGCTCGAAAAGCCGGCGCCTGCCGTCCCCAAACCTGCGGCCCCCGCAGCGGCGGCGGCGCGACCGCTGGCGGCGGTGCTGCTGGCGCCCCTGCTGTTGATCCTGGCGCCCGCCGGGGCGGCGGCGGCCTGGCTGCGCGCCGACGGGACGGGCGCCGCTCCCGAACGGCTGGCCTCCTGGCGTCCGTCCCTCCCGGGCTGGGAGCTGACGGAGGCCGTCCGACGCGAAGGACAGCCCGGCGAGGAACTGCTCCGAGGACTGCTCCGCCGGCCGGGGGGCGCCCAGGTCTCGTTTTCGGCGGTGTACGGCGTCAGCGGGAGATACCTGCATTCTCCCGAGGCCTGTTCGCTGGCGGCGGGCTGGATCGCCGAGCGCCAGGAGCTGATCGAGGCCGGCGGCCTTCCCGTGAATGTGTGGATCCTGCGGCGGGGCGCCGAGCGGGTCTGCCTCTTCTTCTGGTATTCCCTCGCCGGGGCCCCCCAGCGGAGCACGCTGGGACAGCACGTCGGGGCGGTCTGGCAGCGGCTCCGGACCGGCCGCATCGATTCCGCCTACGGAGAGCTTTCCCTGCCCCTGCCCCTGGGCCGGGAGGCGCCCGTGGCGGAGCTGCTCCCCGTCGCGGCGGCGCTGCAGAAGTCGCTGCAGGAATTCCTCTGGCCCCGGTAGGTCCTACGGCTTCTTCTCGAGGTCCGCGATCAGCAGCTCCACTTCCCGGCGGATCTCCGGGGTGATGCGGCCGTGGAGCACGCTGCGCAGGGGGGCGAGGGCGTCCTGTTTCCGGCCCGCCGCGATGAGGGCCTTGCCGAGATGGTACTGGACGATCGCCTCCTCCGGTCCGCGCCGGGCGGCCTCCTGGAAATGGGGGAGCGCCTCCGCGTGCCGTCCCTGCCGCGCTTCCAGGCGCCCCAGCACGAGCCAGGGCGTGGGATCCCGGGGGAGGAGTTCCGCGGCGCGTCGCGCCTGCTCGCGGGCGGGGCCCCACTGGTTCAGATCCGCGAGGTTCAGCGCCGCGTTGACCGCGACCTGGGGATCCCCGGGCCGGAGTTCCTGGGACCGCGCGAAGGCCTTCGCCGCCTCGGTCCGGCGGCCGTTCATGACCAGCACGGCTCCGAGGTGGTTGAGGAGCGCGGGATCGTCGGGCTGAAGCTCGTTCGCGCGGGTGAGGAACTGGAGGGCCGAGGCGGCGTCCCCCATCCGCGAGGCGATCCGGCCGAGGCCGGCGAGGGCTTCGATATGACGGGGATCCTGGGCGAGGATCTCGCGGAACGCCGCGCCCGCTTCGGCCAGGCGCTCCTCTTTCATCAGGGACTCCGCCCGTTTCAGGCGCTCCGGAGTGGAGCCGGGCCCCGGGCTGTTCGGATTCGTCCTGGGTGCGGCGCTCACCGGAGCGGGGGGGTCGGCGGGGCCGCAGCCGCCGCAGAGGATCAGGACGAGGGCGGCGGCGCGCCTCACGGGGGGCCCCTGCGACGGACGCGGAGGACGGCCCGGGGCGGCATCGGCTCCACGGGATGCAGGCCCCGGTAGACCCCGCGGGGGGAAACGATCCACCAGAGCCAGCCGGCATTGCCGCCGGGGAACAAGGCGCTGATCGCCGGTCCGACGTACGTGGCATCGATCGAGACGCCGTGACTCTCGAGGGCGTCCCAGTCCCGCTCCTGAAAACAGATCCAGACCGCGCGGCGTCCGCCGTGCCAGGCCATGAACGCCGGCTGGTCGGTCAGGACGGTGAAGCCTTCGGGCACCTGTTTCCGGATCAGGTCCGCCTCACGGGGGGCGGAGGACGGTTCGGGGCGGAAGACCCAGAGGTAATGGGAGAGCGGAAGGGCGGCCAGCAGCACGACCCCGAGGGGGAGGGCGAACCCCAGCGCGGCCCGGGCCCGGTCGGGCTGGCGGAAGACCCAGCGCAGGGGAGGGATCTTCCACGCCTCGCGCAGGGAGACCTCGGGCAGCCGTTCCCGGAGCCAGGCCGACACGAAGGCGGCGGCTCCGATGCAGAGGACCGGAGTCCACGCCAGCAGGATCTCGGGTTCGGGTCGGAACAGACACGCGGCGCCGCTGCAGCACAGGGCTCCGATCGCCGGCGAGGCGAGCCATCCGCGTTCGGGGGCCCCGAGCTTTCGCGAGCCGAGCGCGGCGAGGCAGAGGACCCCGACGAGCGGGTCGACGATCGCGGGGCCCTCCTGCCAGAAGCGGAGCAGGCCCGAGAGGATCTTGCGCGAGGATTGGATCGGGTGGGTGACGAGGAAATCGAGGGGGCCGAGGGGCGCGGCGGCGAAGGAGCGCCAGAGGGCGTCTCCGGGGAAGGCTGCGGTTCCCGAGAGCGCCTCGTACCAGTAGAGGCTGAAGAGCGGCGCCCCGCTGAGGCGGAGATTGCGGATCACCCAGGGGAGCAGGATCAAACCGAAGCCGGCGGCGAAGAGGACGACGGCGCGTCCCCGGCGGCGCCGGGAGAGCACGAGCGGTACGAGCAGACAGGGGGCGAGGAAGAAGAGCAGGTAGTGGCCCATCGCGGCGAGCGCGGCGAAGAGGCCGGCACCCACCATGGCGAGGTCCCGGCGGGATTCTCCCCCGGGTTCGACGGTGTGACGCGGCAGGGCGAGCAGTCCCGCGGCGAAGAGGACGAGCAGCGCGAGCAGGGGATGGGGCAGTCCCGACAGCGCGGCCTTCAGCATCGACGCGTTGCAGCCGTAGAGGAGCGTCGCGAGCGCCGCCACGCGGGCATCGAAGAGGCGCCGGGCCAGGAAGAAGGTGAGGAGCACCGTCAGAAACCAGAGTCCCAGGCCGAGCGCCGCGCTCACCCGGTCCGAAGGCCGGGTCAGCCTGAAGACCAGCCCGAGCAGGAGGGGATGCGCCGGCGCGTGGTAGAGATCCGGATGCCCGGCGGCCTTGGGCTGGACGGCGAGGGAGAGCGGCCGGATCGAGTCGGTGCTGAGTCCTCGTCCGGCCGCCACGTTGCGGGCGATCTGGGCATGCTCCATCGCAAGGGGCACCGAGAGGGCCTGGAAGCGGGAGCCCAGCAGGACGAGCCCCAGGATCGCGGGGAGCAGGAGGAGGGCGGCGTATCCCAGGAGCAGGGGGATCCAGCGGCGGCCGGGGGCGGCCGGGGGATCAGGAGGAGCGTCCGGCACGGCTGCGAGATCTCCGGGTCAGGCCGACCCCGAGGAGGCCGAGCCCGAACAGGGTCAGCGTGGCGGGTTCCGGAGTGCCGTAGAGCGTCGCCAGGGCGCTGATGTCCCCCGGGCTGAGCACGCGATGGGATTCGCCGGAGAGCAGGAAGGCGTCCATGACCGAGGCGCCGTCGACCGTGGCGAAGCCGAGCCCCAGGGCGCCGCCGAATCCCCGCAGGATGGCGCTGTAGAAATCGAAGGATCCGGGCGGCACCGGCGTGTTGGGGTCGTTATGCCAGGGGAAAAAGAATTGATTGGAATTCAAGGTGACGGTGGCATCCGTGATTTCCCTCAGCGTGTGGCCGTCCGGGGCGACGCCGGCCGGACTCGTGGTGGTGCCGGTGAATCCCGGAATGATGAACAGGGGGGCATTCGTGATGTTGATGTCCGCCGCGGCCTGGTTGCTGGTTTCGACCAGGTTGACGCTGGCGCCGGTGGCGGCGCTCGAAAAGGCCGCCGCTGCCTGCTGGATGAGGGCCACCTGCGGGGCGGTGAAATTCACGCTGGAAGGGGCGGGCGAAGCGGTCGAGGAGATGTAGTAGGTGACGTCGATGACGGAACCGGTCGGAGCGCCGCTGTTCCAGCTGTGGTGCGTGTTGGGGGCGGCGAATTCCTGCTGGGCGAAGCCGAGCGCCGGGCAGACGAGCAGAGCCCCCGCCACGGCCAGTCCCGCCAGGCCGGAAGCGCGCTTCGCCCGATCTCGCCCATCCATAGTTTATAAAGCATACCCCGCTGGCGGGACGGGAACAAGGCCCATCCTGCCGGGGTGGCGGAGCGGCGGGAGGAACGACAACGCCGGGAGGGGCCCGTCGGCGCCCTCCCGGCGTCGGATGACTCCGCTCGCGCCTACTTCGTGTACGGCACCCCGGCCTTGAGGACGCTGTCCACGCGGATGTGGGCGGGGGGCTCGAAGCCCTTGGCGCCCGCCACCGCGACCATTTCGTCCTGGTCCACGCCGTCGCCGCTGACGCCGATCCCGCCGACCAGCCTGCCTCCCCTGTAAAGGGGGACGCCGCCGGGGAACTCGATGAGGCCGTGGGCCTTGTTGCTGTTGCCGATGTTCCAGAGCGGGCCCAGCGGCTGGGTGAGCACGCCCAGCGTGCGCGTGGTGAGCGCGTTGTCGTCGCTGCTGAAGCACATCGCGGTGAAGGCCTTCGCCCGCGCGATGGAGACGCTGCCCGCCCACGCGTCCTGCATGGAGCGGCGGCCGATCGTCTCGCCGCTGCGGTCCAGGATGAGGATGTGCATCCGGGTCGGGATCGCCTTGCCGGAGGCATCCACCCTCAGGAGGGAGGGGGTCTTCTTCGCGGAGGCCTCCGCCTGGTCCAGGATCCGGCCGATCTCCTCGGCCGTGAGCCCGGGTCCCGTCTCGTAGCCCAGGGTCACCGCGGAATGGGAATGGGAGCAGCCGGCGGCCGAGGCCCAGAGGCCCAGCACGCCCGCGACGAGCGCCATGCGCGAGGAATGAACCATCCTGAATCTCCTTGAAGAACCCCCCGAGCGTCATCGGCTCAACCTCTGAGCCGCGATCTCAAGCGGGGCGCAGTGTATCCGGCGGGACGTCGGGGTTCCAAGAATAGCGGATGCCGGAACGCGCGGGGCTCATCCCTCGGGAATGCCGAGATCCTTCAGCACGGAGCGCAGCCAGCGGAGCGAACGCTCGAGCATGGGGCCTCCCTGGCCCTCGCACTCGATGCTCAGCACGCCTTCGTAGCCGTGGTCGCGCAGGATCGAGATCACCTTGCGGATGTTGTCCGCATTCACGCCCTCGCCCAGGGCGCAGTGGGAGACCGCGATCCCCGTGTTCTGGCCGCGGACGGCCTGCGCCAGCGACTCGGACACGTCCTTCACGTGGACGTGGCTCACCTTCTTGATGAAGCGCGTGAGGAAGGCCGCGGGATCCCGCCCGGCGATGAACGTGTTCCCGGTGTCCAGGTTCATCCTGAGCCGGGGGCTGGAGGAGAACGCGAGCATCTTCTCCATCATCTCCGGATTCGTCGTGAAATAGCCGTGCGGCTCGATGTTCACGACGATCCCGTGCGCATCGGCCACCTCCATGATCTGTTCGTAGCTGCGCTTCATGAGGTCGAGCGCCTCGGCGTCCTTGAGGCCCTCGGGGGCGTGAAGACCGTCGGTCGTGTCCACGCAGGGACAGCCGATCTGCGCGGCCCAGGCGATCGACTTGAGGACGTACGGCACGCCGCGCAGGGGGCCGTCCTTCCCCGAGAGGGGGAAGGCCGCGTCCACCTGGGAGAAGCGCACGCCGTGTTTGTCCATGCGGCGCCGCAGCAGGGCGGGATCCTCGTAGAGCGCCACGTGCGGCTGGTAGCCGAGGCCGTGGATCCAGCTGACCCCGTCGATGAGGCCGCATTCGATGTGCTTCACGCCGTTCCGGGCGGCCCACTCGAGACAGGCGTCGAACGACTTGTACGACGAGTTGAAGGCGTCCGTGTGGAATCCGATCTTCATCATGATCCGTTCTCCTTGTCGTTCCTTGCGAAATCCCGGAGCGCCTTCAGGTGGGCGTCCGGGGTGTCCCGCACCACCTCGCAGCCGGCCCCCACGATCCAGCGCGCCCCCGCCCGTCGACGGCACTCGGAGAGCGCTTCCGCGATCGACGCGGGCGTCCCGTTCCGGAGCACCGACACCGGGTCCAGGTTTCCCAGCAGGATCGCGCCCGGGGGCATGTCGCGCCGCGCCTCCTCCAGCGGGGCGGGCGAATCCAGGTCGATGATGTCCGCCCCCAGGCTTCCCATCCCGGCGAAGATCCGCCGGGTGCGCCCGCAGATGTGGAGGCGGGTCTTCACGCCCGTCGCGCGGATCCCCTCGACGAGCCGGCGCTCCATCGGCCGCACGAACTCCTCGTAGAGCTCGGGGCCCACCAGGGAGGCCGCCGCGTCCCCGATGCCGATCAGGTCCGCCCCCGCCTCGATCTGCGCCAGCGCGAAGCGGAGTTCCATCTCCACCGCGTATTCGAAGAGGGAGCGCACGAAAGGGGGGTCGTCGTAGAAGTCCGTCATGAGCGCGTTGATGCCGCGCAGGTCCGCGGCCATCGCGCAGGGGCCCTCCACCCAGCCTTCGACGAGCTTCTCCCCGCCCGTCCGCTCCCTCAGGAGGGCGACGCCGCGGATCCGGTCGGACATCCGGGGGCCGGCATGGGGGTCCGGGACCGCGAGCCGGACCAGCCGGGACTTGTCCGCCAGGAGCGCGTCCGTCTCGTCGAGGGCCGGGGGTTGGTCGTCGAACCAGGCCACCGCCGCCCCGAGATCCGACGCCTCGCGGGCGGGGTCCGAAATCGCCGAGACGTGATCGGTGTCGAAGTCGCCGGCGACCCGGAGCTGGCCCTCGACGAGCACGCGGTGATCGGTGACGTAGTCCCGGTAGGACTTTCCGATCCGGTCCGCGGCGAACATCATCGTGATGGGCATGAACGGCCGCCGGTCGACCGGACGGCCCCCGATCAGCGCCAGGACGCGTTCCCTTCCGTTCATGAGGCCCTTTCCGAAATCAAAGCCCGTCGCTGCCGGCGTCGCCGCCGGCGGCGATGACATCGCCGTCGAAGAGGATCAGCCGCTCGCGCCGCAGGTTCCCGACCGTCCGGAGCGGACAGTGACGGGTGAGGATCATTCTCGCGCGGTATCCCGGGGCGATGCGGCCGAGGGGCTCCTTGAGCGCCAGACGCGCCGCCGCCGAGCCGGTGGCGGCCGTCAGCACGGCGGCGGGAGGCGCCCCGGCGCGCTCCATCAGCTCCAGTTCGGTGAGGAGCCCCAGGCCGTGGGGCACGCCGCAGGAGCCCGCGTCGCTCCCGGCGAGCAGCGTCACGCCCCGCTCCAGCGCGCGGCGGAGGCTGGCGCCGTGCCCCTCGAGGATCCGCCGGAGCCCCTCCACGACGGCGTCGCTCCACCCCATGTCGGCGGCGCGGTCGATCTGGATCTGCACGGGCGCGAAGGTGGGCGTCCAGGCGATCGCGCGGTCGCGCATTCTCGAGATCTGCTCGTCCGTGACGAAGAAGCCGTGCTCGACGGTCGCCACGCCGCCCTCGATCGCGTTGCCGACGCCGGCCGCGCCGCTCGCGTGCGCGAGGGTGGGGAGGCCGCGGCCCGCCGCCTCCGCCACCAGCTCCGCCACCTCCTCGGCCGAGAACTGCGGGGGCTTGGTCACCGCCCCCTTCTTGAAGTCGATGATGTCGGAGACGACGAGCTTGAGCCGGTCCGCGCCCCGCGCGCGCCGGTCCTCGGCGCAGGCGGCGCTGCCGCCCGCGTCCTCGAAGGTGCTGCCGTAGAAGGAGCCGTAGCGGCCGCGACGGTGGACCGCGGCGCCGGCGGCATCGAGGTACGCCGTCGGTTCGCCGTCCTCCGGCCGGTCCAGATAAAGGCGGCGCAGCGCGAGATTTACCCCCCGGGCGTCGCCCGCGTCCCGCACGCCCGCGATCCCCAGCGCCGCCACCTTCCGGAGCCGCGCCAGTCCGCGCGCGACGACGGCCTCCGTGGGAAGCGCCCGGTCCGCGTCCCGCGTCTTCGCGTCCATGGGGGCGCCGGCCATGAAGAGATGGACATGGGCGTCCACCAGGCCCGGCAGCGCGGTGTGCTCCGGCAGCTCGGCGTCCGGCCCCGGCGCACCGGCCGCGACGAGGGAGACCGGCGGCGCCTCCGCCCCGGCGTAGCGGATGCCCCGGGCATCGTAGACGATGTGGCCGTTGCGGACGACGGAACCCGTCCCGTCGAAAAGCGTGCCGACGCGGATCCAGACCGGTCGGTGTCTTCCGGCGCGCAGGGCCTCCATCAGATCAGCTCCATCAGCTTCTCGGCCTGCCGCATGCCCGCCATCTCGACCGCCTCGCCTTCCGCCGGCCGGCCCGCTTCGAGCGCCGCCCGGACCACCCGGAGCGTGGGATCGGAGGCGTCCAGCAGCCCCGGTTCATGCTCGGGGTTGCCCAGGACGAAGTCCAGGCCGGCTTCGACCCCGAGGGTGAGGTAGGCGTTGCAGAGCGCCCGCCGGGCGCGGTCCGGCATCCCGAACGCGACGTTCGAGAGGCCGACCAGGAGGTGGACGCCTTGCAGGTCGGGGTCCTTCCGGATCAGCCGCATGGCGTCGAGGCCCATGTTGACCAGGCCGCTGGTGTCGGCCCCCACGGGGGCGAGGCCCGGGTCCACGAGGATCCGCTCGTTGGAGCGTCCCGCGCGCTCGCGCAGGAGCCGGACGAAATGGCGGGCCGTCTCGTGCACGTCCCGGGCGGAACCGCAGGGGGCGCTTCCGCGGCCGTCGACCTTCTCGGAGGCCATGACGATGACGTGGGTGTCGTAGCGGCCGGCCAGGTCGATCATCTCGTCCAGGTCCTCGCGGGAGGCGGCCACGGAGTTGAGGATGGGGGCGGGGCTGCGCGAGCGGTCGTAGTGGCGGAGGGCTTCGCGATGAAAGGCGACCGAGGGGCTGTCGAAGGAGATGGGCGTGCGGGTCGCCTCCTGGATCGCGGGGATGAGGCGGGGGAGGAATCCGGTCATCTCGTCGAGGGAGACCTGGAGGGACTGGGTGCCGTCGAGATTGAGGGTGAGGAAGTCGGCGCCGAGCCCGGTCTGCAAGGCCGCCAGCTTCTGATAGCCCCCGGGGTCCCGCGCGATCCAGGCCCTCCTCGCGCGGGCGAAGGAGTTGTTCATGAGTTCGCCGATGAGACGGAAGGGGCGGGACGGGTTCATGGGACGGGTCTCCGGACAGGGGACAAGGGGGCGGACGGAACGGGTGCGGAGGCGGCGGCCCGGGCGGCGTGGTCCCGGCCCAGGAAGGCGTTGGCCCAGCCGGAGGTCCCCCGGAGGGACTGGTCCTGGATCACGGGAGCCGTCTCGGCGATCTCCCGTTCGCGGGCGCAGGGCTTGAGCCGGTCGTAGGCGCGCGCCCAGAGGCAGGGGACGTCGCGGACCTCGCAGAGGCCGTCGCGGGTCCCGCCGCAGGGTCCGTTGCGCTGGTTCTTGGCGCACGCCGACTCGGGGCAGAGGAAGGCCGTTTCGGGGAGCGCGCAGTCGCCGCAGTCGCGGCAGTCGAAGAGGAACCCCTTGGCGAGGCGCTCGATCCAGCGGAGGGGCGGGGGGCCCTGCTCGGGGCGTCCCGCGGAGGCGTAGATCCTGCGGCCCAGGGAGTGGAGCCGGGTGCCGGGGACGAACGCCAGGTCGTGGATCTTCGAATGGAGGCGGTGCGCCGCGGCGGGCCGGCCGCGCCGCGCGAGGGAGGCTTCGTAGCCGGGGCTCCAGCGGGAGGCGTCGGGCAGCCCCGTCGCGCGGTCCTCCTCGAAGAGACGGAACCCATCCGGATGGGCGTAGCGGAGCTCGCGCGCGAAGATCCTCCAGTCGTGGCGGCCGAAGGACGCCTCCCGGTCGAGGATCGCCTCGAGGTCGTCCACGTCGGAGAGGCCGTCGAGATAGACGCCGCGGTAGCCCAGCCCGCGATAGACGGCCATTTGGCGGGCGGCGAGTTCGATGAAGTAGGCGCGGCCGCGGTCGGGGGAGGCGGCGCGGCGCACGCATTCCTCGAGCAGGGGCTCCGTCACGGTCACTCCCGGAACCCTGCCGTCGCGGAAGACGCGGGCCACGCGCGCGTTGAGGAGGAACACGTTGCCGATCACCGGGAGCCCGGCGCGTCCCTCCCGGGCCAGCCAGGCCATCAGCTCCCCGGCGCTTTGCGCATCGTATCCGATCTGCGTGACGGCGAAGGCGGCGCCCGCCCTGATCTTGCGCTCCAGCTTGAGGAGTTGGGGCAGCAGCTCGTTCTCATGGCGCTTGAACGGGTTGACGGCGGCGCCCAGGTGGAACCCGGTGGGGTCGAGCCGGCGCAGGCCGTCGCCCGCTGGGAGCCCTTCGTTCATCTCCCGGAGGAGCTGCAGGAGGCCCACGGAATCCAGATCGAAGACCGGCCGCGCGCCCCCGCGCCACCCCTCGGCGGGGGAGTCGCCGCTGAGGGCGAGGATGTTGTGGAATCCCTCGCTGGCGAGCATCCAGGCCTGGCTCTCGAGCCCGTGGCGGTTGAGATCCTTGCAGGAGAGGTGGATGAGGACCTCCCGCCCGGCGTAGAGGACGGGTTTGCCCAGCGCGGTGGCGCCGAGCATGGGGTTGCCCCCCGCGTTGTCGGTGATGGAGACCCAGTCGACCCGTCCGCAGCGTGCCAGTTCGGCGGCGAAATCGCGGATCCGCAGCGCCCTGCGGGCGAGCATCGTGCCCCGGGTGCTGAGGACCTCGACGCCCACGACGAACGCCGCGGGGTCCTCCATCCGCTGCCGGAGGGTGAGCGCCCGGTCGCCCGTCATGGCGCCTCACCTTCGCCGGCGGGGACGAGGGACCTGAAGAGCTCGATCGCCGAGGGCGCATCCGGGGCCCAGCCGTCGGCCCCGATCCGTTCGGCGAAAGCGCGGTCCACGGCCGCGCCGCCCACGCACACGCGCAGACCGGGCGGCCCGTCGCGCCGGAGGGTTTCCACGGTCTTTTTCAGGCCGGCCAGGGGGCCGCTCAGGAGCGCGCTCAGGCCCACCAGATCCGCCCCGTGCCGGTGCGCGGCCTGGACGAAGCGTTCCGGCGGCTGGTCCACGCCCAGGTCGACGACGCGGAAGCCCGCCCCCTCGGCCATCAGTCCGACCAGGTCCTTCCCGATCGCATGCAGGTCCCCCCCGACCGTCCCCAGCACGATCGTGCCGGCGGCGGCGCCGCCCGGGAGGCCGCCCAGGGCCGGTCCGAGCGTCTCGATCCCCGCCCTCAGCGCGCGCACCGCCACCAGCACCTCGGGCACGTAGATCCGGTGCCGGCGGAATTCCTCGCCCACGTCCGACATCGCGTCCAGGAGGCCCTCCCGCAGCACCGTCTCGGCGGACGCCCCGCACGCCAGCGCGCGCAGCACCGCCTTGCGGACCCCCACCGCGTCCCCCTCGCGGAGCCTCCGGCTCAGCATGGCCGCGTCGACGCTCATGTTGTTTCTCCGGCCGGACCCCGCCCAACGAGCCTCCCTCCGGCGTGTAGTATATATGCTACGTACCCTGGTTAACTAAAGTGACGGGAGAGTGGAGGTCGCCGCATGGATGCAACCCTGGAACTGGAACGCGTGGCCCGGGCGGTCCTGGATCTCGACCGCGACGGCGTGAAGGGCCTGGTCGAGGGCTGCCTGGCGTCGGGCGTCCCGGCGTCGCGCGTGATCTCGGAGGGGTTGTCGGCGGGCATGAGGACGGTGGGGGAGCGCTTCAAGAACGGGGACGTGTACATGCCCGAGGTGCTCGTCTCCTGCGACGTCTATTACCGGGGTCTGGAGACGGCGCGTCCCCGCCTCCTGCCGGCCGACGCCTCCGCGCGGCGCGGCAAGATGATCCTGGGGACGATCCACGGGGACATCCACACCGTCGGCAAGGACGTGGCCATCCCCGTCTTCCAGGCCGCGGGGTACGAGGTGGTCGACCTCGGCATCGACGTCCCCGACGACGCGTTCGTCGAGGCGATCCGCACCCATCGTCCAGAACTCGTGGGCCTGGGGACCTACATGACCTCCACGTTCATGCACGCCGAGTCGACGGTCCGGAAGATCGAGCAGGCGGGGCTGCGCGCCGGCGTGAAGATCATCTGCGGGGGCCCGGCCGTGGACGCCCGCGCCGCCCGGCGCATGGGGGCCGACGACGCCTCCGACGACGCCTGGGAGGCCGTGGACAAGCTCGACCGGCTGGTCCGGGAGCTCAAGGCCGGGGGAGGCGCGCCGTGAGCGACGTCGTCGACCGCTGGGTCGCCCGCCTGAAGGGGAAGCTCCCGCCCGTGGGGACGATGACGCACTGGCAGCGGATGGCCGCCGCCTTCGATCTGAAGCCCGTCGACCTGCCGCCGGTGGCGCCGGAACTCGATTACTGGCAGATCACCCACGCGGGCTACACCCATCGCGAGATCTACAACGACGTCGACAAGACCACGGACGCCTGCCTCAAGACCTGGGCGGATCTCCGGACGGACGCGATCTGGATGTACGTGGACATCAGCCACCAGATCGAGCATTTCATCCCGAAGGAGAAGCGCGCGGAGCATTTCATCCACCGGGGCGACAAGGATTACCTGATGTTCAAGCCCGTCGCCAAGACGCTCGACGAGGCGATCGGCCTTTACGAAAGCCGCGCGTTCGAGACCCACATCGCGGATTCGCGGGCCGTGACGCACTACACGCCCCACATGCTGCAGTTGCTGGAGTTCCAGGAGAAGATGGACCGGGTGGTCCCCGTCATCGTGGGGATCGCCACGCCGGCGAACTACGCGGAGACGCTCGTCGAAGTCCAGCAGTTCGTCCGCTGGACGATCACGGAGCCGGCGTCGAAGGTGAAACACTACCTCGACCTGGCCCTGGCGGAGCGGCTCGCCGCGCTCGATTTCTACGAGCAGGTGGCGCGGAAGAACGGCTGCGAGTTCGTCTGCCTCTTCGGCGGGGCGCGCACGTGGGGTCCGAAGCAGATGGCGCAGTTCGGGTACTGCGAACAGGAATTCGCCGAGAAGGCCGCGAAGATCTTCCCGTACGTCTTCTGGCACATCTGCGGCCACAACCTGCCCGAGGCCATGACGGCCCTGACGCAGTGGAAGGGCCTCAAGGGCGTGCAGTACGACGTGCCCTACTACAGCCAGAAGCTGGAATGGGCCGACTGGTGCGGCTCGGTCGCGAAGCTTTTCTCGGGCAAGCGCTGCGCCATGAACGCGCCGACGACCCAGGCCGTCTGCCACGGCACGGAGGCCGAGGTCCGAACGATGGTCCGCGAATTCCTGGAGCGCACGAGCCCGCACACCACGGCCGTGGTGATGCCCGGGTGCGAGATCGACTCCTTCTCGCCCGAGGCGAACGTCCGGGCCATGATCGAGGAGGCGAGGAAGTTCAGGACCTCCGCCCCCGCGGGCCCCGCCGCGGCGGGGAGGCGCGGGGTCCTCGCCGCGCTGGCCGGGGAGCGCGTCCGGCCCGTCCCGGTGGGGGCCGTGACCCAGTCGGCCACCTTCGCCCAGATGGAGGCCGCGGGCGCCCGCTGGCCGGAAGCCCACGCCGACGCCCGCAAGATGTCGGACCTGGCGGCGGCGGCCCACGAGATGCTGGGGTTCGACCTGGTGCGCGTGCCCTTCGACCAGACCGTGGAGGCGGAACTGCTCGGAGCGGAGATCGACCGGGGCGGCGAGGGGGCCAACTGCTCCGTCCGGAGCCATCCCCTGGAGCCCGGCCGCGTGCCGGAGTCCCTTCCGGATTTCTCCGGAGGCCGCGCGGGGGCCGTCGTGGAGGCGGTCTCGCTGCTCCGCAAGCGGGTGGGGGATCAGGCGGCGCTGATCGGGGGCGTGGTCGGGCCCTTCACGCTGGCCGGGCAGCTCGTGGGGCTTCAGACGCTGCTCATGGAGGCGTTCCTGGAGCCCGGGAAGTACCGGCCGCTGCTGGACTTCACGGTCCGCGTCGCGATCGAATATGCGCGGCGCCAGCGGCGCGCGGGGGCCGATGCGATCTGCGTGGAGGACATGGCGGCGAGTCTCGACCTGGTCTCGCCGAAGATCTACGAGGACCTGATCCTCCCGGCCCAGGCGCGTCTGGTGTCGTCGATCGAAGGCCCCGTCGTCCTCCATGTCTGCGGCGGCAACACGAAGATCCTGGGGCTCCTGGCCCGCACGGGCGCCGCGCTCAGCCTGGAATCCCGGACCGACCTGGCGGCGGCGGTGAGGCAGGGCGGCCGCGGGATCGTCGGCGGGGTTCCCCCGGTGGAGGCGCTGCTCAACGGAACGCCCGCGGACGTGCGTCGCGCCGCGGAGGCCTCGCTGTCCGCCGGCGTCCATGTGCTGGCCCCCGGCTGCGGCATCCCGCCGCGCACCTCCACGGAAAATCTCAAGGAGCTGGTCCGTGCCGCGCGGGAGTGGCGTGGATAGGCCCGCTGCGGGCGCCGTCGCGGCGGAATGCTTCGACCGTCTGGAGATCGCCTTCGATTCGGAGGAGACGCTCCGCTTTCTGGGATACCCGAAGGGCGCCGGCCCCCGCGCGGACGTGCGCGGAGAGCTGACCCGGGCCTTCGAGGAGGCCCGCGGCCTGGTGCGGCCCCGGGGGGCCTTCGCGCTCTATGAAGTGGCCGCCCAGGACCGGCGGACGCTCACGCTCGAGGGGGGCGTCACGTTCCACGGGGCGATCGGGGAATTCCTGGCGGCCTCGGCGCGGGTGGCGGTCTTCGTCGCGTCGGCGGGCCCCGAGATCGTGCGCCGCGCCCGGGAGGCGTGGACGGCGGGCGATCTGCTGGGCGGCTGGATCTGGGACGCGCTGGGGTCCCAGGCGGCCGAGGGGGCGGCCGACGCGCTCACGGCCCGGCTCCGACCGCGGTTGCGGGAGGGCGAGGAGCTGACGCTGCGTTACAGTCCGGGATACTGCGGGATGGATCTGGCGGAGCAGCGGCTGATCTTCGACCGCGTCGATGCGGGGGCGATCGGGGTGAGCCTGCTGCCGACGCTGCTCATGGAACCCGTGAAATCGGTTTCGGGTCTCATCGGGGTCGCGCCCCGGGAGCGGGTGGAGGCCTACCGGTCGCCGTGCGACCGCTGCGCCAAGGACGGCTGCCATATGCGGCGATGAGGGAGACACCATGACGGATCTGTCGAAGCTGTACGAGGCGGTGCTGAAGGGGAACGCGCCGGCCGCCGCGGCCGCGGCGCAGGAGGCGCTCGGGGGCGGGGCGGACCCGCTGGAACTCGTCACCGCCGGCATCACCCCGGCGATGGCCGAGGTGGGCGCGCGCTTCGAGCGGGGCGACGCGTTCGTGCCGGAGCTCCTGATTTCCGCGCGCGCGACCAAGGGGGTCTTCGAGATCATCCGGCCCCTGCTGGCGAAACAGGGCTCCAAGCCCGTGGGCCGGATCGTGATGGGGACGGTGAAGGGGGATCTCCACGACATCGGGAAGAACCTGGTGTCCGCCATGCTGGAGGGGGGCGGCTTCGAGGTCATCGACCTGGGCGTGAACGTCCCGGTCGAGCGCTTCGTGACGGTGGCCCGCGAACGGGAGGCCCAGGTGGTGGGGCTCTCGGCGCTGCTGACCACGACGATGACCGCGATGAAGACGACCATCGAGGCGTTCCGGGCGGCCGGGCTTCGCGAGAAGGTCCGCATCATGGTGGGCGGGGCGCCGGTGACGCGGGCGTTCGCGGAGCAGATCGGGGCCGACGCGTACGGCGAGAGCGCCTCGGCGGCGGTCGCGGCGGCGCGCCGCCTGGTCGGGGTGTGAGCACCCCGCGCGAGGTCCTGGAGGCGGCCTGGCGTCGCGAACGGCCGCCCCGCATCCCCTTCGCCCCCGCGATCTACGAGCACAAGGCCGCGCTGGTGGACTCCACGCCGAGCCGCGTCTGCCGCGAAGCCGCGCTCCTCGAGGCGGCGTGCCTGGAGGAATACGCGCGCTACGGATGCGACCTCGTCGTAGTCGGCATCGACGTCTACAACGTGGAGGCGGAGGCGCTGGGCTGCCGGGTGACGTACTTCGAGGGGGGCGACGCTTCGGTGCCGGGCATCGAGTCCGGGGGCGCCGTGCTCGGCGGCGGGGCGGGGCCCGGGGCGCTGTGCGTGCCGGATCCCGCGCGGGACGGCCGCCTGCCGCTTCAGGTGGAGGTCGCGCGCCGCGTCCGGAGCCGGATCGGCGGGGAGGTGACGGTCCTGGGGGCGATGAGCGGTCCGTTCTCGCTCGCGTGCGAGCTCTGCGGCGCCGAGGACTTCGTCATCCGGTGCTCGGAGGATCCCGGGGGCGCGGAACGGGTCCTTTCCTTCTGCGGCGGCGTGCTGGCGCGTTTCGGGGAGGCCTACCTGGCGGCCGGCGTCGAACCCGTCGTGTTCGACTCGCGGTGCGCGCCGCCCATGATCTCGCCCGCCACGTTCCGCAGCCTGGCGGGGCCGGCGGCCCGGGTCCTGGTCGGCCGCCTTCGGGCCGCGGGGGCGCGCACGGCGCCCTACGTGATCGGGGGTCGGACGACGTCCGTGGTGGAGGACTACCTGGCCCTGGGCTCGGGCAGCATCCTCTGCGACTTTGCCGCGGACTGGTCCGTGTTCCGGGAGCGCTGCGGCCGGGCGGGGGTGTCCGTCCGCCGCAATATCGATCCCGCGATCCTGCGGAACGGCACGCCGGAGGATATCCGCGCCGGGATGTCGGCGCTGGCCGGGGAAGGCGCGGAGCTCCCCGGCTTCATCGCCGGCACCGGGGTGCTGCCCTTCGACACGCCCGGCGCCGCGATCCGGGCGGCCCGGGATGCGGTCCGGGACGTCCGGATCTGAGGGTTGTACGGTGGGCACGATCGGGAGCTCGTCATGACGGGAATGGTCGGCGTGCTGCTGTTGTCCGGGTTCGCCCCTGTGCTGGCTCAGGCCGAAAAGAGCGGGTTGGATCCGCGAGGCGAGGTCCATCTTCCCATCGGCCTGGCCGACACCGTCGACACGCTGAAGACCTTCGTCGAGGCCGAAGGCGGCTTTTCCCCCGGGTTCGGCTCCTACGGCATCTCCTTCTGGCTCTTCGATCCGGAGGGCGGCAGGCTTGCGGCGCCGACGATGAAGGAGCTTCGCTGCGAGCGCGGCCTGACGCCGGAAGGCCATCTGATTCCCTGGAGCGAATGGGAGGCGCACGGCGTGCGGGTGCGCAGCGAGGTCTGCCAGGTCCGGCGCGCGTCGCCGGCCGGGGAGGTCTTCGTGGTCGCGGCGCGGGTCCGGCTGACGAACACCGGCACGACCGGGCGCCGCGTGCTGCTCTACGCGGCGCTGCGTCCGCTCGGTCCCGCCGGCGGGGCGGTGAAGGAACTGGAGGCGGACGACGGCGCGGCGCTGCTCGTCGACGGGCATCCCGCGTTGTTTTCCGCCCGGGAGGGGGCGGCGGCAGGTGTCTCCGCCCAGGACGACGTGGGTCTCCGGGCGGCGGCCGGCGGGCTTCCCGAGGGGAAGCGGGCGCGTTCGCCGTCCGGGGACTGCTCCGGCGCGCTGCGCCACGAGGCGGCTCTGGGGCCGGAGGGGAGCCTCGAGTTCGGCTTCGTGTGCCCGGTGCTGCCGGGCCGGCGCGCCGTGGGGCATGCCTGGGTGCCGGGCGGGGAGAACAACTACCGGGAGGACGCCCGGTTGAATCCGGAGGAGGGCGGCCTGCTTCAGCCCGATC
Organism: uncultured Planctomycetales bacterium; assembly: GCA_964619955.1. Classification (GTDB taxonomy): domain Bacteria; phylum Planctomycetota; class MHYJ01; order MHYJ01; family JACPRB01; genus JACQFK01. The sequence goes on from CAZUJF010000032.1 coordinate 52,591, forward strand.
CGGGACCCGCCTACTACCGCGGGCTGGACGTCGGCACGCTCTTCGACGAGGCCCGCCGTTACTGGAAGGGCCTGTCGGGTCGCGTGTCCCTGCAGCTGCCGGATCCCCGCTGGAACCGGGCCTTCGCCGCGATCACGGGCCACGTGGCGCTCTGTCTGAACGAAGGGGCGCCGGACGTCTCGGTCATCAATTACACGACCTTCAACCGGGACGGCGTCTACAACGTGAACATCCTGCAGAAGGCGGGCCTGAACGAACTGGCCGGCGAGGCGGTGGGGCTCTTCCTCCGGCATCCCTTCAACGGCCGGCCGTACCCGGAGGCGGACAATCCGGGACAGGATCTCTGGATCCTCGGCCAGCACTGGCTGTTCACGAGGGACCGTGCGTGGCTGGAGCGGGTCCATCCATCCGTGCAGAAGCTGGCGGCGTTGATCCGCTATTACCGCACCACGCCTCCGCCCCACTGGGTCGAGCTGGACGGATTGCGCTTCGGCGACGAGGTCCCGGCCGGACAGCGCCACAAGCTGGTTCCCGGGAGCTGCGACGGGCATCATCCCGAATACACCGAGGCGTTCGACATCGCGGGACTGCGGGCCGCGGCGGAACTGGCGGCGGCGCTGGGCTGCGACGAGGAGGCCGCGGAGCACCGGGCTCTGGCCGCGGCGCTTTTCGCCTCGTACGATCAGCGCTTCGGGGAAAGGCTGGCGAAATCCTACGGCAGCTACAGCGTGCTCTGGCCCTGCCGCCTGTACCCGCTTGAATCGGGGAAGGCGCACGAGCAGTTCCGCAAGATCGGGCGGCAGGCGCCGTCGGGCTGGCGCTATTTCCCGCCGGCGACCGCCCATCAGGGCCTGCTGGCCGGGAACCGCGAGGCGGGGTGGGGGACGGTGAACGCGCACCTGGACCATCCGCAGATGCGGGGCTGGTACGTCTTCGACGAGGGAGGCGACAGCGGAAGCGGGGGCTGGAAGCGGGCGCGGACGACCTGGAATCCGAAGGTCGCCATGCCGCACGGCTGGGCGATCGCGGAGCTTTTCCTGCTGATCCGGGACAGCCTGGTCTTCGAGGACGAGGGGCGCCTGCTGCTGCTGTCGGGGGTGCCCGAGGAGTGGTTCCGGGCGGGGCAGGCCTGGGGCTTCGCGGACCTGCCGACGGCGTTCGGGACTTGCGGCGTCACGCTGACGCCGACGCCGAGGGGCGCGGTGCTGAAGCTGTCCGGCCCGGCGGCGCCGGCCCGGGGCGTGTGTCTGCGCCTGCCGCCCGGACTGAAGGCCGTCCTGCCGGAGGGTCGCACGCTGGAGCGGACGCCGAACGGGGATCTGTCGCTGCCTGCGGGCGCGCGGGAACTGGAGCTCATCCGGGATCCGTGAGCCTGGGCCGGTATTGCTTCAACCTTTCGCCCTCCGCGGCATCCAATCATCGGATGGACGGGAGGTGATCGATGGTCGCGATGCTGCTGCTGGCGGGACTGCTCTCGGGCCCGGGGGAGGACCGGTCGGGACTGCTCCGGAAACTCGAGGGGCTCCGGGTGACGGTGGATTTCGATCAGACGCCGATCACGGAGGTGGTCGGCACCCTGCGCGGCATGACGGGGCTGAACTTCGTCCTTCATCCCAAGGTCCTGGCCCGGACGCCTGACCTGAAAGTCCGCTTGAAAGTCAGCGATCTGAACCTGAGGTCCGTGCTGAAGCTGCTGCTCGTACCCCTGGACCTGGCGCTCTGCTCCCGGGACGGCGTCCTCCAGATCCTGCCCCGGGCGGACCTGAACGACGGCGTCGCGATGAAGATGATCGACGTGCGATCGCTGCTCGTGCGGCTGCAGGACGCTCCGGGACCGAGGATGGAACTGGCCCCCAGGCGAGGCGGGGGGCTTATTTGCTTTCTCATGTGCTGGGACCCAATGCCCCAGATTGTGGACGAGGACGTTCTCGTTCAACTCCTGAAAGTGAACACCGGCGGCGATTCGTGGGACTCCAACCCGAAAGCCGGGATCACGCTCTCGAATGGGAACCTGTTCATCACCCAGACGCCCGCCGTGATCCGGGAGGCGGAGGCGCTCCTCAATCGCCTGGGACAATACCCCTAACGCCCCTCCAGATCCCGCCAGCCTTTAAGGAACTGCAGCAGGTCGGCCATGCCCTGGAGGTCGACCGTCTTCTCCAGGCCCTCGGGCATCAGCGAGAGGCCGCTGGAGCGCAGGTCCTCGAGGTCGTCGCGCAGGACCACGTCCTGCTGGCCCTCGCCGCGGCGCAGCGTCAGGCTCGACGACGTCTGCGACGCGATGAAACCCGAGAGCACCGTGCCGGATTTCGTCCGCACCAGGTAGTTCACGTAGTTGTTGTCGATCACCCGGCTCGGATCGAGGATGTCCGTCAGCAGCGCCTCCTTCGTCTTGGAGATCGTGTCCGAGATGTCCGGGCCCACCGGCGTGCCGACCGCGCTGATGCGGTGGCAGGCCGCGCAGTTCTTCGCGAAGTGGTCCTTCCCGCGGGCCGCGTCGCCCTTCAGCGCGAGCGCCGCCTTGTACTGGGACACCACCTGCGAACGGTCCGGGGGGATCACGTCCGCGAGCGCCTTCTTCGCCCGCTCCTTCAGCGGCGCGTTCGCATGCCCCACCAGCTGCTTGATGAGCGGCGGCCCCAGATCGGCGGCATGAAAACGCCCCGCTTCCACTTCGCCGAGAATGAAATTCAGCCGGTCGAGCTGCCGGGCGAGGGCCTCCAGGACCTCCCGGCGCGCGGCCGGCAGGTACGTCTTCCAGGGGGCGATCAGCAGCGGCGCCACGCCCGCGTGACGCTGCGCCGCCGCCGCGCCGATGGCCGCCATGCGGAGCTCGGGCGGATCCTGCAGCGCCAGCAGCTTCTCGAAGACCGGGGACGCCGTCTCCCAGGAGACGTGGACGAGCAGGCGGACGGCGTCGAGACGCTCCTCCAGGGGACGCGCGGTCTCCAGCGCGGCGGCGGCGGCGCCCGCCAGCAGCTCGCGGGCCGCGGCCGCCTCGGGCAGGCTGTCCAGCAGGGCGGAGAGCTGCACGCCGCGGCGGGAGGCGCCCTCGCTCAGGCCGTTGATGATCGCGGCCCGGCGGCGCACGTCCGCCCCGGACAGCGTCTTCAACAGCGCGCCGGTCTCCGCGGGATCCCGGCGCGCCCCCACCAGCGAGGACAGCTCCCGGACCAGGACCAGATCCTCGATCCGGGGGATGAGCTTGCCCGCCCGCGTCGGCACGGCCGTGGCGATGGCGAGCCGCGTCCAGCGGTCGGCCGCTCCGGCCGCGGCGATTTTCGCGAGCGGAGCCAGGATGCCGTCGTTGTCCCAGGCCCCCAGCGACAGGGCGGCCTGCCAGCGCACGGCGCCGTCCGGATCGTCCGCCAGCGCGCCGAGGCGTTCGTTCACGGGCCACTGGGAGGCCCAGCGCTCCGCCAGCTGCGCGGCGTTCTCGCGCACGCGCGGGTTCGGGTCGACGAGGAGGCGCAGGACGAGGTCGACATCGAGCTGCCCCAGGCCTTCGAGCGTCCAGGCCGCGTGCAGGCGTCCCAGCGGCCCCGCCTTCTCGATCAGGTCGCGGAGCGGCCCCCAGGCCGCGCGGTCCTGGCGCTCGAAGAGCAGCCGCTGGGCGGTCGTGCGCCACCAGGCGTCGGCGTGATCGAGCAGCGCCACCAGTTCCGCCACGGAGGCCTTGGACAACTGCGCCTTCGGGGGCGGCGGCGTCTTGTCGGGGACGATCCTCCAGATGCGGCCGAGGTCCCGGCGATGGTCGAAGTTGTAGCGGTACTTCAGGTCGGCGGGGACCCACTCGGGATGTTCGACCTCGGGCCGGTACATGTCGACGACGTAGAGCGCGCCGTCGGGCCCGTGCGCCAGGCTGACCGGACGGAACCACGAATCCGTGGAGGCGAGGAACTCGACGCCCTCGCGCGGCGGCTTCCAGGTGAACGAGCCGCCCGCGGGCGTGAGGACCTCCTCGTGGACGAGGTTGCCGGTGGGCTCGCAGGTGAAGACCCGGCCGCGGTGGATCTCCGGCAGCAGCGAGCCGCGATACACGGTGACGCCGCAGGACGCGGTGAAGCTGCCCGCATGCGCGGCGGCGAGCGTCTTGTTCCGGCTCAGGGGGTACAGGCGCGCGGAGCCGCCCAGTTGCTGGTTGTCGGTGACGGGCGGGGGCGGGGCGAGGAAGGGGTTGCGCTTGTAATAACGGTTGGGGATGACGAGCGGGATCACATGGTTGCGGTTCGTGCAGACGAAGCGCCGGCCCGCATCGTCGAACGTGAGCCCGAACTGCCCGAAGCCGCTGACGGCCTCCGCGCGGTCGTGGACGGGGTCGAAGCGGAAATCCATGCCTCCGATGTCGACGGCCTCGGCCCCGGGCTTCGAGGACTTGATCTTCCCGCCGCGCTGGCCGTTCGCCACGTAGATCCAGTTGTCGAGGCCGAAGGTGGGGAAGCTCACCCGGAGCTGGGGGTTCTGGACGGCGAAGCCCGCGAACCACTCCTCGCGGATCTCCGCGCTCCCGTCGCCGTCGGCGTCCTTGAGATACATCACGTTCGGGGCTCGCGTCACGAGGACGCCGCCCTTCCAGGGAAGCACGCCGTTGGCCATGAGCAGGCCCTCGGCGAACACGGTCGCGGTCTCGAAGCGCCCGTCGCCGTCGCGGTCCTCGAGGCGTTTCACGCGCCCTTGCGGGGCCTTGCCGGGGATCGGATTCGGATAATCCAGCATCTCCACCACCCAGAGGCGGCCGTCCTCGTCGAAGGCGGCGGCCACGGGGCTCTGGACCTCGGGCTCGGCGGCGACCAGTTCCGCCCGCAGCCCGGCGGGAAGCCGGAACGTGGCGAGCGACTCCTTCGGCCCGAGCGGGGCGGGGCTGGCGGCGGGGTCCGCCTGTAGGAGGAGCAGCGCGAGGAGCAGTCTCATGGCGTCCTATTCTACGGTTCGTTTCAGGGCCCGGAGCGCGCCTTCGAGCAGTTTCTGGCCCGCGTCCGGCGCGAGCTTGCTGCTGCGGGCGGTGCGGACCTCGTAACCGCCGCCGACGAAGGCCTGCGCGGTGGCGACGTAGCCGATGTATTCATTGGCGTAGCCGACGAACCAGGTGAACTCGTGCGGGGAGGCCTCCTTGATCCGCAGGCCGTACTCGACGAAGTACTCGGCGCCGTTCGTCGCGATGCCGAGGGGGCCGACGCGGACCGACTGGACTTCCGCGGGGATCAGAGGCGTCTTCGCGCGTTCCTCGGCGACGAGCTGACGTTCGGCGGCATAGACCGCATCCTGGCCCGTGCCGAGTCCGAAGGGCGGGCGTTCCGCGATGGCATCGGGCTCGGCCCGGATCGCGACGGGGACGGTTTCGATCGCGGACGCCGTCGTCAGCGCGGGAAGCCAGCGGGCGCGGCCGACGACGCGCTGCGCCTCGGCGGCGAGTTTCATGCCCATGAGCTCGGCGTGTTCGACGCCGAATTCGCGCGCGGTCGAGCGGTTGTCCACCTGCGTGATGTCCCCGCAGGCGCCCTGCAGGAACACGACCGGGAAGGTCTCGCCGTAACGCGCCTGCAGGTGTTTGCGGAGGTAGGCGACGTAGTCGGCGGAGAACTGGTTGCCGCCCACCACGGTGCAGTGGCAGGTGAAGTTCAGGACGAGGCCCAGCGGCGCGGGAGCCTTGGGTTTGCGCGCCGCGAGCACCCCGACGGCGGGATCGGCGGGCCCCGCGGGCCGCACGATCTCCGCATGATGGGCCGTGCCGGGTTTGCCGGGATGCGTGATCTCGCGACCGTCGCGCATGAGGAAGCGGCGGTTGTAGGCGATGGAGTCCTCCCGTCCGCTGCCGACCGCGATTTCGACGGGCTCCAGCGCCTTCCAGGCCGCGATCACGGCCTCGGCGATGCCGGCGGCGACGCGGTCGATGTAGGCGGGGTCGGCGTCGCTGCCGAGGCAGGCGACGAGGGGCCCGCCGGTATGGGTGTGGCTGGCGCTGACGAGGACGGCCGAGGCGGTGATCGGCGTGGCCTCCGCGATGCGGGCCCGGGCCTTCGCCGTCGCCTCCTTGGAGCTGAACAAGGCGTCGATCCCGACGAGGGCGACGGGGTGTTTGCCGTCCTGGACGACGCAGGCGACGGCCCAGAGGCGGTCGCGGACCCCCTGGGCGGGATTTTTGCCGAAGCCGCCGGGGATCTGGGCGCCGATTTCCGGGGTGATGTCGGCCCGGCCGAAGCCGGCTTTCAGGGCGTCCTGGGGGGCGAGCAGCGCGAGCAGCAGGATCAGGCTCATGGAGGTCTCCTATAAGAGCTGTACGGCGCCGCGGACGGCGGCGAGTCCCGCGCCGAGCGCGGCGGCGTCGGGTCCGACGACGGATTGCTGGAGGGTCAGCGACTTCAGGCTGGAGGGGATGGCGAATTCACGCAGGGCGGCGCGGAGCGGGCCCAGGACAAGGTCGCCGGCGTCGAAGAAGCGCCCGTTGAGGACGAGGACCTCGGGGTTGAAGAGGCTGAGGGCGGTGGCGACGCCCCGGCCGAGGGCCCGCGCCGCGCGGCCCAGGGCGCGGGTGGAGGCGGGGTCGCCCAGGCTGCCGCGGCGCACGACCTCGTCGTAGCTCGTCATGCGGAGCTGCTGCAGGACCGCCGTGCAGGTCGCTTTCATTTCGAGGCAGCCGCGGGCGCCGCAGTAGCAGATCTCGCCCTCCGACTCGATGGCGATATGGCCGAGCTCGCCCGCGTTGCCGGAGGCGCCCTCGAGCAGGCTGCCGTTGAGGATGGCGCCCATGGCGATGTTCTCGGCGACCTCGACGGTGACGAGGTTGCGGGGTTCCGTCCCGGCACGGCGGGACTGCTCCGCCAAGGCGAGCGCGGGGGCGTGGCCGATGAGCGTGGCGGGCGCGCCCGTCCAATCGGAGAGCAGGGCGCGCAGCGGGACGTCCTTCCAGTCGGGGATGCGCGGGAAGAGGAGGGAGACCCCGGCCTGCGGATCCCACTGGCCCGGCAGCGCGGCGCCGATGGCGGCGAGAGGCGGACGCCGGCGCGAGGTTCGGAGGGCGCCGCGGACGGCCTGCTCCAGCGGGCGGAGGATCCCGCTGCGGCCGTGGGCGGAGGAGAGCGGGGCGCTGGAGCGGCCCAGGATGCGTCCTTCGAGGTCGAGCACGACCACCCGAAGGCGCGGGTACAGCAGGCTGACCCCGAGCACCGTTCCCGAGGCGCCGTTGAGGCGGAGCCCCTGGGATGGGCGTCCGGGGGTGCGGGTGGGCTGGGAGATCTCGACCAGCACCTCGCGGCGGACCAGCTCGCGCGTGATGCGCGAGACGGTGGCGGGGGAGAGTCCGGTCGCGCGGGAGATCTCCACGCGGGAGCTCCAGCGGCCGGGGCTGAACACCGCCAGGACGTCCCGGCGGTGCCGGCCCTTATTTATTTTCATCTGCAACTAATACTACGGCCGCGCGTTAAGAAAGTGGCCGAGTTAATTTCAAATGAATCTGGACGGGGATCCCGGGGCCGGGATAGGCTGGATTCCCTGATGCGGGAGGACACGATGGGCGACTTGCGGATCGGCGTGGTCGGGCTGGGCTGGGTGGCCGGGGCCCACATCGAGACGTTCAAGGGCGTGAAGGGCGCGCGCGTGGTCGCGGCCTGTTCGCGCCGGGAGCAGAACGCGGCGGACCTGAAGGCGAAGTACGGGATCCCGCTGCGCAGCTACACGGACTTCAAGAAGTTCCTGGCGGATCCGGAGATCGACGTCGTCGACATCTGCACGCCGCATCCCCAGCACGCCGAACAGGCGATCGCCGCGGCGCGCGCGGGCAAACACGTCATCATCGAGAAGCCCCTGGCGCTCTCCTGGAAGGACGCGAAGGCGATCCGGGACGCGGTGAAGAAGGCCGGCGTGAAGGCGATGGTCTGCTTCGAGGTCCGCTACAGCGCGCAGTTCCAGCTGGCCCGCTCGGTGGTCGGCGAGGGGCTGCTGGGTGACCTGCACTACGCCGAGGTGGACTACTACCACGGCATCGGCCCCTGGTACGGGCAGTTCGGCTGGAACATCAAGAAGGCGATGGGCGGCTCCAGCCTGCTGACGGCGGGCTGCCACGCGCTCGACGCCCTGCTCATGCTGATGGACGCCCCGGTCGAGGAGGTGGTGAGCCATTCGACCAAGTCGAAGAGCGAGATCTTCAAGCCCTACGAGTACGACACCACGTCGATCACGCTGCTGAAGTTCAAGGGCGGGAAGCTGGGCAAGGTGGCGTCGGTGACGGACTGCCTGCAGCCCTATTACTTCCACACGCACCTGGTCGGCAGCCAGGGCAGCATGCTGGACAACAAGATCTACTCCCACAAGCTCAAGGGCATGTACAAGACCCAGTGGTCGACGCTGTCGACCGCGCTCGTGGATTCCGGCGACGTGAAGGACCACCCGTACCTGCCGCAGTTCCAGGCGTTCACGGACTGCACGAAGGCGGGGAAGAAGATGCCGCTCACGGATTTCGACACGGCGCTGGAGAGCCACCGGGTGACCTTCGCGGCGGACCTCTCCGCGAAGCTGGGCCGTCCGGTGAAGATGTCGGAGCTGAAATAGGCCGTGCCCCGCGCGCTGGCCCTCATGGCCCATCCGGACGACGTGGAGCTGACCTGTGCCGGGACGCTGATCCTGCTGCGCCGGGCGGGCTGGGAGATCCACATCGCCACGATGACCGCGGGCGATCTGGGCTCGACGAGGAAGAGCCGGGCGCAGATCTCGCGGATCCGGAAGGCCGAGGCGGCGGCGTCCGCCGCGCAGCTCGGGGCCGCGTACCGCTGCCTCGGGTTCGGGGATCTGACGATCGCCTTCGGGACGCCGGCGAAGCGCCGGGTGACGGCCCTGCTGCGCCGGGTCCGCCCGGACCTGCTGATCCTGCACTCCCCCGACTGCTACATGGCGGATCACACGGAGAGCACGCGGATCGCGCGGGAGGCCGCCTTCGCGTCGACCATCCCGCACTGGAAGGCCGGGACGGCGCCCCCGTGCGAGAAGCTGCCGGCGATCCTCTACGCCGACCCGATCGACCACGTGGACCTCTACGGCCGCCGCGTGCCCGCCCGCTACGTGGTGGACATCGGTCCCGTGATCGCGGAGAAGGAGCGGATGCTGGCCGCGCACGAGTCCCAGCGCAGCTGGCTGCGCGAACAGCACGGCGAGGACGAGTACCTCCACTGGATGCGCCGGATGGGCGCGGACCGGGCGCGCGACTTCAAGGGGCGCCGGGTCCGTTACGCCGAGGGCTTCCGGCCGCATCTCGGCCACGGCTTTCCCGGCGCGGACCTGCTGACGCCGGCCCTGGGGAGGGCCGTGGCGACGAATTTGAAAGCTTAGGGAGGCGGTCATGGCGTTCACCTATTCGCCGTCCAAGTTCATCTCGTTCCGCGACGAGAAGGCCTGCGCGCGCGTGCGGGCCATCCCCCGCTCGCAGATCACGAAACACAAGAACCCGAAGTTCCGCATCGAGGTGATCGACGACAAGGTCCAGTTCTACAGCCGCTTCGCGCTGGACATCGTGGGGCGCATCCGGACGGCGGCCGAGGCCGGTCGGCCCTGCGTCCTCATCCTGCCCGTCGGCCCGGTCCCGCAGTACCGGATCGCCACCGACCTCATCAACCGCCTGAAGATCAGCTGCCGCCACCTCGTGACGTTCAACATGGACGAATACGCGAACGAGGCGGGGGAGACGGCGCCGTCGACCTGGGAGGGGTCCTTCGCCACGTCGATGCGGCAGTCGTTCTTCAGCAAGATCGACCCGAAGCTGCGGCCGCTCGAGAAGAACATCCATTTTCCGACGCACCGCAACATCGCGGACTACTGGAAGCTGATCGAGGACGCGGGCGGCGCGGACTGCTGTTATGGCGGCGTGGGCTGGTGCGGCCACATCGCGTTCTGGGAGTCCCACCTGGGCCACGAGTTCCTGGGGGACCTGGCGGCGTACAAGCGCGCGCACGGGCGGATCGTCGA
>CAZUJF010000033.1:0-60115 GCA_964619955.1 uncultured Planctomycetales bacterium
GCTGCGCCCAGACGCGGTTGACCCAGACGCGCGCGGTCAGCGGATTCTGTCCGCCCGTGATCGCCTGCGCGAGTTCCAGGCGCCCGCCCGTGGAGTAGCTCGCGCCGGGCTCCGAGAACAGTTCGAGGAAGCGGCGGGGGACCTCCTCGCCGGGGTTGCCGGAATTGCCCCGGATGAAGACGCGGGGTTTGTGCGGCGTCGCGGATTCCTCGAGGGCCATCGCGCGCGCCGGCGCCCCGGGATGGAAGTGCAGTTCCTCGAGCGAGCGGCGCATCTGTTTCAACTTGGCCTGATCGTCCCCGCTGAGGAAACCCTTCAGCTCCTCGGGCGGAATGTGAGCCGGGAACTCCGGCGCCTCGATCAGGTCCTTGAAGGCGGGGTCCTGCAGCGCGCGACCGTAGCGCAGGGCGGCCTCCTGCAGGGAGGCGGCCGGCTCCGCGAAGAGCGCCGCGAGCGGAGCAGGCGCGCCGGAGAGCTCCGTCCAGAGTTCGGGACTGCGCGCGGCGAAGTCCGCCGCCGGCAGCCGGGCATGGGCGCGCCAGAGCGCGAAGGCGGCGGGGGCGCTCTTGAGGTAGGCCGTCCAGCGCTTGAGGATCGCGGCGTTGAGCGTGTGCGTCTTGGGAGGTTCCTCCGCCGCGAGCAGGTATTCGGCGATGCTCTCCGCGCTGCGGAACGGCGCGCCGAGCTGCGTCCGGCGTTTCTCCCGGAACGCGGCGAGGTCCCCCTCGCGCTTCGCGAGTTCCTTGCGGTAGGCGGCGTAGTCGGGGCTCTCCACGGGCGCCTGCAGCAAGGGCGCCTCCTTGGGGGCGGAGGAGCTGGCGAAGATCCCGTAGAGCGCGTAGTAGTCCTTGATCGTGACGGGATCGTACTTGTGGTCGTGACACCGCGCGCAGCCGAGCGTCAGGCCCAGCAGGCCGCGTCCGAGCACGTCGATGCGGTCGTCGATGATCTCGGGCTGGCGGTTGAGGAAGGTCCGGCCGACGGTCAGGAAGCCGAGCGCGGCGAGGTCGCGCGGATCGCCCTTCGGGAGCCGGTCGGCGGCGAGCTGCTTCCGCACGAACTGGTCGTAGGGGAGATCCTCGTTGAACGCGCGGATCACCCAGTCGCGGTAGGTCCAGGGGTAGGGCAGGCGGCGCTCCTCGTCGACGACCCATTCCTTCGTGTCGGCGTAGCGGGCCACGTCGAGCCAGTGGCGGCCCCAGCGTTCGCCGTGGCGCGGGGAGGCGAGCAGGCGATCGATGACGCGTTCGTAGGCTCCGGGACTGGTGTCGGCGAGGAACGCCTCGATCTCCTCCGCGCTCGGCGGCAGTCCGCTGAGGTCGTAGGTCACGCGCCGGAGCAGGCTGCGGCGCTCCGCCTCCCTGCCGGGCTCCATGCCCGCGTGCTCGAGGCTGCTGAGCACGAACGCGTCGACCGGGGTCCGGACCCAGGCCGCGTCCTTGACGGCGGGGACGGATACGGCGGCGGGGGCCTTGAAGGACCAGAACTGCCGCGCGACGGCGAGGTTCAGGACGGGGACGAGCGAGACGGGAACCGGACCGCCGATGCGGGGGTCCGGCGCGCCGAGTTTGACCCAGGCCGAAAGGTCGGCGATCTGTTCTTCCGGCAGCTTCTGCTTCTCCGGCATCTGGATGCCGTCGTCGGCGTGGCGGATGGCCTTGATGAGCAGGCTGCGGTCGGGATGGCCGGGGACCAGCGCCGGTCCCGAGTCCCCGCCCTTGAGGAGGGCGTCGCGGGTGTCGACGAGCAGGCCGCCCTTGGCCTTGCCCGCCTGGGCGCTGTGGCACTTGTAGCAGCGTTCGACGAGGACGGGGCGGACCTTCTTCTCGAAGAACGCGACGTGTTCGGGGGGCAGCGCGGCCGTCTGCGCCAGCAGCGCCGCCATCCAGAGTCCGGCCGCCGTCATCGATTCACTCCGCCTACTGTACGGAGGCGGGCGGAGCGGAACTTCCCCGGGAGGGGAAATTTCGGCGGGGATTAATTTCAGGTCTGGAAGGGCTCCAGGCGGTAGGGGCCGCCGTGCGGGTCCTCGATGAGGTTGAGGAGCAGCTGGACGCCGCATTTCGGGCAGCGGGTCTTCTTGTCGAAGGCCGCGCGGGGGGCGGAAAGCTTGGCGCCGCAGGGGCAGTCGAAGGGAAGCTTCTCGGGCGGCAGGGCGGGTTCGACGGCGTCCACCGGCAGCGCGGCCTCGGTGCCGAAGGCGGCTTCGGTCTCCGCATTGGGATCCACGCCCTGCTTGCCCAAGGCGGGCAGGCTGGTTTCGGTGTCCGAACTCTTGGAGGCGGGCGCGGGGCGGGCCGGAGGGGCGCTTTCGAGGATCACTTCCTTGGGAGGTTTGGCCGCCGGCTCGCCCTGGTTGCGGGCCTTGGCCTGCCGGACGAGCCGCTTGATTTCCTGACGTCGCTTGCCGAGCGCCATGGTGTCACCCTCGTTGTCCCGGATTTGGAACGTTGGGAGGGCCGAAAGGTTCAGCCCCCATGAATCAGACGTCGCCGCCTCCCCCGGCCCCTGCAGGGAAGCGTCAATTGCGGGCGGGGACGCGGACCGTGATCGGGGCCGACGTGGGATTCGGAGCCTCGCGCACCCGCGCGTGGGCCGGCCGGGTCATGGGGGCCACCCAGGCGGTGCAATTGAGGAAGATCCGACGTTCCGTCTGGCCCTCGGGGATCAGGATGCCGCTCAGGCCGATGTCGTCCACGACCGACCCGAAGGGGAGATTCTCCAGGTCGAAGGACACGCGGTCGTTGTGCCCCTCGCGGTGGATGCGCAGCTTCGCCGTCACCCGGCCCCCGGGTTTGAGCACGATCTCGTCCCCGGCCCCCGGCTCGTCGGGCTCCAGCCAGACCAGCGTCCGGGGCCGCTTCGCGACGTCGAGCGTCCCGAAGCCCTTGACGTCGACCTTCCGCCCGCCGGCGCCGGCGACGACCTTCACCCTCGCGCCGTCCTCCGCGGAGGGCTTCGTCGCATCCGCCGCCGCGAAGAGCGTGCCCTTCGCCTCCGTGTGCCCCTCTTCGACGATGATCGGCGTGGACACGCGGAATCCCGCCGGCAGGCCGCTGATGTCGACGCGGACCGCCTCCTCGAAGCCGTCGATGCGGTCGATCCGGACGCTGAAGTTCGTCCCGCTGCCCAGGGGCACGGAGGGGACGACGCCCTCGAGCGTCGCGCGGAAGTCCGGCCGCGCCTCGCGGAGGATCAGCCGGTAGAGATGGCGTTCGCCGCCGGCGCCGCGGGACTCCGTCACGCGCACGACGTAGTCGCCGTCGGCCGGGACCTTGAAGAGCAGCTTCGAATCGCTGCCCAGCCGCCGGTCGGCGTCGTCGTCGTTCCGGTGGTGCACGGGGAAGACCGGCAGCCCGTTGGCGGGCGGCTTCGTGCCGGGCGGCAGCGGCTCCACGATGTAGGCGGGCTCGTCCAGCGCGTGCGCCGTGGCGCTTGTGTCGAAGTAGGTGCGGCGCTTGCCGCCGATCGTGAAAAAGTCCCAGGTGCTGTCCGGCCCGCGCGGGGCCAGCAACAGCTTCACGACCTCGCCCTGGAGGTAGAGGTACTGGCCCAGGTCCATCTCCTCCCACTGCCAGAAGCGCCCGCCGTTGCCCGTCGAGTCGATCGGGCGGAACGTGAGGTAGCTGTCGCGCACCGCCCGCAGCAGGACGCGCTCCACGGGGCGCCCGTCCGGATGCAGCAGTTCCAGGGCCGTGTCCGTCGGCAGCCCGAGCTGCGCCGCCTGCGTCTCGAGCACCCAGGTCTGCCCGGCCTTCGCGCTGAATCGGTAGTGGTCCACGTCGCCGGGATTCTGGAAGCGGCCGTTCGCGCCGCCCGGCGCGGAGACCGGCTGCGCCTGGGCGGGACGGTCGTTGTCCTCGGCCTCGATGACTTCGGGAGCGGCGGCCACCTTCACCGTGAAGACGCGGCGGGCACGGAAACGCGCGGCATCCGCCGGGACGGCGACCTCGCCGGACGCGCCCGCGATGACCTTGACGCGGCTGCCGGCGGGGAGGTTGGGGCCGATGAGCTGCAGCTCCGTCTCGACGCCGGCGGGGACCGAGAGCGGGAACACGGCGCCCAGCACCGGCAGCGCTCCCGCCGAGAGTCGGTACCAGTGGTCCGCGGAGGCGCCCAGCTGGAGGTCGCGCAGCGTCGCCGTGTAGGTCCCGTCGGCGGGGATCTTCGCGACGAGCAGCGGATCGGATTCCCCCTCGAAGTCGATGTTGCTCGCGATCACGCGGCCCGTCGCGTCGAGCAGCGACAGCACGAGTTCCGCCTTGGAGCCGAGGCGTTTCGCCGCGGCATCCAGGACGAGCGTCTCGCCCGCCTTCGCCTCGAACGTGAAGCGGTCCTCGTCCCCCCGCCCCGAGAGCACGCCCCAGAACGACGCGGGCAGGGGAGCCGAGGTGACGCCGCCTTCATGTTCGGCGATCTGCGGCAGCGCTTCGATGAAGGCTTTCACGCGGTTGGTCTCGGTCCCGGCCTTGGCGAGGGAGAACTCGAGTTCGCCGGCGGATGCTTCGGGCAGCGTGACCTTGATCCAGACGTGATCCGCGGCGGGGACGCCCTCCAGGACGGCCTCGGCCTTGCCACCGTGCACGCGGAGCTCCGAAAGGGCCGCCAGATTCCTTCCCGTGAGCTTGAGCTTCGACGTCGTCCCTCGCTGCAATCCGCGGGGTTCGAGGCCGCTGAGCTCGGGTTTCGCCGGGGCGGGCGCCGCGGCCGCCTGGGGTTTTCCGGCGGCGGTCTCGTAGACCTGGAAGCTCCCGTCGAGGCGGCCCACCGCGAGCGATTTCCCGCCCGATGCAAACGCGAGGCCCACGGGCCAGTCCGGCTGGACCTCGAGCGCGAGCTTCGGAGTCATGTCCCCCGCGTTCCAGAGCTTCACGCTGCGGTCCTCGGAGGACGAGGCGATCAACGCTCCGTCCGGCGACCAGGCGAGTCGCAGGATCGCGCCCTCGTGCGCGAAGGTCGAATGCAGCAGCGGGTTCGTGCCCTCCTTCGCGGCCTCGGAGATCTCGTAGACGCGGATGCGCTTGTCCAAACCGCCCGTGGCGAGGCGCCTGCCGTCGGGGCTCCACGCGAGCGTGTGGAGGCCCTTCGTGGACTCCGCCAGCGTATCCAGGCGCGCGCCATCGGCGACGGACCAGAGCTTGGCCGTGCGGTCGCTGCTCGCGCTGGCGAGGATCTTCCCGTCGGCCCGGAAGCCGAGCGCGTAGACCGCTTCGTTGTGGCCCTCGATCCGACGCACGGGCTTCGCCTGGTCCCGGTTCCAGAGCAGGACGTGCTGGTCGTAGCTGCCGCTCGCGAAATGGACGCCGTCCGGAGCGAAGGCCACGGCATAGACCGCATCGGCGTGCCCCTGGAAGGTCTTCAGCAGCTTTCCGTCGGCGACGTTCCACAGCCGCGCCTCGGCGGCCGAGCCGGGCTCGCCCGCGCCGGCGAGCAGCAGGGCGCCGTCCGGGCTGAACGCCACGGCGTTCACGCGGCCCTGGTGTCCGGACAGCGTCCGTACGATCGCGCGGGTGTCCGACGAGCGCAGCTCGACATCCCGGCTCCGGGCGAGGGCGAGAAGGTTCTGCCGGGGTTCGGCGGCCGCGGCGTGGACGGCCTTCCTCGGCTCCTTCTTGGGGGCGATCTTGGGGATCGCGACGGCGGCGCCGAGAACCTCGCCGGCCCTGGGCCCCGGGGCGCCGGCCGCGATCCAGGCGCGGACGAGGGCGATGTCCTCCGCCTTGAGCTTCGGCGCCTTCTTCGGCGGCGGCATGAAGGGCTTCTTCTTGTGTTCGAGGCTCGCGAGGAGGAGGCTCTCGTCGGGTTTGCCCGGGATCACGACGGGCCCGTCCGCGCTGCCCTTCATGACGGCGGCGTGGGTGTCGACGACGAAGTCCCCCTCGGCCTTGGCCGCGTCGTGGCAGCTCGCGCAGTGTTTCGCGAAGAGGGCGTGCACCGGCCCGTAGGAGGGCGGCTCCTGGGCGGCGAGCAGCAGCAGGGCGCCGAGGCAGGCGTTCATGGTCAATGAGTGAAGAGGAATTCCTTCGAGCTGAGGATACCCCAGTAGAGATCCTCCAGCAACTCGCGGCGGGGGACGTCCGGCGCCGACGCCAGGACCTCGGCGTAGCGGCGGCGTTCCTCCGCCGTGGGGAGCCGCGTGAGGGCGGAGAGGAAAAGGTCCTCGAGGACTTCCTCGTCAGCGGTCCCGGCGGCGATGAGCCGGTCGATGCGGTTGTTCTTCGCGCGCAGCTTCTGGTTGAGCGTGTCGCCATTGGCCATGTGCAGGGCCTGGGACATGGACGGCTCGCTCGTGCGCTCGCATTCGCAGGGGATGATGCGGTCGGGGCGGCCGAAGGACTTCAGGAAGTAGGAATCGATGTTGGAGTCGGGCAGCTGAAGGGCGCGCCAGCCGGCGGGATACGCGAAGTTGCCGCGGCCCCGTTCGGCGGCCTGATGGAACTCCGTGGCCGCGCCGCTGACCTGGCTGAGGGCGTCGAGCGTGACCTCGGCCATCATGCGGCGCGGATAGTAGTGCGAGTAGAAGCGCCGGTCCGTCGCGTTGCCGGGGACCGTGCGCGAGGAACGCTGGTAGGTTTCCGAGCGCAGGATGGTGCGCATCAGGGCCTTGAGGTCGAACTTCTCGCGGGCGAGTTCCGCGGCGAGCGCGGAGAGCAGGGCCTCGTCGGAGGCGGGGTTGGTGAGGCGCAGGTCATCCACCGCCTCCACGATGCCCGTGCCGAAGAAGTTGGCCCAGACGCGGTTGACGATGGACCGGGAGAAGTAGGGGTTCGAGGGGTCGACGAGCCAGTCGGCCAGGTACTCGCGGCGGTCGCGGGGATCGCCGGGAGGGAGCGGCTTCGCGTCCAGCGGCGCGGGGGGCTGGGGGCGGTTCGTGAGCGGCTGGACCAGTTCGCCGTCGGGGGCGGTGAAGACGATGCTGTCGCCGTCGCGGCGCCCGTTCTTGACCCGCACCCGGGCGAAGAGACTGGCGAAGCCGTAGTACTGGTCGTTCGTCCATTTCTCCATGGGGTGGTTGTGGCACTTCGCGCAGTTGATCGCCATGCCGAGGAAGACCTGGCTGACCGTCTCGGACATCTCCGTCGGATCGTCCTGCAGCAGGAAGAACGTGCCGTTGCCGTGTTCGAGCGTGCCGCCCTTCGCGGTGACGATATCGCGGGCGAAGCGGTCCCAGGGCGCGTTCGCCGCGATCTGGTTGCGGATCCAGGTGTGGTAGGCCCACATGACCGGGCCCTTGAGCCGCTTGGAGTTGACGAGGAGCAGGTCGCTCCATTTGTAGGTCCAGTAGTCGACGTACTCCGGCCGCGCGAGCAGGGCGTCGATCACGCGGTCGCGCTTGTCCGGGCTCGGGTCGGCGAGGAAGGCGCGCGCCTCGGCGGCCGTGGGCAGGACCCCGATGCTGTCGAGGTGCGCGCGGCGCAGGAACTCCGCGTCCCCGGAGCGCGGCGAGGGCGGAAGCCGAAGCTCCCGGAGTTTTTCCATGGAGCGTTCGTCGATGAAGTTCCGTTTCGGGGCCTTCGTGAAGACGTCCGGCGCGAGTTCGTTCGCGTAGGGCACCGTGACGAGGCCGATGGCGATCTTGGAGAGGAACCAGGCGGTGATGGCGCCCTGGCCGTTGCCGATGACCTTGACGCGGCCCGTCTCGTCGGGCACCGCGACCGTGCTGTCGGAACCGGTGTACTTCGCCCACGGGGTGGCGTCGCGCACGGAGCCGTCGGAGAAATGGGCGAGCACGATGATCTGCTGCTCGTCCCCCGGCTTCAGCGTCAGGGCGGGCGGGACGATCTCGAGCCGCTCGATGCGGGGGTCGTCCTTGCGCGGACCCGGAACGCCGTGCGCGATCCAGTCGGCGAGCATATCGTAGTCGCGCCGGCCGGGGGAGAAGCGCACGCCGCCCTTGTGCTTGAGCGCGCCGCTGGGTTTGAGGAGCAGCAGGCTGCGGCCGGGATCCTCGAGGTTGATGCGGCGTCCGAGGGCGTGGCGGGTGAGGACGCTGAAGTCGCCTTCGTCGTCGTAGCCGCGAAGCGAGAGGCGGAAGCCGGCCTTGCCCGCGAGCGCGCCGTGGCAGGCGCCGCTGGAGCAGCCGAAGCGCGCGAGCAGCGGCTGGATCTGGTTCCGGAAGCTGGGTTCGAAGGGCTTGTCCATCTCCTTCACGATGACCTTGACGGAGGCGCGGTGGGCTCCGTGCCGGGCGCTCAGCGTGGCGCTGCCGTTCGCCACGGGGACGGCGAGGCCCTGCTCGATGCGGACGATGCCCGGCGTTTCGGAAACGAGGACCGCGTCGGGAAGCGCGCCCGTGAAGCGGCCGCCGCGGACGGATTCCACGACGAGGGTCTGGCGGGCCGAGGGGCCCTGGAGCGTGAAGTCGCCGGGCAGGAGGGCGATGCCCTCCCCGGAGGCCTGCAGCGCCGCGGCGCAGAGGATCGTGAGCAGCATCTAGAAGAGTTCCCGGATGTGGCTGGTGCCGAAGTCGACCACGGGATACGGACGCGCCGCCGGCCCCGGGAGGTGCGCTTCGAGGTCCACGCCGAGGGCGTGATAGATCGTGCCGACGATCTCGGGGGGCGACACGGGGCGCTCCGCGGGATACGCGCCGCCCTCGTCGCTGCGCCCCACGACGCGGCCGCCCTTCACGCCGCCGCCGGCGAAGTACATGGTCCAGCACTGGGGCCAGTGGTCGCGGCCGCCCGCGGGGTTGATGCGCGGGGTGCGCCCGAACTCGGCGAGGTTGGCGACCATCGTCTTTTCGAGCAGGCCGCGCTGCGAGAGGTCCTCGATCAGCGCGCTGTAGGCCTGGTCGTACATCGGCGCGACGATCTCCTTCATGCCCTGGATGGACGTGAAGGGCTTCGAGCCGTGGATGTCCCAGGTGATCTCGTCGAAGACGGTGATGAACGTGTTGATCGTGACGAAGCGCACGCCCGCCTCGATGAGGCGCCGCGCGAGCAGGCAGCACTGGCCGAAGCGGGTGCGGCCGTAGCGGTCCCGGACGGCGTCGGTCTCCTTCGTGAGATCGAAGGCCTCGCGGGCCCGGGCGGAGGTCATCAGCGTGAACGCGGTCTTGAAGTTCTCGTCCATCAGCGTCGCGTTTTCGCTCGCCTCGAAGTCCTTCACGCTCTGGTCGACGATGTCGCGCAGCCGCTTGCGGCGGTCGATGCGGGCCTCGCCGATCTCCTTGGGGGGGAGCAGGTCGGGGACCTTGAAGTCGGGCTTGGAGGGGTCGGCGTTGAGCTCGAAGGGGTCGTAGGCCTTGCCGAGGAAGCCCGCGTCCTGCCCGTGCGGCATGGCCCCGCCCGTGGGCCCCATCGGCTCGGGCAGGATGATGTGGGCGGGCAGCTCGTTGCGCTTCCCGCGGAGGAACTGCAGGGCGCTGCCGACGTGGGGCGTGTTGACGCCGCCGGTGAAGAGGCGCCCCGTCTGCATCATCTGGTGGCCGCTGTCATGGACGGCGGCGGCCGTGTGGTAGCAGCTGCGGACCAGGGAGAACTTGTCGGCGACCTTCGCGTGGAGCGGGAGCAGTTCGGTGAGCTGGATGTCCGGGGAGGCGGTCTTGATCGTCTGGAAGGGCCCGCGGATCTCGGCGGGGGCGTCGGGCTTCGGGTCGAAGAGGTCGATCTGGCTCGGCGCGCCGAGGTTGAAGATCATGATGCAGGACTTGTCGTCCCGGCCCGTGTCGTGGCCGCGCGCCTTTTCCTGGGCCTGCAGCTGCAGGTAGCCCGGCAGCGTGAGGCCGAGGGCGCCGAGCGCGCCGACCTGGAGGAAGTCGCGGCGCCGGACGCCGCTGTCGCAGGTGTGAACCGCGCCCTTGGAAGAGAAGCTCAGCATCGATGATCGCCCCCCAGCACCTTCAGTACAGTTACCCAACGGGGGTCTTTCGGGTGGATTCAAGCGAGGGGGACGGCGCTTCGGGAGCCGAGATCCACCCGCACGGCGCGGAGGCCGTGGAGGCTGTCCCCGGGGTTCAGCGAGAGCGTCGGGCCCAGGGTGCGGATGCCGGGGGATTCGTGGACGTGGCCGTGGACGGAGACCGGGGGTTTCCGCGCGGCTATGAATCTGGCGACCGCGGGGCTGCCGATGGGGGTGCCGTCGTAGAGGCGGTCGAGGCCGCTGCCGTGGGGCGGGGTGTGGATGACGTAGACGGTCTTGGAAGGATCGGAGAGGGTCGCGAGCCGTTCGAGATCTCCGGCGATCGTGCCGCGGGTGCGGATGCGGAGCAGGTCCACGCGTTCGGGACCGCGTGGCCCGCTGAGGAGGCATTGTTTCGGCACGCGGTCGGGCTCCCAGGTGCCGCCGTCGTAGCGGTCGAAGTCCTTCATCCCGAACGGCGTCAGCGGGACGCAGGCGTAGCCCGCGATCCAGAGGCCGTCCAGGAATTCGACGGCCCGGTTGTGGAGCATGACCCCTTTGCCCTCGAGGGGGCCGAGGGCGCCCTCCCAGTCGTCGTTGCCGGGGATCCAGTAGGTGGGGCGGGAGGCGAGCTTCGGCGCGAGGAAGTCCTCCGCGAAGCGCCGCTGCACCCCGATCAGATCGCCTTCGCGCGGGTAGGGCAGGAGGTCGCCGCCGAGCACGACGGCGTCCGCCTCGATCGCGAAGAGCCGCTCGTAGGCTTCCTTGTTGCCGTGCAGGTCCGAGGCGTAGATGAACGTCGACATGGGGGCGGGGGCTCAGGGACGGGGAACCATCAAGCTTCCGGAAGTGTAGCACGGCGGAAGGGTCGACGAAGCCGCTCGCGAGGTTAAGATGGGGGCATGCTCCATCAGGATCCGATCCGGCCCCACCTGAAGCTGTCCTGTCCCTGCGGCGGGGACGTCCGGGTGGATCCGCTCAGTCAGGACCGCAGCCTTCACTGTCCGAAGTGCGGCCTGCCGATCCACTTCGTGGTGAGCGTGGATCCGCAGGACCGCCGGCGATCGAAGGTCTCGCTGGTCGTGCCCCGCACCGCGGTCCGGGCGGAGGGGGAGAGCCTCGGGATGCGTCCCTCGAAGGCCCCTTCGGAGGCGCCCAAGACCGTCCGGGCGAAGACGGTCGCCGCCGTCAGGGTCCCGCCGCCTCCCCAGGCTCCGCCCGCGCCCCGTCCCTCGGGACGGACCGTGAAGGGCGTGCGGGGGCAGTGCGTCTGCGGGGAGTCCTTCCCGGTCGACGAATCGGATCTGGCCGGGATGCAGTCCTGCCCGGGCTGCGGGGTCCGCTACCACACCGTGATCAAGCTGGAGAAGGGGACCCGGAAGAAGGTCGTCATGCTGGTGCCCGTGAAAGTCACGAGCCAGCCGGATGCCCGCTCGCGGATGCTCCCCAAGCCGGCGGCCGCCCCCCGGAAGACCGTCCGGGTCCCCCGGGCTTCCACGCCGGGGGCCCCGTCCGTGGCGTGCTCCTGCGGGGCCCCGCTGCTGGTGCGGCGCCGGGAGCTGGCGGAGGGGATGACGTGTCCGTCCTGCCGCCGCGTCCTGGCCTTTTCCGAGACGCGGGACCCCCAGACGCTGGCGCCGCTGATCCGTCTGCGCGAGGAGCCCCGGTGATCCGGGGCCGCGCTCACCCGGGGTGAGGGATCGGGGCGCGGGCGTGTTTGCGGACGGTGTCGAGCAGGGTCTGCTTCGTGAAGGGCTTGGTGAGATGCCCCTGCACGCCGCAGGTCTGGACGCGCTCGCGCAGTTCGTCCTCGGGCATGGCCGAGACGAGGACCACCGGCACGCCTTCGAGTCCCGGGGCATTGTGCATGAGTTCGGAGGCCATGGCGCCGTCCATGCCGGGCATCATGACATCCATGAGGATGAGGGCGGGGGCCTCCTTCCGGGCCAGCGAGAAGGCCTCCAGGGCGGTCGCCGTCAGGAGGACCTTGTAGCCCTCCGCCTGGAGCTGATAGGAGATCATCTGGGCGATGTTGGCGGTGTCGTCGCAGACCAGGATCGTCGGTTGAGTCATCAGGTGGCCCCTCTTCCGAAAAGATACATCGGTTATGCATCTCGTGCAACTCAAAAATTATGTTTTTGGTGCATTGAAAATGTCCTCCGGGGCTTCGTCGGAATCCGGTCCTATTCGTTCGGCGCGGAACCGGGGACGGGAACGGCCTCCGGCGCGGCGCCCGCGTCCGGCATCCGCAAGGGTCCGGGCATGCCCTCCTTCAGCGCCCGGGGGCGCACGAGGTGGCTGCAGAGATTCCCCAGCTCCGCCCCGATCCAGCGGAGCAGGCCCGACTTGAACATGCGGATCGTGTTCCAGCCCAGCTCGAAGCCCGGGAACGCGGGACGCCGTCCCGCATTGCGCTTGCCGTAGGTCCCCAGCTTGAAGCGGCGCTTCGCGAGCGAGACCAGCCTGCCGCGGAAGAGGCTCATGATCCGGTACGCGACCTTTCCGGGAGGGTCGTAGAACGGCGGGAAGAGGAGGCGCCGGCTCGACTTCCCGCGGTACAGCGGCCAGGCGACGAAGAAATAATACAGGCAGGTGTCCACCAGGAACGCCGTCGTCATCAGATCGTAGTCGCCCATCAGGTGATACTTGTCCCGGTAGATCGCCTCGAAGAGGCCGCGCAGGTAGCGTCCGTAGCCCTCGTTGTGGACCCTCAGCTCCTCCGCGAAGTCCGCCGGGACGGGGCCCATCCGGTTTCGTTTGATCAGCTCCAGCGTCCACGAGACGGAGAACGTCATCTGGTCCAGGCCGGGACTGTAAAACGGATCGATGAAGCCGGCGGCGTCCCCGACCAGCGACCAGCCCTTCCCGGCCGCGCGGTCGACCAGGTAGGGCAGGTGTTTGTAGTAGCGGACGTCCCCGTCCACGGGCTTCGCGTCCGCGACGAGGTCCCGGGTGAGCGGGTTCTGCTCCAGGATCCGGCGCAGACGATCCTCGTGGCCGGAGCCCTCGAGCTGCAGCAGCCGCGTGTCCCAGACCACGCCGATCGAGGTCTCGCCGCCCTGCAGCGGGATGAACCAGATCCAGTAGCCGTAGCCGTTGAAGTGGTTCGTCGCGAGCCGGCGCGACGCGACGTGCAGCTTCTGGAAGGGGTCGTCGATGCCGCCCGCGATCTCCGGCGAGTCCATGTCCTTCACGCCGCGATAGCGCGCCCAGACGGCGCTGACGGGGTGCTCCTCGAGCGGATGCAGCCAGCCGCGCCGGCGGGCGAGGATCGCCGAACGGCCGCTCGCGTCCACGAGCCAGCCCGCCCGGACCTCCAGCGTTTTTCCGTCGCGCTCCACCTGGATGCGGGCCTCCGCCTCGCCCGACTCCTCGGGCAGCACGACGTTGAGGACCTTCGCCGGCCGCCAGAGCTCCGCGCCCTCCTGGACGGCCTGACGGAGCACGTGTTCGTCGAGTTTGGAGCGGTCGAGCATGAAGGAGGGCAGCCGCGCGAGCTGCACCGGCCCGACCTCGCTGGCCTCGCGCAGGTTCTTCACGCGGCCGTTGTGGAACCAGTAGCGGAGCCCCTGCTTTGGGAGCTGCTCCCGCGAGAGGTGGTCGTACAGCCGCAGGACCCGGGTGAGGAAGAAGGCCGAGACCTCCACCGTCGCCTCGCCGACCTTCCAGTCGAAGGCCGGATCCTTTTCGATCACCAGTACCCGGAGTTCGGGATGACGGCGCCGGAGCAGCAGCGCGGTGGAGCTGCCCGAGAGGGCTCCGCCGAGGAGGACGACGTCGTAGCGGAGCGTTGTTCCTCCGGGACTCTGGTCTTCTTCCACGAGGCCGCCATTATAGGGGCTGCGGGGGGACAGCCGTCACCCGATCGGTTAAAGTGGGGGCATGGACGAGCCGGAGCCGGCCCCGCTCCAGGGGTTCTTCACGCGGCTGCACGCCGTGGCCACCGCCGCGTTCCTCGCCGTCCCGTTTGCGGGGCCCTACCTCGCGGACGTCCTGAACCGGGTCCTCATCCCCACGCTGACGCCCTTCCGGAACCGCCTGGTGGGCGCCCTGCTCCGTCCCTTCAGGCCGGCCCCGGCTCCGGGGAGGACCCGGTCGCCCTGAAGGTCCGGCCTGCCATGACATCCCACGCGGCGGCGCCGCCGACCAGCATCGCGGTGCCTCCCCGTCCGTGCCGTTCCAGCAGGGCGGCGGCGGTCGAGGAGGTGTTTCCGTTGGATCCGCACGCCACGAGGCGGCGGTTCCGGGGGATCCCGTCGAGCCGGCGCTCCAGGTCCCCGATCGGGATCGAGAGGGCTCCCGGGATCCGGGGGCCGACGGATTCCCTGGGACCCAGCAGGTCCAGCACGAGCGGGGGGGCAGCGGACCCGAGGGCCTTCTGCAGCGCAGGCACGCTCACCCGGGGGGTCCGCCGCAGGAGCCCGGCCCGCCGCCGGAACGCCTCCATGCCTCGGTCCAGGATTCCCTCCAGACGAAAGCCCGCGGCTTCCACGGCGGCCGCGGCTTCCGGAAGGACGGCCGGATCGGCCAGCAGGACGACGGGGAGGCGGGGGTCCAGCACGGCCCGGGCCCAGGAGCCGAACGCGCCGTCGAGGCGGAGATTCATCGCGCCCGGCACGTGGGCTCCCGCGAAATCCGCCGGACTGCGGAAGTCCACGAGTTGGGAACCGCCGTGGGGGAACTCGTCCGGATCCAGTTTCCGGAGCTTGGGGGGCGGCAGCCGTTCGCCGGGCGTTTCGCCTCCTTCCGGACAGAGGGACCGGAACAGCGACGCGCGGGTTTGTTCCTGCAGGGCGAAGGTGCGGCGGCGTTCCCGTCCCAGCGTCGTCCCCGGGGATCCGGGCGCGCTTTCGTCGGAGTCGCAGGGGGCGTTCTGGGACGGATACAGCCGCGTCTCATCCGGGAGCGGCCGGAAGTGCTGCCGCAGCGAATGGTGGAGCAGGGTGCAGAGTTCGCCGCAGCTCAGCCGCCGGACGGGCTCCTGGACGGGGGCGCCCACCTCGCCTTCGATCAGGGTGTCCCCGCTGAGCAGGGCCACGGGCGCCCGATCGCTCCGCTCCAGGTCGTAGGCGAGCAGCGAGAGCCCTTCGAGCCGATGTCCGGGCGTCTCGGCGATCTGCAAGCGGAGCGTGCCGAATTCAAGCACATCCCCGGTCTTGAGGTGGGAGCAGGCGAAATTCACGCGCGCCCAGGCACCGAGGTAGATCTCCGCGCCCGCCCGGTCGCGAAGCTCCAGGTGCCCGGGCTCGAAGTCGCTGTGGAGCTGGGTCAGGAAGACATGACGGATCCGGCACCCGGCGGCGTACGCGTCCTCGAGGTAGGGGTCGACGTCCCGATACGGATCCACCGCCACCGCCGTGCCGCTCCGGGGATCCAGGAGCAGGAAGGATCGGTGGGAGATCCAAGGGTGTTCGTAGGATTTGATGAGCATCCGTCCCGCGTTCGTAGTCATGATGGCCCCGACAGAGCAAGGCCGCGGCCAGAGTTCCAGATTTGTAAAATTTACCGTAAGTGTCTGATGGTAAGGCGGTTGTGAACTTCTGGTGTCTAGCGCTGTGGGGGTGTTTCCAAGGCAACGTTAACGCAAAAGTTAACGTGTCAGGGAATTTGGAGCGGGTTCAGGACAGCTCCTCTTCGCGGATCGCCCACTTCCGGATCTTCTTCCAGAGGGTGACCCGGCTCCAGCCCAGAAGCAGGGCGGCGGCTTTCCGGCTGCCCCCGGATTTCCTGACGGCGGCGATGATGCGGCGTCGTTCCTCGGAGTCCAGGACCTGCGGCGGCGATTCGGCGCGGGGCTTCTGGATGTCGGAGGGCAGATCCTCGGGCCGGATCTGATCCCTCGTGGCCGTGACCAGGGCGTGTTCCAGGGCGTTCCGGAGTTCCCGGATGTTGCCGGGCCAGGGGTGTCCCAGGAGCTGCCGGAGCGCCTCCGGCGTCGCTCCCTTGAGCCGGCGTGGGTGCGTCCGGGCGAACTGCTCCAGGAAGTGCTCGATGAGCAGGGGGATGTCCTCCCGCCGCTGGCGCAGCGGGGGAAGGGCGATCTCGAAGACGCGGATGCGGTAGTAGAAGTCCTCGCGCATCCCGCCCGAGGCGAGCAGCTTGGGCAGGTCCCGGTTCGTCGCGGTCACGAGCCGGACGTCCACCCTGGCGGTCCGCTCGTCCCCCACCCGGCGGATCTCGCGCTCCTGCAGCGCCCGGAGCACCTTCACCTGCAGGCTGGGGGGCATGTCGCCGACCTCGTCGAGGAACAGCGTGCCTCCCGTGGCGGCCTGGAAGAGCCCCACCTTGTCCCTCACCGCCCCGGTGAAGGCGCCTTTGACGTGTCCGAACAGCTCGCTTTCGAGAAGCGCCTCCGGGATGGCCGCGCAGTTGACCGCGATGAAGGGCTTCGACCTTCTCGGGCTGAGGCCGTGGATCGCGGCGGCCACCAGTTCCTTGCCGGTGCCGGATTCGCCGGTGACGAGGACCGGGACGTCGCTCTGGGCCGCGAGGCGCAGGCGGCGGTAGACCTCCTGCATGAGCGCGCTCTTGCCGACCAGTCCCTCGAAGGAGCTGCGCTGCCGGACGGTCTCCTCCAGCCGGAGCCGGGCCTCCTCGCTGAGCTCGAGCGCCTCCTCGGCCTGCAGCTGGGCGGTCACATTGATCCCCTCCCCGAGGATCTGCACCACCCGCCCTTCCGGATCGCGGATGGGCTTGAAGGAGATGTCGATCCAGAGAAAGCCGTTCCTGCCGGCGGAGATCCGGTAGCGCGCCGTGGAGAGCTCCCCCGCGGCCGCCCGGGCGAACTCCTTCCGCACGTGCAGGCGGGATTCCTCGCTGTAGTTGAACCAGACCGCATCCCAGACCGGGACTCCGATCACGTCGCCCGGGGCCACCCCCGCGGCTTCCAGCGGCGCCTGGTTGGTTCTCAGGA
Organism: uncultured Planctomycetales bacterium; assembly: GCA_964619955.1. Taxonomy (GTDB): domain Bacteria; phylum Planctomycetota; class MHYJ01; order MHYJ01; family JACPRB01; genus JACQFK01. Next base: position 16,757 of record CAZUJF010000033.1, read on the forward strand.
CCCGTCCGTCCGGCGAGAGCAGCCCCACGAACGTGGTCATCGCGTTGAAGATCAGGTCCAGGGTCCGCTCGCTCTCGCGGAGCGAAAGGGTGCGGGCCTGCACCTCCCGTTCGAGACCGGCGTTGAGGCGGCGGAGCTCCGCCTCGCTGCGCTGCAGCGCCTCCGCGCCGCGGCGGCGCTCGGTGTCGTCGAGCACGAACGAAACCCCCCTCAGGGGGCTGCGGCCGAGCAGCGCCCCGCCGAGGAGGATGGGGACGCGGGTGCCGTTTTTGTGGAGGTACTCCTTCTCGAAGGGCGTGCAGACCCCGGTCCGCTCCACCTCCTCGAAGGCCCGCGCGTCCGCGGCCCCGTGTTCCGGAGGGGTCATCTTTCTCCAGTCCACCCGGCCCGCGGCGAGCTCCTCGCGGCTGTAGCCCAGCAGGGACAGGAAGACGTCGTTGGCCTGGGTGACCCCGCCCTCGGCGTTCCAAAAGAAGATGCCGATCAGGGGGGATTCGAAGACGGCGCGCAGACGCGCCTCGCTCTCGCGGATGAGCTCCGCCGCGCGCTTCTCCTCGCTGATGTCGCGGGCGATGGTGGACAGGAAGTCCACCCCTCCTTCCGGGTTCCGGTGCACCACGATGATCTGGGAGATCGGGATGCGATTCCCTCCCCGCGTCTGGAAGCTGCCCTCGCCCCGCCAGTGGCCGGTCTGGAGCGCGCGTGGAATGCGGATTTCCCGATTCGCCGCCGCCTCCTCGGGGGGATGAAAGGCCTCGATCGGGACGTTCCTCAGATCCTCGGTTTCGGGGATGCCCAGGAGCCGCCGTCCGGCGGGGTTGATGTAGAGCGTCTTTCCCTCCGGGGTCGCGAAGCCGACGAGGTCCGGCGTGGCTTCCAGGATCAGCGCGAGCCGGTTCCGGGTCTCCTCCAGCCGCTTCCGCTCCGTGACGTCGTTGAAGAAGATGGAGAGGCCGTCGGGGGAGGGATAGATCCGGTTCTCGAACCAGAGTCCGGAGGGGGGGTAGTATTCCTCGATCTGGAACGGAATCTGCTCCTTCAGGGCCTTCTCGTAGGCCAGGTGGAATTTCTGCCCCACGCCCTCGGGGAACTCGGTCCAGATGTGTTTGCCGACCAGATCCTCCGGCCTGCGGCCGAAGGTCTCCGCCGCCTTTCGATTGACGTACGTGTAGCGCCAATCCGCATCCAGCGCCACGAACGCATCCGAGATCCGTTCCAGCACCCTCCCCAGCTTCCGGGTCTCGGCGGCCCGCGCCTCCTCGGCCCGGCGCCGCGCCGTCACCTCCTGCACCATCCCGATCACACCCACGATTTCGCCGCGGGCGTTCCTCAACGGGCTGAAGCGGGGGGAGATCCATCGCGGCTTTCCTGCGGCGGTGCCGGGAAGCGGGACGTCTCCCGCCTGGACCGACTCTCCCCGGAGGGCCCGCTCCAGCATCCCGTGGATTCCCAGCCCCTTCAGGGCGGGCTGGATTTCGAGGGACTGTTTTCCGATCAGATCGGAGGACTTGGTTCCGGAGAGTTCCTCCATCACCGGATTCCAGACGAGACAACGGAGCTCCCGGTCGTAGACCGTGATCCCCAGACTCGCGGATTCGATGATCTGCCGGTTGAGCTCCAGGGCCTCGCGGGTCGCTTTGCGCCCGGCCGCCGCGCGCTGCGCCGCCTGGATCGCGGAAGCGAGGCGCTCCGGACGGTCCTTGAGCAGGAAATCCGTGGCGCCCCTCCGGAGCAGTTCCGCGGCCTCCGCATCCTGCAGCGTGCCCGAGAGGAGGATGAAGGGGAGCTCGGGAAAGTCCCGGCGGGCCTGGTCGAGCGCGGGCAGCGCGTCGAATCCCTTCAGTCTGAAATCGGCCAGCACCACGTCCGGGGTCTCCCGGGCCAGCTCCCGGGCGTAGGCTTCCAGCGTGTCGACCCGGCGAAGCTCGCAGGACAACCCCTGTCGGGCCAGCTGCTGGCGCAGGAGCGTTTCGTCGTTCGGATCGTCCTCGAGCAGGAGGATGCGGACGGGAGGCTCGCTCATGCCGGCTCCTGACGGGGTTGGTTAAAGGACTTTAGTACCCCCCTTCGCCGCCCGTGTCAAGCCCGGGGGGTCACGCCAGGAGCTCGCGCACCACGCGGCCGTGCACGTCCGTGAGGCGGAAGTCCCGCCCCGCGAAGCGGTAGGTGAACTTCTCGTGATCGAAGCCCAGCTGGTGCAGGATCGTGGCGTGCAGGTCATGGACGTGCACCGGATGCTCCGCGGCCTTGAAGCCGAACTCGTCCGTCGCGCCGTAGGCGGTGCCGCCTTTCACGCCGCCGCCCGCCATCCAGACGCTGAAGCCGTAGGGGTTGTGGTCGCGGCCGGAGGCGGCGGGCAGTTCCGCCGTCGGCGTGCGCCCGAACTCGCCCGCCCAGAGGATGAGCGTGTCGTCGAGCATGCCCCGCTGCGCGAGATCCGTGATCAGCCCCGCGATCGCCTGGTCGCTCTGGCCCGCCAGCGTCGAGACGTTGCCCTTGATGTTGTCGTGGTTGTCCCAGGGCTGGCCCGCGCCCGCCCAGACCTGCACGAAGCGCACGCCGCGTTCGAGCAGCCGCCGCGCCAGCAGCAGCTGCCGCGCCTGCACGCCCGGGCCGTAAAGGTCGAGCGTGTGTTTCGGCTCCTTCGAGAGGTCGAACGCGTCCGAGGCCTCGGACTGCATCCGGAAGGCCAGCTCGAAGGACTGCAGCCGCGCCTCCAGGGCGGCCTCCTCGCGCCGCGGCTCCTGGTGGCTCCGGTTGAGGTCCCGCAGCAGGTCCAGCTGCGCGCGCTGATCCGCCGCGCCGCCGAAGTCGTGGCGGATGTGTTCGATGAGGCGGGGCAGCTCCGTGTGCTGGCTGTTGATGAACGTGCCCTGGTGCGCGCCGGGCAGGAAGCCGCTCTGCCAGTTCTGGGACTCCTGGATCGGATAGCCGCCGGGGCAGAGCACCACGAAGCCCGGCAGGTTCTGGTTCTCGCTGCCCAGCCCGTACGTGAGCCAGGCGCCCATCGAGGGACGGGACAGCCGGTTGTCGCCGCAGTTCATCATCAGCAGCGAGGGCTCGTGGTTCGGCAGCTCCGTCACCATCGAGCGCACCACGCAGAGGCGGTCCGCATGCTGCGCGAGTTTCGAGAAGACCTCGCTGACGGGGAGGCCGCTCTGCCCGTAGCGGGCGAAACGGAAGGGCGAGGGGTAGGCCGACCCGGTCTTACGCTCGGTCTTCGGGTTGGCCGTCGGCAGCGGCTTGCCGGCGTACGTGTCGAGCAGCGGCTTGGGGTCGAAGGTGTCGACGTGGGACGCCCCGCCGTTGGGGAAGATATGGATCATCCGCTTCGCCCGGCCGGGGAAGTGCGGGCGCTTCGGCGCGAGCGGGGAAAGCTCCTGCGCGTCCGCCCGGCCGAGCAGATCCGCGAAGGCCCAGGCGCCCATCCCGAGCGTGCAGCGTTTCAGCAGGTCGCGGCGTGTCTGGGTCATCGTCAATCCAGGAACAAAAACTCGTTCGTCATCAACAGCGTCTGTGCGTAGCGTTCGAGCGCGCCGAGCGGCAGCGCCGGCGGGCCGGCGAAGTCCTTCGCGGCGTTCCATTCGCGGCCCTTCGCGCCGATCACGGGGGCCCAGAGGAACTGGTCGTAGGAGATCTCGCCGCGGAAGTCGACGACGAAGTCCAGCGTCTCGCCCTTCTTCACCTCCAGCCCCTTGAAGGCGGCCTCGGCCTCCAGATGGTGCAGGGTCCAGGCGCCGAGCTCCCCCGAGCGGCTCGAGACGATCCGCGCGCGGATGCCGTTGCCCTGCGGCGGCTGGTGCTGGATCCTCCCCGCGATCGAGACCGTCAGGTCGTCGGGGGCCGTCCAGCGGCGGATCACCGCGTGTTTCGGGTTCTCGCCGGGATGCCCGCCCGAGGCGTCGAGCCGCGCCCAGCCCAGCGCCGCGTCCGGCCAGGCCGGACCGCCCTGCCAGGCCGTCCCGTTGAAATACGGAAGCGGGGTGAAGGAAGCCGGATCGCCGCTGCCGTAGGCCCAAGGTCCCGGCTTCCATTCGCGCGGCGGCGGAGCGGGCTGGCCCAGCCATTTCGCCCCCGCCTCCGCCTCGGCGGCCGTCGGCGCGCGCAGAAAGAGCTCCCGGTAGAGAAAGCCGACGGGGTCGGAACCCGCGCGCTTCGCGAGCGCCTTCGCCTGCTCGACGAGGAAGGGGCTGTTCATGAGGAAGAGCGCCTGTTGCGGCACGGTCGTGACGTGGCGCTGCGCGGTGCTGACGTCGACGTTCGTGAAGTCGAAGGCGCGCAGGGTGCCCGGGACGTTGAGCCGGTCGACGAAGCTGTAGAGGCTGCGGCGGACGCCCGTGAAGGCGTCGGGCTTGCCCCCCAGCGACGGATCCAGGCGGCCCGCGGCGAGCAGGACGGAGTCCCGCAGCGACTCCCAGTCCAGCCGCCGCCGGTTCATGCGCCAGAGCAGGCGGTTCTCGGGATCGGCCGCGCGGGCGGCGGGGACGTCGTCGCTCGCCTGGCGCCACGCGGCCGAGTTCAGGATGAGCCGGTGCAGCGCCTTCGTGGACCAGCCGCCCTCCACGAGGCGCCGCGCGAGGTGGTCGAGCAGCTCGGGATGGCTGGGCGCGTCGCTGCGCAGGCCGAAGTCGCTCGGCGTCGCCACGAGGCCGCGGCCGAAGTGATGCTGCCAGATCCGGTTGACCCAGACGCGGGCGGTCAGGGGATTCCCGGCCGAGGCGATCTTGCGCGCGAGCTCCAGGCGGCCGCTGCCGTCCGTGAAGGGCTTGCGGTCCGTCTCCAGGAAGCCGAGGTATTGCCGGGGCACCTCCGCGCCCTTGTTCGCCGGATTGCCCCGGCGGAAGACGCGGGGCTTCATCGGGATCGCGCGGTCCTCGAGGACGGCGGCGTAGGGCGGCGACCCGGGCGAGTCGAGGATCCACTGGTCGATCGCGAGCTGGGCCTTGCCGAGTTCGACGCGGCTGCCCTCGTCGAAGAACCACTCGACCTCGTTGATCGCGCCCGGCGGGAACGCCAGCGGCGAGTCGGCCCCGTAGAGGACGGCCTCGAGTTCCTGCTCGGCGGCATCCCTCGGCGTGCCGGCCTTCACTTTCTTCACGACGGCGGCGAAGGCGCGGCCGAAGCGGGCGGCCACCTCGGCGAAGGATCCGGGCGCCCCGCCGGCGGCGAGGGCTTCATGGATGCGCGGGTTCAGCTTCGCCCGCTGCGTTTCGAGCCAGGCGGGGGCGCGTGCGGGGAGGTCCCGCTCGGGGATCCCCTGGAGCGCATGCCAGGGCGCGAAGAGGGGATGGAAGCCGTCCCGGGTGCCGTAGAGGAACTGCTGCCAGGCGCGCGCGAAGACGGGGTTGACCTCGTTGGGATCCAGGAGCTGGTAGAACTCCTCGGTGGGGAGCTTCTCCGCCGTCGCGGCGGCGGTGAAGTAGAGTTCGGCCTGCGAGCGGATGCGGTCGAGCAGCTCCTTCCGCTTGCGTTCGAAGAGCGCCTGGAGCGCGTCCTCCCGTTTTCTCAGTTCCGCCGCGAAGGGACCGTCCCCGAGGGGGCCGATGGGCTTCTGCGCCTCGGCGCAGCTCGCGAAGACGCCGTAGAGCGAATAGTAGTCGTCGGTGGGCACGGGGTCGAACTTGTGGTCGTGGCAGCGGGCGCAGCTGAGCGTGAGGGCCATCATGCCGCGGCCGACGGTGTCGATGCGGTCGTCGATGATGTCGTGTGGGTTGTTGATGAAGCGGCGGCCGACGGTGAGGAAGCCCATCGCGGCGAGGTCCCGTTTGTCCTCCGCGAGCCGGTCGGCGGCGAGCTGCAGCTGCAGGAAGCGGTCGTAGGGGAGGTCCTCGTTGAAGGCCCGGACGACCCAGTCGCGGTAGGCCCAGGCGTGCACGAAGCGGGCCTCGTCCCGGCCGGCGTACACGTAGCCCTTCGTGTCGGCGTAGCGGGCGACGTCCAGCCAGTGCCGGCCCCAGCGCTCGCCGTAGCGCGGGGAGGCGAGCAGGCGCTCGACGGCGCGGTCCCAGGCCGCGGGCGAGGAGTCGGCGACGAAGGCGGCGAGTTCCTCCGGCGACGGCGGCAGTCCCGTGAGGTCGTAGGCGGCGCGCCGCAGCAGCGTGCGCGGATCGGCGGGCGGGGAGGGCGCGAGCTGTTTTTCCTCGAGCTTCGCGAGGATGAAGCGGTCGACCTCGTTCCGGACCCAGCCCTCGTTGCGGACGGCGGGGGGGGCGGGACGGCCGACGGGCTGGAAGGCCCAGTGCTTTTTCGCGGCGGCGGAGTCCGCCTGGAGGACGGCGCGGTCGGGGGGCAGCGGCGCGCCGCGGCGGACCCAGGCCTCCAGATCCGCCAGCTCCGCCGCGGGCAGCCGCTTCTTGGGGGGCATCTTGAGCTCGTCGTGGCTCCAGCGCACGGCCTGGATGAGCAGGCTGCGGTCGGGGTCGCCCGGGATCACGGAGGGGCCGAGGTCGCCGCCCTTGAGGACGCCGGCGCGCGAATCCAGGAGGAGGTTCCCTTTGAGTTTGGGCGCCTCCTTCGCGTGGCAGGAATAGCAGCGCTCCGCGAGCACGGGGCGGATCCTGCTTTCGAAGAACGCGAGGCCGTCCGGATCGGCCGCCTCCTGGAGCCGCGGGAGCAGCAGGACGAGCGCCGCGGCGGCGATCACGGGATCAGCTTCACCTGGCGGAGCTCGCCGGTCATGAAGTCCATGTGCTGTTCCATCGCGCGGCGGGCGCCGGGGGCGTCCTGTTTCCGGACGGCCCGGGCGATGCGGGCGTGGGTCTCGTAGGTGTTGCTGAGGCTGACCGCGCCGGGCCAGGCGGCGCGGATCATGCCGGCGACGGCGTCGCGCAGGCAGTTCATGAGGCGTTCGAGGACGGGGTTGTGCGCGGCGGCGGCGAGGGCCTGGTGGAAGCGGAGATCGGGCTCGGTCAGCGCGTCGGCATCCGCGAGGGAGCCCTTCATGTCGGCGAGGGCGGATTCCAGGATCTGCAGGTCCGCGTCGGTCCTGCGTTCGGCGGCGCGTCCGGCGAGGTGGACTTCCAGCAGGGTCCGCGTCTCGTGGAGGTCGGCGACGGCGGGTTTCTCCAGCATGAAGAGGAATTCGAGGGGGGCGCGCAGCACCTCGGCGCCGCTCTCGGCGACGTGGGTGCCCGAGCCGTGCCGGGTGGAGAGCACGCCCATGCGTTCGAGGGTGCGGAGGGCTTCGCGGAGGGAGGGCCGGCTGACGCCGAGGTCCTTGGCGAGGATGCGTTCGCCCGGGAGACGCTTGCCGGCCGCGTAGGAGCGGCGGCGGAGCAGCCCCTTGAGGTCCTCGATCACGCCTTCCACGACGGTGCTCTTCCGGGCCGCTTTCGCGCTCATGCCGCAGGCTCCTTGGTGGTCAGACCAGTGCATCAGGAATAGCGTATTGGTGGGCCTGGGGTCAACGGCTGTTACGACAATTTTGCTGTTTGTTTTGGAGGTGTCCGGCGCCCGGGGAGGTATCATCGGGGCGACCCATGAAGACCGTACTGTGGGCGTTCGTGTTGTGCGCTTCCGCCTCCGCCCAGGAGGCGCCTCCTCCCCAGGATCTCAGCGAGCTCAGCCTCGATGAGCTGATGAACCTCAACGTGAAGGTGGTCTACGCCGCCTCCCGTTACGTGCAGCGGGTCAGCGACGCCCCGGCGTCCGTCACGGTGATCGGGGCCGACGAGATCCGGAAGTACGGCTACCGGACCCTGGCCGACGCGCTCCGGAGCGTGCGCGGCGTCTACGTCACCTACGACCGCAACTACAGCTACCTGGGCATACGCGGGTTCGGGCTGCCGTCGGACTTCAACAGCCGCGAGCTCTTCACGATCGACGGCCACCGGGTGAACGAGAACGTCTACGACGGGGCGCTGATCGGCGGGGAGTTCCCGCTCGACATCGACCTGGTCGAGCGCATCGAGGTGGTCCGGGGGCCCGGCTCCTCCCTCTACGGCAGCAACGCGTTCTTCGGGGTCGTCAACGTCATGACCCGGCAGGGCCGTTCGCTGGACGGGGTCGAGATCTCGGGCTCGGCCGGAAGTTTCGATTCCTATACCGGCCGCGTGAGCTACGGCAAGAAGTTCGAGAACGGGGTGGAGCTGCTGGTTTCGGGCACGGTCGCCGACAGCGGGGGGCAGCGGCTCAAGTACCAGGAGTACGACGATCCGGCCACCGGGAACGGCGTTGTGGAGAACGACGCGGAATTCTATTTCTCGACGCTGGTCCAGGCCTCCTGGCAGCACCTGACGCTGCAGGCGGCGTACGTGTCCCGGGAGAAGGAGGTGCCGACCGGCTCCTACGGCACGGCGTTCCCGAGCCGCCGCACGGCCACCTGGGACGATCGCGGCTACGTCGATCTCAAGTACGAACGCGAATTCGAGGGGGACTGGGGCCTGCTGGCGCGGCTCTATGCCGACATCTACTCCTATCGCGGCGACTATGAATACGAGGACGTCAGTTCCGGCACCCCGGTCCGGTATCTGAACAAGGATTCCGCCACCGGCACCTGGTGGGGCGGGGAGCTGAAGCTGACGAAGGCCCTCTGGGAGGATCGCGCGCGGCTGACCGTGGGCGGGGAGTTCCGGGAAAACGTCCGGCAGGTCCAGAAGAACTACGACGAAACCGACCCCAAGACGACCTATCTCGAATCCAGGGAGTATTCCTATGTCGCGGCGGCCTATGCGCAGGCCGACGTCGCCGTCGTGAATGAGGTCCGCGTGAACGCGGGCCTGCGCTTCGATTCGTACGACACGTTCGGGAGCAGCCTCGCTCCGCGGGCCGCCCTGATCGTGAACCCGGTGGAGGGAACGACGCTGAAGGCCCTCTACGGACGCGCGTTCCGGGCGCCGAGCGCGTACGAACTGTATTACGCGGACAACGGGCTCTTCCAGAAGGCCAATCCCGACCTCGACCCCGAGACGGTGGACACCTACGAGCTGATCCTCGAGCAGGCGCTCGACAAGGGGGTGACCGTCGCCGCGGGCGGATTCATCACGGACGTGCACGATCTCATCACCCAGGTGCAGGATCCCGCCGACGGGCTGGCCTATTTCGACAACGTCGACGAGGTCCGCACCTACGGGGCCGAGGCGGATCTCGAATGGCGGCTGGAGTCCGGCATCCGCGGTTCCGCGGGCTACACCTACGCGCTTGCCGTCAACCGCGACACGGACAGCCAGCTGGCGAACTCCCCCCGGCACCTGGCGAAGCTGAACGTCTCGGTCCCGCTGCTGGCGGAGAAGGTCTTCGGCGGTCTGGAACTGCAGTACGTCGGGGAGCGCCGCACGCTCGCCCGGAACGTCGCGGACGATTTCGTCCTGGTCAACCTCACGCTCTACAGCCGGGAGCTGATGCAGGGGCTGGATTTCTCGGCGACCGTCTACAACCTGCTCGACACCCGCGCGACCGACCCCGGCGGCATCGAGCACGCGCAGGACGAGATCGAGCAGGACGGCATCAGCTTCCGCCTCAAGCTGACCTGGCGGTTCTAGCGCAGCGAGACCAGGAACGCGATCAGGCCGGCCAGTTCCTCGCGCGTCAGGGAGGCGTCGAGGCCCTGGGGCATGATCGAAAGCCGGCCCTGGCGCAGTTCGTCGATCGAGGCCCGGGGGATGCGCCGCTCCGTGCGGTCCGCCTGCACGAGCAGCAGCGCGTCGGGCGTCTCGCGCGCCACGATGCCGTCCAGGACGAGGCCGTCCTTCGTGCGGATCGCCACGGGCTCGAAGCCGCGGGCGAAGCTCAGGCTGGGAAAGACGACGGATTCGAGCAGGTCCTGCGGAGCGCGGATGCCGCCGATCTTCGAGAGGTCGGGGCCCACCTGCCCGCCCGCGGCCCCCGCGCGGTGGCACGCGGAGCAGGCCGCCCTGGCGCCGTGGAAGAGCTCGCGGCCTTTCGCCGGATCGCCGGCCTTGAGCAGCGGCGCCAGTTCCGCGAGGCGCGCCCGCTGTTTTCCCACATCCCCTTCGAGCCGTTGGAGCAGCGGGGCGGCTTCGGCCGCGAGTTCGGGAGGGAAGCCCTTGAGCACGCGCTTGAGCGCCTCCGCGGGCAGGCTTTCCACGGCCGGCGACTTCTCCAGCGCCGCGAGCAGGGCGCGGCCCGCCTTGGCGTCCCCCCCGCGTTCGAAGGCGGGCAGCAGGCGGGGCAGTTCCATCGCGCCCGACTCCGCCACGTTCGCGATCAGGCGCTTGCGATGCTCGTCGCTGAGTCCGGCGCTTCCCAGCGCCTGCGCCGCCGCCAGCCGGAGCAGCGCGGGCTTCTTCGCGTCAAGGCAGTCCCTCAGGAACCCGAAAAGCAGGGCGTCGAGCTTCGCGACCCGCGGAGCGGCCGCGAGCGCCGCGTCCACCCGGAGCTCCTCGGGGCGCTCCGCCTCGCGGGCGAGGTCGAGCAGGCGGACGTCCGCGTCCGCGACGCGGCCCGTGCGCATCGCCGCCACCGCAAGCCGCACCACGCGGACGTCGGCGTGGTCGAGGCTCCAGCGCAGTTCCGCCGACCAGGTCGCCGGCAGCCGCTCCGGCGGCGCGAGCGCCATCGCCTCCAGAAGGACGAGGCGGGTCTCCGTGGAAGTGGACGGCTCCCGGAGGGCGCGGGCGACGAGGTCCTGCACGGCCGGGTCCGCGGAGAACGCCGCCAGCGTGCCGCCGAGTTCGGGCCGGGGCTTCGGCTCCCGCAGCCACCCTGCCAGCAGGCCCGCGATCTCGGCGGTCCAGCCGCGTTCGCCGAGGATCCGCACGACCTCGCGCTGCAGCGGGGCGTCGGCCGCGGCGAGCAGGGAGGTCGCCTCCTCGCGCGTCAGCCCGCCCTTTTCCATCTGGTCGAGCGCGATCAACGTCCCGCGGGGGGCGCTCCGCAGGCCCTTCCGCGTGGCGGCGGGGTCGGCGATTTCGATGAGCGCCCAGATCAGCGCGTGTTCGAGGAAGCGGTCCGCGCCCGCCGCGAGCGCGTCGAGCAGCGCGGGCACGGCCCTGGGATCCCGGAAGCGCGCCAGCGCGATCGCGGCCTCCCGGCGGATCGCGGGGGCTTCGTCCTCCAGCAGGTTCAGGATGGCATCGAAAGCCGTGCGGTCCCGCTGGAGTCCGGCGGCCCGCACGGCGCAGTGGCGGACGGAGGCGTCCCGGTCTTTCAGCGCGGCGGAAACGGAGACGCCGTTCCGGGACAAGCCCCAGACGGCGTGGCGCCGCGCCTGCGGGGAGGCGGCGCCGAGCAGCGCGGGGTCCTTCGCCGCGTCGGTGGCGCGGTCCCGCACCGCGAAGCGCGGATCGTCGAGGGAGCTTCCGCCCTTGAGGCCCCAGGGATCCTCCACGCGGGGCAGATCCTTCCGGCGCAGCCGATAGAGGGCGCCCTTGGCCTGGGGCTTCTCGATGCGCGAGGCGGGGCAGCCGATGCGGAACCAGCCGCCCGTGTCGAGCACGAGCAGGCTCCCGTCGGCGTCCTCGACGAGATCGGTCGGATGGAAGTCCGTCTGATCGGAGACGAGGAAGTCCTCCCCGCGGCCCTTGAACGTGGCGCCGTCGCGTTCGATCTTCAGGAGCACCACCTTGTGGGTGTTGAACTGCGCGTTGAGGAAGCTGCCGGGGGGGAGCGCGCCCCCGCGGGGACGGAGCAGACCGGACGGCGCGACCCAGCCGAGGTCGACGACGCTCGGGAGCAGCTCGCCCGTGCGCTTGAACTCCTTGAGGACGTCGTGGTAGGGGAAGACGCCGCCCTCGACGGCGTGGATGACGGCGTCGACGCGGCGCGGCTGCGCATGCAGGAGGGCGACCGTGACGAGCGGCTCGCCCTCCTCGGTGAAGGCGATCTCGACCGGGTTGTCCATGCCGCCGCCGCAGACGACCTCCAGCTCGGAGCCGTCGGGTTTGCAGCGGAAGATCCGGGCGGCCTTGCCGCTGAGGCGCGGCCCGTCCGGACGCTCGATGGAATGCCCGTGGCGGCCGTCCGTCCACCAGAGCCGGCCGTCCGGCCCGAGGAAGGGTCCGTGGATGTCCGCCGCGTTGCCGTTGGAGCCGAAGCGCGTGACGAGCTCCTCGCGGGTGTCGGCGACGCCGTCGTCGTCGCGGTCCGTGAATTTCCAGACGCTGGGCGGGGCGCAGACGTAGACGGAACCGCGGTACCAGAGGGCGCCCATGGGGAAGGTGAGGCGCTCGGCGAAGACCGTGCGTTTGTCGAAGCGGCCGTCGCCGTCCGTGTCCTCGAGCCGGAGGATCCGGTGGGGCGGGTTCTTCTCGAGCTCCTCGAAGCGCAGGTTGACGCCCGCGGAGTCCCCCACGTAGAGCCGTCCGCGGTCGTCGAAGCCGCCCATGATGGGGCGCTCGACGAGGGGCGGGCCGGCGGCGAGTTCGGCCGTCCAGCCCTCCGGGACCCGGAACGGCGGCGGATCCTGGGCCAGAAAAGCGGCGGCGAGCAGGGCCAGCGTCGGTAGCATGGGCGTTCATCCTATTGTAGGCCCCGGGGCCGAGTTAGTTGCAAATGAATAATATTGAGGGGTTCCCATGATGCTCGCCGCCGCGCTGCTGCTGGCGCTCCTGCAGGCCGCTCCGCCGAAGGAGCCCTACGTGCTCGGGCCGGAGTCCCAGCGGAAGGAGGGGGTCCCCCAGGGCAAGGTGACGCGCTGGGAGTGGAAGAGCACGAAGGTCTTCCCGGGGACGATCCGGGAGTGCTGGACCTACGTGCCGGCCCAGTACGACGGGAAGACGCCCGCCGCGGTGATGGTCTTCCAGGACGGCCACACCTACGTGAGCGAGAAGGGGAAGTTCCGGGCGACGCTGGTGATGGACAACCTGATCCACGAGAAGGCGATGCCGGTGACGGTCGGCATCTTCCTCAATCCCGGCCACAAGGGCGAGATGCCCAAGCCGGGCTGGGGGGACAAGAACAACCGCAGCTTCGAGTACGACTCGCTCTCGGACCTCTACGCGCGCTTCCTCGTCGAGGAGATCCTCCCCGAGGTCGGGAAGGACCTGAACCTGACGGCGGATCCGGAGCAGCGCGCGATCTGCGGGATCAGTTCGGGCGGCATCTGCGCGTTCACGGCCGCGTGGGAGCGTCCCGACGTCTTCCGCAAGGTGCTCAGCCACGTGGGCAGCTTCACGAACATCCGCGGCGGCCACGTGTATCCCTCGCTGATCCGGAAGACGGCGAAGAAGCCGCTGAAGGTCTTCCTGCAGGACGGCAGCAACGACGTGGACAACGAACACGGCAGCTGGTGGCTGGGGAACCTGCAGATGGAGGCCGCGCTCAAATTCTCAAAGTACGACTACAAGTTCGTGGGCGGGGTGGGCGGCCACAACGACATCCACGGCGGCGCGCTGATGCCGGAGGCGCTGCGCTGGCTGTGGGGGAAGCAGGAAGGCGGGGGGCGTTAGGCGTCAGGCGACGGAGGCGCCTGTCAGCGCCGGAGGATCGGCCCCACCAGCTCGTTCCAGATCTTGTAGCCGTCCTCGTTCATGTGGAGACCGTCCTTCGCGAGCAGTTCGGGACGGGGTCCTCCGTCCGCCGCGCGCATCTTCGACGCGGTGTCGATGAAATTCAGGCGCGGGTCGGTCTTCGTGAAGGCCTCGAGCTTCTTGTTGTACTCGGTGCAGAGGCCGTCCTGCTCCCGGCGCTTCACGTTCGGGAAGAGCGAGATGAAGTGGATCCGCGCCTCCGGCAGGGCGGCGTGGATCTTCGCGGCGAGGGCCTTGGCGTCCTCCAGGACCTGGTCCGGCAGCTTCTTCGCGTTGATGTCGTTCCCGCCGGCGAAGACCACCACCTGCTTCGGCTTGTGTTTCGTGATGAGGCGCTCGCAGTAGCGCACGGCGTCGGAGACCTGCGAGCCGCCGAATCCGCGATTGATCACGGGCAGGCCGGGGAACCCCTCCTTCGTCTTCCACATCCGGATGGTGGAGCTTCCGACGAAGACGATGCCCCCCTCGGGCGGCGGGGCCTTGGCATCCTGCGCCTCGAAGGCGGCGATGTCCTTCTCCCATTTGTCGGCCTGGGGCGCGAGCGCGGCGAGGGCGAGCAGCAGGGCGAGACGCATCGAAGGCTCCTTGGGAAGTCCGTCCCTCTTATACGCCCGCGGGACGGCCGGCGATCCGGATCTCCGGCGGCGTGTGATCCACGACGAAGGCGACCTCGCGGGCGAGGGCGGCGGCGAGGGCGGCGTCGTCCGCGGGCCGCTCCTGTTCGGGCATCACGGACCAGGTGTAGGTTTCCACCTCGAAATGCCGGCAGAGATCGTGCCGGAGCGCGAAGCGGTAGGCGCGCAGCATGTCCTCGCGGGTGGTCCCGACCCGCGCGTCGAGGAGCGTCTCGGCCTGCAGGGGCAGGTGGAAGTGGGTTCGCCAGGGCAGGCTCCAGTCCGCCTGGTCCAGCGCGTCGGGGAGGTCGTCGAAGTCGCGGATGCCCGCCGGCCCGCAGGCGCGGGTCTGGTGCAGGAAGCGCGGCTCGGCGAAGGCCTGGCGGGACGGGAGCGAGGCGCGGGCGGGGTCGGCCGCGAAGGCGAGGCCGCTCGAGAGCTGCATCTTGTGGACGGGGATGCCCGCGAGGCGCAGGGCGTCGAGCGCCTCCTCGGGCTGCTCGAACTGGACGGCCTGGTGGCAGGTGTCGTAGCAGAGGCCGAGGTGGCGGGGGAGCAGCGTCTCGCGTCCGGCGCGGGCCGCGGCGGGCAGGAGCGCGTCCTTCCAGAACGCGAGGACCTGCGGGGTGCGTTCGAGGATGCAGCCGGGTTCGGCCTCGAGGGCGAGGGCGAGCCGTTTGCCGCCGCGGCGTTCGAGGTCGGCGGCGAAGCCGACCCAGGCGAGCAGGTGCTCCACGGCCCGGGCGGTCTTGCCCGGGTTCCAGTCGTGGCGCCAGCCGAGGGGCAGCGTGGAAAGGGTGCCGAAGCCGGCCTCGGGGAGGAAGGCGGCGAGGGCGGCGGCGCAGTGCTGCGTGTAGCGGAGCCGCTCGGGGGTGCTCCAGTCGGGGTGGTAGACCTTGGTCTTGACGACGGTCTCGTGGAAATTGCCGTAGGGGAAGGCGTTGCAGGTGAAGGCGCGCAGGCCGTGCTCGCGGAGGAAGCGCGCGGTGGGGGCGGGGTCGAGGGCGGCGGCCTCGGCGAGGGGGGCCTGCCACCAGAGTCCCAGGGGGAACTCGGTCCAGCCGAGGCGGGCGCGGACGGCGGGCCCGAAGTAGCTCAGCGCCGCGAACCAGGCCTCCGGGGTGCCCAGCGCATGCACGTTGGTGCAGTAGGTCAGGTCGATGGTCCGCACGAGGGCTGCATCTTAGCGGAGGGCGGGGACGACGTGCCGCATTTTCAGCAAGCCGCGGCGCGGACCAGGGGCGGGGGATCCGCGGACGGGGAGGCCGCCCCGGATTTCAGGCCTTCACTATTTTATGAAACAGGGTACCATCATCCCCGAGATGAGAGGCCGATGACCCCGTTCTCCGGATCGCCGCTGCGGCTTCCCGACCTGACGCCTTCCACGCCCATCGAGACGGCGGTCCGGGATCTTTCCGCCGGTTTGCAGACGATCCTCGACCACTCGCCGGCCGCGGTCTTCGTCAAACGCGTCCCCGACTGGCGCTATCTCCTGGTCAACCGGACCTTCGAACGGGCCTTCGACATCGACAGGAAGGACATCATCGGACGGCGCGACGAGGACTTCCTCCCCCCCGACATCGTCGCCGGCGTCCGCGTCCTGGACGAGAAAGTCCTGGCTCTCGGCGAGGCCCTGAGCGCCGAGGAGCCGGTGCTCCATGCCGACGGGTCCCGGCATACGTACTACACCACGAAGTTCCCGCTCCGGAACGTGAACGGGGGGATCTACGCCGTCTGCGGCATGGCCACCGACATCACCGAACGCAAACGGGCCGAGCTGCTGCTCAATTCGATCCTGCGGGGGACGGCGTCCGGCACCGGCGAGCGGTTTCTCCGTTCCCTGGTCCTGGAATTGTCGCGCGCCCTGGGCGTCCGCTGGGCCTTCGTGGGGAGGCTCTGCGATCCCCGCCGGGACCATGTCCGGACCGTCGCGGTCGCCGACTCCGGGAGGATCGTCGACGATTTCGAATACGACCTCGGGGGGACCCCCTGCGCCGGGGTCATCGGCCGGAGCATCTGCGAGTTCCGTTCCAAGGTCGCCGCCCAATTCCCGGAGGACCGGCTTCTTTCCGACATGGGCGTGGAGGCGTACCTGGGGATTCCCATGCGGGCCGCCGACGGCTCCCCGCTGGGGCTGGTGGTCGCCCTGCACGACGCCCCGCTTCCGCCCCTCCTCCTTTCGCAGGAGATCCTCGCGATCTTCGCCGCCCGTGCCGGCGCGGAGATCCAGCGGCTGGATTCGGAGGCCCGGTGGAAGACCCTCGTCGAAAGCGCTCCGCAGATCATCCTGACGGTGGACGGCGAGGGCAGGATCCTCTTCATCAACCGGGGGCTCTCCAGGGAGGCGCCGGGAGCCCTCGCCGGCCGCTCCATCTGCGACTTCACGACCCCCGAAGGGGCCGCGGAGCTCCGCGGCGTGCTGCGGCAGGTGTTCGGAGGGGGGCAGGCCCGGCCGCTCACGCTGCAGCTTCCGGATCCGGAGGGCGCCCCCGGGATCTTTGAAATCCACGTCGGACCCATCCGCGAGGGGGCGGGGATCCGCGAAGCCATCCTCATCGCGGTCAACGTCACCGGGCGGAAGCGCCTCGAGGAGCAGCTTTCCCAGTCCCAGAAGATGGACGCGATCGGCCGGCTCGCGGGAGGCGTGGCGCACGACTTCAACAATCTGCTCACCGTGATCCAGGGGCACCTTTCGCTGCAGCAGGGGGCGATGAAGGCGGACGATCCCCTGCGTCATCACGGCGAAGCGGCCCTCTTCGCCGCCCAGAGGGCGGCCGAACTGACGCAGCAGCTGCTGACCTTCAGCCGGAAGTCGATCCAGAAGGCCGTCGTCCTGGACCTGAACGCCGTCCTGAAGGACCAGGTGCCGATGCTCCGGCGCCTGATCGGCGAGCACATCGCCCTCGACGTGCGCCCGTCCGCGGAACCGTGCCGGGTGACCTGCGATCCCGCGCAGCTCCAGCAGGTGATCCTGAACCTGGCGGTCAATGCCCGCGATGCCATGCCCGCGGGAGGGACGCTCGGCATCCGCACGCGGCGGGGAGCCGGGGAGGGGGCCGCCGTCGTGGAGCTCGAAGTCGAGGACACGGGCGCCGGCATCGCGCCGGAGATCCTTCCCCGGATTTTCGAGCCCTTCTTCACGACCAAGGAACTCCAGCGGGGGACCGGGCTCGGGCTGGCCATCGTTCACGGCGTGGTCGAAAAGGCCGGCGGCACGGTCGGGGTCCGGAGCCGGGTGGGCGAGGGCACCACGTTCACGCTGCGCTTTCCGCAGGCGGAAGGCCGGGCGGAGGGGGCCCGGGCCGGGGCGGAACACGTCCGGCCGAAAGGCGGGGAGTGCATTCTCGTGGTCGAGGATGAGGAGGTGGTCCGGAAGCTCACCCGGGTGATCCTCGGGCAGCAGGACTACCGGGTCCTGGAAGCCGCCGACGGGGAGGAGGCGCTCCGGATCCTGGAGCGGACGGAGCAGCCGATCGCCCTGCTCCTGACCGACATCGTGATGCCGGGGATGAGCGGCCGCCAGCTGGCGGAGCGGGCTCTGGCGCTGCGTCCCGGGCTCCCGATCCTCTTCGTGACCGGGTATACGGACGACGTCATCGTGCACCATGGGGTCCTCTCGTCGGAGCTGGACCTCCTGGAGAAGCCCTACCTGCCGCCGGTCCTCCTCCAGCGCGTCCGCGAGATCCTGGACCGCCCGGTTCCGGGGAGGCCCGGGGGCTGCTGAGGGACGCCTCCTCGAACGGCGGGGCGCGGAGAAACCCACCCACCCCGCAGGCATCCTTCTTCGCTCCTCTTCGGGGCTCGAACTTCGGAGGACAGGGGCCGCGGGGCCCGATGGGGTGGAATCCGGTGGAGATGTTCGACGAGGGTACGATCCAGCAGGCGAGTTTGGGTTATCCGGCCTGGGCTCGCTGGGGCTCCTCTTCCTCCTCCGAGCGATGCTCCAGTGGAAGCAGGAGGGGTTCGGCCACCTCGACACGTCGGTCACCATGCGAGCAATGATCCCCGCCACCACCCTGCTCTCCCTCGGGTTCGAGGTCCTCTTCGCCAGTTTCCTCCTGGGAAATGTCGGAATGTTCCGCCGTTCCGGAGGCGACCTGCCTTCACGGAATTCTTAAAAGGATTTGCCGCATGGGTTATAGTTCTGGGATGACAAAACTAGCCCTCCTGGTGCTCGCGACGGCCGTCCCGCTCTTGTCCGCAGCGGGCCAGCAGGTGACCACTCAAGATCTTGAGGAGGTGCTCAAGAAGGCGGACGTCCTGCTGGAAGAGTCTCGAAAAGCCTACGACGAGGCCAAGTCCAAGGGCTCCCTGCCTTCCTTCCTGGAGGCGAATTTTAAACTCGAGGAAGTCCGCATCAAGTACCTCGTGCTGCAGGAACTGGGGCAGGGAGAACTCCAGAAAACCGCCGGCGCCCGCCTTCGCACGTGCAACCAGCTCCAGAAGCTGATCAACGACGGGAAGGTCGCCGTTTCGGACAAGCCGGCGGGAAGCCCCGCTCCCAGGCCGGTGGACCCCGCCGCCCCGGCTCCCGAACCCCCTCCCCCGCTTCCGACGGTCGAAAAGCCGGTGGCCGTCAATGCGCGTCCTCCGGTACCTGACGCCGAGAAGCAAAAGGTGGCCGAAAAGGCGGTCAAGGATCTTTTCAAAGAGCAATACGCCAAGAAGGGGGTTGCGGATCGGCGCGTCCTGGGGCGTCAGCTTCTGATCGAAGCGGGGAAGAGTCAAAGCGATCCCGCGGCGCTCTGGGTCCTGTGCCGGGAGGCGCAGGAGGTCTCGACGCAGACCGTGGACGTGGGCACCGCCAACCAGGCGATCGAATTCGCCTCCGAGTTTTTTGATCTGGATTCCATCGCCTTGAAAAGCGCCGCCCTCACCACGATGACCAAGCAGGCGAAAACGAGCGACGACGGCAGCGCCATCTGTTTCGGGCTGCTGAAGCTGGTGGAGGAGATGGTGGCGGCGGATCTCTTTGAGGCCGCCGAGAAGACCACGGCAAGCGCGATTTTGATGGCGAAGAAGTCCGGCGATGCTCCGCTCCTCGCCCGGGCGACGCTCCGCTCGAAGGAGTTGGCTGAAGCCAAGTCGCTCTTCCAGTCCTCCAAGAACGTGCTGGAAACCCTAGCGAAGAAGCCGGAGGATCCCGCCGCGAACCTGGAGATGGGCAAGTTTCTGTGTTTTGTCAAAGGCAGCTGGGACCTAGGCCTTCGCTTCATCGTCAAGGGCCCCGAGAACCCGGTTCGCGCGGCGGCGGAGCGGGAACTGGCCCTGCCAACGGCCGCCGCCGACCGCGCGGCGGTGGCGGATGCGTGGTTTGACCTGGCGGAGAAGGAAAAGAGCACCCTGAGGAAAGGGCGCATGCTGGCTCATGCCAAGGAGGCTTATCAGGGTGCGCTGCAGGATTCGGAGGGGCTGCTCCGGAGCCGGATCGAGAAACGCCTGGGCCAGATGGCAGACCCGGGTGACGCGCCCGTCACCCGCTCGACGCACAAGATCACCATCACGAAGGCCAGGTTCATGGCGAACGGCAAGCCCTTCGACATCGCCGGGGAACTCCAGGATGCCTACGACAAGAACCCCGGTACACCGATCCGCTGCGACGACTACCCCGTTCCCGGAAAGGCCTTCCTCGGGCAGATGAAGGCGCTGTTCATCGAGGGCACCCTCGACGGGAAGCCTTTCAAGGAATCGATCGAGGACGGAGAGGTCTTCGTCCTCCCGAAGATCCCGGCGGCGGGGCTCGCCTCGCCAAAGGCAAGCCAGCGATTCATGATCATCGAGGCCTATCTTGGAAAGGGAACCACCTGGACGGATGTGACGGAGATCATCCGCGCCAAGGTGACGGACCCCACGCAGCAGGTGCCGCAGGAGATCACGGGCCTTGATCCGTATCCGGGGACGATTCAGGTCCTGGCCCTCATTTTCGAGATTCGAGGGAAGCGGTATTTGAAATGGGCCGCTACGGGATCATCCATCGTCCCGATGCGTAAATAGGGCCGGAAGTCGGGGAATGAGTCTGCGCTGTTCCCTGGCGGAATTGCTAACTCCGCTTCTAACTTCCGCGACTTCAGCCACCGGGGATGCGAGCGAAATCCAATCGTGGCTTCACCGCTATTCCCCACTTCGCTTCTTCACCCAGAGCCTTTGGAGGGATGAGGCCTACAGCGTCCTGATGGCCGAGCGGCCCCTCAGCGAATCGTTACCGAAGCTCACTCTGGTGCCGGAAGCATCGGCATGACGAAGTGGAGGAGCAGAGAGCAGGACTCAACCTGAAACTCCGGGGCCACTACCAATACTATGGCCGCGTCACGAACTTCGAGGGGATCCTCCGGTTCCACGAGGCGGTCAAGAAAGTCTGGAGGAAGTGGCTGGGGCGGCGCAGCCGAGGGCAGCCGCTGACGTGGCAGGACTTCCGTAACATTCTCAACCGTTTGCCACTGCTGCGGCCACGGATTACTCGGTCTTGGACCCCAAAGGGGAGTCTGGCTTGAAGAACCGGAAGCGGTAATTCTGCACATCCGGGTCTGTGAGGGGGGAGGGCTCTCGCCAAGAGGGCCTTCCCCTACTCGGCAACCTGTTCAATTATAACACGGGAAGAGGAAGGGAAGCCGGAGACCCCCCCACCCCCAGGCCAAACCCCCGCGGCCGCTCCTCCTTCGCTCATCTCTTGGAGCTGGAGCTTCGGAGGACAAGAGGCCGCGGGGTCCGATGGGGTATAACCTAACGAAGTTAGGCGACGAAGATACGATCAAGCAGGCCAGCTTGGGTTATCCGGCCTGGAAGCGCCCATTGGGCGGCAGGCCACCAGCCGTCCCAGGCGTCGTCCGGGACTTTCCGGTCCTGCGAGGGGGCGAGGGTCAGGAGGAGGAGCAGAATCCTCATGGCTTACGCCGGGGCGGCAAAGTTCGGTAAAGCTCCTCCTGCGGGGTCACTGCGACTCAACGATCGGACAGCCGCTTCCAGTTCCCATAGGGGAAATGCGCCGCGCTTTCGAAGCCCCAGGCGAACGGGATGCCCACGCCGTCCTCGTCGTAGTTCTCCGGCTTCTTTGGATGCTCACCTAGAAGCGTCAACGCCCGATAGGCCGCGGCGCGGGCCGAAAAATTCTTCGGAATCTCGGGCTGTGCATGCTCGCCGGAGTCCGAAAGCAGGGGCTTGAGGCGCTCGATCGTCTCGGGTCCCGGATAACTGACCAGATTGAAAGCCGCCTCGGCACGGCTCCACACGAACTCCGAGGTCAGATCCTTTAAGAATCCCTGCTTCAGTTCAGGGTCGGCCGTCCGGACGAAGTCCCAGTGGATGGCGGGAGGAGGGTCGTCCACAGGTGCGTAGGGCACAATGACCCCGCGCTTCCCGGACAACGGCGAATCCGCGCGGCTCTTTACCACGCGAAGCAGAGCCTCCTCCGTCTTCAGCGCCTCGCACGCATTGTTGCGCTCGCAAAAAGGTGCCGAGAGGTTGATCGAGGAGCCGACCTCCTCGATGCCGTTCTCGGCGCGCTTGCAGACAAAAAGGAGCATCCGGCTTCCGGGACCCAGCGGAACGTCGCCGTCCGGACGGGGCTTCTTGGGGAAGTTGTGACGGAAGGTGAGCGTCTCGGCGGGCCGACCCTTCATCGACTCCAGGCGGGACGCCGTCACGTTCTGGGCGCCCCACTCCGAGGTCAGGCCCTCGATGGGGTCTACCGACTTCACGCTGTAGACCCCACATCCTACGCTCAGCTCAGTCCACCACTCCACCGAGTACGAGCGCAAGGAAATGGGGCGAAGCGATTCGACCGGACCTCCCCAAAGCATGCCCAGCAGGAGGATCGAGACCCTCATGTACTTGAGACGCAGGAATCCGACGATTTCCTAGTAATTCGACAGGTTCCTCGGGTCCGTGAGGAGCACGACGTGTTCCCGGGTGACCAGAGGCACGAGGCCCTTTCCGGAATAGGCGAGGACGAGATTCAGCGCATGGCCCAGAGGGACACCCCGGCAGATGATGCTGATCGGGACGTCGGGTTCGACGCGATCCCGCACCGCTGCGTCCAGGATGATGTTCAGGCCGGAGTAGTCGCGCACGTAGGCCAGCACATCTTCCGGGAGGGCGTTGATGAATTCCAGACTGATGGACATTCGCTCTAGCTTCGCACGGATCCCTGCCTGCTCCGCCTCCCATTCGTCCAGGTCCTCGGGTGAGAACACTTGAAGCCTCTTCTCCGCCCATTCCTCCCGAGCAGGGAAGCGGAACACCTGAAAGTCCGGGATGAACGCATCTTCCCCGTCGTCGGTGACCCTCTTCCACGGCTCGACGGCTTCCGCCCAGCCTCCCCCTCCGAGCTTCATATGCATTCCTCTCATCGCCATGTGCTTCAGCGCGAGAGCGACCGGATAATGGGGGTCGATCCACAGGATCTCGTCGCAGATCTCGATGCAGAGCCGAAAGCGTTCCTGCTCGATCATCGAGTAGGCGGTCCTGAGAAGGCGGGCGACCCTTTGAGTGACCACCCGCCTGAATGAAAGAGAGTCCGATGAGGCTTGCTCGCCTTGAGGATCGGGGGCGAGGATGGGAGCGGATTCCGCTGGCTCATCTGGCGTCCATCTCGAGGGCGCGGGATCGGCAAAGCAGAAGCAGAGGATCCGGGTGAGTGTTTCCAATAGGCTCGCATCCGGTGTGTCTGCTGCGCGTTCCAGAGTTCGGACCTGTGGTTCTTCTGAATCCGTCCTCCGATCGACAGGGGCGCAATACCCCCTCGTGCGACCGAAAGCGATGCCCAACAACCCAAGCGCCAGCAGGACCGGGATTCCGTGCTTGGCCAACGATTCCAAGGACGTCACCGGACGTATCGATCCCTGCGTCGCCGGGCGATCCTATGGTCTCTCCTCGGGGATGGTCCGGTCCGGCACGCTTGTGAGGCTTTGCCACAGCTTGATCTCCGCCTCGAACAGGCGGAAGGATCCCCGTTGTGACGCGTACGGATGGCGTGCTCCTTCAGGTCGAGCGCGACTCGGCAGACCGGTAAGATGCCGAGGATGCCGTCGCAGGTGTGGATTGCCCGATCGAAGAAGCTCTGCGAAGCGAAGCCGATCAGTCTGAGCATGTTGTTGCCGTGCGATCGAAGACGACCTCGTACCGGTTACGCTCGTCATCGAACTCGGTAGCACCGACGTAAGTTTCCCCGACCCAGATGCGCTGCCTCCCGGAGACCTTCGCATGTAGGCAGCACTCAGCCAGGCGCCGCCAGTGGCCGCGGCGCCCGATGGGGTGGAATCCGGTGGAGATGTTCGACGAGGGTGCGATCCAGCAGGCGAGTTTGGGTTATCCGGCCAGGGTCCCCTCGACGGACACGCCGCTCCGCACCATCCAGAGGAGACGCTCGAGGAGTTTCGGCATGGTAAGAGATGCGGGCTGCCGTCTCCATGAACTGGCGGCCGCCTTCGAAAGGTTGTGTCACGGGGAGAAGTGTAGCCCCCGAATTCGGAACCCGACATCCGGAAGCCGGCAACCGAGGCGCGGGTGCTACAATCCTAGGAATGCGCTTTGGATGCCTGATCGCGAGCTTCGCGATTCTGTCCGGTTGCGGAAACCGCGCTCAGGTCGTCACGGAAGCTGAATTCAAAGCCCTTCCGCCCTTCGATGCGAAAGTGGTCGAGACGAAGCCACGAGACCGGCGGCCCGGAGTTCGGTACCACTCCGCGGCGATCGAACTGTACACGGTCACTCTCGATCGCGAGGACGGCAGCCGACTGACCATAGATCATGTTTCACGGGACGCCAACTGGCCATGGGTCGCCGCCGCCCTCGTCCCGGGTCGTAGGTACCGTTTTCCCGAGGCCCTCTACCGGCGATCTGCCCCTCCCTCCGGCCGCTGACGCGACGACAGAGTCCCCTTCTTGCCTGAATCCTCTTGAGATACAACGAAGCCGTCTTGTTCTCCAAAGCGGCATCTCTATGTCGGAGGCCATCTTGGTCTGGCTCCGCATATTCGCCTTCAGGCCGCGCCGGCCCGACGCCTACTCGAGCGGCTTGACCCGGAGCTTGCGGAACCAGACCTCGGACTTCGGGTCGTGGCCCTGGATCGCGAACGTGCCGCTGGAGAGGACCCGGCCCTTGAACTGCTTCGGGGCCCAGTCGTCCGGCTGGGTCCATTCCATGACGACCTTGCCGGAGAGCGCGATCGTCACGGCCTTGCCCTTCACGGTGATGTGGTACTCGAACCATTCGCCCACGGGCACCGGGGAGTCCTTGAGGTCCTTGACCGCGTAGAGGCTGCCCGTCTTGCGGGGGTCCTTGTAGTCGTTGGAGCAGACCTGGGCCTCGAAGCCCGCGTCCGGCCAGCCCTTCTCCTGGTATTTCGTGTGGAAATAGATGCCGGCGTTCGAGCCGGGATTGGCGCCGGGCCGGATGTTGACCTCGCACTTGAACTCGAAATCCTTGAAGTCGTGGTTCTTCACCTCGCCCGTGTAGAAGAGGTGGCAGCGGTCCCCGTTGGAGATCAGCTTCCCGTCCTCGACTCGGAAGGTCTTCTCGTTCTCGTTGGCCTTCCAGCCCGCGAGGTCTTTGCCGTTGAAGATCGAGATGAACCCTTCGGCGTCCTTCTCCTGGACGGGGGCGGCGCAGCAGAGCGCGGCGATCAGCGCGAGCGTCTTCATGGATCCCTCTGGGTAACGGTTCAGGGTTGTTACAGGCGACAGGCGACAGGCGTGCTGGATCCACGCCTTTCGCCTTTCGCCTTACGCTTTGCCAAGCACCAAACGAAGGCCCTCCTACTTGAGTTCGACGAACCAGATGTTCCGGTACAGGACGGGGTTGCCGTGGTCCTGCAGGTGCAGTGAGCCCGGCGCGTCGGCGGCGCCGCCGTCGGGGGCCGACGTCGTGGACTTCTTGCAGGAGGCGTTCTCCTGGATCTTCACGCCGTTGTGGAGCACGCTCATGAGCGCGGGCCGCTCCGCCGTGCCCAGGCGGTACTCGATGTCGTAGGTCTGCCACTGCAGCGGGGGCAGGCACATGTTCACGGCGGGCTTGGAGATGGTATAGATGCCGCCGCACTCGTTGTTCTCGCCCGTGAGGCCGAAGCTGTCGAGGACCTGGCATTCATGCCGGCCCGCCAGATACACCCCGCTGTTGGAGCGCCCCTGGCCCCGCGCGTACGGCATGAAGGACAGCTGGAACTCGACGTGCAGCTTCACGCTGCCGTGTTTCTTCTTCGCGAAAAAGCCTCCCGTGCCCGCCGCGTTGAGGACGCCGTCGACCGCCGTCGCCTCCTTGCCGCCCGCGCGGGTGAATTCCAGGACGCCCGGCCCCAGCAGGATCGTCGCCCCCTCGGGGGGCTTGGCGCCGAGGGTGGGGGACGTCCGCACGACGCGCTTGAGGGCGATCTCGCCCTCGGGACCCTTCGCGCTGAGCGAGCCCTCCTGGATCGAACCGGACCAGTCCTTGCCGTTGATCGAGGTCCTGCCGTCCGCGGACGCGGCGGGGACCTTGACCTTCGTCTTCTGGTCCCAGCCCGCGCCGGGCAGGCCGCCCGCGAGCAGGTAGACGTCGAACTTGCCGTCGCCGAGCGCGACGACCTGGGCGGCGAACTTCGCGCCGTCCGCCGCGTATTCGCCCTGCAGGGCGAAGTCGGGCCCCGCCTGCGCGGGATCGAGCGTGGCCTGCTTCTTGTCCTGGGCGGCGGCGAGGAGGATCAGCAGCAGCGGGGTCGCGAGGTTCATGCGTTTCTCCGTAAAGGCGACCGACTATATAGCAAACGACGCCCGGATTGTGCCAGACGGGGGAAAAGGATCAGGGACGGGAGCGCGCCCCCCGGCCCCGGACGTCGACGACTTGGACCGAGCGGACCTCGAGGCGGCCGTCGCGCACGCCGAGGCCGAGCAGGGAGGCGTCGCGCAGCGAGGCGCCGGCGGGGACGGCGGGGGTGGACCAGTCCGTGGTCCAATCCAGGACGTCCTTCCCGTCGAACCCGAGGCTCGCCCCGCCCTCGCGGACCCGGACGGTCGCCGTGTGGAAACGGCCCGCCTCGAGGCAGCGCGGCGCCTTCGAGGAGGCGTCGCCGCAGCGGAAGACCGTGTTGGCCTCCGCGCCGATCTGGATGACGAAGGGCCGGCCCGCGCGCGTCAGGTGCAGCAGCACCTCGTGCTGCCCCTTGAGAAGGCTGAAAACGATCCGGACGTCGTAGTCCGGCGCCGGGCGCCAGGGGATTTCGATCCGGGCCAGGCCCTCCGCCTCGCCGAGCAGGCCCGCGCCCTCGCGCTTCCAGGCGCCCGAGACGGCGTCCCGGGCCGGGTCCGCCAGAGGCAGCAGGTCTGCGGCCTTCGACCAGTCCGTCGCGGCGGGGGCGCGGGGCAGCAGGGCGACCAGGCCGAGGCCCGCCAGCAGGAGGACCCCCGCGGAGATCCACAGGGCCGTCCGCCGCCGCGGCGCGGGCGCCGCCTCGGACGGCGGGAAGGCCCTCTTGATCCGCACGTCGGTGGCGTCGCCCAGCCAGGCCGCCAGCAGATCGGCGAAGGCGAGCGCATCCTTCGGGCGGTCGTCGGGCAGCTTCGAGAGCGCCCGCATGCAGGCGGTTTCGACCGACTTGTCGAGGGTCGAGGCGGCCCATTCCGGCGAGACGGTCGAAGGGGTGGGGATCGCGTCCTGCACCACCCGCATCAGGGCCACGATCGTCATCTCGCCCGGGAAGGGCGGCTTGCCGGTGAGCATCTCGTACAGCATCGCGCCGAGCGAATAGACGTCCGTGCGCCGGTCGATCTTCTTGAGCCCCTGCGCCTGCTCGGGGCTCATGTAGGACGGCGTCCCGACCACCATGCCCGCGGAGGTCGAGGACTTCCCCGGATCGCTGCTGAAGTGCTTGGCCATGCCGAAGTCGGTGACGTAGGGCCGGCCCTGGGCGTCGATGAGGACGTTCTTGGGCTTGAGGTCCCGGTGCAGCACCCCGCCCTCGTGGGCGTGGTGCACCGCCCGGGCCACGTCGCGGAGCAGCTTGACCTGCGTGCGCAGCGAGGGCCGGCGCTCCCGGATCCAGTCGGAGAGCGGCACCGCGCTGAGGAACTCCATCGCGATGTAGCGCCGGCCGTCCACGGCGCCCGCCTCGTACACCGTGACGATGTGCGGATGCTTTTCGAGGCGCGCGCACATCTGCGCCTCGCGGATGAAGTAGGCCTCCTCGAGCGCCGCGGCCTCGGCGCTTTCGTGGGCGCCGGGGATCATGAGCTTGAGGGCCACCTTGCGGTTGAGGCCCGGGTCGTGGGCCTCGTAGACGATGCCCATCGCCCCGCGGCCGAGCACGCGCACGAGCGTGTATTTGCCGAAGGGCCGGGGCAGGTCCCCCGAGATGACTCTGCCGGTGTCAGCCACTGCCGTAGACGGTAGCGCGCGGAGCGCGGACGTGAAAGAGAAAAACGGGGGCGGGCCGGAGGACCCGGCCCGCCCCCGGGAAGAATCAGCTCCGGTACGCCTCGCGGCCGACGCCCTGGACCTTGATGCCCTGGCTCTCGATGACCTTCTGCAGGGCGGTCATGTTCGCGGCGGCCTCGTCGATGGCGCGCGTGAACGCGATCGAACCCTGGAGCACGGGGGCCAGCTTCTTCGGATCCTGGATGCGCGCGTCCGGGTACTCGTGCTCGACGACGAGGTCGACGTTCGACACGCCGTTCTTGAACGAGAGCAGCTCGCGCGCGGCGAGCTGGTGGTCGAGCCAGTCGACCGTGCGGTTCTGCAGGTACGCGAGCGGGTCGTGCTTCGCCGTGCCGGGCAGCTCGTGCGTGCAGAGCACGACCTGCTTGAGCCACGCCGCCGACTGCTTGCGCACGTCCGGATCGGGCTTGCCGCCCTTGCGGTCGCCGCGGTCGCAGGTCTGGCCGCCGTAGCCCCACTCGGCGATGCCCTTCGGGTTGGAGACCTGGCCCTTCACGTGGAAGCCGCCGATGAGGAAGTTGTAGCCCTGGTCCTTGAGGAACTGGAAGAGGTCCCGGGTGTTCTGCCCCATCAGGATCGCGTGCGAGGGGTCGTAGTGGATCCGGAACGCGTCGCCGACCTTGTGCTTCTCGGCGATCTTGTGGAGGCGGATCCACATGCCCGGCGTGTAGGCGATGTTGTTGTGCCAGTTGTCCGTGGTGTTCCAGCCCGGCATCGGGCACTGCTCGACGCGGTACTCGAGCCCGCGCTCCTTCGCCGCCTTCAGCAGCGGCACGAAGAGCTTCTCGAAGGCCTCGAGGTTCTGGTCCATGTCGAGCTCGACGTCGCGGCCGACGAAGCCGCAGACCGCCTTGACGCCGAGCGCGACGGCGGCGTCCATGATCTTGACCATCCAGTCGTGCTTCACCTTGCGCAGCTTCGCGTCGCCGATGAGCATGTTGTCGAAGTAGCCGATGTCGGAGAACGCGACGCCGGAGGCCTTCAGCGCCGACTCGATGCGCTTCACGCGGCTCTTGTCGAGCGGCTTGAGCACGTTGAGGTGGTCGGCGACGGGGTCGAGCATCGCCTCGGGCGGGATGTCCGCCAGCTCCTCCGGCAGCGCGGAGGAGATCTGCAGGCGCTTCACGCCGATCTTCGGCGCGAACGCGATCCAGTCCTCGACGGCGAGATCCGGGTCCTTCCGCCGCTTGTCGCGGGGGGTGAGCTCCTGGAACGCGGCCGTCAGCACGCTCAACTGCATGTACTCGGGCTTGAACTCCTTGCTCATGGCTTCGTCTCCGTTCTCCGGGTTTCGATGTCCGTGAATCAATATTTCTGGAAGGCCGAGTCGAAGGCCGTCGTCGCCGGCGCGAAATTGAAGCGGCGCACCGTCTCGATCGAATCCTTGACGCCCTTGATGCGGTCCATGCCCGAGTCCTCCCATTCGATGGAGAGCGGGCCCTGGTAGCCGATGTGGTTGAGCGCGCGCATCATCTTCCCCCAGGGCACGTCGCCGTAGCCGACGGTGACGAAGTCCCAGCCCCGCCGGGGATCGCCGAAGTCGAGGTGGGAGGAGAGGATGGAGTTCCGCCCCGTCAGGTTGACCTTCGAGTCCTTCATGTGCACGTGGTAGATGCGGTCCGGGAACTCGAGGATGAACTCGTCGGGGTTGAGGAACTGGTGGGTGAAGTGGCTGGGGTCGAGGTTGATGCCGAAGGCGGGGTGCCGGTTCACCGCCTTGAGCGCCCGCTGCGTGGTGTAGAGGTCGTACGCGATTTCCGTGGGATGGACCTCGAGGCCGAAACGGATCCCCAGCGACTGGTATTCGTCGAGGATCG
Organism: uncultured Planctomycetales bacterium; assembly: GCA_964619955.1. Taxonomy (GTDB): domain Bacteria; phylum Planctomycetota; class MHYJ01; order MHYJ01; family JACPRB01; genus JACQFK01. The sequence goes on from CAZUJF010000033.1 coordinate 46,016, forward strand.
GCGTGAAGCGCGTTGCGAAGTCCTTGTAGCCCGCCTCGATCTCGGCCTGCGAGGTCGGCGGGAAGAAGTAGAGCTTGTGCCAGACCGAGGAGCCCGTGAAGCCGTTGACGATGGAGACGCCGAGTTTCTTCGCGGCCTTGCCGGCGCCGATGAGCCACTGGGCGGCGCGGCGGCGCACGCCCTCGGGATCGCCGTCGCCCCACACGGCGGGGGAGACGATGGACTTGTGGCGCGCGTCGATGGGGTCGCAGACGCACTGGCCCACGAGGTGCACGTCGATGGCCCAGCACTTCAGCTTGTGCTTCGCGAGCAGGTCCTTCACGGACTGGACGTAGGTCTCGTCCTTGAGCGCGCGCTCGACGTCGTAGTGGCCCCAGGTGTTGAGCTCGAGGCCGTCGAGGCCCCACTCCTGGGCGAGCGCGCACATCTTCTCGAGCGGGAGGTCGGCCCACTGGCCGGTGCAGAGCGTGATCGGACGTGTCACTAGAATTCCCTCCCTGATACCCCCGGTCCCCGGACCGAAAGGCGAGTATAGGGGGGGCGGGGGGGCTGTCAAGGAAATCGCCCCCACGACCCCCCGATGCGCTGGCTCATGCCGAGCCTCCTGCGTCGACCGTGGCCGGGGCGTTCCAGGCGGCGTTCCTGGTTCATTTGAGCGATCGCAGATACGCGAGCAGGTCGCGGAACTCGTCGTCCGAGAGCGCCCGCTCGAGGCCCTCGGGCATCACCGACTTCTCGGCCCGCTTGAGCTCCCGGATTCCGGAACGGTTCAGGCGGGTTTCGGCGCCGCTCGCGTCGCGGAGCAGGATCGAGTCGGCGCTCTGGGCGGCGATCACGCCCGTGCGCACGTCGCCGTCGCGGGTGAGCACGAGGTACGCGTCGTAGCCCTGCGCGAACGTGGAGCTGGGGAGCAGGATGGACTCCAGCAGATCCCGTCCCGCGCGGATCTCCCCGATCTTCGTGAGGTCGGGGCCGACGCGCCCGCCCTGGGCGCCCACCGCGTGACAGCCGCCGCAGGCGACCTTCTTCCCGAAGAAGACCTCGCGGCCCTTCAGTGGGTCGCCGCCGCTCAACAGCGGCTCGTAGCGGGTCAGCCGCGCCTTCGCCTCGTCCCCCGCCCGCTCGATCAGGGTCCGCGCGTCCGCGGGAAGCCGGGCGAGGAGCGTTCCGAGCTCGGCCGCGGAGGGACGCCATCCCGCGCGGACGGCTTCGGCGGCCGCCTCGAGGGCGGGCCCCTCCGCCTTCTTCAGCGCCGGCAGGAAGAGCGAGGGGGAGACGAGGCCGTCGCCGCGGACGGCCTGCAGCAGCCGGGCGAGTTCGGCGTCGGAGAGCGGGAGCCGGGCGAGGGTTTCCGCCGCCGCGAGCCGCGCCGTCGCCGCTCCTCCCACGGCGGCCTGGGCGAACAGGAAGTCGAGCGAGTCCGGCGGGCGCCGCACGGCCACGGCCCGCAGGGCGTCGAGGCGCAGCGCGTCGGGCTGGGCGGCGTCGCCGGCCAGCGCGGCGAGCGCCTCATCCAGCTCCCGGAAACCCAGCGTCGCGACGGCCCGCACGGCCGCGTGCCGGACGCCCGGATCCTCGTGGGCGAGGGCGGCGCGCAGCGTGGACGGTGGTTTGGCGATCGAGGACGACGCGAGCGTTTCGAGGAGCTGGATCCGGAGCGGCGCGGGACCGCGGCCGAGGGCGTCGCCGAGGGCCTCCTGGACGTCGGGCTGGGACTGGAAGGCGAGGATCAGGCCGCGGAGCGCCTCGGGCTCGGCGGGGCTCTCGATCCGGCTCCGGATCAGCCGGAGCGCGGCGGGGGCCCAGTCGCGGTGCGCCTGCAGGATCTCCAGGGCGGTCTTGCGCAGCTCGGGATCGGCGGCGCCCGCCTGGGCCGCGACGAGTTCCGGGCTCAGGAGTCCGCGGCTTTCGAGCACGATCAACGCGGCGCGGCGGATGCGGGGAGACTCGTCCCGCAGAGCCGTCTCCAGGGCCGGCGTCGTCGCGAGGCGTCCGAGCTTGAGGATGAGGCTGTGCTCGAGATGGGCGTCCGCCCCGTCGAGGGCGGCCAGGAGTTCGGGGACGGATTCGGCGCGGACGACGGGGGCCGTCGCCGCGGGCGCGGGAGTCCCGCCCGGCGCGGGCCCCGTCCAGGACACCCGCCAGATGCCGCCCCGGGCCTCCGAGGCGCGGATCTTCCCGGTGGGGCAGTGCTGCGTGTACCACGCGCCGCTGTCGAGGACGAGCAGGCTGCCGTCGGGCGCCTCCAGCACGTCGCTCGGATGGAAGTCGGGGTGCTCGCTCGTGACGAAGTCCTGCGTCTCCGCGCCGTACGTCGAGCCGCGCCGGACCAGCTCATGGCGGCTGATCTTGCGGGCGTTGAACTGGGCGGCGAAGAGCCGTCCGCGGGCGTCCGCCGGGAACGCCGTGCCCTCGTAGCGGCAGAGGCCCGAGAAGGCGACGGCGGGGAAGAGCGCCACGGCGGGCAGGACGCGGCCGGTCCAGGGATGGACCGTGCCCTCGTCGGGGGCGTAGGGGAAGCGGGCGCCTTCGAGGAGGTGGACGAGGGCGTCCCGGATTCCGGCCGCGGGTTTCTGGTACCAGTTGCAGGTGCCGACGATGTCGCCGCCCGGCAGGAAGGCGACCTCGACGAGATTCTCGAAGCCGCGGGAGATCACCTGGGGTTCGGAGCCGTCCGGACGGCAGCGGAGCAGCGCGCCGCTCGTGCCGCGCAGCACGGAGCCGTCGGCGCGCTTCAGGGCGTAGCCGTCGGGCTGGCCCGTGGTCATGTAGAGCCAGCCGTCGGGTCCGAAGATCAGCCCGTGCAGGGAGCCGTTGTCCCGATGTCCGAAGCCCGTGAGGATCACGCTGCGGGTTTCGGCGCGGCCGTCGCCGTCGCGGTCCTCCAGGACGGCCAGGTCCGGCGGATCGGCGACGTAGAGCTTTCCGTCCCGCCAGGCGAGCCCCATCGACGGGGTTAGTCCCTCGGCGAAGACCCCGGAGTGCTCGAAAATGCCGTCGCCGTCGCGGTCCTCGAAGCGCCGCACCCGGCAGCCGCGCACGAGCTTCTGTAGCTCGAGGTAGAGGTCGCCCCCGGAGGACTCGGTGACGTAGAGGCGGCCGCGTTCGTCGAGGCAGGCGAACATGGGGAAGCGGGTCTCGGCGGCCTTGCGGATCCCGTAGCCTTCGGGGACGCGCGGGTCCTGGAGGGCGAGCAGGAGGGCGAACGCGGGCAGGCCCATGCGAAGACCTCACTTGTTTCCGGGGAGCGAGCGTACTATATCCCGGTGAGTGTTCCGGCCATGAGGAGGCATTTCATGAAATCGAAGACGCAGGCCTGTCCCGATTGCGGTCCCGCGCTTTCCCGCCGCACGTTCCTGGGGGCGGCGGCCGGCACGGCCGCGGCGCTCGGCCTGGGCTTGGGTCCCGTCGGGGCGTCCTCCTGGCGCCCGCAGGGGAAGCCCGAGGACATCCTCAAGGACCTCTACAAGTCGCTGAAGCCCGAGCAGAAGGAGAAGGTCTGCTTCGGCTGGGACAACCCGCTGCGGCAGAAGGTGTCGAACAACTGGGAGATCGTCCCCCAGCAGATCGGCAAGTTCTACACCGGCGAGCAGCAGACGATGATGAAGGACATGTTCCGCGGCCTCGTGAGCGAGGACGGTTACGGCCGCTTCGAACGGCAGATGAAGGAGGACTACAACGGCTTCGAGAGCTACCACCCCGCGATCTTCGGGGACCCCGGCACGGACAGGTTCGAGTGGGTCCTGACCGGACGGCACCTGACGATCCGCTGCGACGGCAACACGCAGGAGAACGTCGCCTTCGGCGGCCCGATCTTCTACGGCCATGCGTCGGGGAACTTCAACGAAAAGGCGGACCACGCCGGGAACGTCTTCTGGAGCCAGGGGATCGCCGCGAACAAGGTCTTCGCCGCGCTGGACGGCAAACAGCAGGAGAAGGCGCTGCTGGCGAAGTCGCCGCCGGACGACGAGAAGTCCATCAAGATCAAGAAAGAGGGCCCCTGGAACGGCCTGTCCGTGGGCGAGATGAGCGCGGACCAGAAGGGCGCGGTCGAGGGCCTCATGAAGGAGCTGCTCTCGCCCTATCGCGCGAGCGACGTCGAGGAGGCCCTGGCCTTCATCAAGGAGGGCGGCGGCCTCGACAAGCTGCATCTGGGGTTCTACCAGGACGGCGACATCGGCGCCGACCGGGTCTGGGACCGCTGGAAGCTGGAAGGGCCGACGCTGAGCTGGTACTTCCGCGGTTCGCCCCACGTGCACACGTGGGTGAACATCGGCCGGGCGTAGGGCGGCCGATCCCCCTTCAGCTGCGGCGGCCTCCGGGCCGAAGTAGAAGAGGAGGAGGATCATGTCCGACCCGCATCCGGAGCTCGTCGAAGAGCTGCTGCTCGCCGAGGAATCCCGGCAGACGCTGGGGGCGCTCGGGATGCGTCTGGAGATGTGGGAGGCCCTCCGCCTGGCCCGCACGGAAGGCGAGGCGCTGCGCCGCGAGGTCGAGCGCCTCGAGAAGCAGCGCCAGCAGGGGCGCTCGCCCGGCGTCGGGGGGATCATCCAGGACGCGGCCCAGCGCAACCGCGTCTCGATGTACCGCCGCGCGCAGGCGCTGGAAGACATGGTCCGCAATTCGGGGATCGCGCTCGACGCCCGGCGCAGCGGGACCCTGGTCGCGCTGCTGCTCAACGGCGGCGCCTCGCCGCTGATGGCGGAATGGGAGCTCCGGGCCTGGGTCGACCGCACGGAGGCGGCCCTCATCGAACTGAAACGGCGCCAGACGGCGGGCCCGCTGCCGGCGCCTCCGGGGCTGGACCCGGAACTGCTCGAGGATCTGCGGGCCGCGGACCGCTTCATCGCGCACCAGGACAAGAAGGCGCCGAAGATCGAGCTCTGGGAGGTCTTCGTCCTCGCCATGAAGGACCGCGCCTCGGCGGGAAAGGCGGCGGACCGCCTGCGCCGCGGGGCGCCCCCCGACGACCTGAACGCCGACCTCATCACGTTCCTCGAGCGCATCCTCGAGGTACGGGCGAAGGAGGGTCTGCTGGCGCGCGGGCTGCGGGACTACGTCGCGAAGCTCCAGATCGGCCGCTACAACCGGGATCTCATGGAGCTGGCGATGGCGTTCACGATGGCGCATCCCGAGGCGCATTCGCGGATCGGGCAGTGGCTGGAGATGCCGGAGCACTTCAAGCGCGAGGCGGCGATCCGCTACGAGGGCGTCATCGGCAAGGCGCAGAAGTACCAGCAGGCGCTGCGCGCGGTCGCATCTTAAGAGACGGTAGCAGGTAGCTGGTAGCTGGTAGACGGAAGCCGCGGTTTCTGGACAAGTCCGCCGTTTCCTGAGTGAATGGGCGCATGGATCCTTTGCGCCTGAGCCCCTCCGACTTCGCCTTCCTCTGGGAGCAGTGCAAACGCTGCTTCTACCTGAAGGTCGTGCACGGCATCCGCCAGCCGTCCATGCCCATGGCGGGAATCTTCAAGAAGCTCGAAGGCCTGCAGATGGCGTTCTACGAGGGGCGCCGCACGGAGGAGGTCCTGCCGGCGCTGCCGCCGGGGGCGATCCGCTGCGGGGAGCGCGCGGTGGAGTCCGAGCCGGTGGCGGTCGAGGGCGGCCCAGGCTGGTACATCTACGGCAAGATCGACTCGCTGATCGAGTTCGACGACGGCTCCTGGGGCATCCTGGACTTCAAGACGACGAAGATCACCCCGGAGAAGGCGTCGACGTACAGCCGGCAGCTGAACGCGTATGCGTACGCGTTCGAGCAGTCCGCGAAGCGGCCGCGCATCGTGAAGGGCGAGGCCCCGCGGCTCTCGCCGATCTCCCGCATCGGGCTGCTCTGCTTCGAGCCCTCGGAGCTGGGGCAGGAGGCGCCGGGACGGCAGCTCTACCGGGGCGCCGCCGAGTGGGTGGAGATCCCCCGGGATTCCGCGGCGTTTCTCAAGTCGGTGGGGGAGATGGCGGCCGTCCTCAAGGGGGCGGTGCCCGCGGCCTCCCCCGGCTGCGACTGGTGCAACTACGCCGAGCGGATGAGCCGGGAGAAGTTCGAGGCCGGGACGCCCGCGCCGGCCTCCCAGGCCTCGGAATACACGTGTCCCAAGTGCGGGGCGCCCATGAAGGAGCGCACGGGGAAGTTCGGCGCCTTCTGGGGCTGCACGCGCTACCCGGACTGCAAGGGCACGCGCCAGGGCGCGAGGTAAGTCTACGCGCCGGCGAGCAGCTTCAGGTCGGCGTTGCCCCCGGAGAGGATCACGGCGGCCGGTCCCGGCGGGAGCTTGAGCCGTCCGCTGCGGACGGCCGCCAGCGCCGTCGCCCCCGAGGGCTCGACGACCAGCTTCTCCTTGAACGCCAGGTGCCGCATCGCCGAGAGGATCTCCTCGTCGCTGACGGTCGTGATCCCGTCCAGATAGCGCGAGGCGTACGCGAGCGTCAGCTCGCTCACGCAGGTGGGTTTGAGCCCGTCGGCGATCGTGTTGACCTCGGCCAGCGTGACGACGCGTCCCGCCTGCAGCGAAGGCTTCATCTTGGCCGCCCCGGCCGGCTCGACCCCGAAGACCTGGACGGCGGGATTCGACTCCTTGACGGCGGTCGCGATGCCGCTGATGAGTCCGCCTCCGCCGATCTGGACGACCACCGAGCGCAGGCCCGGCAGGTCCTGGAAAATTTCCAGGCCCACGGTGCCCTGTCCCGCGATGATGTCCGGGTCGCTGAAGGGGGGGATGAAGACCCAGCCCCGCTCGAGGGCCTCGCGCTCCGCGCGCTCGGTGATGAGCACGCTCGTCGTGCCGCCCAGGATCACCTCGGCGCCGTAGCTCTTCGTGCCCTCGATCTTGTGCGGCACCGACTGGTCGAGCATCACGATGCAGGCGGGGAGGCCCCGGAGCTTCGCGGCGAGGGCAACCGCCTGGGCATGGTTCCCGCTCGAGGAGGCGGTCACCCCGCGGCAGGACTTCGGGAGTTTCGAGATCGCGTTGAGGGCGCCGCGGATCTTGAAGGCCCCGGTGCGCTGGAGGTTCTCGCACTTGACGAAGGTGTCGGGGCGGTCGGAGAACTTGAGCGGGAGCAGGGGAGTCCGGAGCGCGACGCCGCCGACGACCTGCTGCGCGGCGCGGATGTCGGCGAGGGTGATCATGGTGTCTGCCCGTCCCCACCCCTTGAGACACCGGGTGGCGGGAGGATCGTCCGGTTCCGGGGACTCCGGGGCCAATCGCGAAACGCTCAGGCCGGGCTTACCGGGTCGTGAAGACGTCTTCCAGCTTCAGCGTCAGGCCCGGCAGGAGTTCGGACTGGAAGGATTGCCCCGCCTTGTAGGAACGCGTCCGGCGGGGGCTTCCAAACTCGCGGATTTCGAGGGTCTGGCTGGCGCCGTCGACGATCCAGTACTCGCGCACCCCGGCGCGCTCATAGAGGGTGAGTTTGGCCCCTTTGTCCTGCCCCGCCGTTGAGGGGGACAGGACCTCCACGACGAGCGCGGGGGCCCCTTGGATGTTGTCCGGCCCGATGATCGACAGCTGTTCCTGGCTGATGAAAAAGACGTCGGGTTCCACGATGTCGTGCCGGCTCAGAACCACATCCGTGGGCGCGACAAAAACCCTGCCCAGTTTTCGAGCGGCGGCGTGATTGGCGATCAGGCGGAACACGTTGCCCACGATCGTCTGGTGATCCGGGTTGGGGGCCGGCGTCATGAACTCTTCCCCCTCGATGATTTCATGGCGGAAGCCGTCCGCAGGCATCTTCTTGAAGTCTGCGATCGTCAACTTCTTCGCGGTCGTCGCCATGCCTTTATGCTACTCCGGTGCAGGGGCGCTGTCAAAGCCGCTCGATTTCACCACGCGTAGTGGAGGGGGGGCTCCTGTCGGCGTGCTCCAGGCCGCGGGCGCGTCCGCGACGGGTGATGAGCGGCGTCTCCGTGCGGCGGACCCCGGATCCGGCCCGGCTACTTCACGATCTCGGGGCGGGCCGTGTCCCCTTCCATCCGGGCGGGCAGGCGCCGGACCGCATCGCCTGCGCGGTTGGTGAAGTAGAGGCTGGATTCCGAGGGCTCCAGGGGGTTCCCGTCCGCCCAGAGGGCGTAGAAATCCGGATGGGCGTTCAGCGGCCGCCGGGGGTAGCTGTGGTTGAGGGCGCTGCCGCGGGTGACGGCGCGGAGGCGGGTCCAGGAGGCCCCCCGGTCGGCGCTCTCCCAGAGGACGAGATCGCCGCCCGTGCCGTGCGGCTGCGGGCCGGGATCGGTCGTCGCGAGCACCCGCCAGCGGCCCTCCTCGATGTAGAGGGAGCCGTGGTCGTAGTTGTGATCGGACGTCGTCAGGTCCCGGGTCTCCCATTCCTTCCCGGTCCATCTCGTGGTGCGCCAGGTCCTCGGGCCGTTCTTGGGTCCGGGCTCGTAGCCCCGGCTGGTGAGATAGAGGACGACCGGCCTTCCCTCGTCGAAGCGGAGATCCTTGAGGTAGACGAGCAGGCCCTCCGAGCGGTAATCGCGCACGAGGGCGGGTCCCGCGGGGTCCTCGAGCGGAACTTCCAGGGGCGCGCCCCCGGCGCTGGTCCAGGACGCGCCGGAATCGCGCGTCTCGACGTAGTAGAGGTTCGTGCGCGCGTTGAGGCCGACGGGCTTCGGATGGATGTCGAAGACGGAGCCCACGCGGCCGTCGGCGGCGGAGCTGATCTGGTAGTGGCCGAGTTCCATCCGGGAGAGGGGACGGGGGGCGGACCAGGTGCGGCCGTCGGCGCTGTCCATCCAGTGGAGCCCGCGCCCGGAGGCGTACCTCGTGTGCAGGAAGAGGAATCCCCGCCCGGGCAGGTGCCAGGGTTGTCCGTAGGAGAAGTTGGTTTCGAGGACCCGCTCGAAGGCGTCGATCGAATACGGCTTCAGGCTCCGGTGGAGGTAGGAGGGCCTCGAGGTCCCGTGCGAATTCGAGAACACCCAGAGATGGCCGGCGTCGTCGATCGAGAGCACCGGGTTGTCGTGGGCGTCGTCGGTCTTCTTGTCGAGCAGGATCGCGGGCCGCGGGACCGTGCCCGTCGCGTGGTCGAAGTACGACACCAGGTGCAGCAGGGTGTTGCGGTCTTTCGGGCGGCCGCCGTACACGAAGAAGGTGCGGTCGGCGGCCTTCGCGTAGATCGCGATGGGGACGTGCTGCTGCGGGTAGGTGGCGAAGCCGCCGCTGTACTTGTAGCGGTGCTCGTCCCGGGTCGGCTGGTTCATGTACCAGAGGCCCCGGTAGCCGTCGTCCCTGGGCAGGGGATCCTGCGGAAGGAGCAGGAGCAGCAGGGCCGTCAGACCTGGGGGCATGGTTCCTCCGTCGTCACTCCCGGAACGCGTAGGCGCGCGCGGGATTCGTCACGAAGACCTGCTCCAGCTCCGCGTCCGTCACGCCCAGGCGGCGCGCGCGATCCGAGAAGTCGCGGAGCAGGACGTCGAGGCCCGGGCCGCCCCCGTAGTGGCGCCAGTACGAGGGGCGGGCGGCATCCGTGCCGAGCATGAGCTGCGAGGGGAACTCCTTCACCATCGTCACGAACAAGCGCAGCGTGGGGTTGGCGTCGTCGAGCGGGGCGCGGAAGACGCGGTCGTATTCCACGAAGACGCCGCTGCGGAAGAGCTCGCGGTGGTAGGCGGGGTCGGGATGGCGGTCGGTATGGGAGAGGATGAGGCGCCGCGGGGCCACGCCGCGCGAGGCGAGGAACTCGACCTGCTCCAGGCCGCGGGCGGGTTCGCAGTGGGTGATCACCGGCGCGCCGCTGCGGCGGTGCGCCGCGGCGACGGCCTCGAAGGCGAGCCGTTCGGCGTCGTCGAGGCGGCCCGTGTCGGAGGCCGCTTTCAGCACCCCCGCGCGATGGGTCGTTCGGCGGAGCTCGGGTCCGGCGCAGTCATTGGCGTCGATGCCCTCCTCGATCTCGCGGACGAAGAGCTCCGTGAGCCGTTCCACGGATGACGTGTAGCGCCAGTGCCCCAGCGGATAGAAGCGCCGGCGGTGCAGGCCCGTGGGGGCGATGAGGTGCACGCCGCTGCGGCGGGAGATCTCCGCGAGCTTGAGCACGTTGCGGCCCGCGTCGCAGGGCATGCAGTCCACCATGGCCCCGCCGCCCGCGGCCTTGAAGTCCGCGAGTTCGCGCACGGCGGCGTCCACGGATTCGAGCCGGATGCCGGGGTCGACCTGCGTCGCGTAGCTCGGATCGATGATGAGGTGTTCGTGGGCGTAGGTGCGGCCGAGGGACGCGGGCGGGAGGTCGCCCAGGACGCAGCGGACGAAGCTCATCCGATCATCCAGGCCTGCGCGGCGGCTCCGAGCACGCCGGCATGATCCTGCACCTTCGAGACGACGATGGGCGGGGCCGATCCCCGGGGCCAGCGGAAGAGCTGCGGGCGGACGAGCTTGCGCAGGCGGGGGAGGAAGAGCGGCGCCGCCGCGCTTGCGCCGCCGGCGAGGATGACGATCTCGGGCGAATACGCGTGGATGGCGCTGACGAGGAAGCAGGCGAGGTGTTCGGTCCAGACGCCGAGTTCGTCGAGACAGAGGCGGTCTTTCCGGCGCGCGGCCTCGAAGACGGCGGACGCGTCGATGGAGGCGGGATCCTTCGCGAAGCGCGGCGAAAGGCTCGAGGGGATGCCGCGCAGGAGGCCGTCGCGGACCTGCGAGGCGAGGGCGGTGGCGGAGCAGAGCATCTCGGCCGTGCCGCGGGCGCCCGTGAAGCAGAGGCGGCCGTGGCGGGCCTGGAGGATCATGTGCGAGGCCTGGGTGCCGAACTGGAGGTGCGGATCGCGCAGGATGCGGCCGTCGAGCAGCACGCCGGAGCCGACCCCGGTGCCGAGCGTGATCGTGAGCGCCCATTTGATGCCGCGCGCGAGGCCGTATTCCTTCTCGGCGACCATGGCGAGGCGGGCGTCGTTGTCGGCGAGCACGGGACACTTCAGCGCTTTGGAGAGTTTCGGGACGAGGGGGTATCCTTCGAGATTCTTCAGTCGTCCGGGAAGCAGGACGACGCCCCGCACGGGATCGATGGCACCGGGCAGTCCGACGACCGCGGCTTTGGCGGGACCGCCGAGGCGGGCCTCGTAGCTGCGGGCCTGGAGGATCAGCGTGCGGAGCAGGGCGGCGGGGCCGGCCGTCGCCCCGGTGGGCGTGATCGCCTGGGCGAGGAAGCGGCCCTTCGGGTCGACGGCGGCGCTTTTCAGGCGCGTGCCGCCGACGTCGAAGCCCAGGACGTAGTCGGGCGGCTCGTCGGATTCGAAGATCACGTCGCGGGGCAAGGCACCTCCAGGACGGCTCCCAGCTTGAGGAGCCGGTCTCGCACGTCTGGAAAGTGTAGCTCCCGGACGAGCCCGCCGCCAGCGAGGGAAAGCGCGGCGGCCGTTCCGGCGGCCTGTCCCATGGCCATGCACTGGCCCATGGAGCGGACGCTCGCGTGGGCGTCGTGGGTGGCGGAGAAGCAGCGTCCGGCGACGAGGACGTTTTCAAGCTTTTGCGGGATCAGGGTGCGGAACGGGATGCCGACGCAGCGGCCGTCGGGCAGGTAGGCCCATTTCGTGTCCTGGCCGCCACTCTTCTCGCTGAAGTGGTCTTCGATGGGCGCCCCGCAGAGGCCGATCTGGTCCTCGAACTGCCGCGCGCCGAGCACGTCCTCGCGCGTGAGCCGGTACTCGCCGTGCACGCGGCGGGTTTCGCGGATGCCGGTCTGCATCGAGAGCCCGGCCAGGTGGGCCTGTTCGTAGCCCGGGACGCGGTCGTGGAGGAAGCGCGCGTATTCGAGGGCCTGGCGGCGTCCCTCGATCTCGGCGCGGGTGAGCAGCTCGGGGTCGGTCGCGTTGATGACCTTGCCGTCGCGCTTTTCGAAGGACTGGACGCGGGTCATGACGGTGGACGTCATGCCGGGCACGGGCATGGGGTGGTCGCTGCCTTCGCGGCGGGGCAGGTCGTAGGCGCCGCTCTCGGCGGCCGCGGCCATGAGGCGCTGGAGTTCGCCCTTGGGCAGGGCCTTGCGCTTGACCTCGTCGACGTGGCACATGCGGAACGTGGTGGTGAGGGTCTGGGCGGGGTCGAGTTCGCCCGCCAGTTCGTACGGGGCGCCCGCATGGTGGCAGACGTCGGCCTCCCCGGAGGCGTCGATGATCACCCGCGCCTTGATTCGGCGCAGTCCCGCCTTCGTGGCGGCGACGACGCCCGTGAGGCGGGCGCCGTCGCGTTCCACGTCCTGGACCCAGGCGTGGAGCAGGACGCGGACGCCCGCGTCGAGGACGAGTTTGTCCCAGACCGCCTTCAGGACGTCGGGATGGTACGTGATGCCGGTGCCCGCGCCGTAGGTGTTGGGGCGTTCGAAGCAGACGCCGCGGCGGCGGAGTTCGCCCACGACGAGGTCGGGGACGCCGCCGACGACCTTGAGGGATTTCGAGCCCGGGGTGTAGAAGCCGTAGAAGGTGTCGAGCACGAGGGTGGAGGTCCCGCCGAGGCAGGCGTGGCGTTCGAGGAGCAGGGTTTTCGCGCCCGCCCGTGCGGCGGCCAGGGCGGCGCAGGCGCCGGCCGAGCCGGCCCCCACGACCAGGACGTCGGTTTCCGCGAGCGTTTCCATGAGGGTTCCTTACGAGCTGACGGACCAGCCGGCATCGACCGTGAGCACGTCGGCCGTGATGACGCGGCTCTCGTCGCCGAGCAGGAAAAGGGCGGCGCGGGCGACGTCCTGCGCCTCGATGAGATCCTCCGTGAGCGGTTGCTTGGTCTTCATGAGTTCGAGGATGGCGGGGTCGTTCTGGGCGCGCGCGCTCATGGGGGTGCGGACGAGGGAGGGGGCGATGACGTTGACGCGGATCTTTTCCGGGGCGTAGGTGGCGGCCATGGCGCGGGACATGGCGACGATGGCGCCCTTGGAGGCGGCGTAGGCGTGGGTGGCGAAGTGGCGCCCCTGGGGGGAGAGGCCGAGCACGCTGGCCATGTTGAGGATCGTGCCGCGTTGGCCGTTGGGGGCGGGCGCCTGGGCGAGCATGAGACGCAGCGCCGCGCGGCAGACGTGGAACATGGTTTTGACGTTGGCGTCGAGCGTGATCTGCCACCCGGCGTCGCTGCATTCGTGGAGGGGGCCGTCGCCGAACTTGCGGCCGCTGATGCCGGCGACGTTGAAGACGGCGTCGAGGCGGCCGAAGGTCCGGTGGCAGGCGGCGAGGGCGGTCTCGGCCGCGGCGGGATCGAGCAGGTCGGCGGCGTGGAAGCGGCAGCCCGTGCGGCGGGCGAGTTCTTCGCCGTGTCCGGGGGTGCGGCTCGTGACGAAGACGCGGGCGCCGGCCTTCACGGCGAGTTCGGCCGTGGCGGCGGCGATGCCGGTCGAGCCGGTGATGAAGAGGACCTTGTCCGCGAGGGCGCTCACTTGAAGCGCACCCTTTCCCAGCGTTTGCTCTTCATGGCCTTGTAGCCGGCGTCGAGGACCGTGTTGACGATCCAGCCGTCCTCGTAGGTTTCGCGCGGCATCTTTTCGGCGCGGGCGCACTCGACGAAATGTTTCATTTCGCCGTGGTAGCCGTACGCGAGGGCCTCCTCGGGGAGGGGCCGGGTCCAGCCGAAGTCGAGGTCCGCTTTCTCGACGACATAGCCCGAGGGTTTGGAGGTGAAGGCGCCGATCGGGGTGCCGCGGGTGACGTCGGTGAAGAGGGAGCCCTCGGAGCCGTGGATCTCGTTGCGGAGGTCGAGGCCGCCGCGGGTGGTCCAGCTGAGCTCGCAGTGGGCGATGCCGCCGGAGGCGAACTTGAGGGCGAGCAGGGCGTTGTCCTCGGCCTTGGTCTTCTTGGTGTGGACGAGCGTGGCGCCCCAGGCCATGACCTCGACGATGGGGTCGTCCTTCCCGAACGCGTAGCGGGCGAGTTCGATGGTGTGGCAGCCGAGGTCGTTCATCGCGCCGCCGCCGGTGTTGCGGGCGTCCCAGAAGTGGGGGGAGTGGGGGCCCGAGTGGGATTCGCGGGAGCGGACCCAGAGGACGCGGCCGATGCCGCCCTGCTCGATGATGTCGCGGGCCTTGACGCAGGCGGGGGCGAAGACCTCGGTCTCCGCGTAGCCGTGGATCGCGCCGGACTTCCGGGCGGCGTCGTACATGAGGCGCGCTTCGCGGGCGTTGCGGGCGAGGGGTTTGGTG
>CAZUJF010000034.1:0-59971 GCA_964619955.1 uncultured Planctomycetales bacterium
GCTGGTGTAGAGGATCGCGTCGTCCATGCCGAGGAAGCCGCTGATCGTCCGTTCGAGCTCCTTGTGGATGCCCTGGGTGCCGCAGATGAAGCGGACGGAGGAGAGTCCGTAGCCCCAGCGGTCGAGCGCCTCGTGGGCGGCGGCGATGATCTCGGGATGCGAAGACAACCCGAGATAGTTGTTGGCGCAGAAGTTGAGGACTTCGCCCTGGGGGACGTTCACCGCGGCGCCCTGGGGACCCTGGAGGATGCGCTCCTCCTTGTAGAGCCCCTGGGAGCGGATGGATTCCAGCTCCTTGAGGAGGAAGGGCTTGATCGTGTCGGTCATGGAGGGACTATACCGAACGGAGGCGATTTTGGGAGCGGATGCCGGCGGAGATCGTTCTATATACTGACCCCTGGAGGATACGACATGTTGATGCATTCGCTGATCGCCGCCGCCCTGCTGGCCCTGCCGGCCCAGGAGCGGAAGGGCCCCGATCTGGACGGCGGGACCGGATGGTTCAACACCGACAAACCGGTGAGCCTCGCCGATCTCAAGGGCAAGGTGGTCATCCTCGATTTCTGGACCTACTGCTGAGTGAATTGCATGCACGTGTTTCCGACTCTGCATCGGCTGGAGCGGAAATACCCGAAGGAGCTGGCGGTCGTCGGCGTCCATTCGGCCAAGTTCACCCACGAGAAGGATTCGGATGCGATCCGTCAGGCCATCCTGCGGCACGATCTCGAGCATCCGGTCGTCAACGACTCGGAGATGAAGATCTTCCGGGCCTTCAACGCCCGCGGCTGGCCTCATTTCGTGATCCTGGACCCCGAGGGCAAGGTCGCGGCGGCCGACGGCGGCGAGATCCCCTATGAATCCTTCGTGAAGGTGATCGATCAGATCCTCCAGAAACACGAGGGCAAGATCGACCGGCGCGAGCTGAACTGGAAGCTGGAGCGCACGAAGGAGAAGCCGGGCGTGCTTTCCTTCCCGGGCAAGGTGCTGGCCACCGCCGACCGGGTGTTCATCGCGGACAGCAAGCACCACCGCATCGTGGTCGCGGACCTCCAGGGGAAGATCCTCCAGACCATCGGCGGCTCGGCCGAGGGCTTCAAGGACGGGAGCTTCGCCGAGGCGCAGTTCGACGAGCCGCTGGGGATGGCCCTCAAGGGCGACCTGCTGTACATCGCGGACCGGGAGAACCACCTGATCCGGGCGGCCGACCTGAAAGCCGGCGTCGTCCGGACCGTCGCCGGCACGGGCAAGCAGGGCTGGCGCAGCGAGCCCGTCGAGCCCCTCAAGACCGCGCTGAACTCCCCCTGGGACCTGGCGGTCGACGGCGACCGTCTCTACATCGCCATGGCGGGCAACCATCAGATCTGGATGCTCGACCTTGTGAAGAACAAGATCGGCGTCTTCAGCGGGACGGGACGCGAAACGCTGACGGACGGGACGCACGTCCAGGCGAATTACTCGCAACCGAGCGGGCTGTCGCTCGGCGGCGGAAAGCTGTACGTCGCCGACGCCGAGGTCAGCGGCGTGCGGGAACTGGAACTCGATCCCGACGGCAAGACCCGCACGCTCGTGGGCACGGGACTTTTCGATTTCGGCGACAAGGACGGCGTCGGCGACGATGCGCTGCTGCAGCACGTCATCGGCGTGGCCTGGGCGGACGGGCGCGTCTACATCGCGGATTCGTACAACCACAAGATCAAGGTCGTCGATCCCAAGACGCGCGAGGTGAAGTCCCTCTTCGGGGACGGCCGGCGGGGCAATGAGGACGGCGAAGGGCGCAAGGCGCGCTTCTACGAGCCGAGCGGCGTTTCCGCACACGGCGGAAAGCTGTATGTCGCGGACACGAACAACCACCGCATCCGGGTCGTCGATTTGAAGAGCGGCGCGGTGTCCACGCTGGAGATCCGGCCCCAGTAGGCGCGCGGAGATGAGGACGGTCCTCGTCTGGGCGGGCCTGCTCCTCATGGGTTCGGAACCTTGCCGGGGCCTGCGGCAACCGGCGCTGTCTCCGGACGGCCGCTGGATCGCGTTCAGCTGGCACGGCGATCTCTGGCGCTGTCCGTCCGGGGGCGGGAAGGCAGAGCGGCTCACGACCGATCCCGCCGACGAGCAGAAACCCGCCTGGTCGCCGGACGGCCGCTTCCTGGCGTATTCGAGCGACAAGCGTGGCACGCGCGATCTCTACGTGCTCGATCTGGAGCAGCGCGAGTCGCGGCAGCTTACGTGGCACTCGTCCGACGACGACGCGCCCGCCTGGTCTCCGGACGGCGCCTGGATCGCGTTCCAGTCGAACCGGGACTCGAATCTCGACCTTCCGTTGAACAACCAGGTTTGGGACGTCTGGAAAATGCCCGCGGGGGGCGGCACGGCCGTCCGCGTGACGCGCTTCCGCGGCGAGAACCCCGCGTGGTCGCCGGACGGGAAATTCATCGCCTACGACCGCTATTCCTCCGGGTACGGGGACGGGGAACACGACCTCTTCGTGATCGCGGCGGACGGGAGCGGCCAGCTCCTGGCCGTGGCGAGCGGGGCGGAGGATTCGCGGCGGCCGCAGTGGAAGGACGGCAGCCTGTACTTCTCCCACGAGGCCAACGGTCTTCAGAAGGCGGATGCCACGCGCAATGTCTGGCGGGCCGGCATTTCGGGAGGGGCGCTGATCCAGCTCACGGGGCACCGGGGCGATCAGGTCACCTGGCCCTCCACCTGCGCCGGGTCGGATCAGCTGGTCTACGAATATGATTTCGACCTCTGGAGCGTGAGACTCTCCGAGAAGCCGCTGCGGCCGCGCAAGCTCGACATCACTGCGGAGTCTTACCCTGAAAGCACGTCGATTCGGGAGCTGACGAGCGAGTTCGGCTCCCCCGTCTGGTCTCCCTCCGGCCGTGAGTTTGTGTGCCTCGCCCGCGGGGATCTTTGGGTCGTCCGTGCGGACGGAACGGGGGCGCGCCCGCTCACCGTGGGGGAGGCGGAGGATCGCGACCCTTCCTGGTCCGCCGACGGACGCGACGTGGTCTATGTTTCGAGCCTGCCGGGGCTGCCGGGACATGTCTGGAGCGTGTCGCGGGAGGGCGCTGCGCCCAGACGTCTCAGCCGCTCGGAGGAGAAATATCGGAGGCCGCGCCTGTCGCCGGACGGGAAGCGGCTGGTCGTGACGCGTGAACGCCAGGGAGACACGGATCTCGTCTTCATGGATGTGCGGACCGGCGAGACGAGCGACGCCGCCTGCACGGTCGGAGTCCGGGAGGACTGGGGATGTTTCCTCTCGCCGGAGCGGCTGGTTTACGCGGCTACGCGCGTGGACACCGAGCTGATGATCCTGACGACGGGCAGCCTTCCGGCCGAGCTGCTAAAGAGTGAACGAGGGCCGAAAGAGTCGCTGAGTCTGTCGCCCGACGGCCTGCTGCTGGCGTATTCCGATCGCCAGCAGCTGAAGGTGCTGAGTCTTTCCGACGGCGGCATCCGAACGATCGAGCGCAAAGGGGTCGCGTCGACTTCCTGGTCTCCGGACTCGCAACTGCTCCTGGTGGAATCTCGCACCGGCGGATCTCACCTGGAGGTCGTCGAGCTGAAGGGTCCCGGCCGCCTTGCCCTGGAGGTCCGGGCTTCGCGTGCGGTGCCGCGCCGGGAGGAGATGCTCTCGCTGTTTTCCCAGGCCTGGGGCGCCTACTACGGCGCGTACTACGACCCTTTTTTCCACGGCGTCGAGATGATCCCGCTGCGCGAGAAGTACCGGCCGCTGGCGGAAGCCTGCCAGACGCGCGCCGAGCTGCACGATCTGATCAACGACATGCTGGCGGAGCTGCGCTCGTCGCACATCCTGCTGCGCCCGGCGCCGGCGGTCTGCAGCAGCGCGACGGCCTCGCTGGGCCTGGATTGGGAGCGGCTTCCGGACGGCCGCCTGCGGATCGCGCGATTGGAGCCCGGCGGGCCTGCCGCCCTGGCCGGCCTCAAGGCGGGGGAACTGCTGGTCGAGATCAACGGCACGGATCTTGGCCCGGACGCGGATGCGGACCGCCTGCTCGCGTTCCCGTCGGCGTCCGGCATCGGGGAGACGCAGCTGCTGGTCCGGGCCGGCGGCGGAGATGTGCGGACGGTTCATCTGCGGGGCCTCGATCGGACGGCCTTGCGCGAACTCAAATACGCGAACCGGGTGGCTTGGCGCAAAGAGCGAGTGCGTGAGCTGAGCGGGGGGCGTCTGGCCTATCATTCCATCCGCAGGATGGCCGCCGCGGAGGTCGAGCTCCTCAAGAACGCCATGGAGAAGGAGTTCCCCGAGGCGGCCGGGCTCGTGCTGGACGAACGGGACGGCGTGGGCGGCCTGGCTCATCGGCCGTTCTGCGCGCTGCTCGATTCCTCCTCGGTGGAGCGGCTGAATGCGAATCCGGCCTGCTGGACGCGCGACCGCAACGGGACGACGCAACCGGACAAATACGAGCGGGGTTTCCGGCGCCCCGAGCGGAGTTGGAACAAACCGGTGATCCTGATCCAGAACGAGATCTCCCGCAGCGACAAGGAAATCTTTCCGTATACGTTCCGGCATCTGGGCATCGGGTACCTGGTGGGGATGCCCACCGCGGGTGGCGTGATCGGTGGGAGCGACCGGCCCCTGCCGGACGGCTCGAAGATCACCGTGTCCAACCAGGGCTGGTTCACCACGGACGGCCGTAACATGGAGGGCTGGGGGGTGCCCCCCGACTTCCGGGTGCCGGAGACGCATGAGGATCTCTACGCAGGCCGCGATGCATCGCTCGAGAAGGCGGTCGAGGTGCTGCTGGCGCAGATGGACGGCAGGATCGCCGGGCCGAGAAAGTTCTTCGAGGACCGGAAAGCGGAGCCGCACTCCGGGAAATAGCGCGAGGTATCGATGAGACGCAATGCGTGCTGGCTGCTGCTCCTCTGCGGATGCGGGACGCCGCCCCCGTTCCAGGAGCATGTCGGAGTCCTGGCGGGAGCGGCGTTCGAGGGTCGCGAGACGGGCAGCGAAGGGGAACGCCTCGCCTCGGAATACCTTGCGGCGAAATTCCGTGAGGCGGGCCTGACGACGACGTTCCAGACCTTCACCGGGCACGGCGTCGAAGGCCGCAACGTGATCGCCCGCGTGGCCGGCGCGTCCGACGAAGTGGTGGTGCTGGGCGCTCATTACGATCATCTGGGAAGGCAGGGGGAGAAGCTTTACGCGGGGGCGGACGACAACGCCAGCGGCACCGCGGTGCTGCTCGAAGTCGGCCGGCGCTTCGCCCGGAAACCGGCGCAGCGGGGGCTGCTCTTCATCGCCTTCAGCGGGGAGGAACTGGGGCTGCACGGGTCCCGGTCCTATGTCGGCGCGCCCGCCGTTCCGCTCGACAAGACGGTGGCCATGGTCAATCTGGACATGGTGGGCCGCCTGAGGGAGTCGCTCATCGTCTTCGGGGCGGACACGGGCGACCGCTTCCGGGAGTGGCTGAAGGACAGTCCGCTGAAGATCGCGCACAACAAGGACGCCGTGGGCCCGAGCGATCATACGTCCTTCGTGCTCAAGGGCATTCCCGCCGTGCATCTCTTCACCGGGGCGCATGCGGACTACCACAAGCCGGGGGACACGCCGGAGAAGCTCAACTACGAGGGGCTGGGGCGGATCGCCGACCTGGTGGAGACGCTGCTGCGCCGCATCGCCGACGCCCCGGAACGGATGGCGTTCGTGAAGCCGCCCCCGTCCGCTTCGAGCGGCGCGCGGGTCTCGAAAGGCGCTCCGCCGTATTTCGGGATCATGCCCGACTACGGGTACGAGGGGAAGGGCGTGCGTCTCCAGGGCGTGGCGCCGTCGAGTCCCGCGGAGAAGGCGGGCTTGAAGGAGGGGGACGTGCTGACCGGCCTCAACGGAAGGGAAGTCGAGGACGTGAAGGTCTACTCGGGCATCTTCTTCGCGATGAAGCCCGGAGATGAGCTGGAGATCGAGGTGCAGCGCGCGGGGAAGCTTCTCAAGGTCAGGGCGCAGGTGGCCGCCAAGAATCGTTCCGACGAGTAGGCCGGATCCGCTAGAATCGGTCTGCCTTGCTCCTCTTGCTGATGATTCTGGCGCGGCAGGATCCCGCAGGGGATCCGCCGGAACCCGTCCCTGAATTGCTGCTGGTCGCGCGCGTGGGGGGCGGCGACGATCAGGGGCTGGACGCGGTCCAGGTCAAAGGCTCGAAGATCACGGCGTCCGGCGGGCTGGATTTCAAATGCAGCGTCGAAGTCCTCCCGGACGGCGCGCTGAAGAGCAAGGCCTGGGGCAATCTGAATGCGAAGCAGGATCCCCAGGGGGCCCTGCCTCATATCCACAGCGGGAAACTCGGGCAGATCGAATTCGGCTTCAACCAGGTGGCGCCCCTGCTGCAGCAGCCGTTCATGAAGGCCCCGGGCTGGCAGCTTTGGGGATGGACGGAGGCGCAGGCCAGGAAATCCAAGGCGAAGTATGCGCCGTTCATGGCGGACAGCGGGATCCGGATGGCGACGCTGACCCCCTCGAAGACCCTGTATGCGGTCGGCCTCTGCGACGGGGGGAACACCTGCCTGAGGGCGGATCCCAGGGACATCGATTCGCCGCTGGAGTTTCCCGTGGCGCTGGGCGGGGGCGCCGGACAATCGTCGTACGCCTTCGAGATCAGCCAGAAGGGGGAGCTGCTCCGGCAGCTGGTCGTGCGCGGCTCCGCGAACGGAGTCTGCTGGGACGACTGGGGGCGCACGCTCGTCGTGGGCCGTGGCATCGTCAGGGGCGACGACGCCGATGCGCACAAGACGTTCGGATACGGGGACGGGGCGGGGCTGGTGCTCGTCGACCGGGACTGGAAGAAGGTGCTCTTCAAGGCGAGCTTCGGCACGGAAGGCAAGGGGGGGATCTCGCTCTGGGCCGCGGACATCGATTCGAAGAGCGGCCTGGCCGCGGTCGTGGGCCACGTGGAAGGCACGCTGCGGGAAACGGCGCCGATACAGCCGAAGGCCGGGGGCGGGAAGGACGGCTTCATCGCCGTCTTCCGGCTCTGGCCGTCGAGGGAGAAGAAATGATCGCGGTATGGACGTGGCTGCTGGCGCAGGCGCTTCCCGCGGAGGATCCGCTGGCCGGCTACGGGCTGGCCTGGACGGGCTCCGTGCGCTGGAGCCAGGTCGTCTCGATCGCGGACTTCCCCGGAGACTCCGCCGACGGCCGCCTGAAAGCAGCGCAGGAATCGCTCGCGGCGAAGGGCGGGGGCGTGGTGTACTTCCCGCCGGGAACCTACGAATTCCGGGACGACATCCTGCTCAAGAGCGGCGTGGTGTTGCGCGGGGCTGCGCCGGAGGTCCGGGAGGCCCGGGACGCGCGCTTCGATCCCCCCTCGCGCCTGCACTTCCCGCGCTACGTCCCCCGGTACGAGGGGGAGGGGGCGCCGGTCGGCGGCGCGTTCAAGGGCGTCCTGCTTGAAGACCCGGCGAAGGCGGAAAACTGCGGCGTCGTGTTCCTCTCGCTCAACCGGGGGCACATCCACTTCGCCGAATCCCCGGAGCGTGCGGCCGGGCGCCACCGCTTCGTCGCCGGCTGCCTGCTCCGCAACGCCGCGCAGGCGGCCAAGGACGTGCCGGATGCGGCGATCGGGCAGCACGCCTGGCAGCGCTGGACGAACCGTTTCGGCGCGGGCATCGCGATCAAGAGCGGGGAGCATCTGCTCATCGCGAACAACCGCCTCCCGGAATCCGGGGAGGACAACTTCCTCCAGAAGGGCTACGTGCTGCACAAGAAGAAGGAGCCGTACGTCCCGCCCGAGGGGATCCTCTTCGATTACGACAACCGTCCGGGCATCGCGGCGAACGACACGGGGCTCGGCGGCGGCGGCGCCGACGATCCGAACGGGACGCCCGAGTCCCATCCCTGGGGATTCCGGAAGGGCATGGTCATCCGGGACAACTACCTGTTCGCCACCGGGCGCTGCGCGATCACGTTCACGGGGGACGGCGTGAAGTGCCTGAACAACGTCATCCGCTTCAAGAAGGACGTCGTGCGCTGGACGGCCACCGGGAAACAGCTGGTGGGAGGCACCGGGACCAACGACAACCGTGCGGTGCAGATGCGCGGCTGGCGCTGGCACGTGGAGGGCAACGACTACGAAGTCTGGCGCAACAAGGCGGCGGACACGAACTACTACATCAACGACGGCGAGGGGCTCATGCACGAGGACCACGTCAATTCCACCGTGCTCGATTCGAAACTGATCGGCAACAAGGGGAACAGCTACCTGTCGATCTACAAATGCGCGGGCATCCGGGGCCTGGAGATCCGCGGCAACGAGATCCGCACCGGCGGCGGCATCGAGGCGATCTTCGTCGTGGCGAACCGGAACAAGGCGAAATTCGAATGCCGGGACGTGCTGATTGCCGACAATATCACCGGCGGCAGCGGCATCGCGATCGCGGGGGAGCCGGCCTCGGGCAACGTCGTCCGGAACAACCGCCACGAGGGGCCGGGCGGCAGGCTGAAGAACGAGGCGGGCGCCGTGTGCGAGAAGAACCAGGGGTACGAATAGACTTATGACTATTTACCGCGGCCACATCCTCACGCCGGTGCGCACGGGCGGCTGGGTGGACCTGCCCGACGGGACGCTGGAGGTGCGGGACGGCGTCCTGGTCTCCGTCGGCCGGGCGAAGCGCCACGACTACGATCTGCGGCCCAACCTGCTCATCCCCGGCTTCGTCGACACGCACGCGCACATTCCGCAGCTGCCGATGTGCGGCGTGCATCCCGAGGGGCTGCTGCCCTGGCTGCGGAAATGGGTGTATCCGCTCGAATCCGAATTCCAGGGCGGCCGCGCCGTGGAGCTGACGCGGCGCTTCTTCCAGGAGATGCTCGCCAACGGCACGACGGCGGCGGCGCTCTACACGTCCGCCTGGCCCGAGTCCGTGGATGCCGCGTTCGAGGCGGCGCGGGATGCGCAGGTGCATGCGTGGATCGGCCCGCCGCTGATGGACATCGGTTCGTACCGGCGGGGCCGGGTCCTGGAGGAGGCCGAGGATCTCGCGCGGCGCTGGCATTCCCCGAAGCAGCGCTTCGCGGTCACGCCGCGTTATGCCCTGTCCTGCAGCCAGGAGCTGCTGGAGGGCGCCGGACAGCTGGCGCGGCGCCTGGATCTGCCGGTGCAGACGCATCTGAACGAGACCACCGACGAGATCCGGGAGGTCCGCCACCGCTTCCACAAACCCTACATCGACGTCTATGAGGAGGCGGGGCTGCTGCGCCCGCTGTCCCTCTTCGCCCATTGCGTGCACATGACGCCGCGCGACTGGAAGAAGGTCGGCCACGTCTCGCACTGCCCCGCCTCGAACATCTTCCTGCGCAGCGGATTGATGGACTGGAAGGCGGCGAAGCGGTCGCGGGCGGCCCTGAGCCTGGGCAGCGACGTGGGCGCGGGGCCGGATCTCTCGATGTACCGGGTCATGCGCTGCGCCTGGGAGACTCATGCGGTGCGCTGGGGGCAGGGGCCGGGCCCGGAGGAACTGATGCGGATGGCCACGCTCGGCGGGGCCGAGGCGCTGGGATTCACGGAGATCGGCTCGCTGGAACCCGGGAAGTCGGCCGATTTCCAGGTGCTCGACTGGAACCAGATCGTGCCGGCGGGGGCGCCGCCGGCGGAATCCGCGCATGATCTCGTCTCGCGGGTGGTGCACCGCGGGGGCCGCGCGGCGATCCTCCAGGTCTACGTGGCGGGGCGGCTGCAGATCGACCGGACCCAGGGGTGAGGGCCCGCGCTCCGCGGCGCGCGGGAGCGGACGGGGGAAATCATCCCTTGCGTTCGTCCGAGCGCGGTTCGTAAACTTCCGGGCATGGCGAAGGTGCCCTTCGAAGTCGGGAAAACGCCGAATCCCAACGCCCGCAGGGTGGGGCTGGGGGAGGCGCTTTTCGAGAAGCCCGTCACCTACCGGAAGGCGTCGGAGGCGGCGGGGCAGCCGCTGATCGCGTCGCTGCTGGCGCTGCCGGGCGTGGCCCAGATCTTCGCGATGGAAGACTTCATCACCGTGACGAAACAGGCGGCGGCCGACTGGGCCGTCCTGGAACCCGTGCTGAACGAACTTTTGAAGAAGAACCTCAATGGTTGACTGGAACGGGCTGGCGTCGCGGGCGATTCTCGGGGAGGCTCCGACGCGCGAGGAGGCCCTGGCGGTCCTGCGCGCCCCGGAGGCGGAATTCCTGGACGTGATCGCGGCGGCCTACCGCGTGCGCCGGCATTTCCACGGCAACACGGTCAAGGTCCACATCCTCGAGAACGCCATGAGCGGGATGTGCCCCGAGGACTGCGGTTGGTGCTCGCAGTCGAAGGTCGCGGGCGGCGAGGTCGAGCGTTACCGCCTGGAGTCCAAGGCGGAGATGCTCGAAGGGGCCCGGAAGGCGAAGGCCGCGGGCGCCTGGAAGTACTGCCTCGTGACGTCGACGCGCGGCCCGAACGCGCAGCAGCTGGACGCCGTCTGCGACGCGGTCCGGGAGATCAAGGCGAAGGTCGGCATCAAGGTCTGCACCTCGCTGGGCAGCGTGAGCCGGGAGCAGGCGCGGCAGCTCAAGGAGGCGGGGGTGGACCGGTTCAACCACAACCTGGAGACGAGCGAGCGGCATTTCGACAAGCTCTGCACCACGCACACGTGGAAGGACCGGGTGCGGACCATCGAGGCCGTGCACGAGGCGGGGCTCGAATCCTGCTGCGGGGGCATCGTGGGGATGGGCGAGGAGGATGAGGACTTCGTCGACCTGATCTTCGAGCTGAGGCGGCTGGGCGTGACGTCGATCCCGGTCAACTTCCTGGACCCTCGCCCGGGCACGCCGTTGAGCGGGCGACCGCTGCAGGACCCCCGGCGCGCCCTCAAGGCGCTCTGTGTGGCGCGCTTCGTGAACCCCTCCCGGGACATCCGCTGCGCGGGAGGTCGCGAGGTGACGCTGCGCTCCCTGCAGGCGCTGGCGCTGTTCCCCTGCAATTCGATCTTCACCAACGGATACCTGACCACGGGCGGCAACGTGGACTCGGAGGATCGGAAGATGATCCGGGACCTGGGATTCGAGCCGTACGTGGAACCTGCATGAGCGGACCCGTCACCGTCATCCCCAAGGATGACCCGCGGGCGAAGAGCCTGCTGACGGGGAGCCTGGTATTCTGCTGCGGGTTCTCCATCCTGGAACTGGGCGTGCACCTCCTGCTGGGGGAGCAGCTGGGCGACGGCCCCCTGAGGCGGATCCTGCAGTCCCGGCACGCGCTGTTCTCCCTGGGGCGGAACGCCCCGGCCCTCGCCGCCTCGGTGAGCCTGCTGATGCACGCCGGCGTCGCGGGTCTGCTGGCCGCCGCCCTGCAGCGGACCTGGCTCCGGAACCGGAGCCTCGCCGTTTCCATCGTCCTGCTCATCTTCATCGCCTTCCAGGCGACGCTGGTGGCGCTGGCTCTCGGGAAACTTTGAACCCCGCCCGCCCCGCTCTTGCCGGAACTTCGGCAGGCCCGCTATAATTTGACTGCTTCATGGGTGATCCAATCATTCGGGGCGACATCGTCGTCCTCTCTCCGGACCCCGCCGTGGCCCGGGCCGTGGCCGAGGGCATGGCGGGGAAGCCCTACCGCGTCGTCGGGGCGACGACCGTGGAGGAGGGGCTGCAGGGGGTGCGCTCCGCCTCCGCCGAGCTGCTGATCGTCGACACGGCCTGCAAGGATCCGCTCGATCTGCTGGCGAAGTTCTCGCGCGCCAACCCGGCGCTGGGATTCATGCTCGTGATCGGGGACGAGGACGCGATGATCGCCGTCGAGGCGGCGCGCCTGGGGGTCTACGATTTCATCATCCGTCCGGTCGCCGTGCTGAAGGGGGCCGTGCGGATCCAGGTGGCCCTGCAGAAGCACTCGCGGGCCCTCGAGGACCGCGCCTACACGGTGGCCCTGGAGGAGCGCCTCAACAACCGCACGGAGGAGGTCGTCCACAGCCGGGAGCGGATCAAGACGCAGTTCATCGCGACGATCCGGGCGCTGGAGCGGGCGCTGCAGGCGAAGAACGTCTACACCGAGGGGCATTCGCGCCGCGTGGCCGAGAAGTCGGTCGAGATCGCCCGGGCCATGGGCGTGCCGCGGGAGCAGGTGCGCCACATCGAGCTCGGCGCGCTCTTCCACGACATCGGAAAGATCGGCATCCGGGACGACGTGCTCAACAAGGCGGGGAAGCTGACGGAGGCCGAGTACGAGCACATGAAGATCCATCCGGTCGTCGCGGAGCAGATCCTCTCGCCGATCGAGGAGCTCCGTCCGATCGTCGACATCGTGAAGTACGAGCACGAACGTTGGGACGGGGGCGGCTACCCCAAGGGGCTGAAGGGGAAGGAGATCCCGCTCGGATCGCGCCTGATCGCGATCGCGGACGCCTGGGATTCGATGGTCTTCGACCGGATCTACCGGAAGGCCCTGCCGCACGACCAGGCGCTTCGCGAGATCGAGCACAAGGCCGGGACCCAGTTCGATCCCGAGTGCGTGCGCATCTTCTGCGACCTGCAGCGGAAGTCCCGGGAAGCCACGCCTTCGCCCCTGGCATAATCATCCCAGCGGGGACGCTCCGGATACGTATTATAAACAGGCTTAAATGTACAAAATGGGCGGGATCGAGCTGCACGCGGTCCAGGACGGGACCTTCCGTCTCGACGGCGGGGCGATGTTCGGCATCGTCCCCAAGCCCGTCTGGGAGAAGGTCGCCGCGCCCGACGAACGCAACCGCATTCTCCTGTCGCTGAACTGCCTGCTGATCCGGTCCGGCGGGAGGATCGTGCTCGTGGACACGGGCCTGGGGGACAAGCACGACGCGCGCTTCTGCGATCTCTACGCGGTGGACCGCTCGAGGACGACGCTGCTCCAGGGGCTGGCGCGGATCGGGGTCAGGCCCGGGGACGTCGACGTCGTGGTGCTGACCCATCTGCATTTCGACCACGCGGGGGGCGCGACGCTGAAGGCCGGCGCGGACTGGGTGCCCGCCTTTCCGAAGGCCACGGTGGTGATCCAGGAGGGGATGTGGGCCGAGGCGCTTGACCCGAATCCCCGAACGAAGGGTAGTTACTACCAGGAGGATTTCCTTCCCTTGCAGAAGGCGGGCCGCGTGAAATTCATCCAGGGGGACGAGGAAGTCGCCCCCGGCGTCGTGGCCCGTCTCACGGGGGGACATGTGAAGCATCATCAGATCGTCACGGCCGAGGACGGGGGCCGCAAGGCCGTCTTCTGGGCGGATCTGCTGCCCACCGCCGCCCACGTGAAACCCGCCTGGACGATGGGCTACGACCTGTATCCGCATGAAGTCGCGCTCCTGAGGGCGAAGCTGGTGGACGAGGCGCTGGCGGGCGGCTGGGTGAGCATCTTCGAACACGATCCCTCGGTGGCGATGGCGACGTTCGAGAAGACCGACAAGGGCGTCCGGGTCGTTCCCGTTGAACGCGTCGGCGGGGGCGCATAAGATGCTCGCGATGCGGCGCCTCCCGGGAATCCTCGTCCTCTG
The DNA here is from genome assembly GCA_964619955.1 of uncultured Planctomycetales bacterium. Classification (GTDB taxonomy): domain Bacteria; phylum Planctomycetota; class MHYJ01; order MHYJ01; family JACPRB01; genus JACQFK01. The sequence continues at coordinate 13,477 of CAZUJF010000034.1, forward strand.
CCTCCTGCTCGCCGGCTGCGGCAAACAGCCGGTCGTGAAGGCCTATCGCGCCCCCCAGGATCCGCGCTGGAGGATGCTCGCCGCCATCGTCCCGGCCGCCGAGCAGGTCTGGTTCTTCAAGGCGGTGGGGCCCTCTGCGCGCCTGGCGATGCAGCGCCCCGCCCTGGAGGCGTTTCTGACGGGGCTGAAGGTTTCCGGGAGCGAGGTGTCCTGGACCCTGCCGGCGGGCTGGACGGAGGAGAAGGGGCGGGGGGAGCGTTCCGCGACGCTGCGTTTCGGGGACGGGGAGCCGAGGCTTGAATTGAGCGTCAGCCGCCTCGGCGGCGACGGAGGCGGCACGCTGGCGAACGTCAACCGCTGGCGCGGCCAGATGGGGCAGGGCCCCCTCTCTGAGGCGGAGCTGGGCGGGACGACGAAGGTCCTGAAAGCCGGGGAGACCGCGATCACGCTCGTGGACCTCGAAGGCCCGAAACGTCCGGCGATACCGGCCATGGCGGGCACCATGAAGGCGGATCCCCACGGGCAGGAGGACGAGCGCGAAGCGGTCACGATCGACAAGGTCCGGGCCATGTTCAAGCTCGACGTGCCCAAGGGATGGATCGAATCCAAACCGTCGGGGAACCGCATCTTCGAATTCCAGGCGGGGGAAAGCAACCAGGCTCCGGTCGTGACGCTGACCATGCTCGGCGAACAGCCGGGCGGCCTGGGCGCGAACATCAACCGCTGGCGGCAGCAGGCCGGGCTGGAGCCGCTGTCGGACGAGGAGGCGGAGCGCAGCGCGCGGGGGCTGCGCCTTTTCGAGGGGGAGGGCTGGTGGGTCGAAGTCACCGGCCGGGAACGCTCCCTCGTAGTGGCGTTCACCCTGGGGGCGCCGTTCTCCATCTTCCTCAAGCTGGATGGAAGGCCCGACGCCGTCGCGCGCGTGCGCGACGCCTTCGAGATCTTCGCCCGCACGGCCCGATTGAACCGAAGAAATGGATAACGCCGACCGCAGCCCCCTCCGGAAGCTGATCGACGGCCTGGGCTCCCTGAAGCTTACGGTCGTGCTGCTGGCGCTCTCTCTGTTCCTCGTCCTGGCCGGCACGCTGGCCCAGGTGCAGCTGGGGATCTGGACCGTGATGGAGCAGTATTTCCGCTGCTGGTTCGCCTGGGTCGAGCTGAAGGTCTTCCAGCCCGGCGGATCGAAGCTGCCCGGCGGCTTCCCGTTCCCGGGAGGCAAGCTGCTGGGGGCGTTCCTGGTGGCGAACCTGGCGGTGTCGCATGTGCGCCGCATCCAGGTGAAGGCGCGCGGGACCCGTCTCTGGATGGGGCTTGCGACCACCGCGATCGGGGTGGCGGTGACCTGGCTGGTGATCGTGCACGTCTTCGACGCGGACTCCTCCAAGTCCGCGGCGGACCCCTTCTGGCGCGTCACGTTCCAGCTGCTGCAGGGCGTGGCCGCGGCGTCGATCCTTTTCGCCGGCTGCCAGCTGCTCTTCGTGCGCAAGGCGGGCATCGTCCTGCTGCACGCGGGGATCGTGCTGATGATGTCCAGCGAGCTGCTGACCGCCTCCTTCGCGAAGGAGGGCATGATGAGCATCGACGAGGGGCAGTCCTCGAATTTCGTGGAGGACACCCGGGAGGTCGAACTGGCCTTCGTGCGGGCGGCGGGGGCGGGGGAGAACGAGGTCGTCGTCGTTCCGGGCGCGCTGCTCCGGAAGGGCGGCAGGATCTCCGCGCCGGAGCTGCCCTTCGACGTCGAGGTCAAACCCGGGCACTATTTCAAGAATGCCGACCTCCGCGAGGTCAGGGGGACGGACGTGAACCCCGCGACCGAGGGCCTGGGGCGGCACTATGTCGCCCTGAAGCGTTCCGAGGAGGCGGGGGTCTCCACGGGCGGCGGCGTGGACCAGGGCGGGGCCTACGTCACGGTGTACGACAAGGGCGGCGCCCTCCGCGGCACCTGGCTCACGTCGGTCGCGCTGACGATGCTGCAGGGCGGCCAGCGCGTGGGCGACTGGGAGCTCAGCCTGCGTTTCGAGCGCACGTACAAGCCCTACCGGGTGTTCCTGAAGGATTTCCGTTTCGAGAGGTACGTGGGAACGCAGACGCCCAAGGATTTTTCGAGTTTCGTCCGGCTCAGCGACCCCGGTAATGGCGTGGACCGGGACGTGCGCATCTGGATGAACAATCCGCTCCGCTACCGCGGCGACACGCTGTACCAGGCCAGCTGGGACCAGGCGACGGAGGCGACGACGGTCCTGCAGGTCGTGACGAACTCCGGCTGGATGATCCCCTACGTGTCCTGCATGATCGTCGCGGCGGGCCTGCTGGGTCAGTTCATGCTGCATCTGACGGGCTTCCTGCGCCGGGGGCAGGCATGAAGCCGCTCGCACGCTTCGCCCCGGGGCTCCTGGTCCTGCTGGCGGCGGTCTGGTTCGGATCGCGGACCCGTACGCCGGCGATGCCCGAAGACGGCATGGACGTGAACGCCTTCGGGAAACTCCCGGTGGTGCATCAGGGGCGCGTGATCCCGCTGGACAGTTTCGCGCGGACGCAGCTGCGCATCGTGTCGGAGAAGGAGACGTTCAAGGATTCCAAGGGGAAGACCCGGCCCGCCGTGCGCTGGCTGCTGGACACGATGGTCTTCACGATGGGCGACGGGGCGCAGGCGCGGGAGCACCCGGTGTTCCGCATCGTGGATCCGCACCTCTTGAGCACGCTGGAACTGAAGGAGCGCGAGGGTCTGCGCTACTCCATCGACGAATTCGGGGCCGGGCTTCCGAAACTCGCGGAATCCACTCAGAAGGCGGATCTGAAGCGGGAGCAGGGCCGAGAACTGGACGGATTCGACCGCGAACTGCTCAAGCTGCACCGCAACCTGCAGGCCTTCCAGGCCATCGCGCGGCTCTCGGTGCCGCATCTGGTGCCTCCCGAGGGGGCGGCGTCCTGGCGCACGATCCCGGAGGCGCTGTCCCCCGGCAGCGGGGCGGAAGGCCGGGACCGGCGCGCGGCGGCGTTCGTCGGCATCCTGGACGCGTATGCGCGGAAGGACGTCCCGGCCTTCAACGACAAGCTGAAGGACTACCGGTCGGAACTGGGGACGAGCCTTCCGGAGGAGGGCCGGAAGGCGGGCTTCGAGGCCTCCTTCAATCACGCGGACCCCTTCAACTTCAGCAAGATCCTCTACCTGATCGCCTTCGTGATGACGTTCGTGTCGTGGATGACGAAGGGGGACGTCCTGCGGAAGCCCGCGTTCGCGCTGCTGCTCTTCGCGCTGGTCCTGCACAGCGGATCGCTGGTGGTCCGGATCTGGCTCTCGGGGCGTCCGCCGGTGACCAACCTGTATTCCTCCGCCGTCTTCGTGGGATGGGGCGCGGTCCTCTTCGGCCTCCTCTTCGAGAAGATCTTCAGGCTGGGCGTCGGGAACGCGATCGCCGCGTCGGCGGGCTACCTCACGCTGCAGATCGCGCACGTGCTCGCGGCGGAAGGCGACACCATGCAGGTCCTGCAGGCCGTGCTGGACACGCAGTTCTGGCTGTCCACGCACGTGACGTGCATCTCCCTGGGCTACGCGGCGACGTACGTGGCGGGCCTGCTGGGCGTCGTGTACGTCGCCCGGGGCCTCCTCACGACCGCGGTGACGCCGGAGCTGCGGACGGCGCTGGCGCGCATGACGTACGGGACGATCTGCTTCGCGATGTTCTTCAGCTTCGTGGGGACGGTGCTCGGGGGCCTCTGGGCGGACGACTCCTGGGGCCGCTTCTGGGGCTGGGACCCGAAGGAGAACGGCGCGCTGATGATCGTGCTCTGGAACGCGCTGGTCCTGCATGCGCGCTGGGGCGGGCTCGTGCGGGAGCGCGGCCTCGCGAACCTGGCGATCTTCGGGAACGCGGTGACGACCTGGTCCTGGTTCGGCGTGAACGAACTGAGCGTCGGCCTGCACAGCTACGGCTTCACCGAGGGCCGGACGATGTGGATCACGGTCGCGATCATGGCCCATCTCGGCATCATCGCGATGGGCATGCTCCCGCGCCGGTCCTGGAAGAGTCCGGACGCGGTCCGCGACGCCGCGGCGGAGTGAGCCTCATGGACGCGAAGCTCGAAACGTTGAAGGGGCTGCTCGCGGGGATGGAGAGCGTCCTCGTCGCGTATTCCGGCGGCGTGGACAGCGCGTTCCTGCTCAAGGTGGCGCGGGACGTCCTGGGGGACCGCGCGGTGGCCGCGACGGCGCTGAGCGGGTCGTACGCGTCGCGCGAGCTCGAGGAGGGGAGGCGCCTGGCGGCGGCGCTGGGGGCGCGGCAGCTCTTCGTCGAAACGCGCGAGATGGACCGCCCCGGCTACGTCGGGAACTCCCCGGACCGCTGTTACCACTGCAAGGACGAGCTCTTCGCGTTCCTCAAGCCGCTGGCGGAGCGGGAGGGGCTGAAGGTGCTGGTGTACGGGGAGATCGCGGACGACCGGAGCGATCACCGTCCGGGCGCGCGGGCGGCACTGGAGCACGGGGTGCGGGCGCCGCTGGCGGAGGCGGGCCTGGGCAAGCTGGAGATCCGGCGCCTGTCCCGGGAGCTCGGCCTTCCCACCTGGGACAAGCCGTCGATGGCCTGCCTGTCCTCGCGGATTCCCTACGGGAGCGAAGTGACGTCGGAGAAGCTGCGCCAGGTGGAGGCTGCGGAGGAGGTCCTGAGGGGCCTCGGTCTGCGGCAGGTGAGGGTGCGCCACCACGGCGAACTCGCCCGGATCGAGGTGGACCCGGCGGACTTCGAGGAGTTGGTGCGTTCACCGATCCGGGAGCTGCTGCACGAGCAGCTGAAGTCGCTGGGCTACACGTACGTGACGCTGGACCTCAAAGGCTACCGCACGGGCAGCCTGAACGAGGTGGTTTTGGGAAGAGGACTTTTGAGCAAGGAGACGACATGATCGCTGCTGCCGCACTGCTCGCCCTGACCCTGCTCCAGGACGCCCCCGTCGAACTCTTCAACGGCAAGGACCTTGCCGGCTGGGTGCCCATGAACAAGGCCGAGTGGGCCGTCGAGGAAGGCGCCCTCACGCTCACCGGCAAGGGCGGCAACGGCTGGCTGCGCAGCGAAAAGCAATACAAGGACTTCGAGCTCTCCCTCGAATGGAAAACCGGCGAGGAGAAGTACGACAGCGGGATCTACGTCCGCGCGATGGAGAAGGGCGCGCCCTGGCCCCGCGTCGGCATCCAGATCAACCTGCTCAAGGGCAAGGAGGGCGAGGGCGTCGGACTCAAGGACGCCACCGTCAAGCCCGGCCTCTTCAAGCCCGGCGAGTGGAACCAGTTCGTGATCCGCGCCCAGGGACGCAGCCTCAAGCTCACGTTCAACGGCAAGGAGGCCTGGAGCACGGACGACGAGAACCCGCGCGAGGGCTACGTCGGGATCCAGGCGGAGGGCGTCCGCTTCCAGTTCCGGAACATCAAACTCACGCCCCTGAAGAGCGAGTAGGCGCTATCGGAGATAGACCCGGTAGTCGAGGTCGCTGAAGAGGTTGTCCTTCTCCTCGAGATCCTTCAGCCACTTCTCGTTCAGCGCGCCCTTCTTGATGCCGTCGTAAAGCGCGTTGAAGCGGTTCAGATGGTCGCAGACCCGTTTCACCGCGTAGGGCACCGTCGTGCCCGTCTTCATGATGAAGGGCCAGTCGCTCGACTGAAGCAGCACCAGCTCCCGCGCGGCCTGGTTCAGCGCGCGGCGCCGGCGGCCCGCGGCGTCGGGGAAGCTGCGCGCCAGCTCCACCATCCGCTCGCCCGCCTTGTGGATGTGGCGGTAGATCCAGTCGTTGGTGCCGTTGAGCCAGTACTCCGCGTAGCCGCGATGGCCCCAGGAGGACGTGCAGGCCTGCATCACCTGGTTCGTCGGGTATTCGTTCAGGTATTCCGACGGCGTCGCCGGCGTCACCGTGTCCTGGTCCCACTGCATCTTGCGGAAGAGGTCGTCGAGGAACTTCGGTCCCTCGAACCACCAGTGTCCGTAGAGCTCCGCGTCGTACGGCGCGATGATGATGGGTTTGCGGTCCATCCTGCCGCGAAGGTACCGCACCTGCTGGATGCGGTTGTTGAGGAAGTTCTCGGCGTGGACCGCCGTGCGCGAGAAGGCCGCGCCGAAATCGTAGGGCGCCTTCTGATGCAGCGGCACGGTCGAACCCGTCACGCGGTGGTATTTGAAGCCCGTCGCGTGCCGGATCTTGTCCGGGTGGATGTAGGGCGCGATGTAGTCCATCGGCAGGTCGTAGCCGATGTCCCGGTAAAACTCGCGGTAGATGGGGTCGCCCGGATAGCCCTCCTTGGAGCTCCAGACCTGGCGGGAGCTTTCCACGTCGCGGGCGAAGACCGCGACCCCCGAGGGCGTGTGGATCGGGGCGTAGACGCCGTAGACCGGCCGCCGCTCGCCGTAGAGGATCCCGTGCGTGTCCGTGAAGATGTAATCGATCCCGGATTCCTTGAGCAGCTCGTCGAGGCCGCGGAAGTAACCGCACTCGCCGAGCCACATGCCGCGCGGACGACGTCCGAAGTGCTTCTCGTATTCGCGCGCGCCGAGCTCGATCTGGGCGTGCGCGGCGGCCCAGTTCCGGTCCGCCAGCGGCAGGAACATGTGCGTCGCGTTGCAGGTGATGATCTCCAGCTGGCCGGCGTCCTGGAAGGAGCGAAACGCCTGCAGCAGATTTCCCTCGTGGCGGCGGAAGGTGTCCCGCGTCGCCTCGAAGCGCTCGCGGTAGAAACACGCGATCGGCCCGAAAGCGCCGTCGTGGCGCGTGCGCTCGACCTCCTTGTCGCCGAGCTCGCAGAGCTTGTCGAGCTTCGCCGCGTAGCGCCGCAGGAGCAGCGGATCCCGCATCATGACGAGCAGCGGGGGGGAGATCGACAGGGTGAGGCGGAAATCGATGCCGTCCCGCTGCATCCCCTCGAAGGAGTGCAGCAGCGGGATGTAGGTCTCCGTCATCGCCTCGTAGAACCAGTCCTCCTCCATGAAGTTCGGGTCTTCCGGATGGCGGACGTAGGGGAGGTGCGCGTGCAGGACGATGCTGAGGTAGCCCTGGCTCATGAGCGGCCCCCGCCCGAGCCGTTCCAGAGGACGTTTTCGGAGGCGCCCCTCAGGAGGCCCTCGCTGGCCCCGGCATAGCGGTATTCGGAGGCGCCGCCGTAGAGCAGTTCGCTGGAGCCTCGCCAGCTCCATTCGCTGCCGCCGAGCTGCAGCAGTTCGCTGCCCCAGAGTTCGCCCGCCAGGCGCTCTTCCGAGCCCCCGCGGTGGAGGACGACCTTCTCCCCGCCGGTCACGCGGCGGACGAGGGCGGCGGTTTCGACGCGGACATGGCCCTCTTCGGTGGTCCAGCGCCGGCGGACGGCCCACTGGTCGATCACGCGGCGCTCTCCGCCGGGTCCGAGGGCTTCGATCACGACGCGCCAGGGGCCGTAGACCGTCTGTTCGGCGCCGTGGGGCAGCTGCACGACCCGGCGCTCCCCGGAGAAGAGCACCTCGATGTTACCGAAGCTGGACGGGAGGGGCAGGGGAAAGTCGGCCGGGACGGGGCCCGACCAGCGGATCCAGCGGACCGCGCGCCCTTCCATGGAGGTTTCGATCCATTCGACGCGGGTCCAGCCCTCGCCCGAAAGGTTCCGGAAGACCGCCTCGAGGTCCGGCGGTCCCCCGTCCCGGATCTCGGGCGCGGGGGGCGGGCCCGGCGGCGGCGCGGGCGGGGCCGCATAGCGGTGGCTGTAGCCGGAGCCGCGGCCGGAACGCAGGACGGTGGACCACTCGACCCGGGTGTCGGGCGACACGGAGTCCCGGGGCAGTTCCAGGGCGTTCGAGCGCGCGATGGGCGCGAAGAGGCCGGTTCCGGACCGCACGCCGATGTCGACGTGGAAGGTCGCCCCGGGGCGGCCCAGGTCGAGATAGTGGGTGCCGGCGCGGCGGTCCACGGCGATGTCCCAGAAGCGGTGGGGGTTGAGGCCGTCGAACGCGACGCCCGTCGTGTCATAGACGCGCAGATGCAGTCCCGCTTCGGGATCGGAGACTTTCTTGCGGGCGGCGGCGAGGGCCTCATCGGGGAACTCCCAGTAGACGAAGCCCCACTGGGGGTCCTGGGCCATCGCCACGATGCGCGTGTCGCCGTAGCTCCAGGGGATGTCCCCCAGGACGGGAGGCGGGGCGGGCCGCAGGTCCGCCGGCGGCGCCTTGGGCCTGGACGCCGCTTTTGTCTTGGGCGGGGCCTTCCGCGCAGCCTTCTTCGGCGGCGCCGGTCGCTTCTTCTTCGGCTGCGGATCTTTGCGGGCCATTTCGCCCTACGGTAGACGATTGGCCCGATTTCGACAAGGGGTCGCTACATTCCCGGCGCGGGCGGGTTAAGAAGCCATGAAGACCTCCGGCCTGCTTCTCCTTCTGCTCTGCGGATTCCAGGACGCCGCGCGTCCGCGTCTGAACGTGCTCTTCATCGCCGTCGACGACATGAACGCCGACCTGGGCTGCTATGGGAATCCCCAGGTGAAATCGCCGGCCATCGACCGTCTCGCCGCGCGGGGCGTGCGTTTCGACCGCGCCTACTGCCAGTTCCCGCTCTGCAGTCCGAGCCGCTCCTCCGTGATGACGGGGTTGCGGCCCGACACCACCCGCGTCTTCGATCTCAAATACCATTTCCGCAACGGGCTGCCGGACCACGCGACGCTGCCGCAGCTCTTCAAGCAGAACGGCGCCTTCGCCGCCCGCGTGGGGAAGATCTACCACTACGGGAATCCCGGGGACATCGGCAGGGACGGCCTGGACGACCCCGCCTCATGGACGCTGAAGATCAACCCCTCGGGACGGGACAAGGATCCCCTGGAGCCGCGGATCACGAACCACACGCCGAAGCGCGGCCTCGGCTCGGCGATGGCGTGGCTGATCGACGAGGAGGGGCGGGACGAGGAGCACACCGACGGCAAGGTGGCGGGTGAGACCATCCGGCTGCTCGAGGAGCGGCGGGACAAGCCGTTCTTCATCGCGGCCGGGTTCTATCGCCCGCATTGCCCCTACGTGGCGCCCCGGAAGTATTTCGACCTCTATCCGCCGGACCAGATCGCGCTGCCGAATCCCGATCCGGAGGCGCTCAAGGACGTTCCTGCGCCGGCGCTGGCGTCGACCTCGCCGCGCCCGTATTTCGGCGTGAGCGAGGGGGAGGCCCGGGCCTGCAAGCGCGCGTATTACGCGTCCATCTCGTTCGTGGACGCCCAGATCGGGCGCGTGCTCGACGCGATGGACCGCCTGAAGCTCTGGGAGCGGACGGTCGTCGTCTTCTGGAGCGACCACGGCTACCACCTCGGCGAGAAGGGGCTCTGGATGAAGCAGAGTCTCTTCGAGGGGTCCGCCCGGGTTCCGACGATCATCGCGGCGCCCGGCGCGGCGGGGAACGGGAAGGCGAGCCCGCGGATCGTGGAGTCCCTGGATCTCTATCCCACGCTCGCCGATCTGGCGGGCCTCCCGGCCCCCGCCGCGCTGCAGGGCGCGAGCCTGCGCCCGCTGCTGGAGGACCCCCTGAAGGCCTGGGCGCGTCCGGCGTTCACCCAGGTGCAGCGCGGGGGCTTCCCGGGGCATTCGGTGCGGACGGAACGCTGGCGCTACACGGAATGGGACGGCGGGGCCAAGGGGACGGAGTTGTACGACCACGCGGCCGACCCCGGCGAGCAGCGCAATCTCGCCGCGGATCCCGCGCAGGCCGCCGTGCTTCAGGAGCTGAAGGCGCTCGTGAAGCGGAACTGGCCGGTCCGCGTGGCGGGCGGGAAGTGATCACGCGGCCGCGCGGCCGAGGCGGCGCGAGTTCACGACGACCGTGAGCGACGACAGCGCCATCGCCGCGGACGCGAGCATGGGGTCGAGGGTCCAGCCCCAGCGGGAGAACACGCCGGCGGCGAGCGGGATGAGGAGCGCGTTGTAGCCGAAGGCCCAGGCGAAATTCTGGTGGATGATCCGGCGCGTCGCCCGGGAGAGGTCGACGGCGGCGGGCACCCGGCCCAGGTCGGCGCGCAGCAGGATCACGTCCGCGCTCTCGATCGCCGCGTCCGTTCCCTGGGGCATCGCGAAGCCCACGTCCGCCTGCGCGAGCGCGGGCGCGTCGTTGATCCCGTCGCCGACCATGCCGACGGGCCCCTCCTCCTGCAGCCGCTTCACGACGACGGCCTTGTCGGGCGGCATCACTTCGGCGCGGACGTCCTCGATCCCGAGCTGCGCGGCCACCGCGCGGGCGGTCGCGGCGGCGTCGCCCGTCAGCATCGTGAGGGCGATGCCGCGGGCGCGGAGCCGCGCCAACACGGCGGGGGCCTCCGGACGCGGGGCGTCGGCGATGCGGAGGCGTCCCGCGAGGCGGCCCCCGGCCGCGACATGGACGGTGGTTTCGGGGCCGCTCAGCGGGGGGCTCGGCACGTCGAGGATCTCCATGAACGCCCGGTTGCCGACGGCGAGGTCCTGTCCGCCGAGGGTTCCGACCGCGCCGAGCCCGGGCCGCGCCTCGATCCCCGCGGCGAGGGGGCCGGGGCCGGCGGCGTCGCAGACGGCCCGCGCGATCGGATGTTCCGAGCCGCGCTCAACGGCCGCGGCGAGGCGGAGCAGCCCCGCCGCGTCGAAGCCCGGCTCGGGGAGGACCCCGACGACCGCGGGGCGGCCCAGCGTGAGCGTGCCGGTCTTATCGAAGACGATTCGCTTGAGGCCTCCCGAGCGCTCCAGCGCGGCGGCGTCCTTGAAGAGCAGCCCGAGCCGCGCGGCGCGCGCCGTCGCGACCTGGACGGCCATGGGGGTGGCGAGCCCGAAGGCGCAGGGGCAGGCGACGACGAGGACCGCGACGACGTATTCCGGCGCGGAGGCGGGATCGAGGCTCAACCAGACGGCGGCGGTGAGCGCGGCGGCGAGCAGGACGAGCGGCACGAAGCGTGCGGCCCAGACATCGGCGAGGCGCTGCGCGGCGGGTTTGCTGGCCTGGGCCCGGCGGACGAGCGCGACGATCTGCGCGAGGAGGCCGTCGTCGGGGCCGCGTTCGACGCGCAGGCGGAGCGCGGCCGAGCGGTTGAGCGTGCCGCCGATGAGCCGGTCCCCGGGTTTCTTCTCGACGGGGGCGCTTTCGCCGGTGAGCATGGACTCGTCGACGGCCCCCGAGCCCTCCAGGAGCCGGCCGTCGGCCGGGAAACGTTCGCCGGGCTTGACGAGGATTTCGTCCCCGGGTTTGAGGTCGCGGCGCGGGGCGAGTTCCAGGAGGGCCTCGACGGCGAGGCGGCTGCCACGGCGGGCGCGGAGTTCGAGGAGGCGGCCGAGCAGCACGACGGCGATGATCATCGCGGCGCCGTCGTAGTACGGCATGGGGGTGAAGGGGCTTGCGAAGAAGGCGACGCTGGTGCCGAGGGACACCAGGGTGTTCATGTCCGCGCGGCGGAAGCGGATCGAACGGAGCAGCCCCGCATGGAAGGGCGCGCCGGCCCAGAACTGGACGGGGGCGGCGAGCAGGCCCCAGAGCCAATGGGGGCCGGCGTGCAGCAGCATGAGCGCCATCAGGAGGGCGGAGACCGCCAGCGAGAACGCCGTCCTGAGGGCGAGCCCGCGCAGTTCCACGTCCCCTTCGGCGAGTTCCTCGGGGCGCGGATCGAGGCCCTCGCCGCGCAGCCAGGCGGCGGCATCCCCGTCGCCGATGAGGTCCACGGCGACGCTGCCCGTCGCGTACTGGACGCTCGCCGCGAGCACGCCGGGCCGGGCGCGGAGGCGGTCTTCCAGGGCGGCGACGCCCGAGGGATCGAGGCCGGCGACCTTGAAGAGCAGGCGGCGGGGGAGCAGACGGTAGCCGCGGTCCCGCAGCGCCTGCTGAAGACGGTCCGCGCGGAACGTGAGCGGGTCGACCTCCACGGAGGCCTGTTCGGCCGCGAAATTCACGCTGGCTTCAAGGACGCCGGGGACCGCCCGGGCGGCCTCCTCGAGGGTGCGGACGCAGCCCGCGCAGTGCATTCCGCGGACGGGCGCCTGCAGCAGCATGATCATGATTCTAACGGCCGAATCGGGCTTTCCCTTCCATTGCCTGAGGCGTCTAATTCCACAGATGCCCCAGTACGCGCTGGAATGCCCCTCCTGCGGCGCCCGGGAGCCGCTGGACGCGCCGGAGCCCGAGGCCCGGGTTCGCTGTCCGTCCTGCCGGCGCGTGATGATCGTTCCTCCGCTGCAGGCGGTGGAGCCCGCGGAGCGGGAGCTGGATCCGGCATTGAAGCGACGGCTCGTCCGGGCCCTGGCCGTGAAGCGGTTGGCGATTCTGGCGGCGGGCCTGCTGCTGGTCTCGAGTCTGGGACTGGCGGTCTTCGTGGAGGCGCAGGCGGCGCGTCGGGAGGCGGCCCCGCCGGCGGTTTCCGCGACCGCGTCCGTGACCCTGGAGAGCCTGCCCGCGCTGAACCCCTCCCGGGCGCTGCCGTTCTCGCGGGGGAGGGTCTGGACGTACCTGCTCGGCGACGGAAGCCGTGAGGAGCGTCGCGTCTCGCTGCTGTCGAGCGGTCCGGAAGGCCGTCCCGAGGCGGATCTTGCCGTGACGGGCTCCCGCCAGGCGGGGCTGCAGACCTACCGGGTGACCGCGGACGCGACCTGGCTCGTCTCGGAGCAGCGGGCCGACGGCCGCTGGACGTTGAAGACGCCGCTGAAGGTGGTGCCGCATCCGCTCTACGCGGAGGATCGCTGGCGGATGGACGGCAGCGCGGTGAACGGCCGGGGGGCGACGGAGGTCTGGAGTCTGGAGTGCCGCGTCGTGAAGACGGAGAACGTCGAGGTTCCGGCCGGCCGCTTTCCCTGCTACCGGATCGACGTGAAGGGCCTGAAGGGGGCGGTTCCGGTCGAGGAAACCTGGTGGCTGGCGAAGGGGACGGGGCTGGTGAAGCGGCGGACGCTCACGGGGGGGACGGTGGAGGAAGCCCGTTTGGAGAAGTATTAGGGCTTCTTCCTTTTCCTCGGGCGGGGGGCTTCTTTCGCCGTGCTGATGCGGATGCCGACCAGAAGGGCGTCCGAGGGCGTTTTCTCCGCCGGGCCCGCGGCGACGCGTTCATGGGTCTTCTTGAGCCAGTAGCTGCGGACGGCGCGGCCCTTCATGATCTCCTGTCCGGCCCGCCACCAGGATTTCCACTCCTCCGCCTTCCTGAACTGGGCTCCGCTGATGTCGCGCAGCGCGTTTTCGGCGCTGCGGCGGATCGGGCCGAGATTGGGCCAGGGGTCCCGGCGGGGGCCTTCGATGCTCTCGAGAAAATCCGCCACGACGTCGATGGAGGCGGGATTGCCGATGCGGCCCAGGGCGTCGAGGACGAGGGGGAGGTATTCGCGGACCTCGGCCTGGGCGGCATGCCGGAGCTGTTCATGGAGGACGGGGCAGGCACTTTGCCAGCCGAGTTCGCCGAGGGCCTTGATGATGGCGGACGCCACCTCGAGGCGGCGGGCATTGGCGGGCAGGGCGGCGACGAGCGCCTCGACGCTGGCGGGATGATCCACGTCGGAGAGGGCCTGGACGGCCGGGAGGCGGACGGAATCGGCTTCGCCGTGCAGGAGTTCCCCGACAGCCTTGATCAGCTTTTCCTGGGGGCAGGCGGCGAGCGCCTCGGCGACGATCGCGGCCTTGCGTTCCAGCGTGGCGCCGGTGAAATCCTCCTTCAGCTTGCGGACGGCGGCCTCGCCCTCCTTGTCGCCGGGAGGGTCCTGGAGCAGGATCAGGGCCGCCAGCAGCGAGATCATGTACATGAATAATGCGGTTCCGTCCCGGAAGTTGCGGTGAAATCACCCGCGGGGGTGGAATTTGGCGTGAATGCTGCGGAGGCGCTCGCGGTCCACGTGGGTGTAGATCTGGGTGGTGGAGATCTTGGAGTGTCCCAGCATCTCCTGCACGTAGCGGAGGTCGGCGCCGCCTTCCACGAGGTGGGTGGCGAAGGAGTGGCGGAGGGCGTGGGGGAAGACGCGGTCGCGGATCCCGGCGTGCAGCGCGTGCTTCTTGAGGATGCGCCAGATGGATTCGCGGGCGAGACGGCCGCCCTTCTGGCTCACGAAGACGTAGTCGCAATCCGAGGCGCCCCGTCCGCCCCCGATGTAGGCGCGCAGGACCTCCTGGGCCTTGAGGCCCACGGGGACGACGCGCTCCTTCGAGCCTTTTCCGAAGCAGCGGAGGTAGCCGGCGTCGAGATTCAGGTCGCCGAGTTTCAGGTGGGACAGTTCGCTGACGCGCAGGCCGCTGGCGTAGAGCAGTTCGAGCAGGGCGCGGTCGCGCAGGCAGAGGGCGTCTCCGGTCTCGGTCTCGAGCAGGTTCTCGACCTGGTCGCGGGAGAGCGGGTGGGGCAGGAGGCGGGGTTTCTTGGGCGCCAGAACGAACGCGGCGAGATCCGGGCGTTCGAGGTACTTGAGGAAGCTGCGGAGGGCGGCGGAGGCGCGGGCCACGCTGGAGGCGCGCCGCCGGCGTCCGCGGAGCAGCGAGGCCATGAAGTCCTGCAGTCCCGGGCGCGTGAGCGGGCCCTTGAAGCCCCGAAGATCCCGGCGGTAGGCCAGGATCGTGTTGGGGCTGAGGCCGCATTCGATCTGGAGGTAGGCCAGGAACGCGTCGAGCGAGGCCTTCAGGTCGATGTCCACTGGAGACAAGATCGGCCGGAAGGGCCGCCCGGGCGCAGGGAATCGGGATCGGGGCCCGGTGGACAAGATTCCGCGGGGGCCGTATGATGGCGAAATCATGTCCCGGTGGATCTTCTTTTCCTGCGGCGTGCTGGCGTTGACGAGCTGCTGGACCGACACCGGCCCGAATTCCATCCGCGCGGTTCCCGGGGGCAGCCCGGCCTCGGACTCGCTCCAGAACACCTGGAATCCCGGCGCCGCCGAGGGCATCGCCGCGCGCATCAACAACGAGATCCTCACCTGGCGCGACGTCCTGGACACGCTCAAGCAGCTGCGCAAGGAGGACGTCACGCCGGAGCTCCGGAAGTCGAAGCTCCGGGAGATGGCCGAGGAGCGGCTCTTCCTGCAGACCGCCAAGGCCAACAACATCCAGGTTTCGGAGCCGGAGGTGGACGAGTCGATCCGGCGCGAACAGCGGGGATATCCGAACGAGGACGAATTCGAGAAGGCGATCCGGATCCGCCACGGGACGATGACGGCGTACCGCGAGGAGAAGCGCAAACAGGCGCTGATCTTCAAGCTCTACCGCTATCTCGTCCAGAAATCCTGGGCGAGCCCGGACCGGAGCACCCCGGGTCTGATGCTGGATTTCGTCCCGCCGGAGGACGTCCGCCTCTATTACGAGGATCACGCCCAGCAGTTCCGCGCGATCGAACGGATCACGTTCTGGCGCCTGGCGCTCCAGTTCTCCACCGAG
The DNA here is from genome assembly GCA_964619955.1 of uncultured Planctomycetales bacterium. Classification (GTDB taxonomy): domain Bacteria; phylum Planctomycetota; class MHYJ01; order MHYJ01; family JACPRB01; genus JACQFK01. Next base: position 28,798 of record CAZUJF010000034.1, read on the forward strand.
AAGGAGAAGGAGATGAAGAAGGTCATGGCGGGGTCCATCCTCCGGCGCCTGGCGGAGGGCTGCGACTTTCCGATGATGGCCTTCTACTACTCCGACACGGGCCGCGCGAAGGGGATGCGCGAGACGGGCGTGACGCGGGACGACATCAAGGAGTTCTTCCTGCCCTCGACCGTGACGCTGCTCTTCGAGCGGCTGAAGGAGGGCGAGATCAGCCCGCTCGTCGAGGACGGCAAATCGCTCAACCTCTTCCGGCTCGACCAGCGCCTGCTCCAGCGGGCGGAGAGTTTCGAGGAGGCCCAGGGCAAGATCCGGAACTTCCTCGAGAACCAGAGGCGGGAGGAGAACCGGAAGAAGCTCCGCCTGCACCTGGTGAAGGACGCGTACCTCTGGCCCGGGGACCTTTTTGCGACGGAATGACCGTGAAGAACCTGCTGCTCATCCAGGCGCCCGGGCTCAGCGCCGACCAGGCGGTGCGCGGGGACGTGGCCTGGAACCTCTCCGACCTGATCGCCGACGGCTCCTTCGTGAAGCTCGCGGCCGCGCCCGACGCCGCGGCGGCCGTGGCGGGGCTTCCGCCGGACCGGGTGCGGAGGGTGGAGCTTCCGTACACGGATGCCGCCTCGTTCGACGCCGAGCTGGGCCGGCTGCGCGAGTCCTCTCCCGCCGCGGCCATCGCGATCCTTTCGGAGGCCGTCTTCGTGAGCGGCCACTGCTTCAAGGAGTTGAAGCCGGGCATGTCGCTGGCCCCCGCGGAGCTGCCCCGCCTGCTGGCGGCGATGGTCGGGTAGCGCCGTGCCGGATCTGGACCGCCTGAAACGGAACCTCGACGACGTCCGGGCGCGCATCGCCGCGGCCTGCGTCCGTGCGGGGCGGAATCCCGACGCGGTGACGCTCATCGTGGTAACAAAAGCCGTCCCCGCGGAACTGATCCCGCATCTGGCCGGCTTCGGCGTCACGGACATCGGCGAGAACCGGCCCGTGGAGGGGGGGCGTCGCACGGGGGCCTTGAAACAGTTCCGGCGCCACCTGATCGGCGCGCTCCAGACCAACAAGGTCGGCAAGGCGCTGGAGTGGGCGGCGGTGGTGCACTCCCTGGACCGTCCCGCGCTGCTGGAGGAGCTCGGCCGGCGCTCACCGAACCTGCCGGTCTTCGTGCAGGTCAACATCAGCGGGGAGGCCAGCAAGGGCGGATACAAGCCGCGGGAGGTCGCGGAGGCGGTGGCGGCGGCGCGGCGCCGGCTCCGGGTGGAGGGGTTGATGACGATGGCCCCGGTCGAGGGGGATGCGCGCCCGCACTTCAGGGCGCTGAGGGAGCTGGCGGGCTCGCTGGGGCTCGCGGGGCTCTCCATGGGAATGAGCCAGGATTACGAGCGGGCGGTCGAGGAGGGGGCGACGCATGTCCGGGTGGGGAGCGCCATTTTCGAGGGCGTGGCGGTATAATGGGGAAGAATTTCCGGAACTCCCGCCCAGAACCGTTATGAACCGCTCCCGGGGGGCTATGTCTACCGGGGGTGCTGAAGCTTATGCCGCTGCTGGTCGTTGAGAAGGGTCCCGACAAGGGCAAATCCATCCCCCTCGTGGCGGGGGGGACGGTGCTCATCGGCCGCGATTCGTCCACGACCCTTCCGCTCCGGGACACGATGGCGTCCCGCATGCATTTCAAGATCCAGGCCCGCGAGGACGGCTTCTACCTCACCGACCTGGAAAGCATGAACGGCACCTACGTGAACGGCGAGCGCGTCCGCGAGGAGATACGCCTGGAGATCGGCGACCTGGTGAAGGTCGGCGAATCGCTCTTCACGTTCACGTCCGAGGAGAACTACTCCACGACGCTGAGCGGGCAGCGCATGGGCGGCTACCGCATCATCGAGCGCGTCGGCCGCGGCGGCATGGGCACGGTCTACAAGGCCGAGCAGGTCGACCTGCAGCGCATCGTCGCGCTGAAGGTGATCTCCGACGAGCACACGAAGGACAAGGAGTTCGTCGAGCTCTTCATCCACGAGGCGCGCGCCGCGGCGAAGCTGAACCACCCGAACATCGTGCAGGTCTACGACGTCAAGCGCCACAACGACCATTACTACTTCTCGATGGAGTACGTCTCGGCGGGCTCCGTCCAGGAGATCCTCAACAAGCAGCGCAAGACCCCGTGGAGCCGCACGGTGGAGATGCTGCTCGACGCGGCGCGGGGGCTGGACTACGCGCACAAGAAGGGCATCATCCACCGGGACATCAAGCCCGACAACCTGATGATCTCCGAGTCGGGGATGGTGAAGATCGGGGACATGGGGCTGGCCCGGGGGCTGGAGGAGAAGATCGGCCCCGAGGAGGAGACCTCCGTCATCGGCACGCCGCACTACATCGCCCCGGAGCAGGTGCTGGGGCGTCCGGCCGATTTCAGGAGCGACATCTATTCGCTGGGGGCGACGGCGTACCGCATGCTCACGGGAATCACGCCCTTCAACGCCCCGAGCGTGCGGGATCTCGTGAACAAGAAGGTCCGCGAGGACGCCTCCGCGATCCAGGACCACACGCCGGACGTGCCCAAGGCGCTCTGCGACATCATCGTGCGCATGATGGTGCGGGATCCCGACCGCCGGTACCAGACGATGGGCGAGGTCGTCCGCGATCTGGAGCGCTTCCAGCGGGGGCACACGACGGTCGGGGAGGACGGGCACCACGAGGCGAGCCGCCCGGTCGCCAAGCTGGTGGCGGGGCGGGGCACGCTGATCGGGGCCGCCGCGGCCGCGCTGCTGCTGGCGGGGGGCGTGGCCTTTTTCATCCTCTCGGGATCCTCGGACGGCGACGATCCGGGGCCCGTGCCGTCCCCCGTGGTGGATCCCCGGGCGGCGGATCAGGCGCTGTTTCTGGCCACGCGGGCCGAGACGGGCCGCATGGACGTGAAGGATCCCCGCTCCATCGAGCGGGTGCTGGCCGACTACGGCGCGGTGATGGACAAGTTCCCGGGGACCGCCGCGGCCACGAAGGCGGCCGAGCGGCGCGCGATACTGGAGAAGACGCTCCGGGAATCCCGGGTGCAGAAGCGCCTGGAACTGGCGGAGGCCGACGAGATCGGCCAGTACCGCCGGCTGACCCAGGGTTTCTCCGCGGCCCGGCCCGACTGGAGTCCCGCCGACGCCGCGGAGGCGGCCTACGCCGCGGTCGCCGCCGCCGCGGAGTCCAAGGGGGCCCCCGCGGGGGCGGAGGCGACGGCGCGCGCGGCGCACATCCGGCTCTGGCGCGAGACGGTCCAGGGCCGCAAGGAGGCCTACGACAAGGCGCTGCAGCGGTCTCAGGCCTCGGTCAAGGGGGAGCGCTACCGGGACGCCTGGGAGTCGCTGGTCGCGTTCCGGGACGAAACGCGCCAGATGGAGACGGACTGCCCCTTCGCGAAGGACCGCTGGAAGGACCTCTTCTTCGACGAGGCGGTGGCGTCCGAGCTTCTGAAGACGGCCTCCGAGGCGCGCGTGGCCTGGGCGCGGCAGGAGGAGGAGGCCCGCCTGATGGCGCGCGACAAGAACTACGAGGGCGCGATCAAACTGCTCGAAAGCGTCATGGGCTCCTCCGTGCAGGAGGTGATGACGAAGGCGCGCGAAGTGAAGGACGGCCTGGAGCTGGAATGGGCCGCCATGACGCGCCGCGAGGAGGAGGAGCGGGAGACGGCGCTGGCGGCGGCCCGGACGAAGGCCCGGACGGTCTACGGGCAGGAGTCCCTGGCGGCGAGGGAGCTCGTGCTCAAATACGATTTCAAAGGGGCCCTGGCGCGGATGAAGAGCCTCAAGGATCTCCCGGCGGCCGAGGAGTTCAAGCCCCGGGTGGACCGCCGGGTCGCGGAGCTGGAACGCGCGGCGCAGTTCAAGGAGACGCTCGTCAACGTCATCCGCGCGAAGGACGTGAGCAGCGGGACGAACCCCTACAAGTTCAAGACCGACTACCTCTCCCAGGGGCTGGAAGGGGTGATCGACGACGGCGACGACCGTTCGATGAAGATCAAGCTCTCCGTGGGGGGCACGATCGAGCACCTGTGGACGCAGTTCGATCCCGCCGCCTTCCACGAGTTCGTCCGCAAACAGTGGAAGTACAGCCGGGAGCAGCGGCGGGACGCCAACGACCAGTGCAACCTGGCCGCGTTCTGCATGGAGTTCGGGCTGTACGAGAAGGCGCTCGAGGAGATCAAGGTGGTCCTCGACGCGATGGACGACCCCCAGTACACGGTGGCCGATTCGGTGCGGCGCTTCTGCGAGGAGTACCGGACGCGCCTGACGCGCGGCGAATCCGCCGAGTACAGCGAGATCGAGGCGCAGAAGCGGCTCGCGCGGCTGGAGGCCTTCATGGCCGCGGTCGAAACGTATCCGCAGGCCCGCAAGGAGATCGACATCCTCCGGGCCGTCCACGGGCGCACGGCCGCGGTGGCCGGGGCGGCGGCGAAGATCCAGGAGCACCTGCAGAAGATCAACAAATCCGGGGACGAGGGGCTCAACCGTCAGTTGCGGGACGACCGCCACAAGGCGATGCTCGCGAAGGTCGCCGAGGAGCAGGCGGCGGCCCGGGGGGCGAAGGTCGACATCGTGGCGCGCCTGCTCCGCCTGGACGATGCGTTCGAGCGCGCGCTGCACCTCGGGTCCGTCTACGCGGCGGCGGGGGAGTGGCGCGCCTCCTCCGAGAAATACGGCGAAGCGAGAAAACTGGGCGACCAGCAGATGAACGGGGGGAAGCTGCCCCACGACTCGTGGCCCCTGCTGGGGCACATCTACGGCGAACTGATCCGGAATTCGATCCTCCTGAAGGACAAGAAGGCTGTCGAGATCCGCAACGACGGCGCCCGCCGTTTCGTCTCGCCGGACACCCAGGCGCCGGAGGAATGGTGGGTGACGCTGTCGGGCTGGCTCGACACCTGGGGCGAGAAGGTGTATCCCGTGGAGGAGAAGAAGCTGCCGCGCCTGCGGGAGGACGTCAAGGCGGCCCCGGAGGATCCCGTCCGGATCTGGGCCCTGGCCCAAAGCCTGGCGGAAGGGGTCCAGTCCCTGTCCGAGGCGCGCGGCTACCTGCTCTGGCTCATCGAGAACCACCCGGATTTCACGCAGGTGCAGAACGGCAACTGCCTTCACCGGCTCGCCGAGATCCTCTGGGCGAGCCGCGAGGTGCGCGAGGCCGTCCGGCGCTACCTCGAACTGGGCAGCCAGCACAAGGACCATCCCAAGGTGCTCGAGGCCGGCACGGGGGGTGTCCGGAAGCGTCTGGACGAGGCCTACAAGCTCCTCAACCGGATGGGGTACAAGGTCAAGTAGTGCAGCTCCGCATCAAGGTGGTCCCCAAGGCCTCCCGGAACCGCGTCTCCGGGTGGGTCGGGGACCGCCTCAAGATCCAGGTCATGGCCGCCCCCGAACGGGGCCGCGCCAACGAGGCCGTGATCGAGGTCCTGGCGGAGACCCTGGAGCTGCCGCGCTCCGCCTGCCGGATCCTGTCGGGGCACGCGTCCGCCCAGAAGACCGTCGAGATCGACGCTCCCGAGGCCCGGGTGCGGGCGCGGCTTCCGACGGCCTAACAGCCCAGGCCGGCGAGCTTCCGGAGCAGTTCGAAGGGATAGATGCCCGACGAATGGCCGTCGCTCCACTGGAAGTGCAGGGCGTAACGTCCCACCGGCGCGATGTTCTGGGGCCAGACGTCCTTGGCGACGGTTTCGGGCTTGAGGCGGAGCACCCCCGTCATCTCATCCACGCACTGCGCGCAGGGGCAATGGCAGCGCAGGTCGAAGGTCTTGAGCAGGGTCTCCTTGCCGTCGCTCCAGTGGATCGCCAGTTCCTTCCGGGTCTTCAGCTCGATCTTGGAGGGGATGGGCCGGTTGTCGCCCCCGCCGGAGGTGCGGACGCTGATCTGCGCGGCGAGGTTCTCCGCGACGCGCATGAACGCCTTGGCCGCAGGGCTGTCCGGCTGGGAGAGGACGATCGGGATGCCGGCATCGGCGCTCTCCCGGATGGAGAGGGTCAGCGGGATCTCCCCCAGGAAGGGGATGCCCTTTTCGAGGGCGTAGCGGCGGGCGCCGCCGGAACCGAAGATGTCCGCATGATGGCCGCATTGGGTGCAATCGTAGCCGCTCATGTTCTCGATGATGCCGAGCACGGGGGTGTTCAGCTTCTGGAACATGATGATCGCCTTCTCGGCGATGTTGAGGGCCACGTCCTGCGGCGTGGACACCACCGCCGCGCCGGTCAGCGGGATCATCTGGCAGAGGGAGAGCTGGATGTCCCCGGTGCCGGGCGGGAGATCCACGACCAGGTAGTCGAGGTCGCCCCAGTCCACCTGGCCCAGGAATTGCTCCACGACCTTGTGAAGCATGGGGCCGCGCCAGATCATGGCGTCGCCGGGCTTCATGAAGAAGCCCATGGAAACCACCTTGATCCCATGGACGACGGCGGGGGCGAAGCGCCGGGGATCCCCGCCCGAGGGGGCGACCGCCCCGGTGATGGTCGGAATCGAGGGGCCGTAGACGTCCGCGTCCATGAGACCGACCTTGGCGCCCAGTTTGGCGAGGGCCACGGCGATGTTGGCGCTGACGGTGGACTTGCCGACGCCGCCCTTGCCGCTCGCCACCGGGATGACGTTCTTCACGCCGGGGATGAGCTTGCCCTTCTGCTCGGTCCGGGTGGCCCGGACCTGGGCGGTCATCTGGATGTTGACTTCCTTGACGCCGGGCAGGGCCTTGACGGCCTGGTACGCCTGATTCTTCAACTGCTCCTTCACGGGGCAGGCGGGGGTGGTGAGTTCGATCGTCAGCGAGACGATGCCGTCGCAGGCCTTGACGTCTTTCACGAAGCCCAGGCTGACGATGTCCCGGTTGAGGTCGGGATCCATGACGACTTTGAGTGCGTTGAGGATTTGATCTTGCATAAGGGGCTCAAGCTAGCAGAATGGAAAAAGGGGGTCAATCAGGATACGGAATCCGAAAGGCATTAGCTCAACGCCGTCTCGGATCCAGAAATTCTCCGCAAGCCTCTTGCGCGCGCGAATTCCATGCCAGCTGATTCGGATCGTCGTGGCCAATGAATTGCATAAGTGTTTCGATTCCGCCGGGAGGTGGAAGCCCGGCCGCTGCGCAGAGGGGGAGGCGAACTTTTGCCTGCGCCTGAACATTCTGCGGACAAGCGTGTTGTGAAAGACGGCCGTTTCCCGATCCCCGGCGGGACCTTCTCATATCGCTAGGGGACAGGATGTTGGGATTGTTTGCATCCAGCAGGCCGCTCGTTCAAATGTGCCAGGGGATCGGGGGATGAATTCAGGAATTAGACTCACGAAAGGCCGGAAGCGGCGTATATAGAAACAGATGGATTTCGAGGGGATGGCCCTCGGGGGCTCGAGCGTTTTATGGTTGACACGAGCAGGGGACGGGAGTAACATCTTCATAGATAGAAGCCGCTTCCGGGGCTGAGCGAACTTGGCCCGGGGCGATATCAGACGAGAGAACCTTGGGGCGGGGCCTCGAGGAACAGAAGAATAATTGCTCTTTTAGGTGTACCTGAAGTACGGAGCGTCCGATATTCAGTAGTACCGACGGACGTACACCGGAGGACACTTAAAGCCGGGGCTATACCCGAGCAAGGGTTTGGGGACCCAAGCTTCGGGCGCCGAGGTCAGGCTAGTATTGAGTGCTAAGCACTATTGCCTGGTCTCGAATGCCCAAAATCTGTTTCCCCCTCTCTCCAGGGCCAGGCCGCCCAAAAGGGCAACCTTCGCGGTGGCCTGGCTCCTTTTATTTTAAATCGGATGGGAGTATCATTCCTCGCATGGGACCGCACATCTTCTCTCCCCGGGAAGCCAATGCGCTGATCCCCAAGGTGGTCGAGGCCTTTGAACGGATCGACCAGGTGAAGGAACGGCTGCGGCGCATCAAGTCCAAAATGGACGTCCTCGAGATGATCTGGGGGGATGAACTGCAGGCCGAAACCAATCCCGACCACAAGGAGCATCTGCACTACCTTGAGTCCGTGGAGCAGGCGAAGAAGGATTTCGACGCCGCCACCCGGGCGTTCGCGGATCTGGAGATCGTCGTCAAGAGCATCGACCAGGGCCTGATCGACTTCTACGGCGTCATCGACAGCCGCCTGGTCTTCCTCTGCTGGAAACGGGGCGAGAAGGGGGTGGAGTTCTACCACCACCTCGAGGACGGCTTCCAGGGTCGGCAGCCGATCCCGGCGGAGGAACTGGCCCGCTAGGGGCCGCTTCCGAAGCCATGCCGTTCGAGGAATACACCCCCAAGGTCATGGACCATTTCCTCAATCCTCGCAATACCGGGGAGCTGTCGGACCCCACCCACAGCGCGCTGGTCCGCAACCCGGTCTGCGGCGACCTGGTGAAGCTTACCGTCCGGGTGAAGGACGGGATCGTGGTCGAGGCCCGGACCAAGACGTTCGGCTGCGCGGCGGCGATCGCCTCCAGTTCCGCGCTGACCGAATTGCTTCACGGGATGTCCCTCGAAGCGGCCCGCGGCCTCAAGAACAGCGACGTGGTCGTCCATCTGGGGGGCCTGCCGGAGCACAAGGTGGCCTGCTCGGTGGTGGCGGAGCAGGCCGTCCTGGAAGCGTTCAAATGACCCGGTTTCTGAGGACCGCCCTGATCGTGGTGGCGGGTCTTTGGACGGGCGGCTTGCTGGCCCTCGGAGCGGTCGCGGCGCCGGCCATCTTCGGCGCGGCCCCCAGCCGGCCCGTGGCGGGCGGCGTCTTCGGAGCCATCCTGCTGCGCTTCGACAAGGTGGAGCTTGTGTTTGCCGCCGCGGCCCTGCTCGGCGCGGCCGCGCTCACGCTGCGCTCGAAACGCCGGCGGCCCTGGCTCAGCCTGGCGCTGAGCGCGGTCCTGGCGGTGCTGGCCTGTCTGACCGCTTTCGGCGTGCATCCGGCGGTCGTGTCGGAGCGCTCCAGAGTCGGAAACTTCGACGCCCTGCCGGACGGGGACCCTTCCAAGGCCCGCTTCGACGCGCTGCATCGGACCTCCGTGCGTCTCAGCGGAGCCAAACTGCTCCTGGGGCTCCTCCTTCTGGGCGGCGCCGCCTGGCGGCCGGCCGAACCCGACCCCCATGGTGTTTGATCCCCGATACCTCGAAGGCATCGCGTTCTTCAATGCGCGCGATTTCTACGCCGCTCACGATGCCTGGGAGTCGCTCTGGCTGGAGCGCTTCGGGGAGGAGAAGGACTTCCTGCAAGGCCTGATCCTCTGCGCCGTCGCGCTGCTGCATTATCGCCGGGGGAATCTGAACGGCGTCCGCTCGCGCTACCGGGCGGCGCTCGACAAATTCGAAAAGTATCCGGCCGTCTACTGGGGCCTGGACCTGAAGAAGTTCCTCCGCCGCATGAGCGGCTCGCTCCACCGCGCCCTCGAGGAGGCGGCCCCTCCGCCCCTGCGCGAGGCCACGGTGCCCCGCATCAAACTCCGGGAGTAGTCCTTCCGTACAACCTGCCGATATACGGGTTGACGCCTCCCGCCCGTCCGGTTACAGTTTTTTTGGCCTGCCAGAGCGAGGGGGCTTCTCGGGGTGGTTTCCGGGTAGGGAATCGATTTGATGGGTCTCCTCGCCCTTCTGGCCGTGCTGGCGCCCTGTCTCCAGGCGGCGCCGCCGGAAGCTCCTCCCAAGATCCTCGTTCTTCGAGGCGCCAAAGTCTTCCCGGTCTCGGGTCCGCCCCTGGACGGCGCCCTCGTGGTCCTCGGCAACGGCCGCATCAGCGCCGTGGGCAGGGAGGCCGTGCCGCCCCCGGGGGCCGCAACGCTGGATCTCAGCGGCAAGGTCCTGATCCCCGGTCTCATCGACGCCGCCTCCCGGCTGCTCGTGGAACCCGGCGAGCAGGGGCCCGGCGCGGCCGACCTGGACGTGCTGGATGCGCTCGACCGCTACGACGAACGCTGGCGCGAGGTGCGCGAACGCGGGGTGACCTGCGTCTTCCTCCTGCCGGGCGGCGGGGGGGCCGTCGGCGGCCTCGGGGCCGTGCTCCGGCTCGACGAGACCCGCAGCGTGCTCCAGAAGGAGGCGGCCCTCTGCCTGGCGGTGCCGGGGGGGGAAACCTCGAGCCCGGCCCAGCGGCACGACGCCGTGGCCCAGCTGCGCCGGCTCTTCGAATCCGGACGCCAGTACGCCGAGACCTGGGCGAAATACCGCAAGGAGCTCGCCGAGTTCGCGGAGAAGAAGAAGACCCCGGAGACCGGCAAAGGGGAGGCGAAGGCGGCGGAGCCGGCGAAACCGAAGACGGACGCCCGGCTGGAGCGGGTCGCCCGCGCGCTCGACGCCCAGGCGGCGCTTCCGGTCCGGATCGAAGTGCATGCCGCGGATGCGCTCCGCGGCGTGCTGAAACTGGCCGAGGACTTCAAGCTCCGTCTCGTGATCGAGGGCGGCACCGAAAGCGGGCCGCTCGCCGCCCTCCTCGCCAAGGCGGGGATTCCCGTGCTCGCCGCTCCGGCTCTGCGCTACGGCGCCCCGGACGTGGACCGGATCCGGCATGACCCCGGCCTCGCCGCGGACCTGTCCAAGGCCGGCGTCCGCGTGGCGATCGGATCCTTCCTGGATTCCCCGGCGGGGGGCGGCAGCCCCTCCCGCTTCATGGCGGAATACGCGGCGCTGGCGGCGGCGGGCGGGTTGTCCCGCGAGCACGCGCTGGCGGCCGTCACGTGGAACGCCGCCCGGGCGCTCGGCGTGGAGAAGGAGGTCGGCTGCATCGAGGCGGGCCGCCGGGCCGATCTCGTGGTCCTGAGCGGGGATCCCTTCGAAGCGGGCACCCGGGTCGAGCGGGTGCTGGTCGGAGGGGAGACGGTTTTCCTGAGGAAGGAATGACGCTCCTCATCGCCGTCCTGGGCCTGCTGTCCGGCGGGGAGCAGGAGGGCGTCCTCGTCCTGCGCGGGGCCCGCATCGTCACCCTGGGCGGGGCGGATCACGAGAACGGTTCCGTGTGGATCGAAGGCGGGCGCGTGAAGAAGCTCGGCGGGTCCTTCGAAATCCCGCCGGGCGCCCGCGTCATCGACGTGCCGAAGGGGGCCTGGCTGCTCCCCGGATTCATCGACGCCCATTCCCATCTCGGAAGCGCCTTCGAGATCGAGGAATCCACCGAGGCGCTGACGCCCCAGGTCAAGGCGGTCGAGGCGTTCTCGAGCCGGCACCCCGACGTGCAGGCGGCGCTGGCTTCGGGGGTGACGCTCGTGGCCCTCGCTCCGGGCGAGGGGAACGTGCTGGGCGGCCGGATGGGGACGATGCGCCTCAACGGGGCGCGCTACGACCGCGCCCTCCACAAGGACGTCGTCGCGTACAAGCTCTCGATGGGCCCCGAGGCCTTCCGCCGGGACCGGGAGCCCACGACCCGCGCGGGCGCCGCCGCGCTGCTCCGGGCGGCCCTGCGGGAGAAAGACCTGTGCTCGCTGCCGCTCTTCGTGCACGCTCCGGACCGCGCGGAGATCGGGAGCGTTCTGTCCCTTGCGCGCGAGCTGGAGCTTCACCCGGTGCTGCTCCATCCGGGATCCTCGAAAGGGTGTCTGGACCTGATCGTCGACGCCCGGGTCCCGGTGGCCTTGCGCGCCTTGCAGCCCGGCGACAGCCGGGAGCGCTACGAGGCCCCCGGGCGTCTGGCGCGCGCGGGCGTGCGGGTGGCGTTCGTGAGCGACGCCCCGCGGGCCCCGGAAGCCGCGCTCAGGGTCAGCGCCGCGCTGGCGGTCCAGTACGGCATGCCCCGCGAAGCCGCCCTCCAGGCCCTGACCGGCGTTCCGGCCGGATTGCTGGGACTCGAGGCGGAGTTCGGGAAACTGGAGGCCGGGCGCGGGGCGGACCTCGTCGTCTGGAGCGGCGACCCCCTGTGTCTGTCGAGCGCGGTCGAGCTGGTGCTCATCGAGGGCGCGATCACGTACCGGCGGGGAGGGCGTCCATGATCGTCCTCGCGCTGATGCTGGGCCTCCTGCAGGCGGAGCCTCCGATCGCGCTCGCCGGGGCGAGGATCCTGGACGGAACCGGGCGGGTCTTCGACCCCGGCACGATCGTGATCCATCAGGGGAGGATCCTCTCCGTGGAGGAGGGGCGGCGGATTCCCGAGGGCGCGCGCGTGGAGGATCTCGCGGGCCGCTGGGTGATCCCGGGCCTCGTCGAGGCGGCCGGGACGACGGGCGTGTCGGGGCCGTCCAACGAAGACAGCGCGGAGATCACGCCCGGTCTTCGCATCCTCGACGCCGTGGATCCGGGACATCCCGAGTTCCGGCATGCGCGGGAGCGCGGGGTGACGACGGTGTTCGTCGCCCCCGGGAACCGCAACGTCATCGGCGGCCTGGCGGCGCTGTTCAAGACCGGCGGTCGGGTGCTGGTCCCGGAGGCGGCGTTGAAGGCCGCGCTCGGGAGCGGCCCCTCCGCGGGAAACTTTCCGCCGAGGGGCGTTCCGGCGACGTTTTTCGCCCGTCGGCCGACGACCCGCATGGGCGTCGTCTGGGAGTTCCGGAAGGCGTTCGAGGACGCCCGGGAAGGGCGCGGCGCGGGCGGCGATCCGCTGACCCGCGTGCTCGAGGGAAGGCTGCCCCTGCGCATCGCGGCTTCGGAGGCGGCGGACGTGGAATCCGCGCTGGATCTGGCGCGGGAATTGAAGCTGAACATCGTGATCGAGGAGGCGGGCGAGGCCTGGAGGCGGGCGGCCGAACTGGCGGCCGCGAAGGTGCCGGTGCTGCTCCGCCCCGCCCTCAGGGCCGGGGCCGGGGAGCCCCGCCTGGACGCCTTCGTCGTGCTGCTGCGGGCGGGCGTGACGACGGGCCTGCTTCCCGCCGACGGTTCCGATCTCCGGATCACCGCCGCGATGACGATGAAACACGGGGCGAGCCGGGACGAAGCCCTCAAGGCGGTCACGCTCGTGCCCGCCGGGATCCTCGGACTGGGCGCCCGCATCGGCAGTCTCGAGGCGGGCAAGGACGCGGACCTTGCGGTCTGCTCCGGGGACCCTTTCGACCCGACGGTGAGCGTGGAGCGTGTCATGATCGACGGAGTCTGGGTGGCCGGGAAGGGGAAGATCCGATGACGACGGCACTCCTGCTGCTGCTGGCGCTGCTTCCCGTCCAGGCGGGAGAGGACGCCCCGCTCGTGATCAAGGGCGCCCGTCTCATCCCCGTCAGCGGCCCGGATCTCGAGACGGGCACGCTCGTCCTTCGACGGGGCAAGATCGAGGCGCTGGGCCGGGACGTCGAGGTTCCCTGGGATGCGCGGGTGATCGACGGCGCGAAGAAGGTCGTGATGCCGGGCTTCGTCGAGGCCCACAGCTTCAGGGGCCTGGACCGGCCCAACGAGCGGATCCCCAGCGTCCCCTTCGTCTCGACCTTCGACGCCATCAATCCGGTGGACCCCGCCTTCCAGGAGGCGCTGCGGCAGGGGATCACCACGCTGGGCATCCATCCGGGGAACGAAACGCTGATCGGCGGACAGAGCTGCGTGGTGCGGCCCGTGGGCGTGACGACGGAGTCGATGATCGTCGCGCGCAACGTGGCGCTCAAGATTTCGCTCAAGCCGCGTCCCGGCATGAGCCGGATGGCGCACATGGCGGCGCTGCGGCGCGAATGGCGGGAGGCGGCCGAGGCGGCGAAGGCCGCGGCGGACAAGAAGGACGCGGAGCCGGACCCCCGGCGCGAGCCGCTCTTCCGGGCCCTCAAGGGGCAGCTTCCGGTCTTCATCTACTGCCCGACGGCCTCCGACACCCACCGCGCCCTGGACCTGGCCGCCGCGCACGGGCTCAAGGCCAGACTGGTGCTCGGACGGGACGGCTGGCGCGCGGCCGAGGAGCTTGCCCGCCGGAACGTCGACGTGGTCCTGGACCCGACCCTCGAATACTGGGAGAGCGACGAGGAGCGTCATGAGGAGGTCCTGAGGGAGGGCGTGAAACCCCTGGTGCGCCCGGGGATCAAGATCGCCCTGCAGACAGACGGCTCCGTCTTCGGCAGCAGCCAGCTGTGGCACCAGGCGGCGCTGGCCGTCCGCCAGGGCGTGCCCCGCGAGAGCGCCCTGAAGGCGGCGACGCTGTGGCCCGCGGAAATGCTCGGTCTCGGCGCGCGACTGGGCTCGCTCGAGAAAGGCAAGGATGCGACCGTCCTGCTGCTCAGCGGGGATCCGCTCGACGCCCAGACCTGGGTGGACGTGGTGATCATCGACGGACGGGTGGTTTACGAACGCGCCAAGGACGAGCGTCTGAAGCGCCTGTTCGGAGGAAAGGGACGTTGATGAGACGCTTCGGCGGCCTGGTCCTGCTCGCCCTGCTCGCGGCGGCGTCGGCGCCGCGGGCCCTCACGGTGGTCCGCACCGGACGGATCCATACCGGAACGGGCGAGGTCCTCGAGCGCGGCATGATCGTGATCGAGGACGGGCGCATCGTGGCGCTGCGTCCCTACGGGGAGATCCCCGCCGGGGCGACGCTGATCGAGGCCGAGGGGGAGACGGTGATCCCCGGCCTGATCGACGCGTTCACGGCGCTGGCGGACGACGGAAGGGACGCGGATGAAACCGTGGCCCCGGAGATCCTCGCGATCGACGGGTTCGATTTCTACACGCCGGCCTGGCGGCTGCTCGCGGGCGGAGTGACGACGGTCGGCCTCTCCCCCGGATCCCGCCGGCTCGTGTCGGGCCAGGGGGCGGTGGTCAAGACGGCCGGGCGCCTCCCCGAGGCGAGGGTGCTGCGGGAGCGGTCGGGCCTCCGGGTGACGCTGGGGGAGACGCCGAAAAACCCGCCGTCGCTGTACTCGCCCCCGATCCCGGCCTCCGCGGAGCATCCGATCAAGCCGGTGCGGCGGCAGTACCCCTCGTCGCGGATGGGCGAATTCGCCGCCCTGCGGGCCTCGGCCGCCGCCCTGCGCGCGCTCAAGCAACCCCTCTATATCCAGGCGCACGGCGAGGACGATCTCGTCAAGGCGGCCCTCTTCGCCCAGGAGGTCGGGCTGCCGCTGGTGCTGGTGGATGCCGAGGAGGCGCCCCGGGTGGCGGAGTTCCTGGCGCAACGCAAGATTCCCGTGATCCTGAATTCCGGGGCCGTCCCGGGGCGGCGCGACCTCGACGACGAGACGCGTCCGGGACTGTTCCCCGCAGGGGCCCCGGAGGGGGCGGCGGTCCTGGTGAAGGCGGGCGTCGCGGTGGCGCTGCAGGCCGCCCGCGACGGGGACCTGAGGGACCTGCTGTTCGTGGCCGCGGCGGCCGTGCGGCACGGGCTGTCCGAGCAGGAGGCGCTCGCCGCCGTCACGAGGGTGCCCGCCGAGATCCTGGGGATCTCCGATCGCGTGGGAAGCCTGCGTCCGGGGCGGGATGCGGACCTCGTCTTCCTCAGCGCGGATCCGTTCGCCCCGCACACGGAGGTTCGCCGGGTCATGATCGGCGGCGACTTCGTCTTCCAGCGCAAGGCGTCGGACATCCAGACCTTCCGCAGCCTGCGCGATGCGGGCCGGCGTTCCAAGCCGGTGATCGCGATCCGCGGAGGGCGGGCCGTCACGGTCACGCAGGGGCCCGTCGTCGACGGGCTGATCCTGGTCGAGGACGGCCGCATCAGCTACGTGGGGCGCGACCGCCCGCTGCCCCCGGGCGCGACGCTCATCGAGGCCGCGGGGATGACGATCGTGCCGGGCTTCATCGATGCGGCATCCCATCTCGGCTTCCACGTCGAGGAGACGGAACTGGCGCGGCAGCGCCCCCGGATCTCGGCGGTTCCCGGCTCGGCGCCGGTGCCGCCGTCGCGCTGGATCGATGCGGCGGATCCCGTCTTCGCCGCGGCCGCGGCGGCGGGGGTGACGGCGATCCTGCTGAGTCCCGAGAACGACGGGCCCTGCAGCCTGCTCAAGCTTTCGAAGGACAAGGTCACGGTCCTGCGGGAAACGGCGGCGCTCAAGTTCAGCGCGAAGGGCGGCGCGGCGGGGACGCAGGCCCTCCGGGACGCGGTGAAGCGGGGTCGCAAGTACGTGGACGACGCGGACGCCTACGAACGCGCGAAGCGGGAGGCCGCCGCGGTCAAGCCTCCGGAGCGCGCCGCGGACGCCGTCAGCGGAACCTGGAAGGGGACCGTGGACGGCGGCGAAGGGGGGCGTCAGGAGTTCGTCGCGGAACTCAAGCTGGAGACGGGCCGGGTCAAGGGCACGATCCAGGGCCCGTTCACGGCCGGGAAGGCCGAAGCCCTGGAGGGCGTCTTCGAGCAGAACGAACTGAAGCTCAGCGGCAGCTCGGCGGGGCAGCCCTTCGAGGTGCTGGCCAAACTCCTGGGACCGGATCATGTGAAAGGCTTCTGGAAACGCGGGGAGTTCAAGGGCGTGCTCGAGGCGCGCCGGGAGCCTCCGCCCGCGGCGAAAGCGGCGGCGCCGCCCAAGGAGCCGGTCCGGGACGAGTCGCTGGAACCGTTCCGGCAGCTCTTCCTGAAGGAGATCCCGGCGCTGGTGGTGGCGCGCGACGTGCCCGCGCTGGACGCCGCGGTGAAGGTGTTCCGCCAGGACTTCGACCTGGATCTGATCGTGACGGGGGCGGAGGAGTCGCTTCCCGCCGCCGGAGGGGTGAGGGACCGGATCAGCGGCGTGGTGCTGGGGCCCGAGTTCCTGAAGGAGGAGCACGGGGCGCGGGTGAACGTGCCGGAGGCGCTGGCGGCGCAGGGGATGCTCCTGGCCTTCGGCTCCGGCGGGGTGAGCGCGACGCGGCGGCTCCCCCTGACGGCGGCCTTCGCCGTCCGCCAGGGCATGGACCCCTTCGACGTCCTGAAGGCGCTGACGGTCGGTCCGTCGCGCCTGCTGAGGATGGAGGCGCGCCTGGGATCGATCGAGCGCGGCCGGGACGCCGATCTCGTGTTCTGGACGGGCGACCCCTTCTCCCCGACCAGCCGGGTGCGCCGGGTGATGATCGACGGCAAGACGGTCTTCGAGGCCAGATGAATCCGCTCGTGCTCGCGTCCTGGATGCTCGCCGCCGGGATTCCTCCGCAGGAAGCCCCGAGGGTCGTCGCCGTCCGCGCCGGGAAGATCTTCACGGCGGCGGCGGACAAACCGGAGCGGGCCGTGGTCCTGGTGGAGAACGGCAGGATCCGCTCGGTCGGCGAGGCGGAGATCCCCGCCGGGGCGGAGGTCCTGGACTTCCCGACGGCGTGGATCACGCCGGGCCTGATCGACCTGCACTGCCACATCGGCGGCACGCTGCGCGACATCAACGAGATGGTCCATCCGGCGAATCCGGAATTGAGCACGCGGGCGACCATCGATCCGGACAGCGAACTGCTGAAGGACGCGGTGGCGGGGGGCGTGACGACGGTGCTGTACATCCCCGGGAGCGGGACGAATCTCTCCGGGTTCGGCACGCTGATGCATACGGCGGGCGGCCGGACCATCGAGGACCTGATCGTGCGTTTTCCCGGCGCGATGAAGGTCGCGCAGGCGTGGAATCCCGAACGGGGAGGCGGGGATCTGGGGCAGTCCCGCATGGGCATGTGGTGGGGGCTCCGCCGCGTGCTTCAGGAGGCGAAGGTCTACCACGAGGCGAAGTCCGCGAACGAGGCGGGGGGATCCCGGCCGGCGCCGCGTCCGCGTCCGGATCTCGAACTCATGCGCGGGCTTTTCCAGAAGAAATGGCCCGTGATCATCCACACGGCGGATGCGCGGGACGTGATGGGGACCGTGCGGATGTTCCACGACGAATTCGGCCTGCCCTGCATCGTCTCCCACGGGGAGTTCGGGGGCTACAAGGCGGCGGCCGAGATCGCGAAGCGCGGGCTGCCGGCGAACATCGGGCCGCGCCAGTACGACTGGACGATCATGGTCTACGAGGGGCGCTGCGACGGCATCGCGGCGAAGTACTTCGAGGCCGGGGTCGAGCGCCTCTCCCTCAACACGGATTCGCCCGTGGTTTCGGAGGAGGAGCTGATCGTCCAGGCCGCGATGGCGGTGCGTCTCGGGCTGCCGGAGGAGACGGCCCTGAGGGGGGTCACGATCGAGCCCGCCAAGGCGGTCCTGATCTCGGATCGCAAGGGCTCGCTGGAGCCGGGCAAGGACGCGGATCTCGTGATCTGGAGCGGCAATCCGCTGGACGTCCGGAACCGCCCGCTGCTGACGATGATCCGCGGCAAGGTGGTTTACGACGAGCGCCAGGGCCGCCGGGTGACCTTCGGGGGTGGCTGGTGAGCCTGCTGCTCGCGTGGCTGCTGCTGGGGGCGGACGAAACCGCCATCGTGAACGCCCGAATCCTCACGGTGACCCGCGGGGAGATCCCGAAGGGGACCCTGCTGATCCGCGACGGCAAGATCGCGGAGCTGGGGCCGGACGTGAAGGTGCCGGCGGGGGCGACGCTGATCGATGCGGCGGGGAAGACGCTGTTTCCCGGGATGCTGCACCCGTTGTCGCGGCTCGGCACGTCGGGATCCGGCGGCGCGGGGGCTCCGCAGCACCAGGCGGCCGACGAGATCCATCCCGACTCGGAAGCCCTGGAAGCGGCGGCGCGGAGCGGGGTGACGTCGTTCGCGGTGCAGACGGCCGCGACGGCGTGGTCCGGCCAGGCGGCGCTGCTGAAGCCCACGGGGGGCACGCGGGAGTCGCTGCTGCTGGAGCCGGGGCTGTTGCTGCGCTTCGGGATGCAGGCGTCCACGTCGACGAAAGACGCGTTCAAGCAGGCGCTGGAGGCGGCCCGGAAGGCGGGCGCGGACGACAAGAAGAAGCCCGAGGAGCGGGACGCGGTCCTGATCAAGGTGCTCAAGGGGGAGCTGCCGCTGCTGGTCGAGGTCGGGGGCCCCGGGGAGCTGCTGCATTTCTGGAGGCTGCTGGAAGGGATCCCGGAAGCGGGAAAGCTGCGCCTCGTGTACGCCGGTCCGCCGGAGTTGTGGAAGCTGGCGGCGGAGCTGGGATCGCGGAAGGCGCGGGTGATCCTGCGTCCGCTGACGGGGCAGATCGTCTACACGAGGGACCGCGTGAACACCGCGGGGGAGCTGCACCGGGCGGGCGTCCAGGTGGCGTTCGCGCCGCTGGGGGACGGGGTGGATGCTCTGGAAGGCCACCGCTTCCGGGTGGCGGAGCTGGTGAAGCTGGGTTTTCCCCGGGAGGAGGCGCTGCGCGCGCTGACGATCCTTCCGGCGCAGTTCCTGGGGATCGAGTCGCGGGTCGGGTCCCTGGAAGCGGGGAAGGATGCGGATCTGGCGCTCTACGACCGGGATCCGCTGGACGTGCCGTCGAGACCGGTCTGGGTGATGATCCAGGGACGGAAGGTGGATCGATGATCGGGTGGCTGGGCCTGGTCTGTCTCCTCCTGCAGGAGCCACCGAAGAAGGAGGCGGCGCCGGCGGCGAAGGCGGTGTTCAGCGCCCTCATCGGCGGCGACGTGGAGACGGTGTCCCGCGGGGTTCTGAAGGGCGCGACGATCCTCATCCAGGACGGGAAGATCCTCAAGGTGGGCGTCGGGATCGAGATCCCCGAGGGGGCCCGGCGCTTCGACGTGACGGGGCGCCGGGTGCTGCCGGGCTTCGTGGCGGCGCAGGCGCGGGGGATCGGGGCGGCGTCGTCCGGAGGAAAGATCGCGGACTCCTTCGATCCCTTTCACGAGTCGGTGCTGATGGCGCTCGCGGGGGGCGTGACGACGGTCTATCTGGAAGCGGGGGGAGGCGGCGGTTTCTTCGGGGGCGGGGCGCCCGCGGCGGGTCCGGCGGCGGTCGTGAAGCTGACGTACGGGAGCCTGGACGGGACGGTGCTGCTGGAGCCGGCGGCGGTGTCCCTGGCCTCCTGGACGGAGGGGGGCGCCGCGGAACGCTACGAGATCCGGGAGAACTTCCTGAAGGCGCGGGCGCATCTGGAGAAGGAGCGCGACTTCGAACGCCGGCGCGCGGAGAACGCGCTGAAGCCCGGGGAGACGCCGCCGCGGACCGCGGGGCTGCAGGAATCCTACGTGCGGCTTCTGAAGGGGGAGCTGCCGGCGCGTCTGGCGGCGGCATCGGGAGCCGCGATCCGGAAGGCGGCGGAGCTGGCGGACGAATTCCGTTTCCGGCTGGTGGTGACGGGTCTGGTGGAGGGGTGGACGCAGGCGGAGCGGATGGGGCGTGCGGGGATCGAGGCGGTGTTCGCGGTGCGGGAGAAGGAGCACGCGCCCAAGGGGGCGACGGGACCGGCCGGCTCCTCCATCGAGCAGGCGGCGATCCTGCGCAAGGCGGGGGTGCGGTTTGCGATCATTCCCACGGCCGCGTCGGTCGGAACGGGCGGGCTGGCGGGGCGCGATCTGATGTCGCTGCCGCTGGAGGCGGCGTTCGCGATCCGGGGCGGCCTGGACGAGGAGACGGCGCTGCGGGCGATCACGCTGGATGCGGCGCGCCTGCTCGGGGTGGAGCACCGGATCGGCTCGATCGAGGAGGGGAAGGATGCGGATCTGGTGGTGCTGGACGGGGACCCCTTCGACTACCGGACCTGGGTGGATCTGACCTTCGTGAACGGGAAGCTGCTGTACGACCGCTCCCAATCCCCCTGGTTCTCCCATATCAAGTCCCCCCGTCAAAAGTAGCCCGTCTGTTTTCCCGTGTCCCGGGACACGGGAAAACAGACGGGCTGTTTTTGACGGGGCCTTTCCCTTGTGCGGGGGCGGGCGGGGCCTATAATCCCCCGGGCGTGCGATATACTTCCCTTGGAGGCGAGCAACCCTGGTGAACATCCTCAAGAAGGTGTACCTGACGATCGAGGGATACGACCTGATCCGTCAGGGCGAGACCGTGTTGTGCGCCGTGAGCGGGGGGCCCGATTCCGTCGCGATGCTGCACATCCTCAAGGACCTCAACGAGGTCCAGCAGCTGAACTGGAAGATCCAGATCGCCCACGTCAATCACGGCGTCCGCGGCAAGGCCTGCGACGACGACGAGGAATTCGTCCGGGAGCTCGCCGGCAAGCTCAAGCTGCCCTTCCACGCCACCAAGGTCGACGTCAAGGCGCACCAGAAATCCGAGAAGATGACGATGGAGGAGGCGGGGCGCGAGCTGCGCCACGACTTCCTCGAACTCAAGGCCATCGAGATCGGCGCCCAGAAAATCGCGATGGCCCACAGCCTGGACGACCAGTCGGAAACCATCCTGCACCGCATCCTGCGCGGGACCGGGCTCCGCGGCCTCAAGGGGATGGCGCCCATCCGGGTGGTGTCCAAGAAACACGACCTCTTCATCGTGCGTCCGCTCATCGAGATCGAGCGCTACGAGATCGAGGCCTATCTGCGGGAGAAGGGGATCCCGTACAAGACGGACCTGAGCAACTACGACACGTCCATCACCCGGAACAAGATCCGGCACAAGCTGCTGCCGATGATCGAGGCGGATTTCAACCCGCGCGCGAAGATGGCCCTCGTCAAGCTCGGCCAGACCGCGGGCTCGTTCTACCTGCTGCTGCGGGAGATCGCGAACGAGGTCTACGAGAACACCAAGATGATCTCCAAGGAGGGGGAGGTCTGCCTCTCCGTGGAGGAGTTCGGCAAGCTGCCCCCGGCCATCCAGACGCTCATCATCGACCGCGCCGTGAAGACCGTGCTCGGCCGCGTCCCCCAGCTCAACTTCGAGCATTACCTCGAGATCATCTCCCTCTGCGGGGAGCAGGCCTTCCAGAAGGCCATCCGGCTTCCCCGCGGCCTGGAGGCCCGGCGGGAGGGCTACATCCTCAAGATCGCGCGGCCCCAGGCCCCGCCGCCGCCGATCAAGTTCGCCCACCGCAAGATCAAGGTGCCCGGCCGCACCCTCATCCCGAAGCTCAACCTGCAGATCGACGTCGAGATGCAGGAGGGGAAGATCGTCGGCCTCAAGGACTACATCAAGAACAAGGACTACACCGAGGAGATCGTCGATTTCGAGAAGCTCCAGGGGCCGCTGTCCGTGCGTCTCCGCAAGGGCGGCGATCATTTCGTGCCGCTGGGGTCGCGCGGGACGACGAAGCTGAAGAAGTTCTTCATCGACAACAAGGTGCCGAAGCCGGTGCGGGACCGGGTCCCCATCGTCACGGACGGGGCCAACATCGTCTGGGTCGTGGGGTACCGCATCGGCGACGCCGTCAAGATCACGGACGCCACGAAGAAGGTGCTGAAGCTGAAGGTCAGCCGTCTGGAGGGCGAGGAGCCCTCCAAGCCGTAAACCGCCATGCGAGGGTTCGAACGCGGCGCCGTCCGGGTTTGGCCGGCCCTGCTGTGTCTGGCGCTGGCCGCCTGCGCCGGATCGGAGGAGGCGGTTCCCGAGCCTCCCGAGCAGGCGGGGACCGGGGACCTGAGGAAGCGGCTCGCCGCCCTCGAAGTCCGCGACGACCCGGAGGGCCTGCGGGCGAGGGCCGATCTCTGTGAGCGTCTGCGGACCGCGGGGGTGCCGGACGCCGCGGAGCTTCAGATCCGTGCGGCGGAGGCGCAGGTCGGGATCCTCTCCCAGCCCGCGCCGGACGCCCTGAAGCGGGAGGCGGCCGCGAAGCTCGCACGGTCATTGGGGGAACGGGCGACGGAAGCCGCGGCGCTGCCGACGGAGGCCTCCGGCCCGATCGGGCCGCCGCTCCGGAAGCTGACGCTGCTGATGGGGGCGGCCTATTTCGCCGATTACGCCGTCTCGGACCAGCGGGCCGAGATGTTCCAGAAGCTCGCGGAGGCTCTGGACAAGATGGCGGACCTGAAGGGGCTCACCCCCGAGGCCCGGACGTATTTCCAGGGCGAAGTGCGGGGGCTGCTGCTGAAGTCGATGGCGGCCCGGCGGGGCGAGCCGCCGGAGGCGACGCCGGAGGCGCGGAAATTCTGCGAGATGTCCTTCCAGACGCATCTGGAGGAGGGCATTCGGGACGCCGACTTCGGGACGCGCGAGAAGGCGGACCGCTCGAAGTCGGTGCAGGTGGTGCAGTGGTACCTGCGTTCGCTGACGCACTTCGCGGTGGCGCGGGAATCCCGGCTGCAGCTGAGCCCCTCCCAGGCGAACGCCCTCGGTCGCCAGGACATCGTGGTGCGCAGCCTCTGCGACCTGCTCTGCGGGCCGTAACCCGGGAATCCCCCTCCGGTTCCACTCCGATCCGGCGCTTTAAAATGAAACACCCCCCGGGTTTCCCCGGGGGGTGTGCAGAGTTCCTTGCGGATGGACTTAGTCCATCTTGCCCCAGGCGTTCTTCTGGGTGGTCTCGTTCGGGAAATCGATGAACTCAGCCATGGACGCGACCACGGCGGGAGTCGTACCGGCACCCCGGATGCTTCCCGTCAGGGCCCGCCGAATGATCGAGTTACCCTCGTTCAGCATGTACGCGAAGCGACCCGAGGACATGGAATCCGGGTAGGCCAGGAAGCCGAACTTCGAAGTGTGATATGCAACGGCGCCAATTGCAGCACCTGCGCTGTCGGTGCCCAGCGTGTCCACCAGGTACGTTTCGGGCGTACCGCTCTGGTCGCTGCGGAGGGACTGATACCAGAATCCGGCTTTTGCGGCAACCACAGCGAGACTGGTGATGGAAACGCTGTTATTCCCGTCGGTTCCCTGTGCGGCAGAGTCGGCCGAAGCCACGCTCAATTCGATCAGACGGATGGTGTTCGCGGCGGTGACCGGGGCTCCGGATTCGGGCACCATCGTATAGAGGCTCTTGACGTTGAACGTCCAGAAGTCGTTTACCTTGTTGGCATCGCGGTCGTTCGCCCGGAAGTCGGCTTCCGCCGAGGCCAGGGTCTTCAGGGAGGCCGACGCGCTGCGCTCGTTGGAGGCGCGCTGACTCTGCAGCAGGCCCGGGATGGCGATCGCGGCGATGATGGCGATGATCGCGATCACGATCATCAGTTCGATCAGCGTAAAGCCCTTTTTCTTGGCTTTCAACATAGGTTTCTCCACAGTTGCGGGTTTTCCAGAGACACAAACCACACGAATATTTCGCTCAAGACACGCCCTTCAGGCCGCCAACCCACCCCCTTTCCTTCGGCAATTAATATTCCTGCATAAACTATAGCAAACGTGATGCCATAAGTCAATTGAGGGCGAGTCTAAAGCGCTGGAGCTCAAGCTTGTAGGTCTGTACAGGTTAAAATAAAAGGTACCCTGTGTCACCTGACAATTTCTGTCCTCAGACTCAGAGGGGCTGACAAAAAACGTCATATCTAGTCCAATTTCCCCCAGGCCGCCTTCATGGTGGTCTCATTGGGCAATACGTTGAAGGGGGTGGCCAGGAGTCCGGGCGGACTGCCTGCTGAAGCTTTGATGGAAGCCGTCAAGGCGCTACGAAGGACGGTGTTGTTCTCACACAGGATGTATGCAAATCGCCCGGTGGTCATCGCATCAGGATACGCAATGAAACCGAACTTGGTCAGATGGTAGGCGGCGGCGGACACAGGACTTCCGTCGATCGCGGTTCCTTGGGTGTTCGTCAGGTAGGATTCCGGCGTATCCCGCATGTCGCTGACCAGCGCCTGGTACCAGAAGCCTGCTTTCGGTGCCGTTATGGTGGGGGCGGTGATGGCCACGCAGTGCGGGCCGGTGACGGTCGTGAGAGCGCTGTCCGCAGCCGCCATCCCCAGGTCGATCAGACGGAGGGTGTCGGTGATGCTCCCCGTGCCCACCGTGGTATAGGGAGTGAGGGTGTAGAGGCCCTTGACGTCGTAGGTCCAGAAGTCGTTCACCTTGTTTGCGTCACGGTCGTTAGCGCGGAAATCCGTTTCCGCGGAGGCGATCGTCTTCAGCGACGACGATGCGCTCCGCTCGTTGGAGGCCCGCTGGCTTTGCAGCAATCCCGGGATGGCGATGGCCGCGATCACCGCGATGATCGCGATCACGATCATCAGTTCAATCAGGGTGAATCCTCGCTCCGCGTGCTTCATGAACTCCGCTCCCTCTTCAAGTGGCCCATTATAGATACTTGGTATAGCTAGCAAAGCAAGGGCCAACTGATGGGATTGCGTCATCCATAAATGGTTGAACTGCAGTTGGATGCATGCGTGAAGATCCGGAACCCTTCGCCCCTTTAAAGGATTGCCAAAATTTGTTGACGCTGGCCCCCCAGAGCCTGCATTGACCCCATCACGCCGGCTTGCTAGAGTGCCCGCCGACCCAAGCAGGAGATTGACGAATGGACTTCGAACAGCTGCAAAAAGACGTGACCCAACTGGAGAAGATCGCGAAAGGATTCGGTCCCAAGACGGAGGGCGGGCCGCTCAAGGAATTCGCCGTGGGCCTGCGATCCATCCTTCAGACGCTGCTTAAAGACCGCAAGGAACAGGTCCGGCCCGGCCAGATCTGCAAGGACGCCGCCGCCAAGAGCCTGATTCCCGGAGACGTCGCCGCCCGTGCGGACGTCCTTCTGATCAAGTGGGGAGGCAATGTGACGCCCCAGGATCCCCAGTCGATCAAGGACGCGGTCGAGAAGTTCACGGCCGTCGCCGAGAAGGTCCTCCCGGTCCTCAAGTCCTACCAGAAGGACGCGAAGAAATAGGGTCAGGTCTTCTCTCCGACCGCCAGGATCGAGAGGGCGAAGCGGGACTGGACCCGGTCCTGCAGGCGGATGAGCGGCATGAGCAGCTCGAAGCCCCCCACATCCGTCGCCGAGATGGATTTGCGCTGCAGCACCTTGCCGCGGATCCACCAGCCCAGCGCGCCGATGAGGTTGTGGTAGCGCGATTCGGTCACCTTGAAGCCCGCCTCGCGCAATTTGGCGCGCACGTCCTCCAGCAGGTAACGCCGGAAATGCCCGACGCCGCGGTCGATCTCGCAGTAGAGCCGCGGATTGGCGGGCACGTAGAGCAGCAGCCGCCCGCCGGGACGCAGGAGCGAGCGCATGTTGGCGAGCGCCTCCCGGTCGTTCTCGATGTGCTCCAGCACATTCAGGCACACGATCGTGTCGTAGAGCTCCTTCTCCGGATATGAATTCCGGCTGATGTCCAGCGTTCTCACTCGGACCCGGTCGTTCTCGCCGAAGGCGCGGCCGAGTTCCTTCAGGTAGTAGGGGCTGATGTCCGAGGCGGTGACGTGCCCGTGTCCCAGGAAATACCGCGTCATGTTGCCGATGCCCGAACCCACCTCGAGGATGTCCTTTCCCAGATGCGGCTTCAGCATCTCGTAGACCCAGCGGTTGTACTTGCCCGCCTTTCGAAGCAGCCGCAGGGTCATCACCCCGGGATCGACGCCGAGATCGTCGATGAGCCAGTATTTGAGGATCACCCCCAGGGCCTGCAGCCCGTCCTTCCAGCCGATCTTCTTGCCTTCCGCATAACTGCGTCCGCGGTAGGAGATCGGGACCTCGTAGATCCGGCAGCCGAGCTTGGCGAGTTTCGCCGTCACTTCGGGCTCGAAGCCGAAACGGTCCGAACGCAGGGGCAGCGCCTGGATGATCTCCGTCTTGAAGACCTTGTAGCAGGTCTCCATGTCGCTCAGGTTCAGGTTGGTCGCCATGTTGGACAGCGTAGTGAGCACGCGGTTGCCGAGGGAGTGCCAGTAGTAGAGCACCCGTCGCGGGTACCCGGCGAAACGCGAACCGTAGACGACGTCCGCGTCGCCCTCGAGGATGGGCTGGATCAGCTTCGGGTATTCCCGCGGATCGTATTCGAGGTCCGCGTCCTGGACGATCGTCAGCTCCCCCGTGACTTTCGAGAATCCCGTCCGCAACGCGGCGCCTTTGCCGCGGTTGACGGACTGGAACACGATCTGGAGGGCGGGTTCCCCCGCCGGCCAGGCGGCCTGCGCTTCCCGGAGGCGCTCCCGGGTTCCGTCCTTGGAGCAGTCGTCCACGACGACGATTTCGCGGACCACGGGACTCTCCGCCACCTTGGACAGGAGTTGCCGGATCGTGGCCGCCTCGTTATAGCAGGGGACCACCACGCTCAGGACTCGGGGGGATGTAGCCACCATCATCAGTATACCGGATCCTGGACCTTCATCGGCGGGGCGGGACGGGACCTGAAGCGGATGAAGAGGAGGATCCCGAAGGCGGCGAGCAGGGAGAGGGCTCCGAGCCGTCGTCCCAGGGCGGCCTGGGGCGGCTCGAAGCTCAGGCTTACGAGGGCGGTGCCTCCAGGCAGGGATACCTGGATCAAGGTATCCCGGTGGCGCCTGAGGGGCGCCGCTGTGCCGTTGATCTCGACCCGCCACCCCGGCCAGGCGGCTTCGCTCACGACCAGATCCGCCCCTTCCGTCGTGACCGCCTGGATCCGGATCTCGTGGGCGGCCGGCCTGCGGACGTTCAGCGTGCCGGAGCCCCGGAGGAACCAGGCGGGGCCGCGGACCGTCGGGTCCTCCCAGAGTTGCACCCGCTCATGGACGCGGGTTCTTGTCCAGGGGGGCGGGAAATCCCCTTCCGCCGGAGCGACGATCCAGCGCACGTTCAGATCCCGCAGGATCTCCGGATCGCGCAGGCCGCGTCCACCGGGGAGCGTTTCCACCTCCGGGTGGATTTCCGTCCAGGCTCCGGCATAAACCCCCGACAGCGCGGCGGGCACCGGGTGGCCATAGCCCTTGAGCAGCTGAAAACCATGACCGGCGGGGCCCGCCTTCCACGTCGTGAGATCCAGCAGACGATGGCTGCTGCGCTCGGGACCGATATGCCGGGCGTACCACGGTTCCGGCCCGAGCTGCCCGGGTCCGTACGCGGAGAGGTGCAGGGCGGCCGCCAGCAGCAGATCCGCGCCGGCGAGTAGGACGGCGCCGCGGACCAGGCGCCTGCTGCGGACGGCGCCGAGTCCGAAGGCGGCCAGGAGCGACACGCAGAGGGCCGCGGCCCAGACGATCCGTTCGGGGATCCGGAAGCCGCCGAAGACCGGGAGCAGGCGTCCAAAAACGCCGCTGAAGGCTTCCAGCAGGAAGACCCCGAGCAGGGCGCTCCAGATCAGCACGGCGCGCCGCGGTCCGCGCGCCCAGGCGGCGGCCCCGAGGACCAGCGGCAGCAGCCCGACATAGACGACCTTTTCATCCCGAAGCCAGCTTTCCGCCGCGGGGCTCCAGATTCCCGGGGCGATCAGACCGCCGAGCAGATCCCGCAAGCCGAAGTCGTGATGGGTGCGGATGAGTTCCAGGACCGCGGCGTCGCCCCGGGTGGATCCGGCGGCGGCATCGAGTGCGGGCAGCAGGTGCGGCGCCGCGCCTCCGAGCGCCAGGAGAAGCGCGCCGGCGAGGCAGGCCAGCGTCGGACGGGTCAGCGGGCCCTCGATCAGGAGCAGCAGCCCGGCGAAGACGCCGGTCTGCAGGATGAACTGGGGCGACCCTCCGACGAACAGCAACCAGAGGCCGACGGCCAGCCCGAGGCAGCGGGGAAGATCGGGACGCTGCAGGCCCCGTCGAAGCCGGAAGAGGACCCAGGGGGCGAGGGCGGCCGCAACGAGGTTGGGCAAATGTCCGGCCTCGGCGCGGTACAGGAGCGGACAGGAGAGCCCGAACGCGATGCCGGCGAGCGCGGCGGCATCGCGTGAGAGCCGGTAGGAGCGGGCCAATCGGTAGGTGCCGGCGGCCGCCAGCGAGAGATGCAGGAAGACGAGCAGATCCCAGGCCGTCCCTTCGGGCAGCGCCAGTAGCAGAAGGTTCGGCGGATACAGGAAGTTGTTTTGGGTGCTTCCCTGGAAGGGGATCCCGGCGTACTGTCGCGGATTCCAGCGGGGCAATTCCCCCGTCTCCCGCAGATGCTCCCGCGCGAAGCGGGCGTGGGGACCGAAGTAATCCCGGAAATCCTGCCCCGGGAAATGTCGACCCGGGGCCAGGAAGGGAAGCGCCAGCAGCGCCAGCGGCAGGGCCAGCGCGAGGGACGCCTTCAGCCGGGGACCGGGATTCACGGCCCTATACTACGAGGTCCTTGTTGCGACGCGGAGGCCGAAGTAGAATTCCCCCCTGAATGGCCATCGAAACCGTCGGCGTGATCGGGTGCGGGCTCATGGGGGCCGGCATCGCCCAGGTCTGCGCCCAGAAGGGCTATCGGACGATCGTCCGCGAAGTGGACGACGCGGCGCTGAAGCGCGGCCTGGAGCGCATCCGCGGCTTCCTTTCCGAAGGCGTGCGGCGGGGCAAGGTGACGCAGGCGGACATGGACGCGACCCTGGGCCGCCTTTCCGGCACCACCGCGCTGGGAGACCTCAAGGACTGCGACCTCGTCATCGAGGCGATCGTCGAGAATCTGGAGGAGAAGCGCCGGGTCTTCGCGGAACTGGACCGGGTCTGCAAGCCGTCCGCGATCCTGTCCTCGAACACCTCCAGCATCTCGATCACCGCGATGGCCGCCGTCACGAAGCGCATGGACCGCTGCGTCGGACTGCACTTCATGAACCCCGTGCCGCTCATGAAACTCGTGGAGATCGTGCGCCCGGAGGTCACGTCGCCCGAGACCTACGACGAGGTCCGCCGCTTCGCGGAGTCGCTCGGCAAGACCACCGTCACCGCGAAGGACACGCCGGGCTTCATCGTCAACCTCCTGCTGGTGCCGTATCTGTGCGAGGCGGTGCGCGCCCTCGAGCAGGGCCTGGCGAGCAAGGAGGATCTCGACACCGCGCTGGAACTCGGCTGCGGGATGCCCATGGGCCCGGTCAAGCTGCTGGATTTCGTGGGCCTCGACACGACGCTCTACATCATGGACGTCCTCTTCGACGAGTTCCACGACCCCAAGTACGCCGCACCGCCGCTGCTGCGGCGCATGGTGCAGGCGGGCTTCCACGGAAAGAAGAGCGGCCGCGGATTCTACGAGTATCCGAAGAAATGAAGATCCTCCTGATACTGCTTCTGGCCGCCGGACTGACGGAGGCCCAGGACCTCCGGCTCGGATTGGACGCGGCGGAGAAAGTGCTGCGTCCCGGCCGAAAGATGCTGCTGCGCTTCACGCTCGAGAATGCGGGCGCGGTCGAAACGAAGGTCGACGAGCCCGACACCTACCTCGAGGGGCTGGAGATCAGCGACCCCGACGGCCGGGTCCTGAAGCCCGTGGGCAAGACCAAGGGGATCACGAGGCGCAGCGTGACGCTGGAGGCCGGCGGCTTCTTCGGGCGCAGCGTGGACGTCGGCGGCTTGCTGGCCGACGTCCCGGAGGACAAGGAAGGTTTCTACAGGTTCCGCTGGTCGTTCGGCGAGAGCGTGTCGAATGAGATCCGCCTGCAGGTCGTCCGCGACTGGATCGCCACCCTCGACACGAATCACGGAAAGATCTCGATGGAGCTGTATCCGCACGCGGCGCCGCTGCATGTGCGGAATTTCATGAAGCTGGCCCGCAGCGGCTTCTACTCGGGGACGCTGTTCCATCGGATCATCCCCGGCTTCATGATGCAGGGCGGGGCCCCCAAGGATCCGGGTTCCGACGTCAAACCGCTGCAGGCGGAATTCGGCGAGATCAAACACGTCTTCGGGACCGTGTCGATGGCCCGGACGAACGACCCCAACAGCGCGACGTCCCAGTTCTTCATCTGCTTCGGCGCCGTGCCGCATCTCGACCGCAACTACAGCGTCTTCGGCCAGGTGATCTCCGGCGAGGAGGTCGTCAAGGCGATCGAGAAGGTCAAGAGCGACCATTCCCCGTGCAAGGGGTGCAACCGGACGGCGGACCGTCCCGGGGCCACCCCGTGCTGCGGGCGGCATCACCAGGACAAGCCGGAACAGGACGTGGTGCTCAAGTCCGTGACCCTGTCCGAACGGAAGTAAAAGGTCTGGGCAGGCGCACGGCTCTGTGGTAAATAAGGGGCTCTAATTTCCGGAATCACCGCCGAATCGGAGGAACAGGGATGTCCAGACTCGCGACCGCCGCTTTCATCGTGCTCGGCCTGGCCCGCACGGCCGCCGCGCAGGACCTCACCGTGACGCTGAGCGCCGACAAGGCCGCGATCGGCGAGGACGTGAACGCCGAGGTGACCGTCACCAACGCGACGGACAAGACGCTCGACGTCGCGGAGCTCGTGCTGGAAGACCGTTCGCTGAGCCTTGAGGTCACCTTCGAGGCGGCGCCCGGCAAACCGAAGACCTTCACGTTCAGCGCGCTGCGCCCGGATCCGCATGCCGCCGAGCGGATCGCCCCGGCGCGGGTGTCGCTGAAGGGGCGCAAGTCCCTGTCCACCGTGATCCGCCTTCCCGCGCTCCGCAGCGGGGCGCTGACGCTCACCGCGGTCTACAGGGGCGGCGAGAAAGAGGTCAAATCCGGGCCGCTGAGCCTCAAGGTGGCGGCGGGCGCGGACGGCGCGAGCCGGCTGGCGGCGCTCGTGTCCACCTCCCAGGGCGACTTCCAGATCGACCTGCTGCCCGAGGAGGCGCCGCTGGGGGTGTCGCATTTCGTGTCGCTCGCCCGCCGGG